>NZ_JADOUF010000001.1:4800000-6000000 GCF_015751905.1 Longispora fulva
TCGGCACGCTCTGGAGCAGGAAGCCGTTCTCGGTCGAGCCGAGGGCGCCGAGCGGCGAACCGTTCGGAACCGGCACCCCGCTGGGCGCCAGCACGAGCGGCGCGCCGGCCGAGTTGGCGAGCTTCAGCGCGCCGGCCGAGGTGGAAGCGGTGAGGGTGGTGACCACGTCGGCGGTGTTCTCCTGGCCGGCGACCACGGCCTGGCCGGTGGCGGCCTCGGCGGGCGAACCGGCAGTCAGGGCGACTCCGGCTCCGGCCACGCCAGCGAGTGCGGCTGCGCCTCCGCGAAGCAGCCGACGGCGTTCGACGGTGGTGGCCTCTTTGTTGTCCTGCACGGGGGTCCTCTCACTGAAGGGGTGTACCGGCGAACCGGTGATCAAGCGAGTTGATTATGTCCCGGATCGGGACCGTGTGTTGTCCCCCGTACGGGTGATCAATCAGGCGGAGCGGACGTTCTGCAGCTCGCCGAACCGGGGCGATTCCGGGGCGGACACGATCGGGTCCGCGGGCTTCTCCGGGGCCGTCAGATCAGCGGGGACGTCGGCGACGTCGATGACCTCGGTGGCGTCCGCGGGGGCTGGCCGGGCCACGGTCCGGGCCGACGCCCACAGGACGAGCCCACCGAGCAGCAGCAGGCCGGCGGACATCGCCAGGAGCGGGGTCAACGACCCGAGCACGGGGTGCCAGGGCCCCCAGAACGGGTCGAGCGCGTGCAGGGTGGGCGTCCGGGGGATACCGCGCTGCCAGCGCACCATCGTGTACCACAGCAGCACGAGGTGGATCGGCAACATCGCCACCACGCACAGCTTCGTGAACGAGTGCGACTGACGGGCGGTCAGGAGCCGCTGCTCGACGATGAACGCGCCGAGCAGGGGAAGGAACACGATCGCCGGGAGCATGTAGCGGCCCTGCGTGATGTACCCGACGATGTTGATGTTGATCGCCTGCAGGATCGTCGGGATCAGGGCCCCGCCGATGGCGATCACGAGGATCCGCCACCGGTCGGCCCGGGTCCCGACCACGAGGGCGAAGACCACCAGGCTCGCGGCGATCGTGAGCCAGATCCAGTAGAACGGCGGCGGGATCGCCGTGTCCAGCCAGCCGCCGTAGCCGACCATCTCCTGGAGGAGCTGGCCCCACTGGGCGAACACCTTGATCACGGCCTGGCCGCCGCTGAGGTGTTCCTTCGGCGGGGGTGACGTCAGGTCGCCGGTGTTCATCAGCACGATCCACGCGGCGGCGAGCGCGACCGAGACGACGGTGATCACGCTCAGGACCCGGATCGGACGCCCGTGGTTCGCCAGAAGTTCCTTGGCGCGCCGTCTGGTCACCGGGAGCAGCATGGCGAGCAGGCCCGTGCCGAGGAACAGCGGACCCATCGACCGCAGGCTGGCCAGGAGGACGATGCTGATCCCCACCAGCCAGTACAGCTGGCGGGTGTCGCCGCGCCGGGGGCCCATCAGCAGCGGGATGCCCGCCGCGGCCAGGGCGATCCCGGCGGAGATCTCCAGGCCGTTGGGGTTCACCGCACCGGCGATCTGGGCCAGCATCGGCGTGCTGACGGCCACCAGGCCGCCGAGCATCAGGCCGAAGCGCGACCACCGGGTCAGGATCATGAAGGCCCAGGAGAGCAGGGCCGCGGACAGCGCGGCGCTCATCAACCGGGCGACGAGGATGCCGGCCCACCCGTCCCAGATCCGCAGCGGCCAGCCGACCGCCGCGTAGTACAACGGGTGGTAGCGGCCGGCCAGGGTGGGCGTGTCGACCAGGGGGCCGGAGCTGGGCTGCGGGGCGCACTCCGCCGACTTGAGGGGCTTGGAGGTCCAGCAGATGCCGGAGGCGTTCAGGCCGGCGGGGACGTTCTGGATCGTGCCGCTCTGGCCCTTCACCCGGACGGGTTCGGGCGCGATCTGACCACCGGCGACGCCGGCCGCCCGGATCATGTGCTGCATCTCGTCCGGCGTGCCGTCGTAGGGTGCCGCCACGGACCAGGCGCCGAACACCAGGAAGAAGGCGAGGAACGACAGCACCCACAGCGCACGGGGGCGCGCCGTGCGGGACGGCGAAATGGTACTCACGGAGCGTCTCGGCCCTATCGTGTCGACGATCTGGATAACCGCCGAGCACACCTACGACAGGTCGCCAGCGAGCGGATCTCGTGAATTGTATCCACTCGTCGTCCCGTGCACGTGCCGCCCCGACGCGCCCGCAGGTTGCAGGGAAACGTTGTGGGCTGGGCCACAGCCACGTTCCGGGCGGTCGGGGCGTGCCGGGTGGGCGGGCCGACCACGGCGGCCGACCCGGGTCCACGTCTACTGACGGACGTCCATGGAGGTCTGCAGCGCCTGGCGGGCGGCCTCGCGGGCTTCGGTGTCCTGCGGGCGGGGAGTGTGCTTACGAGTCATCGTTCTCATCCTTACCTGATCGACCGATCGGGCCAGCGCGAAAACCCCGGGCGGGGGGCCGGCCCTACGAATTCAGGCCCCGCCTCGGCGGCTAAGAATGAGTACTACTCGGCGCATGCTGCCCAAACTATCGTTCAATCCCAAGGATTGCACGGCTTTCCCATAGACCGGGAAGATCAAGAGCCGAACCACCATCGGATCACGCCGCGTCACCGACCCTGGATCCAGCGGGCCGAGAGGCTCGACCCAGACACAAGCGCGCCGGCCCGGGGGGCACGGCGCGACGATCGGGGAAACGCTAGAGCTGCGCGCGGACCTGCGCGAACACGGATTCGGCCGTGCCGGTGCCCGTGAAACCCGCGGCGTAGCGGTGCCCGCCGCCGCCCAGCGCCACCGACACCCGGGCCACGTCGACGTCGCCCTTGCTGCGCAGCGACACGGCCCACTCGCCGGTGGCCAGCTCCTTGAGCACGCACGCCACGTCGGCCTCGCCCGCGGTGCGCACGATGTCGATCAGGCTCTCCAGCGCGTCGTACGCCTGGCCATGCTCGGCCAGATCAGCCTGCGTCGCGTACGTCCAGACCAGGCCGCCCGGCACCGTCGGGTCCAGCCGGGCCCGGCCGAGGGCCGCACCGAACAGCCCGAGCGCCCCGAAGGGCCGGGTGTCGAACAGTCGCCGGGAGATCACGTCGGGCCGGATGCCGGTGTCGAGCAACCGCGCGGCCAGGCCGTGCACCTCGGGCGTCGTCGCCTGGTACTTGAACGAGCCGGTGTCCGTTGCCACCCCGACATACAGGCACTCGGCGATCTCCGCGTCGAGCGGCACCCCGAGCCGGCGCAGCAACTCGTCGGCGAGCACCGCTGTGGCCGCGGCCCCGGCGTCGACGAGGTGCACCGTACCGAAGAAGGTGTTGGAGGCGTGGTGGTCGAGGACGACGACGTCGTCGGCGACGGGGAAGAACCGGGCGGCCAGCTCGCCGAGGCGCTCGGCGTTGCCGGCGTCGAACGTGACGACCAGGTCCGGGGACGGGTCGACATCGGGGGCCGGGGTGAGCAGCTCGCGGCCGGGCATGCCGTCGAACAGCGGCGGCAGGGTGAACGGCCCGGGGAACGACGCCTGGCAGGGCCGGCCGAGCCGGGCGAGCCCCAGCGCGACGGCGAGCATGCTGCCCAGCGCGTCACCGTCGGGGTTGACGTGACAGATCAGGAGGGGACGCTCGGCCCTGGCCAGCGCGTCGAGGGCCCGGGCCCACTCGGACTCCGAGGGACCGGTGTCCGCCGGACCCAGGGGCCCGGCGGCTCGACGCACCGTGGGGGTCGTCACGACTCTTCTTCGGCCTTGTACGGGTTGGTGTCCCCCGCGTACTGCGCCCCGGCGGCCAGCCGGTGCACCTCCGCGTCGGCGGCGTTCGCGGCGGCGAGCAGGTCGTCGATGTTGGCCACGTGCTCCTGCACCTGGTCGGCGACGAACGTCAGGCTCGGCGAGTGCCGCAGCCCGAGCCGCTTGCCGACCGTGCTGCGCAGCACGCCCTTGGCGCTCTCCAGCGCGGCGGCGGACGCCGACTGCTCGACCGCGTCGCCGAAGACCGTGTAGTAGACGGTCGCCTCGCGCAGGTCGTTCGTGATCCGGGCGTCGGTCACCGTGATCATGCCGAGTCGAGGGTCCTTGATCTGCGTCTTCAGACTGGACGCGACCAGCTCACGCACCCGACCGGCCAGTCGTCGTACCCGGGCCGAGTCAGACATCTTCCTACCTCCGGCTTGTGCCACACCAACTGACGACAGTACTCGGTTTCGGCGGAGGTGCACACATCGTGACCTCCGCCGCACAGCTAAACGGACATTCTCCTACTAATCCTCGTCACCGTGTAGTCGACGACGCACGGACAGTAGCTGCACCTCGGGCATCATGCCGAACTGCCGCTCGCAGCGGTCCAGCACCTCGGTGACGTGCGATATCTCGGCGGCCACGACGGCCACCCCGATCTCGGCCCTGCCGGTCAGGTCCAGTGCCCCGACCTCGGCCACGGCGACCTCGAACTTCCTCAGAGCGGCGATCAGCGGGCGGACGTAGCCCCGCTTCTCCTTCAGGCTGCGGGAATCCCCCGGCAGCAGCAGATCGAACAACGCGGTACCTGTGAACACCCGAACGAGGCTACTTGCAGGCCACGAGAATGTCGCGCGTGATTGCCTGGTCCACCCGGTGAGTGAATCCGGGCATGTCCAACACCATCAGGCCGGCGTCCTCGAGCACCTGGGCGATGTCGTCCTTGTCCGCGGTGAACGTGTTGAACGCGATCCCGAACGCGCCACCGGGCTTGAGGATCTCCACCCAGCCGGGCACGGCCTCTTCGAGCAGCTCGATCGGCTTGCGCGACAGTCCCTTGTGGTGGGCGCCGTGCGTCACGCCGTACGGCGCGTCGGTGACGACCAGGTCGGCGGTGCGCACCTTGATCACCTCGCGGGCCTTGAGGGCGTCGATGTTGTACATCACCAGGCTCTGCTGCCCGGCGATCGTGACCTCGAGCTTGCGGGCCAGCAGCTTCTTCTCCCGGCGGACCGGGTTCACCTCGGCGCGGTGCTTGAGCCGCTTGCGCTTGAGCCAGGTCTTCAGGAACGCCGCGTACGCCTCGAAGTCCTTCTGGTCCAGGTCGCAGCCCAGCGCGTCGTAGCCGTACATCAGCGCCTGGTTGAGCGTCGTGCCGCGCCCGGCCATCGGGTCGAAGACGACCGGCCGGTCGGCGAGCAGGTCCTTGCCCGAGGCGAGCATCGTGACGTTCAGCAGCAGCTTCGTGAACTGCTCGTTCGTCTTCCCCGCGTACTTCTGGATCGTGATCAGGTCGTCGTCGAACGTGTCGAGCCGGTTCAGCAGCACCGGGCGCAACAGGTCGCCCTCGACCCGGAACAGCGCGAACATGGCCGACAGGTTCGACAGGTACGCCACGTCCCGGTCGGTCAGGTCCTCCGCCTCGAAGGTCACGTACGGCACCCCGCCGAACGTGGACTCCTCCAGCTCACCGAGCCGACCCTTGAGCGCGGTCCGGCCGAAGACGGCCAACTCGGCGAGGGCCAGGCGGGGGGCCGTGTCGGCGTACACCCGGTTGGAGGACGGGGCGATCAGCAGCGCGTAGCGGGACATACCACTCTCTCGTAAAAAGGGCGGAGGCCCGGGGTTGCCCCCGGGCCTCCATCGTGAACTTACGCGCGCGGCTTCTCGCGCATCTCCCACGTCTCGATGATGTCCTCGGCCTTGATGTCGTTGAAGGAACCGAGCGTGATACCACACTCGAAGCCCTCACGAACCTCGGTCGCGTCATCCTTGAACCGCCGGAGCGACGAGATCGACAGGTTGTCGGCGACAACCGCGCCGTCCCGGATGAGCCGGGCCTTCGTGTTCCGCCGGATGATGCCGGAGCGCACGATGCAACCAGCGATCGTACCGATCTTCGAGGACTTGAAGACCTCGCGGACCTCGGCGGTACCGAGGTCGGCCTGCTCGTAGACCGGCTTGAGCATGCCCTTGAGCGCAGCCTCGATCTCCTCGAGAACCTGGTAGATCACCGTGTAGTACCGGATCTCGACGCCCTCGCGGTCCGCCAGCTCCTTCGACTGCGACGTCGCGCGGACGTTGAAGCCGATGATCGTGGCGTTCTCGCCGGACGAGGCACTCGCCAGGTTGACGTCGTTCTCGGTGATCGCACCGACACCGCGGTGGATGACCTTGAGCTGGACCTCCTCGGGGATGTCCAACTTGAAGAGCGCGTCTTCCAGGGCCTCGACCGAACCGGACACGTCACCCTTGAGGATGAGCGACAGCGTGGTCTTCTCGCCCTCCTTGAGCTGCTCCATGAGCGACTCGAGGGTGGCGCGGCCACGGTTGTTCGCCATCTGGGCGGCGCGACGGCGTGCGGCGCGCTGCTCGGCGATCTGCCGGACCGTACGGTCCTCGTCGGCCGCCAGGAACGTGTCCCCGGCGCCCGGCACGGCGGTCAGACCCAGGACCTGGACCGGCGTCGCCGGCCCCGCCTCGGTGAGCGGGGTGCCGGTGTCGTCGAGCATGGCCCGGACGCGACCGTAGGCGTTACCCGCCACGATCGAGTCACCGACCCGCAGGGTGCCCTTCTGGACCAGGACGGTGGCCACGGGGCCACGACCCTTGTCCAGGTGGGCCTCGATGGACACACCCTGGGCGTGGCCGTCGATCGGCGCGGTCAGCTCCAGCGAGGCGTCCGCGGTGAGCAGGATCGCCTCGAGCAGCTTGTCGATGCCGATGCCCGGCTTCGCCGCGACGTCCACGAACATCGTGTCGCCGCCGTACTCCTCAGCCACCAGGCCGTACTCGGTGAGCTGCTGGCGCACCTTGTCCGGGTTGGCGCCTTCCTTGTCGATCTTGTTGACCGCGACCACGACGGGGGCCTCGGCGGCCTTCGCGTGGTTGAGGGCCTCGATCGTCTGGGGCATGACGCCGTCGTCGGCCGCGACCACCAGCACCACGATGTCCGTGACGTTGGCGCCACGGGCACGCATGGCGGTGAACGCCTCGTGACCCGGGGTGTCGATGAAGGTGACCGCGCGGTCCACGCCCTCGTGGTCGACGCGCACCTGGTACGCGCCGATGTGCTGGGTGATGCCACCCGACTCGCCGGCCACCACGTTCGACTTGCGGATCGCGTCGAGCAGCTTCGTCTTACCGTGGTCGACGTGACCCATGACCGTGACGATCGGGGCACGCACGACCAGCCGGTCGGCGTCCACCTCCGCGTCGAGGTCGATGTTGAACTGCGCGAGCAGCTCGCGGTCCTCGTCCTCCGGGCTGACGATAGAGATCGTGTAGCCCAGGTGCTCGCCGAGCAGCATGATCGTGTCGTCGGAGCACGACTGCGTCGCCGTGACCATCTCACCCAGGTTGAACATCTCCTGGACGAGCGAGCCCGGGTTCGCGTTGATCCGGTCGGCGAAGTCCGAGAGCGACGCGCCACGCGGCAGACGAATCTCTTCGCCACGACCGCGGGGAGCGCCGGAGCTCATCGTCGGGGCCGACAGGTTGTCGAACTCCTGACGCCTCTGCTTCTTCGACTTCCGTCCACGCGCGGGCTTGCCACCGGGACGACCGAACGCACCGGCCGTGCCGCCACCGCGACCACGGCCGCCGCCACCGGGACGACCACCGCCGCCACTGGGAGCGCCACCGGGGGCGCCGCCACCGGGACGGAAACCGCCACCGGGAGCACCGCCACCGCCGCCGGGACGGAAACCGCCACCGCCGGCACCGCCACCGGGACCGCTGCGGAAGCCGCCACCGGCGCCGCCGGGACCGCCACCGGGACGACCGGCACCGGCACCCGGACCACCGGGACGACCGGCACCCGCACCGGGACCACCGGGACGACCGGGGGCACCACCGGGTCGGGGACCCGGACGGTTCGGCATGGACGCCGGGCTGGGCCGCGGCGGCATGCTGGCCGGGCTCGGCCGCGGGATGCCGGAGGCCGGCGAGGCCGGCCGGGGCGCGCCACCGGCGGCCGGAGCCGGACGGGGAGCGGGCTGGTTACCGCCGGGGGTGATCCCGAACGGGTTGTTGCTGGCGCTGCCGGACCTCGGACCGGGGCGCGGCCCCGGACGCGGGGCGCCGCCGGTCGGACCCACGGGACCGGTCGGACGGGCGGGGGCCACGGGGGCACCGCCCGGCTTCGGCTGCGGGGCGGCCTTGGCCTCGGCACGCTGCTTGGCGGCGGCGGCCTGGGCGGCCTCCTGGTCCTTCTTCAGCTGGGTGGCCCGGGCCTCGGCTGCAGCGACCTCGATGTCGTGGGCGCTGGCCAACTTGGGGGACGGCGCGACCGGGGGCTGCGGCTTCGGGCCGGGAACGGCCTTCCGCGGCGGGCCGGGCACACCGGGCCTGGGGGCCATCGGCTTGGCGTCCGTCGGCTTCGGGCCAACGGAAGCCGGGCTGCTCACCGGGGCCGCCGGAGCGGACGGGGTGGCAGCCGGAGCGGCCGGAGCCGCGGACGGGGCACCAGACGCCGCCATGGCGTCACGGAGTCGCCGGGCGACCGGCGCCTCAACGGTGCTGGATGCTGACTTGACGAACTCGCCCATGTCCTTCAACTTGGCGAGCACGGTCTTACTCTCGACCCCGAGCTCTTTGGCGAGCTCGTGTACGCGGGCCTTTCCTGCCACTGCACTCCTCTAGGTTCCGAGGTCGTGCGGGCAAAGACCCGCAGCAACCTCACTCGTGCATCGGAAGCTGGCTCATTGCAGCTGCTTCATCGGATGCTCATGCTGGTCGACCTGCCTTGTTACGGGATCCGTGCGGCGTCGGGACGACACCGCCATCGGCAACTCCAAGAAACTCCAGCAGCGGACCGGTGTCCAGGACACCGGTCGCCCGCAGCGCCCGACCGAAGGCCCTGCGCCGCTCTGCCAGCGTGAGACAGGCCGGAACGGGATGCAGACTCGCACCTCGGCCCGGCAGCCTGCGGCGGGGATCAGGGGTGACTGCGCACCCCACAACGACCACTCGCAGTAACTCGGAGGCTGGCGCGCGCACCCGACAACCGACACACAGCCTGATGGGCTGGGTTCGAGACGGATTTGCGCGACGTACCACGAGGAAGTCTACCCCGTCGCTCCCCGACGCGCCCCGCCAGCCTCGTTTCCGTGATCGCCCTGACCCTCCGCGTCGGAACGGATGTCGATCCGCCACCCGGTCAGACGGGCAGCAAGTCGGGCGTTCTGGCCTTCCTTGCCGATCGCGAGGGAGAGTTGGAAGTCCGGGACGACGACCCGGGCCGCGCGGGCCACCGGGTCGACCACCTCGACCGACAGCGCGCGGGCCGGGGACAGGGCGTTGCCGACGTACTGCGCCGGGTCCTCCGCCCAGTCGATGATGTCGATCTTCTCGCCGTGCAGCTCGCTCATGACGGCGCGGACCCGGGTGCCCATCGGGCCGATGCAGGAGCCCTTGGCGTTGACGCCCTGCACCGCCGAGTGCACTGCGATCTTGGTCCGGTGGCCGGCCTCGCGGGCCACGGACATGATCTCCACGGTGCGGTCGGCGATCTCGGGCACCTCGAGGGAGAACAGCTTCTTCACCAGGTTCGGGTGCGAACGCGACACCGTGATCTGCGGGCCGCGGAAGCCCTTGGCCACGTGCACGACCAGGCACTTGATCCGCATGCCGTGCTCGTAGAGCTCGCCGGGGACCTGCTCGGACTGCGGCAGGACGGCCTCGACCTTGCCCAGGTCGATGGCGACGATGCCCTTCTCGGCCCGGCTGCCGTCGGCCTGCACGACACCGGTGACGATGTCGCCCTCCTTGCCGACGTACTCGCCGAAGTTCACCTCGTCGGTGGCCTCGCGCAGCCGCTGCAGGATGACCTGCTTGGCGGTCATGGCCGCGATCCGGCCGAAGTCGTGCGGAGTGTCGTCCCACTCGCGGACGATCGTGCCGTCCGGGCCGCGCTCGGTGGCCATCACGGAGGCGACGCCGGTGCGCCGGTCGATGTCGACCCGGGCGTTGGGGACGGCTCCCTCGGTGTGCCGGTAGGCGGTGAGCAGGGCCGACTCGATCGCGTGCAGGATCGTCTCGAACGGGATCTCCCGCTCACGCTCCAGTTCGCGGAGGGCGGCGAGGTCGATGTTCATTTCTGATCCTCTTCCACGTCTTCAGTGTCGTCTTCGTCGTCAAAGTCATCGTCTTCGTCGATGTCGTCCTCGTCGGGGAACGCCTCGTTCACCCGGGTGAACTCCACCTGGATCCTGCCGGGCCCCAGCTCGGCCACCGTGAGCTGCTTCTCCGTGCCGTCGACGTCGAGGGTGACGACCTCGTCGGCCACGGACATGACCCGGCCGGTGCCGGCGCTCGCGGTCTTCACGAGCCGACCCACGGACCGCTTCCAGTGCCGGGCCGTCGTCAGCTGCCGGTCCACGCCGGGCGAGGACACCTCTAACGTGTACGGCTCGGAGCCCAGCTCGGCCTCGTGCGCGTCGAGCCCGTCCGAGATGAGCCGGGACAGCTCGGCGACGGTGTCGAGATTCACGCCGTTGTCGCCGTCCACGGTGATCCGGACCAGCAGCCGGCGACCCACCCGGGTCACGGCGAGGTCCTCCAGGTCGTAGCCGGCGCCGGTCACGGCGGGGGCGACGATCTCGGTCATCCGGGTTTTCAGCGCGGTCAGACTCGCCATCGCCCGAACACCTCCAGTTATAAGTCAACACCACCGGCGGGCCACGAGGCTCCAACCGGGGGTATGAGCGTAACCCGCCGCCCCGGGGGTCCACGCGGCGCGCTCGCCCGGCGCGCCGCCGCCCGGCCGGCTACCCTCGTCCGGGTGCGCATGGAACCCATCTCCCGCCGTCAGGCGCTCGGCACGCTCGTCGGCCTCGCCGCCGCCGTCGGGCTCGCCGGCTGCGGCCTGTTCGACAAGAAGGCCGGCCCGCCCCCGCCGAACCCCCTGGCCGAGCACTTGGCCGCGACGGTCCGGCTCGCCGAGGTGTACGAGGCGGCGTTCGGCGCGGCCCCCGACCTGGCCGGTAAGTACGGGGCCCTCCGGGACAACCACTGGGCGCACGCCGAGGCCCTGGCCGCGGCGATCCGCAAGCCGGCCCCGAGCCGGACCCCGTCGGCCACCGCGGCCCCCGACGCCCTCGGCCGGGCCGGGCTGCTCGAGGAGGAGAAGAAGGCCGCCACCGCGGCCCACGAGGCCGCGCTGACCATCCCCGGCGCGTACGCTGCGCTGCTCGGTTCCATCGCGGCCTGCCGCGCGACCCATGTCGAGGTGCTGTCGTGAACGCCGCCACCCAGTTGACCGCGGCGCTGGCCGCCGAACACGCCGCCGTGTACGGCTACGGCGTGCTCGGCAGCCGGCTGGACGGCGCAGCCCTGGACACCGCCCGGGCGGCCGAGACCGCGCACCGCGAGCGCCGGGACGCGGTGATCGCGAAGCTGACCGGCGCCGGGGCCACCCCGCCGCCGGCCGAGCCGGTGTACGCGCCGCCGTTCCCCGTCACCGACCGGGTCAGCGCGCTCAAACTCGCCCTCGTGATCGAGGAGCGGGCCGCCCAGGCGTGGCGGGCGGCGCTGCCGGTGACCGACGGCGAGGACCGCCGGCTGGCCCTGGACGCGCTCGTGGACACGGCGCAGCGCGCGGCCCGGTGGCGGCGGGCGTCGGGTACCTCCCCGTCCGTCGTTCCGTTCCCGGGTCGGCAGTAGGGCTCCTGAGCTGGCACGGCACGGAAACTTGCCGATTGCCATACCCGGTATGCATACTCGGTAACTATGAGTGTCAAGCACGGGATTCTCGCCGCCCTGGAACACGGGCCGCGCTACGGGTACCAGTTGCGGGTGGCCTTCGAGGAGTCCACCGGCGCGACCTGGCCCCTCAACATCGGGCAGGTCTACACCACCCTCAACCGGCTCGAGCGCGACGGCCTGGTCCGTCCGCTGCCGGAGTCCGAGGGCGGCCAGCGGCCGTTCGAGATCACCGACGCCGGGCACGCGGAGCTGGCGACGTGGTTCGCGACCCCGGTCGCCCGGGCCGACCGGCCGCGCGACGAGCTGGCGATCAAGCTGTCCCTGGCGCTGACCACGCCGGGGGTGGACGTGACGTCGGTGGTGCAGACCCAGCGGACGGCGACGATGCGGGCGCTGCAGGAGTACACCCGGTTGAAGTCGCGGGCCGAACCGCCGCGCGACCTGCCCTGGCTGCTGGTGCTCGACGCCCTGATCTTCCAGGCGGAGGCGGAGTCGCGCTGGCTGGACCACTGCGAGTCGAGCCTGCTGCGCTACCCGGTCGCCCCGCCCACCGTGCCGGCCGTCCAGGCCGAGCACCTCGACGAGAGGAGCCTCGCGTGACCGCCGTCCTGGAGCTCCGCGACACCCACCGCACCCACGGCTCGGGCGAGGCCGCCGTGCACGCGCTGCGCGGGGTGAGTCTGACCGTCCGGGCCGGCGAGCTGGTCGCCGTGATGGGCCCGTCCGGCTCCGGCAAGTCCACCCTGCTGCACCTGGCCGGCGGGCTCGACCGGCCCAGCAGGGGCGAGGTGCTGGTTGAAGGCCAGTCCCTCGGCGCGCAGACGAAGCGGGGGCTGGCGAAGCTGCGCCGGCAGAGCATCGGATACGTGTTCCAGGACCTCAACCTCCTGCCCAGCCTCACGGCCGTCGAGAACGTCGCCCTCCCCCTCGAACTCGACGGGGTCAGTGCCCGCGCCGCCCGGCGCACCGCCCTGGCGGCGCTCGGCGAGCTGGACCTGGCCGACCTCGCGCCGCGCTTCCCCGACGACATGTCCGGCGGCCAGCAGCAGCGGGTCGCGATCGCCCGGGCCCTGGTCGGCGACCGCCGCCTGGTGCTCGCCGACGAGCCGACCGGCGCGCTGGACTCCCAGACCGGCGAGACCGTGCTGCGGGTACTGCGCGGCCGGTGCGACGCCGGCGCCGCCGGGGTGCTCGTCACCCACGAGGCCCGGCACGCCGCCTGGGCCGACCGGGTGGTGTTCCTCCGCGACGGCCTGATGGTCGACGCGTCCGGCCCGCTGGCGCAGGTCGACTCGTTACTGGAGGCCGGGGCGTGAGCGCGGTGCGTACGACCCTGCGGATGTCCTGGCGACAGGTCCGGCGGGCCAAGGGGCGCTCCGTACTGATCGTCACGATGCTGATGCTGCCGGTGCTGGCCCTGTCCTTCACCGCCGCCACGTTCGACATGTTCCGGCTCACCCCACAGGAGCAGGCCGTCCGCGCCCTGGGCGCCGCCGACGCCGCCGTGACGAGGCCGCAGTCCTCGGCCCTGTTTCAGGAGCCGACCAAGGCTGCCTGGAGCACCCCGGACCTGTCGCGGCACGACGCGCCCCCGGAGCCAGCCGGTCGGGATCAGATCGCGACCTTCCTGCCCGCCGGCAGCCGGCTCCTGCTCGACCGCACGGGCACCACGGCGGTGTTCGCCACCCGCGGTGCGGGTATCGCCAAGCTCGAGACCCGCGCCCTCGACTACACGGACCCACTCGCCGCAGGCCTCCTCCGCCAGCTGAGCGGCTCCGCGCCGAAGCGCGCCGGTCAGGTCGCCCTGAGCCGCGTCGCCGCCGACCGGCTCGGGGTGGCCGTCGGGGACGTGGTCCGGCTCGGCGACGGTTCGGCCTCCTACACCGTGGTGGGGCTGGTGGAGCGGCCCGACGGGATCCATGACCAGTTCGTCGTGGCACTGCCCGGGACGCTGCCCGACAGCGATCCGGCGACGCCGGCCGTGGGCGACCGCTATCTCGCCGACCTGCCGGCCGCCATGCCGTGGACCCAGGTCCGCGACCTCAACAAGTCGGGGGTCGTCGCGGTGTCCCGGGCGGTACTCCTCGACCCGCCGCCACGCTCCGAGGTGCCCTACTACGCCAACTGGGGGCCGCAGTCCGGTCTGCCGGTCAGCGAGACGAGCCTCGCGTACGGCACCCTCGTCGTCGTGTTGTCGCTGCTGGAGGTCGTGCTGCTCGCCGGGCCGGCGTTCGCGGTCGGGGCCCGGCGCAGGCAGCGGGAACTGGCCCTGGTCGGCGCGGCCGGCGGCACCCCCGCCCAGATCCGCCGGATCGTGCTCGCCGACGGGCTCGTCCTGGGCCTGGTCGCGGCCGTGGCCGGGGTGGCCGTCGGGCTCGCCGCCGCCTGGTTCGGCAGGCCCCTCGTCGAGCAGTACCTCGTCGAGCAGCGGGCCGGCGCGTTCCGGGTTCTGCCGCTCGGCCAGCTGGCGGCCGTCGGGCTCGCCGTCGGCACCGGGGTGATCGGCGCGCTGGTGCCGGCGTTCACGGCGGCCCGCGTCGACCTGGTCCAGGCGTTGTCGGGCCGGCGGGGGGTGACCCGGTCCAAGCGCCGCTGGGTCGCTCTCGGCCTGGCCCTGGTGGCCGGCGGGATCGTCGCCGTCAGCTACGCCACCCTGCAGCGGATGATCCCGGTCCTGATCGCCGGCCTGGTCGCGTTCGAACTCGGCGCGGTGCTGTGCACGCCGGCCCTGGTCGGGGCGGTGTCCAAGCTCGGCAGGTTCCTGCCGTTGGCCCCCAGGATCGCGCTGCGCGACGCCGCCCGCAACCGGGCCTCGGCGGCACCGGCGATCGCCGCCGTGATGGCCGCCGTGGCCGGATGCGTGGCCCTGGGCGGGTACCTCGCCGGGGACCAGGCCAGGCAGGCGGCCGACTACCGGCCGTCGTACCCGGTCGGAACCGTCGCCGCGCCCTTCCACAGCGCCGAAGGGGACACCGCCGCCGCCGGCCGGGTCGCCGCGGCGCTGCGCCGGACCCTGGCGATCGGCGCCACCCACGACGTGGCGGCCCCGGTCTGCCCGGCGAACGCCGCCGACAAGGCGGGTTCCTGCGACGTGACGGTCGAGATGCCGGTCGCGCAGCGGTGCCCGTACGACTGGCGGCTCCTGGGGCGCGACGCCACCGCAGCCGAGCGGAAGGCGGCCCTGGCCGACCGGCGGTGCGACCACCTCGACCAGGAGAGCTCGAACATGGTGCCGAACCTCGTCGACGACGGGGCCGCCGTGGGCACCGTGACCGGGGTGTCCGGCCCGGCGCTCGACCGCGCGGTCGCGGACCTGCGCGCGGGGAAGGTGCTGGTCACCGACGCCCGGCTGATCACGGACGGCACGGTGACGGTGCTGCGCTCCGTGTACACCGACACCCCCGACGGCAGCCGCCCCGTACCGGTCGAGACTCGAACCCGGCTCCCGGCCGTGCTGCTGCCGGGAGCGGTCGGCGGCACCCGGGCGGTCCTGCCACCGCAGGTGCTCGGCGGCCTGGGGCTGCTCGCCCAGCCGATCGGCCTGGTCGGCACGGTCACCCGGATGCCCGACACCGGGGACGAGGACCGGGCCCGGGCCGCCCTTCGGTCCGCCTCGGAGGGGGCGTACATGGAGGTGGAGCGGGGCACGCCGGCGTACGACACCGAGAAGACCCAGATGCTGATCGTGCTGATGCTGGCGGCGTGCCTGGTGACGCTGGGCGCGGCGTGGATCGCGACCGGGCTGGCGGCGGCCGACGGCCGGGCGGACCTGTCCACGCTGGGCGCGGTGGGGGCCAGCCCCGGGTTCCGGCGCCGGTTGTCGCTGTCGCAGGCGGGGGTGATCGCGATCCTCGGCGGGCTGCTGGGCTCGCTCGTCGGCCTCGGGATGATGTACGCGGTGCTGTTCTCCGTCAACGAGTCCCACCGCGGCGGCTGGCCGGCGAGCAGTCCGCTGCCGCTGGACGCGCCGTGGCCGCTGCTCGGCCTGGTGGTGCTGGCGGTGCCGGTGCTGGCCATGACGGGCGCCGGGCTGCTCACCCGGTCGCGGCTGCCGATCGAACGCCGGATCACATGAGAATGATTCACCTCTAGCGGAGTGGCGTGCCACGCTGACACACTGTCGGGCGTGGCACGCTACTCCGCGCTCGTGAAGCGCCTCGGGCACCAGCGCTGGTTCGCCTGGATGGGCCGGCAGCTCGTCCCGGTCGACACCGTGATCACCAAGTGGAGCAAGGGCCGGCTGATGATCCTCGGCAAGCCCGACCTGCCCTCGTTGCTGATCACCACGACCGGCCAGAGGTCCGGCCAACCCCGGACCAACCCGCTGCTGTACGCGCCGGACGGCGACGGCTACGTGGTCGTCGGCTCCAACTGGGGCCAGGAGAAGCACCCGGCCTGGAGCGGCAACCTCCTCGCCCACCCCGAGGCGACGGTCGAGATCCGGGGCGCGCGGTCCACGGTGACCGCGACGATGGCGACCGGCGCGGAGTACGAGCGGCTGTGGGGGCTGGTCACGAAGGTGTGGCCCGCGTACGACAGCTATGCCGAGCGGGCCGGGCGCAAAATCCGCATTTTCCGTTTAGTACCCAAAAAATAGGTTAGCGTTGCCGGCATCCCATACTTCTGCAGTTGGAGGTCGGCATGCCCCAGGGGACCGTCGCTCGCGTCACCGAGGTCAGCGCGACCTCGCCGACGAGTTTCGAGGACGCCATCAAGACCGGCATCACCCGGGCCAACGAGACGCTCCGCAACGTGACGGGCGCGTGGGTCAAGGAGATGAAGATCGGCCTCGACGGCAAGGGGAACGTGACCAGCTACCAGGTGCACATGCTGATCACGTTCGTGCTGGACTGACGTCAGGTCGCGAAGCTCTCGTACGCGATCGTCACCTTGTCGCCGGGCAGGATGGACAGCAGCAGACGCACCGGGCGGTTACTGGGCGTGAAGCTGACCCTCAGATGCTCGGCGATCGGCGTGCCCGGCCCGAGTTTGAGCCGGTTGGCCTCCTCGCGGTTGGGCATCCGGGTGATGATCTCGTCGCGGTTGCGGGTGAAGCCCGCGCCCCGGCTGGCCAGGATCGCGTACACCCCGGGCTGCACGTCGTACGGCAGCATGATCGGGCTGTCGCGGACCAGGGACTCCGGATAGTAGGAGTCGGCGAGCGTGCTCAGCACACCGTCCACATAGCGCTCGCGGAGCCGGCCGACCACCTCCTCGCCCGGCTTGAGCTGCAACGCCGCCGCGATCCGCGCGTTGGGCACCCCGACGACGATCCGGATCTTCTCTTCCGGGGTACGCCCCTGCTCGCGCACACAGTGGCTCCACGCGTCGGCCGGCAGCACACTCGTCTGCACGTTGCGCTCCGGGCGCGAGGCGTGCCAGATCACCGGCTGGTGCTCGCGGACGAAGTAGCCGCTGCCCTGCCGTGAGATCACCAGTCCATCATGGACCAGTTGCCCGAGGGCCTTGCGCACCGTGTTCCGACTGACGCCGTGTCGCTGCACCAGCTCGTGTTCGCTGGGTAACTGGGTGCCCGGCGGCAGGGCACCAGCCACTATCTCGGCGCGGAGGGTGTCCGCGAGTGTGGCGTACAGCGACGGCATCTGGCGCCTCCGAAACGATCACTACTTGTACCGACAAAATTACGCTCTGTCTTGACGTACAGGGACGGTCACCGTACGCTCAGGCTCGAACTTATACCAACAAGCCATCCGCGTCGTTCAGGTTTCACACTGTGCGAATTTTGACCTGACGGCGCATTATCAGACAATTGTGCTCAACCGAACGCGAAGGTCCGAGCCGATGATGCCCACGCCTGGCGACGTCGTACGCCTCACGAAGTCCGCGAGCCCCCAGTTCGGCAAGCCCCTGATCCTCCGGGTCACCAAGACCGAAGGCCGCAGGTCCAGCGTCTACGGCTGGGCCTGGATCGAGGGGTACGTGCTGGACAACAGCGGCAACGCGATCACCAAACGGTCGGTGTTCGTCAACTTGCAGGGCATCGCTCCGCAGACGTCGCGGCACCCGCTCCGGCACGCCCGCGTCTGAGCCCGGCCCGCCCGGCTCCCGCTCTCAGCGCGCCCGCGTCTCGCCCTTCTCCGTGGCTGGCCCCGGCATTCGCGAGTCCGACCTGCCCGGACCATGGACAGGGCTCCCGTTTGGGCCCCCGACGACCCGCCCGTGGCGCAGAATGGCCGTATGTCCAGTGCGGATGTCGCGCCGAACCCCCGGTGGGAACTCGCCGAGGAACTCGCCGACGCCGTCCGCCGCCGGTGGGCCGCCGACGTGCAGGCGATCGGCGTGCATGGCTCCCTCGCGCACGGCGACGACACCCTGGGCAGCGACATCGACCTCGTCGTGGTCACCTACGGCGACGGGCGCGGCCCGCACCCTGGCAGCCGGCGGATCGACGGGATCATCGTCGACCTGGGCGTGATCAGCGCCGACGCCTACCTGCGGCACGCGCGCACGCTGTCGACGACGTGGCCCCTGGCCGCCGACCAGTACCTGACCACGACTCCGCTGCACGATCCCGGCGGGTGGTTCGACACCCTGCGCGACACCCACCTCGCCCGGCTCGCCGAGGCCAGCGGGCGGGAGTTCTCCGCGCTCGCCCGGGCCGCCTGGTACGAGGCCATGTCCCTACACGCGCGGTCCTCGCGGCTGGCCCAGCGGTACGACACCGACGGGGCCGTTCTGCTGATCGCCCAGGCCCGGATCGCGGCCGCCACCGTGGAGGGGCTGCTGACCAGGACATACTTCCGGGGCGCCGCCGAGGCCGTGACCCGGACCGGGCTCGGCGAGATGACGGGCACCGAGGTCGGCGCGAAGTTGCAGGCACAAGCTGAGGCGTTGGCGGAGCGCGGCCGGCCGGTGGATGGGGACATAGCGGACCTGTTGAGTTGACCCGTGACCTGTGCCGGACCCGATCGTTAGAGGTTCCCGACAAGTACCGGGGCGCAGTGGCCGGCCGGGTGCAGATGGCGAGCCACCCTGGGCGGTGCCGATGCGCACAGGGTGAGTCCTCCCCGTAACCGTCACAGCTATTGATCTTCGCTTTTCGCCTGCTACGCGAACAAGGAGCCGATCAGATACGTCGCTCCGGCGGCCAGGGCTCCCATCGTCAACTGGCGCAGGCCGCTCGCCCACCACACCCGGCGCGTCCACCGCGACACGATCGCGCCCGCCACGAACAGGCCGGCCCCGCCCGCCGCCAGGGCCGGCCACAACTGGTCGACCCCGAGCAGATACGGCAGCAACGGAACCAGCGCGCCGATCGAGAAACACACGAAGGACGACACCGCCGCGATCCACGGACTCGGCACCTCCTGCGGATCGACGCCCAGCTCCTCCTGGGCATGCACCCGCAGCGCCTCGTCCGGGTTCTTCGCCAGCTCCGTCGCCACCTCGCGCGCCAGGTCGGGCCGCAGCCCCCGGGCGATCCACGCCTGCGCGAGCTCCTCGGCCTCGCCGGCCGGGTTGAACGCCAGCTCGCGGCGCTCCTTGTCGACCTCGAAGGCGACCTGCTCGTTCTGCGTCCGGACGCTGGTGTACTCCCCCAGCGCCATCGAGATCGCCCCCGCGACCAGGCCCGCCAGACCCGTCAGCACGATCGTCCTCGGGTCCAGCCGGCCGCCGCCGACGCCGGCGATCAGGCCGATGTTGGTGACCAGGCCGTCCATCGCCCCGAACGTGGCCGGCCGCAACCAGCCGCCGGAGACGTCGGCGTGCGAGTGGTCGATGACCGGGGCGTTCGCCCGGGTGCCCCGGTCCCCGGCGCCGCGCGTCACCGGGTCCCCGACGGTGCTGCCCTCGGCGGCCCGGTCCCCGGTGCTCGTCACGCGACGGTCAGGATCTCGGCGCCGGCCTCGGTCACGACCAGGGTGTGCTCGAACTGGGCCGTCCACTTCCGGTCCTTGGTGACCACGGTCCACTCGTCGGCCCAGATGTCGTAGTCGTGCGTGCCCAGCGTGATCATCGGCTCGATCGTGAACGTCATGCCCACCTCGATCACCGTGTCCAGGCGCGGGTTGTCGTAGTGCGGCACGTACAGCCCGGTGTGGAAGGTCTGGCCGATGCCGTGGCCGGTGAAGTCGCGGACCACGCCGTAGCCGAACCGCTTCGCGTAGGACTCGATCACCCGGCCGACCACGTTCAGCGACCGGCCCGGCTTCACGGCCTTGATGCCGCGCATCGTCGCCTCGTGGGTCCGCTCCACCAGCAGCCGGACCTCCTCGGCCGGCTCGCCGGCGAAGAATGTCGCGTTCGTGTCGCCGTGCACCCCGTTGATGTACGCCGTCACGTCGATGTTGACGATGTCGCCGTCCTCGACCACGGTCGAGTCGGGGATGCCGTGGCAGATCACCTCGTTCAGCGAGGTGCAGCACGACTTCGGGAAGCCCTTGTACCCCAACGTCGACGGGTACGCCCCGTGGTCGCAGAGGAACTCGTGCACGATCCGGTCGATCTCGTCGGTCGTCACCCCCGGCTTGACCGCCTGGCCACCGACCTCCAGCGCCTGGGCCGCCAGCTTGCCGGCGATCCGCATCCGCTCGATGATCTCGGGGGTCTGGACGTCCGAGCCGATCTTCGTCGGAGTCTTCTTCCCGACGTACTCGGGACGAACGATGCCCGACGGGACGGCCCGCCAGGGCGACTGGACACCGGGGACAAGGGGAGCGCGGACGGTCATGCGTCGAGCCTATCCGGTAGGCGGGAGCACCCGGACGGGGAACGGCCCCTCCGCCTGGTACCCCTGGTAGAACCAGGACGGCCTCTCCCCCGCCCTGATCAGTCGCACGCACTCCCGCAGCAGGACCGCATTGCGGCAATCCTGTCGATATCCATCCAGACGGGTCTCGACGGAGGGTGAGGCGAACCACGCCGGCAGGACGGTGCGGTCCACGTCATACCACCAAAAGAAGACCTGGCCGTCGTCCTCCCAAACCAGGTCCTCCGCGTACCGCATCGCGAGGAACAGCACCGCGCCGTCCGCCTCAGGGCCCGTCCATGCATCCAGGAAGTCCAGCAAGCGCCGGACGTCACCGGTCGCGTGCGCGATGCCCTCGAAAAGGTCGTTCGCGTCGGGGAACCTGTCCAGCAGCCGGACCCGCAGGATCGCGCCGAAACAGCGTTCCACGACAGCCTGCCGCTCGACCGGCCAGGACCGGAACCGCGCGCCGCCAGCGAAATGCGACAATTCGAAGTCGAACATGGCACCCGCGTCCGGTGGCGTGCCGGCCAGGCGGCGCAGGAGTCGTGGCATCAGCCGTTGCCAGGTGACCGGGGCCTCCTCGGCGTCCCAGTGACTCGGCACCTCCAAGGCGAAGCGGCCGAGCAGTTCCTCGGACACCAGTGTCGGGTCACCGCCCAACAGACGGAGTTCCTCGTCGGACCAACACATCCCGCAGCCGGACACCGCGTCGAGCGTCGGGGTGTCGGCGAACAGGCGGTCGGCTTCGGCCAGGGAGACGCGGAGGGCATCCGACTCGGGGTGGCCGGTCGGCCCGGACATGCCGGGGTTCGGATGCCGAGGAAGGTCCATCCCGGCAGGATAGGCGGCCGAACCGCGCGGCGCCGACTCGTTTGTCGCCACCCGACGGCTGGGTGCGTCCCATCAGGTGATCCGCACTAACCTGGTGCGATGGGTGACTTCGTCCTAAGGCTCGACTGCCCCGACCAGCTCGGGATCGTGCACGCCGTCTCCGCCTACCTGCACGAGGTGGGCGGCAACATCGTCGACAGCCGCCAGTTCGCCGAACCGAGCACCGGCCGGTTCCTGATGCGGGTGCGGACCCACGCGCCCGGCCTGACCGTCGAGGAACTGCGGACCGGGTTCGGGCCCGTGGCCGAGAAGTACGACATGACGTGGCGGTTCGACGATCTCGCCGTCCGGCCCCGGATCCTGGTGATGGTGTCGAAGTACGCGCACTGCCTCAGCGACCTGTTCTACCGGGTCGAGAACGGCGACCTGCGCGCCGACATCGTGGGCGTCGTCAGCAACCACCCCGACCTCGAGGGGCTCTCCGCCTTCCACGGCGCCAAGTTCCACCACATCCCGATCAGCGCCGCGACCCGCGCGTCCGCCGAGGCGCAGCTCCTCGCGCTCGTGGAGTCCGAGCGGGTCGATCTGGTGGTGCTCGCCCGGTACATGCAGATCCTGTCCGACGGGCTGTGCACCGCGCTGTCCGGCCGGGCGATCAACATCCACCACTCGTTCCTGCCCAGTTTCAAGGGCGCCCGCCCCTACCACCAGGCCTACGACCGGGGCGTGAAGATCGTCGGGGCGACCGCGCACTACGTGACCGGCGACCTGGACGAGGGGCCGATCATCGAGCAGGAGGTCGCCCGGGTGGACCACACCAACACGCCGGAGGACCTGATCGCCATCGGCCGGGACCTGGAGCGGACCACGCTGGCCCGTGCGGTGCGCTGGCACGTCGAACACCGCATCCTCCTGAACGCGCACCGCACGGTCATCTTCAAATAACACTTCTTGGGTACGGAGGAGCCTGCCCGGCGCGCGTCGGCACCCGGCGAGGGGTGAGCTGGCGCGGCCCTGGGCCGGCGCTCCGGTGGTGGTGTGGCCATCGCGTCCTCGCCCGCCCATCACTTGCTGTGGGGTAGTCCGTGACGGGTTCGGTTGGAGAGAGAAGAGCCTTTGACTCTCTCCAACCGAACCCGCCACGGACCGTTCCTGCCGTGGTCACGGGTCGTCGATACCGCAAGCGTCGGCCTCCCCCGACAGCGACCACCTCGACGGTCAACGACGCGGCGGCGGCCCGGAGCCGGAGCAAGCAGGGTGCCGGGTGTCAGCCGGACAGTGCCAGGGTCAGTGGGAGGACCGCCGGGGCGCCGGCCTGGCGGAGGGCGCGGGAGGCGACCGTCAGGGTCCAGCCCGAGTCGACGTAGTCGTCCACCAGCAGCACCGGGCCGTCGAAGCTCATCGGCGGCACCTCGAACGCCTCCCAGACCGCGCCGAGCCGGTGTGCGCTGTTCGCGTCGGCGTAGGCCCCCGGCGGGCCGCCACCGACTCGGGTCAGGTCGCCCAGGTCGGTGAGTCTGCCGACGGTCGCCAGCCGGCGGGCCAGGGTGGAGACGAGCTGCGGGCGGGTCCGGGACGGGATCGCGACCACGGACGTCGGGCGCTGCGACCAGCCCCAGGACTTCAGGACGTCGATCACGGCCGCGAACACGTCGTCGGGCACCGGGCCGTCCACGCGGGTCAGCTCGCGGAGTCGTGGGCCCCAGCCGAGGTCGGACAGCCGGCCCACGGCGCGGCCGGACGCCGCCAGTTCCCCCGCGGGGATCTTGCCCTTGGCCGCGGCGCCGGTCGGCCACAGTTTGCGGGGCTCCAGTTCGACCCCGGGCTTGCCGAGGAACGCGCGGGCCCGGTCGCGGGAGGCCGCGGTGATGTCGAGCGGGTACCACGCACCGGCGCAACCATCGCATCGACCGCACGGCCGCGCGCCGGGGTCGTCGAGTTGCCGGCGGAGGAACTCCATCCGACACGCCCCACCGGCTCCGGACCGGCGCTCGTCGGACACGGGGAGGGCGGTGTAGTCGCGCATCGCCTGTTGTTCGGACTCGCGGGCGGCGGTCACCCGGGCGTAGCGCTCAGCGTCGTAGCTCCATGGCTCGCCCGTGCCGACCCAGCCGCCCTTGACCCGGCGGACCGCGCCGTCGACGTCGAGCACCTTGAGGAGCAGCTCCAGTCTGGTCCGGCGCAGCTCCGTGCGGGCTTCGAGGGCCTGGGTGGACAGCGGACTGCCGCCGAGGGCTGCGAGCACGGCGGCCACCTGGTCGGCGGCGGGGAAGGCTACCGAGGCGAAGTACCGCCAGATGGCCTCGTCCTCGCGGCCCGGCAACAGGAGCACGTCGGCGTGCTCCACGGCGCGGCCGGCCCGGCCGACCTGCTGGTAGTAGGAGATCGGGGAACTCGGCGCGCCCAGGTGCACGACGAACCCGAGGTCGGGCTTGTCGTATCCCATGCCCAGGGCGGACGTGGCGACGAGGGCCTTGACCTTGTTGCGGAGCAGCGCCTCCTCGGCGGCCAGCCGCTCGGCCTGGTCGGTCTTGCCCGAGTACGCCGCGACCTCGTAGCCGCAGGAGCGCAGGTAGGCCGAGACCTCCTCGGTGGCGGCGACGGTCAGCGTGTACACGATGCCGGAGCCGGGCAGGTCGGCCAGGTGTTCGCCGAGCCAGGCGAGCCGTTCGGCGGCGTCGGTCAGCCGGAGCACGCCGAGGCGCAGGGACTCGCGGTCCAGCGGGCCGCGCAGCACGAGCGTGCCCAGCGGCTCTCCGACCGGGGGTCGCTGCGGATCGGGCAGCGCCACGGCATCCGACACCTGCGCCGATCGAGCCGAGGCGGGTAACGCCTGCGCCGATCCTGCCGAAGCGGGCGGCGACGGCTCGGGCCAGTTCTCCTCGGCCTCGTCCCACAGGTCGGGTTGCTGGCTGGCCCAGGATTCCTCCCACTCGTCCGCCGGGGCGGCACCCGGCGCTGGACGTGACGCGCTCCGCGACGGGGCTGCGCCCGGCACCGGACCGGAAGCTCCCGGGGGTGGGGCGTGTTCCGCGAGTTGCTCGGCCACGTCGGCCGTTACCCGTTCGTTGGCAGTGGCCGTGGTCGCCAGGACCGGCACGCCGGGCCGCAGGCCGGCGAGGAACGTGCGGATCCGCCGGTAGTCGGGGCGGAAGTCGTGGCCCCAGTCGGAGACGCAGTGCGCCTCGTCGATGACGAGCATGCCGCAGGAGCCGGCGAGGACCGGCAGCACCCGGTCGCGGAAGTCGGGGTTGTTCAGCCGCTCGGGGCTGACCAGCAGCACGTCGACCGTCCCGGCGAGGATGTCGGCCTCGATGGCCGACCAGTCGTCGAGGTTCGCCGAGTTGATCGTGGCGGCGCGGATGCCGGCCGAGGCCGCCGCGTCGACCTGGTTGCGCATCAGGGCGAGCAGCGGGGAGACGATCACGGTCGGGCCCGCGCCCTGCTCGCGGAGCAGCGCGGTGGCCACGAAGTAGACGGCGGACTTGCCGAAGCCGGTGCGCTGGACGAGGAGCACCCGGCGGCGGTCGGCGACCAGGGCCTCGATGGCGGTCCACTGGTCGTCGCGGAGGACGGCCTTCGGGCCGGCCAGGCGGCGCAGCAGCTCCTCGGCGCGGGCCCTCATCCGGACACCGGGGACGTCGAACCGTCGAGCCTGACCGGACCGGGCACGAGGGGGTCGGCCGGATCCACCGGGCGAAGGCCCTCCCGGCCAGCGGACGCTGGCTCCCGACCGCCCTCGGACACAGCCCGGCCAGGCGCGCGGAGGCCGGGGTCGGCGACCGGATACGCCGGGAGGCCGTCGATGCTGACGGCGTTGCGCTCGGTGCGGTACTCCACCAGCTTCTCGGGCGTGCGCTTGTCCGCCCAGCTGTCCAGCAGGTCGCGGTCGCCGACGAAGTCCATCAGCGGGACCCCGTAGCCGCAGGAGGAGCTGACCCGCTCGACGTCGACCTCGACGATGGCGCGCAGCCCGTGGTCCTCGGCCCGGCCGAAGTGCCCGCGCAGGGCGGCGAACGCCGGGTCGCCGGGGTAGTGCAGGGCCCCTCGCCCGTACAACCGGAGGATCTTGGGTCTGCCCTCGAACGCGCAGAACATGATCGTGATCCGGCCGTTCTGCCGCAGGTGGGCGATGCTCTCGGCGCCGCTGCCGGTGTAGTCGAGGTAGGCGACCCGGTGCCCGTCGAGCACCGCGAAGCAGCCGGCCATGCCCTTCGGCGACACGTTGACGTGCCCGTCGGGGCCGGTCGGCGCGGTGGCGGTGAAAAAGAGCTGCTGGGCCGCGATGAACTCCCGCAGCCCAGCGTCGATGCTCTCGTACGTCTTCCCCATGGGCCCAATCTAGCCCCAGGGGCCGACAGTCCCCGTGATCAGCTCACCGCCGCCGGTTCCTGAGCCGGTGCGGCCGCGGCGGGCGGTGCCGGTACCGGCGACGCCTCCTTGGTCGCGGCGGCCTCGGCGGCTGCGGTCTGCTGGAGCCGTTCGTAGAGCATGCCCGCCTGGTGGCCGAGTGCGCCGATGATGGCCGGCACGATCGGCAGCAACCAGTTGTACGCGAAGCCGGTCCGCGGGATGTTGACGATCAACACCGCGGCGGCCGCCGCACCGAACCCTTCGACGAGCGCCCGCCAGGCGGCCCGCCCCGTGTCGACCATCGCCGCCCGTCGGGCTGCCGCCACGTCCGGGAACGTGTGCAGCGCCCGGGCGTCGCGGCGCCCGAAGTTGAATCCGGCCACGGCGAGCGTCGCGGACGCGCCGAGCACGGCTCCCCACAGTGGCCCGTCGGTGAACAGGCGCGCGACGGCGAACACCGCGGCACCCGCACCGAGGGCGATGCCGGCTCTGACCCAGTCCTTCTTATCCCCGGGATACCAGTAGTACTTCGTGGTGTTCTCGGAGATCTGTTTGACGATCCTCCCCATGGCAGCGTCACCTCATTACTCGTTAGGAGTGCTGTCGTTACATACAGTAGTGGCATGAGTGAGGGAAATCACGAGTTGTGGCCGATCGGCTGATTCATTCATGTTGCAGGGAACGCATGTTCGCTTCAGAACAAGATCGTCGCGAACGTGCCCACCTGCCGGAATCCACACTTAGCGTAAACACGCCGGGCGGTGGAGTTGAAGTCGTTCACGTACAGGCTCACAGTCGGGGCGAGCCGGCGCAGGCCGTCCTCGACGACCGCCGCGAGACACGCCGAGCCGATGCCGCGACCGCGGTGCTCCGGGGCGACCCACACGCCCTGCAACTGTGCGGTGTGGCGGGTGACGACCGCCAACTCGGCCTTGAACAGGACCTGTCCGCCCTCGATCCAGGCGTAGGCGCGGCGGGCCCGGATCAGGCTCGCGACCCTTTTCTGGTACTCCGCCTCGATCGGCGGCACGCCCAGCTCCTCGGTGTACATCGCCACCGATGCCGGGTACAGCAGCGACAGCTCGCGCCGCCGGACCAGTCGCACCCGGGGCTCCGGGACCACGGCCGCCGGGCCGCCGGTCACCAGCAGTGGCTGGTCCGGCCGGGTCAGCCGCGCCGGCCCCCAGCCCGGGCCGAGCCGCCGCCACAGGTCGAGCACCGCCTCCGCCGGGCCGGCGATCGAGCCGACGCCCCGCCGGTCGGCCGCGAGCACCTCCGCGAAGTGGGTCGACACGCCGATCGGGATCACGTTCGCGCCACGCCAGCAGACGGCCTCCAGGTGACTGCGGGGGCCGTGGCCGAGGAGTTGGCCGCCGGTGCGCCAGGCGGAGACCCCGTACGCCTCGATCCGCTCGGCGAGCTGCGCCGAGGCGATCGGTGACCTGGCCAGGAGGCTCAGCACGTCCGCACGGTCGCTCTCGCCGAGCAGTCGCACGGGCATCGTGGACGTCAACACGCCAGCAAGCGTGCCATGGATCACAACTCCTTTTCAAACCGTACGTTCGTACTGTTTGATCGGGCCGTGCTCAACCGACTGCTGCCGCCCCCGGGGACCGCCCGGATCCTCACCCTCGCCACCCTGGTCAACACGCTCGGGAACGGCGCGTACCTCACCTGCAGCGTCCTGTTCCTCACCCGCTCCGTCGGGCTCACCCCGGTGCAGCTCGGCGTCGGCCTCGGCGTCGCGGCCGTCCTCGGCACCCTGCTCAGCGCCCCGCTCGGCTATGTCGCCGACCGGGTCGGCCCCAAAGGTATGCAGATCGGCGCGCTCCTGGTCCTCGCCGTCGTGTACTCCGGCATGGTCCTCGTCAACGGCTTCTGGTCCTTCGTGGTGCTGGCCTGCGTCATCGCGGTCGGCGAGGCCGCGGGGAAGGGCTCGTCCGGGGCCATGATCGCCGGGGCGGTGCCGCCGGCGCAGCGGATCGAACTGCGCGCCTTCGTCCGCTCGGTCAACAACGGCGGGATCGCGCTTGGCGCCCTGCTCGGCGGGATTCCGCTGCTGCTGGACACCCGGGCGGCGTACGTCGCGATGCTGCTCGGCAACGCCGGCACCTTCCTGGTCGCCGCGCTCATCCTGTCCCGGGCCGACCGGGTGCCCGTGCTGCCGGTCCCCGCCGACGGGCCTCGGCTCGTCGCGCTGCGCGACCGGCCGTTCCTGGTGTTCACGGTGATCGACGGGGTGATGGCCAGCACGTACAACGAGATCCTCAGCATCGGGCTGCCGCTGTGGCTCGCGACCCAGCGGCACGCGCCACTGTGGCTGGTCACCGCGGCACTGTTGGTCAACACCCTCGGCTGCGTGACCCTGCAGGTCTGGGCCAGCCGGGGCGTGGACGGCATCCGGGACGCCGGGCGGATCGGCCGGCGCGGGGCGCTCGTCGTCGGGGCGTCCTGCGTGCTGTACGGCCTGACCGCCGGTCTGCCGGTCTGGGCGGTGTGCGCGCTGGTCCTGGTCGCGGGGGCGGTGCACGTGCTCGGGGAGCTGTGGCTGTCCACGGCCACGTTCAGCGTCGTCTTCGGGTTGGCGCCGGACTGGGCGCAGGGGCAGTACCAGGGGACGTACACGATGGGGCGGCAGATCGGGAACATGGTGACGCCGCCGGCGCTGGCGTTGCTGGTGACCGCCGGCGGGACGGCGGGGTGGGTCGCGATGGGGGCGGCGTTCGCGGTGGCCGGGGTGGTGTATCCGGCGGTGGTCCGGTGGGGGCGGCGGACCCGGCCCGGGGTGACGGCCGAGGACCTGGCCACGGTCTGAGGCGCGAGGCGGGGACACGGTGGGTTCGCGCACCTGGGCGAGGCGCGCGCCGGCGCGTGGTCGGGACACCCCGGGCGAGCGCACCTGAGCGGGGCGGTGCCGACGCGCGCCGGGTCGGTCCCCGCCGTAACCATGAAAAATGCCCGTCCCACCCGAGGCGGGACGGGCATGCGGCGTGCCTCTAGTGCACCGTCACCGTCGAGGCCAGGCCGCGCAGCTCCTCCGGGAGCTCCGCGCCCATCTCCTCGGCGAGCCGGAGCGCCTCCTCGATCAGCGTCTCCACGATCTGCGACTCCGGCACGGTCTTGATGACCTGGCCCTTGACGAAGATCTGGCCCTTGCCGTTGCCGGACGCCACGCCCAGGTCGGCCTCGCGGGCCTCGCCGGGGCCGTTGACGACGCAGCCCATGACGGCGACCCGCAGCGGCACCGGCAGGCCCTCGAGCCCGGCGGTGACCTCCTCGGCCAGCTTGTACACGTCGACCTGCGCCCGCCCGCACGACGGGCACGACACGATCTCCAGGCCCCGCTCCCGAAGGCCCAGGGACTCCAGGATCTGGTTGCCGACCTTGATCTCCTCGACCGGCGGCGCGGACAGCGACACCCGGATCGTGTCGCCGATCCCCTCGGCGAGCAGCGCGCCGAACGCGACCGCCGACTTGATCGTGCCCTGGAACATCGGGCCGGCCTCGGTGACGCCGAGGTGCAGCGGGTAGTCGCACTGCTCGGCGAGCTGGCGGTACGCGCGGATCATGACGACCGGGTCGTTGTGCTTGACCGAGATCTTGATGTCGCGGAAGCCGTGCTCCTCGAACAGCGAGCACTCCCACAGGGCGCTCTCGACGAGCGCCTCCGCGGTGGCCTTGCCGTACTTCTCCAGCAGCCGCTTGTCGAGCGAACCGGCGTTGACGCCGATCCGGATCGGGATCCCGGCGTCGGCGGCGGCGCGGGCGATCTCGCCCACCTTGTCGTCGAACTGGCGGATGTTGCCCGGGTTCACCCGGACCGCCGCGCAGCCGGCGTCGATGGCGGCGAACACGTACTTCGGCTGGAAGTGGATGTCCGCGATCACCGGGATGTTGGACTTCTTCGCGATCGCCGGCAGGGCCTCCACGTCGTCCTGGGACGGCACGGCCACCCGGACGATCTGGCAGCCCGAGGCGGTCAGCTCGGCGATCTGCTGCAGGGTGGCGTTGACGTCGGAGGTGAGCGTCGTCGTCATCGACTGCACGCTGACCGGCGCGCCGCCGCCGACGGGCACGTTGCCGACCATCAGCTGACGGGACTTGCGCCGCTCGGCGAGGGCCGGCAGCGGCATGGGGGGCATACCAAGGCTGATCGAGGTCACTGTTCTTCCACTTACTTCAGGGTGATCGGGTTGAAGATGTCAGCGCCCACCGTCAACAGGGTGAACGCGCCGAAGACGATGATGACCACGTAGGTGACCGGCATCAGCTTGGCGTAGTCGACGCGGCCCGGGTCGGGGCGGCCGCGCCGGGCGGCGAACCAGGAGCGGGCCCGTTCGAACCAGGCGACGGCGATGTGGCCCCCGTCGAGCGGGAGCAGCGGTAGCAGATTAAAGATGCCCACAAATATGTTCAACGACGCAAGCAGCCAAAGGAACACGGACCACAGGCCCCGGTCCGCGAGCTCGCCGCCGATCCGGCTCGCGCCGACGACGCTGATCGGGGTCTCCGGGTCGCGCTCGGAGCCGGTGACCGCGTCCCACAGCTTCGGCAGCTTCTCCGGGAACTTCTTCAACGCCGTGAACGTGTTGCCCAGCGTGTCCATGTAGAAGCTGCCGGCGGCGCCGATCCCGTCGACCGGGCCGTACGTCATCGTGGTGGGCACCCCGGGGTCCAGGTAACCGCCGACGCCGAGGGCGGAGACCGTCTCGGTCTTGCCCTTCTCGGTGAGCGACGTCCGCTGGGCCGAGATCAGGTCGACGGTGACCGTGTGCTCCGCGCCGTCGGTGGTGACCGTGAGCGTCGCCGGGCCGGGCGGGGTGGCCCGGATCGCCTTGACCAGGTCGAGGTAGGTGGTCACGGCGGTGCCGTTCACCTTGGTGATCGTGTCGCCGTCGCGCAGGCCGGCGTTCTTCGCCGGGGAGGCCGGGTCGGTCCCGGGGTTGCAGTCGCGCTGTTCGTTGGCGACGACGACGCACTTCGCGACATTGATCCGGGGGTGCTTCGCCACGTCGTCGAGCGCCTTCGCGAACGCCGGGTTCGGCAGGCCCACGAACATCGCGGCGATCCACATGATCACGAAGGCGAGGATGAAGTGCACGGCGGAACCGGCCGACAGGACGATCGTGCGCTGCCACACCGGCTTGCGCCACATGACCCGCTTCTTGTCCTCCTCGCTCAGCTCCTCCTCTTCCTCCTCCTGCGGCGTCATCCCGACAATCTTGACGAAACCGCCCAGTGGGATGGCCTTGAGCCCGTACTCGGTCTCACCGCGACGGAAGGAGAACAGGGTCGGGCCGAAGCCGGCGAAGTACCGGGTGACCTTCATACCGAACCGCTTGGCCGTCCACATATGTCCTGCTTCGTGCAGACATACTGAGACGAAAATGCCGAGGGCAAACAAGATGACCCCGAGCGCCTGCGCCATGAAATCCCTCTCTAGTACGTCCCGGCCAGCTCGCGTGCGCGGGCGCGAGCCCACGCCTCCGCGGCGAGCACCTCTTCGACGGTACCTGGCTCAGCGTAGTCGGGCGCGTCGTCGAGCACCCGATCGATGGTGTCCACGATCCCGAGGAACGGCAGCCGGCCGGCCCGGAACGCCTCGACGCACTCCTCGTTGGCCGCGTTGAAGATCGCGGGGCGGCAGCGGCCCTCGGTGCCGGCGGCCTTCGCGAGCGCCACGGCGGGGAACACCGCGTCGTCCAGTGGCGCGAATTCCCACGTGTGCGCGGCAGTCCAGTCGACGCCGCGCGCCGCCCCCGGCACCCGGTCCGGCCAGCCGAGCGCCAGCGCGATCGGCAGCCGCATGTCGGGCGGGCTGGCCTGCGCGATCGTTGATCCGTCGACGAATTCGACCATCGAGTGGATCACCGACTGCGGGTGCACCATGACCGCGATGTCGGCGTACGGGGTGCCGTACAGCTCGTGCGCCTCGATCACTTCCAGGGCCTTGTTCACCAGCGTGGCCGAGTTGATCGTGATCACCGGACCCATGTCCCAGGTCGGGTGGGCCATCGCCTCCTCCAGGGTCACGCCCCGCAGCGACTCCCGGGACCTGCCCCGGAACGGGCCGCCGCTCGCCGTGACGATCAGGCGACGAACCTCACGCTCCGTACCCGACCTCAGGCACTGGGTCAGGGCGGAGTGCTCGCTGTCCACCGGTACAATTTGACCGGGTTTAGCGAATTTTTTCACCAGTGCCCCACCTGCGACCAGGGACTCCTTGTTGGCCAACGCCAGGGTCCGACCGGCCTTGAGCGCCGCGAGGGTCGGCTTGAGCCCGATGGAACCGGTGACGGCGTTCAGGACCACATCACACGGGTACTCCGCGAGATCCGCCATCGACTCCGGCCCCGCGAGGATCTTCGGGATCCGGAAGTCCCCGGTGGCGTAGCCGCGCTTCTGGGCCTCCGCGTAGAAGGCCAACTGGAGGTCCTGCACGGCCGTCGAGTTGGCCACCGCGACGATCTCCACCCCGAGGCTGAGCGCCTGCTCCGCCAGGAGGGCGACGTTGCCGCCACCGGCGCCCAGGCCCACCACCCGGAACCTGTCGGGGTGCTGTCGCACGACGTCAATGGCCTGGGTGCCCACCGAGCCGGTGGAACCGAGAAGTACGAGGGTGCGCGTCACCGGGCCATTGTCCCCGACCGGTTCCGGGGGGATCGTGGCGGTGCCGTGCGGATTCGGCGCGCGGCCGTGTTCCGGCCGCCGTCGGGGCCCGGCTGGTCCGGCGGCGGCGGTGCGCGGCGCTCCCAACCAGCACCGGCACCGCCGCCACCCACCCGTCAGGACCGGGCGATCCGGAACGCCGCGAGTTCGATCCCGTACCACCGGTCCGTCAGACCCTGCGGTGTCATCCCCAGCCGCTCGCACACCCGCACCGAGGCGGTGTTCGGCGGGTGCACCACCGCGAAGATCTCGTCCAAGCCCTCCGCGAACCCCTTCTCGACCGCGCCCCGGGCGGCCTCCGTCGCGTACCCGTGGCCCCACGAGTCCGGGTGGAAGTGCCAGCCCACCTCGACCTCGCCGTCCCCGTCCGGCAACGGCACGAGCAGCACCGTGCCCGCCACCACCCCGTCGGGCCGCTGCACCGCCCAGATCCCGAACCGGGGATCCGTCGAGCGCTCCCGCCAGCGGGCCATGGTCCGCAGCGCCTGCTCAGGCTCGGTCATCACCTGAGGCGTGGCACCGAGGTACTGGACGACCTCCATCCGTCCGTACATGTCGAAGAGCCGGTCCGCGTCGGACTCCTCCCACGGCCGGACGATCAGCCGCTCGGTACTGAATACAATGTTCATTCCGCCAGCTTGCCACCGGACGGCCGTCCGCGTCCGTCGGCCGGTCGGACGACGGTCGCCCCGCCGCCGGCCGGTGCGGCACCCGCCCCGGCGTCCGGGCGGGCACCGTCGCGACCAGGGCCACGGGCACGCCCCCGATGATCAGGAGCAGCCGCACAGTCATGCTCGTCTCCTCCAGTGTGGACGCCCAGAACGCTACCGAGACCGACCGTGCCGGGCGTCCGGCACAGGGTTGACGTTTCCGCCGGCCCTACAACTTTCGCGGTACGCGCTACCCGTCCTTGTCCAGTTCACGGTCGATGTCCCCGGAGCTCTGCCGGTGCTCGTCGGTGAGCCAGTCCTGGTAACGCTGCTCGACGCTCACCGCCCCGCCGGCCCCCTTGGTGGCCGCGGGCATCCAGGTGTCGTCACTGCGGACGTACTCGTCCCGCACGGAACCGGCGCTGCGCTGGGCGCCCTTCGGCGCGTACCCCTCACGCACCCCGGCCATCTTCATCGGCTCGAGCTTCTTGAACATGTTCTCCAACCGGCCGAGGACCGGCACCACCCGGTCCAGGAACACCACTCCCCTGCTCAGCATCACCCCGCCCTCGACCTCGGTGGCGACGACGGCGACGTTGACCGAGGCTCCGGCGGTCTCCGGCGCGGCGTCCATCGCGATCATCCACGTGATGATCAACCACTCCACCCAGGTCGCCAGCAGCTGGATCAGGACGGCCTGCGCGATGTCCATCACCGTCTTCGCCAGGATCAGGCAGACCTCGATCAGCTTGATGTCCGTGGCGACGGCGCGCATGCCGTTCGCGAAGGCGTCCAACCGCTCCCTGGACCGCTCCGCCGTCAGCCCCCGCCAGCCGAACATATGGTCCTCGCCGCACTTGCGGACCTCCTCGGCGAGCGGAACCAGCGCCCTGCCGACCCGCTCCCAGCGGCTGATCTCGGTGGCCATCCGCTCGCCGTTGCCCGTGACCAACCCCACGAGATCCTCGAACGGCTGCACCACGTCGACCAGGAACCCCAGACCCGCTGCGAGCAGCGCGTTCATCGGGTCGAAGACCACGTCGAACAGGTTGTGCCCCAGGCCGCCGATCAGCGTGATCAGCTCACCCAGCTCGGTGCTGTCCTTCTCGTCGAACGTGGCCAGCAGCTTCCCGATCGACGTCGCGTCCGAGAACAGCGGGATGTCCGACTTCGGATCGAAGCGGAGGAACTCGTACCGGCTGGTCTCCGGCGCCGGGAAGTACTGGACATCGCCCAGCGTCACCGACCACGGCTCGTCGGTCTCGTCATTGGTCACGTCGCTGTCGTCGTTGACGTCGGGCTCGGCCGGCGAGGTCACTTCCCGTCCTCCCCCAGCAGCCTGTGGATGCCCCGGAGCGCCTCCGCGATCCCCCGATCCGTGTCCTGGTACGCCTTGCCCGCCGCATCGATCGCCTCCACCCGGCCGGCGATCCCCTCGGCCATCATCTCCAGCTGGCGGTAGAGGTCCCGGCCGCAGCCGCCCCAGTACGCCGCGGCCATCTGCGCGCCCAGGGCACCCCAGATGAACCACTCCGGATCGGCCTGCTCGGCGACCCTGAGCAGCTCCGCCGTCCGGTAGCGCACCTGCGCAAGGCGCTGGCGGCACTCCTCCAACGCGACCGGATCCACCCAGAATCCCTTGTGGTCGTCACCCATCTAGCCGCGCCCCCGTCCCGGACCGTCCAGCCGGGCACCGGCCAGCTGAGTCCTCCCCGAAGCGTTCAGCTGGGGGCCGTCCCGTCCTGAATCGTCCGCCCGGGTGCCGGTCAATCCCGGAGTCTCCACCCGGTTGCCGGTCGGTACTGGAATGTCCAGGCGGGTGCCGGTCAGCTCGGCCGTCAGCTCGGCGGCCCGCGCGGCCGACCGGGCGATCGCCCCATGGATCAGGGACACCAGCAGCATGCCCAGCGCCTCCGCGCCGTACTCCGCGAGCAGGCCGTCCGCCATAGACACCTGCTCGACAGTCACACCCCGGACCAGGATCCGGATCCGGCCGTCGGAGTTCTCCGCGAGCGTGCGGTCCTCCCCGAGGGAAGTCCGCAGCCGGGTACTCCTCGCGGCCCGATCGGCGACCAACTCCCGGAACCGCTCCAGCTCCGGAATGGGGTGCCCGGCATGAGCGTGGACGGCCTCGCGCCGTGGACCGGGGCCGGCCCCGCCACCCGGCTCGGTACCGGCACCACCACTGGGCCGCGAACCGGCATGCCCGTGGACCCCATCTCCCGCGCCCACCCCGCCTTCACGCCCCGGCACTTCGGCAACTCGCGCTCCGGAGTGGTTCTGCGCACGTTCGCCCTGTTCATCCTGAGCTGCAGGAGTCGACAAGTCGCCGCGAAGCAGGCCGGCATGGTCACCCAGTCGGTCGGCGAGGCGCTCGTCGACCCGGGCCGCAGCGGCGCGCAGGGTCTCCAGCACCAGCCGGGCCAGACTCACTCCGTCGAGCCGCGCGGCGGACTCCCCGAACGTGATCTCGCGCGGCACCCCGCCGGCCCCCACGGTCACGGTCACCTCACGGTTCACCGAGGTGACGCCTACTGCGCAGGACGCCGTGAACCGGGCGAGCTCCCGCACCTCGGTGATCCATTCGTCTGTCCTCACAGCACACTCCAGTCTCTGTTCCCGGTGGGTATGGGGTCAGCTCTGCTGTTTCCGATGGGCACGGGGTCAGTCCTGCTGTTCGCAGTGGGTATGGGGTCGGCGCCGTTCGCGGTGGGTTGGAGGTCAGTGTTGGCGGTTGGCACGGGTCAGTCCTGCGGGCGGATGAACCGCACCATCTCGACTCCTGCCGGCCAGTCGGACGCCGGCTCCTCCACCTTGCCGAGGACCGCCGGGGCGATCTCCTCGTCGCCGAACCAGATCGTCCGGTCCTCACGCAGCCAGGTGGAATACGAGGACTTGTCCTCGGCGGAGTTCGCGGCGGGGGTACCGATCGCGCCCATTCCGCCGAATCCGGTGGAGCCGGCCAGGCGTGCGGAGTTGCCGGCCGCGAGGGTGCGCGGGAGGTCCACGGGGCGGCCCAGGGTGCCGCCGCCGGGGACGGAGCCTGGGGCGAGGCCGGTCGAGCCGGAACCGCCGCCCAGGCCGAGGGCGGACGGGTCCGCACTGAACCCGGTACCGCCGGAGCCGAAGGGGCCGGCTGTGCCGGCGAGGCCGGTGGCGGAGGGGTGTTCGGAGTCCGAGGCCGGGGGGCGGAAGTCGCCAGCGTCCTCCCAGCCTTTGTTCCAGGCATCCCGCGGGTCGCCGGGGGTGTGAGCAGACCCAAAGGCTCCAGGTTGATGCTCAGCAAAACCCTTCGATGGGTACGCACCACCAGCACCGAGGTCGGGTCCACCAGAGACACCAGAGACACCTTCTCCAACTGTCAGCTCGGGTTCTCCAGCATTTCTCCGAACATCCGAGCCGACATGCACAGCATCCGGCATACGTTGCCGCACACCCTCATACTCCCCAGACACCTTGTCGTACGTCTTGAGCGCCGGCCCTTCGATGTCGTGCAAGGCCTGCTCCAGCATGTCCTGGCTGCTGCCGATGAACTTGAGCACAGGATTCTTGAGCAGCTCATTGGACAGCGTGATCTCACAAAATTTGGGCCCCAGGCTGTACTTCCCATTGCGAGCGGCCATCAACTCACCGAACATCCCATGCGGCACCGGCATCGCATTCTGCGCCTCGGCAAGCTTGGTGGCAGCCTCCTGTAAGGAGGGCACGACCCCCGTGCCTGAATTCACCTTGTCGATCGCATCGCCGATCTTTTTCGCGATGCCCATCATGTGTGTCTTGTAGGACTCGTATGCCGGCCCGGTCCAGACCTGGGCCAGGTCGGCGACATCCCGTTCCAGCGTGGACTTGATATCGCCGGCCCGCTTCAACACCTCCTCCCACCCCAGCGCTGCGCTCTTCACGTCGCCGGGCCGGCCCTGGATCACGACCTGTTGCACCGCGGTGCTCCAGTCAACCTTCACCGGCCCTCCATCGGGTGCTGGGTGGTCGCCTGCTCGGCGAGGATCTTCTGCATCTGCTCAGCAGTCATCCGGTTGCGGTCCTCGACGGACACGTAGTTGCTCATCACCTCTCCCAACGCGTCATACGCGTCATACAGGTCCTCCGCAACTGTCGCGAGCATGCCCTCGAACCCGGTGTAGAGACCGTCGTGCCGCCCCTTGAGTTCGGCAGCCTTAGGAAAACCACCGAGACTGGTACCAGTGGTCGTCGGCCCGTCGATCAGCTTTCTGATATCCGCCATACCAGTCTGGAGCTTCCTGGCCACGTCCCCCATGTCCTGCAACCACCGTTGCGCGTCGCCCAGCGAGGCCAGGTCGTATGAAGTCTTGAGACCCTGTCCTTCCGAGAACGTCAACCCGTCAGGCACGTGGGCTGTCCGCATCCCGTTGTCATCCGCCGAGATATGGACAGACGCGCCCGGCGCCGCCAGCCACCAGGCGTCGAAGTCACCGTCGATCCGGTTGCCCTGCACCCGTGTGGTGATCACGCTGCCATCGACCAGGGTGATCTCCCACGTGTCGGGGCCGATCTGGCGCGAGCTGCTCACAAGCGGCGCGATCTGCGGATTGGTGAACGTCAGTTCCTGCTCACCCATAGGTGAACCCTCCCCATGAAGTTGGATGACGTGCTTTGTCAGCGCCCGGGCGGATACCCGGGTACGCGTTGGACCGCCCGCCGACGCCGCCGGTTGCTCGCCAGCACCAGCCAGGTGATGCCACCAGCCAGCACCGCCACGACCACCAGGAGCGGACCCATGATCTTCCAGTCGATGTGCGCCGAAACGAGAGGCTGGCCTGTCGGACCGGCGGACCCCGGACCGGTCGAACTACCTTGCTGTGCACCAAGAAGCGGGTTGTCCTTGACCTCAGGCACATCCGCCGTCAGCGCAGCGACCGGATCAATCACTCCGAACCCATAGAGGTCGTCCCGCCCCGGCTTGCCTGCATCCTTGGCCGTGCGGATAATCCGGTTGATTACGTTAGCCGCGCTGAGTTGCTTAAACTGAGACCGAATGAGCGCAGCTTCACCAGAAACGAGGGCCGCAGCGTTGCTGCTCCCGTCACCGACGAGATATCCATTCTTCGAACGGTTTGCAGGAGCTGAGGTAATCACTTGGACCCCCGGAGCTCCGACTGAGACCTCGTGGCCATGGGACGAACCAGCCCATGCCCCTCCGCTTCTATCGACTGCGGCACTCGCAACTACACCAGGAATCGCTGCCGGCACACCGACACCCAGGCCATTCGCATCCGTATTACCTGCACCAGCAACGACGACCACATCCTTCGACATCGCATAGGCAACTGATTGCCGAAGGTCTTCTGCCAGTTCCGACGCAGGAAAGGCGATCGAAATGTTGATCACCCTTGCGCCGTGATCTACAGCCCATCTCACTGCTTGACTTACTTCGCGCTCCTCTGATGCCTCGCCAAGCGCAATGGGCAGGATCTTGGACTTAGGGGCGATTCCCAGCAATCGATTGTCATTACCTCCCTTTCCGGCGATCAGGCTAGCCATACCTGTTCCGTGATCTCTGTTGTCGGTCCTGCCATCCGGCGCCGCATCCCCCCCAATCCCCCACCCAGGCAAAACCTGCCCCTGCAAATCCGGATGCCCCGCATCCACCCCGGAATCGATCACAGCCACGACCACCCCCTCCCCCTGGCTGATCGCATGCGCCCGCTCCACCTTCAAGAAATCCAAATGCCAGGACAGCCCCCGCACCGTATCGGCGTACGCCACCCCCGGCGCAGCGACCAGCACCGCCCCCACGGCAAGAGCCGCCACCCCGACCCGCAGCCTCCGCGACACCCCACCCCTCCGAGAGTCCCCAGCCCGGTGCGAAAGATTGCTCGTCATGCCAAACCCCTGTCGGACTCGTGCGTGGTCGACTCTGGATCGAGGGAGAGACGCGACAGCCGTTTCCGGTCCCGCAACGTCGCAACCGCCGGCGGCCACAATCGTTCCGCGGCGGGACCGATGGCCCACACCGGAGGCCTCACCAGGGAGAACAGGTACTCGTTGACCTGCGCGATGTCGTACCCGACGTCTCGGGTTCTCAGGCCGAAGCCGTTGCGAAACCGTTCCCAGCCCGCAGCACTGAAGCCGCTGGCCTCGTGCGTGCTGAGTGTCGCGCCGACGTCCCCCGGGTCGTAACCGTTCGGAACGATGTCGAACCGAGGCCGTGCCATCCCGGATGCCCCCTCCAGCTACCTGTGCACCCCGTAGTCAAGTCGACACGATAGCGGGCATCCGCCACCCCCGAGACCCCCCCCAGACCGTCCGAATGCGTACTACTGTCCCTCCACCAACCCGGCGAGGTACGCGAGCACCTGGCCACAGTGGTACCCCCGGAGCACGATCGTCAGATTCGCGTTCTCCACCTCCTCTCGGGTCAGCCCACGCTCCTCGGCCCGGGCCAGCAACACGTCCACCTGCCTGCGGTCGTACCCACGCAGGACCACATCGAACTTCTTCCCCGTCATGGGACACATCATGCCGTAGCCGCGCAAGTACACTGTGCCCCGTGAACCGCTTCGTGACCATCGAGGAACTGGACCGGCCGACCGGCGCCGTCGTGGTCGTCGACGTCTTCCGGGCGTTCAGTTTCGCCAGCTGGGCGGTGCACCTCGGCGCGGCCCGGATCGTGCTGGCCGCGCAAGGAGCACGCCCGGCGGCTACGCGCGACGTATCCGGACGCGGTGAGCTGCACCGACGGCCCCGCGCTGCCGGACTTCGCGCTGACGAACTCGCCCGGACAGTTGTCCACTGTCGACGTGCGGGGCGCGACGATCATCCAGGCGACAGTGAACGGCACCCGGGGCACGGCGGCGGCGCGTACCGCCGACGAGCTCCTGGTGGCGAGTTTTCCCAACGCCCGGGCCACGGCATGGGCCCTCGGCGACCGGCCGGCGACGTTCGTGGTGACCGGCGGCGAGGAGGACCGGGAGTGCGCGGAGTTCATCGCGGCGCTGCGGGAGGACCCCGACACCGCGCCGGAACCCTATCTCGAGCGCTCCCGCCGGTCGAGGGCGGCTGTGAGGCTCGCCGAGGGCGTGGCCAGCGGGTACTCGGGAATCAACGCCCTCGACGTCGAGCGCTCACTCGCCCTTGACGTCCTGAACCGCCCCCTCGTCGCGACCCCGACCGGGGACCACCTGATCCTGACCTGAGGCCGCGCGACCGCTAGGACGCCGACGAGCGGATCTCGTGCCCCGCGCTGGTGATGCACTTGCCGGACCCGAGGTTCCACTTCCAGCCGTGCATCTGGCAGGTCAGCACGCCGTCCTCGACCTTGCCGAACCGGCCGAGGTCTGCCTTGAGGTGCGGGCACCGGCGCTGCACGGTCCAGCCGTCGAGCTCGATGTCCTCGGCGTCGGGCTTCTGTTCTGCGTACCAGCCCTCGGCGTAGTTGATCCGCTCCTCGGACAGGCACTTGAAGAACGCGTAGACGAACTCGTTGTACTGGCCGATCCGGGCCGCCGAGAACCGGCAGGACAGGAACAACGAGTTGACCCAGTCGCCCTCGTCGATGAAGATCAGGTGCTCGACCAGGCGGCGCTCCGTGCGGAACCGGTAGCGGACCTTCTCGTCGGCGGCGACCCGGATCTCCTTGTTCGGGAAGTCGAAGACGATGCTCTCGACGACCTCCTCGGAGTCGGTGGCCAGCAGGTCGAAGCGCACCGGGCCGCCGATGCCGCCCGCGATGTACTCCGACTCCCCCATGATCGGCTCGACCCGGCGCTTCAGCTCGGCGAGCACGTCGATCTCGGGGTGCGACCAGGTGGCCTTCTCCGCCTCCAGCGCTGGCCGCTTGCGCTCGGCCATCTCCCGCAGGTAGACCGGCTTGTTCTCGAAGAACGCGCGCACGTCCGCGACCGGGTGCTCGACCTTGCCGGTGGCGGCATCAGCGACGGAACCGGGCAGCAGCAGCACCCCGTTGTCGTAACCGAGGCCCTCGATGTGGTCGAGGAACACCTGCTGGTCGGGGAAGATGTTGCCCTCGTCGCCGTGGATGTCGTTGAACTGCCACAGCGCGTCGTCCAGGAAGCACGGCGGGCCGGCGATCGGGATGACGTAGCTCGCGTTCAGGTCGTCGATGTAGCGCACGGTGCGGTCGAACTGCCGGTCGCGCTTCTGCTTGCCGAAGGCCGTCTTGGCCGCCTGGGGCAGTTCGTACACCATCGGGTACCAGATCGCCCCGCTGAACTGCAGCAGGTGCGCGTGCACGTGCCCCAGTTCCGCGAAGGTCGACAGGTCCGTGGGGCGGGCGTCGTTCTGGTTGAGCAGCCGCACGCCGTCGTGCTCGACCCAGATGGCGGAGTCGCCGATCGGGCCGTCCGTCGGGGAGGTCAGCGCCTGGATCATGACCTTCAGGCCGTCGATCTCGTGCACCTCGTCGCTCTTCGTGCGGAAGAACGAGGTGAACCCGAGTTCGCGCAGCTCGTCCTCCAGCTGCGACGTCGGGTACTCCGGCAGCAGGACCGTCGCCTTCTTACTGATCCGCGACGCCAGGAACTCCGCGTCGAAGTGGTCGCGGTGCAGGTGGGAGACGTAGAGGAAGTCGGGGTTGCCGAGCCGGTCCCAGTCGAGGTCGACATTGTCCGGGAAGGGGAACCACGACCCGAAGTAGGCAGGATTTACCCACGGGTCGCACAGGATGCTCCCCGCGCCGGTCTCGATGAACATGCCCGCGTGACCGGTACCGGTGACCCGCACTCTCAACCTCCTCAGAAAGACGCGCCCTAGACGCTACCCGAACCCTCCGACGGGCCCCCAACCCGTCATGCCAGACTGATCTCGACGTACACCGTAGGAAGGGACTCGACAGTGGCTGGCAGCTCCGAACCGGTGACCTCGCCGGACCAGCACAAGCCGACCAACATGAAGGTTGCTCGGATCGGCGGCATCGTCACGATCCTGGTCCTTCTGGTCATGACCATCGGCAACCACGAGGGCAACGTCGAGAACGTCTGGCTGATCGGCCTCGCCGCGCTGCTGGCCGCCACCCTCGTCGGTGACTGGCTCCTCCGCAAGAACGGCCTCAAATCGAACTAGCTCGACCAACGAAAAGAGCCCCGCAGCGATGCGGGGCTCTTTTCGTTGGATCTACTTGCGGAGCAGGGCCCGGATCTCCTTGAGCGCCGAGTCGACGTCCGCCTCGAAGTACCCGCCCTGAACCAGGCTGAACTGGCTCGGGTCGAGCTCCCCGTCGGCGACGGCCGCACCGGAGCGCCCCGTCATGTACGCCAGGACCGCGTCGAACAGCCGGTCCACCTGCGCCGGGTCGTACCCGCTGCCGAAGCGGCGCGGCTGGAACGTGCGTCGCAGCGCGTCCACCTTGCCGACCTCGTCGGGAGTGAAGGCGCCGGTCACGGCACCCATCTCGCCGGTCATGTCCATCCGACCGTGCCGGCCGGCCGCATCGTAGCCGCCACTGTTGAAGCTCGTGGGGTCCGGACGCGGATACTCCCCCGACCGGCTCTGCGGCGGGGCCGCCACCGGGGGCAGGGGCGGCGGGACGACGCTCGGGAAGTTCTGCGTCGGGTAGTCCTCGCGGACCGGCGGCGGGGCGAACCCGCGGTCGTCGCGCACCGGAGGCTGCTGCGAGGTGCGGTCGTCGAACTGGGGCGGCATCCCGGGCTGCGGCGGCATCGGCGGGCGCTCGTCGAACGGCGCCTGGGGCCGCTCGTCGAAGGCCTGCACGGGCGGCGGGCCCTGGGGCTGCACGCGCGGCGGGACCTGCTGAGGCGCGAGCCGCTGCTCCACCCGCTGGTACAGGCCGCCACGCTCCTCGAGCTCGGTCAGCTGGCGCTCCACCCGGTCGAGGTGCAGGTCCACCTGCCACTCGTCGTAGCCGCCGAACCGGACCCGGAAGACCACGTCGTGGACCTCCTGCGCGGTCACGGGCGTGCCCGGAGCGTCACCACCCAGCGTCGCCTCCACGCGGTCGAGGAAGATGTCCACCTCGTCGACCTTGTAGCCACGGCGCAGCGCCCGACGTCGGAACCGCTGACCACCTGAACTCGTCACTCATCCACCTCCGCAGCAGCGAGCTGCCCACATGCCCCGTCGATCTCCCGACCCCGCGTGTCCCGAACTGTAGTCGGCACTCCCGCGGCACGCAGTCGTCGGACGAACTCCCGCTCCACCGGCTTGGGGCTCGCATCCCACTTGCTGCCGGGTGTGGGGTTGAGCGGGATGAGGTTCACGTGTGCCAACCGACCAGATAGTAGGCGTCCGAGCAGGTCGGCGCGCCACGGCTGATCGTTCATATCTCTGATCATCGCGTACTCGATGGAGACCCTACGTCCGGTCTTCGACGCATAGTGCCACGCCGCGTCAAGGACTTCGGAGACCTTCCACCGGGTGTTCACCGGGACCAGCTCGTCGCGCAGCTCGTCGTCCGGGGCGTGCAGGGACAGCGCCAACGTGACCGACAGACCCTCGTCGGCCAGTTTGCGCATCGCGGGCACCAGGCCCACGGTCGAGACTGTCACGTGCCGCTGGGACAGGCCCAGGCCCTCCGGGGCAGGATCGGTGATCCGTCGGACCGCCTCGATGACCCGGTTGTAGTTCGCCATCGGCTCGCCCATGCCCATGAACACGACGTTCGACAGCCGGGTCGGCATGCCCGCGAGCTGGCCACTGGCCGCGATCCGGGCGGCGTCGACGACCTGGTCGACGATCTCGCCGGTCGACAGGTTCCGGGTCAGGCCCGCCTGGCCGGTCGCGCAGAATGGACAAGCCATGCCACAGCCGGCCTGTGACGAAATACACACCGTGGCCCGACCGAACCTGGCCGGTTGATCCGAGTCATCCGATTCGTCAGATCCCGACGGGTACCCCATCAGGACGCTCTCCACGAGCGAGCCGTCGTGCAGCTTCCACAGCGTCTTCTGGGTCAGCCCGTCGTCCGTCGCGAGCCTGCGGGCCGGGGTGAGCAGCTGGGGCAGCAGCTCTGCCGCCAGCTTCTCGCGCAGCCCGGCGGGCAGGTCCGTCATCGCCGCCGGGTCGCCCTCTAAGCGCCCGAAGTAGTGCGTCGAGAGCTGGGTGGCCCGGAACGGCTTCTCCCCCAGCTCCGCGACGGCGGCCCGACGCCCGGCCAGGTCGAGGTCGGCCAGGTGCCGGGGCGGCATGGAACGGCCGGCGCGGCGCGGCGGCGACATGTTGAGTACAGGCAGGGTCGTCATGACTCAGCCAGTGTCCCACGCCGACCCCCGAACAACCGACCCCAGGGAGGTGAACGCGAGCCACTTCACCCGGTGGGGGCGGCCAACACGCTCAGCAACATGTACCCGAGCGGGGCGGCCACGAGCAGGGAGTCCAACCTGTCCATGACGCCGCCGTGGCCGGGCAGCAGCGTGCCCATGTCCTTGATCCCCAGATCACGTTTCAGTAACGACTCCGCCAGATCGCCCACGGTCGAGCCGATCGCCAGGGCCACGCCGAACACGGCGCCCGCCCACCACGGCGTGTCGAGCATGAACCGGAGCATCAGCGTGCCGCCGATCGCGCAGGCGAGCACGGATCCGCCGAAGCCCTCCCAGGACTTCTTCGGGCTCACGGTCGGCGCCATCGGGTGCTTGCCGAGGAACACGCCGGCGATGTAACCGCCCGTGTCGGAGAGCACCACGGCGGCCACGACGCACAGCACCCGCAGCGCGCCGTCCTCCGGCCGCAGGAGGAGGACGAAGAAGGAGGCCAGGAACGGGACGTACACGGCGACCATGGCCGCGGAGGTGACCGACCGCGCGTACGCCGGCGGGCCGTCCGCGAGCCGCCACACCATCACGGCCAACAGGGTGAGCAGCAGGCCGATCGTGAGCGCGCCGACGTCTCCGAACCAGGCGAGGCCGATCATCAGCACCCCGCCGGCCAGCAGCGGGCCCAGCGGGGGCCGTTCCGGACCATCGCCCAGCGCTCGGACGAGCTCCCAGATCCCGATGACGACGGCTGCCGCCAGGAGGAACAGCGCGCCCTCGCGCCGGATGAACAGGCTGGCCACGACGAGCGCGCCCAGCCCGGCGCCGACCCCGATCGCCGCCGGCAGGTTCCGGCCGGCCTTGGGGGGCGCGGGGGGTGCGTCGGGGACGGGAGCCGCGGGGGGTTCGGACTCCGGTACCCCCGGATGGTCTTCCGGCGGCAACGGCGCGGGAGGTGCGAACGGGTCGAAATCGGACTCTGGGTGCGCGACGGGGCCGGACTCCGCCCACGACGGGGTGGTGGAGTCCCAGGCCTGGTCGAGCCAGTCCGGCTGCTCGTCGGCCGGTGGGTCGGCGCGCTCGCGGCGGGCGCGCCGACCTCCGTTCTCGAAGGGGTCGAAATCTGTCATCAGACTTCGAGCAGCTCGGCTTCCTTGTGCTTGAGCAGCTCGTCGATCGTCGCCACGTACTTCGCGGTCAACGCGTCGAGCTCCTTCTCCGCCCGCTTCACCTCGTCCTCGCCGGCCTCGCCGTCCTTCTGGATCTTGGCGAGCTCGTCGTTGGCGCGGCGGCGGATGTTGCGGACGGCGACCTTGGCGTCCTCGCCCTTGCCCCGCGCGACCTTGATCATGTCGCGGCGGCGTTCCTCGGTCATCGGCGGGATGTTGATCCGGATCTGGGTGCCCTCGTTGTTCGGGTTCACGCCGAGGTCGGAGTCGCGGATCGCGCGCTCGATGTTGCCGAGCTGGCTCGCGTCGTAGGGCTTGATGATGACCATGCGGGCCTCGGGCACGCCGATGGACGCCATCTGCGGCAGCGCGGTGGGCGTGCCGTAGTAGTCGATCACGATCTTGGAGAACATGGCGGCGCTCGCCCGGCCCGTGCGGATCGCCGCGAACTCCGACTTGGCGTGCTCGACTGCCGAATCCATCTTCTCCTCGGCCTCGAGGAGTGTGTCGTCGATCACCTGGCTCGTCGCTCCTTCAGGAAGTCGGTGGTGCGCTCTACTTGCGGGGCCCGGCCTCAGCCGAGGTGATCAGGGTGCCGATCCGCTCGCCGCCGAGTGCCCGGACGAGGATGTCGTCGCCCTCGGCCCCGAACACCAGCATCGGCAGGCGGTTCTCCATGCAGAGGCTGAACGCGGCCGCGTCGACCACCTTCAGTCCACGCCGGAGCGACTCCTCGAACGTGATGGTATCGAGCTTCTCGGCGTCCGGGTTGGTCCGCGGGTCCGAGGTGTACACGGCGTCCACGCCGTTCTTGCTCATCAGCACGGCGTCCGCGGCGATCTCCAGCGCGCGCTGGGCCGCCACGGTGTCGGTGGAGAAGAACGGCATGCCGGCGCCGGCGCCGAAGATGACGACCCGGCCCTTCTCCAGGTGCCGGATGGCCCGGCGCGGGATGTAGGGCTCGGCGACCTGGGCCATGTGGATGGCGGTCTGCACGCGGGTGTCGATGCCCTCCTTCTCCAGGAAGTCCTGGAGGGCCAGGCAGTTCATCACGGTGCCGAGCATGCCGATGTAGTCGGCACGGGGGCGGTCCATGCCGCGCTTCTGCAGCTCGGCGCCCCGGAAGAAGTTTCCGCCGCCCATCACGACGGCGACCTGCACGCCCCGCTCGGTGACGGCCTTGGCGATCTGGCGGGCCACCTCGGAGACGACATCCGGATCGACGCCGACCGCTCCGCCGCCGAACATCTCGCCGGAGAGCTTCAGAACCACCCGACGGTAGCGGGTGGAGGCCGTGTCGGTCATGGAATCCTCCGAAGTCAGTCTATTACGCGGCAAAAGGGCCGCAGCGGCGCGTCAACAACACACCACCGCGGCCCCCTCTGGTCTTGCTTAGGCCTGGCCGACCTCGATGCGGGCGAACCGCGTCACGGTGATCCCGGCCTCGGTCAGGATCTGGGCGACCGACTTCTTCGAGTCGGTCACCGAGGCCTGCTCGGTCAGCACGACGTCCTTGAAGAAGCCGTTGACCCGGCCCTCGATGATCTTCGGCAGGGCCGCCTCGGGCTTGCCCTCCTCGCGGGAGGTCTGCTCAGCGATCCGACGCTCGGACTCGACGACCTCGGCCGGAACCTCGTCACGGGTGACGTAGCTCGGACGCATGGCGGCGATCTGCATCGCGATGCCGCGCGCGGCCTCAGTGTTCGCGCCCGTGAACTCGACCATGACGCCGACAGCCGGCGGCAGGTCGGCGCTCTTGCGGTGCATGTACACCGTGGTCTGACCCTCGAACAGCGCGATCCGGTTGAGGACCAGCTTCTCGCCGATCTTCGCCGACTCGTCCTGGATCAGGTCAGCGACCGACTGGCCGTTGATCTCGGTGGCCAGAGCCGCCTCGACCGACGCCGGCTTGACCGCCGCGACGTGCTCGACGAGGGCCTGGGCCAGCTCGATGAACGCGCCGTTCTTCGCGACGAAGTCGGTCTCGCAGTTGAGCTCGAGCAGGGCGTTGCCCGACTGGGCGACGAGGCCGTTGGCCGCCGTGCGCCCAGCGCGCTTGCCGACATCCTTGGCGCCCTTGACGCGCAGGATCTCGACAGCCTTGTCGAAGTCGCCGTCCGACTCCTCGAGCGCCTTCTTACAGTCCATCATGCCGGCAGCGGTGAGGTCGCGGAGCTTCTTGACGTCCGCTGCGCTGAAGTTCGCCATGGTTCTCTCTCTGATTCGAAAGTTGGGCGGATCTGCAGGACTACTCGGCGGCCGGGGTGGCCTCGGCCTCGACTGCCGGGGCAGCCTCGGCGACCGGAGCGGTCTCGACGGCGGCCGGGGCCTCGTCGGTCTTCGGAGCGAGCAGCTCCTGCTCCCACTCGGCCAGCGGCTCGTCGCCGGCGACAACGCCCGGCTCCGGCTTGTCGTCGCCACGGCCCTTGCCGGCGCGGGCGACGAGCCCGGCGGCGACGGCGTCGGCGATCACGCGGGTCAGCAGCGCGGCGGACCGGATCGCGTCGTCGTTACCCGGGATCGGGAAGTCGACCTCGTCCGGGTCGCAGTTGGTGTCGAGGATCGCGATCACCGGGATGTGCAGCTTGCGCGCCTCATCGACGGCGATGTGCTCCTTCTTGGTGTCGACGATCCACACCGCGGCCGGGAGCTTCTGCATGTCCCGCAGACCACCGAGGGTGCGGGTGAGCTTGATCTTCTCGCGCGAGAGGGTCAGGAGCTCCTTCTTGGTCAGGCCGGTCGCGCCCTGACCGGTCTGCTCCATGGCCTCGAGCTCCTTCATGCGCTGGAGCCGCTTGTAGATCGTCTGGAAGTTGGTGAGCATGCCACCAAGCCACCGGTGGTTCACGTACGGCATGCCGACGCGCGCGGCCTGCTCGGCGATGGCCTCCTGGGCCTGCTTCTTCGTGCCGACGAACAGGATCGAACCGCCACCGGCGACAGTCGCCTTGATGTGGTTGTACGCCTTCTCGATGTAGTCGAGGCTCTGGCGCAGGTCGATGATGTAGATGCCGTTGCGCTCGGTCATGATGTAGCGCTTCATCTTCGGGTTCCAGCGCCGGGTCTGGTGCCCGAAGTGCACGCCGCTCTCGAGAAGCTGGCGCATCGTGACGACTGCCACGGTGTCTCCTTCAGTTGTCCCTGGTTGTTGCCGCGACGGGCGGTCGCGGCCCTAGCGCCGGGTCGTCGGCTCGTTGGCGTCCATCTCGGGGATGGGACCAGGGAGAGCCGCCGTCGCACCCGGTGGGGTGCGAAGGGCGCGCGAGGTCGACCGCACGGGGCGGTCGCCGGTTGACAAGTCTACGGTGTGCCGGTTGTCACCCGGCCGCCAGGGCCGCGCCGACCAGCAGCACCAGGCCGATCACCAGGTACGACAGCGGCGGGCGGAGCAGGATCCTGGCCCCGTGCCGCTCGGAGGCGCGGCCGGCGCCGGTCACCATGCCGTACATCCCGGCGGCGAAAACGGGCAGACCCAGCAGGAGCAGGACACCGGCGACGACGCCGGACGCGGGGATCGGCTTGGCCATCAGTGACGAGCCGAGCAGGCCGAGGGTGACGAGCTCCAGCACGCCGACCACGGCGGCGAGGCCGATCGCGATCACGGGGCGGCGGGAGCGGTACACCCCGTCGCCGTCGGCCGAGGGCTCGGACCGGCGGAGCTGGACCTGCTCGGTCGGGTGGCCGGGTCCGGGGCGGGCCGGGTCGGGGACGACGGTCGGGACCCGGGTGGTCGGCGGGTCGTACGCCGGCTGCTCCGTCGGGAAGCCGCCGCTGGTCGGCTGCTCGGGGCGGGGCTGGCCCTTGAGCAGCGGCACCCGCTCGGCCTGGTGCCGCTGGCCGCCGGTGGGGGCCTCGGCGGCGGGCCGCTCGGTCCACGCCGGCTCGGCCGGGCGCTGCTCAGGAGTCCACGCCTGCTCGCCGGCACGCTGCTCGGGGGTCCAGGCCGCCTGCTGCTCCGGGATCCGGGACTCAGCCGCGCGGGGCTGCGGGGTGTCCCAGACCGGCGGGGTGCCCTCGGCCGGCGGGGTCCAGGCCTGCTGCTCGCCGGACCGGTACTGCTCCGGGCGGGGCGTGGCCCAGGCCGGCTCGGCCGGGTGCTGCTGGTCGGCCGTGCGGGGCTCCGGTGGCCTGTAGTCACCGGCGGGGCGCTGGTCGGCGTACGGCGGCTCGGAGTAGCGGGAGTCGCGCTCCTCGCCGTACCACCGTTGGGGGTTGGATTGTTCGGGGTAGCTCACGTGTATCAAAGTTAGGCGAACTCAGGGTGTTACCGCTATCGGCCCAGACGGTGAAAATTAGGCCCGGACGTTTGTCCGCGATCGACCTACTATTCCCCGGTGACTGAAACCCCCACGCTCGCAGCAGCGTTCACACGTGCCGCCGACGGCCGGTTCACGATGGCCGGCTCCCCCCGACTCGCCGCCCTCGCCCGGGCCGTCGCCGCCGACCCGGGGCTCGGCGCGCCGGTGGCCGCGCTCGGCGAGACCCTGCCCGGCCACCCGCCCCTGCTGTTCGCCGCCGTGCAGTGCGTGCTGCGCACCGTGCGGCACCCGCTGGCCGACTACTACCCCACCCTCGGCGGGCACCGCGAGCCCGGCCCGGGCATGGTCGAGGCGTTCGCGGACCTGGTCGCGACGCACGGGGGCCTGCTCGCCGAGCTGTGCGCCGCCCGGCCGGCGTCGCGCACCAACGACCCGGGGATCGCGGCGATCACCCGGCCGGCGCTGGGCCGGGCCGCTGCCGCCGCCGGTGGCCGACCGGTGGCCCTGCTGGAACTCGGCGCGGCGGCGGGCCTGGCCCTGCTGCCCGACCTGTACCGGTACAGCTATCGCGGGGCCGGCTCCGAGGTGGTGGCCGGCGCGGGAGCGGTCACCCTGGAGTGCGAGCTGCGCGGACCCGTCCCCGACCACCTCGACACCGACCTGGACGTCGCGCTGCGGATCGGCCTGGAACGCGACCCCGTCCTGCACGACGATCCCGACGCGGTGCGCTGGCTGCTGTCCGGTGTCTACCCCGAGCGGACCGCCGAGCTCGCCCGGCTCACCGCCGGCCTCGCCGGGCTCGATACCCACCCGGTCGACTGGCGGGTCGGCGACTTCCTCGACGAGCTGCCCAAGGCGCTGGCCGACGTGCCCGCCGACGTCCTGCCCGTCGTGTACGGCTCCAGCGTGCTGTGCTGCCTGGACCGGCGGGCCGAGTTCCCCGGCCTGCTGGCCGCCGCGGGGCGCGACCTGGTGTGGATCTCCAAGGAGCAGCCGGAGAACGCGCTGGCACTGGTCAGCGACGAGCCCAACCCCTTCAGTACCGAACACTGCTCGGTGCTGACCTCGGTGACCTACACCGCCGGAGAGGTCAGCGAGGTCGTGGCCCTCGCCGAGGTCGACCCGTGGGTCCGGTGGCTCGACTGGCGGCCGACCGTCATGCGCCCCCGGTCAGCCGGCTGACCGCCTCGGCGAGCACCTCCGGCCGCTTGCAGAACGCGAACCGGACCAGCCTGCGGCCGGCGTCGACGTCGTCGTAGAACACCTGGGTCGGCACTGCCACCACGCCGCTGCGCTCCGGCAGCGCCCGGCAGAACTCCACCCCGTCGACGCCGCCTAGCCCGGTGATGTCGGCCGTCACGAAGTACGTGCCCTCGGCCCGCCGGACGTCGAACCCGGCCTTGCGGAGCCCGTCGGAGAGCGTGTCACGCTTGGCGCGCAGCTCCTCGCGGAAACCGTGGAAGTAGGCGTCCGGCAGGGCGAGGGCCACGGCGACGGCCGGCTGGAACGGGCCGGCGTTGACGAACGTGAGGAACTGCTTGACCCGCAGCGCCGCCGAGACCAGCCGGGCGGGGCCGCACACCCAGCCGACCTTCCAGCCGGTGCAGGAGAACGTCTTTCCGGCCGAGGAGATCTGCAGCGTGCGGTCCCGCATCCCCGGGAAGCCCGCGAGGGGCAGGTGTTCGCCGTCGAACACCAGGTGCTCGTAGACCTCGTCGCAGACGGCGACGACGTCGTGCTCGACGCACAGCTGCGCGATCAGCGCCAACTCGGCTCGGGTGAAGACCTTCCCCGTCGGGTTGTGCGGGGAGTTCAACAACACCAGACGGGTACGCGGCGTGAAGGCGGCCCGCAGCTCCTCCGGGTCGAACGCGTACCCGCCGTCGGCGTCCGGGCGCAGCGTGACCGGCCGGCGGACGGCGGCGGCGAGCGCGACCGAGGCGGCGTAGGAGTCGTAGTACGGCTCGAAGCAGATCACCTCGTCGCCGGCCTCGCACAGCCCCAGGATCGTCGCGGCGATCGCCTCGGTCGCCCCCGCCGTGACCAGCACCTCCCCGTCGGGGTCGTACTCCAGTCCCCAGAACCGGCGCTGGTGATCGGCGATCGCACTCCGCAGCGCCGGGATCCCCGGCCCCGGCGGGTACTGGTTGTGTCCGCCGAGGATCGCCGCCCGCGCGGCCTCCAGCATCTCGGCAGGGCCGTCCGTGTCGGGGAAGCCCTGGCCCAGGTTGACGGCGCCGGTCCGGGCCGCCAACGCGGACATCTCGGCGAAGATCGTGGTGCCGAACGGGCGCATGCGCTCGACCAGAGGGTCAGTCATGGTGGAAGCCTATGGCGTCGCGGACGGCCATGGCGAGCACACCGACCGGGTCCGGCGGGGCCGCGTCGCGGCGACGCGCCTGAGTTCGATGCCCGCCGGCGGTGTCCGGATCCGCCCCGTCGAGCCGAGAACCGTCGGGCTTGGCGGGTGCCCCGGAATACGTTCCGCGACCCGGCAGGGGGGTGCCGGATCGCGGAACCTGGATGCGCACCGCCGCCGACGGGGGGATTGCCGGCTGCGGGCGCCGCGCCCCGCCCGTGGCCGCCGCCCTCCCGGCACGGCCCCGAGCGGGGACGGTCAGGCCGCCCTGGGCAGGGCGACCGCGGAACGCAGCGGCCCGGTCGCCGCGGACCGCTGCTGCGGCGCGACGGTGGACCGGTGGGTCAGGGCGAGCGCGTCGGCGACGATGGCCACGAAGCGCTCGGCCTCGACCATCAGCCGCTCGGACTCCTGGTGGGTGACCGCGCCGGGCACGCCGGCCTCGGCGATGGCCCGGCGGCGCGCCCCGGCCGCGAACTGGGCCGCCCAGTCGGACAGCTCGGGAGCGACCAGGGTGAGCAGACCCCAGACGCTGGTCGGACGGCCCCGGCCGCCGGGGGCCGGGCGGGCCCTGGCCGCGACGACGGCGGCCGCCGCGCGCAGGGCGGCGAGGTGGGCCGTGGCGTAGCGCTCCTCGTCGGTGGTGGCGGCGGCAGCCTCGGCCAGCCCCCGACGGGCCAGCGCGAACAGCTCCAGCGGGGTGCGCTGCGGGAAGGCGTGTGCCGGGATCGTCAGCATGCGAAATCCTCCAGCCGGTCGGAGCCGAGCCATTTTCGAACCTCTGTTCGAATAGACGTAGAGTAGCGCTCTCCGCACAGTGGACGCAACACCCATTCGTCATCCTCCTGTTTCCGGACAACCCGCCCTTGCCGACAGATCCAGCATCACCCCGGCGCCCGGCCCGCCGCACCCGCCAGAGTGCGCAGGTCCGCCGATGGATCCGGGGCGGCATGTGGAGGTGTCGGACAGATCACTCCGCTCGTCGTACCGGAAAACCGGTCTTTACAGTGGGGGCATGTCCCTGACCGCCACATCGACCCTCGTCGGTGGGTTCGCCCTCGCGATCCTCGTGGTCGCCGGCACGGTCACACTGTGGCGGCGTTGGCCCCGCCGGGCGCGGCTGGTGCTGCGGAGCGGATCGCTGCTGTTGTCCCAGATCATGATCGTGATATGCGTCGGTCTCGTGGTGAACCGGTCGGAACAGCTCTACCCGTCCCTGGAGACGCTGATCGACCCGCCGAAGGCCAAGGAGCCCGTCGCCGAGAGCGTCACGAGCGGCGGCCTCGACGAGTGGCTGCGAGCCCGGTCCCAGCAGGGCGCGAAGTCCGGGCTGGCGTTCCCCTGGCAGCCGGCCGGCGGCGGGCACTGGCCGGTCACCGAGCACCCGTCGATCAGCCTGCCGGCACAGTATTTCCTGCAGCCCAACAGCCGGTTCCCCGTGATCGTGGCGTTCGCGCCGCCCGGGACCCCCGGCTGGGCGGACGCCCGTGCCGCCGGCCGGGCCGGCGACCCGGCGATCGTGGTGTTCGTGCACCCGCACAACAACGACGCCGGTTCCCTCAAACTGCTCGGCACCGACCTGCCGCAGGAGCTGGGCCGCGACCTGCGGACCACCCCGGACCGGTGGTCGGCGGTCGGGATCGGCAAGTACGGCGTCGCGGCGTTGGACCTGGCCCGCCGGCACCCGGAGCGCTACCGGTCGGCGGCCGCCGTCACCCCGCCGGTCCCCGCGGAGCTCACCGCGCCGGCCAAGGCGCTCACGGCGCTCAGCAGCCCGGTGGCCGTGTTCCTCGCCCCGGGCGTCGCGGTGCCCTCCGGGCTGCCGGTGCCGTCGCCGGTGCCGGTTGTGTCCCCGTCCGCGTCCCCTACCGCGAGCGCGCGGCCCACGCCCGGTACCCGGGGAACGACCGATCGTCTCGTGCCGAAGCCCGCCGATCCGTTGACGGCGGCGTTGCGTTGGGCCGCCGCGCAGCTCCCGGCCGCGCTCGACCCGGCGCAGACCGCCGGCCAGGTCAGCACGTCGGCCACCCTGCCGCCCTCCGCGCCGCCGCTGGCCCCGTCGACGCCGGCGGCCACGACCCCGCCGGCCCACGCGCCGACCCGGCCGAACGCCCCGGGGGCCGGACGATGACGCCCACGAGCCTCGACCTGCAGTTCCTCACCATCGGGGTCGCCGTCGCCACGACGGTGTTCGTCGCCTGGGCCTGGCCCAGGGTCCGCTGGGGGCGCTGGCTGATCCGTCCGGTGCTGCTGACGCTGTGCGCGCTGACAGCGTTCTCCGTGGTCGGCGTCGCCGTCAACCGGATCATGTTCCTCGCGCCCACCTGGGGGCACGTGTTCGGCGACCGCAACGCCGCCGCCGTGCCGATCGGGGACGACGACGGCGGAACGGTGCCGACCGCCGCGCCCGGACAGAGCCGGATGGAGCAGTTCACGCCGGCCCTGGGCAAGTCCGGCATCGCGCTGCCCGTGATCGCCTACCTGCCGCCGGGCTACGACCAGTCCGACACCGTCCGGTACCCGGTGATCACGGCGTACGCCGGCTTCCCCGGCACGCCGAACACCTGGGTGTCCGGGACCGGGGCGCAGCGGATGCTCGACGCCGAGATCGCCGCGCACCGGATGGCCCCGACGATCGTCATCTATCCGACGATCCACCCCGACCCCAAGTGGGACAGCGAGTGCGTGAACGCCGAGGGCGGGCCGCAGTTCGAGACCTACCTGACCGAGGACGTGCCGCAGGCCGTGAAGAGCCGTTTCCGGGTACGCGGGGACCGCGCCGCCTGGGGCGTCATCGGCTTCTCCACCGGCGGGTACTGCGCGGTGAACCACGTCCTGCGGCACCCCGGGACGTACGCCGCCGCCGCCAGCCTGTCGGGCTACTTCAAGCCGCTGCCCGGCGGCGAGGGCGGCACGCAGGACCTGTTCAAGGGCAACGAGAAGGCCCGCCAGGAGAACGCCCCGCTGTGGCGGGTCCAGAACCTGCCGGTCCCCGACGTGGACATCTGGTACGGGGCCGCCAACGACGACAAGGTCGCGATGGCCGGGATCAAGGAGTTCGCGCCGCAGGTGCGGGCCCCGATCCGGTTCACGACGGCCTTCATTCCGACCGGCGGACACACCCTCGCCGCGTGGATGGTCCTCATCCCCTCGGCACTCGACTGGCTCTCCGCCCGGCTTGCCGCGCCACAGAGCTTGTCTTAATACGCCAAGATACGTACCTATGCCACTCATCCACTGGGGACCCGACGACCTCCTGCGCCGCCTCGACGACGTCCTGGCCGTGTACGGGGCGGCGATGGCGTACCCGAGGGACCTGATCTTCTCCCGGCGCAGCTTCGTCGCCAGCCACGCCGCGCGGCCCGGCTTCCGCGCCGTGGCCACCCTCGCCGACGACGGCACCCTGCTCGGCTTCGGCTACGGCTACACGTCCAGCCCCGGCCAGTGGTGGCACGAGCAGGTGCGCGCGGCGCTGCCCCGGCCCGTCTACCACAGCTGGATGGACGACTGCTTCGAGCTGGTGGAGCTGCACGTCTCCCCGGAGGCCCAGGGGCACGGCACCGGGCAGGGTCAGCTCACGGCGCTGCTCACCGGGGTGCCGCGCAGTACGGTGCTGCTGTCCACGCCGGAGGTGCCGCGGGAGGCGTCCCGGGCCTGGCGGCTGTACCGGCGGCTGGGGTTCCTCGACGTCCTGCGGCACTTCCACTTCCCCGGCGACGAACGCCCGTTCGCGGTGCTCGGCCGGTCACTGCCGCTCGACCCGCCGGCACCGGGCAAGCGCCGGAGCTGAACCGGGCCGGTGCGGGACGGGGCCTGAACGGCCTCGGGCCGGTATGGGACGGGGACCGATCAGACCCGGCCGGTGCGGGACCGACTGGACCCGGGCCGGGACCGGGACCCGCCGCTGGAGACCGGGGCAGGTGTCGCCGTATCCGTCGAAGGTTGTGGCTTTTTCAGCCGATAGCTCGGCGGACCGCCGTGAACACGTGCGTCAGGCCCAGCACCGCGACCAGCAGCCAGACGGCGGCGACGAACGCCGCAGCGCCCCGGGCGAGGGTGTCGGAGGCCGCCCCGGCCAGGCCACACAGGACGAACCCGAGCACCGCCACGGCGACCCTCGGGCTGCGCTCCCCGAGCACCGAGCCGTCGACCAGCACGGCCCCGGTCTCCGCCGTCCGGGTCCGCAGGTACTCCTGGAACCAGGTCGCCGCCCCGCACGCGACGATCACAGGCCCCGGCGCACCGAGCAGCCACAACGCGCCCAGCCAGGCCGCCTCGGACAGCCGCTCGACCAGGGCCGCGTACACGTAGCCGAGGCGGGTGATCTGCTCGGTGAGCACGGCGACGGCGCGGCTGACCGCGTCGGCGACGACCGCGAGCAGGACGGCGACGGCCCCGCCCAGCGTCCACCAACCGCCGAAGACCGCGAAGACGGGTACGACGACGCTCAGGGCAAGGCTCGCGGCGAGCAGAATGCCAGGGGTCGCGCCGAGCCGGGCGAACGGGCGGGCCAGGCCGTAGGACAACCGGAGCCAGCCACGGAAGGGCTGCGGGGTCGTCCGCGGATCCACCCCGTGCAGCGACGCCCAGCGCGCCGCGTAGCCGTCCCAGCCCAGCGTCGTCAGCTCAACAACCCCCATCGCACCTCGACGGCCGCCGAGATCTCCAGTTCACCGGCCTCCACGGACGGTCCGCCCCCGAAGGCCATGGCGCGCATGGCGTGACCGGGGCCGGGCGACCCGCTCTGGCCACCCTCGGATACCGCCTCGACCACGCCGAGTCGCCGCTCGGCCAGCTCAGCGTAACGCCGGGCCTTGGTTTTCGCGTCCTCAAAGGCCAGGTCACGGGCGCGTGTCTGCGCCTCGGCCGGGTTGTCCACGGCGAAGCTCAGGTCGTGCAGCCGGGCGGCGTCACCGGCCGCGCCGATCGCCGCGCCCACGATGTCGCCTGCGGTGCCGAGGTCGCGCAGACGGGCCGTCAACTGCTGGCTGGCCGTCCAGCCCTGCGGCGTGCCGTTCGGGCCGAAGGCCTGGAACACCCGGGCGCCGGCCGTCTGCCGGTCGCGGTCGGACACCCCCGCGCGCTTGAGCACGTCGTTGATGCTGACCAGCGCGGCCGAGCACCGGTCGAGGGCGGACTGCACCGACGGCGCGGTCACCTCGGCCCCCAGGTTGGCCACCAACACGTCGGGGGTGACCGGAACCCGGCCGACCCCGGTGACCGTGACGCCGTCATGCCGCATGCGCACGAACCCCCGTGATGTTCTGCCACACCTCGCGGGTCGCGGTGGACCGGTTGAAGGTGATGAAGTGGATCCCCGGCGCGCCCTCGCGCAGCAGCTTCTGGCACAGCTCGCCGGCCTGGTCGATCCCGAGTCTACGGACGGCGGCCGGATCCGCGGCCACCTTCTCGAACTCCGCGGCCAGCGCCGGCGGGAACGGCGCGCCGGACAGCTCGGCCGAGCGGGCGATCGTGCCCATCGCGACGACCGGCATGATGCACGGCACGATCGGCGCCTCGCAGCCGGCGGCGGCCACCCGGTCGCGCAGCCGCAGGTAGTCGTCGGCGTCGAAGAACATCTGGGTGATGGCGAAGTCCGCGCCGGCCTTCATCTTGCGGACGAAGAACTTGGTGTCCTCCTCGACGTCGCGCGAGCGCGGGTGCTTGTACGGGAACGCCGCCACCCCCACGCTGAAGTCCCCGGACTCCTTGACGAGGCGGACCAGGTCCTCCGCGTACAGCACGCCCTCGGGGTGCTTGATCCACTCGCCGTTGACGCCGGACTTCGGGTCGCCGCGGACCGCGAGGATGTTGCGGACGCCGGCGCTGGCCAGCCGGCCGACGACGTGCCGCAGCTCGCGCACCGAGTGGTCGACGGCCGTCAGGTGCGCCATCGGCAGCATCGTGGTCTCCGTGGCGAGCCGCTCGGTCACCTCCACGGTCAGGTCGCGGGTCGTGCCGCCGGCGCCGTAGGTCACCGAGACGAACGACGGGCGCAGCTGCTCCAACTCGCGGATCGTCTGCCACAGGACCTGCTCGCCCTCGGCGTTCCTCGGCGGGAAGAACTCGAAGGAGAACGTCGGGTCGGGGTGCCGGATCAGGTCACCGATCGACGCCGGTCGAGCCGGACGGAAGGACGCGTTGTTGACTGCCACGGTCTGAGAGTACTGGTGGGCGCCCGGGGAGCAGAAGAACCACCATCATTCGGGACGGTCGGCGCTCGCCGCCCAGCCGCGCTCCCCCAACCGGCGGCCGAGACACGGCCAGGACTCCCCGCACGCCCGGCACCTGCGGGGTTGGCAGGTGGGCATGGCCGGTTCGTGCTGTCGGATCAGGTGCGCGGCGAGGCGGCGGAGGAGTTCGGCCGTGGGCGCGTTCTCGGGATCTGGCATGGGTCGATCAGATCGGGGGGCGGGGCGGGTGGGAGGGGCCGCAGTGAGGCCTGGCCCACACTTTTCCGGGGCGGGGGCGGGTCAGCCGGCGCGGCGGGTCGCCGCCGTGATCAGGTCGGTCAGCACAGCGTGCGCCCCCGGCTCGACCGGCGCCCCGTCGAGGGCGTCGTGCGCGGCGGCGGTCAGCTCGGAGATCCGGGCCTCCACGGTCGCCAGCGCCCCGGTGGACACGATCACCTCGCGCAGCGCCGCCACGCCCCGGTCGTCGAGGTCCGGGTCGCCGAGCAGGGTCGACACCACCTCGCGCTGGGCCGGGCTGCCGGCGGCCATGGCCGCGGCGACCAGGTACGTCCGCTTGCCCTCGCGCAGGTCGTCCCCCGCCGGCTTGCCCGTGACGGCCGGGTCGCCGAACACGCCCAGCTCGTCGTCGCGGAGCTGGAACGCTTCGCCGAGCGGCAGGCCGTAGGCGGAGTAGCACTTGAGCAGGGCGTCGTCGGCCCCGGCCAGGGCGCCGCCCATCAGGATCGGGCGTTCGATGGTGTATTTAGCGGACTTGTACACCGCGATCTTGCTGGCCCGCTCGACGCTGGTGTCCCGGGTGGCCACGGCGAGCACGTCCAGGTACTGGCCGGCCATCACCTCGGTGCGCATCTCGTCGAACACCGGCCGGGCCCGCGCCACGGCGACGGTGTCGACCCCCGCGCCGTCGAACAGCTCGTCCGACCAGGCCAGGCACAGGTCGCCGAGCAGGATCGCCGCGGCCCGGCCGAACGCCTCGGAGTCGCCGGCCCAGCCCTCGGCGGCGTGCCGGTCGGCGAACCGGCGGTGGATCGCCGGCAGGCCGCGCCGGGTGTCGGAGGCATCCATCACGTCGTCGTGGATCAACGCGCTGGCCTGCACGAGCTCCAGGCTCGACAGGCACGCGACCACCGCGTCGGTGTCCTGGCCGCCCGCGCCGACAAAGCCCCAGTACGCGAAGGCCGGGCGCATCCGCTTGCCCCCGCCGAGCACGAACTCCGTCAGCGCGTCGGCGACCGGCAGCAGGGCGGAGTCGATCGCGGAGAGTCGCTCGCGCTGGGCGGTCAGGAACGACTCCAACGCGGCGGTCACCCGGCGCTGTAAGGGCGCATGATCGTGGTTCACGGCCCAGACGCTAGTCGATCCGGGGGTGCCCGGAGTGTTCGGGTGCGATCATGCCGTGGAGGTCACGTTACGCCGCGTGTCGGATGGGTCCGTCGACCCGGCGGAATCCGGACCATCAGGTCATCCGGGTCCGGTGCGGGCCCGCCGGCGCCGAGCCGCGGCCGACGCCGAGCGCAGCTCGTCCTCCGGCACCCCGAGCAGTGCGGCCAGCCCGCCCCGCCAGAAGGGTCCGGGCAGCCGGCGGGACCGTTCCCACCGCGAGACCTCGTGCCGGGTCAGGGTGGGCCGGCCGGTCAGCGTGTTGAGCTCGCGGGCGAGCCGGTGCTGGCTCCAGCCCCGGGCCCGGCGTCGGCGGTGCAGGAACTCCCCCACGGTTTCGTACATGCGTTCTATATACGGGAGGGGTGCGACGTCCCCGCCAGGCCGCGCAGCCGGAAGCCGTAGAGGACCAGGGACACGCCCCAGACGATCGACCAGATCCCCAGGGTGACGGCGAGCGCGACCAGACCTTGTCCGGGGCGGACCAGCAGCACGATGCCGAGGAGGACGAAGAGGGCCCCGGAGACGTACAGCAGCCACTCGCCGGTCACCTCCTTGCGGATCTGCCAGGCGGCGTACAGGTAGAGCAGGCCGATGATGATGGACCAGACCGCGACGAACACCAGCAGCACGAGCGCGGTGACGCCCGGCCAGGCGAAGGTGCCGATCCCGGCGACGATCCCGGCGACGCCCATCAGGACGAGCAGCCAGCGGTGCTCGCCTCGGCCGGTGACGCCCAGCCAGCCGGCCGTGACCCCGTCGATGAGGGCGTAGACGCCCCAGACCAGCACGAGGGCGAGGACGGTCACGCCCGGCCAGGCGACGGCCATGATGCCGAAGACGACGGCGAGCACGCCGCGCAGGACGACGAGCCACCAGTTCCTTGCGAGGAGTTCCAGCATGTACCGATGATCAAACGGTCGCCGGGCACGTGTCCGGCGATTCCCGAAATCAGCGCAGAACCTGCTGGAAAGTGTCATAATGGTCGGCCGTGTAGTACAGGTCGCCGTCGTCGCCCGTGATCAGCCGGCGCGCGCCGCGGTCGCTCTCGCCGGGCGTCACCACGGTGTACTCGTGGTAGTAGCCGCCAGCCTTCTGCGGCAGCCGCTGGTCGCGGTTCTCGAAGATCACGCCGTCCTGCTTGTACGGGAACGGCCCGCCCTGGTCGATCAGGGTGAGCGTCTTGCGCCCCTCGGCCGGCAGGTCGGCGACCTTGATCGTCTTCAGCCCCGAGCGGGGCGTGGGGGGCGCGGTGGTCGGGCTGGGCCGGGGCTTCGTGCTCGGCGACTTTCCGGTCACCGGTGCGGTCGTGCCGTCGGGGACAGTGGCGGTGACCTGCGCGTTGTCCTTGGCGGGCGCCGTGGGGCCCGATGCCAACCTGCCGATCAGGAGGACGGCGAGGACCGCCACCACCAGGACCGCCGCCGAGGCGAGCAGGCCCTTCTGCTTAGTGTTCACGCTTCTCCAGCCAGATCCACACCGACAGCGTCGTCAGCACGAGGGCGAAACCGAACCCCAGGTCCTCGACCGGGGCGTGCGCGATCCGCCAGCCGGTGATCGCACCGGGATCATATTGGACGATGCCCCGACCGGTGAGAATCCCGTTGGACAGGAGCTGGAAGAACACGATGATCGGGTACGTCGCCCAGAAGACGCGCCCCAGCAGCAGCCTGGTCCGCAGTACCCCCAGGTCGAGCAGGACCGCGCACAGCAGCCCGGTGCCGACGGCGGCCGTGTAGGTCATCTGGCCAGCACTTTCCTGACCGCCTCGTAGCCGAGGACCGCGCACAGCGGCACGACCAGGAAGAACAGGATCTCCTCCAGCGGCAGCCGGCCCGGCAGGGTGACGCCGAGCAGCTGGCCCGGGTCGTAGTGCCAGTGCCCGGCGGCGACGGCCGCGGCGTCCCAGCAGACGAAGACGGCCGCGACCGGCAGGACCGTGAGCGCGAGTCGCCGCCAGCGCCGGAGCACCCCGGTCCGCAGCACCGGCTCGAGCCAGATCGCCGCGGTCAGGCAGCCGGCGAGCACCAGCAGGTAGGACAGATGCCTCAAAAGCCTGCGGCCTGTGCCCGGCGCTTGACCTCGGTGGACCGGTGGCTGAGCGCGGCGGCCGGCGTGCCCTCCAGGTACTCGTCAGGGGTATAGAGCCACCTGAGTGCTTCTTCGTCGTTGTACCCAGCATCACGCAAGAGGTTCAAAACACCCGGGAGGTGCTTGATCGCGAGCGGGGTCGCGAGCAGCTCGCTCGGCACCCGCAGCACCCCGTCGCGGCGCACCGCGAGGATCTGCCCCTCCCGCAGCAACTGCCGCACCTTGAGGATCGGCAGGTCGAGCCGCTCGGACACGTCCGGCAGGGTCAGCCACTCGGCTGGCGAAATTTCCGTAGTCACCCCACAAGACTAGGGCCTCCCCCAACTCCGCCTCTCGGGTTGGCCACTGGAAGGGATATTCGCCATGAACCTCCGTCGGGAAATCCGCGGAGTACTGCGCTCCGTCCGCTACGACCTGTTTCGCCGGGGCGCGCAGCCGGAGCACCCCACGCATCGAGGCATTGTGCTGCTGGGCCTGTCGTTGCTGGTCCTGACGGTGGCCGCCGCGTCGTACCTCACGGTGCTGGGCGTCGCGCACGCCGTCCGGGACGACTCCGCCGGCACCTCGGCGGCCGGCCGGCGGGACGGCGCCGAGATCCAGACCGACTCGGCGCTCGGCGGCCCGGCCGGGGCGGCACCTCGGGTCACGACGAGCCCGCGGCACCTGGTCACCCGTACCCCGGCGGCGCGGGCGACGACCGTCGTGCGGCCCGAGGAGCCGGTGCCGACGCCGGCCCGGACGTCCGCGGCGCCGACCCCGACGCCGGAGGGCAGCCCCACCCCGTCCCCCGCCCACAGCCCCTCGGCGAGCCCCAGCGCGAGCCCGACGCCCACCGCCACGGCGTCCCCCACGCCCACCGGCAGCGCGCACCCGTGAAGTCGACGGGCCGGGTGAGCCGACGGGCGTGCGCCCGGCCCGTACACTCGCGTGCGTGGACACGACTGTCGCCGACCCCCTGATCGGGGCACTGCTGGACGAGCGGTACCGCATTCGCGGCCGGGTCGCCCGGGGCGGCATGGCGACCGTGTACCACGCGGTCGACGAACGCCTCGAGCGCACGATCGCAATCAAGATCATCCATCCGACGCACGCGGGCAAGCGACAGTTCACCGACCGGTTCGAGCGCGAGGCGAAGATGATCGCCCGGCTCACCCACCCCAACATCGTCGCGGTGTACGACGAGGGCAGCCACGACGGCCTGCCCTACCTGGTGATGGAGTACGTGAAGGGCCGCACCCTGCGCGACGTGCTCAACGACAGGGTCCGGCTGGCGGCCGACGAGGCGCTGGGCATCATGGCCTCGGTGCTCGCCGCCCTGGCCGCCGCGCACCGCGCCGGGCTGGTGCACCGTGACGTCAAGCCGGAGAACGTGCTGTTGTCCGACGACGGCCAGGTCAAGGTCGCCGACTTCGGGCTCGCCCGCGCCGTCGAGGCCAGCGGCGAGGAGAACACCGCGAGCGGCCAACTGCTCGCCACCGTCGCCTACGTGGCCCCGGAGCTGGTCTCCGAGGGGTACGCGGACCCGCGCGCCGACGTATACTCCGCCGGCATCATGCTCTACGAACTCCTCACCGGCCACGTCCCCTACGAGGGCGCGCAGGCCGTCGACGTCGCCTGGCAGCACGTGGAGCGCGACGTGCCGGCCCCGTCGCGGACCGTGCCGGAGATCTCCGCCGGCCTCGACGAGCTCGTCGCCCGGGCCACCCGCCGCGACCCCGGCGCGCGGCCCACCGACGCCGGGGCGCTGCTCGCCGAGCTCAGCGCGGCCCGCGAGGACCTCGGGGCCCCGCGCCCGGCGGTCGCCCGGCACCACCCGGTCCCGCCGCCGACCGCGCCCCCGCTGGCGAATACGGCCTTCACGGCGCTGATCCCGATGGCCCGGCGGGTGGCGCGCCGGCCACCGTTCGCGGTCATCGCGGCCGTGGTCGTGATCGGGCTGCTTGTGGCTCTGGGCGGCTGGTGGTTCGGCGCCGGCCGTTACACCGAGACCCCGGCGCTGATCAACCTGGTGCAGGCCGACGCGCAGGCCCGGGCGGCGAAGGCCGGGTTCTCCCTGAAGGCCGTGGAGGGCTTCAGCGAGACCGCGCCGGTCGGCACCGTCGTCGCCCAGCGGCCGAAGGCCACGGAGTCGATCCTGCGGGGCGGCACGATCGTGGTCACGGTCTCCAAGGGGCCCGAGCGTCACACCGTCCCGGCCGACATCATCGGCATGGACGCCGACGAGGCGATGAAGGCGCTGGCGGGGCAGACGTTCAAGGTGACCCGGAGCCAGGGGTACAGCGCCACGGTCGCGGCCGGGAAGGTCACGGCCGTCGATCCGCCGGCCGGCGCCGTGCTGCCCGCCGGCGCGTCCGTCGGTGTCGTGGTCAGCAAGGGTCCGCCGCCGATCACGGTGCCCAGCGTGGTGGGCAAGAAGGTCGAGGACGCCAAGCGCGAGCTGGAGAAGCTCGGGCTGGTCGTGCGGACCACTGTCGTGAACAACGACCAGGTGGCCAAGGACAAGGTGGTCGGCCAGGACCCGGTCAGCGGCACGGGCGTGGAGGCCAACGCGACGGTGACCCTGAGCGTGAGCGCCGGGCCGCCGGTGGTGGCGGTGCCCGACGTGGGCGGGATGACGTTCGACGAGGCGAAGAAGACGCTGGAGTCGGTGGGGTTGGTCGCGGTCAAGGCGTTCAACTGGCCGGGTGGGCGCAACACGGTCTACACCCAGTCGCCGGGTGCCAATCAGCAGGTGATGAAGGGGTCGACGGTCTCACTCTGGCTCTACTGACCCGGGAGGGCCACCGAGGAGGGCGGCCTTCCCGGGCTTTGATGCTCGGCGGTCAGCAGCCGCAGGTGTAGTAGAGGATGTCCCAGTGGGTGCCCTCGTCGGTGTACAGGTTCCCCGACGGCGCCTTCCACTGGTCGCCCCAGCCGGGGATCACGCCGACGTGCGAGTAGTGCCCCTTGATGTAGTTGGTCACGCAGGTCGTCTTGCTGACGTCGACCTTGTAGCCGTTCCAGTGGCTGTAGGTGCCGGAGGAGTGGCCGGTCTCGGTGCCGCCGGTGATGTTGATGGCGCAGCCGCTGATCCGCTTGAACGTGATGATCCCGCTGACGGTGGACTGGTTGATCTGCTCGTACGAGGTGCAGGTGGAGTTGTTGCGGTCGGTGCAGCCCCCGCTGGAGGAGTGCGTGATGCCGGCGGCCGACAGCTGGCTGGCGGCCTGGGCCTGGGTGAGTTTGGTGGCGGCGAAGGCCGGGCTGGCGAACCCGACGGTGGCGGCGACCGCGACGGCGACAATCGTCAGTGCTCTATGTATCCGCATGCGCCCGACCGTAGGGCCGGGCGGGTAAAGGCCGAATGGGGCGAAGGGTAAACATCTGAACAGGACGCGGTAATACATCGAGGGACGAATGCGGCCAGCCGAACGGATGATGCCCTCTGACCTGCGCGAACCCTTGACGAGACTCCACCCTTAGGGCATCCTTGCTTAGGCCAGGCTAAGCGAAGGGGTGATTCCGTGTTCGTCTGCATCTGCGCGCGGGTGCGCGAGTGCGAGGTCCGCGACGCGATCCGCTTCGGTGCCCGCTGCGAGGAGAGCGTCGGGGACGCGTGCGGCGCGGGTACCGGCTGCGGCTCCTGCCTCGACCGGATCGCGGACCTGATCAGCGAGGAACAGCCAGCTTTGGCTACCCTTAGCGCGTAATTGCCTACCCTTAGCGACGGAGTCGGACACCGGGGGCCTTATCCTGCTGATCATGCAGGGAGATCCCACAGTCATCGAGTTCCTCAACGAGCAGCTCACCGCCGAACTGACGGCCATCAACCAGTACTTCCTCCACTCGAAGATGCAGGAGAACTGGGGCTACACCAAGCTGGCCGCGTTCACCCGGCACGAGTCCATCGACGAGATGAAGCACGCCGACAAGATCACGGACCGGATCCTGTTCCTCGACGGGCTGCCGAACTACCAGCGGCTGTTCCCGCTGCGGATCGGCGAGAGCGTCCCGGAGATGTTCCAGTGCGACATGCTCGTCGAGCAGGAGGCCATCACCCGGCTCCGCAAGGGCATCGAGTACATGCGCAAGGTCGGTGACGTCACGTCCGCGACCCTGTTCGAGGCGATCCTCGCCGACGAGGAGCACCACATCGACTACCTGGAGACCCAGCTCGCGCTGATCGAGTCGCTGGGGCTGCCGCTGTATCTGCAGAACGTGACCGAGCACCCGGAGGCGTAACCGGGTCCGTGCGTGGGCGACGACCGGTTGGTCGTCGCCCACGACGCGTTTCCGGGTACCGCGCGGGGCCGGCCAGCAGCGCCGGGCTCAGGAGCCGCCGTACAGCCGGGCGATCACGTCCTCGATCTCCGGCTCCACCACCGACAGGTCGCGCAACGCCACCACCGCCGCCAGCCGGCCCACCACCTCGCCGACCGTCGCCCCGTCCACCTCGAGCCGGACCCGGGCCCCGTCGACCTCCACCACCCGCGCCCCCGGGATCTCCAACCCCGCCGGCCAGGGCGACTCCAGATCGGCGACGATGCCGCGCCGGGAGTCGTACCGGGCGTGCAGCGCCTCCAGGGATCCGTCGTGCACCACCCGGCCGTGGTCGATCACGACGAGGCGTTCGCAGAGTTTCTCGATGTCGGCCAGGTCGTGGGTGGTGAGCACGATCGTGGTGTCGCCGGTCGCGCCCAGCTCCGCCAGGAAGCCGCGGACGGCCTGCTTGCTCATCACGTCCAGCCCGATGGTCGGCTCGTCGAGGAACAGCACCTCGGGGCCGTGCAGCAGGGCCGCGGTGATCTCCCCGCGCATCCGCTGGCCGAGGGACAGCTGGCGGACCGGGGTGTCGAGGAACTCGTCGAGGTCGAGCAGCACCCGGCAGTTCTTCAGCCGGGCGGCGTGTTCGGCCGGTGGCACGCGGTACACGTGGCGGAGCAGGTCGAAGGAGTCGCGCAGCGGCAGGTCCCACCACAGCTGGGACCGCTGGCCGAACACCGAGCCGATCCGCCGGGCCAGGGTGGTGCGCTGCGGGACCGGGTTCAGGCCGCAGACGCTGACCTGGCCGGCCGAGGGGGTCATGATGCCGGTGAGGATCTTCAGGGTGGTGGACTTGCCGGCCCCGTTCGGGCCGATGTAGCCGAGCAGTTCGCCCCGGTCGATGGCCAGGTCGACGCCGTCAACGGCGGGCACGGTGACCGCCTCACGGCGGAACCGGCCGACCTTCTTGCGAACCGTGAAGTCCTTCCGCAGTCCTCGGGTCTCAATGATCATGATCCGGTACTCCCGTAGTGACGGAGCCCGGCCCGCCAGACCGTCCGGGCGAGCAGGAAGGCGAGCAGCGCGACGGCGGGCGAGGCCCACCGCAGCGGGTCCGGTACGCCGAGCGGGTCCGAGCGGCCCAGCAGCGCGAGCGCCGGCAGGTACGCGACTGTGGCGAAGCCCAGCCCGTAGGCGAACACGCCCCGGAACCAGCCGCCGAACATGCTGGTCGGGTAGTTGGTGAAGTCCCTGCCACCGTACGTGAACGCGCTGCCCACGTCGCCGGAGTCCACCCACCAGAAGGCCAGCGCCGCGAAGACGACGAACACCGACCCGAAGAAGACGGCCCCGGCGATCGGCGCGACGACGGCCAGCACCACAGCGCCCGGGGTCCAGACCACCGGGGCCACGGTCAGCGCGACCCCGTAGAAGACCAGGGCCTGGACGATCCGGCCGAGGCGGCGGCTGGCGAAGTCGAGCACCAGGAGCTGGAGCAGGGCGGACATCGGGCGGAGCAGGACGGTGTCGAGGAGGCCGGTGCGGACGTACACCTTGAGGCGTTCGATCTCGCCGACGAGGCCGTCGGCCAGGCTGAACGCGACCACGGACAGGGCCGTGATCAGGATGACCTCCGTCCAGGCGAAGCCGCCGAGGGACCGGGTGACCCGGAACAGCATGAAGATCGCCCCGATGTCCACGGCCGCCAGGATCGTGGCGGTGACCAGGTCGAGGGCGAAGGAGGCGCGGTACTGGGCCTGGCCGCGCACCGTGGCCGCCAGTACCCGCAGATAGGGGTTGTCAGCCACCCTGCACCACCAGCCTGCGCAGCGCCCGGGCCTGCACCAGCCTGCACACCCCGAACAGCACCACCAGCCAGCCGGCCTGCATCCCGAGCACCTCCCAGGACCGCTTCTCCACGATCACGTCCAGCGGCCCCTGGAACAGCAGCGGGAACGGCGTGAGGTGCAGGAACGCCGCCACGCCGTCCGGCCAGAGTTCGACGGGGAACTGCAGCCCGCCGAACAGCCCCGACATCAGCACCCAGGCCGTCCACACGCCCCGGATGTCCAGGAGCCAGAAACACACGAGCGCGATGAGGTACCGCAGGCAGAAGCACAGTGCCGTCGACAGCACCAGCGCCACCGCGAACAACGCGTAGGTCCACGGATGACGCGGCAGGTACAGGGTGAAGAACGTCGCGCCGACCGCGATCGGGAACGCGAACCGGATCAGCATCGAGTAAAGGAATCGTCCGGACTCCGTGGCCGCCGCGCCCAGCATCAGGTCCACCGGCCGGACCAGGTCGGAGACCACGTTGCCGGTCCGTATCTGCTGCACCAGGTCCGGCTGGCCCCACACGTTGATGACGCCGATGATGCCCTGCGAGACCCACATGTACGTCGCGAGCTGCGACCGGTCGTAGCCCAGCACGGTCCCCCCGACCCCGGCCGCGACTGTGAGGAACACGTAACACTTGAGGAACCCGAAGACCGAGTTGGTGAACGCCATGGCGAACGTGGCCTGCGTATAGGTAGAAAATCGTCTATAACCTGCCCCTGCGAGGGCCAGAAAGGCTCGTAACGAACCGGCCGGAATACTGGCGGCGGGTGCGGTCACGCTTTACCCTCCTATCGACACACAAGCGGCCGAGCCTACGCCGCGCGGTGTCTCCCCGTCAGGCTAATTTTCGCAGGGTGCGTGCGGCATGAGTGACGCGAGTGTGGCCGGTGGCTGGTTCGCCACCCGTCCCTCGCTGCCCGAACCGGTCCGGGTGGAAGACGAAGTTTCGCCCGGTCCGGTGGAAGCGGTGCGAATCGCACCCGTCTCCGCGCCGCCGGCTCCGGCTTCCGTGCCCGTCCCGGCCCCGACTCCCGCACCCGTCCCGGCACCGGTTTCTCCGCCTGTCCCGGCTTCCGCACCCGTCTCCGTCGCGCCACCGGTTGCGGCCGCCCCACCGGTCGATGCCGTGGCACCCGTGGCTCCGCCCGCAGCTCAGGGCCGTGCAGTGGTCTCCGTGACACCTCCGGCGACCCTGCCCACCGCGGCCCCGGCACCCCGGGTCGAGCCGACGCCTCGCGCCCTGCCATCCCATAGCCCTGCCCCCGTCCCCGCGGCGACTCCCGCGGTCCAGGCCGCCGCTCCGGAGCCAACTCCGGCCGTCGAGGCCGTCGCGCGGCCGGTCGAGGTGCCCGCTCGGCCCCCTGTCGAGGTCGCCCCGGCGCCGGCCGTCACCGAGGTGCCCGAGGTGCCCGCGTATGTCCCGACCGACGACGCCGTCCCCTGCGACGGCGATCCCGAGCGGGCCCTCGCCGAGGCGCGCTTCCCGCTCGACCCGGTGACCCTGCGCGAGACGGTGTCCGATCCGGGCCAGCTGCGCTCGATTCGGGCGGCGCTCACCAGTCGGATTTCCGACACTTCCGATCCGGGTACCCGCGCGCGGCTCCTCGGCCTGCGCGCCGTGACCCACCGGCTGCTCGGTGAGTACGACCCGGCGCTCAGCGACGCCCGGCTCGCCGTCGAGCACGCGGAGTCCACCGACCAGCTCCGCCGGATCTCGCTGTCGCGGGCCCGGCTCGCCCGGGTGCACCAGTGGCGCGGCGAGCACCGGGCGGCCGACGAGCTGTACTTCCAGGCGAACTCCACGGAGCTGCCCGGCCCGCTGCGCGCGAGCCTGTTCACGCACGCGTCGCGGTCGGCGTACGACCAGGGCCGGCTGATCGAGGCCGCCACCTACCTCGAGCGCGCCTTGGAACTGCGCCGGCTCACCTACGACGCCGAGCTGATCGGCGAGGTCGAGCTGGTCCTCGACGCGATCGCCGAGCGCGCGACGGCCGTCGGGTTCGGGCCGATGCCCCGGCAGCGGATCTCCCCCGAGCAGCGGGTGCCGGACGGCGACTACGCCGACGCGCAGCCGTATCGCGACGGGCTGGCCTGGGTGCGCCGGGCCGAGGACGACGACTGGATGGCCGTGGACCCGGACGGCCGGGTGGTGATCTCCGCCGGGTACGACGACGTGCGCCCGTTCCGGTACGGCGTCGCGGCCGTGCGCCGGGCCAGCGGCTGGGGCGCCGTGGACACCCGGGGCAAGGTGATGCTGTCGTTCTCCTACGACCAGTTCTGCACGGCCCTGGCCGACGGGCGCTATGTCGAGGGGTTCACCGAGGAGGGCCTCGCCGTCGTGGAGCGGGGCGGGCGCAAGGGCGTGGTGGACCGGACCGGCCGGGTGCTGATCCAGCCCGCGTACCGGGGGCTGGTGATCCACCCGGTGGCGTACCTGATCGTGTCCGCCGAGCACCGGTGGGGCGCGCTGGACCGGCGCGGGGACGAGATCATCGAGCCGGTGTTCGCGTCCCGCGCAGAGGTGATCGAGCACGTGGAACGCATGATGTCCACGGCCCGCCCGGTGCTCTAGCGGCCACCGGGCGGACCGGTCGGACTACGGCCGGGAGGCCGGCGACGCCGTCTTCGCCGGGTCGCGCTCGATCACCGGGTCGAGCACCTCGTCGATCCGCTTCATCAGCTCGACGTCGAGCTTCACGCCGGCGGCCTTGACGTTGTCGCGGACCTGCTCCGGCCGGGACGCGCCGACGATCGCGGAGGCCACGTTCGGGTTCTGCAGCACCCAGGCGACCGCGAGCTGGGCCATGGTCAGGCCGGCCGCGTCGGCGAGCGGCTTGAGCTGCTGGACCCGGGTGAGGGTCTCCTCGTCGCTGACCAGGTTGCTCATGAAGTGCGCGCCGGACTTCTCATCCGTTGCCCGCGAGCCGGCCGGCGGCGGCTGACCCGGCAGGTACTTGCCGGTCAGGATGCCCTGCCGGATCGGCGACCAGACGATCTGGGACAGGCCCAGCTCCTCCGACGTCGGAATCACCTCGGCTTCGATGACCCGCCACAGCATGTTGTACTGCGGCTGGCTCGACACCAGCTGGATGTTCAGCTCCTTGGCCAGGGCCGCGGCCTCGCGGATCTCGGAGGCGCGCCACTCGGAGACCCCGATGTAGAGGGCCTTGCCCTGCCGGACGATGTCGGCGAACGCCGTCATCGTCTCCTCCAGCGGCGTCGCGTAGTCGTAGCGGTGCGCCTGGTAGAGGTCCACGTAGTCGGTGCCGAGGCGCTGGAGCGACCCGTTGATCGACTCCATGATGTGCTTGCGGGACAGGCCACGGTCGTTGCGGCCGTCGCCGGTGGGCCAGTACACCTTGGTGAAGATCTCCAGGCCCGCGCGGCGCTCGTCCTTCAGCGCGCGGCCGAGCACCGCCTCCGCGCGGGTGCCGGCGTAGACATCGGCGGTGTCGAAGGTGGTGATGCCCTCTTCCAGGGCGGCGCGGACGCAGGCCAGGGCCGCGTCCTCCTCGACCTGGGAACCGTGGGTGATCCAGTTGCCGTAGGAGATCTCACTGACGAGAAGGCCGGACCGGCCGAGATGACGAAATTCCATAGGCCCGACCCTAGCTCGTCGACCTACAGCCAGAACCGGATCAGCCCACTGCCTCCGCGCACGAAGTCCCAGGGCAGTCCGACCTTGTCCGTCATGAAGTGCACCACGCCGAAGAAGACCGAGTTGGCCGGCGGCCACCACAGCAGCGCGAACACGAACAGCATGCCCCAGGGCTGGGCCTTGTCCAGGGCGCTGCGCCAGTCGTTGGGCAGATACTCCTGGATGATGCCGTAGCCGTCGAGGCCCGGGATCGGCAGCAGGTTGAGCAGGCCCGCCGTGAACTGGAGGAACCCGAGGAACGCCAGCCCGGCCCAGAACTCCTGGTGCTCCTGCGGGTACGGGTCAGACCAGAACGGCACGGCCAGCGCCAACCCGAACACGATGTTCACCGCCGGGCCCATCGCGCTGATCAGGCTGCGCCGGAACCTGCCGCGCACCGCGCCCCGGTCGATCCACACCGCGCCGCCCGGCAGGCCGATGCCGCCGAGCAGCACGAACAGAAGCGGAAGAACGATGGACAACAGCACATGGGTGTACTTGAGGGGATTGAGCGTCAGATACCCCCGGGCGGCGACCGAATGGTCCCCGCCGCGGTAGGCGGTCAGTGCGTGCGCGAACTCGTGCAGACACAGCGACACGAGCCAGCCGCCGATGACCAGCAGGAACACGTCGAACCGGACGTTGCCGTAGCCGAGGTAGGCCATCGCGCCGCCGGCCAGGGTGAGCGCGACCAGGGCGGCGAAGATCGGACTGGGCCGGAAGTGCTCCCGCCGGGCACCGAGCTGGTAGCTCACGAAAGGAGGCTCATCCGGTACTCCTCGCGGTCGTCCTCGAGCAGGACCACGCTCGTCGCACCGGTGGCCGCGAGGTCGCGCCACTGCTGGCCCAGCCAGGACTCGGCGTCGCCCTGGTTCGGGAACGTCTCGCTCGGACCGTCCACGGGCTGCCCGTCAGCGTCCTCGTACCGCCAGATCCACGCCATTGCGTACCCCTTCGCTCCCGGTGACCGTAGGTCGCCAGCCTAGCCGGCCCCGCCCCTCGCCCCGTAGTCGTAAAACAGGTGGCAGGATGCGAAGTTATGACTGAGGCATTCGGACGGGTACTCGTGCTCGGCGGCATCCGCTCGGGCAAGTCGGAGTACGCCGAGGCGCTGCTGACCGGCGCCCCCCGCGTGACGTACCTGGCCACCGGCCCGAGCCGCGACGACGACGCGTGGGCGGAGCGCGTCAAGGCGCACCTGGCCCGCCGCCCCGAACACTGGACCACCGAGGAGGTCGGCGGCGCGCTCACCGACCGGCTGACGGACGAGTCCGCGCTGCTCGTGGACGACCTGGGCGGCTGGCTGACCGCCGCCTACGACGCCGTCGGCTGGGAGGGCCAGGTCGACCCCGACCCGCTCGTCGCCGCCGTGGCGGCCCGCCGGGGCCCGCTGGTCCTGGTCTCCCCCGAGGTGGGGCTCACGGTCGTGCAGGCCACCGAGTCCGGCCGCCGGTTCACCGACTCCCTCGGCGTCCTCAACCGCCGGCTGGCCGAGGTGTGCGACGGCGTCGTGCTCGTCGTCGCCGGCACGCCGGTGTGGCTGAAGGGCACCCCGCCCGACCGGGCCACCCTGCACCGGCGCAGCCGCACCGCGCCGGTGCGGACCCGGTCCACCCCCGGCGTCGTCGTGTCCGGCGTCGAACTGACCGAGCTGCCCGACCCGTTCGACCCGACCATGATGGGCATGCCCGACGAGGACGCCCGCGAGGCCGCCCGGGAGCGGCTGGCCACCCTGGACGTGGCCGGGCCAGGGCTCGGCGGGCTCGCCGACACCGTGGCCGTCGCCGGCGGGCAGCAGGGCACGACGGCGCCCGTGGAGTACACGGACGTGCGGCTCGTGCTGCTCAACTCCGTCGGCGACGCGCGGCCCGCGGCCGGCGAGGGCGTGTACCCGCTGCTCGCCGACCGGGCCGGGGTGCACCTGGAGATCGTGGAGCTCGCGGCCGACGACGCGGATCCGGTGCACGGCGACGTGCTCACCGCCGAGGAGGTCTCCGCCGCGATCGACCGGGGCCGGGCCCTCGCCGAGCGGGCCGTGGACGGCGGCGCCGACCTGCTGGTCCTCGGCACCCTCTCCGACGCCGGCACCCCGGCCGCCGCGATCGTCTCCCTGCTCACCGGGGCCGAGCCGCCGGCGCTGCTCGCCCGGATCGCCACCGCCGACGGCCACGTCGACGACAACGCGTGGATGGCGCGGGCGGCCACGGCGCGCGACGCGCTCCGCCGGATCCGGGCCGCCGCCCGCGACCCGCGTAGCCTGCTCGGGGCCCTCGGCGGCACGGAACTGGCCGTCGCGACCGGCGTGATCCTGGCCGCCGCCACCCGGCAGACGCCCGTGGTCATCGACGGCCCGCTGGGCGTCACTGCCGGGCTGTTGGCCCGCGACATCGCCGGCCAGACCCGGCACTGGCTGCTGCTCCTCGACCACGGCGGGCACCCGACGGTGAAGCTGGGCGCCGACGTCCTGGGCCTCTACCCGGTCCTCGACCTCAAGCTCGGCCTCGGCGAGGGCGCCAACGCCCTGGCCGCGCTGCCGCTGGCCCAGACGGCCCTCGCCCTCGGCGCGGCCCTGACCAGCGACGTCGAACCCGCCGACGGAGACTCCGACTAGTGCTCGACGGGCTCCGGTTGGCGGTCACCACGTTCACCGTGGCCCCGGTACGCGGCGGCCGGGTCGACCGGGCCACCGCCGGGGCCGCGATGCTGTGGGCCCCGGTGGTCGGCGCAGCCCTCGGGGCGGTGCTCGGCGCCGTCGCGCTCGGACTCCGCTGGGCACACGCCCCGGCGCTGCTGGGGGCCGTGGTCGTCGTCGCGCTCGGGGCGCTCGGCACGCGTGGCCTGCACCTCGACGGGTTGGCGGACACAGTGGACGGGCTCGGCTCCTACGCCGGGCCCGAGCGCGCGCTGGAGATCATGAAGAAGCCCGACGTGGGGCCGTTCGGGGTCGCCGCGATCGTGCTCACCCTGCTCGGTCAGGTGGCGGCGATCGGGGCCCTGCCCACGGCCACCGTGCTCCCGGGGCTGGTCGTGGCGACGGCTACCGGGCGGCTCGCCGTGACCTGGGCGTGCCGGGGCGGGGTGCCTGCGGCGCGGCCGTCGGGGCTGGGGGCGCTGGTCGCCGGTACCACCTCGTGGGTGCCCGCCGCAGGCCTCACCCTCCTGGTCGCGGCGGCGGCGGTCTGGGCCACCCACCGCCACTGGCCGGGGCCGGTGGCGGTCGCGGTCGCGCTGGCGTCGTCGGCGGGGCTGGTCCGGCACGCGGTGCAAAGGTTCGGCGGGGTCACCGGGGACGTGTTCGGCGCGTGCGTCGAGGTCGCCGCCACCGTGACCCTCGCGGGCCTGGCCTGGGCGTCCGCCTAACCACCGGCAACGAGCCGGCACCGGACGCGACACGGCATCGGGGAGGCCGCCGTCCCCGGCGACCTCCCCGATCCGGACGCTGCGGCTACGCCGCGTCGAACTCCTTGACCAGCTTCTTCGGCGCCGTCCGCCGCCACGCCTCCGTCAGCAGGTCCCGCAGCTCGTCGGCCTCGACGCCGGCCAGCTGGACGAGCACCCAGCCGAACCGGCCGACGTACGGCGCGAACGAGTACGTCTCCGGGTCCGACGCGATCAGCTCCGCCTGGTCCTCCTTGGAGGCCTTCACGGACACGTGCCGCGACTCGGTACCCGTGATGGCGAAGATCTTGCCGTTGACCCGGAACGTCACGTCCCCCCAGGTCGGCTCCTCCACCGCCGAGGGCAGCGCGAGCGCCAGCGCCTGGACCTGCTTGAACGTGACCACGGCTACTTGACCGACGGGTCCACGAACGGCGGCTTGACGATCGTGACCACGGACCGGCGGCCGCGCACGTCCAGCTCGACCTGGTCGCCCTCGCCCAGCCCGGAGGCCGTCGAGATCAGGGCCAGCCCGATGCCGATCTTCTTCGTCGGGGAGAACGTGCCGCTGGTGACCTCGCCGACGACCTCGTCGGTGCCGGGGCGCAGCACGGTCATGTGCGCGCGCGGGATGCCCCGGTCGGTGGCCAGGACGCCCCACAGGGTGCGCTGCGGCGCGGCCTTCTCGGCGAGCAGCGCGTCGCGGCCCCAGAACTCGGGCTTCTTCCAGCCGACGGCCCAGCCGGCCCGGGCCTGCACCGGGGAGATCTCCAGGGACAGGTCCTGGCCGTGCAGCGGGTAGCCCATCTCGGTGCGCAGCGTGTCGCGGGCGGCGAGGCCTGCGGCGCGGACCTCGATGTCGGTGCCGAACAGCGCGTCCCACACCTCGCCGGCCTGGGCGGCCGGCACGACCAGCTCGTAGCCGTGCTCGCCGGTGTAGCCGGTGCGGCAGACGGTCAGCTCGGCGTTGCCGAGCTTGGCGGACTCGAAGGACATGTAGCCGTGCTCGGTCGGCAGACCCAGCTTCTCCAGCAGCTCCGCGGAGCGCGGGCCCTGGACGGCGAGCACCGCGTAGTCGGGGTGCTGGTTGACGACCGTGATCCCGTCCGGGGCCGCGGCGACGAGGCGGCGGACGACCTCGGTGGTGTTGGAGGCGTTCGGGATCAGGAAGACGTGGTCGGGGCCGTACACGTAGGCGATCAGGTCGTCGACGACGCCGCCGGTGGCCTCGTCGCAGCACAGCGTGTACTGCGCCTTGCCGGGCGCGATCCGGTTCAGGTCGTTGGTCAGGCACCGGTTGACGAAGTCCGCGGCACCCGGGCCGGACACAGTCGCCTTGCCCAGGTGGGAGACGTCGAACACACCCACGGAATCCCGGACGGCGGCGTGCTCCTTGAGGACACCCCCTCCGGCGTACTCCAGCGGCATCTCCCAGCCACCAAACGGTGCGAACTTCGCACCAAGGGCGACATGCCGGTCGTGCAGGGGCGAGCGGAGGAGCTGTTCTGTCATGGTTGCAACTTATCGCGAGACCAGACCTGGTTAGCATCGGCAGAGAAATCGTTACCCACCGACCGCAACGGAGCATCGTGTGACCACGCTCGCCCTCGCCGACACCGACCCGGCAGAACTTCCCGTCGACGCGATCGTCGTCGGTGTGTACAGCGACGCGGATCCCGCGGCTGCTCCCCTCCTGGCCCAGGGCGCCGAGGGCGTCGACGCCGCCTTCGACGGCAAGCTGGCCGCCACCCTCGCCCTGCTGGGCGCGACCGGCGCGGTCGGCGAGGTCACCAAGCTCGCCTCGCTCGGCGCGACCACCGCGCCCGTCGTCGCCGCCGTCGGCCTCGGCACCGCCGGCCCGGCCCCGGCCGAGACCCTGCGGCGGGCCGCCGGCTCGGCCGTGCGGGCCCTGACGGGTACCGCGAAGGTCGCGCTCGCCCTGCCCGGCCTGTCCGGGGAGGACGGCGGGCTGCGCGCGGTCGCGGAGGGCGCGCTGCTCGGCGCGTACCGGTTCGCCGGGTACAAGTCGAAGCCGGCCCCCAAGGCTCCGGTGTCGACGGTCACGGTGCTGGTCACCGACGCCGCCGACAAGGAGGCCAAGGCCGAGATCAAGCGGGCCGCGGTCATCGCCGACGCCGTCACGCTGTGCCGTGACTTCGTGAACACCGCCCCGAACGAGCTGCGCCCGCCGTCGTTCGCCGACCTGGCGTCCGCCGCGGCGAAGAAGGCCGGCCTCGAGGTCGAGGTCCTCGACGAGAAGGCACTGCGCAAGGGCGGCTACGGCGGCATCCTCGCGGTCGGCGACGGCTCGGAGGCCAAGCCCCGCCTGGTCCGGATCACCTACAAGCACAAGTCGGCCAAGAAGAAGGTCGCCCTCGTCGGCAAGGGCATCACCTTCGACACCGGCGGCGTGTCCATCAAGCCGGCCGCCGGCATGTGGGAGATGAAGAGCGACATGGGCGGGGCGGCCGCCGTGATCGCCGCGATGATCGCGATCGCCGCGCTCAAGCCCAAGGTCGACGTCGTGGCGTACGCGCCGATGGCGGAGAACATGCCGTCGGGAACCGCGTACCGGCCGGGCGACATCGTCACCATGTACGGCGGCACGAAGGTCGAGGTGCTCAACACCGACGCCGAGGGCCGGATGATCCTGGGCGACGCCATCGCGCGGGCCTGCGAGGACGAGCCCAACTACCTGCTGGAGACCTCCACCCTCACCGGTGGCCAGGTCGTGTCGCTCGGCAAGCGGGTGCACGGGCTGATGGGTGACGCCGAGCTGTGCGCGCGGGTCCAGGCGGCCGGTGACCGGGTCGGCGAGCAGGGCTGGACGATGCCGCTGCCGGACGACATCAAGAAGAACATGGAGTCCGACATCGCCGACATCCTCCAGGTTTCGGCGGGTATGGACCGGGGCGGCCACATGCTGCAGGGCGGGATCTTCCTGTCGGCGTTCGTCACCGAGGGCGTCGAGTTCGCGCACATCGACGTGGCGGGCCCGTCCTACCACTCGGGTGAGCCGTACGGCTACATCGCCAAGGGCGGCACCGGCGTGCCGGTCCGCACCCTGATCGAGGCCGTCGAGGACATCGCGCGTAACGGGTAGTCACGATCGTCGGGGGTGCCGTGGCCGCGGGCCGCGGCACCTTCCGACCGTCGGGCGGTTGGCTACAGGCCCTGGGCCTTGCGCCGCGCGTTGTACTCGCGCATCCGGCCCGGGTAGCCGACCTTCGTCACCTCGTACAGCGGGATGGCCAGCTCCGTGGCGAGCCTGCCGGCCGCGTCGGGGCCGGTCACCCGGCGACGGGTCCACTCGCCGTCGTGGGCGATCAGCATGACCGTGGTCTCGGTGACAGTGGTCCTCGGCTCCAGGTACGCCTCGACGCCCTGCCGCGACCGGGCCCACTGCCGCAGGTGCTGCAGATCGGCGTTGACGGCGGCCTTGTCGGCCGTCCGGTCACCCTCGGGCTTGCGGTTCCGCCGAAACCAACCCACCGCTGATTCCTCCCTCGTCCGTCCCGGAAGCCTACCGCCGATCGACCGCGCACCATATATCGTCCAGCGCTCCCCGACCGCTGGCAACCGCGCGGGCTACTCCCGGGAAACGTGTGCTTGGGCACAGCAACCCACGGGTCGCTATGCGGGGACGCACCCTGAAGTGACAAGATGACCACGGAACTGCTGAGTCTTCTAGGAGATCACGTGAGCGACGGTTACGACGTAGTAATCCTCGGCGGCGGCAGCGGGGGCTACGCGTGTGCGTTGCGTTCCGCTCAGCTCGGCCTGACCGTGGCCCTGATCGAGAAGGACAAGGTCGGCGGCACGTGTCTGCACCGTGGCTGCATCCCGACCAAGGCCCTTCTGCACGCCGGTGAGGTCGCCGACTCCGCGCGGCACTCCGAGGACTTCGGCATCAAGGCCACGTTCGAGGGCGTCGACATGCCGGGCGTCAACAAGTACAAGGACGACGTCGTCGCCAAGCTGTACAAGGGCCTGCAGGGTCTGATCAAGTCCGCGAAGATCGACTACATCGAGGGCGCCGGCACGCTGGTCGCCCCGAACACCGTCGAGGTCGCCGGGCGCCGGATCACCGGCAAGAACGTGGTGCTGGCCACCGGGTCGTACTCGAAGACGATCCCGGGTCTCGACCTCGACGGCGAGAAGGTCCTGGCCTCCGAGCACGCGCTGAACCTGCAGAAGGTCCCCACCTCCGCGATCGTGCTGGGCGGCGGCGTCATCGGCGTCGAGTTCGCCTCCGCGTGGAAGTCGCTCGGCGCCGACGTCACCATCGTCGAGGCGCTGCCCCGGCTCGTGGCCGCCGAGGACCCGGACATCTCCAAGCAGGTCGAGCGGACGTTCCGCAAGCGCGGCATCGGCTTCAAGGTCGGCAAGCCGTTCGAGAAGCTCGAGAAGACCGCCACCGGCGTGAAGGTGACGATCGCCGGCGGCGAGACCCTCGAGGCCGAGATCCTGCTCGTCGCCGTCGGCCGTGGCCCGTCCACCGCCAACATCGGCTACGAGGCGCAGGGCATCACGATGGACCGCGGCTTCGTCCTCACCGACGAGCGCCTGAAGACCAACGTCGCGGGCGTCTACGCGGTCGGCGACATCGTCCCCGGCCTCCAGCTCGCGCACCGCGGCTTCCAGCAGGGCATCTTCGTCGCCGAGGACATCGCGGGCCTCAACCCGCCGGTGATCGACGAGTCGGGCATCCCCCGCGTCACGTACTCGGACCCCGAGGTCGCCTCCATGGGCCTCAACGAGGACAAGGCCAAGGAGCAGTACGGCTCGGACAAGATCGAGACGTACAACTACAACCTCGGCGGCAACGGCAAGAGCCAGATCCTCAAGACCCAGGGCTTCATCAAGCTGGTCCGGGTCACCGACGGCCCCGTCGTCGGCATCCACATGGTGGGCGCCCGGGTCGGCGAGCTGATCGGCGAGGCCCAGTTGATCTACAACTGGGAGGCGTACCCGGCCGAGGTCGCCCAGCTGGTGCACGGCCACCCGACCCAGAACGAGGCGCTCGGCGAGGCCTTCCTGGCCCTGGCCGGCAAGCCCCTGCACGCGCACGCCTAAGAGAAGAACCTTACGAGGGAGTCGAACGAGATGCCGGTCTCGGTAACCATGCCCGCTCTCGGTGAGAGTGTCACCGAGGGCACCATCACCCGCTGGTTGAAGCAGGAGGGGGAGCGGGTAGAGGCCGACGAGCCGCTGCTCGAGGTGTCGACCGACAAGGTCGACACCGAGATTCCCTCCCCGGTCGCCGGGGTTGTCGCCCGTATCGTCGTCGCCGAGGACGAGACCGTCCCGGTCGGCGCCGAGCTCGCTGTGATCGCCGGGGACGGCGAGACGGTCGCCGCCGCTCCGGCGGTTGCCGCTCCCGCCCCGGCCCCCGTGGTCGAGGCCCCCGCGCCGGTCCAGGCCACCGCTCCGGTGGCCGCGCCGGCTCCGGCCGCGCCGGCCGCACCCGCCGCTGCGGCGCAGGGCACCGACGTCACCATGCCGCTGCTCGGCGAGTCCGTCACCGAGGGCACGGTCACCCGGTGGCTGAAGCTCGTCGGCGAGACCGTCGAGGCCGACGAGCCGCTGCTCGAGGTGTCCACCGACAAGGTCGACACCGAGATCCCGTCGCCGGTCGCCGGCACGGTGCTGGAGATCCGCGTCGAGGAGGACGAGACGGTGCCGGTCGGCTCCGTGCTCGCCGTCATCGGCGCGGCGGGTGCCGCTCCGGCCGCCCCCGCTCCGGCGGCTCCCGCGCCCGCCCCGGTCGCCCCGGTCGCCCCGGCCCCGCCGGTCGCCGCGCCGGCTCCGGTCGCGCCCGCCCCGGTGGCCCCGGCCCCCGTGGCCCCCGCTCCGGTCCAGCCGGCCCCGGTCGCCCCGGCGCCGGTCGCGGCCACCCCGGCTCCGGCCGCTCCGGCCCGGCCCGCGCCCGTCGCGCAGACCGGTGCCGACGAGAGCAACAACGGCTACGTCACCCCGCTGGTCCGCAAGCTGGCCGGCGAGCACGGCATCGACCTGGCGTCCCTCACGGGCACCGGCGTCGGCGGCCGGATCCGCAAGCAGGACGTCCAGGACGCGATCGAGAAGGCCAAGGCCAACGTCCCGGCCGCTGTCGTCGCCGCTCCGGCTGCCGCCACGACGGCCACCGCCGCCAAGGTCGCCGCCACCCCCAGCCCGCTGCGGGGCAGCACGGTGAAGATGTCGCGCCTGCGCGCCCTCGTCGCCAAGCGGATGGTCGAGTCGCTGCAGGTCGCCGCGCAGCTCACCACCGTGGTCGAGGTGGACGTCACCCGGATCGCCAAGCTGCGCCAGCAGGCCAAGGCCGAGTTCCAGGCCCGGCACGGCGTGAAGCTGTCGTTCCTGCCGTTCTTCTCCCTGGCCGCGGTCGAGGCGCTGCAGATCCACCCGGTGGTCAACGCCAAGATCGACGAGGTGGCCGGCACGATCACGTACCCGGAGGCCGAGCACCTCGGCATGGCCGTGGACACCGAGAAGGGCCTCATGGTCCCGGTGATCAAGAACGCCGGTGACCTGAACCTCGCCGGGTTCGCCCGCCGGATCGCCGACATCGCCGAGCGCACCCGGTCCAACAAGGTCACCCCGGACGAGCTGTCGGGCGGCACCTTCACGCTGACCAACACCGGCAGCCGGGGCGCCCTGTTCGACACCCCGATCATCAACCAGCCGCAGTCGGCGATCCTCGGCACCGGGGCCGTCGTCAAGCGCGCCGTCGTCGTGACCGACCCGGACCTGGGCGAGATCATCGTGCCCCGGTCGATGGTGTACCTGGCCCTGTCCTACGACCACCGCCTGGTGGACGGCGCGGACGCGGCCCGGTTCCTGGTCACCATGAAGGAGCGGCTGGAGGCCGGCAACTTCGAGGCCGACCTCGGCCTGTAGCACCTGAGTCACTAGAGCGGCGGGCCCCATGGGGCCCGCCGCTTGCTCGTGCTCTGGCAATTGATCTAACGCCTTGGCCCGGTGAGGGCGGGGAGGCGAAGGCGGAAGGGTTCTCGCATACCGGGGTTGTATGCGAGGTTCCTGACAACGCACGCATCGTCGTCCTCACCGGGCCCCACTATGCTGCTCTGATGGATCTTGATGGACGGGTGTTCCGGGCCGTGGCGGACGTGGTCGGCGGCGACGTCGGCACGGACACGCTCTTCGCGTACCACCAGGACGGCGACCTGGTCTGGGCCAGCTACTCCGGCGGCTCGATCCGCCTCGGTCACCTGGTCGGCATCCGGTCCGGCGACACCCTCGACTTCCGCTACAGCCAGCTGACCACGGACGGCCGGACGGACGCCGGGCACTGCGTGGCCACGGTGGAGGCCCTCCCCGACGGCCGGCTGCGGCTGCACGAACGTTGGGAGTGGGAGTCGCGCGACGGCGCGGGCACGAGTGTCGTGGAAGAGGTCCGACCCTAGACTGGAGCCCATGCGGGTACTCATGTCCGGAGCGTCGGGTTTCCTCGGCACGGCCCTGTCCCACCACCTCGCGGCGCACGGCCACGAGGTGACCCGGCTGGTCCGCCGGCCGGTGCAGGCCCCCGACGAGTCGCGCTGGGACCCGTACGCGGACGTGGTCGACCTCGGCGCGCCGGACGCGGTGGTGAACCTGTCCGGGGCCGGGGTGGGCGACCGGCGGTGGACCCGCGCGTACAAGCACACGATCCGCGACAGCCGGGTCGAGCCGACGGCCGTGCTGTCCCGGGCGATCGCGGCTGCCCCGGTCAAGCCGAGGGTGATGCTCAGCGCCTCCGGGATCGGCTTCTACGGCGACACCGGCGATGTCGTGGTCACCGAGGACTCCCCGCTCGGTGAGGGCTTCCTGCAGGAGGTGTGCCGGGCGTGGGAGTCGGCGACCCGGCCGGCCGAGGACGCCGGGGTGCGGGTCGCGCATCTGCGTACCGGGCTGGTCCTGTCGGGTGCCGGTGGGCTGCTGCCCCGGATGCTGCCGCTGTTCCGGGCCGGGGTGGGGGGCCGGTTGGGGTCCGGGCGGCAGTACATGCCGTGGATCACGCTCGCCGACTGGCTCGGCGCGGCCACGTTCCTGCTGGACGCTGCGGTGCACGGGCCGGTGAACATGGTCGGGCCGGATCCGGTGACCAACGCGGAGTTCACGAAGGAGTTGGCGTCGGCCCTGCGCCGGCCGGCCGTGCTTCCGGCGCCGTCGGTGGGGTTGCGCGTGGTGCTGGGCGAGTTCAGCTCGGAGGTCCTGGCGGGGCAGCGGGCGATGCCGGCGGCGTTGACGGACGCGGGTTACCGGTTCGAGCACACCACGCTGCCGGCGGCCCTGCACTGGGCCCTGGGCGACTCCTGACCTACTGGAGCTTCACCTTGACCCCGCCGGAGAACAGCGAGTCGTGCAGCTCCAGGCTGAGCAGTTGGCCGTCCTTGGGAATGTCGAAGACGATGAGCCCGGTGACCTCATTGCCAGGATTGATTTCCGTGTACCACACCTGGGCGCTGTCTGGGTTGGCGTAGAGACTGGCGGTGGAGTCAGGGGAATAGCGCGCGTTGTTCGCCCCGAATCCCTTCTGGTTGCTGTCGGACATCGTCTGGGGTTTGTTTCCGATGTTCTTGACGGACAGGGTCACGAGGCAGAACTGTCCCTGAGCACTCTTGTTGAGATAGTCGCCGCCGACCTGGTCCACTCCGCACTCGACCTTCTTGACCACGAACTCGAACTTGCCGTCTCTGACCGGGGTGCCGATGCTGGGTGGCGGTGGTGCCGGCGCCTTGGTCGCGGCCGGCGCGGCCACAGCGCTGCCCTCATGCGGTGTTTCCGCGGTGGCGACCGTCGCGACAAAGCCCGTGCCGAGGGCCGCGATACAACAGAGCACAGCCAGGTGCCCCATTCTGGGTGCGGTCATCGTCGTCTCGATTCATGCGAACGAGAAATGACCTGACATGGCGATTCTACAACTCGACCATTACCCAGGTATCGCATCGAGTGAAAGGGCGGACCCGAGGGAAGCGATGATCGCCAATACCGCCGCTGGATCCCCGGCGCCTTCCACGAGGAGTAATTGCCTTCGCACTCCGGTCGCCGCGGCGCTCGCCCGCAGTCGGGCCACGCACTCCTCGACCGTCCCCACCGGACTGATCGCCAACAGGTGTTCCAGATACGCCGCCGGATCACGGCCGGCTCCCGGCACCAGCCGGACGTAGTCGGCCGTGGTCGCCAGCCAGCCGGGCATGGACCTCCGCAGCGCGTCCGGGTCCCCGACGAGGTGCGCCGACGCGTGCGGGGCGTCCGCCGGCCCCCCGGCCGCCCGATAGCGCTCCAACAACGCGATCTTGGAAACATCGTCATCGTGTACGCCGAGCAGCAGCGGCAACCCGCGCGCCGCCGCGAGTTCCACGGTCCCGGGCGAGGTGGCCGCGACCCACACGGTCGAGCTGCCGGCACCGGTCGCACCGACGACCCCGGCCGCGCCCACCGGCCCCGCCCCGCGCGTTGACAGTCCCAGGTCGACGGGCCGGAAGTCGAAGAACTCCCCCGCCGCCGACACCGACCCGTCCAGCGCGGACAGCAGCACGTCCATCGCCTCGGGGAACCCGTGCTCGTAGCGGGGCAGGCCGGTGCCGAACACCTCCAGGTCCACCCACGGCCCACCCCGGGCCACCCCGAGCCGGAACCGCCCGCCGGACACGGCGTCGAGCAGTAGCGCGTCCTCGGCGAGCGCGACCGGGTGCCGGTTGGACAGGATCGCCGCGGCGGTGCCGACCGTGAGGGTGGAGGTGCGGCCGAGCAGGTAGCCGGCGAGGGTCGGGGCGGAGGCGCAGCGGCCGTACCGGATGAAGTGGTGTTCGGCCAGCCACACGCCGCCGAAACCGGCCCGCTCGGCGGCGAGGGCATAGTCGACGCAGTGGTCGAGGGCCTCTCGGGCGCTCTGCCCGGGAAACTGCCCGGCCAGCAGGAACACGTCCACGGCGGCAGCGACTCCGGCAGGGACGCCGGGTGACGAGGTGTCCACCCCGGGGACGTGCCCCGGGGTGGACGGTCGATCAGCAGTCACGGAGCTCCGGCGACTGGTTGAGCAGCTGGCCGCGCGGCGAGATGAAAGCCTGGTACCGCGCACCGTCCACGGCGGACGGCCGGAACGCCGCCACCCGGTGGCAGTTCTGGAAGGCGAGCTTCACGCCGAAGTGCCGCTCGAGGCCACCCCGGATCGCGTCGGAGGCCAGGGCGCGCAGCAGCTGGCCGCGCTCCGCCTCGCTCGGCGGCGGGATCTCGTGGTCGGCCATCTCGGCCTCGCTGAGCCCGAGGTCGGCGACGACGCCGCTGACGATCTCCCAGGCGTACGGGAGGGACAGCCGGACGCAGTCGACGAACTCCGCGTCGGTGACCGTGCCGGACTCGGCGCGCTCGAGCAGGGCGGTGGGGACATCAAGGGACATGTGCTTCTCCTGTCAGTTGGAAACGGGCAGACCCAGGACGAAGTCCGGGTCGATCTGGTGCGCGAGGTCCTCGCCGGTCTTGGCGTTGGCCCAGGCCGACGCGTTGCGCAGGTGGAACTCCGCGGCCTGGGCGCTGTAGGTGGCCCAGTCCTTCCGGGTCATGTCGACGGCTCCCTTGAGCCGGGCGAGGACGGCCCGGTTGACCTCCTCCAGCGCCTCGATGGGCTGGGGGTGGCCGCGCTCGGCGGACTTGACGTAGCTGGACCGGCCGAGCCAGCCGATCAGGTCCCCGCCGACGTTCTCGCGGAGGAACTCGACGTCGGAGGCGTCCTCGACCTTGTTGCCGACGACGTCGACCCGCACGCCGTACTCGCTGGCGTAGCCGGCGTACTGCCGGTACACGCCCACGCTGCGCAGGGTCGGCTCGCAGACCAGGAAGGTCCGGTCGAACCGGGTGAACAGCCCCGAGGCGAAGGAGTCGGCCCCGGCGGTCATGTCCACGACGACGTACTCGCCGGGGCCGTCGACGAGGTGGTTGAGCACCAGTTCGACGGCGCCGACCTTGGAGTGGTAGCAGGCCACGCCCAGGTCTTCGGTGGCGAATGGCCCGGTGACCATGAGCCGCACGCCCCCGACAGCGCGGGCGAGTGAGTCATAGACCGGGTTGTCCTCGGAGATCCGCAGCAGTCGGGAGCCACGCCCGGGCGGGGTGGTCTTGACCATCGCGGCGGCGGAGCTGATCCGCGGGTTGTCCCCCCGCAGGTACTCCTTGATGTCGGGCAGCGCGTCGCCCATCGCCGGGAGCATCACGGCCTCCTCCTCCGTGGCCCCGAGGGCCGCGGCGAGGTGCTGGTTGATGTCGGCGTCGATGGCGAGCGTCGGGGCTCCGGCGTGGGCGAGGTAGCGGGAAAAGAGCGCGGCCAGGGTGGTCTTGCCGCTGCCGCCCTTCCCCACGAAGGCGATCTTCATTGTGTACTCCGGTAGTGATACCCATTTTCAATAAGGAACGTACCAGCCGGACAAAAGTTACGGACGCCCCTCTCCGGATCACGTCGACGGCACCTGTGTGCCACCACCCGCCGACGCTTCCCCTGAATCCCCGGTCCGGTTCAGGTAGTTAGGCCAGTAAATGTACAAGCCAGACGGCGGGGACGGAACGGTTGAGACGTGCCGAGTTAGACAGGAAGTGGACGCGCGGTGGCGCGCGATAGGCTTCCCTGGTGACACAGACAGCGCCGATAGAGGTCGTCCGCGCCGGGGTCGTCGACTACATGGCCGCGTGGGACGAACAGCGCCGGATCCATGAGGCCGTCGCCTCGGGGGCGGCCACCGACACGATCCTGCTGCTGGAGCACCCGAGCGTGTACACGGCGGGCAAGCGCACCGAGCCGTGGGACCGCCCGGTGGACGGCACCCCAGTGATCGACGTCGACCGGGGCGGCAAGATCACGTGGCACGGGCCGGGCCAGCTCGTGGGGTACCCGATCATGAAGCTCGACTCCAAGCTCGACGTGATCGCCTACGTGCACCGGGTCGAGGCGATGTTGGTCACGGTGTTCGCCGAGTTCGGCGTCGCCACCGCGACCATCTCCGAGCGCAAGGAACGCCGGGGCGCGGTCTGGGTGCTCGAGGACGAGCGCGGCCCGGACCGCAAGCTGGCCGCGATCGGGATCCGGGTCGCCTCGGGCGTCACCCAGCACGGGTTCTCCATCAACTGCGACCCGGACATGACGGCGTTCGACAAGATCGTGCCGTGCGGGATCCGAGACGCCGGCGTCACCTCGCTGACCCAGGAACTCGGCCGCGATGTGCCAGTCTCCGAGGTTCTCCCCGTGGTGGAACGCCATCTTGGCATGCTGCTGCCCTAGATTCTGAGGACATGCGGCGCGCACGGATCCTGGCGGTCACCGAGACGGTCCTCATCGTCCTCGGACTGGTCGGCTTCCTCGTCCTACTCCCGCACGACATCGGCGGGGACGCCTCGAAACGGTTCGAGGCGCTCAGCGCGCTGATCTGGCACGGCCGGCTGATCGGCAACGAGTACTCGCTGGTCGGGCCGCTGTTCGCCACCCCGCTGCTGCTGCTCGGGCACTGGGTGGGGCATGAGGCGGCGTGGACCCAGGAGTTCAACACCCTGGTGTTCGCCCTCGGGGTGTACGTGTCGTGGCGGCTGTTGCGCGGTCACCTGCCCGGGGCGCTGCTGCGCAGATTCTTCCTGGTACTGATCGCCGGCTCGATGTTCGCCGCCCACGTGACCGGCTTCAACGCCGAGGTGTTCACGGCCATGGGCGTCGGCGTCGGGCTGACAGCGGTGGCCGTGCGGGTCGGGATCGCCCTGGGCTGGACGGCGGCCGTGCTCGGCGTGGTCAACACCCCGGCCGTCGCGCTCGGCCTCGGCCTGGTCGTGGTGCGGCGCGGCCTGGAGACCAAGCGGTTGCGGTACGGCCTGGTCGTCCTCGCCACCGCCGCACTGATCCTCGGCGAGAGCTGGCTGCGGCGCGGCTCCCCGTTCGCCAGCGGCTACGAGGGCAACGCCGGCTACCGGACGATCATGCCGTACTCGGGGCTGGAGGGGTTCAGCTATCCGTTCCTGCTCGGGCTGCTGTCCCTGCTGCTGTCCTTCGGCAAGGGCCTGGTCTTCTACGCCCCCGGCCTGCTGCTGCCGGTCCGGGCGACCATGCGCCGGTTCCCGCTGTCCCCCGACGCGGACCTGCGCCGGCTGTACTCCTGGTGGCTGCTCTTCCTCGCCGGCCTGATCCTGATCTACTCCCCCTGGTGGGCCTGGTACGGCGGCTTCACCTGGGGACCGAGGTTCCTGCTGTTCGCCTCGCTGCCCGCGTCGCTGGCGCTGGCCGTCCGGCTGTGGGATCTGGCGGCCCCGCTGTGGGCCCGGCTGCTCACCCTCGGGGCGTGGACGCTGTCGTGCTGGGTGGCGGTGTGCGCGGCGGCGTTCACATCGGCGGCGTTCCCGGACCAGTGCTCCCGCGACACGATGGCCTACGAGGCGTTCTGCCACTACACGCCCGAGTTCAGCGCGCTGTGGTATCCGCTGGTGTTCCATCAGGGGCCGTCGTGGCGCGGCTGGGTCGCGATCGGGTACATCGCGGTGGTGTTCGTCTACCTGGCGGCGCCGCTGGTGCGGTCGATCGCGGTGGACGTGGCGGGTCCGGTGCGCGCCGCGCTGCGCGGGGTGTCGCGCGGCTGGCGCTTCTGAGCAGAGGTGGCCCGACACCGTCCGGTGCCGAGCCACGCTCCCGCTACGGGGTAACTCTGTGCAGGTCTCTCGGGAACAGGGTGACCTCGCGGATGTTGGTCGCGCCGATCAGCTGCATCACGAACCGTTCGAGCCCGATCGCGAAGCCGCCGTGCGGGGGCATCCCGAGCCGGAACACCTCCAGGTAGCTCTCGTACGGGGCCACGTCCTCGCCGCGCTCGGCGAGGGTGGCGACGTAGTCGGCGTACTTGTGCAGTCGCTGCGCCCCGCTGACCAGCTCCAGGCCCCGGAAGAGCAGGTCGAAGCCCCTCGAGTAGGGGGCCTGGCCCGGTTCCGGGTGGGTGTAGAAGGCGCGCTTGAGGGTCGGGTACCCCTCGACGAACACGAAGTCGGAGCCGTGCTCGCGCAGCCCCCACTCCCCGATCGCCCGCTCGTGCGCGGGGGCCAGGTCCAGCTCGCCCGGGTCGGCCCCGGCGATCTTCAGCGCCTCGGCGAAGTGCAAGACCGGAATCTCGACGGGTACGACCGGCAGCTCGAAGCCCAGCCCGGCGGCCTCCTCGATCATCCCGGCGACGACGTCGCGCAGGACGGCCATCACCTCGCGGTGGTCCTGGATGAAGCCCAGCTCGACGTCGAGCGAGACGTACTCGGCCAGGTGTCGGGACGTGTCGTGCGGCTCGGCCCTAAACACCGGCCCGATCTCGTAGACGCGCTCGAACACGCCGACCATCGTCTGCTTGTAGAACTGGGGCGACTGGGCGAGGTAGGCCGTGCCCCCGAAGTAGTCGACCTTGAAGACGCTCGCGCCCGACTCCGTCGCCGAGCCGACGATCTTGGGCGTGCACACCTCCGTGTACCCCTGGGCGTCGAGCACCCGGCGGAAACCCCGGATCGCCGCCGCCGACAACTCGAAGACCCGTTGACGGCTGGGATGACGCAGGGTGACGGCGGCGTGGTCCAGGAGCGTCGGCAGGGTGACGCCCAACTCGGGGCGGAACAGCTCCACCGGCAGCTCGCGGACCGGCTCCGACAGCAGCTCGATGACCGGTTCGGTGAGCTCCACCCCGCCGGGCGCGGCCGGGTTCGCGATGACCGTGCCGACGACGCCGACGACGGTCTCCTCGCCGAACCCGTCGAGCGCGCCGGGGGTGGACACGACCACCTGGGCGAGGCCCGCACGGTCGCGAACGATGAGGAAGGACACCGATTTGAGGACTCGGCGGCGGTGGGTCCAGCCGGCGATCCTGACCCGCTGGCCCACGTGGGCGGCGAGTTGGGACGAGAGAACGCGTTGCATGACACCTCCTGTGGGAACTACTCCCCGGAGGTGTGGGCGATGGGGCGCTTCGCGGTACCACCACACCTTCGCCGCCTCGTGGCGGCCTCAGTCGGTCCGTACGGGGACCATTCGGCAGAGCCAGTGGCGGTTGTCAGTCGCTGGCACCCTGCGACACAGAGAGTAGCGAACGGACGCGGAGTGTTGTCAAGGACATAAGACACGCGGTGGTGAGCCCGGTAACACGCGAGTTCAGGTGGGGGTTTGGCGGGCGTAGGCTGACCGACGTGACTGTGGTGAGCCCTGAAGGACGACGCCTTTTGAGGGTCGAGGCCCGTAACGCCGAGACCCCGATCGAGCGCAAGCCTCCGTGGATCAAGATCAAGGCGAAGATGGGTCCCGAGTACACCCAGATTCGCAATCTTGTCACGCGCGAGGGCCTGCACACAGTCTGCCAGGAGGCCGGCTGTCCCAACATCTACGAGTGCTGGGAGGACCGGGAGGCGACGTTCCTCATCGGTGGCGACCAGTGCACCCGGCGGTGTGACTTCTGCCAGATCGACACCGGCAAGCCGGCCGACTTCGACGCGGACGAGCCCCGGCGGGTGGCCGAGTCGGTCGCCCAGATGGAGCTGAAGTACGCGACGATCACCGGCGTGGCCCGCGACGACCTGCCCGACGGCGGCGCGTGGCTGTACGCGGAGACGGTCCGCCAGATCCACCAGCTCATGCCCGGCTGCGGTGTCGAGCTGCTGATCCCCGACTTCAACGCGAAGCCCGACCAGCTGGCCGAGGTGTTCGACAGCCGGCCGGAGGTGCTCGCGCACAACCTGGAGACCGTGCCCCGGATCTTCAAGCGGATCCGCCCGGCGTTTAGGTACGACCGGTCGTTGAGCGTGATCACCGAGGCGCGCAAGGCCGGCCTGGTCACCAAGTCGAACCTGATCCTCGGCATGGGCGAGGAGCGCGAGGAGATCACCCAGGCGCTCCGCGACCTCGTGGACGCCGGGTGCGAGCTGATCACGATCACGCAGTACCTGCGGCCGTCGCCGAAGCACCACCCGGTCAGCCGGTGGGTGAAGCCGGAGGAGTTCGTCGAGCTCCAGGAGGAGGCCCTGCAGATGGGCTTCGCCGGGGTCATGTCCGGGCCCCTGGTCCGGTCGAGCTACCGGGCCGGTCGGCTCTACCAGCAGGCGTTGGACGCGCGCGTCGCGTCCTGAGGTACCTCTCGGGGACCTCGCGGCAGACGTGCCGCCGCGCGTCGGGTCAGAGACGCGGCGTCACCGTATGACGGTTTTGATTGTGTGTGGGGCGGGTGTCCGGGAGGACGCCCGCCCTCTCACGCGTAGTAGTACTTCGGGCCGCTGAACGCGCCGATCGCGCACAATAGCCAGCCCAGCGCCGGCAGGAACGCCCACGGGTACGGGTCGGTCGAGCCCGCGTACAGGTCCGTGATCGCCAGGGCCGCCACCAGCGCGTAGCCCAGCAGCATCAGGCCGCCGATGATCCGCAGCGCCAGGCCCCGGATGAACGCGAACCCGAGCAGCAGCAGGAACCAGACGATCGTGACCCCGGCGATGATCCCGGTGACCGCTCCGCCCGTCTTGTACTCGCTCCCGCTCGACTCGATCATCGCCTCGCCGACGCCCGACACGAACATGGACAGCCCGCCGGCGGTGCACACGATGAGCGCGCCGATGCCGAAGTTCAGCCAGCGCAGCACCGCCGAGTCGAGGTTGGCGGCGAAGGCGAGCATCGAGCCGAAGAACAGCGACGGGATGGCGAACACGACGGCGTAGACCAGGCCGAAGCCCGGGTGCCGGGTGTCGCCGATCTCGCGCATGATGTCGTAGATCCAGGTGTTCTCGCTCCAGGGCAGGGCGAGGAGGCCGAGAGCGACGAGGCTGACGCCGATGATGGGCAGCAGGACGCTGCCGCTGGCGCGGGCCCGACGACGCGGCGGCCGAGCCGGATAAACCGGGTACGGCGGCGGATATCCGTGAGGCGGTGGCGGGGGATACACGCCCGAGACTGTAGCGACCCCGGGCCACCTCACCAGCTCCGTGATCGGGAACTAGACTCTCGGCATGGCGAAGGCGCAGCAACCAGAAAAAGTTTCCCTCCGCGACCGCCTGAAGCAGATCGGGATGGTCTTCGCGTTCACCGCGAAGCGCGACAAGCTCTTCGTGCCGCTGGTCGTCGTCGCGGTGCTCGTGCCCGTCGTCATAGCGGGTCTGCTCGTGTGGCTGCTGGGTTCGTGGCTGTGGGCCCCGACCGGCGTGCTGCTCGCGGTGCTGGGCGTCATGATCGTGCTGAACCTGCGGTCGAACACGGCGATGATGTCCGAGGCGGAGGGTCAGCCCGGCGCGGCGGCCCAGATCCTGGAGATGATGCGCGGCGACTGGCGGGTCACCCCGGCCGTGCAGCTGACGACCCAGAATGACTTCGTGCACCGGGTGATCGGCCGTCCGGGCGTGATCCTGGTCGCCGAGGGCGCCCCGGGCCGGCTGAAGAGCATGCTCGCCCAGGAGAAGAAGAAGCTCAACCGGGTGGTCGGCGACACCCCGGTGTACGACTTCATCGTGGGGAACGACGGCGACGAGGTGCCGCTGCGCAAGCTGCGGATGTCGATGATGAAGCTGCCCCGCAACATCACGGGCAAGCAGGTCAACGCCCTGGAGACCCGGCTGACGGCGCTCAGCGCTGGCCGGCCGGCGATGCCGAAGGGTCCGATCCCGAAGAACATGAAGCCGCCGCGCGGGGCGTCCCGGGGCCGCTAGCTCCGATTGCTCACCAAGGCCTGGGAACTCCGGTTCTCAGGCCTTGATCATTTTCTCAAGCCTTGATCATGATGGAGCCGACCCAGCGGTCGTGCAGGCCGCGACCGTAGTCGTCCATGATCACGGCGGGGATCACGACGGCGAGCAGCAGGCCGCGCAGGAACGCCCGGGGCACGCCGATCGGCCCGCCGTCGGGCACCAACGCGCATGCGATGTGCAGCACCCGCATTCCGGGGGTCTGACCGAACAGACCCGCGAAGAAGGTGTACTCCACCACTAGGGCGACCAGCGCCCACGCGCCCATCCAGCCGGCCTGGCTGAACGGCGCGACGATGAGCATGCACAGCAGCCAGTCGATGAGCAACGCACCGAACCGTTGGTTCATCGAGGCGAGCTCGACGGGGGTATCCTCGGCCATGATTCCGCAGCGTACCCGGCGGGTGCGCGGCCGCCCCAGGCGCAGGTCTCCGGCGTAACACGCCAGAAACATTTGGGACATGGCGGGGCAACGAGCAGGCCATACTGTCACAGGCAGTCAAGCCCCCTTGCTCGTAGACGGAGGACTGTTGTGTTCGCCAACCCGGAAGAACTGCTGAGTTACCTCAAGGACGAGGACGTAAAGTTTGTCGATGTCCGGTTCTGTGACCTTCCGGGCACGATGCAGCACTTCAACGTGCCCACGGAGTCCTTCGACGCCGCGGTGTTCACCGACGGGCTCGCGTTCGACGGTTCGTCCGTCCGCGGCTTCCAGTCGATCCACGAGTCGGACATGCTCCTGCTCCCGGACGTCACAACGGCCTTCATCGACCCGTTCCGGGCCCAGAAGACCCTCGCGCTGAACTTCTTCGTGCACGACCCGTTCACCCGCGAGGCGTACAGCCGCGACCCGCGCAACGTGGCGAAGAAGGCCGAGGCGTACCTGGCCTCCTCCGGCATCGCCGACACCGCGTTCTTCGGGGCGGAGGCCGAGTTCTACATCTTCGACTCGATCCGCCACGACACCAACGCGCACTCCGGCTACTACTTCATCGACGCCGAAGAGGGCGCGTGGAACTCCGGCCGCGAGGAAGAGGGCGGCAACAAGGGCTACAAGACCAAGTACAAGGGCGGCTACTTCCCGGTGCCGCCGGTCGACCACCAGGCCGACCTGCGTGACGCGATGTCGACGAACCTGATCGACGCGGGCTTCACCATCGAGCGGGCGCACCACGAGGTCGGCACCGGCGGCCAGGCCGAGATCAACTACCGGTTCTCCACGCTGCTCAACGCCGGCGACCAGGTGCAGCTGTTCAAGTACATCATCAAGAACACCGCGTGGCAGGCCAACAAGTCCGTCACGTTCATGCCGAAGCCGCTGTTCGGCGACAACGGCTCGGGCATGCATACCCACCAGAGCCTGTGGATGGGCGGCGAGCCCCTGTTCTACGACGAGGCCGGCTACGGCGGCCTGTCGGACCTGGCCCGCTGGTACATCGGCGGCCTGCTGCACCACGCGCCGTCGCTGCTGGCGTTCACCAACCCGACCATCAACTCGTTCCGCCGGCTCGTCCCCGGCTACGAGGCCCCGGTCAACCTGGTCTACTCGCAGCGCAACCGCTCCGCGTGCACCCGGATCCCGGTCACGGGCACCAACCCGAAGGCCAAGCGCGTCGAGTTCCGGGTGCCGGACCCGTCGGCGAACCCGTACCTGGCGTTCGCGGCCATGATGATGGCCGGCCTCGACGGCATCAAGAACAAGATCGAGCCCCCGGCCCCGATCGACAAGGACCTCTACGAGCTGCCGCCGGAGGAGCACGCGCAGGTCAAGCAGGTCCCGGGTTCGCTCGAGGAGGTGCTCGAGGCGCTCGAGGCCGACCACGACTACCTGCTCGAGGGCGGCGTGTTCACGCCGGACCTGATCGAGACGTGGATCGAGTACAAGAAGGCCAACGAGATCGACCCGGTCCGCCTGCGGCCGACCCCGCACGAGTTCGCGATGTACTACGACTGCTAGAAGTCGCCCCGAGGGTGCCCCTGCCGTGCGCGTCGCGGCGGGGGCACTCCCGTTTCCAGGGCCAGATCACACCCATCATTCGGGTACGGAGGAGCCCGACCCGGCTTCCGCCGGTCTGCGGGGCACTCCTGCCAGGTGGCTGTTGCGTGGTCGTGGCAGGCTGTCGCGGTGGCGGACATGATCGTGACCCTGGTGATCGCGTCGGTGGCGGCGTTCGTCCTGGCGGTGCTGTCCGCAGTGGCCGGATTCGGCGGCGGGGTCCTGCTGTTGCCGGTGTTCACGGGCCTGTTCGGCCTGCGCGTGGCGGTGCCGGTGTTGACGATCGCGCAGGTGGCCAGCAACGGCGGGCGGGTGTGGTTCAACCGCGCGGACCTGTCCTGGCGGCTGATCGGCCGGTTCGCGCTCGGTGCCGTGCCGCTGGCCGCAGCCGGTGGACTCCTGCTGGCCCACGCCCCGTTGTCGCCGCTCAAACGGCTACTGGGCGGGTTCCTGATCGCCGTGGTGGTGTGGCGGCGGATCAACCCGCACCCGAAGGCCCCGACGGACGGCGCGTTCGTCGCGGTCGGTGCGGCTTCGGGCCTCGGGTCGGCACTGCTGGGCTCGGTGGGGCCGTTGACCGCGCCGTTCTTCCTCGCCAAGGGCCTGCGCCGGGCCACGTACATCGGCACCGAAGCCGCCTGCGCCCTGGCGATGCACGGCACGAAGATCGCCGCCTACGGGGCCGGTGACCTGCTCACCGGGCGGGTCCTGCTCCTCGGGGCCGCGTTGACCCCGGCGACCCTGGCGGGCGCGTGGGCGGGGAGGAGGATCGTCGGACGGATCAGCGACCAGGTCTTCGTCCGGCTCATCGAGGCAGGCCTCGTCGTCGCGGGGCTGCTGTTCCTCGCCGGACTCTGAGCCACGGCAAGGCGGATCACACCACTCCAAGATCAAAGAGATACTGATCGTGACGTATGTGGCACACTATGTGTCTAGCGAGTGCCGGACAACCGCCGTACACTCCAATCCAGGGGGTGGAGATGACGACTAAATCTGACCGCATCGAAATGCGAACCGATCCGGAAACTGGGGAACGAATCGCTCAGGCTGCTGAAGCTACCCAGCAGTCTGTATCGGCGTTTGTCCGTGAGGCGGCCACGTACGCCGCCGACAAGATCCTCGCGCGTTTCGAGCACGTCCTCATGCCCGCTGAACAGTTCGACAGACTTTATGAATCGCTCGACACCCCGGACGACGCGCCCAAGATCGCCGAGGTTGCACGCCGCCCTAGGCGGTTCACCCGCAGATGACGAATTGGCAGTCAACCGTCCTGGGCCAAGAGCATGACCTCACCAAGTTCGATTGCGGCAATGCACTCCTCACCACCTGGCTGCACCGGGACGCTCTGCGCTCTCAAGCCGCAGGAGCGGCGCGAACCTTCGTGTGGACTGACGGCGATGACCCGGCGGTTGTTGCCTTCTACTCGCTAGCCCCGACCCGGATCATGCGCGACGAAGTCACGGGCGGGTTGGCAGGCGGCTACTCCCAAATCCCCGGATACCTGATCGCCCGACTTGCGCTCGACAGGTCCCTTCACGGGCAAGGGCTGGGTAGCGAACTGCTCTTCGATGCGATCGGCAGCATCGTGCGCGCAGCCGAAACTGGCGGCGGGCGTCTGATCGTTGTCGACGCGATCGACGATGCGGCGTTCGAGTTCTACCGTCACCACAACTTCAAGGCGGTCGACGGAGGCGTGGCCAGGCGGCTGTACATGAAGATCGCCACAGCCCGCAAGGAAATGCGGATCTCCAGCCTCGACATGGTCCGAGATCCTGAGACTGGGCTGGTCGCAACCACCATCCGCAGGCCAGATGGTTCCGTGTCGCCGCTCGTCATCGACCCTCAGGAAGCCAAAGCCCTCGGCGAGGCCTTCCTGAACCGCGCGGCTCAGGCCGTTCCAGGCGCCCGCGTCAGTTTTGACGACATCATCCTTGAGGTATTGGGGCGAGACCCGCGGCACGACTAGAAGGGCCGGGCCCGCCGGATTGTGCCCGGCGCCCGGCACCACGGCGCAAGGTGCCGCTGCCGACGATCCACGTCCTCGCCCCGCAGATCAACGAACCAGGCGGGGGCCGTCCGGCCCCCGCCCGGCCTTCACCTACCGGACTTGTCCACTACTTCCCACGGCCCGCGCGCCAGGCGTTCCAGCACGATCCGGCGGTCCTCCGGGTCGGCCAGTTCGGCCGCCAGCTTGTCCGCCTCGGCCCGCAGCCGGCCAGCGTCCAGGTCACCTGCCCGGGCGGCGACCCTGGCCAGGCCCTCGGCGGCGAACGCCCGGTCCCAGTCCGCGAAGGCCGCCGGGTGGGCGTCGATCAGTTCGGCGTAGCGCGACGCGTGCCGGGCGGCCACGTCGAGGAGGCCGATCGCGACGGCGACGCTGGCGATCATGTACTCGCCCCGGCCCTGGTTGGCGACCGTGCCGACCTGCATCCAGTGGTAGGTGGAGGCGTAGGCGGCGTAGAGGGCCTGTTCGCGGTCGCCGATCGGGCTGTGCTCGGACAGTCCGCCGTCGAGCACGTCCCAGGTGCCGTTGTTCAGTTCGACGCCGAACCAGCGGTGCAGGTCCTTGCCGCCGCTCTGCTGGGCGACCACGGCGGCGGCGAGTTCACGCCAGCCGGGCTGGCCGTACTCGCGGGCGACCGTCAGTTGGGCGTCGCGCAGGGACAGGTCCACGCCGGCGTCGGGGAGCACGGCGCGGACCCGGGCGAGGGCCGCCGGGTTGCCGTTGGCCGCCGCCCTGCGCAGCTCCTTCGCCTGGGCGCGGAGCTGTCCGAGGTCGGCGTTGTCGGGGATGGTCCTGGTCATGGTGTCCTCCGGTCGTCACCCGGGCCCGCTGCCACCGGGCGCGACGGGACGGCGCGCATGGCTACGCAGAGTGTTGGGGGAATCCAGGGGCACTCGGTGCTTGCCGCGGGCGGGTGGCGTCCTGGTACGCGCTGGGATCACCATAACTCATGGTGCCTGAACAGGGGAGATGACCGGGCATGGGAAGTCCACTAGCATGAATCCCCACGACGGGCAGGGGAGGTTGGGCGGTGACAGATTCGTCGACGCTGGCTGAGAAGATCGATCGTCTCTTTGACATCGTCCGGAGGCCGAATCGCGAGCAGTACAGCCACGAGGAGGTCGCTCGGGCGTGCCGGGAGGCGACCGGGGAGACGTTCTCCGCGACGTACCTGTGGCAGCTGCGCACCGGCCGGAGGGACAATCCGACGAAGCGGCACCTCGAGGCGTTGGCGCAGTTCTTCCAGGTCCCCCCGGCGTACTTCTTCGACGACCAGCAGGGCGCCCGGATCGCCGAGGAGCTGGCCCTGCTGGGCGCGCTCCGCGACGCTGCGGTGCGTGAGGTCGCGTTACGCGCCGTCACCCTGTCCCCCGAAGGGCTCGGCACGATCAGCGACATGATCGAGGCCATCGGGCGACGCGAGGCCAGCCGGCACTCCGGTGCCGCGTAACCGCGCCCTGTGGCGCAGCTGCCGGGACACGGTCTCCCACCTGGCGATCCCCGACCCGTTCGACGTCGGGGAGTTCATCACGGCACTCGCCGGGCAGCGCGGCCGGCCGATCGAGCTGGTGCCGGTGAGCGCGCCCACGGGCTCGGCCTGCGGGCTGCTGGTGAGCACCGACCACGCCGACTACATCTGTTTCCCCGAGGACACCACTCCCCTGCACCGGGAGCACATCCTGCTGCACGAGGTGGGGCACCTGGTGCGCGGCCATGTCGGGACCACGGTCCTCGACGGGGCCGCGGCCGGCGCGCTGATGCCCAACCTATCGGCTGAGCTGGTCCGGCGGGTGCTCGGCCGTGGCGGGTACACGGAGACCCAGGAGCAGGAGGCCGAGCTGATCGCGTCGCTGATCGCCCGGCGGGCCACCCGGCGCAGGACCGACGGCCCGCCGTTGGACCTGAACCTCGCCGACGGGTTCGAACGGCTGCGCTCGGTGTTCGACGGCCGGGACCACCGATGATCACGGCCGTGCCGTACGTGGCGTTCGTGGTCGCGTTGCTGGCCTCCGGGTACAAGTTGATCCGGGGTGGCGGGGCGGCCGGGCTGCGGTACCTGTGCGGGGCGATCGTCTGCTTCGGGGCCGCGGCGGCCGTGCTGGCCCCGGGCACCGTGGTGCTGGCGATCCGCTACGAGGTCTTCCCGCACACGAGCCTGCTCGTCGGCAACGGGCTGATCATGGGCGGGAGCCTGTGCCTGGCACTGCTGTCGCGCACCGTGCACAGCTCCGGCCGGCCCGTGGTGCCGCTGACGGCGTTCGTGATCTGCTACGTCACCATGCTCGTGCTGGTGTTCTCGGAGACTACCGAGTCCACGACCCATTTCAACGACACGTACGGCGACCGGCCGGCGATCGCGCTGGCGACCCTGATCTGCCTGAGCTACATCGGCTGGGGCATGTGCACGTTCTTCCGGCTCCTCGGGCACTACGTCCGGCACGCCGACGAGCCGGTGCTGCGGTTCGGCCTGCGGGTCGTGGCCACAGGTACCGTTTTCGGCCTGTCCTGGGTGGCCTGGACGTCCGTGCGGGCCGTGGGCCGGGTCGTGCACTTCCACCCGCACCTCGACCACCCGCCGCCGGTGTCGACGCTGCTGGGTGCGGTGGCCGTGCTGCTGTGGGCGCTGGGCGCGACCCTGAGCGCGTGGGGCACCCACCTGGTCCGGCCGTACCGCTGGCTGCGGGCGATGCACGGCTACCTGGCACTGGCACCACTGTGGTCGGAGCTGCACGAGGCGTTCCCGGAGATCGCGTTGGAACGGTCCACGTCCCGGCTGCCCTGGGACGCCGGCTTCGCGCTGTACCGCAGGGTGATCGAGATCCGCGACGCGCACCTGGCCCTGCGCGGCTACTTCCATCCCGAGGTGTCCGCCTGGGTCAGGGGCCAGGACCCGACCGTCGCAGAGGCCGCCCGGGTCACCGCGGCGCTCGTCGCGCACGGGGCCGGGCACCGCTATCTGACCTCCCCCGCGCCGCCGCACGATGTCGGGCCCACCGTCGAGTCCGAGGCCGCGTGGCTGATCGGCGTGACCCGGGCGTTCACCGGTTCCCGGACCGTCGCCGAGATCCGCCGACGGGTTCAGGCGGAACTGGGTGTGCCGACCGCATCGGTCACCCGATAGTGTTTCGGCGGCGCGCCCGCCCTCTTTCTAGGAGAAGTCCGTGGCTCTCGAGTTCGTCCAGGTGTCGACCACGGTCGCGTCCCAGCAGGCCGCCGCCGAGCTGGCCCGCAGCGCCGTCGAGGCCCGGCTCGCGGCGTGCGCCCAGATCGCCGGCCCCATCACGAGCATCTACTGGTGGCTCGACAGCGTGGAGTCCGCGCCGGAGTACGTGATCTGGTTCAAGACCACTGTCGAGCGTTACCAGGACCTGGAGGACCACATCCGCTCCGGGCACACCTACGACGTGCCGGAGGTGGTGTGCGTGCCCATCGTCGCTGGCAACCCCGATTACCTGTCCTGGGTCCGCGACGAGTCCACGGCCGTCGAAACCCCACAGGACTGATTCACCGGTTACGGAGGAGCCCGACCCGGGTTCCGACGGCCGTCCTCAGCACCCGCCACAGCAGGACACCTGCCAGGGCCGCCATCAGCAGCGCCCCCGGGAGTTTGGTGACCCTGGCCAGGTTGAAGCCGTCGGGCAGGATGAGGAACGCCAGGCCCGTGGCGACCCAGCCGAGCCAGCGCCGCCAGTCGGCGACGGCGAGGAGGGTGAGGGGCCACAGGGCGTACCAGGGGTGGAAGACCGGGGCGAGGAGCACGGTGCAGCCGAGCGCCCAGCCGGCTGCGGCGACGACGCGTCGGGGGGTGGCGGGGTCTGTTCGGCGTGGCCCGGCAGGGCCGGGGCGCTCCGCGCCCCGGCCCTGCCGGGCCCCCCACGGAAGACCACCCCACCCTGCGGTCCGCACGAAGAGCGCCACCAGCACGATCCCCAACACCCCGATCCCCAACGCCCGCGTCACCGGCACCGCCGTGTGCCCGGCCGGCAGGAACAGGTAGTCGATCGCGAACCCGACCCCGGTGGGCAGGGAGGTCCACTGCCGGGAGTCGCCGCTGCTGACCAGGCCGTCGACCCAGCCGAAGCCGAGCGTGGTGGCGAGGGAGACGAACCAGAGAACGACGGCGGAGACGCCAGCGAGCCCGACCCCGAATCCGAGAACCCTGCCGACCGGGGCACCGATCCGAGACTGGACCCGACCGCCGGGCTCGTCTCCGGCGGGGGTCGCGGCTTCGGCCGGGGTCCCGGCTTCGGTGGTAGCGGGGTCGCGGAGCGGGCCCGCGAGGAGCAGGGCCGCGAACGGGAGCACCACCACCGCCGTGACCTTGATCGCGAGGGCCAGCCCGAGGAGCGCCCCGACGACGAGTACCCCCCGCCAGCCGGGCCGGGCTCGGGTCGCCGCCGCCAGTGCCGCCACCACCAGGCCGATCATCAGGCCGTCGTTGTGTGCCCCGGACACGAGGTGGATGCCGACGAGCGGTGCGGCGAGGCCGAGCCACAGGGCCCGTCCCGGGTCGGTGCCGCAGGCCCGGGCCAGGGCGGGCGCACGCCAGGCGATCAGGAGCGCCCCGGCGAGCGCGATCAGCCGGAGCCAGCCGAGGGCCGCCAGCAGGCTGCCCCCGGCGAGGGCCGCCGCCGCGCCGGCGAGCACGACGAACCCGGGCCCGTACGGCGCCGGCGTGTCCCGCCAGATGAAGGAGACCGTGTCCACCCAGGGGCAGGGCAGGGCGGCGACGCCCTCCGCGTACGGGCTGTGCCCCGCGGCGTAGGTCGCCCCCTGGCAGGCGTAGGCGTACGCGTCCCTGCTGGCCAGCGGCGGGGCGAGCAGCAGCGGCAGCGCCCACAGCCCGGCGGTGACCAGCACCCACCGCACGGACAGCCCCTCCCACCCGGGCCGGGCGGGCGAGCCGGCCCGCCCGAGCCGGGCGGGGCCGGCCAGGCGGAGCCAGGCCCAGGACAGCAGTCCGACGCCGGCGGCGTACAGCACGACGGCCCCGGCCGTGCGGGGGTACCCCAGGATGCCCGGCACCGTGGAGCGCAGGTCGGCGTGCGGCAGCGCCCCGCCGAGGTACCCGGCCACGGCCAGCGCCACGGCCCCCAACAATCCGGTGTATCGGCTGATCCGCACGGAGAACATGCTGTCACGGCCGCCAAACCGGGGCGGCGGACGCTCCCGGCCGGGCATACTCGGAAGGGAGGTGGTGAGTGATGCACGCCACAGTGGGTGACAGGCTCCAGGTACACAGCCCCACGGTCGGGATCAAGGACCGGACCGGCGAGATCATCGAGGTGCGCGGGGCCGAGGGCGGGCCGCCGTACATGGTCCGTTTCGACGACGGGCACGAGTCACTGGTCTTCCCGGGTCCGGACAGCCAGGTCGTGCACCTCCCGGCGGAGTAGGCCGGGCAGACTGGGGGCCATGAGTCCAAGCTGGCGGCGCGCGCTGCCCGCCGTCGCGGTGGCGGCCGTGCTGTCGGTGGGATACCTGCTGGCCCCGCCGTTGGGGACCGACCTGTCGGCTCAGGTGGCCCGGGCCGACTTCTTCGCGGCGCACGGCTTCACCCCGATCGATTTTCGCTGGTACGGCGGGGTGGACCAGTTCGGCTACAGTCTCGTCTCGCCGGCGCTGATGGGTGCGGTGGGTCCTCGTACCCTCGGAATTCTGTCTCTGCTCACGGCGGCGCTCGCCTTCGCGGCCCTCCTGGCGCGGGCAGGCGTCCGGCGTCCGGTTCTCGGCGGCGTGGTCGGCGCGCTGTGCGTCGCCGGCAACCTGGCCTCCGGGCGGGTCACCTACGGCCTGGGCGTCGCGTTCGGCCTGCTGGCGCTGCTCGCCCTGACCGCGCCGGACCGCCGGGTGCGCTACGGCGGCGCGGCGCTCGCCGGGCTGCTCGCCGGCCTGACCAGCCCCGTCGCCGGCCTGTTCGTGGGCCTGGCCGGGGCGGCACTCCTGCTGTCCGCGGCGGTGCCACCGTCCCCCCGGACCGGAGCCGCGCGAACGTCGACGCCCTCCCGGACCGGAGCCGGACAAACGTCGACGCCCGCCGGGACCGGAGCCGCGCGAACACCGCCAACGCCCTTCCCAACCGCAGCCGCGCGGTCAACGGCGCTGCGCGGGGGTGCCGTCCTCGCCGGGGTCGGGGCCCTTGGGCTCGCGCTGACCGGGCTGCTGTTCGGCGAGGGCGGCGTGATGAACATCAGCGCCAAGGACACCCGGGGCGCGGTGATCGCGTCGCTGCTCGTGGCGGTGTTCGCGGCGCACCGGCCGGTCCGGGTCGGCGCACTGCTGTCGGCGGCCGGCGTGTTCGCGGCCTACCTGGTCCCGACCCCGGTCGGCCTGAACGCGACCCGCCTGGCGGTGATGTTCGCCCTGCCGGTCCTGGCCGCCACGGCCAGGCTCCCCCACTGGTCGACCCGCGCCCGCTCCACACAGCCCTCCACCGCTTCGTGGCGCGGCGCCCCGGCGTTCCTGCGCGCCGCCCTCGCCCTGGCCGTCGCCGCGGCGATCTGGCTCCTCGCCCCTCCGGTGGTCCTCGCCGACCTCCGCGACGCCGGCAACCCCGCCAACGAGCGCTCCTTCTACACCCCCCTCACCGAGGCCCTCGGAACCCAGCACGCCACCCGCACCGAGGTCGTCCCGACCCGCAACTACTGGGAGGCCGCCTACGTCGCCCCCCTGGCGCGGGGCTGGCTGCGCCAACTCGACCTCGAACGCAACCCGCTGCTCTACGAGAACCTCCCCGCCGGCACGAAGCTGACCGCCGACAACTACCGCGCTTGGCTGCGCGACAACGCGGTCAGCCACGTCGCGGTGTCCGACGCCGAGCCGTCGTGGCTGGCCCGCCCGGAGGCCGCCCTGATCCGGTCCGGTCTGCCGTACCTCACCGAGGTCTGGCACGACGCGCACTGGCGGCTGTACGCCGTTGCCGACCCGACCCCGGTCGTGCCCGGGCTCGTCGGTCAGGACGCCGTCAGCGTCACCTTCGCCGCCGAGGCCCCCGGCAGCCGGGTGGTCCGGGTGCGCTACTCGCGCTGGTTGCGGATGCCCGGCGGCAGGTTGACGCCCGGGCCGGGAGGCTGGACCACCGCGGAGGTACCCGGCCCGGGCCTGTTCAGAGTGTCCAGCTAGCCCGAAAAAGGACAAGTGCCGCACAGTTACTGATAAAACAGTCGCTCGACGACGGCGCGGGCGTGCCGGGCGGTGCGCAGGTACTCCTGGACGAACTCCTGCGGGTCCCCTGACCGGCCGAGTACCCGGACGATGCCGGCCAGTTCTACCCCGTGTCGGGGCAGTTGGTCGCCGGGCCGGCCCCGGATCAGCATCAGCGCGTCGCGGACCCGGCTGGCGAGCAGCCACGCGTCGCGCAGCGCCTCCTCGTCGGCGGGGTCGAGGCGGAGCGCGGCGAGGGCGGTCAGGGTCGAGGTGCCCCGGACGCCGTGGCGGAGCTGGAGCAGTTGCACGGTCCATTCGACGTCGGCGAGCCCGCCGCGGCCGAGTTTGACGTGTGTGGTCGGGTCCGCGCCCCGGGGCAGGCGTTCGCTGTCGACCCGGGCCTTGATCCGGCGGATCTCGGTGACCTGGGCGAGGGTGAGCCCGTGCGCGGGGTAGCGCACCCGGTCGGCCATCGCGACGAACTCCGCGCCCAGGGTCGGGTCACCTGCCACCGGTCGGGCGCGCAGCAGCGCCTGGACCTCCCAGACCTGGGCCCACTTGGCGTAGTACTGCCGGTAGGCGGTCAGGCTGCGGACCAGCGGGCCCTGGCGGCCCTCGGGGCGCAGCCCGGCGTCGATGATCAGGGGCGGGTCGGGGGCCGGGGCGCCCAGCAGGCTGCGGACCTGCTCGGCGATCCACATGCCCTGCTGTTCCTCGCCGTCGTCGCAGACGAACAGCACGTCCACATCGGATCCGAAGCTCTGCTCCGATCCGCCGAGCCGGCCCATGCCGATGATCGCGAACCGGCCGGCCGGGTTGGCGAGCCGGACCGTGGCGTCGAGCACGGCGTCGGTGACGTCCGACAGCGCCCGGCCGACGGCGACCGGGTCGAGTTTGCCGAGCATGTCGGCGCAGGCGATCCGGAGCAGCTCCCTGCGGCGCTGCGCCCGGATCGCCGAGACCGCCGATTCGGCCGACGTGTGCCGCGCGACCGCGGCCTCGAGTCCCCGCCGCAACGCCTCGGGGGTACTGGGCACCAGCTCCCGGTCCTCGGCCAGCAACCGCAACGCCTCTGGGTCGCGCGCCAGCAGGTCGGTGACGTAGCGCGACAGCCCCAGCAGCCGGGCCAGCCGGAGCGCGACGGGCCCCTCGTCGCGGAGCAGCCGCAGATACCAGGGCGTGGAACCCAACTTCTCCGACACGTGCCGGTACGCGAGCAGGCCCTGGTCCGGGGAGGGCGCGTCGGCCCACTCGGCGAGGAGTACCGGAAGAAGGGTCTTCTGGATCGCCGCCGTGCGCGTCACCCCACCGGTCAGCGCCTCGATGTGCCTCAGCGCCCCGGCCGGGTCGGCGAACCCGAGGATCCCGAGCCGGTCGCCGGCGGCCTTGGCGGTGAGCCGCAGCCCCTCGGTCGGCACCTTCGCGACGGCCTCCAGCAGCGGCCGGTACAGCAGCTTCTCGTGCAGCCGGCGCACCTCGCGGGCGTGCCGCCGCCACTCGCGGTCGAACTCCTCGACGGTGCTGTCCAGCGACCCGGCGAGCCAGCGCAGCCCGTGCGCGTCCGACGGCACGGTGTGCGTCCGGCGCAGCCGCTGCAACTGCAACCGGTGCTCCACGGTCCGCAGGAACAGGTACGCCTGCTCCAGGATCTCCCCGTCGGCCCGGCCCACGTAGCCGCCGGCCGTCAGCGCCCGCAGCGCCGGCAGGGTGCCTGCTGCGCGCAGCGACTCGTCGGCCCGGCCGTGCACGAGCTGCAACAGCTGCACCGTGAACTCGATGTCGCGCAGGCCGCCCGGTCCGAGCTTGATCTCCCGCTCGCCGTCGCGGTTGTGCGCCTCGACCCGGCGGCGCATCGCGCGCACGTCCTCGACGATGTTCGGCCGGTCGCCGGCCCGCCAGACCAGCGGGGTGACGTCGTCGAGCCAGGCCCGGCCGAGGTCGGCGTCGCCTGCGGCGTGCCGGGCCTTGAGCAGGGCCTGGAACTCCCAGGTGTGCGCCCATTTGCGGTAGTACGCCGCGTGGCTGGCGAGGCTTCGCACCAGCGGGCCGCTGCGTCCCTCGGGCCGCAGACCGGCGTCGACCGGCCAGGCGGCCAGGCCACAGCTGGTCATCATCGCGGCGGCGGCGGCGCTGGCGGCGGTCAAGTCGCCCTCGGCGACGAAGATGACGTCGACGTCGCTGACGTAGTTGAGCTCGTTGGCCCCGCACTTGCCCATCGCGACCACGGCCAGCTCGAAGTCCGCCGAACCTCCCGGCAGCGCCTCGGCCATCGTCGCGTCCGCGAGCCCCGACAGCGCCCGCATCGTCGCCTCGGTGTCCACGGCCCCGACAAGGTCGTCGGCTGCGATCCGCAGCAACGACCGCCGGTAGTCGCGCTTGAGGTCCCCGAGCGCCGGCACGTGGCCGTCGAGGGCCGCGATGTCCTCCGGGTACGCGATCAGGTGGTCCCCCAGCGCGGAGGACGCCCCGAGTACGGCCAGCAGCCGCGGCGCGGGCACGCCGGCCACCCCGGCCTCGGCGAGGCGTTGGAGCTGCCGGGCGGCGAGTTCGGGGTCGGCTGGGCGCATTACCGCGGCGGCAGGTCGATCAGGGTCAGCGGCCCCGGGCTCTTGCCCTGGGCCAGCTTGGCGAACCGCTCGGCGAACGGCTGCCACGTCTCGCGCACGTCGTCCATCACGGCCGCGCAGCCGGCGATCACGGTCTCCGCGTCCGTGCCCAGCTCCTTCAGCGTCTCCGCGTCGTTGGTCGCCCAGACCCGGATCATGTCCACGTCGCACTCGATGTGGAACTGCAGCCCCCACGCCCTGTCCCCGACCCGGAACGCCTGGTTGGGCCAGCGGGGCGAGGCCGCCAGCAGTGTCGCGTTCAACGGCAGCTCGGTGATCTCGTCGAAGTGCCACTGCAACGCGTCCGGCCCGAGCGGGATCTCCGAAAACAGCGCGTCACGCTCGGCGGCGTCGCGGCGGGCCACGAACCGGGCCCCGATGTTCGGCCCGTTGCGCGCCCGCTCGACCGTGCCGCCCATCGCCTGGGCCAGGATCTGCGCCCCGAGGCACACGCCCAGGGTCGGCACCCGTTCCCGGACGGCCTTGCGGAACAGCTTCTCCACCGCCGGGAACCACGGGGCGCCAGGCGTGCCGTCCGGGGCCTCGTAGGCGTCCTGCGCACCGCCCATGACCACGAACGCCGCGTAGCCCTCCAGGGTCTCCGGCAGCTCGTCGCCCGCGTGGGGCCGCACGACCTCCAGCTCCAGCCCCGCGCCGGTCAGCCAGTCGCCGAGCCTGCGCAGGTCGTCCTTCGGGTCGTTCTCGATCACCAGCGTCCGCGTCACGCTGCCAGCCTAGGCGATGCCCCCGGAGTGCCGCCGCTCACAGATCAAGACCCTTTTTGCGGGTTACGGCGACACCTGCCCCGGCATCCGTCGGCGGCTCCCGTCGGACAGCCGGGGCGTCAGCCCCGGGTCAGACGTCCTTGCCGGTCTGCGGGCTGTACACGGCGATGTGGTTGCCGGTCGGGTCGGACAGGTGCGCGAAGACCAGCCCGTCGGGGCCGTCGGTCGGCGGGGCGAGCACCTTGCCGCCGGCCGCCACAGCCGCCGCGCACGTGCCGGGCACGTCGGCGACCACGATGTAGAACGTGGCGTAGTTGGGCGCGTGGCCCTCGGTCGGGAACACCCCGCCCCGAATCGACTTGCGCGCCGGGGTCGTGACCTCGCGGTACGGCCCCTGCGCTGAGAACTGCCAGCCGAACACCGAGCCGTAGAAGGCCTCCGTGCTCCCCACGTCGTCGGTGCCGATCTCGAACCAGCCGATCCCGTTCTGCCACTCGGACATGTCGTCTCCTCAGGTGTCGTCGCGACCCGTTGCGGGCCGCAGGCCGTGCGATCGCTCCAGCCTCGGCCCCGTCCGCGACAACGTCCTGTCGGTGATTCCTGTCATACCCCGTCGGTACGGTGCCGGCATGAACCGCACGGACCGGCTGTACGCGCTCGTCGAGGAGCTCCGCGCCGTCGCGCCCCGCCCCCGCAGCGCCCGCTGGCTGGCGGCCCGGTTCGAGGTGTCCAGCCGCACCGTCGAGCGCGACCTGTCGGCCCTGCAGCAGTCCGGCGTGCCGATCTACGCCGAGCCGGGCCGCACCGGGGGCTACGTGCTCGACCGCAGCCACACGCTGCCGCCGGTCAACGTGACGCCGTCGGAGGCGATCGCGATGGCCGTGGCGTTGCACAAGCTCGCCGGCACCCCGTTCGAGGAGGGCGGCCGGGCGGCGTTGCACAAGCTGCTCGCCGTGATGCCCGCCGGCGACGTGTCGGCGACGCGGGACCTGGCCGAGCGGGTGCACATGGTCGGCCCGCCGCAGGCCCCGGTGCCCCGGGCGATCGCGGAGGCGCTGACCGCCGGCCGGGCGCTGCGCCTGATCTACCTGGACAAACAGGGCGCGGAGTCGACCCGGGTGGTCGAGCCGCTGGGCTATGTCGGCGGCCGGGCGTGGTATCTGCTGGCGTGGTGCCGGCTCCGCGACGCCGCCCGGGTGTTCCGGCTCGACCGGATCGTCGCCGTCGAGCGGCTGGACGATCCGGTGCGGCCCCGCACTTTCGGGCGTGACCAACTAGACATCCCCTGCGACCTGCTCAACGGGGTGCCGGTCGTGGGATCGTAGGCAGATGTCTCCCGGCGTGTGGGTCGTGGTGGCCGTGCTCGGCGCGGCGACCGTCGTCGGCATGCTGTGGCGCCGTTCGAACGGCCGGATGCGCGACGTGGCCGACCACACGGCCTCCGGCGGTGTCGCGGCCGGGGACGCGTCGCTGGGCGGCGCGTCGGATGCCGATGTCGGGCATCCCGCGCTCGCCGGGCTCGGGCTGGAGTGGAATCTGCCGGTGACGCTCGTGCAGTTCTCGTCCGCGTTCTGCGCGCCGTGCCGGGCGACCCGGCTGCTGTGCGCGGACGTGGCGGCCAGGATCCCGGGAGTCGGGCACGTCGAGGTCGACGCCGAGCACCACCTGGACACCGTCCGGGCGTTGGACATCCGCCGCACCCCGACCGTGCTGGTCGTCGACGCCGCCGGGCGGATCGTGCGCCGGGCCAGTGGCCTGCCGACGAGGTCACAGCTGATGACGGCTATCGCCGACCTGGTCTGATCTGCGAGAATGGCCGGGCGCCGCCGCGTACCCGAGAAGGCTTTTCGCATGTTGTTGGATCCCCGTGGGCCCCGGTTCTCCGCCGCGGTCACCGCGCTCGTCCTCATCGTCGTGCTCGTCACCGGTTCCGGGTGGCTGGCCCTCGCCCAGGCCGTCGTCTTCGCCCTCAGCGCGTTCCGCCCGGCGCTGTCGCCCTACGGCCTCGTCTACCGTGTGCTGCTCGCGCCCCGGCTGGGACGGCCGGCGGAGCTGGAGCCCGCAGCGCCGGTCCGGTTCGCCCAGCTGGTCGGGTTCGGATTCGCCGCGGTGGCGGCCGTGGGCTATCTGGCCGGTGCCCCCGTCGTCGGGGCCGTGGCCGCCGGGTTCGCGCTGGCCGCTGCGTTCCTGAACTCCGTCTTCGGCCTGTGCCTGGGCTGCGAGGCGTTCCTGCTGTACCGCAGGGCGAGGCACCGCCCGGTCCAGTCCCGCGTCCCGAACCCGGCAGCCTAAGCAGCTCTCGGCGGGCGCGCTCCGCACGCCCGCCGAGAGACACACGGCGCAGACCCCGGACCGCACAATCGCACTGTGGCCGGGTGCGCGCCGCGCACCCGGCCACAGCCGAACAATCGAGCCACGACCCCGACCTTGCCGGATGCGAACCCGCATCTCACCGGGGCGTCCCGAACAACGCCGTCGCACGGCTCCCTACACCAGCAACGCCTCCGCGCGCGACAACTCGTTGCGCTCCTCCTCGGTGAGGTGCGCGTCCGCGGCGCGGAACGCCATCGCCTCCCGGACATGGCTCAGCGGCTCCCCGAGCGCCTCCCGGTACGCGGCCAGCAGGTCCCTGGCCGGCGCGGCCAGAATGCTGTCCCCGGCGGCGACGTGCGCCAGGATGACCCCGGTCACGGCCCGGTCGAGCCCTGGCTCACCGGTGCGGGCGTTGCGCCAGTCGATCACCACCGGTCCCTTGGAGGTGATGATGACGTTGCCGGGGTGCAGGTCCAGGTGCAGTACCCGGTGATCGGGTTTGTTGGGGACCGGCGGGGGCAGCTTGTGCAGCCGCTTGTGCAGCTCGGCGAGCATCTCGCCGGCGCGCTCGGCCTCCAGGTCGCGGGAGACGAGGGCCTCGACCATGGTGGGGCCGTAGAGGCGTTCCATGATGAGGTCGCGTTGCCGGGCCGAGTAGACCCTGGGCACAGGGAAGCCCAGTGTGTGCAGCCGGGCCATGATGGTCTTCTCGCCGGCCGAGTTGCGGTTGCCCTTGTAGCGGCGCAGCACGCGGTCGCGGTCGATGGCGTAGACGTCGGCGTCCCTGCCGGACGCGAGGAGTTCCACTAGAGCATCCCGAGGTAGCGCTGGCGTTCGTAGGGGGTGACCTGTCGTCGGTACTCCTCCCACTCCGCCCGCTTGTTGGCGAGGAAGAAGTCGAACACGTGCTCGCCGAGGGTCTCGGCGACGAACTCCGAGCCGGCCATGACCTCGATGGCCTCGGCCAGATTCTGCGGCAGCGCAGCGTAGCCCATGGCGCGGCGCTCGGCGTCGGACAGGCCCCACACGTCGTCCTCGGCGCCGGGGGGCAGTTCGTAGCCCTCCTCGATGCCGCGCAGGCCGGCGGACAGCAGGACGGCGAACGCCAGGTACGGGTTGCACGCGGTGTCGGGCGAGCGGATCTCGACCCGGGCGGAGTTGGGCTTGCCGTAGGCGGGCACCCGGACGAGCGCGGAGCGGTTGGAGTGGCCCCAGCACACGTACGCCGGGGACTCGGTGATCCGGTTCTCCACGTGCTGCGGGAAGAGCCGCTTGTAGGAGTTGACCCACTGGTTGGTCACGGCGGTGAACTCGCGCGCGTGGGTGAGCAGCCCGGCGATGAAGGAGCGGGCCGTCTTGGACAGCTTCATCGGGTCGGACGGGTCGTGGAAGACGTTGCGTTCGCCTTCGAACAGCGACAGGTGGGTGTGCATGCCGCTGCCGGGCTGGTCGCTGAACGGCTTGGGCATGAACGAGGCGTGCACGCCCTGGCCGAGGGCGACCTCCTTCACCACGTGCCGGAACGTCATCACGTTGTCGGCGGTGGTCAGCGCGTCGGCGTACCGCAGGTCGATCTCCTGCTGGCCGGGGGCGACCTCGTGGTGGCTGAACTCGACGGAGATCCCGATCCGCTCGAGCGCGAGCACGGCCTGCCGGCGGAAGTCGCGGGCGGCGGCGTGGGTGGTGTTGTCGAAGTAGCCGCCGGAGTCGACCGGGCTGGGGACGGAGCCGTCGTCGGGCAGGTCGTTGAACAGGAAGAACTCGATCTCGGGGTGGGTGTAGAAGGTGAAGCCCTTCTCCGCGGCCCGCGACAGCACCCGGCGGAGCACGTGGCGGGGGTCGGCCCAGGACGGTGAGCCGTCGGGCATCAGGATGTCGCAGAACATCCGGGCGCTCTCGCCGGACGCGCCGCCCTCGAACGGGAACACCTGGAAGGTGGTGGGGTCGGGCATGGCGACCATGTCCGACTCGTACACCCGGGCGAAGCCTTCGATCGCGGAGCCGTCGAAGCCGATGCCCTCCTCGAAGGCGGCCTCCAGTTCGGCCGGGGCGACGGACACGCTCTTGAGCGTGCCGAGCACGTCCGTGAACCACAACCGGACAAACCGGATATCACGTTCTTCCAGCGTTCGCAGCACGAACTGCTGTTGCCGATCCACCGTTACGCCCCCTCAGATGACCTGTCACGACTACCGTACGGCCTTCGGGGCAAGATAGGAGCCATGCCGACACTGCGCCTCGCTCTCGCCCAGGTGAACACCACTGTCGGGGATGTCTCCGGCAACGCCGCGCTGGTCCGCGACTGGTGCCGGCGCGCGCTCGACGCGGGGGCGCAGATCGTGGCGTTCCCCGAGATGACGCTGACGGGATATCCGGTGGAGGACCTCACTTTCCGGGAGAGCTTCGTCGCCGCGTCCCGCGCCGCCGTGGACCAGCTGGCTTCCGAGGTACCGCCGGACCTGGCGGTCATCGTCGGTTATCTCGACGCGGACGGCCCGGCCCGGACGGGTTCGGACGCCGCCCGCGACCGGGGCCCCCGCGACGCGCTCGCGCTGCTGCACGGCGGGAGGGTCGCCGCCCGCTACTTCAAGCACCACCTGCCGAACTACGGCGTGTTCGACGAGGACCGGTACTTCGTGCCCGGCGACACCCTCACCGTGGTGCGGATCAACGGGGTGGACGTCGCGATGACCGTGTGCGAGGACATCTGGCAGCCGGGCGGCCCGTTCGCGGTGGCCGGCCGGGCGGAGGTGGGCCTGGTGGTGAACATCAACGCCTCGCCGTACGAGCTGAACAAGGACGACGTCCGGCTGCCGCTGGTGGCCCGTAGGGCGCGGGAGGCGAATGCCGCGGTCGCGTACGTGAACCTGGTCGGCGGCCAGGACGAGCTGGTGTTCGACGGCGACTCGATAGTGGTCTCCGCCGACGGCGAGCTGCTGGCCCGTGGCGGGCAGTTCACCGAGGAGCTGCAGGTCGTGGACCTGCACCTGCCGGCGGCGACCTCCGACGACACTGGCGACTTCGGCGAGATGCTGGTCGCCCGCACCGCGCTGCCGGCGCTGCCCGAGCTGCCGGGCGCGGCCGTCGCGCCCCGGATCGAGCCCCGGCTGGGCGACGAGGCCGAGGTGTGGGGGGCGCTGGTGACGGGGTTGCGGGACTACGTACGCAAAAATGGTTTCCGCTCGGTGATCCTCGGGCTGTCCGGCGGGATCGACTCGGCCGTGGTCGCCGCGATCGCGGTCGACGCGCTGGGCGGGGACAACGTGCACGGCGTCGCGATGCCCAGCGGCTACTCCAGCGAGCACTCCCTCGACGACGCGCAGGAGTCGGCCAAGCTCGGTGGCCTGCACTTCACCGTGCAGCCGATCGGGCCCATGTTCGACGCGTTCATGGCCAACATGAACCTCAACGGGCTGGCGGCGGAGAATCTCCAGGCCAGGATCCGGGGCATGGTCTCGATGAGCCTGTCCAACCAGCACGGCCACCTGGTGCTGTCCACCGGCAACAAGAGCGAACTCGCCGTCGGCTACGCCACGCTGTACGGCGACATGGCCGGCGGGTTCAACCCGCTCAAGGACGTGCCGAAGACCCTGGTCTGGAAGCTGGCCCGGTGGCGCAACACCGTCTCGCCGCTGATACCGGAGAACTCCATCTCCAAGCCGCCGAGCGCCGAGTTGCGGCCCGACCAGCTCGACACGGACTCCCTGCCGCCGTACGAGGAACTCGACCCGCTCCTGCACGGCTACATCGACCTGGACATGGGCAGCGCGGCGCTGAAGGCCGCCGGGCACGACCCCGCGCTGGTGGACCGGGTGCTGCGGATGGTGGACATCGCCGAGTACAAGCGGCGGCAGTCCGCGCCCGGCACGAAGATCTCGATCAAGGCGTTCGGCCGGGACCGCCGGCTGCCGATGACCAACCGGTTCCGCGAGGGCGTGTAATCACCGGCTCCCCGGCGACACATACAGGGGTATGAGGGAACGCGACGAGCCCTGGTTCCGGGCCATGTACACCGAGCACTACCCGGCAGTGGCCCGGTACGCGGTGCGCCGACTCGGCTCACCATCCGCGGCCGAGGAGCTGGCCCAGGAGGTCTTCCTGACCGCCTGGCGACGCCGGGCCGACATCCCCGGCCGGGAACTGCCGTGGCTGTACGGGGTGGCCCGCCGCCTGCTCGCCAACGAGTGGCGGCGGACCCGCCCGGCGTTCGTGGAGCTGACCGACTCGGCGGCCCCGGCCGGCGGGGTCGACGAGCTGCTCGACGTGCGCGCGGCGCTGGCCACGCTGTCCGAGGACGACCAGGAGCTGCTGCGCCTGGTCGGCTGGGAGCAGTTGTCGGTCAGCGAGGCAGCCGCGGTGCTGGGCTGCGGCCGGACGGTGTGCGCCGTGCGGCTGCACCGGGCCCGCAGACGGCTGACCGCCGCCATGGAGCGTGCCGTTCCCGCGACATCCACGCGAAGGGGAGCACTGCTGTGAACAGAGACGTCCAACGAGTCCGGGGCCTCCTCGGCCCGGCCGACCCGGCCCTGAGCACCCCGGTGGGTCCCGGCGACCCCACGGGGCTGCACCTCGACGCCGCGCACGACATCACTCCCGACGGCCGGCAGCCGGTCGTCCGACCTCGGCGCGCCCCCCGGTTCGCCCTGGCGGGCACGTTCGCCGCCGTCCTGGCGGTCGCCGGCGCGGTGGCCGTCGTCAGCCAGCTGGGCGGCGGCACCCCGGCCGCCCGTCCCGGGGCCGGCGGTTCCCAGCCGGGCGCGGTCTGCCTGGCCGCGCTGGCTACGGCGATGGGCGACGCGCCGGCCGACGGCCAGACCGGCCGCTACACGCACGTGCGGATCTCCCAGTACGGCGGCCCGGCGTGGAAGGCCTCCGAGCAGGAGACGTGGATGGCCGCTGACGGCTCGGGCCTGGTGACCATCGACGGCGCCCGCTTGGATATGCCGGCCGCCACGGGCGGCATGCCCGACCAGGCGACCCGGCTCAGGACCCTGAGCGCGAAGAGCGCGACGGCGCTGGACGCCATCGGCAACCTGGGCCGGGCGGGCGAATACCTCACCCGCCCCGAGCGCGCGGTCGTGCTGCGCAACCTCGCCGACACCCCGGGCGTGCACTGCGTGGGCGAGATGAAGGACTCCGCCGGTCGGACCGGGATCGCCGTGACGGCCTACGCCCCGCAGCTCGGCAGGAACCCGTCCACGCCGCTGCCCGCCGGGTTGGACTGCCGGCCGGCGTTCCTCACCTGCCAGGCGACGCTGATCTTCGACAAGCGGACCGGTGAGCTGCTGGCCCGCCTGGAGCCGGACCCGGCCGACCCGACGAAGGTGGCCTACGCGACATACTCGGAACGTAGCCGCACGGACACCTTGGGCTAGCTGTGAGATTGTCCACCCGACCCTGCCGGAACGGCCGGGTCGGGTGGGACGATCGGGCGTAGAACCTCTCACACCCGGGGACCCGCGAGGGCCTCGAGGGACAAGGAGACGACATGTCTTTGTACGGCGGCCCGGCCACCAAGCGCGTACGCACCCGCGATCTCCAGCTCGCCAAGGACAACGGCGAGCGGTGGGCGATGCTCACCAGCTACGACCAGTACACGGCGGGGATCTTCGACGCGGCCGGCATCCCGGTCCTGCTCGTGGGCGACTCCGCCTCCAACAACGTCTTCGGCCACTCGACCACCCTGCCGGTGACGGTCGACGAGCTGATCCCGCTGACCCGGGCCGTCGTGAAGGCCACCCAGCGCGCCCTCGTCGTGGCAGACCTGCCCTTCGGCTCGTATGAGCTGAACGCCGAGCAGGCCTTCAACACCTCCGTGCGGTTCATGAAGGAGGCCGAGGCGCACGCCGTGAAGCTCGAGGGCGGCCGCAAGCGCGCCGGGCAGATCCGGGCCCTGGTCGACGCGGGCATCCCCGTCATGGCGCACATCGGCTTCACCCCGCAGAGCGAACACACCATGGGCGGCTACCGGGTCCAGGGCCGCGGCGAGGCGGGCGCGGACATCCTCGCCGACGCGTACGCGGTCCAGGAGGCCGGAGCGTTCGCCGTCGTGATGGAGATGGTGCCCGGCGACGTGGCGGCCCGGGTGACCAAGGAGCTGCACATCCCCACGGTCGGGATCGGCGCGGGCGCGGACTGCGACGCGCAGGTGCTGGTCTGGCAGGACATGGTGGGGCTGCGGTCGGGCCCGATGCCGCGGTTCGTGAAGCGGTACGCGGACATGGCCAGCGTGCTGGAGAACGCGGCGAAGACCTACGCCGAGGAGGTCCGCGGCGGCCAGTTCCCCACCATCGAGCACACCTTCTAAACCCCTTTTCCCGGTTACTGCGACACCTGCCCCGACACGCGGCGGCGACACTCCCTCGGAGCTGTCGCCGCCGTTCGCCGTCCGCGGAACCCGGGTACCCGGAATGGGAGGTCTGCCGGCGCGCTCGGTGGGAACCTGGAGACGGGAGGCCGGAGATGACGACAATCCTGCCCAGCGCCACGCTCAGCCCCGTGACGCCGGCGTTCGTCGCGGCCCTGCGCCGCTCGTTCGCCGGTGAGCTGTTCGAACCCGGCGACGACGGGTACGAACAGGCCCGGCTCATCTGGAACGGCGCGATCACCCGCCGGCCGGGGCTGATCGCGCGCTGCTCCGGCACCGCCGACGTCCTCGCGACCGTGCGGGCGGCCCGCGAACACGGCATTCTCACGGCGATCCGCGGCGGCGGGCACAACGTGGCCGGCAACGCGCTGTGCGAGGGCGGCGTCGTTCTGGACCTGTCCGCGCTGCGCGGCGTGCGGGTCGACCCGGTCGCCCGGCTGGCCCGGGTGCAGGCCGGCGTGCTGATCGGCGCGCTCGACCGCGAGACGCAGGCGTTCGGGCTCGCCTGCCCGGCGGGGATCGTCACCGAGACCGGGGTCGCCGGGCTCACCCTCGGCGGCGGGATCGGCTGGCTGATGCGGAAGTGGGGCCTGACCTGCGACAACCTGCGGTCCGCCGATGTGGTCACGGCGGACGGGCAGGCCGTGACGGCGAGCCGGGCCGACCATGACGAGCTGTTCTGGGCGCTGCGGGGCGGGGGCGGGAACTTCGGGGTGGTCACCTCGTTCGAGTTCGACGCGCACCCGCTGGGGCCGCAGGTCCTGGCCGGCCTCGTGCTGTACCCGGCGGAGCGGGCCGAACAGGTGCTGCGCGCCTACCGGGACCACCTCACCGACGCTCCCGACGAGCTGTGCACCGGGCTGTCGCTGCGGATCGCCCCGGTGGCGCCGTATCTGCCCGCGTCGGTGCACGGCCGGCCGGTCGTGGGCGTCCCCGTCCTCTACGCCGGCCCGCCCGCCGCCGGCGAACGGGTGGTCGCGCCGATGCGCGCGCTCGCCGGTCCGCCGCTCGTGGACCTGGTCGGGCCGACCACGTTCGCCGTCCACCAGTCCCTGTTCGACAGGTCCGTGCCGGCCGGCCTCGGCTACCACTGGAAGTCGCACTACCTGCCGCCCCTGACCGACGCCGCGATCGCGACCCTCGTCGAGTGGGCCTGGCGGTTGCCCTGCGCGTCCTGCTACACGATTCTCTTCCACCTCGGTGGCGCGGTGGCCCGGCCCGACCCGGCCGACGCCGCGTTCGAGGACCGCACGGCGGAGCACGCGTTGAACGTCAACGCCGTCTGGCAGCCCGGTGAGGATCCCGACCCGCACATCGAGTGGGCACGTGAGCTGTGGTCGGCGATGGCTCCGCACGCCACCGGGGGCGTGTACGTCAACTTCCTCGGGTCCGAGGGCGAGGAGCGGGTCCGGGCGGCGTACGGCCCGGGGAAGCTGGCCCGGCTCGCGGCGGTGAAGGCCCGTTACGACCCGACGAACTTCTTCCGGGTCAACCAGAACATCGCGCCCGGGGCGCCGTGACCCTACCCGTGGGTAGGATGGCGCGCATGGACCTGCCTGACGTTTCCGCACTGACCGTCGCCATCCTCGGCGGTACCGGCGATCAGGGCAGGGGCCTCGCCCTCCGCCTGGTCAAGGCCGGCCAGCGGGTGCTGATCGGCTCCCGCACCGCCGAGCGCGGCCGGGCCGCAGGGGCTGAGGTCGGCGCCGAGGGTGGCGACAACGCCTCGGTCGCGGCGGCCGCCGACGTCGTCATCGTCGCGGTGCCCTGGGCCGGGCACGCCGAACTGCTCGCTGAACTGCGCGCGGAGCTCGTCGGGAAGATCGTGGTGGACTGCGTGAACCCGCTGGGTTTCGACAAGCAGGGTCCGTACGCGCTGGCGGTCGAGGAGGGCAGTGCGGCCCAGCAGGCGGCGGCGTTGCTGCCCGAGTCCCGGGTGACCGCGGCGTTCCACCATGTCAGCGCGCCGCTGCTGCTCGACCCCGAGGTGGCCAGCCTCGACATCGACGTGCTGGTGCTCGGCGATGACCGGGAGGCCGCGGCCGTCGTGCAGGCCCTCGCGGCGCGGATTCCCGGGATGCGCGGGATCTGGGCCGGCCGGCTGCGCAACGCGCACCAGGTGGAGGCGCTGACGGCGAACCTGATCGCGATCAACAAGCGGTACAAGGCACACGCCGGGGTGCGCGTCACCGATGTCTGATCGGGGCGGGTTCCGGGTCGTGTCGCTGGTCCCGTCGTTGACCGAGGCCGTGGCGGCCACCGCCCCGGGAACTCTGGTCGGCGCGACCGACTGGTGCACCCATCCCGCCGACCTCGACGTCGCCCGGGTCGGCGGCACCAAATGGCCGGACGTGGCGAAGGTGATCGCGCTGCGCCCCGATCTGGTGCTCGCCAACCGGGAGGAGAACCGGGAGGAGGACGTCGAGGCCTTGCGCGCCGCCGGGCTCCGGGTGCACGTCACCTATCCGCGCACGGTCGCCGAAGCCCTCGACGAACTGCGGGACATCTGCGTACTGCTCGACAGCCCCGATCCGCAATGGCTGCGAAAGGCGCGGGCGGCGTGGGAGTTCACTCCGGCGGTGACGCGTAAAGTCGCGGTGCCGATCTGGCGGAGGCCGTGGATGTGGCTCGGCGACGACACGTTCGCCGCCGACGTGCTGCGCCGGCTGGGTTACTCGACGGTCCATTCCGGGCGGTACCCGAAAAAGTCGGTGAAAGAAACGATCGACCTGGAACCGGACATCATTGTCTTTCCCGACGAGCCATACGCGTTCCATCCCGGCGACGGTCCGGAGGCGTTTGGAGAGTTTCGCAGCGCGTTTGTGTCGGGCCGTCACCTGACCTGGTACGGCCCCTCTCTGACCGATGCGCCAACCTTTTTGACGGACCAACTGAGCTGAATGGGTCATTGCCCTTTCGTGTTACCGATGTCACGCTCCCGTGGTGCTGAATGTCGTTGAGGAGTACTGGAATCGGGCTCTCGGCCGGGACACCACCCCGGGCGTGCATCTCGTGGCCGACAGCCGGGGTGGACACGGCGTCTACGTTCTCGGCACCCCGGGATGCGTCCGGGTCACGGTCCCCACGGATCTGCTCACCGACGCCGTCCTCGCCGTGCACGAGATCGCGCCGGAGACCCTGCTGACGGCGGAGTTCTGGTCGGAGGCCTTCCCGGACGGCGCGGTCCTCGGGCCCAGCCAGCACCACTACCTGACCGGCACCGACCAGCTGCCCGACCACTCCGGGATCCGCCGGCTCAACCCCGGCGACCACCTGGCGCTCGCCGAGCTGCGCTCCGCGTGCCCCGAGGCGGACTGGGAGGAGGGCGGCTTCGCCGATGAGCCCGGCGCGCTGTTCGGCGCGTTTGACGGCGGCGTGCTGCTGGCGGCGGCGAACCTGACCAACTGGAACGGGCAGCCCACCGACGTCGGTCTGCTCACCCGTCCGGAGGCGCGCCGGCGGGGCCTGGCGACCCGGACGGCGGCGGCGGCCAGCGCGCACGCCCTGCGCCTGCACGGCATCGCCCGTTTGCGGGCCCTGGTGGCCAACGTGCCGTCGATGGCGATCGCCCGCCGCCTGGGCTACACCCCCTACGGCCTCAACGTCTACGTGCGGCTGTAGAACCGCGGATCATGCGGTTACGGTGGGGCCCGACCCGGTTCTGTCGGCGAGTCGGGCCGGCCGGCTAGGCCCGGAACAGCACCCGGCGCTTCTTCGGGTCGGCCTCGGCCAGGGTGACCTGGATCCGCTCCCCCAACGGCATGGTGCCCTCGCACCGGGCGATCACGGCCGGCTCGTCGACGGCGACCACGCCGCCCTTCACTCCGTGCCGGTCGTCGAGGTCGAGCACCGCCGCCTCGAACCGTTCGCCCACCCGGTCGGCGAGCAGCACCGACTCGACCAGGTCGACGGCCCCGCGCTCGGCGGCATTCGCCCGGCGGTCGGTCCTGGACATCACGTCGGGCAGCTTCGGTAGCGCCTGGCGCGCCCAGTCGGGCACCGGCCGGCCGGCGTGCAGGGCGAGGCAGACCTCCGTCGCGTACCGGTCGGCGAGGCGGCGCAGCGGGGCCGTGACGTGCGCGTACGCCGTGGCCATGCCGGCGTGCAGCGGCTGGGCCGGCACCTCCCCGTCGAACGGGGTGTAGCCGGCGCCGCGCATCAGCTCGGCAGCGGCGTCCAGGAACGCGGCCCCGCGCGGCTCGCTCGGCGACACGGTGGCGATCACCTCGCCGACCTTCGCGTCGGCCGGCCACGCGATGCCCAGGGCCTTCGCGCACGTCTTGAGCCGGGCCACGGACTGCGGGTCCGGCGGCGGCATGGTGCGCAGCAGCCCGACCTTGCCGGCGAGCATCATCGCGCCGGCCGCGGCCCCGGTGAGCAGCGAGATCTGCGCGTTGTACTCCTCCAGCGGCGTCTGCCGGCGCAGCTCCAGCCGCCAGCCGTCGCCGTCTGGGGAGATCTCCTGCTCGGGGATCGGCAGGTTGATCGCGCCCCGGGCGAGGCCGCGCGCGACGAGCAGCGGGCCGATCACGGGCAGCAGGGCGATCGACTCGGGCAGGGTCGCCGGGTCCATCTCGTAGTTCAGTTTGGCCCGGCTGCGGACCAGGGCCCGCTCGACCTCGACGTGGGTGGTCGCGCCGTCGGGGGCCAGGTCGATCGTCCACAGCACGGCCGGGGTGTCCTGGTCGGGCAGCAGGCTGGCCTTGCCCTCGGACATCACCTTGGGGTGCAGGGGGACCTTGCCGTCGGGCAGGTAGACGGTCTGGCCGCGCAGCCAGGTTTCGGCGTCGAGGGCGCCGCCGGGGGCCACGAACGCGGCGACGTCGGCGATCGCGTAGTACACCCGGAAGCCGTCGCCCTGGCGGGTGAGGAGCATGGCCTGGTCGAGGTCCATCGAGGTCGGCGGGTCGATGGTGACGAAGGCGAGGTCGGTGCGGTCGGCCCGGGGCTCGGCGTGCGGGCCGGCCTCGGCCTCGGCGACGGCCGCTGGTGGGTATTCGCCGGGCAGTTCCAGCTCGCGGCGCAGGTCTGAGAAGTCGATCCTGGGGGCACTCGAGATCCGGGTCACGCGGTCTTTCTACCAGGTCCAGGTGACTTTTCGGCCGGACGCGCTGAGGCGGGGCCCGGCCACGGACCCCGCCTAGCGAGTTGCACTACTTCTTGGTCGTACCAGTGGATTTGCGGGCTGTTGTCTTTTTCGCGGCGGCCTTCTTGACCGCCTTCTTGACCGTGGCCTTCTTCGCCGGGGCCTTCTTGGCGGCCGTGGTCTTCGTCGGCGCGGTCTTGGTCGCCTTCTTGGCGGCGACCTTCTTGGCCGGGGCCTTCTTCGCCGTCGTCTTCTTCGCGGCCGTCGTCGTCGCCTTGCGGACGGTGCTGGCCTTCTTGGCGGCGACCTTCTTCACGGCGGCCTTCGCCGTGCTCTTGGTCGCGGCCTTCTTCGCCGGGGCCTTCTTGGCCACCGTCTTCTTGGCCACCGTCTTCTTCGCGACCGTCTTCTTGGCCACGACCTTCTTCGCGGGAGCCTTCTTCGCGGCCGTGGTCGTCTTCTTGGCGGCGGCCTTCTTCACCGCGGCCTTCTTGGTGGCGACCTTCTTGGCCGGAGCCTTCTTCGCCGCGGCCTTCGTCGCGGGGGCCGTCTTCTTCGCCACCGTCTTCTTCACAGCCTTCGTCGCGGTCTTCTTGGCCGCGGCCTTCACCGCGGTCGTCTTCTTCGCGACCTTCTTCGCCGGAGCCTTCTTAGCCGTCGTGGCCATGGTTACCTCCTCGAGAACTAGCACTGATATGTATGCAAAGTTCGCACCCGGATCAGGCCTTTTCTCCTTTCCAGCGGGCGTCTTCGGCATCCAGTCGCGCCTCGCGTTCCGCCACCATCTGTACGGCGCGGCTCGCGTCCTGCGCGGTCGCGTACGGGCCGAGGCGGTACTGCCCCGCGCACGCGTCGCCTTCGGTCTCCACGCGCTTGTGCAGCAGGCACCAGTAGTACTGGGCCGGTTCGCCGCTCGCTGAGACACCGCTAGTCATGTGATAAGAGTGCACTCACGAATCGGCACATGTGACGAATTCGTGTAAATACGCCTACGAACTGCTATGTGGAGCAGCGGGGCAGCCCGACAACTCCTTAGCCGAAAACCCTTGTATGCCAAGGAAAAAGTCGCGCGCACACCTGTCGATCGGTGTGCGCGCGCGGTACCAAAAAAATTTGGGGTCAGGGGCGCTTTTTGCCCCGGGAGACGGCCGAGACGACGCCGATCACGGCCGCGACGACGACCACGATCGGGCACAGGATGACCGCGAGGTGCCATGGCTGAAGGGATCCCATGGCGTTCAGGGTAGGGCGCGGGCGCCACCACCGGGGGCCCCGTCACCGTCCGTTAAGGGGTGAGCAGCGTCTTCGCCAGGCGGGGCAGGAAGAACGCCCAGCCGGCGATGTGCGCGGTGCGCTCGTCGGCGTCGGCGGGCGTGTACGGCCCGTGCGTGAGCTCCAGGCGCCCGCCGTCGGCGCGCACGTCCACCCGGAATGCCTTGCCTTCCCCGTCCCACTGCCAGGAGAAGGCGAGATGGGCGGCCGGATCGTGCGCCAGGACCCGGCCGGTGAGCACCCGGCCGAGGTGTTCGAAGTTCACGACGTACATGCCGTCGGCCATGAACAGCTCGCCGCCCCACCAGGCGCGCAGCACGTCGGGGTCAGTGAACGCGGCGATCGCGCGCTCGGCCGGCACTCCGGGCAGGTCGACTCCGGTGCGTAGCTCGCTCATGCGCCCGCCAGGGTGAGAAGTTTGGTGACAGTGTTCCAGTTCCGCGCGGTGCCGACGACGCCGAGGCGGCGTTCCAGGAGGTCGTTGGTGAGCTTGGAGCGGCCGGATCCGTTCGCGTACCACAGGAAGGCCTCGGTACCGTCGACCACGCACTCGTCGGGCGCGAACGGGGCCGGGTCGAGCGTGGCCAGTTTCGCCTTCGTGGGGGCGGCCGACAGGAAGTCGACGTGCACGGACTTCGGGTCGGCGACCCTGTCCGGCCACGGGTTGCGGGCCACGAGGCCGGCCAGCTCGTCGTGGCTGCGGGTCAGCACGCTGACGTTGAGCCCCAGGTCGGCGGTGATCCGGCGTTCGAGGACCCCCGCGATGCCGGGGCCCACGCCCGAGACCACGGCGTTGCCGCTCTGCAGCAGGGTGACGACCTCCGTGCAGCCCAGATCCGTCAGGGCCGCCTTCAGCCAGGCCATCGGAAGTCGGTTGGCCCCGCCGACGTTGACCGCCCGGAGCAACAAGATCCGCCTCATGTCGATCACGCTACCCTTCGGCTATGACAACGGGTCTCGTCCTCATCGACCTCATGCCGCGCATCGTCGCGTTGCCCTTCGCCCCGCACACCGGCGACGAGGTTCTCGAACGGTGTCTGCGGCTGGCGGAGACGTTCCGCGCGCAGGGCCGGCCGGTGTTCCTGGTCCGGGTCGACCGGCCGAACGTCGACGAACAGCCGCCCGGCAGCGGGTTCGCCGACGGCCTGGTCCAGCCGGGTGACGTGCTGATCGTGAAGAACACGATCGGAGCGTTCTTCGGTACGACCCTCGACGCCGACCTCCGGGCGCGCGGCGTCGACACTGTGGTGCTCGGCGGCCTGGTCACCACGATGGGCGTGGAGTCCACGGCGCGGGCGGCCTGCGACGCGGGGTACGAGGTGGAGTTCGTCGAGGACGCCATGTCGGGGTTCGCGGCCGAGGAGCACGACCTCACGGTGGGGCGGATCTTCCCCCGGTTCGGCAAGGTCACGAGGTCCGCGGACTACTGACCTTCCCGGGCTCCCGAGCGGGCCGCCCCGAGCGACGCGGCGGTGACCAGCGCGATCCCGGCCCCCTGGACGAGGCCCGGGATCTGGTGCAGCACCGCGGCCCCCACCACGAGCGCGAACGCCGGCTCCAGGCTCATCAGCGTGCCGAACGCCGACGTGGTCAGCCGGCGCAGCGCGAGCAGTTCCAGCGTGTACGGCAGCACCGGCAGCAGCAGCGCCAGAACCAGGCCGGTGAGGAGCAGTTTCAGGTCGAGGTGCGGCCACGCGGCCGGCGCGCCGAAGAACGCGGCGAACACCGCGGCGGCCGGCATGGACACCGCCAGGCCCTCGATGCCGCCGAACGCGTCGGCGACCCGCTGGGTGAGCAGGATGTACGCGCCCCAGCACGCCGCTGCCCCGAGCGCGAACCCGATCCCGACCAGGTCGGCGGTGCCCCGCCACGGTTGGGTGACGAGCAGGACGCCGCCGAACGCGAGTACCGGCCAGGCCCGGCCGCCCGGGCGGAGCAGGCCGACGGCGAGCGGGCCGAGGAACTCCACGGCGACGGCGGTGGCCAGCGGCAGCCGGGCGACGGCCTCGAAGAACAGCAGCGTGGTGCCGGCGCTGACCAGGCCGAGGACGACGGCCGTGCCGAGGTCGGCGGCGCGCATCCGCCACACCTTCGGCCGGGCGATGGCGACGAACACGACGGCCGCCCAGGCCAGGCGCAGCCACGAGGTGCCGGCCGGTCCGATGGTGGCGAACAGCGACGTGGACACGGCCGCGCCGACCTGGATGATCGCCATCGAGGCGAGGGCGAAGCCGACGGCGGGGCCCCGGGCGGCCGTGGCGGTAGCGGAGGTCATGTCCCCATCGCACCCGACCAGATCGTCCATGTCTATCGCAAGATCATGGACTAACCGTGCGGAAATCATGGACAATGGTGGGCATGGACACCCATCGACTCCAGGTCCTCGTGGAGCTGCACCGCAGGGGCACGATGCGGGCGGTCGCCGAGGCCACCGGCTACGGCACGTCGACCGTCTCCATGCACCTGGCGACCCTGGAGCGTGAGGTCGGCGCGATCCTGCTCGAACGTACCGGGCGGACGGTGCGGTTCACCCCCGCCGGTCGGCGGCTCGTGGAGCACGCGGAGGGCATTCTCGCCGCGATCGACGCCGCGCACGCCGCCCTCGGGCCGGACGGGCCGCCCAGCGGGGTGCTGCGGGTCGCGGCGTACACGAGCGCGTTGTCGGCGTTCGTACTGCCCGTGGTGCGCCCGCTCGCGGGCAGTCATCCGGATCTGCGGGTCGAGTTGCAGGAGCGCGAACCCCCGGAGGTGGCGGCGCTGCTCGCCGACGACGAGATCGACCTGGGCTTCGTGTACGACTACAACCTGGTGCCCAACTTCGCCGAGGTCGAGGCGGCGCGGTACGTCTGCTCGACGCCGATGGTGCTCGCCGTGCCGGCCGGCGCGGCGCCGACCCGGCTGGCGGACCTCGCCGGTGAGCCCTGGGTGGTCAACTCGCGCAGCGACGACGACACGGCGCTGGCGGAGCGGTGCTGCGCGCTGGCCGGTTTCGCGCCCCGGATCACGCACCGCGCCGACAGCCTGGACCTGGTGATGGACATCGTGGCCGCCGGGCTGGGCGTGGCACTGGTCCCCGACTTCCTCGCGCCGCGCCCCGAGGTGGAGCTGACCGCGATCCCGGGCGTGGACGCGCAGCGCCGGATGTACGCGATCACGCGGCCGGGGCGGCAGGCCTGGCCGGCGGCGGCGCTGCTGACCCGCCTGGTGACCGAGTACTCGCGGCGGAACCCGTGAGGCCGCTCGCACCGGCCGGCACCGGCCCTGCCGGCGGCGGCCGGCCCGTGAGGCCGGGGCTTGTCGCGTTCGATCTGGATGGCACGCTCACCCGGGGCCCGAGCTGTCTGGAGAGCATCGCCGCCGCCAACGGGTTCGCCGAGCGGATGGCCGTCTGGGAGACGTCGCGGACCGAGGCGGAGATCCGTGCGGCGCGCACCGGCGTGTGGCCGATCCTCACCGGCCTGGCCCCGGACCGGATCACCGGCCCGCTCGCGGACATCCCGCTCGCCCCGGGCGTGTTCGAGGGGCTGGGGGCGTTGCGCGCGGCGGGCGTACCCGTCGTGATCGTGTCCTTGACCTTCACGCTGACCGTGTCGTGGTTCGCCGAACGCTTCGGGGTCGACGACTTCATCGGCACCCGGCCGCACGGGCGCGGCTTCCGGCACGTGTTCCCGTGGACGAAGCCGGTGCTGCTGGCCAAGCACGCCGCCGGCCTGGGCGTCGCGATGGCCGATGTGGTGGCGGTCGGCGACAGCGTGGGCGACGTGCCGATGCTGCGCGCCGTGGGCCGGTCGGTGTTCGTCGGGCCCACGCTGCCCGACGGCCTCGCGCCGACCTGGCACCTGCCGGGGGCGTCGATCGCGGCGATCACGGCGCTCCTGCTACCGGATCACGACCATCAGACGGTTACGAGTGGCACCTGATCCGGTTTCCAGCGGTTGATCCGGGAGGTCGTCGCCCTCCGCCCCCGAAGGGCGACGACCTCCCGGAGGCTCAGGCCGGATCCACGTCCGCGTAGTCCAGGTTGGGTCCCCCGTTGGCGGTCGTGGCCACCGCCTCGACGGTATTGGCCCCGGCGGCCAGGGTCACCGTCAGCGACGTGCCGGCCCAGGTGTCCCAGTTGGTGGTCGGCCCGAACAGCCGCCCGGCCGAGACCACCGTCCCGTTCACCCGAATGTCCATCGGCCGGTTGACGGCGGTGCCGTTGGCGTACCGCAACGTGAGGGTCGCCGGCCCGGCCGCCGCAGCGTTGACCGTGAACGTCACTGCGCTGCCGACCACGTTGTCGTAGTTGACGAACCCGGTGCCGGAGTACCCCGCGTGGTTGGCCTCCACCGCGCCCTGGGTGACCAGAGCGTTCTCGGCCTCGTAGCGCTGCGACGCTGCACCCGGGTAGTCCGAGCCCACCCACGCCTCGTCGATCCGCAGCCGCTTGTAGCGGGTGGTGTCGGTGGAGGCCGCGTGCGTGTTCACGACTTCGAGGCGGACGTGCCGGGCCGTGGTCGCCGGCAGGTCGATGAACTGCACGCCCCGGCGGCTCGGCAGGGTGCCGGTCCTCACCGGGGTGCCCCAGTTCGTGCCGTCGGCGGAGACGTACACCTTGAAGTCCTTGATCCGGGCGGACTGTTCGGTGCCGGAGCGGGCGTAGCTGACGGAGTCCTCGCGCTGGTTGATCCCCAGGTACTGCACGCGCTTCGGGCTCCCGAGGTCGAAGTTCAGCGACACCGGGGTGGTCTGGTCGCTGTCCCAGTAGGTGCGGTAGTCGCCGTCCCCGGCAGCGGCGGCGCCATGCCCGGTCACCGACGCGCTGGCGGTCAGCGAGGCCGGGGAGATCCCCTGCCGCCCGGCGGTCTCGACCTTGAACACGGTGTCGTACGGGTCCCAGCCGCCCAGCCCCGACAGCCGCAGACTCCCGCCGCTCTGGGTGAACGCGACCGCCGCCCCGGTGCGCAGGTTCGACACCCTGGTGACCTTGTACCCGTTGTCGCGCACCGTCAGCGTCGCCGTCGACGGCCTGGTCAGCACGTGGATGTAGTGCAGGTCCGGATTGGTTCTGCTGACCGTGGTCACCCCGTGCGCGCCGTCGTTCCAGAAGCCCGGTTGCAGGCCGCCGAACCCGTAGCCGCCGCCCTCGGTGCCGCCGATCGACTCCCAGATCTGGTTGAGATAGGTGTTGGCGAAGTTGTTGAACGTGACCTGGTTGCCGGGGAACTTCCCGTTGACCATCGCGGTCTCGGCCATCAGGGACTTGATCGACGAGCCGGTGTTCGTGACCAGCCGGCCGAGGGTGAGCTGGTAGTCGACGGTCGAGTCGGTGCCGCCGTACCACCACGCGCCGGTCGACGGGAGCTTGAAGTCGGCCTCGATCAGGCGCGGGGCGGCGGTGTAGACGGCCTGCGGGTAGTCGTAGGCCGGGGTCATGCCCGTCTTCTGCTCGTTGCTGATCATGTCCATGATCGGCGTGTCCTCGTTGTTGTTGCTCAACGTGAAGCTCGGCCGGTCGGTGCGGATCTTCTGGTACAGCCCGTGGCTCTCCCAGTAGGCGTTGTCGTTGTCGATCCAGAACCCCGACAGATTCGGGTACTTCTGCATCACCTCGACGAAGTTGTCCTGGCTGAACTCGCCGAACCCGTCGCGTTGGGTGAGGTCGACGTTGTGCCCCTTGTAGGCCGAGTAGGCGCTGGAGTCCAGCCACTCGTGGCCGCCCTCGTCGTGCCACTGCGGATCGTCGGTCATGTAGAGCACGACCTTGAGCCCGCCGGCGTTCGCGGCCGTGATCAGCTCGCCGAGGAAGTCCCGCTTCGTGCTGCAACTCCCCGGGATGGCCGACGGCCAGGGCCGGGCGTACCCGAGCCGGCTGTGGAACGTCGCCAGCACCAGGTACTGGGTGTGCAGCTTCTTCGCCTCACTCACCCAGTAGCCCGGGGTCCAGCCGCCGGAGGTGACGGCGTTCTCCCAGGCCGAGCAGCTGGTGTAGCCCGGGGAGGTGCGCATCCCCCAGTGCAGGAACAGCCCGCCGGTCGCGTCCCGCAGGTACGCCTGCCGGGGGTGCTCCACCTCCGCCTGAGCGGGTGGTGTGCCGAAGGCGACGAGGAGCAGGGCTGCGAGGACGGCGATCAGGCCGCTGCCGCGGAACAGGCGCATGGCTACCTCTCCATCCGGGTCCGGAATCCTGAAACGAACAGGAAACCTCATTGACCAACAAGATGGAACATAGGAAGGCCTCTGTGGAGAGTCAAGCGCCCCCACCGCCCACCGGAAAGCCCGCCTTTCCCGCCCCCACTACAGTGTGGCCCGGACGAGAGGACGGCTCGGATGCGGGAACGACTCACGAACGGCTGGACCATGGGCTTCGTCGCCTGTGGACTCGCGGTGGTGGTCATCGCAGCGATCTTCGCGGGGACCACCCTGCGGCCCGACCCGCCGCGCGGGCTCGCCGCCGTCAACACCACCATCACCGCCTACCGGACAAACTCCCCCGAGTGGCAGAGCTTCGCCACCAGGTACCAGACGATGGGCGGCCTGGCGATGACCACACCTGAGAGCGACGTGATCGTGGTCGCCGTGTGGTGGGGAAAAGGCGCCGGCAGAACCCTGAAGCCTGCGACCGACTCGTGCGCCCGGCCCTACACCCTGCCCGTCCCGCCCGGCTGGCAGCCACGCGGGTTCGCGACCACCGGTGACGCGCGGCAGACGGCCATCGCGCGCGACAGGATCGACCTGACCCTGGACGGGTACCCGGATCACACCGCCTACCTCGTGTTCGGCGTTGCACCGGGCACCCTGCCGCCCTCGCCAGCGGCGCAGTCGAGCGTCCGCTGCTAAACGGGCAGCCCCATCGCGCTGGCCTCGTCGATCGCGTAGTACTCGTTGCGGCTGATCGTCGACGTCGCCGCCTCGACGACGCCCCGCACCGTGTCGACGGAATCGGAGGTGAACACGCACACCCCCCGGGTGCCGTCGGCGCTCGGCGCGACGATCGGCAGCGCGGTACCCGCCGGCAGGTCCAACTTTCCGCCCCAGAAGGCCTTCGGGTCGGACACCGAATGAATCGTGAAGACGTACATCGCCGTCTCCTTTCCCTCGCCTCGGCTTTCCCTGGCCTCGGCCCGCTGCCGAGTGGTTGCCGTCAAGGTCACTTCACCACCGCCCGAACTGCCGATCAACTGCAGGATCTGCAGTGGGCGGCGGTAGAATTCACCCATGCCGGGCTACGGTCAGTTCTGCCCGATCGCTCAGGCGGCAGAGGTGCTCACCGAACGCTGGACGCCACTCGTGATCCGCGAGCTGGCGCTCACGGGTAGCTGCCGATTCAACGACATCCAGCGCGGAGTGCCGCTGATGTCCTCCTCGCTGCTCAGCAAACGCCTACGCCAACTGGAACGGGCCGGGATCGTGGAGCACCGGCAGCGCGAATACCACCTGACCCCCGCCGGCCAGGAACTCGGGCCGGTCATCGCCCAGATCGGCATCTGGAGCGAACGCTGGCTGCGCCGCCCGATCTTCGAGGAGACCCCCGACACCGGGCTCCTCATGTGGTGGATCCGCACCACCGTCAAGTGCGACCTGCTGCCCGCCGGCCGCACCGTGGTGCACTTCAACTTCCTCGGGGCCCCGGAGAAGCTGCGCTACTTCTGGCTCGTGCTCCCCGAGGCCGACCTGTGCCTGAGCGACCCAGGGTTCGGCGTCGACATCACGGTCCGCAGCGATCCGAAGACGCTGACCGCCGTGTGGGTGGGGGATCTGGGGCTGGCCGCGGCGCTCGGCACCCACGCCGTCGAACTCGAGGGCCAGCGGACTCTGGTCCGCTCCTTCCCGCGCTGGTTCGGGCTGCACCCGCTGTTCGCCACCGTCGACCACCCGGCCAGCCGCCCCAGGCTCGCGGCGTAGCCCCGCGACCCGCGGCGTCAGCGGTCCGACGGCCGGGCCTTGCGGGGTCAGCGGGGCCGATCCGGTCCTGCGGCGTCAGCCGACGGTCGGTTCGTCGTGCCAGTCCGGGACGGTCACCGTGCCGGATACCCAGTCCCGGCGCAGGATCGCGTAACCGATCGAATCGTGCAGGATGCCGTCCGCCCCCGGCCAGGCGTCGCGGTAATGCGCCTCCTTGACGTAGCCGCAGCGGGGGAACACCCGGCGCATCGCGCTGTTGTCCCGCCGGGTGGTGCCCTCGATCCGGTGCACGTGCGGGAACTCGTCGAACACGTAGCCGGTCAGCCAGACCACCGCCAGACCACCGATCCCCCGGCCCCGGTACGCGGCCCGGATCCGCAGATCGAACAGTGGCGTGTCATCGGTCAAGTCCATCAGCCGGACCAGCCCGACGGTGTCGTCGCCCTCGACGATCCAGAACGTCCGGGCCTCGTCGTTGTCGTAGTAGCCCTCGGACGCGCGCCGGCGGACGGCGTCCCCGTCGACCACGGGCTGGACGTGGAAGGGCCAGGTCTCCCCGGTCAGGAAGTCGACCAGAGCGTCGACCTCGGTGGGCACGAAGCGCCGGTAGCGGAGTTGCACGCCCCGGACTCTACGTCGGTGATCATCAATCGGCTAGGCGAAAAGGATCAGGACGGCTCTTCGGCGCTGGTCACGCGGCGCACGCGTCCGTCAGACATGAACCACAGCCACCCGGTGGTCCTTGGGACGCGAGCCCTCACTGTCCATGACAAGCGCGCCGCCGGTGGCTACTGGGCGTCCGGCCACCCCGCACCCGCCTCCGCCAACGCTTGTTCGGATACCGGACCGTGTTCGGTCTCGAGGATCGCGGACAACTCGGCCAGCAGGTCCATCTCGAGTTGCTTCGCGACGGCTTGCGTCACGTACTGGCTGAACGCGCCACGCCCCACCCGCCGCTGAACAGCCGCAGTCAACTCTTCGGGCATCGAAAAGCTCACGTCGCGCGCCCGGCAGAGCGGCCTGACGTTGTCCGACGGGCTGAGCACGGCCTCCAGCCGCTCGTTGAGCTCTGGCGACGCGACGAGTTCCCGATAGAGCGCGAGCAGCCGAACCAGGTCGGCGTCCCCAACTCTGGGCGGCAGCGAGGCCGCCGATTCAACCGTCATAGGTTCATGCTGCCGCCGGTGGCAACCAGATACCAGTCGATCGCGCCGGTGGTGGTGATCAGGCGAATGGCAGCGGGGGTGGGACCGTGGCCAGGAGGTGGCGGGTGGTTTCCAGGCCCCAGGCGTCCAGGTCGGCGATCCGGTCCGAGCACGAGCGCAGCCCGCCGTAGCCGGCCACCACCTCCGCCCACTCCTCGCGGCGTTCCACGGCCGGCCGGACGATCAGGCAGTCGGGGTCGTTCACCCAGAACCGGCCGTGCTGGAAGGCCCTGCCGACCGTGGACAGCGCGGCACCGGCCTGGGAGGGCTGGGACAGGTCGCCGTCGTGCGGCGCGTACGCCGGGTCCACGTCCGCCGACACCCGCATGCCGTCGACCAGGCCGACGCTGGGCAGGATCGGGGCCCCGCAGCCAAGGAGGTAGGAGTCGCCGATCGCCTCGCGGATGGCGCGCATGCCGGTGGCGTACGCCTCCAGGGGGGTCTGGCCGGACTGGCGGGGGCCGGGGAGGGCTCCGGCGTACAGGAAATCGATTTTGAAGTAGTCGAAACCAGCCTCGTGCAGGCCGGTGAAGACCGCGCGGAGGTGGTCGGTGACGGCCGGGTTGGTCAGGTCGAGGCCGCGCAGGTCCTGGTCCCAGTTGTGGCCGGCGTCGCCGATCAGCCAGTCGGGGTGCTCGGCGGCCAGTTCGCTGCGCGCGCCGACCAGGAAGGGGGCGACCCAGATCCCGGACCGTCGACCGGTACCGGCGATCCGCGCGGTCAGTTCCGTCAGCGAGTCGAACCGGCCGGACAGGGTGAGCCAGTCGCCGATCCCGGACTGCCAGCCGTCATCGATCTGGATCACGTCGACGGGCAGGGCGGCGCGGTGGATGGCGTCGAGGTTCTCCAGGATGTCGGCCTCGGTGACGTCGGTGTAGTAGTGGTACCAGGAACACCAGGCGGTGGGGGCCGGGCGGATCGGGCCCATGCCGGCGGCGCGGGCGAAGTCGTCGGCCCAGGCAGCCAGGGGGTCGACCGTGGCGCTCCCGTTGGAGGTCATGGTGACCGGGCCGTCGGCTGAGACCACCACGTGGCCGTCCACGAGTGCCGCCCGGATCGACGGCACGTCCTCACCACCGGAGTAGACCCGCACCGGCCCGCCGTCGCCGGGGTCCACCGCCAACAGCCCCTCCCCGTGGAACCCCACTTCGGGACCGGGTTTGCCGGGGCGGTAGCTCATCACCTGGGTCGGCGGCCGGACCGGGCGCGGCGAGGTGCCGGTAGCCGGATGCCACGCGGTCGGACTCCAGCTCTGCCAGCCGTGCTCGTAGATCCTGGCTCGGGCCGGGTCCACGGGAATCTCGTCGACAGGTCGCACACGTCACCCCTTGTTGGCGCCGAGCGTCAGCCCGGCCACGAACTGCTTCTGCAGCAGCGAGAACACGAACACCGTCGGCAACGCGACGAGGACCGCCCCGGCCGCCAGCAGGTTGTAGTCGGTGAAGAACTGGCCGCGCAGGTTCTGCAAGGCCGTCGTCACGGGCATCTTGTCCCCGGTGGAGATCAGGACCAGCGCCCAGAGGAAGTCGTTGTAGATCCAGGTGAACTCCAGCGTCGCGAGCGCGCCGAGCGCTGGCCGACATAAGGGCAGGACGATCTGCCGGTACTGCCGCCACACGCCCGCCCCGTCCATCACCGCCGCCTCGGTCAGCTCGTGCGGGATGGTGCGCATGTAGTTGGACAGCACGAACACGCAGAACCCGGTCTGGAAGGCGACGTGGATCAGGATGACGCCCCAGTAGGAGTCGTAGAGCAGTTCGGAGTCCGACATGGCGTACGGCAGCGGGATCCGGTTGAACAGCGTGTACAGCGGGATGAGGAGCACCTGGGGCGGCAGCAGGTTGCCGGCGGTGAACATGACCAACAGGATCTTGCCGCCGGGGATCTTCTGCCGGGTGATCGCGAACGCCAGGAACGAGGCGAGGAACAGGGTCACCAACACGGCCGGGATCGCGATGACCAGGGAGTTCAGGTAGTACTTGGGCATCTCGGCGTCCTGCCACGCCTGGGTGTAGTAGTGCAGGGTGAGGTGCCGGGGCCAGGACAGGTAGCCGTACTCGGCGGTCTCCTGGTACGGGCGCAGGGAGGCGTAGACGGACAGCAGCACCGGGGCGAGCCAGCCGAGGGACACCAGGACCAGGAAGGCGTGCAGGACGACACGGGCTGGTTTGACCCGGCGGCGGGCAGGGCGTTCTCCCGGCTCCCGGGCCCCGGCGGGCAGCGGGGCCTCGGCGACGGCGACGGTCATTGTGCGTCCTCCCGGAAGACCTGGACGAGGTAGATCACGACGAACCCGAGGGAGATCGTGAGCAGGATGACGGCGAGCGCGGAGCCGAACCCGATCCGGCTGGCCTCGCCGACGATGTTGGCGCTGACGAGTACGGACAGCAGTTCCAGGCCGTTGCGGCCCTTGTTGACCACGTACACGATGTCGAACGCCCGCAGCGCCTCGATCACGGTGATCACCAGCACGATCACGTTGATCGGCCGCATCGCCGGGAACACGACCTTGACGAAGGTCTGCGCCTCGTTGGCCCCGTCGATCGACGCGGCCTCCTTGAGGGTCGGGTCGACGGCCTTGAGGCCGGCCAGGTACAGGATCATCACGTACCCGGTGTGTTTCCACGCGACCAGGGCGAGCACGGCCCACAGGTTGATGTGCGGGTCGCCGATCCAGTCGATCTTCGTGCCGCCGATGGCGTTGAGCACCCCGTCGCGGGAGTAGATCAGCTGGGCGATGAAGCCGACGACGGCCAGGGACAGCACCACCGGCAGGTACAGGGCGCTCTGGTAGAGGCGGGTGAACCGGATGCCCTTATCGAGGAGTACCGCGAAGAAGAGCCCCAGCGGGGTGGCGATGAAGCCGAGGAAACCCAGCCAGAGCACGTTGTGCCAGACGGCCGGCCAGAAGGGCGGGTAGTCGCGCACGATCTGGGTGTAGTTCTCGCCGCCGATCCAGCGCAGGGGCGAGATGCCGTCCCAGCGGCTGAAGGACAGCGCGACCGACGCGATGGTCGGGCCCCAGATCAGTGCCACCTCGAGGAGCACCGGGATGCCGACGAGGAGGGCGAACACCGCGAGGTCGCGGCGGGTGAACCGGCGTTTGCGCGCCGACCGGCGGCGCCGCGAGGGCGCCGCCGGGGAGCTGGGAGCCGAACCCACCGGGGAGCGGGCTTCGAGCGAGGGTTGTGCCACGGTGCGAGCCCCTAGTCCTTGAAGATGTTCTTCTTCTGGCTCTCGATGTTCTTGCAGATGCTGTCCACGTCCTTCGGGTTCTTCAGGAACTCCTGCAGGGACGGGATCATCACCGTGGTGGCGAAGTCGGGCCGGGTGTCGCGGTCCATGAACTGGGAGATGTTCTGCGCCCCGCTGATCAGCTCGACGGCCTTCTTCTGCAACGGGGTGTAGGTGCTGGTGTCCGCGCCCTTGTGGGTGGCGACGTTGTTCGGGTCGCTGCCCAGGTACGCGCCCTGCGCCTCCGGGGTCGCGAAGTACTTCAGCAGCTCCTTGGCGCCGGCGACGTTCTTGGCCTTCTTCGTGATCATCCAGCCGTCGATCGGGGCCTCCACGGCCTTCTGCCCGTTGGCCGGGTCGAGCTCGGGGAACGCGAAGAAGTCCAGGTCCTTGCGCTCCTCGTCGGAGAACTGGTTGCCGACGAACAGGCCCAGGACGTGCATGCCGGCCTGCTTCTTCTGCAGGGCCTGCGCGCCCTCCTGCCAGGTCAGGCCGAGCGCGCCGGCCTGGGTGTGCGGGAGGATGGAGGCCCAGTTGTCGAAGACGGCCTTGACCTTCTTGTCCTCCCAGGACTCCTTGCCGGCCATCAGGGAGACGTGGAAGTCGTAGCCGTTGAGGCGCATGTTGATGTAGTCGAACGTGCCCATCGCCGGCCAGCCCTCCTTGGCGGCGAACGCGATCGGGGTCAGCCCGTCGGTCTTCATCTTCGCGGCCAGCGTGCGGTACTCGTCCCAGGTCTTCGGGACCGTGTACCCCTTCTCCTTCCACACGCTCGGCCGGTAGAACACGGCCCACGGGTAGAGGTAGTAGGGCACGAAGTACTGCTTGCCGTCCTCGCCGGTGGACGCCTTCTTGAACGCGTCGGTGTAGCCGCCGCCGATCTCCTTCCACACGTCCGAGACGTCGGTGGCCAGGCCCTGCTTGGCGAAGAACTGCATCCGGTACCCGGCGAACCAGCTGAACACGTCGTCCGGGCTGCCCTTGAGGTACTGGTTGATCTGCTCCTGGAACGTGGTGTGCTCGATGGTGTTGATCTTCAGCGTCTTGCCGCTCTTCTTCTCGAACCCCGTGCCGGCGTCGGCGAGGGCCTTCTTCGGCAGCGCGTCGGAGAAGTTCGAGCCGAGGGTGACCGTCGTGCCGCCGGCGTCCTTGGGGCCGCTGCTACACGCCGCCAGGGTCGGCAGCGTCAGCGCGCCAGCGGCGGCGACCCCACCGCGCAGGGCGGTGCGACGGGAAAATGGGTGGCCGGCGAGTCGTGACATGACCCCTCCATGGGGTGAAAGATGGCAAGAATCAAACGTGAATCTTCATAGACGAACAACGATTACGCCATCGACCACCGTTTGTCAACGAACTCATCCGACCATCCCGTGCAAAGATGCACAGCAGTCGGAGTAGAAGCCGCACATTGGACACCTGAACCTCACGGTCATCCGATGTCTGGCTATTTTGGATACCCCAAACAGGTCACCACAACCCTCATGCCGGGCTCCAAGCCTCGGCATGAGTGTGGTGAGGGGGTATGAGGCGGTCAACGACGGTTGCCGCCAGACGGAAATCAGCCCAGGTACCTACTGCGGGGCGGGGCGCCGGGCCCCGTCAGGCGCGCGCGGCGAGGATGGTGCGGACGAGACGGGCCGGCTCCTCCAGATGCACGTCGTGGCCGGTCGGCAGGAACGCCGTCTCCAGGTGGGGAAGTTCGGGGGCGAGGGCGGCGAGTACCCGGAAAATGGTCTGCCGGCGGGCCGTCATCGCCGCAGCCAGGGGTTCTGGCAGGTGCTCGCACCGCTCCCCCGCGACCACCAGGACAGGACCGCGCACCGCCCGGAGCGTGCCCCACAGGTCGAACTCCCCGATCGCGCCGAGCAGCCGGGCGAACGCCGGATCCCCGTCCGCCGCCAACCCCGCCAGGAACCCGGAGACCACGGTGCACGCCGCCTTCGCCTCATCGGCCGGCAGATCGAAGTCCTCCGGACCCCGGGGCGCGCCGAACCCCTCGACGTTCACCGCGAGCGGGCACTCCGGGTGCCGCACCGCCCACAGTGTCGCGAGCATCCCGCCCAGCGAGTGGCCGATGACGGTCGGCCGGTCGAGCCCCAGTTGGTCGACGACGGCTTCGAGGTCTGCGACCGCGCCGTCCCACGTCCACGGCGCGCGGCCGGAATGGCCGTGTCCGCGCAGGTCCATGGCGACGACCCGCCGGCCGGCGTTCTGCAGATGCGGAACGACCCAGCGCCAGTCCTCGAGGGTGCGCCCGCCGCCGTGCAGGAGGACGACGTCGGGGCCCTCGCCGCCGTGGTCGCGGACCACGATCGGCACCTCGGCCGCGACGGCGATGTCACGGAAAAGCTCAGCCATCGCGTCATGTTCACACCATTGGCGGCCCGATAGCCAATTGTTACCAACCATTGCACTTTTACGGTGTGCAATTTCTCCTGACGTCCATGTCCCATTCGGAGGACGCCTTTCCGCTTTGGCGTTCGGCGGTGAATTTCCCGCGCTTGTGGGGCTTCATTCACCTTCGGGAATTGTGCCTCAGGTGGCGTGTTGGATGAGGTCCCAACGGGTGCCGTAAAGGTCCTCGAAGACGGCGACCGTTCCATAGGACTCCCGGCGCGGCTCCTCCAGGAATGTCACTCCGGCCGCGGTCATCCGTGCGTGGTCGGCGTCGAAGTCCTCCGTGTACAGGAACAGGGCAACCCGGCCGCCGGTCTGGTCGCCGATCCGCGCGGCCTGCTCCGGGGTGGTGGCCTCGGCGAGGAGGAGGCCGGTCCGCGCGCCGGGCGGGGTCACCACGACCCAGCGTTTGCCGTCGGGGAAAGCGGTGTCGGCGGTGAGGTCGAAGCCGACGGAGCCGGTGTAGAAGGCGATGGCCTCGTCGTAGTCGCGTACGACGAGGGTCACGAGTCCGAGATGAACCATGCGTCGATCATGCCCTGCCTGAGGCCGCCTCGCCGGCCCAGTCAGGCTCGGACTCGGTCGGGTTGGACTGGTGTGGTCGCCTTCTGAGGTGGGGCGGCCAGGCTGGGCTTCGGCCGCTGTTGTCGGGACAGGAACCTCCGTAATCGAATGACGGTTGTGGGTTTAGCGGAGTAGGAAGTCCGGGACGTGGTAGCGGATCCGGACCAGGTTCGACGCGAGGCGGATCCGGTCGGCGTCGGTGCGCCACGTGAAGTCCAACGCGTTGGCCAGCCGGTTCACCGTGTTGAACAGGAACCCGACATACAGGGCGTCCAGGATTGCCGTGTCCGACACCCCGGCCGCGCGGACGGCCCGCACGTCGGCCGTCCGGACGGCGTCGGGTTCCAGGGTCACCTTCTCCAGCAGCGCGAACATCGCCGCGACCTTGGGCTCGAAGCCGCCGTCCTGCCAGTGGTCGAGCCGTTCGACGTCCTCGCCGCCGAGCAGAATTGTCGTGGTGGCCTCGTGCACGCCGACGCAGAACCGGCACGCGTTGAGCCTGGACACGAACGCGCCGAACAGCTCCCGCTCCCCCTCGCTCCACTCCGAAGGGCCGCGCATCGCGGACTCGATGAAACGTGTCCAGGGGCGGCCGAAGAGTTCCGGCCGGTACAGCGACACCTGCACCACCGGGTCCGGATCGGTGCGGGACAGCAGGCGCATCAGCCGCAACGCGAGGCGCTGGCGCGGCCGGTGACCCTGGTCGAGGACCCGCAGGCGCACGTCAGTCCGCCTCCCGGACAGCGCGCAGCCCCGCGTCGAGACGCCGGGTGGCCGCGCCGATCGCGGCGGCCAGGGTCAGCTCGAAGATCGCGTCCTCGGAGCACCCGGCCGCGATCAAGCCCTCGATGTCGGCGTCTGTGATCTTGTACGACGCGTCGCGCACCTTCGCGACATAGTCCGCCCACGGCTCGGGCAGCGGGGTCTCGTAGTGCGCCGCCTCGCGCGTGGCCTGCTCGACGGCACCGGGCGAGGCGAGCACCGCGTACCGCAGGTCCATGACCGCCAGGGCATGCCGATCCACAGGCTGGACATTACGCGCAGTGATCGTCAGATGGGTCAGGAACGTGGCGGGTTCTCGGGATCGGCGGTGCTCACGGCCTGGTATGCCGTGTACAGGGGCTTGGCCGTCCCGTCCGCGCGGAGCAGGTCCAGCGCGCCCCCGCCGTGCGAGGCGATGGTGAACTGGCACGACAGCCAGACGTCGTGCGCGCGCAGCATGGCGAACATGGCCCGGACGTAGAAGTCCGCGTATGCCGGGTCCTCCGCCCTGGGGTCGGCGTTGTCGATGGTGTAATTCCATTCGGTGTCGGCGACCGGGATCTGCGGCCCGAGGGGCGCGCCGGTGCGGTCGCGCAGCCCCTGCAGGGTGGAGTCGATCGTCGCCCGGAGGTCGTCGTACCAGGTGCCCCACGCGTCGATCCGCGCCCGCATCGACTCGGGCGTCGCGTTCTCCTCGGCGGTCAGGTAGGTGTGGCTGGACACGAAGTCGGGCACGAAGTCCCGGTCCCGGGTGGCCCGGTAGGTCGCCCCCACCAGCGCCAGGTACCGGCGCAGGAACGCAAGGCTCCGGGCGTCGCTGTTGGCCAGCGCCGGCCCGCCGACGAAGATCTCGAACCCGAGCGACCGGGCGTAGCGCTTCAACTGGGGCACCACGTCCACCCACCAGCTCAGGTAGTCGAGGCTGCTCCAGTCGCAGTAGTGGTCGGGTTCGTTGCCGAACTCGTACAGCGACACCCGGGGACCGGCCGCCCGGATGATCTCCTCGAGCCAGTCCAGGCTCCAGTCGTCCGGGCCGTCGCCGCACTGCCCGTCCCGGATCGGGGGCAACTTGATCAGGGGTACCGCGCCGAGTTCGCCGATGCCGGCGAGGACCGCGTCGAACTCGGCCAGCGGCTGGCGGACGTCGTCGAACCTGGACCACTGTCCCCAGCGGATGACCCTGATCCGGGCGGCGCGGACGTTCTCCCTGGTGGTGGGGTCGTGGATCGCCCGGCCGCCGTCGGTCTCCCAGGAACCGATCTCGCTGCCGTAGATGAGGTCCTGGCGGTCGAACAGGGAACGGTCGGGTGCGGGCGCGGCTGTGGCCGATCCGGAGGCTCGTGCGGGGCCGGCGATGCCTGGAGCGGCAAGGGCCCCAGCGGGTGCGGCACCGGCTGGGCCGGCGATGGTGAGGGCGACCGCGAGCGCGGCCGACGCGGCGCAGAGTCTGACCAGCGCGTGAGCCATCCGAACGCCTCCCCCGTCTCGGCACGCCGACACCCTCGGGTCGGCGGCGCGCCGGTCCACAAGGGGGACGTTACGCCCGGTGCCGGCCTCATGGAGCCGGAACCATTCGGTTGTCATTTAGGAACGATGCTGACCTAATAGCGTTCTAGGCTGCATCCAGAACATCGAGAGCGAAGTCCTGGAGGACAGTCATGAACCGCGAGCGCGCCGACCTGGTCGAGACCCTGGCGAAGCACCGCTTCTTCCTGCGCAACACGACCCGCGACCTCGGGGACACCGACGCCCGCAAGCGCACCACGGTCAGCGCCCTGCACCTGGGCGGCCTGATCAAGCACGTCGCCGCGACCGAGAAAGTCTGGGTGGACTTCATCCTCACCGGCCCGGATGCGTTCATGACGGGCGAGGACTGGGAGGCCTGGGCCGCGCTGCACACGATGTTCGAGCACGAGACCCTGGAGGGGTTGCTCGCGGAGTACGAGAAGGTCGCCGCCCGGACCGACGAGCTGATCGCGACCCTGGATCTCGACGCCGACCAGCCGCTGCCGCCGGCGCCGTGGTTCGAGCCGGGCGCGCGCTGGTCGGCGCGGCGGGTGCTGCTGCACCTGATCGCGGAGACGTCCCAGCACGCCGGGCACGCGGACATCATCCGGGAGTCGCTGGACGGGGCGAAGTCGATGGGTTGAGGCGGGGTGCGCCGGCTCCCGGGGTCGGACCGTCGACCCCGGGGCGCTCGGCCGTTGGGCACAATGTGGTCCGACACTTGTCCCGGGCGGTGCAAGCGGAGGAACGACGAGCGGTGCGGCGACTCCGCCCGCCGGCACGTGCGCCCGGACCGCCGGCCGGGGCTAGATCCGCTGATAGCTCCAGCTGAGCATGTCGTACCCGTCGTAGGGCATGACGCCGTGGAACTGGCGCTGATCGTCGTCGAAGATCATCGGGAGCCATTCGTGGTCGCTGTCCCACATCGGCTTGTCCCGCACCTCGGCGAGGGGAACCCATTCGAGGGTGCCCTCCTCGTTGCCGCCGTGGTGGGTACCGGTGAAGGTGTCGACGCGGAACATGAAGCAGAGCGCGTCCGTGTTGGCGAAGTTGGTCCACATGACCGTGCCGCGCAGTGTGAGGTCTCCGGCGGTGAGGCCGGATTCCTCGGCGATCTCGCGGCGGATGCAGGTGACGGGATCCTCGCCGGCTTCGACGTGGCCTCCGAGGCCCATGTACTTCCCGAAGTGGATGTCCTGGGGGTACTTGTCGCGGCGCATCAGGAGGACGGAGCGGCGGTCCGGGGACAGGATGTAGGCGGTGGTCTGCAGTCTCGGCGAGATCATCCCCGAGTGTGGCACGCGGGGTCAGGCGCGTAGGAGTCGCGCTGTGAACGCTTGATCGGGAGGAGTGCCCCGCGCTCTCATGACCAGGTATTCGAGTAGCTCCGACTCGGACATGGAGTAGTCGGCGCCGTCGAGGACCTCGATCCGGTCGGAACGGTGCGTGACCGTGAAGGTAAGCCCGGCCTCCGCGTCCCCTGCGAAGTCCAGGTGGACCATGCAGCCGTGCGCGTAGGGGTCAAGGGCTGTCTCCGCCGGAGGCAGCCCCGCCTGGACGAATCGTCGCCGCGCGGCCTCGACCAGGTACTCGGCACGCCGGATGTCCTCGCTCACCGCATCATTCTCGCCCAGCTTCCCGATTCCTTCAGGTCCTATGCTCGGGCAAGGAATCAGCGAGTGGCAAGAATCGAGGCCCCCATGATCTGGGAACTCCAGGGTCCACCGCGGTACGTCGTCCTGTTCAGCAGTCCCGACGCGTGGCGCTACTCGATCTACACGACCCAAGGTGGGACTTTGTCGGGGCGGTTGGACATTCCTGCCGATGCGGAGCTGGCGGCGGCACGTCAGGCTGCCGCAGACAAGGTGATCGCGTTCGGGCGGAACTCGTTCGATCTCGGGATGGAAGTCACCTGGCCGGCACCTTACGATTCCGACTCCATGGTCGGGACTTGCCGCCACATGCCGGGCGGCTCGGTCCCGGACACATCCTGACGTCCGGTCACGCTGAGCGCTTCGAGTTCCCCAGGAAGTACTGGGGTGCGCCGGCGCCCGGTGGCTCCCGGACGCCGGCGCGCTTCTCAGCAGGGGTCCTCGCGGAAGGTCACGTAGCTGCCGTGGGTGCCCCACTTGTAGATGGAGCCGTCGCACTCCTCGTACAAGCTCCCGACCATGTTGGTGTGGGCCGCGTCGCTGTACCAGTAGGTGGTGCAGATGGAGCCGTAGGAACAGGCGCGAGCGTATGCCGGGGAGGCCGGCACGACCAAAGTGATCGCGGCGGTGGCCGCGACGAGTCCGGCAATGACGGTACGTCGGATCATCTCAAGCTCCCTTGCTCGGGAATCATTGACAGGATTCTATGTACGCCAGCCAGGGTGCGGCATCGCCGAAACGTCCATAGAGGACACCTGTGCCCTACCGGGTCGCGCGGACCACCCGGGCGCTCAGTGACCAGGACGTGCCGACCGCGCCGGACTCGCGGGCCACGGTCATCGCCCCGTTCGACGCGGGCATCGCGATGTCGGGGACGACCCGGCCGGGTTCGGTCGTCGTAATGGACCAGCCCTGGCCCAGCGGAAGCTCGCCGGCCGGGCAGGTCGGGGACGCGGACTTGTTCAACGAGTCCGACGGCGTCGTCGAGGTCACCGTCTCGGTGCCGGGCGGGTGGTGGCGCAGATGGCGTACGCGGTCAGGAACCAGGAGGCGGTGGTGCCGTCGGCGTCCTCATACCCGGTGACAGGGTCCCTTGGGACCGCCGGGACGCGGCCACTACCGCGCGCCCCTTGCCTCCGAGAGCGCGGTGACGCCAGGGCCGGTCAGTCGCGACAGCGCCACGCCCCGGCCGGTCAGCAGAAGCAGGAGGGCGGAGATCGGACCCTGAATATCCGCGCCCGCGCCGACCGTCCAGTCCGTGTCGGTCGCGGTCAGCCGGTAGCCCCGCAACCGGCGCCGGGCCCGGAACGGCCAGCCCATGAACCAGACCCGCTCCGCACCGGCGCGCGCGGCCGCCACGGGCATCGGATGGCTGCGACCGAGTGGGACGGCGATGTCCTGGCCGTGCACGAGAATGTCGAAGACGATATTGCGGTAGTTGGTGACCACGGGCAGTCTGCGCGAGTCGGCCAGGTCGCGCAGCTCGGCGATCAGCTGGGCGGCCGGGCGGTCGGCGTGTCGGACGGCGAGGTCGTGGTTGAGCCGGTGGAAGCTGCCCCGGGCCCGGACGCCCTCGACGAGCATCGACCACGGGCTGGGGACCTGTGGGGCCAGTGCGACGTGCGCGGCGACGTCGCGGACCCGCCAGCCCGCGCACAGCGACGGCGTCTCCCACTCCGCCGGCGCCAGGCCCGACAGCAGGTCGGCGAGGCCGCGCCGTTGGTCGGCGATCAGCCGCCAGCTCTCTTCCCTGTCCATCGCCACCTCCGAAGTTTGGTACAGTTCTCTGACTATATTAGTCAGAGAATCTGACTAAATTCAAGGAGAAGTCGATGACTGGACCGGTCAACGTCGGGCTGTTGATGTTCATCGCGCACCGGGCGATGGAGCAGCGCGTCCTCGACGCGATCGCCGCCGCCGGGTACGACGACGTCACCGTCGCCCAGGCGCGAATCCTGCAGCGGATCGCCCCCGACGGATCCCGGTTGACGGACCTGGCCGAGCAGGCCCAGATCACCAAGCAGTCGGCCGCGTTCCTCGTCGATCAGCTGGAGAAGGCCGGGTATGTGGAGCGGGTGCCTGATCCGTCCGACGCGCGGGCGCGGCTGATCCGGTTCGCCGAGCGTGGGCTGGAGGCCATTCCGGTGGCCGCGGCGGTCGCCGCGCAGGTTGAGGAGGAGTGGGGGCGGCATCTCGGCGCGCAGAAGATGCGGCAGCTGCGTGCCGCGCTCACGCTGCTGCGCGAGATCACCGACCCCTACGCCTGACGGTGATCGGAGCGGTGATGAGGAAAGTATGGGCCAGCGATATCGCCCATCGACTGACAGAATCCTTCGCATGGAGTACACCGAGGTCATCCGTCGGCGTCGCATGGTGCGCCAGTTCTCCGATCGGGAACTCAGCTCCGAGGCGATCGAGAAGATCTTGGCGAGCGCGCTGCGCGCACCCTCGGCGGGCTTCGCGCAGGGCTGGGCGTTTCTCGTGCTCACCGAGGCCGCCGACCGGGCACGTTTCTGGCGGTTCGCGCCGAACCAGGCCACGCACATGCCCGGGAGCTGCGCGGCACCGTTGATCATCGTGCCGCTGGCCAACGAGGCGATCTACATCGAGCACTACCGGAACAAGGGCAGCAACCTCACCGCGGAGAACTGGCCGGCGCCGTACTGGTTCATCGACACCGGGATGGCGACGCTGCTGATGTTGTTGACCGCCGTGGACGAGGGTCTCGACGGGCTGCTGTTCTGGCTCGTCCCCCCGGCGGAGCGAATCAAGGAGGGCTACCCGACGGCGGAGCACCTCGACGAGTTCCGGGCCGAGTTCGGGGTGCCGGCGGAGTACACGCCGGTGGGCGGGGTCGCGATCGGTTATCGATCCGAGGATCTCGCGCCGCAGCGGCCCGGGCTCGCGGAGGCGCGGCGGGGGCTGGGCGAGGTCGTGCACCGGGGCCATTGGGGCGGGTAGCGCGGTGGCCCCTGACCAGGAACCTGGTCAGGGGCCACGTCCTGTGTGCCTAGTTCACGCCGAAGTAGTAGCTCTGCGGGTCCGACATCGTCCCGTCGGCGCTACGGCTGCGCACCACCAGCTCGTGGAAGGTGGAGTCGGCCGGGGTCCAGGTGATGCTGGCCATCCGGTCCGGCCCGGCCTGTACCGTCGTCTCCTCGCCGCCGTCGAAGCTGTACACGTACGCCGTGACGTTCGGCAACACCGTCGTGAACGTGAACGTGCCGGTCACGCCGGGCCCGCCCGACCAGCCCCACTCCGGGTAGTCGGAGGAGACGACCTGCGGGCGCCCGCCCACGGTGAAGTAGTACGTCACGGAGGGGGTCTGCGTGTCACCGATCCGGCTGTAGACCTCCACGTGGTGCGAACCCGACGTCGCCGGGGTCAGCGTCACCGTGGTCACGCCGCCGGTGCCGGCCGGAGCCGACTGCCAGGCGCCGTCGTCCAGGCGGTACGCCTGCTCGGTCACGTCGGGCCGGCCGGCGGTGATGGTGAACGTGCCGGCCTTGCCCGGCCAGCCGCTCTCCTCGTTCGTCGGGTAGTCGGTCGAGGCGACGGTCGGCGCGCCGGTGTTCACGCCGAAGTTCAGGGAACTCCAGCCGGAGTGCGCGCCGTTGGCCGCGAAGCTCATCACGTAGAGGTACTGCCAGCCGGGCTGGGTGGGCGTCCAGGACACGGTCGCGGTGCCGTCCGGGGCGGCAGCCACGGTCTGCGGGTTCGCCGGATCCGACCCGAACCGGTATTCCGTCACGCCCGGCATGTTCGGCGTGAAGGTGAACGTCCCAGGTTTGCCCGGGTAGCCGGACCACTGGTAGCTCGGGTAGTCGGTGGACGAGACCTGCGGGCTGCCCTCGCCGACGATGAACGTGTAGCTCCGGGGGTCCGACAGCGTCCCGTCGGCGCTGCGGCTGCGGACGGTCATGGTGCTCCATCCGCCGGTCATCGGGGTCACGGTCACGGTGCCGACCCCGTCGACGGCCGCGACGGTCTGCTCGGCCGCGTCGCCCACCTTGTACAGGTACTCCACCACGTTCGGCATCTTCGGCCGGAACGTGAACACGCCCGGCACGTTCGGCCCACCGGTGTAGGTGTTCTCCGGGTAGTCCGTCGACGTCACCGTCGGCGCGGTCGGCACGGTGAAGGCGAACGCGCGCGGCGGCGAGAACACCCCGGCGGCGTTGCGGCTGCGCACGCTCAGCACGTTCGCGCCGCCGTGCAGCGGAGTGACGCGGACCTTGGTCGTGCCGGTCGGCGCGGCGGCGACGGTCTGCGGCGCGCCATCGTTCAGCGTGTACTGGTAGTCGACGACCCCTGTCACGTCCGACCAGAACTCGAACTCGCTGGCGATGCCGACGCCGCCCTTGATCGGGTCGCGGAAGTCCTCGGACGACACGCCCGGGCGGGTCTCGGTGACGTAGAACTGGTACCCGGGGAAGGGTCCGTCGTAGGACCGGTTGCCGGCCCGGTCGACGGCGGTGACCAGCAGGGTGTGCGGACCGCCGGAAACCGGGGTGAGGGTGACCGAGGCCGACCCGCCCGGCCCGGTGGCCGGCAGTGTGCCCCGGATCGCGGCCTGCTCGGGGAAGAACGTCTCGTACTCGTAGGCGACGATGTCGGTGTCACCGTTGGGTTTGAAGGTGAACGTGCCCGGGATGCCGGGGCCGCCGGTGCCGGGCCACTGGTCCGCCGTGTACACGGTCGCCGTCTTCACCGGCGGCTTCGGCGGGGTGTTGTCCACGGTGAAGTAGCAGGGCGCGGTCCACGCCGACTCGTCGGTGCCGTCGGAGGACTGCACGGCCCAGGCGTAGGTGCGCCCGTCGGTGAAGGTCTCGCGCGGGAAGGTGATGTAGACCGGGTAGTCGCCGGACGCGTTGGCGTACGGGTTCTCCCGTACCAGTCTCTGCGTGGGGTTGTCCGTCGGCCACACGGCGAACCGGGCGGTGATGTTGCCCCAGCTGCCGATGTCGGTGTCGGTCACCTTGGCTTGCAGTTCGAGGCCGCCGGAGTAGATCGGGAAGTAGGTCCCCGGCGAGGTGGTCGCGCAGTCACCGTTGTTGACCTTCAGAGCGGTCGGCGTGCCGGGCGGCGTGTTGTACGACAGCTCGATGCCCGACGTCGGCGCGACGAACCGGCCCATCCGGGGGTCGCCCTCGTGCGCATCGGAGATCCGCAGTTCCAGGGTCAGTTTGTCCGCACCGGACGCGACGGCCTTGCGCAACCGGGCGGCGATGTCCCAGGTGACGCGGGAGGCCGGGCAGCCCTCCGCGGCCGCCGGGGCGCCCAGACGCTCCCGCTCGGCCGGACGCTTGACCCAGGTGGTCTTCGTGGAGATCGGGTCGGTGACCCACAGTTCGGTGTGCCGCGCCTGCCGGCAGTCACCGACCGTGGTCTCCGGGGCGACGAGGGTCGCGGAGAAGACATGCAGGCCGCGCAGCGCGACAAGGTCGTAGGTGAAGTAGGACCGGGTCAGGTGGTAGCCGGTCGAGTCGCTACGGGCACCGACCGGCGCGTCCCCGGTCGGGTTGTAGTGGCTGGTCAGCGGCGTGACGACGTCGACGTACGCCCAGGCGGCCGGCGTCACCGTCCTCGTGTACCGCGCGGGGTCGGCGTGCGCCGCCCCCGTCGAGCCGGCCACGACGCCGGCAGCGGCGATCGCGAGGACTGTCAATCGGGTCAGCCAGGACCGACCCACCGAATAGCGTGAGGGAGGCACAGCTTTGCTCCTTAGAGCGACCGGGGTGAGGGGTGTTGCATGACGCCACGCGCCGGATCCGGCGACCACCCGGCCGGGCCCCGTTCCCCGTCCGCGCGCGCCGCCGGTCCACAGTAGATGCGGACCTCGTCACACACCAGCCATCGACGGACGGGTACGTCCGTGGGCGGTGCGAGCGGAGCTTCCCACGAACCGCCGCCGCGCGTCCATCACTATGCCGACGGTCGCGCGAACTGGTATGGGGAAACCGGGCGAACCGGGCCGGATGTCGAACTGTGGCGGTCGGCCGGACGCGAGGCTGGGATCAGTCGTTGTTCGCGAGGCTCTGTTGGTGGGTGCCGCGCAGAGCGAGTGCGGCGTGGACTCCTCCGGCGAGGAGCAGGAGGGCGGTGGCGGTGAAGACGGTGTCGATGCGACCGAAGGCGACTCCCGCGACGGTCGCGTGGGCGCCTGCGGGGAACGCGCCGACGATGGCTCCGGCGGCGGCGATGGAGATCAGTGAGGCGAGCTTGTATGTGGGGGCGAACACCGAGATCACCCTGCCGAGGTGGTCGCGGGGCACAGCGCCCAGGAGCACGGGCGTGGTGACGGTCTCCACCGTGCCGGCGGCGACGCTGAACAGCGCGATGGCGGCGACGGCGGGTGTGATGGCGCCGAGACGGGAGTAGAGAAGAAAGGCCCCTGCGGCGGTCATCAGCGCGATGGTGAAGATCCGGGTGTGCCCGAACCGGTCACCGAGAAAGCCGGAGGTAAGCCCGCCGATGAGAAAGCCGGCCCCCGAGGCCGCTCCGAGCAGGCCGAGCCATTTCGGGGCGGCGTGCAGGTTCTCGCTGACGAAGTACACGTCGAGTGCGCCGAGTGTTCCCGCTCCGAGCATGACGATCAGGCCGGTGATCAGGACGGCGCGCAGCACCCGATGCGCGCCGACGAGCCGCAGCCCCACGAGCAGTTCGGCACCTACGCCGGACTTCGCGGCCGGGCGTGCCCGGCTCGGTTCGCTGGGCGGGTGCGGTGTGCGGATCGAGCGAATCGCCATGAACGAGACCAGAAACGAGGCGGCGTTGACGCCCAGCGCCCACGGCACGCCGGCGGTGATGAGAAGTGGTGCCGCCAGCGGTGGGCCGATGATGGTGGCCATCGCCGAGGCTGCCTGGCCGTAGCTGGAGGCCCGGCCGCGGTGGGCGCTGGGAACGACGTCGCCGATGAGCACGAAGCGCGACGGCCCGAAGAACTGCGCGGCGGCCGTGGTCGCGACCACGGTCAGGGCGATCACCGTCAGCGTCCCCCAGACGGGTACTACCCCTGCCGGCAGCGCGGACAGCACTGTGAGGCCCGCGATCAGCACGCAGCGCAGCAGTTCGGTGCGCAGCATCGTTCGGCGCTTGTCCCAGCGGTCCGCCAGGACGCCGGCGACTGGGGCCACGAGGATGGTCACCGCGGCGATGACGGCGAGTAGGGCGCTGCTGACGGCGGGGGCGTAGGAGCGACCTTTGAGCAGGACTGCGCCGACCCACAGCAGCAGGCTGGTGTCGAAGACCGTGTTGCCGACGAGGGAGACGGCTTGGCCGAACCACAGGCGTCGGTAGTCTCGGTTGATCAGCATGACCATGGGCGCCCCGTCTCCTCACTCCGGTGGCACACACGGTAGCGGCAGGCCGCAACGTCAGTTGGGTGGGCGAATCTTGTTGCGGAACGACGGCTTAGCCGGTCAGATCTGTCAGCAGGTCCGTGAGGACACGTTCCTCCGCCACCCGTCTGCCATGCGCCATCATCACGTCGCGCAGTTGGGGATCCCATCGCGCATCGACCGGAGTCCCGGCAAGAGCCCGGCCTGCCTGGTCGGCTGCCACGGCAGCCAGGTAGTCGGCGCTGGTGTAGCGCCATGGTCGCCACGGGATCCTGGATCCCAGCAGGTTGGCGATCCGGAGGCCGCCCCAGTCGAAGTCGCCATGATAGGCCAGCTCAGCGCCGTCATGGTGGAGAGCTTCGAGGAGCCTCATCGTCGCGGTGCTCGGTTGGCCGTTGACACACACGAGCGGCGGACAGTCTGCATCCAACAGGTCAGCCGCGGCGGCGACGATCGCAGGATTCTCACAGACGAAAACCTGAGCTTTCGTGTACCGAACGGGCTCCCGGGCGAGCTGGCGCAACGTGAGCACGACAGGTTCACCGACCATGACCGCTACCTGTCGACCCAGCCTCGTACCGGGTGCCGCTGGCAGGTTGAGCGCGAGCACGGTGGAGGAGAGTTCGTCGAGGAGGACGCCGACCGTGTCCCACAGCGCGCGTCGACGTTGCGCGGGGGTCGTGTCCGGGTGATCCCCTGTCGACCAGGTCTCGCGGATCGCGGACAGTGCCAGAGCTGCGAGTGGGCGCCCCTGGTCGAGGGCGTGCTCGTCGGTCGTGGTGTCGGCCGCGTACCTCGACAGGGCGACGCCAGCCGCTGGCAGCCCGGCGAGGACCCGCGCGAGTGCGACCATCAGCGGGGCTGCTTCGGCCGGGCTGCCACCGATGCGGCGGATGAGGGCGGCGGTGCGCGGCTCGTCGTACCAGGCCCGCAACTCGGGACGCTGCGCGATGAGCGTCGCCAGTGGGGCGAGTGCGGTGTCCCAGGCTTCGGCGAGGGCCGTTTCCGCCGACGCGCGGTGCGTGATCGGCCCGAGGAGGAGGGTGACTGCCGCGTGCAGGCCGTCGGGGTGCGCGCCGCTTCGCCGTAGCGCCGCGTCGATCTCGTCGAGCGATACGGTCAGCGACGTGCCTCGGCCCGGGGGTCGGCCCAGCAGCGATTCCACCGCACGTCGCTCCTGCGGGCTGGGGCGGTTGTGGGTGATGGTGCCGGTGAGTGGTTGTCCGAGTTCGATCCGGCGGCGGGTTCGTTGGATGAGCCAGGCGGTGTCGGTGCCGCCGAGTAGCCGTCGCAGCCGGTCGGGGTCGATCACTCGAAGAGCCCTTCCTGGTTGTCGGCCGCGGGGCGGGGTTGGGCCGGGATGTGCGGGGTGGGGCGGGGTACCTGTCGGCGTTCGCGCCCGTCCCACTGCCAGGGTGTGACGAGGACGGCGTCGATGCCTTCGTGTCGGGCGAGTTGCGCGATGGCCAGCCCGGGGACTTCGGGGTAGCAGCCCCATTCGCGTTCGCTGGTCATGACCACATCGAGGTCGAATTTGGCCAGGAGGCCGAGGCATTTGGCGCGGGAGTCGTCGTCCACGCCGGCGAAGGCCTCGTCGAGGGCGATGAGCCGTGGGGCGTGCGGGTTTCCGGCCGAGCCGTAGTACGAGGAGGCCGCGGCGAACAGTGGCACGCTGGCGGCCAGTACCCGTTCGCCGCCGGAGGCGGGCCCGGCGGCGGACCGCCATTGGCCGTCCTGGTGGCGTTGGATCGCGAACTCGTGCCAGCTGCGGTAGTCCAGGGCCCGGGTGAGCTGTTCCTGCCAGGTGCCGGCGTCGTCGCGGAGTCGTTCGGCGCTGATCTGTTCGGAGAGGAACTCGCCGACCCGGCGGCGATCGGCGTCGTTCCACACGTCGGAACTTTGCCGCAGGAGTCGCTCGCGGAGTTCGGACAGCCCCGTGGGGGCGTCTTTTCCTGTGCGCCACAGCAGGCGCAGTCGCATGCCCGTGGATGTCGGGCGCTCTTCCAGCTCGCGGTTCATGTCGCTGACTTGCTGTTCGGCGGTGGAGATCAGTTCCTGGAGGGTGCCGGCCACCTCGTTGACCAGGTGGGTCTCCAGCACTTCGCGTTCGTGGGCGGAGAGGACCCGTTGCCGTTCCTCGATCTCGACTTCCAGTGCCGCGGCGAGGTCGGCGACGGGTCGGGTGCGGCCTTGGAAGGTGGTGTCGACGAGCATGGCCTCCTCGCGCACCGACAGTGCTGCGGTGTGGCCGTGGCGGGACAAGCCGTCGGCGAGGAGTTTGAATCCCGCGTTGACCTGTTGCTGGGCGAGTTCCCAGCGCCGGTCGCCGTCGTCGACGTCGGCGAGTTCCCGGTCGATGCTGCGGGCGAGGTGCACGGCTGGGGTGGCGGCCCAGGTCACGGCGGGATCGGGCACATCCAGGTGGGGGCAGGCCAACCGCATCAGGCCGGTGGCGGCGAAGTGCCGCAGCGATTCCACGGCACCGTCGCGGTCCCGGGCCGCGGATGCGAGTTCCTCGGTGAGCGTCTCCTGGCGTCCGAGCGCCTTGCCGCGCGCGTCGAGGGCCTCGCGTTCGGCAGTGCGGGCCTGGCGTTCGTCACGTTCGCATCTGCGTACGTCGGCGGCGGTCTCCGCGAGGCGGCGTTGGAGTTCGGCGACGGCCGTGCCCACGGTCGCGGCCAGGGCGTCGTGGCGTTCCGTGGCGGCGATCGCGGCGAGGGCCGCTTCGGTGTGCTCCGTGGTGGCCTCGGTGAGCCGCATTGTGACCTCGGCGAGTTCGGTGTGGGCATCCGCGGCCGTCTGACGGGCGGCCGACAGTGTCGCCGCGGCGGGCCACAGACTGGCGAGCGCGACCCGGTAGCCGTTGAGTGCCTCGCTGACGGGTTCCAGCTCGGTCCGGTCGGCGGGGAGGTCGACGTCCGTGGCGAATTCTTCTGCCCGGTTGGCGGCGAGTTCGACCTGCTCGGCGGCGTCGTACACCCGGTCCTGGAATCCTTGGTGCAGCTCCGCCAGTCGTCGTCTGGTTTCGTGCGCGGTGCGGACCATCGTGTGCGCCTCGCGCAGTTTCACGTCCTTCGGGACTTCGCCGTGCTCAGCCGCCAACGTGTCCTGCCGTGCCCGCAGTCCGCTGAGGGTCTCGGCGATCTCGGCGAGACGGGTGGCGATCTGGTCGCGTTCGACGCGCAACTCGCCGAGTCTGGCCCGCCGGGCCTGCGTCCGGGCACCCTCACCGATGTGCTCAGCGCCGTTCTTGCGCCACCGTCCGGCCAGGACACCCAGGGTGAACCGGCCGTCGGTGCCCATCCAGGTGTCCGCCGCGGACTGCGGGCCGAGGCCGATCGCGGCCAGGATTCGCCAGACGACCTCGTCTGTCAGGTCGCGGGCCTGCCGGTTCGCCGGGTCGATGGCGGGCCGGAGCACCGTGGTCAGGTTCTCAGCCACTGGTGTGGCGGCGCGGAGAAGCACGTCGTCGGCGTCGGGGAAGGACAGGGTCGCGTCGGGTGACACCCAGGCGTCGAGGATGCCGGAGGCCTCCAGCGCGGCCTCCAACCCCGATCGATCATTTTCGGGTACCTGTGGCATGAAGTCCACGACCTGCCACAGCGGGGCGCCGGCCCGATGGTCGCGGGTTCCTCGGGTGTGTGGCACGGGCGGGGCCTGGTGTCCGCCGCTCTCGAGCCGGTCGATCTCCGCGTCGATGTCGTCTCTGCGGGACTCCCCTGTTCCGCGCTCGCCCTCCAGCGCAGCCTGGGCGCGGGTCAGCTTCTCCGCAGCGTCGCGAAAAGCGACGGTCACGGCGGTCATGGCCGGGTTGTCCCCGTCGAGGGTCTCCACCCACACCTCGAGGGCGGCCAGCATGTCCTCGACGTCAGCCACGTGCAGTTCGGTGCTGTCGGACAGGTGCTCGCCGATCGCCGCCACCAGTTCCGCGCCCACCGTCGCGACCTCGTCTTCCGCGGTGGCGATCCGGCTGTCGGCCGCGGCCAACTGTGCGGTCGACCCGTCGAGCTGGCCTCGGGCGACCCGGAGTCCCTCGGTGGCCTTGTCGACGGCGTCGAGCAGGCCACGGAGCGTCCGCAGGGACGTGGCGCGTCGGGTCACGACGGTCTCGGCGGCGCGCCGGGTCGCGGTGTAGGGCTGCTCGTCTGTGGCCAGGGCAGCAACGACAGTGGCGTCGTGTTCCGTGGCGATCCTGGCCGTCACGGCGCTCTCCGTCGCCGTCGAGTGGGCCCCGGCCAGGGCCCGTTCGGCCGTGTCGAGACCCGAGGTGGCACGGTCGCGCTTGTCGGTGTGCCTGGCCACCGCCGCGACCGCCGTCTCGTAGAGGCCCCGTTGCTGATCGGCTAGTCCGGTCAGTTCCCTGGCCCGCTGGGCCGCTTCCCCCAGGCTCCGGGCGTCGCGCATCTCCGGGCTGGCGCGCAACGCCTCGTCGTGTGCGCTCAGCCGGGCCCGTTCGACGTCGAGGGCTTCGAGCTGGCGCTCGGCCGTCTCCAGCGCGGTCTGGGCCTCCTGGTGCGCCCGCTCAGTGTCGCTGAGGTCGCGGCCCAGCTTCTCGTACCGGCTCTGGGTTTCCCGTGGGCCCGCCGCTCGACGCTTGGAGGCGATCCGCGCGTACCGGTGGTACCCGGTGAGGAACTCGTCCGCGGCCTTCTTCGTCTCCCGCAGCCCTCGCAGGGCTTCACGCTCGTCGTCGAGGCTGCGGAACGCCTCGGCCACCTGAGTGATCAGGTTCTCGTCGAGGGGAGGCAGCGCCTCGGTGAGCGCGGCGGACAGCAGCCGCTCGTCGGGCCGCTTGGACAGTTGGGGCTGGCGGAGTTGGATCAGCAGGGACACCAGCGCCTCGTACCGGGAACCGAGCCCGAACAGCGCCTCGTCCACGGCCCGCCGGTAGTCGCTGGCGCGGTCATAGACCATGCCGCGCTCACCGACGGCCTCCTTGAGTCGTTCCCTGGTCAGTGCCGTCCTGGTGGGGTTCAGCAACGACAGCTCGGGGCCGATCCGCTGGTCGGTGACGAAAAACCAGTGCTTGGCGATGCCCTTGCCCGCGACGGCTTTGAGCCCGCAGCCGATCGTGATGAATCTGGCGGTGCCGTCGAGGTCACGGCGGCCGAACTCCAGCCAGGTGTAGCCGAGCCGTTCCGGGTGCGGGTATTTCCCGCCGAGCAGCAGGTTCCACTCCATGCGTTTGTTGCGGTCGCCGTCGGGTTCGACGCGGTGCGGCGACAGTTCTCCGTCGAGGAGGAACGGCAACGTCAACGCCAGGACCTTGGATTTCCCTGTGCCGTTGTTGCCGCGCAGCAGCAGCGAACCGCCATGGAAGTGGAACTCTTCCATGTCGTAGTAGAAGAGGTCGACGACTCCTGCCCGCAGCGGCTGCCAGCGTTCGCGGGTCGGCTCCGGTGTCATGTCCTTGCTCCGTTGTCGCGGATGGTGGGTTCGGCTAGGGCGTAGCGGGCGATGGCGGGCTTGGCTGTGACCTGGGCGCCGGCCACGGCGATGAGCTTGAGCGCGGTCAGGGCGTGCAGGGCCGCGTTGACCAACTCGATCTCCATCCCGGGGTCGGTGGCGTTCTTGCGCCAGTACGCCTTGTGCTCGGCGGCGAGCTTGCGGGTGAGGGTGTGCAGTTCTTCGACCTCCACCCGGTCAGGCTCGGCCGCGATGTGGCCGGCCAACAGGAGGGTCAGGTGGCTGAGCATGCCCTGGGCCGGCATCCGGATGTCGGTGAGTTCGTCGTCGGGATCGACCATGGCGATGCCCTCGGCGCGCACCTCGCCGACGAGTCCGGTGGCTTCGGTGATCCGGCCGAGGATCGCGGCGCGCTGCCGGGTCAGGTAGGACAGCTCTTCCGCGGTGAGCTCGTCGTAGTAGACGACCGGCTCCTCGAGCAGTTTCCGGGTCAGCCGGTGGCGCAGTGAGCGATTGCGCAGCTCCTCGGTGTCGGGCATGACCTCGGCGGTCAACGCCCGCATGCGCGCCTCGAAGGTCGGTTCGGTGATCGTCGACGGTCCCCGCGAGCCGGTCAACAGGCCGGAGATCACCCTGCGGTCCACGTCATACAACGCGTCCCCGGACGCCCCCAGGTAGGCCTCCTCGTCGCCGGCGACCCGGTGCAGCGCCCCCCAGTCGAGGAGGAGGCGGACGACGGCGATGAGGTCGGAGCGTTCTTCCCGGTTGTCCAGGGCGAACACGATCCCGGCGGCGGTCAGGTCCGGGTCGGCCGCGGCCATCAGGATCTGCTCGGCGAGCCGGCCCAGCGTGACCTGGCTGTCCGCGCGTTCCAGAGCCCCGAGCGCGAGGCAGGTCAGGACGTACCGGCGCCTGCCGAACGGGGCGCCGGAGCGCGGATCGCGGGCCGGGTAGGTGGCGTCATGCACCGTTGGCACGGTCTTGAACAGCCGGGCGGTCTGCGCGTCGACGACCAGCCGCCAACCGGTCTCCCGGTCGAACCAGTCCCGCAACTCGGCGGCCTGTGACCGGATGAGCCGGAACAGGTCGGGGTCGGCGAGGCCGGCCACCAGCAGCGGCCGGGCGAGTAAGGTGCGCACCGCGCGCTGGAAACGCGCGGACCGCTCCTGCGGAAGGGCCGGTTTTCTACGGGTCACCGCGATACCGTCGCCCGAGTCAGGTCGGTGATGTCGATGAGGTGTTGTGGGCCGCTGAGTACACCGTCGGTGGTGTGGATCTCGACGAGGCCGGCGTCGTCGACGAGGGTGAGCCGGACCTCCATGGTGCCGTCCCCTGTCGTGGTCCGCACTTCCTTGGTGTGCGGTCCTCGGGCGGACAGCGCGTCTCCGAGCAGGCCGAGGAAGAGCCGGAACGCCTGCGGGTCCAGCTGTCCCAGGTGAGACAGCAGGACCGGACCGTCGGTGACCAGCCGCGCCCGGGCCGCAGCGGTCTGCGCCGCCTCCTGCGCGGCACGCTCGAGGAGCAGGCGACGGGCATCGGCCCGGTCGATGACCCGGTTGGGTTGCCCGCGCCGCTCGTAGGATCCGGTGCGCCGCAGCTGCGGGCTGACCGCGAGCGGCGGTGCCTGCGCCCACGGGGTGGCGGCGGCGACGCGCTGCTCGGCCCACTCGTCGAGCGTCTGCGCGGTGACCGTCAGGTGCCGGGACGGTCCGAGCCCGAACGCGGCCCGCCACAGTTGATGCGTCGCCGCCTCGTCCGGTGCCTGGGCGAACCATCGGGCCAGTGCCCGAAAGTCAGCCGACCTGTCCGACCGGCCCGACCGCCGCTCGTTGATCACGGCGACCGCGCCCAGCAGCTGGGTGATGGCCCCGATCGCCGCCGACCGCAGCAACCTGGCCTGTGACGGACGTCGGGAATCGGCGCTGATGAACCACGAACGCAGCCCCGCCCACCGGTTCCGCCAGTGCCGCATCGCCTCCGCCACGGCCGCATCCGCCTCATCGTCGATGCCGTCGGGCACCGCGTCTGCCGCCTCCCTGCGGGCCGCGACCTCCAGCAGCGGCTCGACCCCGGCAGCCTCGATCCGCAGGGCCAGGTCCGCGATCTCCGCGCCGGAATTGGCGAGGTCGGCGATGAACCGCTCGATGTAGGAGATGAGCCTTTCCTTGTACGCCAGGAAGGCGTCCACATCATTGTCGGCGAAGTCGATCGTGCGCCGCAGCGACGCCATGAACGCCTGGGCGTTGTCCGCCAGCCCGGAGAACCGCTCGGCCACGCTGATCAACAACAGGTGGGTCTTGGCCGCGTCGAGCTCCGCACCATTTCCGGTGAGGGCGAGCAGCGCGCGCAGTTGGGTCGCGATGTCGGCCAATGCCACCGACTGCAGGACGCCGCGCCGGCCGATCGCGTCCTCGTACACCGCGATCGCCTGCTCCGCGGCCTGACCAGCCGGGGTTAGCTGGTAGAGATAGCGGGCCCGGTGGAAGTCCTCGACGGAGGTGACCCTGCCGGTGTCCGGATCGGCTCGCAGGTTGCCCCAGTGTTCCAACCTGCCGAGCGCCTCGACGACCGCATCCAGGTCATGGGTGAGGTCGAGGGCAATGTCCTCCGGGCGCAGGTGGACGGTGAAACGCTCCTTGGCCCGCATGAAAGCCAGCATCACCTTGCGGTAAAGCGCGGCGTTGGGGGCTTGGAGATGGGCGAATGGGTGCTGGGCGGGAGGGGTCTCTTCGGCCATGCCTCTTTCTCCCGACAGTCGTGCCGGCAGGGGTACTCCATCGGTCACGCTACGTTAACACGTCATCGATGGGTCACCATGTCCCGTTTTCTCACCGGATGAGAATCCACAGATCTGCCACCCGAGTCATGACAGCTCAGCCAGTCGCGCCTTTCGGCCGTGAACGTCTCAAGTTACTCGACGTTGGTCGCCGCAATCGCGGCGTCCGCCATGAACAACGCCTCAGCCACGAGGCTGCTGCGCGAGTTCGGGCACCGCGACCTTCGTCGGATCGCACTCAGTCTTGTGATGGGCACTGTCAGCGGCCAGCTCGTTTCCCCACAGGCTGCCAGTTAGCGGGGAGTCATCTGGCCGGATGGTTACGAACCGTTGCCGCTGGCCGTGCTGGCAGACTATGGGGATGATCGGTTGGCTGCGCGGGGAGGATGCCACGGCCCGTCCGCCGCTCGTTGGACTCGAGACGCTCGATTGGGCGCGGATGCAGGCTAGCGACGGTCACGACGCCGGCGATATCCCGGAGTTGCTCCGGCGACTCGCCTCGGCCCATGAGGGCAAGCCACACCGCTGGGCCGATGCGCTATTGGACGTTGTCCTTCACGGCCATTCCGGCATGTACCTAGAGCCAGCCGAGCATGTCCTGCCGTTCCTGATCGCTTTATGTGGTTCCGAGCGCGTGGACGTGGCCGAAGCTGCGGTTGAGGTGTTGTTGGAGATCGCCGACACCAGAGCATTCCACTCCCCATCGCGCCGACCGAACAGCCCCGAGCTCGACGAGTTCGAGGCCCGAGTCCAAGCCGTCCTCCACGCCGGCGTACCCACTTTTCAACTGCTGCGATCGACATGGCCCTCGCTTCAAGCAACCGCGCAGGAACTGCTCGACATCCTCGAACCTCGCGATCAATAGCCCACCCAGTCAGACGAACGAACCGTGACAGCCTCGCGGCGATCGTCACGGGCGACCATCTTAAGAACGACTACATACCCTGACATCGCGACTGGCCGTACCCGGGGCAATCCAACTGGCCACGGACAGGGCATCGAGCCCACGTCGACGACGGATACGTGCGGCGGTCAACTCCGGCTCACGACTGCGGCGAGCCGGTCGCTGATCGGGGTGATCGACGGAAGCGGCGGCTGCTGGTAGAACCATGCTTTGCGATCCCGCATGACCTGCTCGCCGTCCCGCTGCCAGTCGAAGCCGGGCCGGCGCAGCAGTCTCCTGAACACCTCACTGGCCCGGCTGTGATCGCGGTCGGCGAGGCGGTGAAACGGCAGCGGCGAGACAGACTCGTCATCGAGGTAGTCCAGCACCCGTTCCCGGTAGATTCGGCGGCGCAGCAGAGCGGGGTCAGCGAAGGCGGCCTCGATCAGCCCGAAGTCGGCGTAGAAGTTCAGCCCCTCGACCTCGTCGTAGATCACCGCCACGGTCTCGGAGTCCATCAGACCGGCGGTGTAGTCGACCGGCGCCGGGGGCTTGACTGATGGTCGGGGTGGGGTGCCTTGCGCAGCCAGGGCCGCCAGGATCTCGCGCTCGCTGAACTCCTCGTACTCGCGCATCCGATCGGCGAACTGATCGCCGGGCAGGACCACCAGGTCGGAGCCGAAGAACCGGATGAATCGACTGCGCTCGGCCCGCTGTAGTTCCCAGGCCTGGGCGAGCTTGTCCGGGTTGCGGAGGACCAGCCCTGGCTGACGCACAGCGAGGTCCGCCGCGATCCGTTCTATCTGCTGGCGCTGACCGGCGCGGAAGACCGCTGTCGAGCCGCTGATCAACCACTCCTGCCCGATGGGAACAAGGCGCGTGATCACAAACGAACGCCGGGGCATCTGGCGGAACACCGCAGGCCCCATGTTCGATCGCACCCGGTACCTCAGATCATCGATCAGGTTCACCATGATCAGTGCGTCACCGTCGCGAGCCTGGACCTCGAAGACGCCTTCGACTACCTCGCGCCACCCGAGGAGCAGGTCCCGTTCCTGTTCGGTCAGGTCCCGGCGGGCGGCGACGAATTCCTCGACCACGGTCCGACCATCGCGCAGCCGGTGCTGTAACACGAAGTAGTCGACGAACATGATCAACTGTTCATCGCTGGCCCTGGCCAGCTCCATCCCTTGGCGATGGAGTGCCTCGTGAAAGGCCTGGTCATAGCGCGACCGTTGAGAGAAGGTGACCAGTTCACTCTTGAGGTCACCACTACGCGCCACCAGATCCTCGGTCACCGCCACACCCTCCACCTGTCCGCCTCCCACTACCCTGCCGCACTGAGTCGACCCGACACTATCCAGGATCGAGTTCCTTCCGGGCAGGCATCTCTGACCTGCGCGCGGCCCACAACCGCCTGAACCCTTCGACTTCACACAGAAAACGAGCAGCGCGGCCATTGATGACGCCGAGTTGGTTAGACGCCGAACATCCTGGCCGAATCTCAACGCGAGCGATGGTTAAGCCCGGATCCGGAGTACCCGATCGAGGCGTACACGCCCCGCAGCGCTTCGACGCGCTCGGGTGCTCGATGCCTGCGGCGGACTCTGTAGGGGCGGAGATTCTCCGGGCCGTGACCGGGACACGGGTCACCGTCGTTGGCCCGCCCGCCCTCGACCGGCTCACCTCGGAGGCGCGACGGCGGGTGGGCCGTCGCGCCTCGGTCGGCGCACTACATGCGTGCGGGGGCGCTGATCCCGAGCAGGTCCAGGCCCTGGGCGAGGGTGCGGGCGGTCAGGTCGCACAGCGCCAGCCGGCTCTGGCGGACCTCACCTTCGGAGCGCAGCACGGGGCAGTGCTCGTAGAAGGTGGTGAAGGTCGAGGCGAGGGTGTGCAGGTATCCGGCGAGGCGGTGGAACTCCAGCGTCTCGGCGACGGTGTCAATGACGGGCGCGAAGGCGAGCAGTTCCAACGCGAGCGCCCGCTCGGCCGGCTCGGCGACGAGCACGGTCTGGCGGCCCTGGGGCGGTTCGATGTTGCCGCGGGTGAAGATGGACCGGATCCGGGCGTGAGCGTACTGCAGGTACGGGGCCGTGTTGCCTTCGAACGCGAGCATCCGGTCCCAGTCGAAGACGTAGTCCTTGACCCGGTCGACGGACAGGTCGGAGTACTTGATCGCTCCGATGCCCACGGCCTGGGCGACCTGGGCGCGGGTCTGCGGGTCGAGGTCCGGGTTCTTCTCCCGGATCACGGCGTCCGCGCGGGCGACGGCCTCGTCGAGCAGGTCGATGAGTTTGATCGTGCCGCCGGCCCGGGTGCGCAGCATCTTGCCGTCGGAGCCGAGTACCGAGCCGAAGCCGACGTGTGTGGCCCGCGCGGGCTCGACGAGCCAGCCGGCTTCACGCGCGGTCTGGTACACCATCTCCAGGTGCTGGCGCTGCGGGGAACCGACGACGTACAGCAGCCGGGTGGCTTTGAGTTCCTGGGTGCGGTACCGGATGGTGGCCAGGTCGGTGGCGCCGTAGCCGTAGCCGCCGTCGCGTTTGCGGACGATGACGGGCAGCGGCTCGCCGTCGCGGCCGGTGAACCCGGTCGGGAACACGCACTGCGCACCGCCGGACTCGCGCAGCAGCCCGAGCCGGTCGAGCTCGTCGACGAGCGCGCCGAGGCGGTCGTTGTAGAAGCTCTCGCCGTAGAAGTCGGTCGCGGTGAGAGTCACGTCGAGCTTGTCGTAGACGGCCAGGAAGTACTTCTCCGACTCCGCGCCCAGGAGCCGCCACAGGGCCAGGGTCTGCTCGTCGCCGCCCTGCAGGGCGACCACCCGCTGCCTGGACCGCTCGGCGAAGCCTGGATCGGCGTCGAACTTGACCCGGGCGGCCTGGTAGAAGCCGCTGAGGTCACCGACGGACAGTTCGTGGGCGGCCTCGGTCTCGCCCACGTCGAGCATGTGCTCGATCAGCATCCCGAACGGGGTGCCCCAGTCGCCGAGGTGGTTGGCGCGGATCACCTCATGCCCGAGCCAGGACAGCAGCCGGGCGGCGGCGTCGCCGATGACGGTGGAGCGCAGGTGCCCGACGTGCATCTCCTTGGCGACGTTCGGCGCGGAGTAGTCGATGGGTACGACGTCGGGATGCGCCGCCACGGGCACCCCGAAACGCGGGTCGGCGGCCACGTCGGCGACGAGGCGGCTGAGGGTCGCATCCGACACGGTGAGGTTGATGAACCCGGGGCCGGAGATCTCGATCGCGGCGACCAGGTCGGCGAGGTCGGCGTTGCGGAGGACGTCAGCGGCGATGTCCCGCGGTGCCCGTCCGAGCCGTTGGGCGAGCGGCAGTGCCCCGTCGGCCTGGAAGTGCGCGTGTGCCGATCGCCGCAGCGCGGGATCCGCCGGACCACCTGCCACGACCTCGAACGCGTACGCGAGCCGCTCATTGAGCAGCTTCTCCAGATGTGCCATGCGGGGAATCTAGTCGATCCGGCACGGCCATTTCGCGTCAGTTTCCCGGCGGGACCCGCGTCCGTGGGACCGCCGTGTGGTGGTGCCCGGGCTCGCCATCGTCAGCGAAGTGTTCGTCTTATCGGTTCTGCGACAGCTCGCCGGAGGCCGGACACAGGTCGTCGGTGGCCCTGTGCCGGACGGGATATCACTCCTCGGTAGACCGGCTGGAATGCCGATCGTCTGGTGCTGAGCTGCTGCCAGCTGGCTTGACCGCGTTGACCGTTCACGCTTCCGTTCGCCGCGATCTCGTCGCCTGGATGCCCCGGTAAACAGAGCAGGTTCCGCTTGGGGAATGTCGTGGCGGAGCTGGTCCGTGCTCTGCCATGACTCTGCCAAACCGACGTGTGGGTTGGCAGAGCAGGCCGCCGAATGCTCCGCGACCGGGAATCCGCACTGCGGCAGAGCGGAGGTATCGACCGAATTATGGCAGTGTGTGTTCTTGGCAGAGTTGTGGCAGAGCTCGCGAGAGCCGCTCTGCGGGGATTTCCGGCCTCGGCCGATGTCGCGGGAAGGGTGGGCATGATTCGCCCGCCGCACAGCCGTTTGCTGCATAAGTGCAGGTCAACGCCATGTTGATCTCTCGAACGGTGGTTGTGCCGCGTGCCTGTGGCGGGCTGGCAGAGATCGACCGCGCGGACCCCTAGAGCATGGAAAACAGGGCCTGAGCTGCACTGTTAGAGCTGTGGCAGAGCTGTATGCGTCACTGGAGCTTCCGTCGCCGCGTCCAGCGCGGCTTTCTTCTGACTCCCGGAGCACTGCCATGGACATCATCGGATCAGCCCTGACCGCCCGCGCCTTAGCCCTCGCCGCCTCTGGCGAGGCTTGGCCCCTACTGACGCGCGAGCCGGGTCCTCCGCTCGCGTTGGACTGCGCACCACCGCCACAAACCGCGTCGCCGTCGACGAGGCCTGCCGTCCCTGGACGTGGGCGTCGCAGGAGACTCCCGCCCGTCGGAGCTGCTGTGGCGGCATGTGGATGTGCACGTCGACCCGGCCCGCGACGTCGGGCTCATCGCCGACGGCGACACCCGGTGATGCGTCGGCGTGCGCCTGGCCGGCGAGTCCTGCACCTGTTCGCGGAACCCCGCGGCGTTGGCCGCGGGCTGGAACGGTCCTCGGCGACACGACCTCTGTGGGCGGGCAGGGCCGGTGTGGCAGTGGTGTGGCAGAGCGGGGGCTGTGCGTCAGCTCTGCCAAAACCCGTTTGGTTAGTGACAGGAAACGACGACGGGCTCCAGCAGTTCGCTGCCCTGGAGACCGCACGAGCTTGTTGCCCGTGACCGCCGATCGGATGGTCGCTGCGCGACGGCGTATCACACACTCAGCAGAAAGAAGTCAACCATGACTGTTTACGTAACACGTCCCATAGCCGCGGAAGGGTTGCCTCCGCCGGCCTTCACCATCCTGGTTCCCCAGGCGCCGGCGCGCCTGGCACAGCACGGTCGAGCACCCACCGGGAGCTCACACTTGGCGGGCGGCGCGTCGTTCTCGCCGCCGGCCTTAACGGCCACTAACCCCACAGTGGGGATGGCCGGTCCCGCCCGCAACCGACGACGAGACGACGGTGCGGGCGCCCGTGTGTGGGTCGGTCCGGTGGTCAGTGCCGGGGTCAGTCTTGACACGGACACCCGCACGGACTCCCCGCTGCTCGGTCACCGCAGGTCAACGCCCATCAGTGCTCGACGCGCCGTGATGCTACTGACCCACTGCATGTGGGGTCCTGCCGCAGGGGGACGGCGAAGATGAGAACCAACAACACAGATCCGCTCCTGCGGGCCCAATCAAGTCTCACCGACAGGGACCTGCGCCTGGCCGACTGGCTCTATGACCACGGGGTTCTCACCACCGACCAGATCGCCGCCGCACTGTTTCCGTCCCTGGACTTCGCCCAACGCCGCCTGCTGCGCTTGACCGCCCTCGGGGTTGTGGCGCGGTTTCGGCCGCAGCGATGGGACGGCGGGTCGCACCCGTACCACTATCTTCTCGACCAGCTCGGCACCGAGATCGTCGCCGCGCAACGCAACGACAGCCCGCCCCGCAAGGACCAGGCCCGCCGCCGACGCCACCACCTGACGAACCGGGCCAACCTTGCGCACCTGCTCGGCACGAACCAGGTGTTCACCGACCTCGCCGCGTACGCCCGCACCCACCCGGGCACGGAACTACGGCGCTGGTGGCCGGCTTCCCGCTTCTATGACGGTGCCGGGTTCTACCAACGTGGCGACAATCCCGCGATGATGATCAGTCGGCTTCCGCGCCCTGACGGCCACGGCATGTGGGCGACCGAGGGTCGCGTCGTGCCGTTCTACCTCGAGTACGACACCGGCTCCGAGCCCATCGACACCCTCGTCGACAAGGTCTCGCGCTACTCCACCATCGCCTCGATGGCCATGCGATCCTGGCCGGTGCTGTTCTGGCTGCCGAGCCTGCGGCGCGAACACAACTTCCAAGAACGCCTCGCCAACGCCAAGATCACTTCCGGGGTTCTGCTGGCCACAACGTCGGCTGACTACGTGACCGCGCGCGGACTGTCACCGGCGGAGGAGGTCTGGTGGCTGCACCGCTCTGACGGTCGACGGCGCACGTTGGCCGCCGTCCCGTACATCGACGACGCCCTCGACGGGCGACAGGAGGAGTGACTGGATGGTCGCTGACGCGAGCGTCGACCCGGCCCGGGGCACGTCGGCGGACCCGAAGTAAGGGGATGGTTCAGCTCGGTTCGGCGTCCATCGGCGAAGATGACTTGCTTTCCCGGGCGGATCCTCTAACGTCGTCAGTCACGATAAATGCACTTAAGCATCACCTGGTCGGTGACCCTGTTGACCTGTCCTCGCACCCGGCAGAGAACCCCCCACCCGCCGCAAGACCGGTCGGAGTCCCTGCCGCGCGAAGACCCCAACGGACACACCTCCACCACCCAGCACTACCGCCGCACGTTGCGGATCGACGTTCCCTCGCACGTCTCCCCGGGACGGTCCGCGCTTTCATACGGACGGTCTGAGCCGTCGATCGGCAAGCCGTCCGCAGCCGTCCTCGACGAGTCCGAGTCGTGCGTCGACCTCCGACAACGGGGTGCCTACGTTGCCGTTCGTCGCGGCTCGCCGCGCCACGGCGACGCCCGCTCCTGCGGCGTGCAGGCAGCGGGGCGCTTCACCGCATCAAGCCCGCCGGGACGACCCCGCCTGTGACAGGCTTCGCCAGCCACACCGTTCGGCACCGTCACCGCTGGTCGCATCCACGCGAGCGCGTCGTCCGCATGCGCAAGCGGCAACGCGTCCGAAGGGACCGTCGTGGCCGCAGGCCCGCGCATGCCAGAGCCCCCATGGCTGGGGTGTCGACGTCCAGCCTGGCCGCAGAGGGCCGCCTTTTTCTCTTCGTCCATGTCAACGCACGGGCCCTGGTTCGCGGCAAAGTGTGCCAAAGCGACTTGACGTTTCGGCGAAGTCGAGCGTTGATCTATGTCGTGAAATCCGAATGCATCGCCGCCGATGGGCGACCTGGCGTGACATTGTTCGAGGGTGTGAGCCGACCCTTAGCCGGCGGTCGGCCGGTGCCCCAGCGGACGCGTCGGTGGTCACGGTGACCGCGCCGCGCTGGTTTCGTGATCGCTTCCGCGACGCCGTCTGGGAGTCCGAGCAGCTCACCGCCGACCACAAAGCTGTGGCGGAAACCTACGCCCGCCACGCGCGTGACGCCCACGGCGACAAGTCCGCTGCTGCGGACCTGGCTTGGCTGACGTATGACCGGGTGCAGGTCGGCGCTGGCATACGCAGACGCAGCAACGTGAAGAAGATCCTCGACGATCTTGAGGCTGGCGGATGGCTCGTGGTGGTGCAACGCGTCCATCGCCGGCCGACCGTGTACCGCCTGACCATCCCGACCAGCCGGGCCGCCGACGGCGAAAATGCGACCACCGTAGTTCCGCCTGATGTGACTACGGTAGTTCCGCGACCAGTTCCCGGGCGGAACCACCGTAGTCACAACTATGCCGACCAGGCCCGTGCCGGTAGTCCCGACGTCGGAACTCCACCACTAGAAGAACTACCATCAATCTCATCACCATCAGCCGACGCCGTGCGCCCGGCAGACATCCGCCGGGTCATCGACGCCACCGGCGCCGATGAACACCAAGCCGCCGCGATCATCGCCAAGATCCGCAACGAGAACCAGATCCGCTCGGTCAGCGCATACCTGCGAGCAATCTCTGACGCCGACCTCCGCCTCCACCACGCCGCCCTTCACGGCCACGGCGATCAGGCCGGCGGGGACCTCGCTGCGGCGTTTGAACGGCGACGGAGCGCCGCACCCGACTGCATCCACGGCTATCCCGCAGGCGCGCTTATTCACCCGACGACCGGGCGGGCGATGTGCCCGTTGTGCCGGCGGGGAAGACCCGCGCTCACCCCCAGCCACGGTAGACCGGGCGATTGACGGACTCGCTCACCCGATCGGAGTCGGCCAAAGCGGCGCAGCCGAGCCAGCAGCCAGCTCGTTGGGCTGGTACACGATCTAGCAAAGGAACCTCGTGAAGATCACTCCGCTTAGCAAACACCTGATCGGTCCGGTGCACCACCTGATGACCCTCGGAGAGCCGTTCATCTTCGCCCGGACCACCTCCGACTATTGGGCGTACGGCGAGCTGTTCGCCTCCACCTGCCCGGTCGCTCTGATCGACGACGAGGTGGTGGGCGCCGTCATGGCTTTCCGCAGCCAGGTCGAGCCCAACGAGATCTACATCCAGGACGTGATGGTCCACCCCGGGCACCGGAATCACGGTGTCGCCTCGGCGTTGCTCGGCTCCATCCGGGATCAAGCCGCGACCTGGGGCTGCACCCGGTTGTACCTGACCTCCGAACCACAAAACACTGCCGCGCAGGCCACCTGGCGAAAGCTCGGCTTTGTCAACGTTCCTGGCGACTACGAGGTGGATGAAGTGTCCATCACGAAGGACTTCAAGGGCATGGGCAAGGACCGTGCAGTATTCGAAGTCAGGCTCCATTCCAGGTGAGGTCGGGTGCCCGGAAACGTGCCGACTGATATACCGCGCATCACAGACAAATGTTGTCTGCCCTACCGCACCACCAGGAATGGGCTCGGGTTGCCATGCCAGGTGACCACCAACTCGTCGCGCGCCCTGGTCGCCGCCACGAACAGCAACGACCGCTCGCGTTGGCGTTCCCGCTGGTGCCGTTTGGGGTCACTGTCACGATAGCTTTCGATGCCGCGACGCGGGACGAGTCCGTCACTGATACCGGCCAGGGCGATTCGTTGGTACTCCAGGCCCTTGAAACGGTGCATGGTCCCGACGTGCACGCCGTCATGGGATTTGGGGCCATCGGGGCCGATCTCCACAGCCGGAATGCCAGCCCCCGCCAACAGATCCACGACCTCGGCGACCAGCTCCCGGGTAGGCACGCATACGGCAACGGAACCGTCTGTGGCCGGGCCCCATGCGCGGAGTTGTTCCACGAGGTGTTTGCGCTCGTCCGCCCAAGTGCCGAGGCCCTGGAAGCTGGGCTCACCACCCCGCAGCAGTGACCGGTAGCCGGAGAGGTCCTCTTCCCCGCCGTCGAGGTCGTCGTAGACGGTGCCAGTGAGCAGGCTCAGCGCGGCGTGCAGAATTTGGCGGGTCGTCCGGTAGCTCAACGTCAGCCGCGCCGAGCGGCCCCGGATGTTGATCCCGAGGCTTCCCAGGGTCACGTAGTTGTCGTAGATACGCTGGTGCGTGTCGCCGACCAGAAACATGTCGTTGGGGCCGGGTGCGACCATGGCCCTGAGCATCTTCCAGTGCGCGGGGCTCAGATCCTGCGCCTCGTCAACGACGACGTGCTGGTAGCGGTAGCGCGGGATGCTTCCCGAGCTCTCCTCAGCGTTGGCGGCGTCCACGATCCGGCCGGCGCGGTCAAGTTCCAGGCGTGCGGCGCGTTCCGCGATCTGGCGCCAGGTCCAGACCCCCTGGTCCTCCAGGCGCTTGGTGTAGCGCTCGGTCAGTTGCCAGATCGAGTCGCGTTCCTCACGGGTGAGGGCACGGCCACGTCCAGCTCTGCGTACCTTGAAGTAGTCCGTTCGGGAGTTCACCACCTGGCCCAGGATGACCTGAGCCCACTCAGCTGCAAGGAACTCCGCGTCCCAGCGGTGTTCGCCCAGCTCGAGCAACAGACCATGCCATTCCTCGAGGGCCCGGTTGTCATCGATGATCCGGCGTTGGCCTCCGGCTCCGACCTCCGAGACGAGACGGCTCGCCAGCTTGTCGATGTTGACGATGTCGACCCGGGTAACGAGTTCGGGCCCGCCGAGCGCCAAGAGGCGCTCCCGCAAGTCGGCGGCGAGGTTGCGGTTGAAGGTGGTCAGGAGGATGGGCCGATCGTTGCCAGGTGCGAGCTCAAGGGCGAGGTGTTTGACCCGGTGCAGGGCGACAATGGTCTTGCCTGTGCCCGGCCCTCCTCCGACCCGCGCGGGACCGGTGTAGTCGCGTTCGACGAGCTTGCGCTGAGTGGGGTGCAGGAAGACCTGCCAGCGGGCGAATGACTCTGCGAGGATCGCCTGAAGTGCCGCGTCGTCGGTGGTGACCTGAGTGGCGGGCCGCAGTACCGCGGCCGCGTAGTCCTCCTGGTCGACGGGTTCCTCGCTCGCCACGGGGGCGGTGACCTGTTCGAGTACCTCCTCGAGAGTCTTGCCCTCGTGCAGCGCGAGCAACACGTCAGCTGTCAGCTGCGGGACGCACTCCACCAGCGCGAGGAGGTCGTCCTCCGTGCTGACACGCGCGATCGAGGCCAGCAACGCCTCCGCCACACCAAGGTCCAGCAACTCCTGGTCACTGAAGCGGGCGAAGAGCCCACGAGCCTCGATTTCGGGGCTCTCTTCCGGCTCAGTCGCCGGGATCAAGCGGCCCACCAGGCTGTCCCCAACCGCGGCGAGGTCGATGACCTCAATGCCACCCGTCACCCGGTTGATTTGGTAGGCGTACCGGTCGAGGTTGTCGTAGACGTCTTTTCGGTGTTTCACGGAGACGAGCAGGTAGTCGCCGTCGCCCACGCTCAACAGCAGCGCCCGATAGTCGGCGGACACCCGTGCCGACCACAGCCGGGAGTCGCCCTTGAGTTGCTTGAGCCGGAGCCCCGGGCTGTCGGGATTCTGGCGGAATTTGCTCTGGAACTCCCAGATCGCGCCCTTCTCAGTGCGGGAGAGTTTCAGGATCTCCTTGTCCGCGCGTTCCAGAATCCGCAGTGTCACGACGCCCTGGCTCATCGGGCCCCTTCCTGTCCGCTCTCGACGAGCAGCTCCGCCAGTTCCTCAGATGTCCAGTGCTTCGCGCCGCCGATGGCCCAACCGGCGTCGGTGTACGCCCGGTCGCGGTCCCGGATCTCGCTGTCCGCGTCGCCGAGACCAGAGACGACGATGGCGATCCGCCGGTCCGGCCAGGCGAGCTCTGCCTGCCACGCGTGGTCACCCAGCTCGTAGCCGACCTCAGGCGCGGGCAGGTTCCTGGCCAGGAGGTCGCGGACAAGCGCCTCCAGTCCGGATTCCTGCGGGTCGATGAGTTCGAGAACTCGGCCCCAGCGGGGATCCGCGTCCTGAGGCGCCGGTGTCTGGTCGTCGAACGCGGGTTCGGCTTCGCGTTGCCGACCCAGCCACGCCGCGCTCTCCTCATCAAGAGGGAGAGCCCGCTGGGCCGAAAGCAGACCGGTACCTTCCGTGACGGTCAACAGGGACGGGTCGAAATCGTCCAGCGTGCTGTACGCGAGCTGAACTCCGTCTCCGCCCCCATCCTCGAGGAACTGGACGAGGTTGCCCCAGTAGAGCCACGCGGCCCAGCGGCGCCGGTGCGCGGCCTCGTCCGTGACGATCACGGGTCGACGATCGTCGACGACGGTCAGCGCGGACCAGATCCGGGTGCCGGCACGGCCGTCCACCAGCACCGTCACGGGACAGCCGTTGTCGTCAAGCGCACGGTTCAAGATGATCCCGCCGGGCACCCGGTCCGGCAGTGGTTCCGCACGCACTGAGGCGGCCACCCGGTCAGCGATTCCGCGGGAGTCAGCGGTGGTCTGGGCGGCGTTCGACTGCTTGAGCAGGCCACCGAGCGCACCTTCGGCGAGCCCTCGCCACAGTCGCGGGTCCGGGTTACGGAGGAACTCCAGCAGCGTGTCGACCGGGTTGGTCCACACATGGTCGTTGAGCTCCTGCGCGTCTCGGCCAGTCTGCTGCTTGTACAACGCGCGGGCCGCATTCTGAGCGATGCGCTGGTACGGAGGCCAGACAGCCGCCCGGGACGTGGGGCTGCCTGTCCACGCTTCGACATCGTCCCAGGTGAGCTGGAAGACGAACAGGCCGTGCGCGTGCAGCCGCGCCCGCTTGTCCGCGTCGTCGGCGAGCCGGTTCTTGTCCGGTGCAGCGTGGTAGCCGTACCCGTCGAGGTAGACGGCGACCTCGACGGGGGCCGCGTCCAGCCGGACGAAGTGCACGTCAGGCCTCGTGCCGTACATGGTGTTCTGGAGTTTCATGCGCCAGTGCGCGACGTGGCCGTCGTCGGCGCTGAGCCTGATGTCGGCGATCCGCGCACCGTCACGGTCCGTGGAGCGGGTGATCGTCGCCCGGCTCTCGTCGCGGTTGCCCCAGTCCAGCAGAGCCTTGAGGAACCGCGCCTCCAACTCGCTCTCCACCTGCTGGAACAAGGAGATCTCGTCGGTGCGCTGGCCGGTCTCGACCTCCCAGTTGTCGAGCAGCTCGTCGAGCATGCTCAGCGCCTCGGCCCGGCTCATCAGCGGGTACTCGCGACTCCGCGCGTAGCGGAGCAGGCAACGGTGGCACGCTGGCTTGCCCTCGGAACCGCACCGGCACTCACGGATCATGTGCCTGGCCGCCTCCAGAACCTCCCTGAAGCTGCCGGCGTCACTGAGCCGGTGCAGGTAGCCGGTGCCGCCGGGTTGGGTGTCGTGGATGACGAGATACCGGCGGGTGTGACCCGTCTCCGTGTCCGGCATGACCGCCCTGACGACCCGGAGATGGTCGGGGTCGCCCCCGTACTGTGCGGCGATTCCCAGCCGGAGTGCGGCGGCGAACGACACCAACCGCTCCTCCACGAGCGCCGTCACCGCCGGGACGAGAAGCCGGAGGGCGTCGGTCCGCAATTCGTGCACCAAGACGACGTCCACGTGCTGGGCAGTCTGTGGCGACCGGCGGTTCGGGCACCACAGCCGGTGGTGTTCGGTGCCGGGGACCGGAGCGTTGCCCACGAGAGTGCCCAGTGCCGGGTTGGTGACCGGGGGGCCGTCAATGCTGGCCCCGCCGCATGCCGTACACGTGTAGAACGGGTTGAGCCGGACCTCCTCGCCCGCGAAGGCGTCCGCGGCCGGTCCGTCGTGGCGCATCGCGCCGAGGTTGAACTCCCGGATCACACCCTGGCGGGTGAAGTCGACGCCGAACGTGACCCGGCTGTGCCGCCACGAGCTCTCCACGTGGTCGGGGTCGACGTCCACCGCGATGGCCGTGGAGTAGAACCGCATGTCGCGGTCGTCGGAGTCGTCGCGGATCTTCGCGTCGTCGCGGCGGTCACTGGCCGTGGCCTTCGCGGGGCGCAGCACCTTGTACAGGTTCCCCGAGTCGGCGATCGCCGGATCCTTGCACCGATCACACGGGTCGGTGTTCTCCACGGCCGAAGAGACGCGCGCGAAACCGCAGGACGGGCACACCCGCCAGTTCTCCCACGCCGGACGGCCCGGGGTGCCGATGTCCAGCCCGGACACCTGGTGCTTGTAGCCGCGCGCGTAGTAGGTGTTGCCGGGGGCGAACTCGGTCAGCGCCCGACGGGCCGGACGGTCGTACTCGCGCAGTTCGCTGTGGTACCTGCGGTCGCCGCCGTCCACCTGCTCGTCCCAGGTGAGGGTCGCCTCCAGCGTCGTTCGGCTGTCGATCAGCGCGTAGTTGGGCAGCAGGCCGAACTCGACGAGGGTGCCGTGCGCCGAGGCACGGCCGATCTCCGCGATCCGGCGCGCGACCGCTCTGCGTTCGGACTTCAGGGCACGAAGGTCCCGTGCCTGGTCAGGGTCGGACGCGATCAGTTTGCTCTGCGCGTCATCGATCGCCCCCAGCCGGTACCGCAGGTCCGCGAGCCGCTCGTCCCACGCCTCCTCAGCGCGCCGGGCCGCTTCTTCCAGCCCCTCGGTGGCGTAGGTCCGCAAGACCCCTGCGGCCTCGTCCGTCACATCGTCGCCGAATAAGGCGAGAAAGCGATCGACGGTCGCAGTGGCATCAGGGGCGGCTCCGGAAACGAGACGGGGCAACCAGCCTGACGGGCCGAAAAGCACGGAAGCCCGGCGTGGCATCGGCGGCACACCCGGCAGGCCCTCGCGGGCGGCCAGGTCGATCAGGTGGGCGACGTACTGCCGGCGGAGAATCTCCACCGCCGACAGGTAGCAGCCCGGCGGCACGATCTCGCCGGCGATCATCTCGCGCGGATCAGTGAGGAAGTACCGGTCGCGCTCCGTGCGCCCCACCAGAGTCAGCACGAAGGCGTTGCCGCTGCGTCGCCCGGCCCGGCCGGACCGCTGCACATAGTTGGCCGGCCCGGTCGGCAAAGAGGCGAGGACGACGGCCGACAGGTCGCCGATGTCGATGCCCATCTCCAGGGTCGGCGTGCACGACAGCACATTCGGATCGGTGTACCGGGCGCCCTCCCGAAACTCCTTCTCCACCGTCTCCCGCTGCGCGCGGGTCAGGACACCGGTGTGCTCAGCGGCGACAACTCGGAAAATTCCACCATCCGTGTACAGCTGGCGGTAGTAGTCGCCCATCGCGGACTCGTCGTGGGCCTCGACGAGCAGACCGCTGCACCGGTACCGCTGACACGGCTGCCCCGCCCAGTCCGTGACTCGGTCCGGGTGCACGGTCTGCTCCCACGAACACGCGGCGCACCGCACGCCCGCACCGGCCACCTCGTCGTCCGCCAGGCGGGTGACGCGGATGTGTCCCGGTTGCAGGCCGTACACGACCGTCGCGCTGTCCTCTGTCGCGCCCGAGGCGAGCACCCCGGCAGCGGCCAGGGCGGGGAACAGCCGGACGAGGTAGTCCGTGGCCGCTTCCCGAGGAACACCGAGACACCGGGCGGTCCAGTCCTGGTACCAGTTGCCACGGGCCGTGAGTACATCAAACTGGGTCTTGCTCTTCGGGGCCGTGAGCAGGAACGACGGCGCCGAGACCCCCTCTGGGAACGCGGGCATCCCTGTGGGCCGGCCGCCCCAGATCTGCCAGCGCTTTCCTGCCTGTCGCAGATATCCGTCCAGCCACACATGCCGCACCGCGCCACGCACCCGGAGACGCTCGAGGAGGCCCCGCACGAATGCCAGGTAGCGAGAATCATCCACCGGCTGCTCGAGAAGATCGTGGCCGACCTGATGCATGTCCCGGCATAGCCGCGCGATCATGCCCGGGTCGTCGAGGGCGACCTCGGCGGTGGCTGTCCGGGTCAACTCCAGGGTGCGGCCCTGCCGGGAACGCAGCCCGAACTCCAGGATCGTCGCGAAAGCCAGCCGCTCCCCGATCAGCTCCCACGTCGCCCGGGAGCCCGAATGTTCCCCGGACAGCAACGCGTCGACACCTGGCTGATCGTGCAGATCCGGCGGCACGACCGCGGTCAGGGTCTCCGGGTCCGTCATGGCCGCCGTCACGTCGGCGATCAGGTCATTGAGGGGTACCGGCTGCCCGACCGGCAACTGGCCGACCAACAGCGAACGTAGCGAGAAGGCGTAGGACCGGTTGGCCACGAACCCGGCCCGGTGCGCCGCGTCCTGCACCGAGTCGTTGAACAGCAGGGTTTTGCGTTCCCGCTCGGCGAGTTCGCCGCCGGTGAACAGTTGGGTGATCGCGACGGAAGCGAGCGCGGCTAGGCCAGCACCCAGGTAGCGGATGCCCTGCTCCATGCCGCAGGCCGGGCACTGGTCGACGCCGGCGGCCCGGTCGTCGCCCAGATCACCGAGCACGGCGACCCCGTCGGCGGGTCCTGAGCTGTCCTTGGCGGGATCGAAGGCCCGGATGTGACCCACATCGTTGAGGACCAGGAGGCCCTCCGCCTGACCCAGCTCCTCGACCGTGGCGGCGATCAGGGCCCGGGTGCGCTTCTTGTCCCGGCCGACGCTGGCCTGGTAGATCTTCTCGGCCTCGGTAACCAATTCCTGGGGATCACGCTCCATCGACAGGGCCATCCAGCCCGAGCGTCCGCAGTGCCGACAGTAGACAGCGGGGAGCATCAGCTGGCGGTTGTCAGCGATGACCAGGTCAGCTGCCGGAGTGTCAGGCTCGGGCTCACGTTCCGGCTCCCCGTACCACCCGAACGCCGGGCTCGGGTTGACCGCCCGGCGCATCCGGGAGACGGCCCGCACCCACAAGTGGGTCTCGACGCTCAGGAGCGGGCGCTCGGGCTCCTCCGGGTTCCGGGCGAGCGACAGCAGCGCGATGAACCGGGCGAGCGCCGTCGCAGCCATCTCCGGTTGGGTGCGCAGTGCGCTCCCCCAGATGAAGGCACCTTTGCGGGGCAGCACCTCCAGGATCTCGTCCGGCGTCTTCGGCGTACCGTCGAGCACCTCGAGAATCCCTGCGGTAAGAATATGGCGGCGAAGCCGCTCCCCTAGCCACACCGGGTCGAGATTCGCCTCGCCGAGCGCCACAAACGCGATTCGCGCCATGGCATCGGGGTCGCGTGCCGGGTCGGGGATCTCCGCGAGCTCGGAGGGAGCCGGCAGCGGCAGGTCATAGTCGAGGTCGGTCACCACCTCTTCGGTGGTCGAACGGGTCTCCCCGACCAGGGAACGCTCCTCGAAAACGGTGCCGAAGACCTGGCCGGCGACCTGCCGGATCGCGTCCGCGCCGGTGACGCCCTGTCCCTCGCCCAGCGTCGCCGAGGTGGCCACCGGACAGATGTCACCCAATGGTCGACCGGGCCGACTCTGGCCGGTGGTCGCCGCGAGCCGGCGCAGCAGCATCGCCACGTCAGTGCCCTGCGCGCCGTCGTAGGTGTGGAACTCGTCGAGGACGATGTAAGCCAGGTCGGCGTCCTCCCACAGGGGCAGGTCGTCGCCGCGTTGCAGGAGCACGTCGAGCATCTTGTAGTTGGTGATCAGAATGTCGGGCGGCGTGCGGCGCATCTCGGAGCGCTTCGTCATCACCCGTGGGTAGGTCACTGCGGCCACATCGCCGATGTAGAGGCCGGCCGTCACATCCGCCAGGCCGGCCTGCTCCAGGAAGGCGTTGATGCGCTGGGTCTGGTCGGTGGCGAGGGCATTCATCGGGTACAGCAGGAGCGCCTTGACGCCGGACTTACCCTGCTTCTTCTGCCGTTGACAGTGATCCAGGATCGGGATCAGGAACGACTCGGTCTTACCGGAGCCGGTGCCCGTGGTGACCAGGGTCGGCTCAGCCGGGCCGCGCAGGGTGCTGAGTCGCTCGAAGGCGTGCGCCTGGTGGGCGTAGGGCTTGAAACCCTCCGGTGCCCACTCCAGGTGCTGCTTCCAGTCACCGTTCGCAGGGCGGAAGGGCGTGCGAATCCGGATGTACGGGCCCCGGAAGATGCCCTGCTCGGGGTGATTGAGGAACCCGGTCAGCGCGTCGGCGACGGGGGCGTCGGTGAGCGCGAACGTGGTAGTGAGGTAGCGGGTGAGGTTGCGCCGGAGACTGTCGGCGGCGAGGGTGGGCCTCACGACTCGGACCAACCGGCGTCTTTGGCGGCTTGGAGTCGCGCGGAGAAAACGGCGTGGGCTTGACGCATCTCGGCCTCGCGGTCGGCCTTGCAGAAAGGAGCCTCATAGCCAGCCGGCGGCGCAACTTTGTCAGGATCCTCCAGATGAGCCATCAACTGCACATAATCCTCTTTGGTCTGCCCAAACCCAAAGGTGTACGAGTCCGCGGCGATCTTCCGACCAGCACTATCGAACCACATTTCAGCCTCGCGATCAGCAAGGATTGGGTAGCGTGACTTGTAGAGAGCCACAAGCTCCTCAGCCTCAATTCCGAGCCAAACAGAGACAAGAGCATCGATCTCAACGAGTGCGGCGCGCCGCACACGCTCGGTACGAAGGGGAGTCCCTTGCCCCCAGACCGGACCAACTTCACCGAGCGGGGCAACGCCTGTCCAGCTGACCGCCCATTCTTCATCCAACCAATTTCCGTCATAAAGTTCGGCCCACAGGTCAGCATATGCCCGAGTGAGGCAATTGAGTCTCAATGCACGAACGGCGAGTGCCGTAGCTAGCGGGTTTTCCAAATCGGCCGCTGGCATCGCCTGAGCCTCGGCCGCATGGAGATTCGCCCTCCCAGAAATACGCACCAGGTAGTCCATCGGCAACGCAGCCCAGAATCCAGCATTAAGGACTGTTGTTATATTGTCGGACAGGCGCAGTGAATACAGCCCGTCGATATGGGCAACCCCTGGAGGAATTAGCGCCGAATAGAGTGAGCGCTCCATCGCCTTCGAGTCGATCATTTTACGCCATGCCAGGCGATAGAACTCTGTGTACGGGCGGCCATTCCAGATATCCTGGGCTGCCTGATATTGGTGAATCCCACAGGCCCGAGCATATTTGGTTCGCGGAATTGAGTCGACAGGAAGATTGGTCAAATCGTAGGAATGCCAATCTTTACCTCCCGAAAATGACTCACCGGGCTGTTTCGCAAACGGAGTAGAGACCGACAGATGAGAACCTTGAAATATGACCTCATCCATCGATTTAGGTCTACCGGCCTGCGCGCGAATCAAGCCTTTCTGCTTTGCGCCCTTCTCGTGGAAGCCAGAAGTGGACATTGGCTCCATGGACGCGAGCCGTCGCCCGTAATTCGCCAGCGCCTCGATTGCACTAGCTTCATGCGATGTGATCGGAGAGAGAAGGGGCGTCTCCTTAATCGGCGTAACAGTGTCATCTCGAAACCGCCGCCACTCAGACAAAAGCTCGAGATCCACGTGAATGACACGCGAACCATGCGGGCGCAAGTCCCATGTGCCGTTAAACTTCTGACCCGGCGCACTTCCCGTGCCATCGTGAGCTAAAGAATCCGACAGAACTGTAGCCCCATAGAGTTTGCTCAAATGCAGAAACGCAACATCTTGTTCGCTTCCGTAGGCATGAACTCCAAACTCAATATTTCTTCCAATCGGCACAGCGAATGCCCAATTTGCCGCATTTACAAATCCACCATGCACTCGCAGATGGCGATATGCAGCCGCCCGAAGTCGCCCCTCTCGGGCGCCAACGAAGTGGGTATCTGGGTGTACCAGCGCCGCAGTGCCAAGACTACTTAGATGCCCCCAGACTTGACACATGAAAGCTCGGTAGAGATCCGGTTGAGTGCCGGCGAGAAGTGGATAAGCGACACCCGACCCAAGAAACGCTCCCCCTGCGGTGTTAATTGCAAGTTCTGCCAAATACGAGGATGTTGAAGCAAATTCCATCAATATCGCCGCTTTGCGACTTCGCTTCTCCGCAATATCTGCATCGTGCGCAATCTTGAACCACGGTTCCCGTTCGGCGAGGACGCCATCCTCATCCCACTCTGGTCTCACCCATGGCGGATTTCCCGCCTGGAGGTCGAAACCTCCTCGAGCGAAGGCTTGGGCAAAGTCGAGTTCCCAGTGGAAGAAGCCCTGGCGGTCCGCGATTTCCTCCGCCGCAAGGAGCCAGGGAAAGCGTTCCGCTAGGCGGTGGGGTTCGTCCATGCCGGTCAGGCCCGGGAGCTGGTCCTCGTAGCTTTCGAGGCCGTCGAGGGACGAGAACTGGGAGACTAGGGAGTCGGCCGGGATATCTGCGCGGCCCAAGAGGGCCTCGGCGAATTCGAGCCAGTCGTCCAAGCCCGTCAGAGCCACCTTTTGAGCCAGCTTCTCCAGCACAGTCGCCTTGCGGGTGCCGGTCTGTTTGCGCGGCTTGTTGAGCGCGAGCTTCAATTGCTCCGGCTCGCCCAGGTCGAAGAGCATCCCGTGCTCCCACACCTCCAGCGGCTGGGCCTCTTCATAGACCGGCTGTTCCTCGATCCGGGCCACCGAGTTCTGCCCCGAGGCATACTCCTCCGCCGAACCGTCCAGCAACGCAGCCTTGTCCAGCGGCCAGAACCACAGGGCGCACCACACGTCCATCATGGTCTTGAGCCGCCAATAGGGTGCACCGGGAGCCTCAAGGTCGGCGAGGATCTTCTCCCGGGTGACAGCCCCCTCGACGGCCGGTAGATCCACCCCGCCCCATACGTCGATGTCCCGGCGGATCTCGTTTTCGGAGATCTCCAGGCGCTGGCGTACCAGATCCCAGAGCTTTTCCGCTCTTCTGGTCAGGGCTTGCAGGCGCTGGACCTGGCTCTTCTTTCCCTTCGCGGCTGGGACCTTCTGGATCGCTCGCCGCCAGGCGGCGAGCTTGGCGGTCTCCTCGGGAGCCAGCTCCCGCGCCTCACGCTCGCCCGCGACGGCACCCCAGCCCTTGGCCGGGAGCAGGAAGTGCAGGATGGCCCCGTCGGGGAGCGGAGTCTCCTCGCGGAGGTGGTGGTCGGTCGGTGCGGTGGTCAGCCACTGCTTGTCGGGCAGCTGGGCCGGCTTGTAGAACTTACGGCCGGCGCCGATCAGCGAGTTGCCACGGCGCAGGTGCAGGCCGAACCAGGGCGCGCGCAGCCCCGAGTGCATGACGTTGAGCCAGAGGGAGACCTCGGCCAGTTCGACAGCGGTGCGGTTGAGGTCGACGCCGTAGCAATTGTGCAGGGCGATGTAGGCCTTAACCTTCTGCAATTCGATGGCGTACTGCTCCGGGTCCAGGCTCGAGCCCAGCTCGACCTGCCGGCGGCGCAGATACTCGGCCGCGACCTGGTTGATGGCCTCATTGAGGAAGGCGCCCGAACCCAGGGCCGGCTCGCAGATGCTCCAGTCGAGCAACTCCCGGGCCTCGGTGGTGGTGCCGTCCTGGTCTAGCCGATATTTCAATGCGAGCTGGACCGTCACCTCGGTCAGCGACTGCGGGGTGTAGTAAGAAGCACTGGTCTGGCGGTCCCGGCCAGCGAGACGGTAGACGAACGAGCCGGCCGGGTAGCGGACCCGGCTACGTTCGCTGGTCTCCTCGTGCACCTTGGTGACGAACACCTCGTCCGGGTAGTCGTTCACCTTGGACGCCGGGATCATCCAGCTGCCGTCCTTGGGCTCCCCGCCCTTGGCAACTTCGTAGAGCTCCTCCGCCGCGATGAAGCCGGTGTAGGACATTAGGCCTTCGTACACGGCGCCGAGCTGGTTGATGCCGAGCTGGGCGTACGAGATGAAACCGCCGCGTTCCCTCTTCTTGCCCTTGGTCAGCATCAGGAGCCGGAGCACAGTGTGAAGGGTGCTGTTGCGCAGCCTGGTGTCGATGGTGCGGGCGGCCGGGTCCTCGGGGTCGTCCTCGGGGTGCGGCACGTGGCCGATCAGGGTGATTGAGGCGGGCAGGAACAGGTCGGAGCGCATCGGTTCGAAGCGGATGCCCTCGCCCTCGCTCGTGCCCCGCTCACCTTCGTTCCGGTGCCCCTCGTTGACCATGCGGAACAGCAGGTCCAGGGACTCGTACAGGTGGAAGCCGTTCCGGGAGGACTCACCGCCCAGGTTGCGGGCGACGAGGTCACCGAGCCGGGCGAGACTGTAGCCCTCGATGTACTCGGGATGGTCCACCGGCAGGACGCCCAGTTCGGGGCGGGCCTCGGCGTACAACAGGAAAAGGACCCGGTAGAGGTAGCGCAGTGCCTCTCGGGACAGCCGCTTGCCGAGCTCGGCGGGATCCATCACCCGCTCGGGTTGGATGCCGGCCTGCCGGATCCGGTCGAGCACCTCGTTAGCGATGAATTCCACGGACAGCCGCAGGCCCTCACGCAGCTCGGTGGACACGCCGGCAGCGTGCTGCCGCGAGCCCGCGACAAGCTCGGCGAGGGGTTCCGTGCCACCCTCGGCTGGCGGCAGCAGCGAGTCAGAGCCGAACAGGGCGGCGATCACGTCCAGCTCGCCGGCCGGCCGCGCGTCGTTGCGGCTGAACGCCACGTCGAGGCTCACGGCCAGGTAGCGGCCCTCGCCCCAAGAGGTGCGGTCGGCGAGGGTGAGCACGCCGCCGTTGAGGATCAGCACATAGCGAGGCGGCTGTTCGTCTGCGGCGAACAGGTGTGAGGCGAGTTTGAAGCCCGATTCGATCCGTTCGCGAGCTTCGAGTTCTACCGGGTGTAGCAGGCGGCCGGCCCCATCCGGGTCGGTCGCGGCATCCGGGTCAGTGGCCCAGCCGCAGTCGATCGCCACCACACCCGGCTCGGCGTGCGCGACGGTGATCAGGTGTTCGTGGCCGGCCCGTTCCACCTCGAGCTTCTGAGGTACCGGTGCGAAGCCCAGCGCCCGGAGCACCTCCCCGTGGAACTCGCGGAGCTGGTGGTACCGCTGCGTCTCGTCATCGAGGTCGACGAGTTGGGCCTTGACCTCCAGGTACGCCCGGCGCAGCTTCCTGATCCCGGTCCGGGGCGTGTCGCGCCCGGCGCGCTCGTCCGTGGCCCACCAGGCGAGCAGGCCCTTCTTCAGGGTGGCGGGCAGGATTTCGGAGAGGTAGTGGCTGGAGAGGTACTCGCCCCGGTTCGTCAGCGACTCGAAACTCATGCCGCACCGTCCAGCACCGCGAGCAGCCGCAGCATCGGCTCCCCGCTGGTCTCCAGTCGTTCGACCAGCGCGGTTTGTTCCTCAACGGTTGTCCGCACGTGCTTTTCCCTCCGGGCCCGCTGGGGTGCGATCATCGCTACATCGAAGAGGCTGTCCTGCTCCCACTGATCAAGGCGCTGCCGATAGGCCCGGAGCGGTTCGGCGATCACCTCGTCCCAGTGGGTGCGCTGGACTTCCAGGTGTGCGCGGGCGGCTTCGATGGCCGACGGCACCAGCTTCTGCAGGTCGTCGAGAGCGACCACGGCATTCGGGTTGGGCATTTTCGGCCCCACTCCCGCCTCTTCCAATGCGCGGCCCAAGGGTCGCACCACCGGGTCGCCGGGCAGACCGGAGATCGCCATCCACTCCACGACCGTCGGCTGGCCCAGGCGGTTGCAGTAGATGCCCTGGACCAAAAAGACCGGCTCAGATACCGCTGCGGTCAGCACGGGGGCCTGTTGGCGGCCCAGGCGGACGAGAACCTTGTCGACCAGCCAGTCGACCAGAGGATGGATGTCGCTGAGATAGGCGACATCGGGCCAGATCGTCGTGTCACTCTTCAGCGCCTCGTGCAGCTTGCGCTTGGCCAGCTCACGATCCGCCGTGACCTTCAGGCGCAGGGTGCCGTTAGCCCGTTGGGCTGCCAGATATGACCGGGGCAGGTCCGACAGGCGCTGTTCCAGGTCCGCGGGCGCGTTCAATGCGATCATCGTGCCCTCGCGGCGCATGCCGAGCTCGTCCTCCGCCGAGCCGTACACCTCGCGTAGTGCCTCCAGCAGGAACTCCTCCGTGGAGCCGAACAGGGACAGGACCTCGGCATGCGCCGGGTCCGGTTCGCCACTGGAGTCACCTACCGCGCCGAGCAGATCCAGAAGCACGTCGTGCTCCTCTGGGCCCGCGGCCAACGACTCCTCCACCGACTTTCCTGCCAGCAGGTCCTGCACCAGCCGGCGCTCCTCCCGCTCGGCCAGGTACTCCCCCGTCACGGCTTCGGCGGTGCCGACGCTGCGGTACGCCTCCTCCTCGCGCACCAGCAACTTCTCCGCGACGGTGCGGTCGTCCTTGGCCCCGTCGACCTCCGAGGTCAGAATCAGGGCCCGGAACTCAGGCTCGAACGCCTGCCCGTACCGGTCGATCCGGCCGTTGCGCTGCTCGATCCGGATCAGGCTCCACGGCAGGTCGTAGTGCACGAGGTGGTGGCACTGCCGGTGCAGGTTGACGCCCTCGGACGCCACATCGCCCGTAAACAGAAGCCGGACGGGGCTCCCCTCCAGCGAAAACTCCTCGACGATGCGCTGCTGCTCGGTGTCCGTGCAGCCACCGTGCATGACTCGCACCGCATTCTGGTTCTTGAATCCGAGCTTCTGCGGGACGACCGCGGCCAACCACCTCAGAGTCGCCACCCGCTCTGAGAACACCACCACCCGCAGCTCGCTCTGCGGACCGACACCGATGGCTTTGAGCTCCGCCACCAACCCGGCGAGCTTCGCGGAATCCGCGTCCGTCATCGCTCCGGTCAGCTCGCCGAGCCGCTCCAGCGCCTGGCGCTCCCGCTCCTCGACCACGCTCTTGGACGCCAGACGGTTCGTCACTGTCTCGGCCAAGGCCTGGTGGGAGGAGAGGAAGGCCTTCAACAAGGTGTACGGGAACAGCCGGCGCTCGCGGCTCACCACCGAGCGCTCAGCCCGCTGATCGCCAGCCAGCCACACCTCAGTGAGCTCGGCGAAGATCCGCTCTTCCGCCGGGCTGGCCGTCAGCCTGACCGGGACGGACGGGCCACGGTCGGCCCAGGTTCCGACTTTGGTCTGGTTCCGAACCTCGGGGCTGATCTTGGTACGTCGCAGGTAGAGGTGCTCGATATCCCGCGCCGAGTAGTCGTTGACGTCAGCGATCGCCGCCGGGTCCAGGAGTCGGATCAGCTCGGCGAACGACTTCTTGTCCCCGTTGTGCGGGGTGGCACTGGCCAGCAGGAGCGCATCCGTCTGTGAGGCCAGGAGCTTGGCGAGCCGATTGCGCAGACTCGTCTCACCGATGAGGTTGTGCGACTCGTCGATCACGACGGCGTCCCAACGGATGCTGTCGAGGTGGTGACCGTACAGTCCGACGTTCTTCAAGGTGTCGATCGAGACGATCACCCGCTTGAAATACGTGAAGGGATTACGCCCGGCCGGAATCTCCCGTTGGATCCTTTCGATGCCAACCGAGTCCAGCCGGACCAGGGGCAACGAGAACCGGCTCCACATCTCGTGTTGGAACTGCTCCAGCACGTGCTGAGGAGTGACCACCAGGATCCGGTCGCCGCGGCCCCGACGGATCAACTCCCCGAGGATCAGCCCGATCTCCAGCGTCTTGCCGAGCCCGACCACATCGGCGAGCAGGATGCGGGGCCGGAGACCCGACAGCGCCAACTCGGCGGGTCGCTGCTGGTAGATGAGGGGGTCGATCAGGAACCGGTCCGCGAGGGCCAGACCACGTTCCGACTGTGGCAGCGGGGTACGCCGCAGGACCGCCTCCAGAAATAGCCGGCTGCGTCGGAACGTCGAGCTGTCGTCGGCGATCAGCACGGTCTCCTCGGGCCGCATCACGTCGACCCGTTCCAACCCGTCGAAGAAGGTGGCTTCCTCGTCGCGGACGAACTCCGAGACGCCGAGCGCCCTGATCAGGTTGCCGTCATGGTCGGTCGGCACAGATGTGCGGACCAGCCATTCCTCGTCGCGGACAAGGATCCGGGATCCCGGCGCGTACGGTGTCGGCTGCTCGGCTGTCACCTCACGACCTCTCATGAATTTGTCTCAGCCGCCTCTTACAGGGCGGCGTGGTGGGCATACTGAGCACGAAGCCGCTCCACTAGCCAGTCGATGTCCGTTGCGGGCTGGGGTGCGGTTCGGGTTCGTCGGCCGGCCGCAATGTCGCGCGGCGGCAAGGACTCCAACTCGTCCTCGACGTCGGGATCCTCCAAAATCGGGAGCACCGTGACCCGTCCTCGTTCGGAGTAGGTCTCCCTTTCGAGCCGGTGCCGTAGCGCCTCAGCGCTCTCGCCGCCTGATGTCGCGATCTCCAGCAACTGCGACGCGACCATCGGGACGGACGGACGGCCCACCGGGTCAAAGGCGAGCATCGCCGTCATCAACGGGAGAAGCTGTGCTGGCACCCCGCTCAGATCGGGGCGATCTCCTGGGTCCGTGATCCTTCTGAGGACAGCGAGCACGCCGGCATGCGGGTACAGAGACCGACCCGTGAGTGCGTAGACCAAGGTCGCGCCGAGAGAGTACACATCGGCCGCAGCCCCGAGCTGCGGTAGCCCCTGAGCCTGTTCGGGTGGCATATAAGCGAGCGTTCCGACGATCATGCCCGGCTCCGTCAGACGCTCGTCCCGTTCGACGAGGCTCGACAAGCCGAAGTCGATCAGCTTGGGCCCATCCGGTCCAAGAAGGATGTTGCCGGGCTTCAGATCCCGATGCAGGAGTCCAACAAGATGAATCTTGTCCAGACCCTCCGCCAAGGCTGCACCGAGGATGGCACACAAGGCCACGCCAAAGGTCCCGTGCAGTTCGACGTGCTGGCTCAAGGTGATGCCCGGAACATATTCGACGGCGAGCCAAGGCGGATCCGCCATGACATCAGCGCCCTCGAAGCGCGCGATCCGCGCCCCGTGGGCCATCCGCAGGCTCTCGACCTCCAGCTCGAACCGCTCCCGAAATTGGGCATCGGCGACGCGGCCAGACTTGATGACCTTCACAGCGACCTTCTCGGCAGCCGGCGAAACCCCCAGGTACACCTGACCCATAGCACCCGAACCAAGCCGTCCGACCAATGTGTACGGACCGAGTTCAGTCGGGTCCGACGGTAGCAACGAGTCCATCAAAACCTGCTCGAGTGAGGGGATTGACGACCATCCTTCACTAAGGACGGTCCTTTTCGCCACACCCTTCTCGGCAGGAGAGTTATCGCCCAGGAGGCTCAGGATGTCCGATACCCGACAGGAGCGACGCTTCAGTGGGCTACCTAGCCAAGGAGGTATGTCACATCCGCGTGCGGTCGACGGTTGACCCTTGAATCCCGGCGCGCTCTTGTCTCCGCCACCCGTCCAGTCGAGGTCACGGAGGGCAACACTTTCCGATTGATTCACATAGGATCGTGTTCCTCACAGGCGGATGCGGAGGGCTACGCGTTGTTGACGGCATGGATGGTTCGGGCAGGCGGCGACGGAGAGCGCGAGGAGGCCGCCTTGCGGGAGGGCCTGGTCATCGCCGGGTGGGACGAACTCGACGACATCTCCGACTGCACGACCCGGGACCAGATGCGGGCCCGAGTGACTGAGGCCTATCCCGAAGGCCCCAACGGACGCATCGCCAACTGGACCGGCCAACTCTGGCGATTCGCCCAGGAGATGCGCCCCGGCGACCTGGTCGTGATCCCCCTCAAGACCCGCACCGACCAGATCGCGATCGGCCGGGTCACCGGACGCTACCTCTACCGGGCCGACGCCCCTGAGGGCTTCCGCCACGTCCGACCGGTGCGCTGGACCAGGACAGACGTTCCGCGCTCTGACGCGCGCCAGGACCTCCTGCACAGCATGGGTTCGCTACTCACGATCTGCGCGCTCGAGCGGCACGGCGCGGCACGGCGAATCGCGGTGTTGGAAGCCGGGAGGCCGGATCCCGGGCCCCTGCCGGAGGAGGTCGCGGGCGACAGCACACCCTATGAACTCCTGGACCAAGCCGGGGACACCCTCCATGGAAAACCCTTGCGCATGTCCATCCGAGAAATGTTGGGCGAGTGGAACGCGAGCCGCCGCACGCCGAGTGTGGTGGCGAAGATCGAGGCCGACCTCGCGAGCAAGGGCCTGACCACAAGGCCTGCTTTCACCGACAGCTGGATCGACACGATGGTTGAGTTGGTGCCACTCGGCGTGGAACCGACAGGGGACGAGCCCGTCACAGACAACGAGGCGGATCTTGTGGACGCGGAGGAGCTTGCCCCACTCACCGTGGTTGTTGGCAGTCTCGCGTCGGCCAACAGGACAGTCGTATCCGTGTCGCCGACTGACTCCCTACGCGCAGCCACGACGAAGATGCTGGGTCAGAACTACTCCCAACTCGCCGTGATCGACGAACACGGCGGATTCCACGGTGCCGTCACCTGGGAGTCCATCGCCAAGGCCCAGCTGACCCGCAATGAGCCGGCACTACTGGACGCCAGGATCTGGGCGCCTCCCGTCGGGTACCAGGATGACCTGCTCAGTCACTTCTCGCTCATCTCCGCACAAGGTTTCGTGTTTGTGCAGAGCACTGACCGCAAGACCATCGTCGGCATCGTCACGGCTGCCGACCTCAACGCGGAGTTCGAGACCCGGGTGCGCCCGATCGCGAAGCTCGAGGAGGCGGAACGTCGATTGCGCCGACGTGTCGGTGAGGTCGTCACTGTCGCCGAGCTGCAGAGGTTCCGTCGCGGGCGTCCGATCAACACCGTCGCGGACCTGACGTTGGGCCAGTATGCGTACGTTCTGGACCAGCATTTTGATCGGCTCACCTGGCCGTTGGACAAGGACACTGTCATCGGTCAACTGCGAGCGGTGTGCGACATCCGAAATGATCTCATGCACTTCACCCCGGACCCCCTCGACGCGACCCAGTTGAACAACCTCGACGGCTTCGTCAACCTGCTCCGCACCGTCGATCCACGTCCGTAGGTTCGTCGGCTGCATCACCCGAAAGACCAAGTTTGCGATGAGGTGTTGGTCAGCGACAGACGTGCGATCGGCCGGCCGTCATGCACGGCCGGCTCGATCAACCTTCGGCGTCGAGCTCACCAAATCCGGGGAGCATCAACGTCTCTGTAGAACCCGGCGCGACTCAAGGGGCCATCAACCCGACATCTGAACAAGCGCGATCTTGCGGCCCACCTTGAGGTAGACCTGGCCATCGCCGTTCTGAGCCAGCGTCGCGACGACCTCGCGGAGTGACTGGTACACCGCGTCCTCAGCGAGGTTGAGGATCTGCTGGTCCCCGTTGACTTCTCGAACGAGCCGCAGCCCGTTGCCCTGAGCCGTGCGGCGAACCGCTTTGATGCTCTCAGCGAAGCCAAGCTCATCTGTGATAAGAGCACCGAGCAGGGTGCCTCCGCTCGTCTCGAGGGACACGATCGGGAGGTTTTTGGCGTCGCCGAAGCTGCGCTTGGAGAATCTGGCCGTGAACTCCGCCCGGGCAGCAGCTGCGGCTTCGAGTCCGTGAAGTGCCGCAACCATCTCACCGGCGAGAAGACGCTTGATCGCCATCGGGTGCGCGCTGCCGTCCTCGCGCCGCTTGGCGATGTGCCGGATCTCCGCGTCGGTCCACTCGGTCAGCAGTTGCAGGTACGGCTCGATGAGGTGGTCGGGGATCGACATCAGCCGGCCGTACACGTCGTCGGGGCTGGCCGTGAGGCCGACGTAGTTGCCCTTGCTCTTGCTCATCTTCGCCCCGGTGCCGTCGGTGCCCTCGATCAGCGGGGTGGTGATGACGAACTCGGGCTTCTGGCCGGAGATCTCCATGACCTTGCGGCACATCTGCAGGTTGAGGAGCTGGTCGACGCCGCCGAGTTCGACGTCGGCGGTGATGGCCACCGAGTCCAGGGCCATGACGATCGAGTACATGAACTCCGCCAGCGACAGGCCCTGGCCCTCGGCGAGGCGGGTGCGGAAGTCCTCGCGCTGCAGGGACATCGACACCGGCACCCGGGACATGATCTCCACGAGCTGGGGCAGGCGGATCTCGCTGAGCCACTCGCCGTTGAACCGCAGGTCCGCCCGTGCGAAGTCGATGAACGGGGTGACCTGCTGCTGGTAGGTGCTCAGGTTCCCGGCGATGTCGGCGTCGGTGAGCGCCGGGCGCTCGCTGGACCGGCCCGACGGGTCGCCGATCTTCGCGGTGACGTCACCGATGATGAACACGACATGATGGCCCATGCGCTGGAACCGGCTGGCGATGATGATCGGCACCGCGTGCCCGATGTGCACGTCGGGCGAGGTCGGGTCGATCCCGTACTTGACCACCAGCGGCCGGCCCTCGGCGGCGGCCTTCTCGATCGCGGCGGTCAGCCCGTCCACGGACGGGATCAGGTTCAGCGACCGCCCGGCGATCAGCTCGGCCTGCTCGCGGGCCGTGAGGTCCGACAGATCCAGGGAGCGCCGAGCTGTTGTCTCGGCGAGCAGGTCATAGACGACGCCGTCATAGGAGAGGTCAGCGGTGTCGAGGATGTTCATCGCTCGGCTGACGGACTCACTAAGGCGGCTCATGGTGATCGCTGCACTCCCTCATCGTTCACGGGCTCATGTGGCCCGCGCTGGAAAACGGTCAATTTACCAGTACCGGCGGCGCGGACGGCCGTCTTTATTGCGACCACCATCGACCGGCCACGCCCGTTCGCGCAGCTCTTCGGCGACCCGATCAAGTCGGACGAATGGGTGCCCACTGACCGTCAGGCGTTGTCGTTCTCCCAACACAGGTGGGCTTGACGCCCGCGGTCACGTACTCCCTGACAACATCGCGTGCCTTGTCGATGGAGACGCGCGCCAGGTCGGCAGGGATCTCCTCCGGCTCGTCGCCCAGGCCAGCTAGACAAGCTCCCGGCCTCCTTGCCTATATCGCCAGGTCGATCGGTCTCGGGGGTCTGTCCTTCGACCGGTTCCGCTGGCCCGCCGTTCGGCTGGGTGCCGAGCACGTCTGCGAAGAGTCCCCAGGAAGTCGCTCACCTAGATCACTTCCCTTCGCTTGAAAGCTCCGAAGCCCAACGGAATCATGTCAACAGGCCAGGCGGCTACTTGTCGCTGACCGACCCACACCGAGTAACACGAGCAGCCCCAATGACAGATGGCGCCTCCGGTGTCCGGGTCGCCGGCATTGAGCCAGTCGACCAGCTCACTCATGAGATCAGACACCTCTTCGGCGGCGGGACCGACATAGGCCGGCGCGAGTGGGTCGGTGCCTGTGACGACGATGCCCTTCTGGCGGTATCTCCCTGGAGGCTTGTCCTTCCAGAACCGGGTCATCATGAAATGCTGTGCGGAGCACCATTTCGCTGTGCGAGAAGAAGTTCATTTCGGGGGTCTGCATGATCCAGGTGAGCGCGTCCCGGTAGCAGGCGACAGCTTCCCTGACTGTTCCGGGACGCTTGCCGGGACTGGTGCGCCGGTCACGATCGCCGAGGCAGAGAGAGTTGGCCCCACTCGACCCGTAATCCGCCCCGGACTGGCCGGCACCTAGGACGGCTGTCAGAGCAGGTCCTGTAGGCGCCGGCTGGTTCGGGCGTTTCACTGGCCCTGGACTTCTCCGGCCTCACCTGGCGTCCTGATCTGGCCTTGGGTCTGTGCGCGGTTCTCGGCTGACGATGAACGCGAGTGCGCACGCAGCGAGGAGTGCGACGGCGGTCATGATCGCGGTGGTGAGGGTTGTGAGTGTGGCGATGGCTCCGCCGATGAGTGCGCCGAGGGCTGCTGAGCCGATGCCGAGGAGTCGGGTGGCGGCGGTGATGCGGCCGAGCATGGTGTCGGGGGTGAGGTGTTGGCGGATGGACGCGCTGTTGATGGTGACGACTGCGGAGCCGATGCCGAGTGCGGCGAGTGTGGCTGCGGTGATCCAGGCGTTGGGGGTAATGACGACGAGTGCCCAGCAGGCGGCTTGCAGCGCGAACGCTGCCGCGTAGACCTGACGGGGGGTCCGGTTGCGGATGATCCGCGGGACGAGGGGACCGGCTGCGGTGGCGCCAAGGGCACCGGTGCCGAGGAGGAGTCCGTAGCTGGCGGTGTTGATGTGGAGGATGTCTTGGGCGTAGAGGATCAGGGTGGCTGCGGCGAGGTTGTAGCCGAGGTTGTAGCCGGTCATGCCCAGGGCGAGGGAGCGGAGTACGGGGTGGCGCAGGAGGTAGGTCAGGCCTTCGGCGATCGTGGCGCGCATGGTGGCACGGGGCGCGGCGGTGACGGGGGCGGGTTTGACGCGGGTGAGGAGCGCGGCGGAGATCAGAAACGTTGCCAGATCCAGGCCGAAGGGCAGGGCAGGGCCTGTGGTGTAGCTGACCGAGCCGATTGGTGGGCCCGCCAGCGACCGCCCGAAGGTGTCGGCTGACCACAGGCGGCCGTTGAGTTTGGTGAGCTGTTCGGGGGAACGGCCGACGAGCGCGGGGAGTATGGCGTGGGAGGCCGGTTCGAAAAAGCAGGACGCGACACCGATCAGAAAAATCGCCGCGACGAGCACGGGGACGGTGAGGAAGTCAGTGGTTAGGAGGGCGACGACGCCGGCGAGAATGGTCGCTCGTGCGAGGTCGGCGCTGATCATGACGGTTTTGCGGTTCCACCGGTCCACCAGGGCCCCGGCGGGCAGGCCAAGGAGGAGCCAGGGAGCGAAGCCTGCTGCGGTGATGGACGCGATGGCCAGCGGGTCGCGGGTGATGGACGCGGCCAGAAGCGGTGCGGCGGCGATGATCATTCCGTCGCCGGTGACGGACGCCGCCGTCGCGGCGACCAGTGCGGTGACACCCCGCGCCGGGGTATGCGCGGGTGCGGGCGGTGCGTCAGCACTCAAGGGATGCTCCTTGGCCGCGACTGCGCGGGGCTGGCTGGCTCCGCGCCGCAGGCGGCCCGACTCCGCAAACTTCTGCGACCTGTTCGGCTCGGTCGCGCACGGCCAGCCTCCCCAGCAGGCAGTTGACCGGTCAGTCCTCGAGCTGGAACGGCTGTAGGCCGTCTAGGAACTCCTGCCAGGACTTGGCCTTGAAGGTCAGGTTGTCCTCGACGGGAGCGTCATCGTCCTCTTCGGGTTCGCCTTCGTGGTCCCAGAACCAGACGGATCCGTGGTCTGTGTCGCGGAGCGACAGGCAGAACAAATTGCCGAACGCGTCGCTGGCGACGGGGAGCAGCCATGCCGGCACACGGCCCTCATAGACTTCGAGTTTGGCCCAGATGCTGGCGTAGTCGGGCACCTCGCCTACGCCGAAGATCTCCCTGACCGCCTCGTTGTTGCTGGTGAGACGCCCGCCGTCTTGTTGGAGGAGGTACGCGCGGTAGTCCTCGGGCAGAACGCCCGGGACTTGGGCGTCCAGCTCCGCGAGTTTGCTTTCGGGGGCAGGTAACGCGGTCCGGCGGTATTCGACGATCACTGGTCGTTGCCTTTCACGATCGCGACGCCACCGGCGTGGCGTACGGCTTCATGAATGTCGGTGGGTACGAGCTGCATGGTGCGTCCGTCCTGGTGATGATGCCAGGTGTACCCGTCGGGTGTGTCCTCGATGCCCGCCTTGCGGTTGGCGATCGCGTCGTCTTTCGCGCGGTCCCCGGTGAAGGTCGGGTCGAACTCCACCTGCGGGATGCCCACCCACTGATATTGGGAGAAGTTGGGATACCCGTCCGGGGTGAAGGTGACGCCGTCGGGGTATTTGGCCACCAGGCGTGGTGTCCAGCGAGGGCCGTCGTACTTCTTGCCGGCGAAGGTGAAGTTCGCTGGCAGCCGACCACTCGGTAACCGCCGCACGCCGGGCGGGATCACTCGGCCTTTGGAATCGACTCGAGATTCGGCGGGGGCTGCGGGTGCCGGCCCGCTGCCGGCGGCCCCCGCCCCTAGTTTCCCAGGCTGCTGGCCTGGGGGATCTGCCCCTGCGCGCTGGTCTTGGCCTTGGCGGTCTGGCCTTGGGCACGGCCGGCGGCGTCGTCGACCATCTGGATGAAGCCGAGCAACGGGCCGGGTTCGCCGCCGTCGAGGGCGTGCCGGACGGTCCGCTGGGCCTCGGCGAGAGGGTTGTTGGTGGCAATGATGGCGTCACGGGCTCGATCGATGGCGTTGATCGACTTCGTCAGCCGGTCCTTGACCTCCTTGGGGGTCATTCCGGCGACGATCTCGTTGACCGGGATCTCCGCGTCGCGGATGGAGGTCCCGGCGGTGATGAGGCTGGCTGTCACCTCGTCGAACGCGGCGATGACCTGCATCATGCTCGTAGCCACACCGTGCAGTCCCTGTCCACGGGCCTGCTGGAAGACCCGGTCGGCATGATCTCGACCGGCCGCCGAGTGGGTCTTGGCTTCGTCGATCTCAGTTCCAGCTCCGGACAGAGGCGTCAAGATCTCAGCGGTCGTGGTCATTGGGGCACCTTTGTGCTGGGGACGGGCAAAGCGCCCCGAATGATAGACCACGGTCCACAAGCGAGGAAACCCCAAACACACTCCGTTATGAACAAGACCGGCCCCGCCTCAAGCTCGGCTTCGCTCGCGGCCGGACAGCAGTGCCATGTGACTGACCTCGGCTCAGGACTTTGCCTTCAGGGCGGTGCCGTGCAACGCTCCGCAGCCAATCGTTCGCGACTTCCCACTTGCCAGGCATGGTCACTGTGCGTGACGCATGCAGGCATGTCCGGCAGGTGTTGGTACCCCCGTCCCGCTCTTTGGGTGCGGGCGTGGCCGGTCCGCGACGCTCAAAGCTCGCAAGCCCGCGCGGAGCACCTTCATTTGAAGCTGGCCGCCGAGTGCTCGCCAGTCCACGGGGAGCCATCTGCCCATCGGGGCGTACGCGAGCAGAACTCGCCTCCACCGGTTCGGGCTGGTGGGGTAGCGCCGATGGCATCTCATTGCCGAGACGGCCGCGAGCGACCGTGCCCGCCCGAAGGGCCACGCGGTCTCTCAGGCCGATCCCGGACACCGACGCGCCCAGCGGAGCGACGCGCGCCGATCCGCCCTGACCTATGGGCGAGCCAATGAGCCTTGTGGACTGTCATATCTTGAGCTAGCGTTAGAACATTCCTACCCACAAAAATGACAGGCGTTTCGAGTTGTCTGCGTGGGTGGCCCGCTGGTGGTTTCCGAGTGGAAGGTCGGGCCGATGATCCTGCTGGCACTCGTAGGCATCGCCGCATTGGCGGGGTGGGCGTTGACGCGCGCGTTGAAGACCGGCCGCGCCGATTACGGCCGTGCGAAGACGGAGTTCAGCACCCGCAGGCAGCAGCTGCGCCTGCTCGCCGTCGGTGTGGCGGGTTTGGCGGCCGTGGGGTTGCTGGCGGCACTGGGTCTGTCTGGCGTGTTGGGCGTCCGTCGTTTCGGCGCACCTGCGGTCGCGGAGTCCTTCGCGCCGGCCGTGTGCGAGTCCGACAACACCGGTCGTCTGTCGCTGGTCCGCACGGACGCGACCACGATTCGGTGGACCTACGCGCACGCCGACGCCGACGATGTCGACCTTGGCCGGCTGACTGTCCTGGTGGATCGCAAGCGGGTCGTGGCTGTGGTGGCCACCGGCGGGGAGGTCACCGTGACGGCCGCCCCGGTGCGGGTGACCGTGCAGGGTGGCGGGCCTGGCAGCAGGGTGCACGCCACGTGTGTCGGATGAGGCCGCAGGGCCTGAGCAGCGAGGAGCGCAGATGCAGACCCAACACGCACCGGTCGAAGACGGCCACCTACCCAGAGATCTGAGCACGGCGGTACGTGACCTGATGGTCGCCTTCTACAGCACCGCCCGCGCGGGCGCGGACCTGCTGTCGGACGGCGGCGGACCGTTCGGCTTCGACATCCAGGTGGCGATGCAGATGGCCCACCTCATCGACAGCTACCCAGTTGACCGGATCGTGGAGACGGGCTGCTGCCGGGGAGACACGACCGAGTTCATCGCCCGGGCCTGGCCCGACATCGAGGTCGTCACCTGCGACATCGACACCGAGCATGCCGAGTTCACCCGGTTGCGGTGCCGTGACCTGCCCAACGTCACCGTCCACACCGGCGACTCCGCCGACTTGATCGGGTTGCTGCTGGACGGCGCGAACTGCCCGTTGGTGTACCTCGACGCGCACTGGCGTCCGGCGTGGCCGCTGGGCCAAGAACTCGCCGCCGTGCGGCGCGGGGTGGTGGCGATCGACGACTTCGACATCGGCCACCCGCGGTTCGGGTTCGACACCTACGCCGGCTTGACCTGCGGGCGCGACGCGATCGGACAATTCCTCCCGGACATCGCCAAGGCGTTCGTCGGCGATCCGTTCGCCGACTACCCGGCGCCGTGCCTGCAGGTCGGCCGGCGCACTGGCACCTGCTACATCCCCTTCGGCGTCGAAGACGCGCCGCTGCGCTCCAGCGGATACTTCCGCGCGCTCGATCTCAGCACCGGTCAGCCGATCTGCTGGCCCGACCAGATCGGAGGTGCGCTGCGATGAGCACGCTGTTTCCGTCACGGGTGCCGTTCCTGCACGACGACTTCGACGCCGGGCAGGTGATGGCCGCCGTATGCGCGATGCGTTCCAGGCGAATCGCCCATGCCACGCCCGACTACGAGCCACCGGCCGAGTGGGGGCGGTTGCTGCTCCCGGAAGCGGCGCTGCGCGCCCAGCCTGACCGCCGGCCCCTCGATGGTGAGCCGATGAGCTCCGGCGGCCTAGCTGTCGTTGGTCACGCGGTCGCCGGTCTGGGCGTGCTGTTTCCGGCGTGGGCGCCGCTGCTGGCGCTGCCGGTCGAGTACTGGCACCTGCCCGCCTCCAGCGGGGCGGTGTCGGCGTCGGCCCCGTTCTGGCCGCAGCGAATCTTCCTCAGCCGGCAGATCATGGCCGATCCGGCGGAGGTGCATGAGCAGGTTCTGCACGAGTGGTGCCACCAGTGGCTGTACCTGATCGAGGAGGTCTGGCCCCTGCAGACCGACACGACCACCGCGATGGACCTGCCGTCAGGCACCCCGCGGCGCGCACCTCGCGAGGTGATCGGCGCCGCGCACGTCGCCGCCGTCTTGCTCCGCCTCTACCGCCGTACCGGCGAACCCGACCAGCTGCCCACGCTTCTCGACTACGGGCGCGGCTGCCTTGACTTGCTCGAGGACGCAGCCGCTGACCTGACGACCGAGGGGGCCGCGATGACGTTGATGCTGACGAAGGAGCTGCGATGACGACCGCCGTGATCGGGGACGCCGATGTGCTGGCCACCTGGCCGACCCCGTTCTACCAGCACGATCTGACCGCCACCCGTGACCCGGCCGAGGTCGCCGAGATCAACACCCAGCTCCGCGAGCTGATCTTGTCCAGGGAACACGACCAGACGCCGGTGACATTCGCGGTGATCGGCGCGACGAAAACCAGCCTGGACATTCTGCAACTGAACCACCCGGCCGTGGACTGGCTGCGCGCCCGTATCGGCGAGGCGGTACAGGCGATCGCCGGCTCGGTCGGCGCGACCACGCCGACCGAGGCGCAGGTCGACGTGGTCGCTGAGGGGTGGGCGGTGGTGTACCGCGACGGCGCCAGCCACCGGCTGCACACCCACCACGCCTCCGCCTGGTCTGGCACCTACTACATCGCCACCGGCGGCGTGGACGGCGACGCCGGGCACCTGCAGGTCATCGACCCCCGCCCTGCCGCCATCGCACGCCACGCCAGCGGTGGCGTGCACGCGGTGGAGCCGAAGCCGGGGCTGTTGGTGGCATTCCCGTCGTGGCTGCCGCACTCGGTGAAGGCGACCGTGCGTTCCGGCGGGGGCTTGCGCATCTGTGTGGCGTTCAACGCCGCCTACGTCGAAAGGATCGCCCCGTGACCGCGACCGCCACCGACCCCCACCCGCCGACCATCACCCAGGTCTCAGATCTGTGGCCCACCCGGGTCCTGATCAAACACCTCCCCCTCGAAGGGCTCCTGTCCGGTCCGATCGACCCGGCCGCCCTCGACGGCGAGGCGTCATGCGAGCAAGTCGACCTGGCCGTCCTCCTCACCGATCCTAGGCAGGTCGCGGCCGTGTTCGTCGAAGCGATGCGGGCACTGGCGGCGGCCGACCGGGCTGCGGGCCTCGCCGCACCGGACGTCACCGACGTCGCGGTACGCGCCGAGATCTGGCGGGCCGGTCACGAGCAGCCCATGCACGCCACGCCCGCGCACTACACCGGCTGGTTGTTCCTACACGGCAGCCCAGTCGATCACACCGACTCCGGGACCGTGGCGATCCTCGACCCGCGCGCAGGCGCGTCGATGTCGGCCGTGCCCGGCCTGCCCTGGGGCCGCTCACTGATCATCAACCCCGCGCCCGGATCCCTCGCCGTCGTTCCCGGCTGGCTAACCACCTCGGTCCTGCCCCTGGAACGCACCCAGACCAGCGTCGTCCTGATCGCCGAAAGCCGCCAGGCTCAGGCATAGGCCGACGCCGGACCCACCCACCCCGAAAGAGAAGGAGACAGTCGATGTCGAAGTCCCTGACCGCTCCCGGCGTGCAGCCGCTGAGCCTCGCCGGCGACAACGTCGCCCCGCACGTCGCCGCCGCCGACGTGGACAAGTTCATGGCGCTGGCCAACGCCGGCGTCCTGGCCGGCAAGAACACCCCGTGCAACGCCGTGCAGGACAACTTCTCCCTGCGCCACGACACCCGCACCCAGCTGATCACCGCCTAGAAAGCGGCCAGCTCGACCCGACGTGCCCCCGCGCCGATCAGGCACGGGGGCACGTCCCCCGTCTCCGTCCCGCCGAGCCCGCCGAAGGCGACCACCGTGTCCCACACGCTCCTGCGCAACCTCCTCGACGTCGCCCGCGTCAGCCTCCTCGACATCGACGACACCGGCCGGATCCTCATCTCCTGCGACACTGCCGGCAGTGCCGACCTGCACATGCTCACCGACGGCGCGTTGGCCCGCGTCACCGACCTTCCGGACGCCTGCACAGGCCGGTTCGGCCCCGACGGCGACCTGATCGTCCAGCACGACACCGACGGCGACGGCCACACCCGCCTGCGCCGAGCACCCCTGGCGGGAGGCCTTCCCGGCGACGCCCCGCAGACACTTCTGCCACCCGATGGCGGCGTGACGTTGCTGTGCGACACCGGTCCCGGCTGGATCGCCTACACCACCAACCGCGCCAACGGCGTCGACTTCGACCTCTACCTACGCGACACACGCACCGGCCGCGAGACGCTCCTGCACCACGGCGGGCTCATCGCCCAGGCCGCCGTCCGCGCACACCCCGACCAACCACTCAAGAACCACACCGCACTGATCACAGTCTGGTCCGACCGCCAGTTCGGCACCGAACTGCACATTCGCACCCCCGGCCACTCCCACCTGCTGCCCGCGCCGCCCGGGACGATGCAAACCCACCCGCACGTCACCCCCGCAGGGCAGCTGATCTGCGCCTCCAACGCCAACGCAGACCACGCCGAGATCATCGCCCTCGACGCCGCCGGACACCACCGCACCCTGGTGAGTGCGCCGGGGCACGACCTGTACCCGGTCGTGCCCAAGGCGGGCGGCCATCTGCTGTCGGTGCGCAACACCCACGGCTTCGACCAACTCACCCTCCACGACCCCGACGGCCAGGCAATACGCACCTTCGAGTTCGGCGAGGAGGGCGTGCACACGGTGCGCTGCTCGCCATCGGGCCGACACATCGCCGTGCACGTCAACAGCCCCGGCAGCCCCGCCGAGATCCACCACATCGACACCACCACCCTGGCGGTCACCGGCGTCTATTCCGCCCGCGCCGCCCACACGCTGCCGCCACCCAGAGCGAACGGGTTGCGGGTGGAACACGCCACGTCCATAGACGGCGAACAGGTCCCATGCCTGCTCTACCCACCCGACACCCAGGCTGGGCCGGCGCGGACGGTGCTGATGCTGCACGGTGGCCCACAGTCGCAGGACTTCCCCGTCTTCAGCCCGTTGCGGTCAGCGCTGACTGCGGCCGGCTTCCTGGTGGTATCACCCAATGTGCGGGGGTCCACCGGGTATGGCAAACGCTGGTACGGTCTCGACGACCGCGCACGCCGCGCCGACGCGATAGCCGACCTGGAAGCCATCTGGGCACACCTGCCCTCATGGGGCGGACGTCCGGACGCTGTGGTCCTGGTCGGCGGCAGCTACGGAGGCTACATGACCCTGGCAGGCCTGGCCTTTCAACCGGGCCTGTGGGCAGGCGGTGTGGACCTCATGGGCCCCAGCCGCCTGGATGACTACCTCGCCGGCACCGCCGCCTACCGCCGCGCTGTCGTCGAAGCCGAATACGGCCGCCTCGACACCGACCTCGACTTGCTGCGCGCCCTGTCCCCAGGCCACCACACGGAACGCATCACCCGGCCGGTCCTGATCATCCACGGGCGCCACGACCCGAAGATCCCCCTGGCTGAGTCCGAGAACCTCCACGCCCAACTCACCAGCCAGGGCGTTCCCAGCGAGCTGGTCGTCTACCCCGACGAAGGCCACGGCCTGGCCCACCGCCACAACCGCCTCGACGCCTACACCCGCATCCTCGACTTCATCGGCAGGTGCACACAGTGACCCAACCCATCGACACCACCGAGACCCCTCAGGCGCCGCGCCTGGGCCGGGACTTCCAACGCTACTGGCAGTCCTACACCGTCAACGCCACCGGCTCCGCGCTCGCCGCGGGTGCTCTGCCGCTCGTGGCGATCGTCGTCCTGCACGCCGACGCCCTGCAGGTGTCGCTGCTGGCGGCGGTCGGGTCCATCGCCGCGGCGATCATCTCCCTGCCGCTGGGCGCGCACGTCGACCGGGCCGACAAACGCACCATCATGATCACCACAGACGTCGTGCAGTTCGCCGCCGTCGCCTCCGTACCCCTCGCCGCCGCGTTCGGGGCGCTGACGTTCGCCCACCTGTGCCTGATCGCCATCATTCAGACCACCTGCGCCATCGCCGCGAACTCCTCGGCGTTCGCCTACGTCAAACAGGCAGTCCCGGTCGAACTGCGCACGCTGGCGAACTCGCGCACCGACACCGTCGCCTGGACCACCCAGACCCTCGGCCCCCCGGCCGGCGGCGCGCTGATCGGCCTGATCGGCCCGACCGTCACGCTCATCGCCGACGCGGCCAGCTACCTCGCCTCCGCGCTCCTGCTGCGCCGGGTCACCCCGGCTCCGCCTGCCGCCGACGCGCAGCCGGCGGCGGTGTGGTCGCGGCGGGAGCTGTTCGCCGGTTGGTCGCTCCTGCTGCGCGAGCCCGGACTGCGGGCGCTGTACTTCAACGCCATGATCTTCGGCGGCGCCATCACCTGGAGCTCCCCGCTGATCGCGATCCTCATGCTCAGAGAGGCCCACGCGACACCCCTGCAGTACGGCATCGCCCTCGGCATCCCCGGCCTCGGCGGCCTGGCCGGCGCGTGGCTGTCGCCCAAGATCGCAACCCGCCTCGGAACCAACCGCACCATGCTGATCTTCGGCCTCGCGCGCACACCCTGGCTTCTAGCGCTGCCGCTCGCCGGCTCCGGCTGGGCCGCCGTCGCCGTGATCACCGGATCACAGCTGGCCCTGATGAGCACCGCCGGGATCTTCAACCCGCTGTTTTCCACCTACCGGATGACCGCGACCCCCGACCACCTCATGGCCCGCGTCAGCGCAGCCTGGTCAGTCACCGCCAAATCCGTCCAGCCCCTGTTCATCACCGCCGGCGGGGTCCTCGCCACGGTGCTGACCATCCGGTCGTCGCTGCTGGTCGCGGGAGCGTTCTGCGTCACCAGCGCGCTGTTCCTGCCCTGGCGAACCCCAGCGACACCCCAAGGGTGAGCCGGGTGCCGACCCTGGCGGAAGCTGCTCGTCCCGTGTAGCACCGCCCAGGTAGCGGCTATGGCGCGGCGTTGTGGTCGGAGTCAGTGGCCCGGAGAAGCACTGGGGCCGCGACCAGGGTCGCCACCGCGAGCGCGATGCCGGCCGCCCACAGCGGGGCCGCCAGGCCGAACCGTAGGGCCAGGACGCCGCCGAGGACCGCGCCGAGCGGGGACGCCCCGGTGCCGAACGTGCGAAACGCCGACACGACCCGGCCGAGGAGGTCGGGCGGGGTGAGGCGCTGGCGGGCGCCGACGATTGCGACGCCGCCGAGTCCGGTGCCGGCGTAGGCCAACGTGAGCGCGGCGGCGGCGACCACAGCGTGGGTCGTCGCCGCGATGGTCAACCAGGCGATCACCTGGGCAGCCATCACGATCATCTGGGTGCGCAGTTCGCCGAGACGTTTGATGATGGGCCCGGCGACGAGGTTGATAGCGATGCTGCCAACCGCGCCGGCCGACAGCATGAACCCATACGCCGCCGTGCTCACCTTGAGCACGTCCTGGGCGTACAGGACCAGGGTGGACAGGGCGGCGGCGTACATTAGGTTGCCGACGATCACGAGTGCGCACAGCAGCCGCAGCACCCGGTGCCGTGCCAGCCATCCAGCTCCGGAGGCGATCGACCGCAGCAGCGGCTCGCGGACCCGGTCCGCGTCGGTCCGGGGCTCATCGGGCGGAAGAGTGGCGACAAGCGCCGCCGAGGCGGCGAATGTCGCGGCGTTCACCGCGAACGGCGACCACGCCAGCCACGCGAACAACGCCGACCCGGCCGGCGGCCCGGTTAGGGAACGGCCGGCGGAGAACGCGGCACCGATGCGCCCGTTGGCGGTGTGCAATGTGGCGGGGTCGCGCTCGGTCAGGTCGGCGACGACGTGCTGTTGGGCGATGTTGTGGAAGGTGTAGCCGACCATCGCGGAGGCAGCGATCACGGCCAGAGCCGGCACCGACGCCCACCCCGCCGCGATCATGACAGCCAGGGCGGCCATGCACACCGCACGGGCGGCGTCCGAGATGATCATCGTCGCCCTGTGTGGCCATCGGTCGACGAGCGCGCCGGCGAACGGGGTGACCACCAACCACGGCAGCATCTCCGCAGCGCCCACCAGCGCGACCGCCGAAGGATCTCGTGTGAGGACTGCGGTGGCCAGCGGCACGGCGGCGGCGAACATGCCGTCCCCGAGCGAGGACACGCCGACGGCGGCGTACAGGCTCCGCAGCCTGCGTGCCGCAGCCGGTCGCACCGCCGTCACCGTGTCCTCCAGGGTCTTCGAACGCGTTAGTCGAACTCGCCGGCCTTCACCGCGGCGATGAACACCGTCCACTCCTGCGGGTTGTACTGCAGGGTGGGAGAGGCGGGGCCGAGCTTGGTGTCCTGTAGCCCCTTCCATCCGTCTGGTCCGTCCCCGACCAGGACGCAGGGCTGGTCTTGCCCGCACTCGCCGTTTTGGGCGGTGCGCCAGTTGTCGAACGCCTCCAGTGGAGGCGGGGTGGGGTGCGCCATCGGTATCCCTTTCACAGGGTGGAGATCTGCTCGTCGAGCCACGCGCGTGATGCCGACACCGACAATGCGGTCTCAGTCAGCTCCCGCCACGCTTCCTCGAAGCGGGAGATGTCGCGGGGCGCGGAGAACGTTACCTGCGCGCTATAGGTCTCTGTCAATACGAAAGGAGGCGAGTCGTCAGCAGGATAATGCAACCCGAACCCGGTCGACGGCACATGCCCATAGACCGCGTCCAAAGGGATAATGTGCAGCCGCACATGCCCCAACTCAGACACCGCCCGAAGGTGGCGCAGCAGATCTGGCCGCAGGTCCCCCTCGGCGTGCGCCAGCCTCAAACGCAAAGCTGCCTCGGTCGTGATGACCTCGTACTCGGGTGAACCAGGACCAAGGCGTTTGAGTGCGCCCTCCCACCGCGCCTGCGCAGCGGCAAGCGCCTCCTCGCGGGTGACGGCCGTGAAGCCGAGCATCACCGCCTGCGCGTAGTCCAGGGTCTGCAAGGGGCCCGGGCACATCAATGGCTGGTAGTGACGGAACAGGCGTTCACGGTCGGCCATTTCCGCCAGGTCGCGCTGCCGATGCACCAGCCCGGCCCGGGTAATCATGAAGTTCGACAGCACCTCCGTGGCATCCCGCGCCAGCCCCACCAGACCGGTGCGATAGCCGGCATCGGCCATTCGAGCCTGAGCATCAATGGCGCGCTCCTGACTGAGCACCGTCTGGGACTTGTCAGCTACAACCGTCCGCATCGCTGCAATGCAGGCGTCAAGCCATGCCTCGACCAGCTCCGGCTCAGGACTGCGATCACCCGTCTCCCACCGCGACAAACCCGACTGCGACACGCCCAGCGCGGCAGCCAGAGCGGGGCCAGACAAGCGAGCGGCCTTGCGCAGCCAACGCAACTCCGAGGAAAGCGAAGCCAACGAGATCACCGCACCGTCGCCCCCTGCCGAAGCCCTGTCGATCAAACGGACTATGACAGGTTATGCCAGCTGAGGCTCGGGTGACAGGGGGGCTCATCGCGGTCGAAGGGGCACCGGGCAGTGTCCCGGTGCCCCTGGGTTGTTGCGTTTCTAGTAGATGAGTTCCTGGCGTCCGGCGGCAAGGACGAGGGTGCCGACTTCGAGGACTCTGCCGCTATCGGCGTCGCTGGCGTTGCGCAGGATCGTCATGACGACAGGGGCCTCGAGGCGCAGGGCTTCGATCTCTGCCTGGGTTGCGGCCCGGGCGCTTACGACATCTTCGTGGTGCAGGGTGATGCCGGCGTCTTCGAACCGTGAGTACATGCCGCCGGGGCCGGTTTCCTGCTCGGCGAGGATCGGGAACTGGGTGACGGTGTCGGGCGCGAACCACGACGTGGCCAGCTGGATGGGCGTGTCGGTGGTGGCCATGTGCCGGATGCGGGCAAGAACCGGGGTGCCTTCGGGCACACCGAGGAGCTCGGCGACGTCGGTGGGTGCGGACTTGGCGGGGTCGATGGTGGTGGTCACCTGCCACTGGATGCCCTTCTGCGCCAGGTCGGCGTAGAAGCCGCGCTGGTCGCCGTCGGCGGCGGCCCGGTTGCGGGCGAAGCGGCGAATCGGCAGTTCGGTGGTGCTCACGGGGTGTTCTCCTCGCTGGGCTGGCGTCAGGGTCCGTTCGGAACTTTAGAGGGCCTGGATGCCCATTCGTCCGGCAAGGGCCAATGACCGCTGGGCGGGGTGTCGGCCCCGCGAGGCGACACGGACGATGGCGCGGGCTGTTGAGTGGTGGCGGATCTGCTCGGGGGCGAACTGTTCGGCGGTCAGGAGCGTGTCGACGGCGTCGTCGTGCCGGCCAAGGCGCGCCAGGGCGCGGGCGACCTCGATGGAGTGGCGGCCCCGACGCTCGATCGGCAGTGGCGAAGTGTCCAGGTCGGCTCCCACCTCGATCGCGCGCGCCGTGTCGCCGAGTTCGATGGCGACCACGGTGCGGTGGATGGCGACGTTGACGGGCCCGAAGCCGGTGTAGCCGTAGTTGCCGTCCCGGCCGAGGCGTTCGGCCAGGCTGGAGGCGTGTCGCAGGAGCTGTTCGGCCTCGCTCCCGTTGCCGGCCTGGGCCGCGGAGCGGGCGCCGATCAGCGACAACATCCCCAGGACCGACAGGTCCAGGCCATCGGCCTCGGGCCGCGACAGGTGGGGTTCCAACAGGGTGACGGCGGCGTCGATCAATGCGACGCTCTGCCCGAACTCGCCCGCGGCGCCGAGGGTGTAGGCGACGATCCGGTACAGCGACCCGACGGTCGGCACATCGCCAGACAGCTGGGCCATTTCCAGGCCGCGCCGCGCGGTAGCGAACGCGAGGTCGGCTTCCCCGAGCTTCGGCAGAAACACGCCGATGAGCTGGTGAACACTGGCGGCCTGGCGCTGCGCTCTGCGTTGCGGGTTGCCGGTCAAGGTCCGAGAGGCGTCCACTGTCGCGGTGACCAGCTCGGGCAGGACCAGGGCGGCCCGGTTGTACCGGGAGCGCTGGTAGTCCTCCCAGGCGAACTCCACCCGTACCGCCAACTCGTCCAAGTTGACCCGCCTGTCGACGTCTGAAAGCTGGGTGGTCGGCACGAACTGACGGAAGTCGCTGAGCGCAGCCCGCAGGTCCGGGATGCTGGCGTGCTGCTCACCGTCGCGCCACTGCAGCAGGATCTGAGCGCCGAGAAGTTCCCAGAACGGCACCCCGAGCACTCCGGCAATCTGCCGCAGCACCGAGATCCGGTCGATCTCATGCCCGCCGCGTTCGACCTTGCCGAGCCAGTCACCCGTACGTCCCACCAGGCCGGCGAGTTCTTCCTGCGTCATCTTGCGCAGGTGGCGGTACTGGGCGATCCGCTGTCCGGTAGTCAGCTGAGGTTCGGCATCTCGCATGTCCACAGTCTCCCACCACAGTTACCGACTGTTCCGGAAGAAAATTCCGGGTTCACACCTCGGAGTGCCAATACGGTCATCGCACCTTCGATGTTCCAACCAAGATCATACAGCGCAAAAGCCATGATCAGACACGTTGTTCCCACTCGGTCGACCTGAGGGGGAACCGCCCGAAATGGGGCAGCCATACCTGCACCTCAACGTTGGGCGGGGGTAGGCGTCGCCGTTGGGCGGGGGTAGGCGTCGCCCTACAGGTCACGGTTCTCCAAGATCAGCGACCGCCAAGGAACGCGTACCCACGGACTCGGTGTCAACGGAGTGTCACCGAGTCGGTCCGCACCTGTCCGAGAAGCCCGTTAGGTGTGACGCCCAGAACCCGAGTCCCTGCGTGTAGCGGGGCAGGCAGGAGGAACCCGACATGGCCCAGACACGACGTCGCCGGCGCACCGGCACCGGCACCGAGACGCAGACACCGACTGGCCATTTTTTCGGATACAACCCAATCTGCCGGTGGTGGGTCATGCAGCCTCTGCCGGGCGACGGGGCATGACCACCATGACGTCCCCGGACCAATCCGCGACGACCGGCTGCAGGCCGGTCAGCTGGCCCGACTACCAGCACTCACGCCCGAACCCTTGGTCAGGCGGCAGTGATGCCGTGCCCACGCCAGGAACCTCGAAAGGTGACGCCGGCTTCCGACTTGAGCGTCCAGCCACTCACCCCGGAGCGGTCTCGGCGCCAAGGTTCAGCGGCTGTGAGCTCGCGGTGGCCGATGGGTTGTACCTGGCAGCCCATCACCACGCGACCGGGCACGCGCTTCTGGGCGACGGCGTGTTGGGTGTGGGCCTGGCGGGGTGTCTGCTCGGCGAGGCACTGCTGCGCGAGTACCTGTGGCTTGATGCTGGCCGGCTGCGGGTGGACCCGGCCACGCAGACCCCGGTCGACGCCGTGGTGCACATGGTCGTCGCGGAGGTGCGGGCCGAACCCGGCCGGCTGGCCGCGGATTGGTTGCCGGCGTTGTCTGACAGCGCGCTTGGCTGGGTCCGCCGCCGCCTGGTGCGGGCGCGGACGCTGCGCGTCGAAGAGCGTCGGATGCGCTCACCTCGGCTCGTGCCGGCCCTGCCGGGCAATGTCGAGTTGCGGGGGATCCGCCTACGTCGCGCGGTGCGCCACCCGCACGAGTTGACCGACGCTGACGTGCTGCTGCTAGCCGTCATCGACGCGATAGGCCTGGCCGGCGAGTTCTTCTCCTCCGACCCTGACCTGCACACCCTCGCCACCGGATACATCTGCGGCCTCCCTCAGCCTCTCGCGGCTTTGGTGGCGGCCGTGGACCAGGTCGTCGTCCGTTCCGTCGCAGCCCCCCGCCCCTGACTCCTGGAGATCGCTGATGTCCTTGTCTCTTGAAGCCGGCCTTAGCCCGGTCGAAGTGTCCCTGGCTCGCAACCGGCTGGGCGCCAGCCCGGTGTTGTTCTTCCTCCTGTCGGCCGCCGCACCGCTGACAGTGGTCGCCGGGGTGGTCACCGCTGGCTACGCCTCCACCGCCAACACGGCGCTGCCGGCCGGGTTCGTGCTCGTCGGGATCGTCCTGGCGGTGTTCATGGTCGGGTACCTGGCCATGTCCAAGGCCGTGCCAAACGCGGGCGCGTTCTACGCCTACGTCGCCGTCGGCATCGGCCGCGTCCCGGCGGTCGGCGTCGCGTGGACGGCCATGGTCTCGTACTTCGCGGTGCAGATGGCCGCCTACGGCGCGATCGGCGCAGCCGCCGGCCCACTGATCCACCTCGCGACCGGCTGGAACCTGCCCTGGTGGGTGATCGCGCTGGCCTGCTGGGCCGGTGTCGGGCTGCTCGGCGTGCGCCGCATCGACCTGTCCGGCAAGGTTCTCGCGCTGCTGGGCGCGGCCGAGATCTGCGTGGTGCTCGTCTTCGACGTCGCCAATCTCCTACCAGCCAGCCACCCCGGGCACGATATCGAGATCGCGGCCAGCTTCAACCCGGCCGGGCTTCTAACCGCCTCCGGCGGTGCGGTTCTGGTGCTGGCCGTGCTGGCGTTCGCGGGCGTCGAACAGGGCCCCGTCTACGGCGAGGAAGCCCGCACCGGCAGCGTCCCGCGCGCCACGTACCTCGCGGTCGGCCTCATCATCGCCGTGTACGCGATCAGCTCCTGGGCGATGACCGTGCCCGCCGGCCCGGCCCGCACCCTCCAACTCGCCGCGGAGCAGGGGCCGGAGCTGCTGTTCACCAACGCCGCAGCCAACCTGAGCACCGCCTGGGCGACCGCCGGCCGGGTCCTGTTCGCCACCAGCCTGTTCGCGGCGATGCTCAGCTTTCACAACACCACCGCCCGGTACGTGTTCGCGCTCGGCCGCGAACGGGTGCTCCCGGCGGTGTTCGGGCGGGCTTCGCGCAGAACCTTCGCGCCCAAGGCCGGATCCCTCGCGCAGTCAACGATCGCGTTCATGATCATCGCCGTGTACGCCGCAGCCGGATGGGACCCGCTGACCAAGCTGTTCTACCTCGCTGGCACCGGCGGCGCGTTCGGGATCCTGGTCCTGCTGACCGTTACCTCCGCCGCCGTCGTCGCGTTCTTCGCCGACCCCGCCCACCGCCAGCTCGCCGGGGTGTGGACAAAGCTGATTGCCCCCACCGTCGCGTGCGCGGCGCTGGCGGCGATGACGGTCCTGGCGTTGACCCACTTCGCGTCCGTCCTCGGCGTATCCGACGACTCGGCTCTGCGGTGGGCGATCCCGACCGGCCTGGCCGCCATCGGGCTCGCGGGCTGCGGTTGGGGCCTGTACCTGCGCGCCGCCCGCCCGGGTGCCTATCGCGTCATCGGTCGCGGCACCGCCGCCGTCCTGCCCACCCCCATCCTCCCGGAGGTCTCGTCATGACCCACACCTCGCCCACCATCGACGTCGACCGCGACATCCAGATCGTCCGCGCGGTCGCCGGTGACCTCGACACCGTCAACCGGATCCTGACCGCCGCGTTCACCGAGCCCGAGTCCCTGGCCGTGTGCCGGTGGCTGGTGCCCGACGACGCGCGGCGCGCGCCGGTGATGTGCGACTTCTTCGCCATCCTCACCAGCGCAGCCCTCGCCCGCGGCACGATCTACCTTGCGACCCGCGTCGGGCACCCGATCGGAGCGGGCGTGTGGTTGCACCGCATCGCACCGCTGCCCGACTCGGTCGACTACCCGGCACGGCTGGCCGCCGCCACCGGCGAACATCTGCCGCGATTCCAGACCCTCGACGCCGAGTTCGACGCCCGCCACCCGCACGAGTCGCATGATCACCTCGCACTGCTCGGCGTGCGGCCGGCCTGGCGGGGCAAGGGCATCGGCGGGCGACTGCTGCGCCACGCCCACACCCGCCTGGATGAGGTCGGTCTGCCCGCCTACCTCGAGGCGTGTGACGCCAACAGCCGCCGGCTGTACCTGCGCCATGGCTACGTCGACCACGGCGGCCCGATCCAACTGCCCGACGGCGGACCGGCCCTTCACCCGATGTGGCGGCCTGGTCCGGGACTGGCCGCCTCCTAGCAGCCGGACGGGGCGGGTGACCTGGCCGCCCCGCACGGCCCGAACATCTCTCCCACTGGTCCGAGCAGGAAGGACACCACCATGCCCGAAATGGCGAACGACCCCGCCGAGCGCATCGTCGATCAGGCCCTCGCTCGGACCGCTGACCAGCTCGCCGCCGCCCACTCCCAGCACCCCGACAACCCGCGACGCTGCGCCGCTGGCTGCCACAGTGCTTGGCCGTGCATGAGCCACCGCTTCGCCGAGCGGGCACGCCATGCGGCCAGGGGTGACTGGCGCGACGCGTGGACGGCCCGGCACGACCTGGCGTCTGCCGGCATCCCCGTGGCGGGCTGAGCGGTGAGCACCCGTCACGCCGCGCGGCTGGCCACCATCGCCGCAGTATGGGTGGCCGGCAGCGCCGTCACCACGGCACTCCTCGCCCGGTCACGCGCACGCGCCGCCCAGGAACGCGAGGCCGTCGCCCTGCACCGGGCGAAGCTGTGGCGCCAGGCCGCGCTGGTCGACGACGTCACCGGCATCGCCTCCCGCGCCGCGTGGGAGGCCCAACTGGCACGTGCCGCACACACCGACCGGCCCACCGCCGTGCTCGTCTTCGACGTGGACAGGTTCAAAGACCTCAATGAGTTATTGGGTCACCCGGGCGGCGACCGGGTCCTTCACCACGTCGCCGGCCTGCTGACTGGGGTGCTGGCCGGGCGCGGGTTCCTGGCCCGCTACGGCGGGGATGAGTTCGCCGCGCTCATCCCTCTCGACGGCCCCGACCCGCACACCCAGGCCGGCGAGCTCGCCAGCGCGCTGGCCGGCGGGCTGGTCGTGCCGGCGAGGGTGTGCGCGCCGTGGCCGGTGACGCTCAGCGTCGGCGTCGCCGTGCTGCACCCAGGAGAGGACACCGGTCAGGCGTTCGTGGCCGCCGACCGGGCGATGTTCCAGGCCAAGGACCACCGCCGACACACCCACACCGCGATGCCGCGCGCGGCATGAACTTCTGCCCGGCTGCCCCCGATGCACGGGGCAACGGTTTGCGATTCCGACTGACAGTAATCGAGCACGGCGAGGACATGATGAGCAGACACGAACTTCCCGACCACGGCCTGGTGGTGGCAGAACTTGACGCCACCGGCCCCGACGCCCGCACCGGCCTGGCCCGGCTAGTGGGTATCACCGTGTGCGACTACCAGGGCCGCGCCGACCGGCCCGACTGGCTGCCGGCAGCCGACTGCACGCTGGTCTATGACCCGCCTGGCGGATGGCTGCTGCTCGTGCCCGCCCAGGGACATATGCTTCCCTCAGGCTGGCTGCGGCAGGGCGGAGCTCCCGTTCAGCGATTCACGGCGCTGGACGGTGCCACGGTGGTGCTGGATCCGGCGCACCGTTACGAGATCCGCCAGGCCGGGGCGCGTTGCTGGCTGTGGCGGGTGCCCGTCGAGGAAGAAGCAGCCCGGTGATCGGGGCGGGCGTGCAAGACGTCTTCGACACCACCACGGCCTGGTTCGACTCGTTGCCTGGGCCGGGCCGGCTGGTGCTGGCCGCCACAGGGCAGGTGGCCGGCGAACAACACCTGGCCGACGTCGCTTCCGGCGGGGTGTGGTTCACCCTCGAGCGCGACCCGCTGTGGGCGATGCGCGAAGCGATCGGGTTGTGCGGCACCCCGGGCGTCCTTGGCGCGGCGCTGGCCCACCGCCGCGAGGACCATACCCTCGACGCGCACACCGTCGCGTTGGCCCTGACCGTGTCCGCCGACCTGACCCGCCGCCGCCGCGACCACGCCGTCACCGACAAGGCCGCCGTATGCAGCCCGGTCCGGCCGAGCCTCGTGCTCACCGGATGCTCGGCCGTACCGCACCTGATCACCGTCCACACCGGCAGTCAGCTTCGCGATCGGGTCATGTGGGAAGTCATCGATGACGCCACCGCCGAACAGGTCCACGGCGAACCCCTTCCCCCGGCCGCCGCGCGCGCCCGCCTCAACACCCATCTCCGCGAGTTGCTGGACCTGCGCGCCCGCACCCGTGCCGGATACCTCCCCGACAGTCCGCTTGGCGGGATGATCGCCGCAGTGTGCGCGGACGGACCGTTGACCATCACCGCCGTGTACCGCGAGGCCGCGACCCTCCTCCCGCTGCTCGACGACACGTTCGACGGTGCCCGATGACCACGCGCCTGGCCGAACGTGCGACGGACATCGTGTCCACGGCCGAGGTAGGTGACTTCCGCGATCCGCCCGCCGCCGGGGTACTGGCAGTGACCACGTCGCGCAGAACGGTCCTCGGCCGCCGGTGGCTCGGCACCGCCGGGCCTGACAGATCCGTGTGGTGGACTCAAGGCGCGCACGCCGACCTTGCAGCCGCCGGCCTGGAGCTGGCCGCCCACGCCGATGCTGAGGCCGCCACCATCGACAGGCCCGGCGACAGATCCGTGCGGGTCGGGTTGGCGGTGGCGTTCGCCCACCACCTCGCAACCCGTCCCCGACTCGGACCGCGCCGCGTACCGGTCACCAGTCCTGGCCCGAGCCCGGTGCCGGCCGGGTGGTATTCGGTGGCCCGGCCGTCGACACCGCCCTGTGGGAGATCACCACTGGCGTGCGCGAATACCTCCGCCACGGCCGCGCCCCAACCGATCCAGCGGCGCGGGCCTGGGTCGACGCGCACGCCCACCAGCTCGCCGGACTTCGGGGCGCCGCCCCGCACCGGCCGCCTCCCGCGTACCCCCCGCCCGCGAACTGCCAGTGCACCCTGGCCGCCGTCGACGATGCCCTGACCGCTGTTCACGCCGCCTACTCGACGAAGACCCTGCGAGCATCGCCGTGAAGATCTGAACCACCTCGGCGTGCTCGTACTGGCCGGCGGTGTCGGCTGGCTGCTGTGGCAGGCGATGCGCACCGCCCACGCCGCCCCGACTTTCCGGTAAAGCCGGCCGTCGTCGCCCCAACCCGACCTCGCGCCAATCCCCCACTCCATCGTCAAGCTCACCGTGAAGGCCAGACCATGAGACTTCCCGGCCCCGCGCGGCTGTCCTGCACAGTCGCGATCGCCCTCGTTCTGCTCGCCGGGTGCGGCGGCACCGACAAGGAGGCACCGTTGCTGACCCGCAGCAGCTCCGACGCCAGCCAGCAGGTCCAGACGTACTTCCGCGGTGTCGCGGCCACCGTCACCGGCCAGCAGGAACAGGGCAAGCAGGTCGGCCTGGGCCCGGCCCCGTGCGAAGGCCGCGCCGGCGAGACGGCCACCGACGACCGCTACTACATCCAGGGCACCTACGACCTGCCCTTCACCGCCGACCGCGACCAGCACACGGTCTTCCAGACCCTCCACGACACCTGGAAAGCCCAGGGCTACGAGTTCACCGAACCCCTCAACAAACTCCCCAGCGGCGACTGGACCCTCACCGCACGCAACCCCACCGACGGCTACAAGATCTCCGTCACCGGATACGACCACATCCTGCGCCTCCTCATCTTCTCCCCCTGCTACCAGCCACCCGCGGTGTGAGGCGGCGGAGATGATCGTCGGGGCCTCTTCCGGAGGCGAGCCAGGTCACCCGGTCGGCGTCATAGGTGGCTGCAATGTGTGTCAGGTAGAAGTAGGTGGTGATGATCGTCGGTGTGCTGCCGCCGGTCTGGCGTCACGTTCCGGCCTTCGGGTGTCGCACGGCTCAGGGTGTTGACGGCCATGGAATTTAGTCCCAGCTTAAGGAATGTGGTGCTTTCCGCCGGCACTTGTGGCCGCTTGGGCGAGCAATCAGTGTCCATTGCGGATCGACACCACGCTTACTTGGCTGGTACAAATTCTGTCGAGAGGTTAGCGATTCCCCACCTTGGTTCCGGTGAACGCTGCCCAGTCCGCGTTCGTGATGACCAGAGTCGGGCCGCAAGGGTCTTTGGAGTCTCGCAGGTGTACATTTCCGCTGGTGAAAGCAACCTCGACGCAGTCGCTGGTGTCTCCGCTGCGGGTGCTTTTACGCCAACGCATTTCTCGTGCGCCTTCGATGAACATGCCCGCCTCCCTGGCATCCGCTGCGGTACGGCCGTTACACCCGGACTGCGACCTGTCCCGCGTGGGGTTATCGTCGTCCGAAAGTCATAGGCACAGGTGAAAGGTGAGTCGATGCCGGTTTCCCCGTTCCGCGACATTGAAGATACTAGATAGGCTTGCCGTGGGGAACTGAAAACATGCTTAGCGATAGGTACCTTAGATACTGATGGTGATTCATTTGACCTTTTTGTCAGTCGGTACTGTAGCCAACCGGACAGCGGAAGCCGCGTGCGGACTCTACGTTGAAGAAGGCGTCACCTTCGGTCATCAGCGTGGTTGGTCTGATGGGGACACCGGTCTTCGTGCGGCCGCTTCGGTTACGGCAGTGAGGACGACATCATGAAGACGAGTAGACCGGCACCGGCGGGGACGGGGACCGGTCATCCTCGGGCGGTGCGGGCCGCCTACTACACCTTCTCCGTGGTGATCGCGGTCGGGCTGGGCGCGGTGATCGCCGGCGCGTTGAGCGACTACAACCGGCCGTTGAGGATCACCGCGCAGATCGGGACAACGGTCGTTCTACTCGGTCTCGCCGGATTCTTCGCCGACAGCGTCCTGGCCCGCTTTCACCGAGGGCCGTCCGGCGGCGATTCGGCGTGACCGTCGCCGAAGCCACCCCCAGCGTCCCGCAGCCGCGCCGCTTAGTATGACCGGAGCGAAGGTGGTCAGCCACGTGGAGACGTGCTTGGTCTCCGGTGTTGCCACGGCCACGATGTACACCAGGAGCACGAGCGCAAGCAAGATCAGGCCGGCCGCGACCATGATTTTGATGAGGTTGTGGGTCATGGCCTTGTTGCGCAGCAACCGTTCCCAGAAGCTCCACGCGTTGGGCTCGGTCGGTGGGGCGCCCCGCACGGAGCGGGTTTTCGCCGGTGGCGTCTGGGGTGCTGGGGCTACGAGCTCCTGGTCCTTGGCTTTGGTGACGCGGGGTGTCGCCTTCTTGGCCGGGCGGGGCGGTGGGGATGGCTGGTCGGGTCCTTCGGCCGCAGGGGCGGCGCTCGTGCGTCCCGCGGCCTTGTTCTCCGGGCTGGTCACTGGATTCCTTGAGGTCCTGCGGGCCGGTGTGCCCGCTTGTGTACCTGACCACCTCAGGGCAGGTGTCAACGTCGGTGCCGCCTACGCGGGCGGGGAGCGCGCCACTGCGGCGCGCTCCCACTGGATGGCGCGCCGGTGACGATCAGGGCCGGTACTCCTCGAGGAAGTCGGGGAGAGGGAGCGACTGCCTCTCCATCTCGACGAACGCGTCTCGGGTGACCGCCAGCTCGGCGGGTTCCTCACGGCTGACGGTGTCGGCACGGTGCCCGTCCGTGTACAGCACCGACGGCTCGTCCGAGGCGTCGAAGTCCATGATTAAGAACGCGCCGTTCATGGCCCGGAACGCGCCGACGGAGGCGGGCAACACGACGATGTCGATGTTGGGCGCTCGCGTCACGCGGAGCAGATGCTCGACCTGCTCGGCCATCACGTCGGGGCCGCCGACGCCGGAGCGCAGCACCGCCTCGTAGAGCATGTACGTCATCGACGGACGGTCATCGCGCCCCAGGAGGCGCTGGCCACGTTCCATGCGCAGCGCGGTCTTGGCCGCGACCACCGCGTCGGTGTCTTCCGCCGGGCACATCTTGCGGATCACGGTCCGGGCGTACCTGACGGTCTGGAGCACCCCAGGCACCATGAGGAGCTCGAACTGCCGGATCACCGACGCGGTCGCCTCCAGGTGCATCAGCTGCACCATCTGCGGGGAGACGAGGTGCTTGGCCGTCGCGCCCAACCCGTCGTTGCGGGCGATGCTGTCGGCCAGGCCCAGCAGCTCCGCGGCGACCTCGTCGTCCGCGCCGTACAGGTTGAGCATCACGCCGACGTCGGTGTAGGACACGCCATGGTTTCCGCGTTCGATCCTCAACACCTTCGAGACCGACCAGCGTAGCTTTGCTGCGACCTGGGCCTGAGTCAGTCCGGCCCGCTCGCGAGCGTCTTTGAGTCCGGCACGCAGCACGGCAGGCCACAGCCAGGGCCCCAAGGGGTTCTTCGACACTCTGCCACCTCCCTACTCGCGACGGACCACTCACTCGGCACAATGCTGAGTCCGAGCCTACTCCGATCCGCCCAGTCGGACCACTACCACCCAAACCTGTACCCATGAGGCCATCCACATGGGGCAAGGTGCTCCTCGGGTCGCACGTCCATGGTAGACACCGCGTGTCACACTTGCCCATTCTGCAACACATGTACGATCGTGTCTCACCCACCACCTACGCTGTGAGTGAACTGCTGGGCAGCACAACGCCAGGCAAAACATCCATAAGGTACAGAGCAGGAATCCCTGTCGCTGGACCTGCTCGATCCGCCGAACCTCGGTGGGCGCGTCGACCAGAGGGCGGCGAGTTGGGGGAACAAGCATGAATGGCTGCATGGAACGCGACGCCCGCGCGCTCACACGGGCGTTCACCGGCGCGATCGCGCCGCCCGGACGCAGCCGGCGCCCGGCGGCCGAGCTGATCCTCATTCCGCAGCCTTCTCTACTCGTTCGGCGTCCGCGGCGGGTCGTGCACGCGGCTGAACGCGACCTGTACGCGCCTCATATCCGTGATATGGGCGCCCGGCGGCAAAACCGTCCCAACCGCGACGTGACTCACATCACAGCCCGCGGGTGACGGGTTCTGCGGCGGTTGGCCCATAGGAGGTCCATGAGGACCTGCACCGGTAGAAAGGAGAACGGGATCGGCCAGCCGCGCACACGCGGCCGGGCTCCCGGCCCGGTCTCCCAGTGTGTACCACCCATCACCCCCGAGCCCGCCTCCCAACCCGCCGGGGCCACGGCGGACGGTGGCGGTGAGGGTGACGGGGCGGATATCGGCGACGACGAACTCGCGCTGGTGGCCACCGAGTGCGCCCTGACCGACCGCGATCGTGACGCCGGGCGTCGCATGGCCGATGCGGAGCTGGCCATGCGCATCCGCACCCACGGCGTCGAAGGACTCGACTACCAGGTGTTCGCCGCCGAGGCGGCCCGCTACGGCATCGCCGTGTTCCGGGTGTGGCTGGCCACCGGACACGCCTACCGCCTCGCCGCCCTGCGCAACCGCTCCGTCACCAGGCCGAAGCGCCCCCTCGACCCGGACGACCTGATCAGCCTCGCGGGGCTGATCGTCGCGGAAGGACTGAAGTACTTCACCCGCTCAGCGCTCACCGGCGGCGGATGGAACCCCGACGGGGGAGCCAGCCTCAAGACGTACTTCATCGGCGCCTGCCTGCTGCGGTTCAAAGACGCCCACGAGGCGTGGAAACCCGAACCGCCCGCCGGCCCGGACCTCGACCTACTCCCCGCCCACCTGCACCCCACCTGCGCCGACCCCGCCGACGAGGTCGTCGTGGCCCGGATGGTGTGGGACGCGTGGGAACTGCACCCACCCCAGACCCGACGCATCCTGCTGCTGCACGCCGCCGGCCTCACCCACCGCGAGATCGCCGAGGAAATCGGCCACGGACTCACCGAGGACGCCGTGGAGATCCGACTCCGGCGCGTCCGCCACACCCACACCCACACCGACAGAAAGGACAACGCCGGTGCCTGACCCACACACCCAGAAACCCGGCCAGGCCGAACACCCACTCAACCGGCAGATCCTGCGAACACTCCTCGTACACCCCGCCATCCCCGACGCGGCGCTCACCGAGCTGGCCACCGCCGCGCCCACCGCGGTCACCGCCATGCTGGGCGGACTCGTCGAACGGCGACTCGTCGACATCCTCCCCCTCGTGCACAGGGTTCCCCCCGCGCTACGTCCACCCGCCCGTTACATCCTCACCCCGGCCGGGACCCTACGAGCCCTGCGCCTGGACGAGACCCGCGACCTCATCAGCCGCTCCTCCCTCGGCAGCCCGCCCGCCCGCAAGTTGCGCACATCCGTCGATCTCAACCAGGCACTACTGGCAGTCGCCCTGTCCCTGCAAGACACCGACCACACCACCACCCGCCAAACCCTCGCCCACAACCTCCTACTCGCCGCCACCACCTCCGACACCACCACCGCCGTCACACTCCTCGACGAGATCGCCGAACACACCTGGCGCACCCGCCTACACCACGGCGACCACACCGCCTCCACCCAACTCATCGGCCTCCTCGCCCTCCAAGGCCGCCACCACGAAGCCGCCCGACTCTGCCACCAAGCACTGCAACGCGGTACCCAGCCCCTGCAACACGCCCTCTGGCTAGAACACCTCGGCCACCCCGACGAAGCCCTCGACGCGCTACGCAACGCCCACCAACAAGGCTGCCCCCACTCCGCCACCCACATGGCACGCATCCACCGCTACCACCACCCAACCCCACCCACACCCTCCCCGGCCGCCAGCGGACCCACACTGACCATCACCACCACACGCCCCTGTCCGCAACACACCCACATCGCCATCGCCGGAGAAATCGACTACGCCACTGTCGCCCACCTACGCACCGCGATAGACACCGAAGCCCACACCCCCACCCGACACATCACCCTCAACCTCGCCGACGTCACCCTCCTAGACTCCACCGGCATCGGCGTCCTCGTCGTCGCCCACCGCATCTGCCGACAACGCCACATCCACCTCACCATCGACCAACCCGGCACCCACATCACCCGAACCCTGCACGCAGTCGGAGTACTCGAACTCCTCCAAGGAAACGATTAACCGAGCCGACACCCATACCCGGCAGCGTCCCGACGACCCCGACGCCTTCGCGCCTACACCTCTAACGTGAAGAGCAGACGCGAAGGCCAAAGCCGGGGCAGCGGCCAGCATGGTCGCGATGACCCCGGACATCAGGGGCGAAGTTCGTAGCCGCAGGCCTGTGGAGGTGTGCCAACCCGTGCTGAGCGCAGCCTCGTCGCGGCGGGTTCAAAACCAGTCGGGGCCCGGTGCTGAACACCGGCTTCAATGCGGGGCCAGCCGCACCTCACGACGAACAGGCGAAATGTTAGCTATGTCTAACTTGCCTGGCCGATGAGCGCGTACCTACTCTTAGCTCGTGACAACCGCTGAACTGACGTCTTTCCAGCTCATGGAGCGCACCGAGGTGCGGCGGCAGAGCTTGTCGTCCCAGTTGGAGGTCAAGCGTCGGGCGCGGTTGGGTCAGTTTTTTACTCCAGCCCCGGTGGCGGAATTCATCGCGTCACTGGTCACGCTGCCACAGGCCGGATTGTTGCGGGTTCTTGAGCCGGGGGCGGGCGTCGGGTCGCTGGCGGCTGCGATCGTGGCTCGAGTGATACGTGAAAGTCCTGGCGTCCAGTTGGAGCTGACGGCTTGCGAGATCGACGAGACGCTACGTGAGGCACTTGAGGCCACCCTCGAAGACTGCGTGGCCACGGCCGCTGTGGCGGGAGTGAAGGTCACGGCCCAGGTGATCGGCGCGAACTACGTCGAGTGGGCGACTGGTGCCGGTGACCTCTTGACGCCGATGCGCGAGCCGTTCGATCTGATCGTGATGAACCCACCCTACGGCAAGATCAATAGGACTTCGCTAGAGCGGCGACTCACCGAGACAGCCACGGTCGAGGTTCCCAACATCTATGCCGCATTTCTCGCGTTGGGCATTAGCCAGCTCGCCCTTGGCGGTCAGATCGCGGCGATCACGCCCCGCAGCTTCACTAACGGCCCCTACTTCCGCAGCTTCCGTCGCTTCTTCCTGGAAACGATGCGCCTGGATCTCCTGCATGTGTTCGAGTCCCGCTCGACCGTGTTCGCAGACACCAACGTGCTCCAGGAGAACGTGATCTTCACTGCGACCCGTAGCCAGATGCCGGACCGCACTCCTGTGACCATCTCCGCGAGCGCCGACTACAAGGACACTCCCGAGACACACGTAGTGCCCTACGACCAGGTAGTCCACCCCAAGGACAGCGAGTACTTCCTCCACATCAGCGCCGGTGATGAGGACACCGCCCTGGCTGCCGCGCTCGCCGCACTGCCCAGCACCCTAAGCGACCTTCAAATTCAGGTCTCGACCGGTCGTGTCGTGGACTTCCGTGCCACAGAACATCTTCGAGCCGACCCCGAGCCGGGCGCCGCACCACTGATCTACCCGCTACACATGCACGAAGGCCAGATCCGATGGCCCGTACCGGGCGCGAAAAAGTGCAACGCGATCATGGTCACCCCCGCGACGGTCAAGCAGACCGTGCCCAGCGGACACTACGTCGTCGTTAAGCGACTGTCCTCGAAGGAGGAACGCCGCAGGGTAGTGGCTGCGGTCTTTGATCCCGACGAGATTGCCTGCGAGGTGGTCGGGTTCGAGAACCACGTCAACTACTTCCACCACAACCACCAGGGACTCGCCCCCGAGGTGGCCCGCGGTCTGTGTCTGTGGCTGAACTCGACCCTGCTGGACAGGTTCATTCGCCGATTCAGCGGACATACCCAGATCAACGCCACCGACCTGCGCAATCTGCGCTACCCCTCGACCCAGCAGCTCAGCGCCCTCGGCACCGCCTGGGGTGCGGGCAGCTGGCCGGACCAGAAGAAGATCGACAGCCTTGTGGGACAACACTTGGAGCCGATGCCCGCTAACCTCAGTGGTGATGAATGAGCAAACAGCGATCGACATCGGCGGCGACCCCTATAAGCAGCGGATCAACGAGGCCAGTGCACTTCTCGGACTCCTAAACTTCGACAAGGAGAGGTGCAACGAACGGTCGTCACTGACCTTGCTAGCTCTCTTGGGACTGTCGCCGGAGGATCCCTGGTCCGCAGCGCAACAGCCCATGCTCAAGACCTACGACATCATGGCCTGGCTACGTGCGACGTACGACAAGGACTACGCGCCCAACTCGCGCGAGACCATCCGGCGCTTCACTCTGCACCAGTTCATCGAGGCTGGCATGGTCGTACAGAACCCGGACGCTCCGACGCGGGCCGTCAACTCGCCGAAGAACTGCTACCAGATTGAGCCGGGCGCGTTCGCGCTGATCTGTACCTACGGCGAACCTGGCTTCGATGAGAGGCTCCAAGCCTATCTGGCCAAGCTGCCTGGTCTGCAATTCATCTACGCGAAAGAGCGGGCGATGAACCGCATCGCGGTGACGCTACCAAGTGGGGCCGAGGTTGATCTCAGCCCCGGAGGTCAGAACCCGCTCATCAAGAAGATCATCACCAGATTCTGTCCCCTGTATACACCCGGCGGTCAAGTTCTCTATCTCGGCGACACCGGCTCCAAATGGAGCGTCTTCGAGCGCGACGCCCTTGAAGCCCTCGGCGTCACCGTCGACTCCCACGGCAAAATGCCGGACCTCGTCGTCTACATGCCTGACCGCAATTGGCTGATCCTCATGGAAGCTGTGACATCCCACGGCCCCATCGACGCCAAGCGACACGGTGAATTGAAGAGGTTGTTCCAAGGTTCCACTGCGGGCCCAGTCTTCATCACCTGTTTCGAAGAGCGCGAACATCTCAGGGAATACCTAAAAGACATCGCATGGGAGACCGACGTGTGGTGCGCAGAAAACGAGACGCACCTTATTCACTTCAACGGTGAACGATTCCTCGGTCCGTATCCAGAGCCGACAGATAGGCCCGCCATATAGCCGCGATTTTGGTCGCCGAGTCCATAGGCGTTTCCAGTCCTGCTGGGTGAACAAAATTTGACTTGAGCTCCTTCCTCCGTTCGGAGGGGGAGCCCAAGTCGTCTTTCGGCCTGTGGTTGGCCTTTCAGTAGGTCGCCGCAGTCAAATACGACACATAAGCAACGAGCACGGGCCGACAGCTACGGACTGGCCGAGTCGAGCACTGTCAGCCGGTATTGATTCCCAGGCCCTAGTGAACTCGTCACCTAGCGCGCACATGTCGCCCTTTCAGAGGTGCATATTGTACTGCATTCAGAGCAATGCATTTTCCGATTTAGCTGCTGACGGTTGGTTTTCGACATCGTCAACGAACGTTGCTCGAGGTGCCTCAGTTCTGTCTAGGCCTAAGGCGGAGAGAACGTCAGGGTATACAAAGACGTGACCGCGACCTTTCCTGGATAGGCACCTCTTAAACTTTGCTGCATGCTGTTCGGAAAGGTAGCGAACGATGGCGCGATAGGGAGACCAGTCGAGGTTATGCCTCCCACCATATCGCGTACGCCCAGTGTCAAGTATTGCAGGGAGGTCGTCAGAGCTAAGTCCAATGTCCCGTAGTATTCCATCGACGCCAACAGCCAGCAAACGGATATTCGTCGGCAGTTGCTCCGAATCCCAATGATCACGGAGGGATTCGATTATGTTGTTGAACCTTCGATAGTCTTTGCTGGTTTCAGGAAGAACATCGTTTTTCTCGAGCGCCGACATCATCGCGATAGTCACTTCCGCCTGCTCAAGCGCAGCCTTCGCCTGGGCAGCGATGCGCTCTCGACGCCAGCTAAGTTGGTCGGACTTGTAAACAATGTCGTGCGTCGCGATCGTCCAGGCGTGCTGAAGAAACGTGCGGATCTGAACTTCGAACAATGTGCCCTCCACGCCCGTCGGTGGAGTCATCTCACTAGCTGGATAGCGCATGTAGAGTCTTAGATCATCAAATCGAAAGTCAGTGGGGTCCTTGGCGGTTTCCGATGAATCTCGGGGTCTCCTGACGGCGGGCCGCCCAAACAGACTGTTTACAACTTCTTCAGCACTTCCCAATGCAGAATAATTGGGAACAACCAGTACGCAACCAAAAGTGTCTTCGATCTCGCTCGGATTATCGGCTCGCCCGCACTCCATCTTTAGTGCGAAGCTTTCCTCACCTTTTACTCTACTTTCATAGTGCCAAGTCGGCGGCTTCCGAGATTGGATCTGGGAGTCAACTAGTTCCTTGAGTTTCTCCGCCACCTTCCGTTGCCTCACATACTCCGTACGGAGACTTTCGTCAATCTTCATTGGCGGCGAGTTGCGCAGTCGGGAACAATGCAGCTTCTAGGGCATTGAGCCGCACGCGCCGCTGAGGCTCCTCGGTCGTTGCTCCTACTGATGCCGCCTTATAAGCGGCAACCTGAAGATCAAAATCATTCAAAGCGTTAACGGGTGGCGTGCCATAATTCGCGTCATTGACCTCAAGGGCCTGGACCGCGTTCATGAATGACTCGTATCTCTCCGCAAAGGCTTCCAACTGTGTTTCTTCGAGCCTGTTGCGCCAGAGTGCGGTCCAGAGGATATATAGATTGTAGAACGGCTGTGCGTGTCGAGAAACCAGTTGGTAGCTTTCTTCCAGACGCTCGAGGACTCGGCGAGTTTGAAGGAACTCCTCCCTGAATTCTTCGGTATCAAACTCGGTTTCTTCCGCCTCGGGCGCATCATGATCGGCGTAAAGGCGATCTAGATCCTCTTGACTGAACCCCGAAATATCCTTCCGCAAGATGACGGCGGCCAACTCAGAAATGTTCTGTACGTCCGACATTCTTTTTTCTTTGGCTGCCGTACGCACTTTGAACGTCCGCCAAACTGATTCCGTGGCTTCTTCCTCGAGGAAGGAAATAAGCCATCCGTCGAATCTGGCATGGCGAAGCTCTTGCGCGTTAAGTTTGTTCGCATTCTTATTAAGCCTGGAGAAAACATCATTTACGTCGATAATACTTGCGTCGTCGAGTTCTTCAATTGTGAGCCGGTAGTTCCAAAGAAGCCTGCGTGCAGTAGGGTCCAAGTCCCGCCATCGGCGGCCCGCAAACCTCGTGTCTCCAAAGTCGTCGGATAGCGCGAACCGATTTTCGACGTAGAGGAGAACAGTCAAGATCCGCTGTTTGCCATCTACTACATGGTAGGTAGTGTTTCCGGTTGTATCGTCGATCGTCTTGTGAAGGAAAATTGCCGGTGACGGATAGTTTCGAAAGACCGTGTCCATAAAAAAACGTCGATCTTTGGTCGTCCAAACGCTTTTGCGCTGATACGGGGGATCAAGGTTAAGCTGCTCGTTCTTCGCTAGGTCGAGAAGCCATGTAATGTCGTGTGTCGACACCACGCGCTCTACACGTCGTAGCGGCTCGCTGGCCATGCCTGCCTCGCCCTCATTCCAGTCGTTCGAACCGTACCCACACGTACAGTTGCACCCAGCATAGATGGTGCTTTCACTCATGGGCAGACCCAAGTCGTGAGCTGTGGGGATTCACGGGAACAGCAACTCGGCTGACTCTCGTATGGATTCGGCACGTCGGGTGGCGTTCTGCCGGGTGGTGTAGGGCGCCCAACGTGCGTGGCCAGCCGCAATCAGGGCTACCACATCGGTGAGTCGCGCTCCGTCGCGCAGGAGCACCAAGTCGCGGGGGTCCCGCCCGTCCCTCTTGTGCGGGACAGTGTTGGGTAGGCCCGCCAAGATGGTCCTGACGTGCATGGGCCCGTTCGACTCCTATCTGGAGAGCGCGACAGCCTGTCGCTGATGGTCGCAGGCTGGGGTCCGGGCTGCCTAAACCGCTGCGGGGATGCTGCTAGCCGTGATCGACCCGATCGTGAGCGCGGTGACCTATTGGCCGAGGTAGAGAACGTCCTGTCGAACGCCGCAGCAGCTTCGCCCCTGGCGGCGAGCCGTCAGCGATTGTGGGCGTCGTCGGCTTCCTGTCGGCTCGGGCCCAGTCCAGCTGATCGAGGGACTAGCCGGCTTCGCCGACTCTGCGCACCGCCATCCCGCCGTTAGACGGACCTCGACGGTCCGTCAGGAGCCGATGAGAAGGTCTGTGCAATGGTTCGTGCGGATGCTGACCGGTCCGGAGTCGGTTGCTCTCGCCGAGCGCTCCCTGCGCGCTTTCGGCCCCGGGGTGGCGCCGAAGCCCGAGGCCAGCGAGGTCCAGAGCCACATTGAGTGCATGTTCTTGATGAACATCGGCCGGGCCGGCTCGATGGAGGGCGGCGGCTGGATGCCCCGCGAGGTGCCGTTCGGTATCGAGTGGATGACGCACCTCAGTCGTGCAGCCACGATGGTCCGTCGAAGCCGCGGGCACGCCCCCGGGTCCTCGCGCTGCCGGTGAGCTGCGGCACCGCCGGAGCTTTCGCCCAGTAGACGATCGGCCCGACGGAAGACGATGGTGATCACGGCAGAGCGTGCCGAGCATCGCTGCGCATCGGGGCGGGCTGTCTCGTCAGTACTAGCCTTCAGGGAAGGCAACCGTTACACCGTCCCAGGTGCCTCGCCGTCCGGGCCGCCGGTCGGCTTAGCTAGTTGACGCCGCAGGTCGTCGGCTTCTTTGGTACGGCCGAGACCATCTAGCACGTCGGCGAGGGTGCGGTGCGCCGACCGCAGGTCCGGGCCGAATCTTGCGGGGAGTTGTTCGACCAGATGTTGGTAGATGCTGATCGCTTCCGCGACCGCTGCCAGTGCCTCGGGTGATGCCACTTCCACCTTCACGCGCACCAACGCGTATCCCCACAGCGACATCGCCAGGTTGGGCAGGTACGGGGTGGGCTGGGCCTGGGCCAGCCTGCGGTACAGATCGACGGATTCCTGGCTCGGGGCCAGGGCCTCCCCCTGCCGCCCCAGCTCCGAGAGCAGGCTGCCGAGGAGGTTCAGCGACGCCGCAAGGTCGGGCAGGTAGACGGCGGGCTGGGCTTCGGCCAGCCGGCGGCGGATGGTGACGGATTCCTGGCTCGGAGCCAGGGCCTCCTCCGGCCGACCCAGCGCGAACAGCGTGGCGCCGAGGCTGGTCAACGACGTCGCGAGACTGGGTCGGTAGGCGGCGGAGTTGGTTTCGGCCAGCCGGCGGTACAGATCGACGGATTCCTGGCTCGGGGCCAACGCCTCCTCCCGCCGCCCCAGCCCCGACAGCATGGCGCCGAGGTTGGTTGATGCCCCCGCGAGGCCGGGTAGGTAGGCGGCGGGCTGGGCTTCGGCCAGCCGGCGGCGGATGGTGATGGCTTCCTGGCTCGGGGCCAGAGCCTCCTCCCGCTGACCCAGCCCGAACAGCAGGCTGGCGAGGTTGTTCAACGACGTCGCGAGTCCGGATAGGTAGGCGGCGGGCTGGGCCTTCGCCAGCCGGCGGCAGATGGTGACGGATTCGTGGCTCGGGGCCAACGCCTCCTCCCGGCGCCCCAGCTCTGACAGCAGGCGGCCGAGATTGTTCAACGACCCCGCGAGGCCGGGTAGGTAGGCGGCGGGGTTGATTTCGGCCAGGCGGCGGTACAGATCGACGGATTCCTGGCTCGGGGCCAGGGCCTCCTCCCGCCGCCCCAGCCCCGACAGCATGGCGGCGAGGTTAGTCAATGACCCTGCGAGGTCGGTCAGGTAGGCGGCGGGCTGGGCTTCGGCCAGCCGGCGGCAGATGGTGACGGATTCCTGGCTCGGGGCCAGAGCCTCCTCCAGCCGACCCAGCGCGAACAGCGTGGCGCCGAGGCTGGTCAACGACGTCGCGAGACTGGGCAGGTAGGCGGCGGGCTGGGCCTTCGCCAGCCGGCGGCGGATGGTGACGGATTCGTGGCTCGGGGCCAGGGCGTCCTCCCGCCGCCCCAGCTCTGACAGCAGGTTGCCGAGGTTGTTCAACGACCCCGCGAGGTTGGGCAGGTAGGCGGCGGGGTTGGCTTCGACCAGGCGGCGGTACAGATCGACGGATTCCTGGCTCGGGGCCAGGGCCTCCTCCCGCCGACCCAGCTCCGAGAGCAGGCTGCCCAGGAGGTTCAGCGACCCCGCAAGGTCGGGCATATAGACGGCGGGCTGGGCTTCGGCCAGCCGGCGACAGATGGTGACGGATTCCTGACCGGAGACCAGAGCCTCCTCCCGCCGACCCAGCCCGAGCAGCAGGCTGCCCAGGAGGTTCAGCGAACCTGCGAGGTCGGGCAGGTAGACGGCGGGCTGGGCTTCGGCCAGCCGGCGACAGATGGTGACGGATTCGTGACCGGGGGCCAACGCCTCCTCCCGCCGACCCAGCCCCGACAGCAGACTGCCGAGGTTGCTCAACGACCCCGCGAGGTTGGGCAGGTAGACGGCGGGGTTGGCTTCGGCCAGGCGGCGGTACAGATCGACGGATTCCTGACCGGGGGCCAACGCCTCCTCCCGCCGACCGAGCCCCGACAGCATGGCGCCGAGGTCGGTCAGCGACCCCGCGAGGTCGGGCAGGTAGACGGCGGGCTGGGCTTCGGCCAGCCCGCGGCGAATGGTGACCGATTCCTGACCGGGGGCCAAGGCCTCCTCCCGCAGCCCCAGCTCCAACAGCAGACTGCCGAGATTGTTTAACGACATCGCGAGGCCGGGTAGGTAGGCGCCGGGGTTGGCTTCGGCCAGGCGGCGGTACAGATCGACGGATTCCTGACCGGGGGCCAACGCCTCCTCCCGCCGACCCAGCTCGGAGAGCAGGCTGCCGAGATTGGTCAATGACCCTGCTAGGTCGGGCAGGTAGGCGGCGGGCTGGGCCTCGGCCAGCCCGCGGCGAATGGTGACCGATTCCTGACCGGGGGCCAAGGCCTCCTCCCGCAGCCCCAGCCTGGACAGCGTGGCACCGAGGTTGTTCAACGACCCCGCGAGGTTGGGCAGGTAGACGGCGGGCTGGGCCTCGGCCAGCTGGCGGTAGAGATCGACGGCTTCCTGGCTAGCAATGAGCGCTTCGTCGTGGCGGCCGGCATGGGACAGGCGCATGGCGTGGTTGTGGTGGATGCGGGCCTTGGCTGAACGGTCGTTGGTGTGGGCGAGGCGGTGGCGGGTGAGGGTGGTGCTGATGGCGGCGGCGGCGATGTCGAAGTCGATGTGGCGGCGGTCAGGGAGGAGGTTTTCGATGCCTTCGAGGACACCAAGGTCGAGGTCGGGAAGGTCAGCGAGGCGGATGAGGGCAGTGCCGCCCACAGCAAGCGCGAGGTCGGGACGTGTGGTGAGGAGGGGGTTGAGGAGGGTGGTGGTGATGTGGGGCCAGCGGCGGGCGGTCTCGACCAGGACGGTGACCGCCGCCGGACCCCAGGTCCTGGGTTCTCCGCCCAGGAGCGTGCGCGGCGCGGCGAGGGTCCAGGTGTCGGGTGTCCAGTGCCCGTCGGCGGTGTGGGGGTGTCCAGGAGTGCTAAGGGCGAGCATGTCCTCGCCGAGCCGGTCGGGGTGCATCGCCTCCAGCACGGTGCCCGCGCCGGGGTCATCGGGCGGGTAGCAGCGCTGGTGGTCGTCGATGATCCCGTCAGCACCCGCCTGGGTGGGAGTCAGTTGGACGGTGGCCAGGGCAGTGCGGGCGCTGGTGCGGGGCAGTGCGCCGGTGAGGGTGGCCACGTACACGGCCCGGCGCATCACGGCCGGTGGGGTGGCGATGGGATCCTCAACGCGGGCGTGCAGGATCTGCCAGTGCGCGAACTCGCGGCGCAGTAGGTACGCCGACATCGCGTGCGGCTCCGACGGCGCGATGCCGCCCTGGTGGTGGGCGTCAACGGCGACGAGGGCGGCCATGTGCACGGTGAGGACCTGGGCGAAGTCGGGACCGCCCAGCCCTGCCGGCGCCGGCACGGCTGGGGCGGCGATGCCTAGAGCGGAGGCGAACCGGCGACGGGCCGTGTGGAACAGGGCTTCGCGGTCGGTGTGCTCGCCTAGCGGGACGAGTACCTGAGCGTCGGTGTCGACACCGAGGTCGCTGTCGAGGCGGTCGGCGACCGCCGTCCACCAGAACCCTCCCGCACGGGCCAACAACAGCACCCGCACCGCGATCCCGGCGCGGGCGTGCAGCGCGGTCAGATCCGTGACCAGAGCGATCAGATGCGACGGCGGCCACCGGTCGGCGTAGTCGACCACCACCAACACCCCACCCGTCACGGGCAGCCGCACCGGGCCCCGCGACAGCGATGCAGTGTCGTGCGTGACCTTCCACACCGACCAGCCAGCCGCACCGCACCCAGCGGCCATCTGCTGGGCCAAACGGGTCTTGCCCTGCCCGCCAGCGGCGTGCACTAGGCGCACCCGCACCCCCGTGTCGTCCATCCACGACGCAAGGTCCGCAAGCTCGCTGTCACGGCCGGTGAAGTTCACCACTTGGTGCCGCGATAGCAGCAGCTGGCTCGGCTGTTTGCGGGCCTGCCCCATCGACAGCCCCGCCCCGCCCAACGGGTACTCCTGTACCCGGTAGCAGGGAGGGGTGTTGGTGATCGTGACGTTCCCGTACACCCCGGCGATCTGGATGACGTCACCGAACACCACCGTGTTCGACACACTCTGCCCCCCGGCGGGGCTCGGCCACAAGGTCACCGGTCGATGTCCACATCGCCGACGACACCATCGACCTGTAGCACATCCCCACACACTTGGGATTCCGTCACCCGCTGCCCATCCGGAGCGACTACCGCCTCAGACCCTGCCGGCCCAGTCGGAGCTGAACTTGGTGCTGTGGCCGGAGCCCTCGACGGTGCGGGTGGCCCGAACTTGACGTTGCCGTGCACATCCCGAATCTGGTTCACGCTTCCGCCCACCGCTGATTTGTTCATCGACTGCCCGCTCTCGACGGGCGGGACGCGACGCGTCAACACCAGCCCGTACACCGACACGCCCAGGCCACCCAGCCCGACGAACAAACCGATCGCACTGGCCAACTTGTCCGCCCGATCAAGACCGGCCACAACGAAGAAAGCGCCCAACCCCACCAGCGCCAACCCGCCCACCAACAACCACACCCACCGCCCAAACCTCATCCCCCCATCATCGACGGCCACCACCACTTCGACACCACATCAACAACCCCCTGTCGCACACCCGACCACACCACCACCCACGGCAACGCTCCGCGCTCTACCCCACCTACCGACACGCCCCTGATACTGACGCGCCGACCTGGGAGACGTTCACTCGGGCCTGTAGGAATATGGGTGGATCTCCAGAAATGGGGGTAACCCGTGATGTCTGATGTGACAATGGCGAAGCTCAAGGAGGCGGGTTCAGACCCGTTGATGACCGATGCTGTCGATGCCCAACTGGTGCGGCAGTTGGCGGACCGGGCCCGAGCTGAAGGGCTCCAGCTGACCGGCGAGGGCGGGTTGCTGGCGCGGTTGACGAAGGTCGTGATCGAGTCCGCTCTCGAGGGCGAGATGGATGACCACCTCGGATATGGCAAGCATGAGCGGGCCGGGCGGTCCAACGCCCGGAACGGGACCCGGGCCAAGAAGGTGCTCACCGAGGCCGGGCCGGTGGAGATCGTGGTGCCGCGGGACCGGGACGCCTCTTTCGAGCCGAAGATCGTCAAGAAGCGTCAACGGCGGCTGTCCGGGGTCGATGACCTGGTGATCTCACTGTCGGCGAAGGGCCTCACGACGGGTGAGATCTCCGCTCACCTGGCTGAGATCTATGGCGCCGAGGTCTCCAGGGACACCATCTCGGTGATCACCGACCGGGTCCTTGACGGCATGGCCGACTGGCAATCGCGTCCGCTCGATTCGGTGTATCCGGTGCTGTTCATCGACTGTGTGAACGTGAAGGTGCGCGACGGGTCGGTCGCGAACCGGCCGATCTATGTCGCCCTGGCCGTCACGGTCGACGGGACCCGCGACATTCTCGGGCTATGGGCCGGTGACGGTGGTGAGGGCGCGAAGTACTGGATGCGGGTCCTGGCCGAGATCAAGAACCGGGGAACCCAGGACGTGTGCATCGTCGTCTGCGACGGCCTCAAGGGCCTGCCAGAGGCGATCACGACAGTCTGGCCGCAGGCCGTCACGCAGACCTGCATAGTTCACCTTCTGCGCAACAGCTTCCGTTACGCCTCGCGCCGGGACTGGCCCGCCATCGCCCGCGACCTCAAACCCGTCTACACAGCCGTGTCCGAACAGGCCGCACTCGACGCGTTCGCCGCTTTCGCCGAGACCTGGGAGGCCAAGTACCCGGCGATCGTGAGGCTATGGACCAACGCCTGGACCGAGTTCACCCCGTTCCTGGCCTTCGACACCGAGATCAGAAAGATCATCTCCACCACCAACGCGATCGAGTCCATCAACTCCCGAATCCGCCGGGCCGTCAACGCCCGCGGGCACTTTCCCACCGAGCAAGCTGCCCTCAAATGCGTCTACCTCGCACTGATGAGCCTCGACCCCACCGGCGCCGGCCGCAAACGCTGGACCGCCCGATGGAAAATCGCACTCCAAGCCTTCGAAATCACCTTCGAAGGCCGCCTCGTACCCAAACTCCTCACCCACACCAGCTAGATCCACCGTTTTCCTGACAGGGCCGTTCACTCCTATACCGACATAGGCGGGCGGCGAGCAGGTCGACCGAGAACGGTCGAGGGACTGGTGGGCTCGGTCGTAGGACGCTGAGTTGAATAGATCCCGAGCTGCGCGTCTGGCACACGGCACCGACCCGCGAGCTCCAGAGCACCCATACCATGCTGCTTGCCTGGACTCGGGTCTATCGGTGACGGGGCCGCCGAGGGACATTCGCCCGGCCGGAGTGATGGCAGAAGTACGGCAGCAGCGACCAGGCCGGTGCCGTCAAGGCCATCCCGCCCCGGAGTCAGGGCAGTCAGCCTGCCCAGTGCGGCGAGTCTGCCGGAGACTGATGGGACGCCGAGCTGGCGGATGTGCGGCGCGGTCGTGGCGGGGTGTGCCGACGCCTCAGCCGGGGAACGGCCATCGAGTATTGGCGTTTGTGGCGGCGCGTATGTTGGTGCGCTGATCTCGTGGCCTGTGCCCCCGCCACAACAGGCCCGTGGAGGTGATACCAGGAATACTGCGGCCATCGGTGGACGTACCACCCCATGGCCGCGCCAGATGATCGTCGAGCATGGAGCTTTGGACTGCGGTGGGTCAAAGAATAATGGGGGGCGGCAGGCTAGCCGGCCTTGCCACCCCCGCTCAGGCCGACCTCACAGTGCGTACCTAGAGCTAGGACCAGCCTAGCCTAACTGTGCAGAGTTCGTGAACCTCAATGAACGAACTATGTAAAGATTCGCCTGCCGGCAATCTCTTGTCTGGTTGCCGACACTCATACGTGAGAATCATTGGAAGTTCTTTTTTGAAGCGCCCCCAGCATGAGCCCTGAGGTGCGGATTTACCTTTTCCCAACATCAATTAACGCGAGATCAGAACTTGTTGGGACAATTCTTTCGACCGCACGAGGGGTGTGGTCGATGTAACTAAGGCATTTAAAGTCTGCCTCATCATCTTTTCCCGAGAGGGGAGCCGCTTGCCGTGCTCGCACGCCAATGGTATTTCCTTAAGAACCCGGATCAAGGGGTTGACGTGTGGGGATCATTGCGGGCGCTGACAGCAGATGGCCGCGACCATGGCGCCTTCAATCTTAAGCTGCACGAAGGTGCCTTCCGGCAGCTACGAAAGCCGCGAGATCCCACGGGAAGGATCAAAGCCCTATGCGTGGAATGCGGCGATTCGAGCTATGATGCGCTCTACGCCGCCGACCCCCGCGGCGGCTATATGATCTTGAAGGTGGCAGCCCGGGGGCAGCTGACCGACAAGGATGTCGATTGGGTCAAGGGAGTGTGGGGCAATTCATGCGATGTGTCGGATATCTGCACCTGAACGCCCCCTTCCCAGCGGCAGTCGTTGAATGGCATTATCGGTGAAGACCGATCCCCTGGGATTGCAGCCCTCCAGTAACTCGCGGTGTCGGAAGGAGACATGATGGCTAGACTGGCTGCGGAAGGGGTCGACCACGGCAGAGTCGCCGCTGATGACTCCCAAGCACTAGCGGACGCGGAGCGACGGGCCGATCCCGCCTTCGCCGAGGGTGAGACAGACGCCAAAATCCTTCTTGATCTTCTTCGGACCTTCGCCGCCGTCCGGAAGAAGCGGGGCCTGAGCCAGGCTGAGATCGCTCAACAGATGGGCACCACCCAGAGCGCCGTATCTGACATGGAACGCGGCGTCGTTGAACCGAGACTGTCGACGCTATTGAAGTACGCACGCATACTTGCGTGCCGGCTCGGGTTGGAATTATCGGAGAAAAAGCAGTTCGGTGCGCGCATCACGGCGACCGTGCATTTCAACTCCGGGGTTCATATCAGCGAGTCCTACCGTGACCGCCATCTGCCGTACGGCGAACCAGAGACCTACGCCAAAATCACTTCCATCAACCACCCATCAGCTTTGGTTGATACCGTTGATCCTCGAGAAGAACCACTCGGCCCGGTACTGCACTGGCGGTCGCTTCGCGTTGTCGAGTCCAAACCCGGTCACGAGCAGGCTCTCACTGCCTCGATCGCGAGAGAGCTCGACAAGGTCGCTTCATGACATCAGTTGACCCGGCCAATGACGAGCGTCGCGCGACGTCCGCCAGCGTCGCCGGCCAATTGTCCCTTTTGGACATTCGCCTGACGAACGCCGACGTGAAGCTGATCTCAACATCCCATAGTTCCCCGTTGGAGACCAAGTGGGAACTTGCCGCTCGCGTCGAGGTGGTCTCCGAGGTCGTCGCCTACCACGTCAGCTACGCCTTGAAGGCAAGCGGGTCAGGACGTAAGAAGTCACCGGTCTTCGACATCTCCTTCGCGCTGATGTTGACGTTTCGCCGCACCAGCGACAAGCCCTTGGCGATCGAGGACCTCCAAGTGTTCGGCGCGTACGGGGTCGTGGAGATCGCGCACCCGTACCTGCGCGAGATGTCACATAATCTCACCGCTCGAATGGGCGTCCCACCGCTCATCGTGGAAGTCCTCGACCCCACGCGAGGCAGCCACATCGACCCACGTCAAATCGGCTTCACGAACAACAGCAAACGCTAGTAGGCGGGCACGCTGAGCGTGCCCGCCTACTAGGTAGTACGTGAGGTACTTGACCGCCAGAGCTGTTCCCGCCCGACGACAGAGCCCGATCCGGGCTACATCATGTCGCCGACGCGGTGGATCATGTGCTCGGCGATGGCCTTGATCGAGTCGGCGTGCCCGTAGGCCCACACCACCTCGCGCACGATCCACCACGCCAAACGCCCGATCCTGCCCGCGCCGATCGCGCGGCGTCCGGCCTGCGCGCCCTCCGGGAGAGCGGGCACGGACTGCTCCGCCTCCATAGGCGCTGGGCCGCGCACCAGCGTTCTACTGGTCTTACAGCGGCTCGGTACACCCTTTTTTCCACGCCTTGCCATTTTTGCCCCCTTTATGGAGACCGGTCAGCACCGTGAGGTCGGCCTTCGAAGAGTCCCGGCGGCTACCAGAACTGACTCCTCGACGATCTATGTGCTGGGCAGGTTCTCCATCGGTTTTCCTACTATAAATCTCCTGACTCCCCCAGTATGCCGCGCCGACTCCGGGAGTGCGGACGTGAACACCACGCACCTCCTGAATATGACCAACGTCACCCTATGACTGTCCTATTTGTACACTAAGTCAGATTCTCGGCAAGATTCCACTTGCGCGATAGCCAGAAGTTCCCCGGCGGTTGACGCCACGGACTCCGGTACGCACGCTTGTGCGCGGCTCGCTCTAGATCCACTGTGGGGCTCGGGCCGACTACCGGCGCCAGGCAGGGAGATGGAACGAGAAATCCGGCACACGGCGGTCGGCACTGCGGTGAGCAGGAATCGGACCCGACGTACATGAGCACCACCCCGGCTTGTCAATGTGCAGCTGCCGATGGCCTCGATCACGGCGAAGATCTTTTCCCACATCTGTTCGCGCTGGGGCATGACCTCGCGGCCTGCGACGGCGCGCTGCCATTCGGCACAGGAGCGTTCCGATCGGAACTCCACACCTCGCTGCGGGCCGCGTCCAGGCGGCGCAGGATCACGCCGGCGTCGCCGCGGGTCTCTTCCCCTTCCCACCAGCGCCGCCGTTCGGCCGGGGTCAGCGCCTTGAAGAACAGCCATTGCAGGGTGCGCTCAGCCCAGCGGCGCCCGTGCCCGTTCAGTCATCGATCAGGAACTGACGCGCCGCACCCACCACACCGCGCTCGCTGGCGATGACGGCTCGGCGGGGCGCGGGTGACGGCTGCGATATTGCCCCGGTAGAACGCGACCGCATCCCGGTCCGCCTCGGCCAGCTCCGCCCTGTCGGCGTCGGCTGAATACTGACCAGGGATCGTCGGCTGAAAGTTGACCACCTCTCGATCATCTGAGGGGTGTTGAGCGTGGAGGACTGGGCGGAGATCCGCCGGCTTCATCGGGCTGAGGGTGTGTCTATCTCGGCGATCGCGCGGAGGTTGGGCATCGCGCGGAACACGGTGAAGCGGGCGTTGGCGTCGACGGCGCCGCCGAAGTATGAGCGTGCTGCTGCGGGTTCGATCGTGGATGCGGTCGAGCCCCAGATTCGGGCGTTGTTGGCGGGGTGTCCGACGATGCCGGCGACGGTGATCGCCGAACGGATCGGCTGGTCGCGGTCGTTGACGGTGCTCAAGGACCGGGTGCGGGAGCTGCGGCCGGTGTTCCTGCCGCCGGATCCCGCGCAGCGAACCGAGTATCTGCCGGGCGAGTTGGCGCAGTGTGATCTGTGGTTCCCGCCAGCGGATGTGCCGCTGGGGTTCGGCCAGACCGGCAGGCCGCCCGTTCTGGTGATGGTCTGCGGCTACTCGAGGTTCATGACCGCGACGATGATCCCGACCCGGCAGTCACCGGATCTCCTCGCTGGCCACTGGCAGCTCATCGCAGGACTCGGGGCGGCGCCTCGGGCGTTGGTCTGGGACAACGAGTCCGCGGTCGGGCAATGGCGGGCAGGGCAGCCGCAGCTGACCGAGGCGATGAACGCCTTCCGTGGTGTGCTCGGGATCAAGGTCATCCAGTGCCGGCCCCGGGACCCGGAGGCCAAAGGCCTGGTCGAACGGGCCAACGGCTATCTGGAGACCTCGTTCCTGCCCGGCCGGGACTTCGCCTCACCATCGGACTTCAACGCCCAGCTCGGCGACTGGCTGATGCGGGCCAACCAGCGTCAGCATCGCCGGCTCGGTTGCCGCCCGGTGGATCGTTGGGAGGCTGACCGGGCCGCGATGGTCGACCTGCCCCCGGTCGCCCCGGTGGTCGGTTGGCGGATGAGCACCCGTCTGGCCAGGGACCACTATGTTCGCGTCGACGCCAACGACTACTCCGTCGACCCTGGCGTCGTTGGCCGCCGCGTTGACGTCGCTGCCGACCTCGACCGCGTGGTCGTGACCTGCGACGGACGCCCCGTTGCCCGACACGATCGTTGTTGGGCTGCGGCTCAGACGATCACTGACCCAGCCCATCACGCCGCGGCTGCGCAGCTGCGTGACGCCCGCGGCCTGGTCGCCGTTCCGGTCACCGCCACCGAGGTCGCTCACCGCGACCTCGCCGACTACGACCGCCTCTTCGGCCTGGAAGAGATCATGGAAGGGGCCGCGTGATGGCCACCAAGACCAGCCGCAACGTCGCCTCCGAGATCGCGTTTTGCGCCCGGGCGTTGAAGGCCCCGTCGCTGGCAGCCGCCGTTGAGCGTCTGGCCGAGCGGGCCCGGTCGGAGTCGTGGACGCATGAGGAGTTCCTCGTCGCCTGCCTGCAACGCGAGGTCTCAGCTAGGGAATCACACGGCGGCGAGGGACGCATCCGCTCCGCCAGGTTCCCGTCCCGCAAGAGCCTCGAGGAGTTCGACTTCGAGCACCAACGGTCGCTGAAACGCGAGATCATCGCCCACCTCGGGACCCTCGACTTCGTCGCGTCGAAGGAGAACGTGGTGTTCCTCGGCCCGCCAGGAACAGGCAAGACGCACCTGTCGATCGGCCTCGGGATCCGGGCCTGCCAGGCCGGGCACCGGGTCGCGTTCGCCACGGCCGCGCAGTGGGTCGCCCGCCTGGCCGACGCCCACCAGTCGGGCCGGCTCCAGGACGAGCTGGTCAAACTCGGCCGGGTCCCGCTCCTGATCATCGACGAGGTCGGCTACATCCCGTTCGAGCCCGAAGCGGCGAACCTGTTCTTCCAATTGGTCTCCAGCCGCTATGAACGGGCCAGTCTGATCGTGACCAGCAACAAGCCATTCGGACGCTGGGGCGAGGTGTTCGGCGACGACGTCGTAGCGGCGGCCATGATCGACCGCCTCGTCCACCACGCCGAAGTGATCTCCATGAAGGGAGACAGCTACCGGCTCAAAGACCGAGACCTCGGCCGCGTCCCAGCGGCCAACAAGACCAACGACTAACAAGATCCAACCCAGAGAGGTGGTCCATTTTCATCCGTCGCTGACTGGTCCACATTCGGACGCCGTTGACACGCCCACGCCGGAAGTGCGTCAGGTGAACCCGATCCCTCTGGTCCGCAGCCAGCGACCATCGTGATCAGGTCGTGCAGCGCCCGCGACACGCACCGGTCCGCGCCGGCCGGCACGCTCCTGCTCCGCCGGGCGTGCGATCAGGCTCGCCGCCGACGCTCGCGCGGCCGAGCCGATTACAAACCCTCTGTGCCGCCACGTCAGGGGCTGGGCTCGCGCTGGGCTGGCACTCCGACGGCCGGATCGTCGTCCTGGACGGCCTCGAAGCGGTCCCAGCCGCGCCAACGACGGGTGCGGACCGTAGCGCTGTTGTGCACCGTGAAGAACCTGCCGTACTGCACATCCCGGCTCAAGTCGTAGACATGGCCGTCGGAGACCTCGACATTGAGCCCCCGAGCAGTCCCTGTCACGAGCACCAGCAGGTTCGTCCGCACGCCGGTGAGTTCTGTCCCCTGCAACTGGGCCAGTCGACCGCCGACCAGCGTGGCGCCGGCTGGGATGTTCACGGTCATCGGTCGAGCGTCGTCACAGGTCGGGAAGACCCTCTCCTCGCACAGATCACCGGCTGCGTCCAGAATGTCCAGCTCGTGGGTGAACCGAAACAGCGAACCATCGTCAGCCTGCGACTCGGACCTCAGATAGGCCCGCACCCGCAACTCAAAGATCTCCAGCCGGGGCAGGTGCTTGTAGAACCGGACCTGCAGCACTGCGTCGTTGCTGTCCCCGAACCGGTCCAGATGCACTGGGAACTGGGTTCTGGACGCGGTGACCACGTTGATCGCGCCCCGCCAGGTGAACGCCCGAATCGCGAACAGCCTGATGAACACCACGCCCACAAACAGAGCTGGAACCAGGACCCCGACCATCGCCGCGACGCTGGCCAGCAGCTCGTGGAGATGGTTGCCGGGCTCGATCGGCAAGCTGTCCTGGCCAACCAGAGCCCTGAAAGCTGTCAGGGTCACGCTGAGGAAATTCTCGTGCCGCCGGGCCGACAATCCGTGCACTCCCGCGAACCCCGCCGCCAAGCTGAGAAGACTTCCGAACGCCCCACAAACCAACAGCCCCGCCGAGACCCGTCCCACGCGCCAGCGCAGCCCACCGGCGAAGCGCGGATGCCGCGTGAGGAAGAGCGGAATACGCGATGCCATGTGACGATCCCCCGTCTTGAGGCCGGTGGATCGATGATGACACTTGCGCTTGTCGACTGTGGATTCGCAGAGAGTCAGATGCCCGTCTCTTGAAAGGGACTGCTCCGCCCACCGGCTGGACGCTGACGGACTGCGAAATCGCACGATCATCCCGCTGAGGTGGGGGCGAAACAGTGCCACTCGGCGAAGAGGGCAAGGTGCGGCGGATCTGGCGGGTCAAGATCTCTTACCCGGAACCCAAGTTGCCAGGTAGCGGAGGCGAAGCGAACCGTCCCCAGTCCGAGGACGGGCGGGGTGATCGCATCCACTCCAAGCCGAAGAGGTGGACCGGCCGTCCCCCGGGGGCAATCGAGCGGGATCCGCGCGCTCCACTCTCGTAGAGGTGATCGTGGTTTCGTCAGCCCACCTAATGCCGACCAGCGTCTGCTCCACGCCTAAAGTCCGTCCCGTAATTGATCTTTGGCTCGCCTCGGGTGTAGTCGGTCGCTGGTGGTCGGGTCGCTTATCCGGCGAGCGTGAGGTTGTGCATCCGGGCGATACCGAGCATGGCGTGGTGGACCCCGTTGCCTTTGAGGTGGCAGTCGCGGAGGATTTTCCAGGTCTTCATGCGCGCGAAGACGTGTTCAACGCGGGCACGGACCTGCTTGTGGGACTTGTTGTGCGTCTTCTTCCAGTCCGGAAGGTCTTCGTCCTTGCTTCGGCGATGGGGTATGGCGAGTCCGGTGCCGGGATAGCCGCCGTCGGCGATCGTCAGAGTGCGGCCGACGGCGGCTTTTGCGCCGGACTCTTCCCACGCCTTGCAGTCGTTGCGGTTTCCGGGCAGAGGGCCGGCCCACAACGACGACCAGACGGGTGTCGGCGTCGATGACGACCTGGTGGTTGGTGGAGTGCCGATAGTTCTTGGACTGTTCGGCCGCTGTGTGGTCCCGGGTCGGAACCAGGGTGGCGTTCACGATGAGCACGGTGTCCTTGGAGAACCGTTTGCGGGCCTGGAGGGCGAGGATCGGCCCGAGGTGATCGATGATGCGGTCCGCGGCAGACTTGGACACTCCGAACAGCAGCGCGAGCTGGCGCATGGTCAAGTTTGTGCGCCAGTACGCCGCTACCGGCAGTGCTCGGTCCTCCAACGGAAGGCTCCACGGGCGCCCCTTGCCAACCGCATCCGCGCCCCCGCGTCGCTGCACGGTCACCAGCTTTCCGAAGCAGCGCGGGCTCAGCCCCGTGAACGGAGCTATCCAGGAGGGCTCCGACGCAGTGATCACACCAGTCACGCTGAGATCGTCGCAGCCCTGGATCAGCCCACGAACCTCACATCACCTCCCCGCCTACCGTGAGACGGCGATGCCACCAGAAGTCCGTACGCCACTGCCGGCGATCAGCGAAGGGATCAGGCAGAGTGCGGTCGAGGTATACGGCGTCCAGGGAGGCCACCTGACGCTTCAACTCGGCCCGGGACCGTAACGGCAGCTTTTGCAGAACCTCTGCAAGCACGTCACGCGCATGCCGCACATCGTCGAAGGAACAGCCTCGACACGAGCAGTGGGCAGCCTGGGGATACAAGGGCCGCCGCCCCGGCGGTTGCAAGAACGCTCGATAACGCCGCAGAGCGCGGGCCGTGGCACCGGGGAAGACGTAGTAGTCGCCAGAGAGACGCTCAACTCGATGTATCGCCAGGCTGGTACGGGTGGACAGCCCGTGAATCCGACTCGGCGTTAGGTCCTCCCAGATGCGAGGACCAGGCTGTCGGGCGCGCAGAACGCCAGGCCGTCTACGCGGCATGGGCCCTTCGGATTGCGGTCATGGCCATCATCCTGCCAGCCCCACGCCCAGGCAGCCAGGAAAAAACGGGACAGCACTTAGAGCACGTCTCATGTGGTGGCGGTCTGGGCTGGGGCATAATCGTCGTTTGTGGATGAGGTGTTGTCATGGCGGCTGGTTCCTGACGAGTTGTGGGATCTGGTCGGGCCGTTGATCCCGCGGTTTGAGGTCCGGCCTCAGGGCGGAGGGACACCGCCGGTGGCGGATCGGGCGGTGTTCACGGCGGTCGTGTATGTGCTGACCAGCGGGTGCGCCTGGCGGTACCCGCCTGCCAGTTTCGGGGTGAACTTCAAGACCGCCCACCGGCGGCCCGCGGCCTGGACCGAGGCTGGGCTGTGGCGGCGGATCCACGTCGCGGTCCTCGACGAGCTCGGTGGCCGGGGAGAGGTCGACTGGTCGAGGGCAATCGTGGACGCGGCGTCGGTGCGCGCCAAAAAGGGGGTGAACTGACCGGACGTAACCCTACCAACCGGGGCAAGCTCGGCTCGAAGCTGCATGTGCTGTCCGACGCTGCCGGCCTGCCCCTGGTGGTCGCGGCCTCCGGCGCCAACATGCACGACTCCCAGGCTCTGTGGCCGCTGCTGTACGGCATTCCGAGAACCCGGTCGCGTCGCGGACCTCGACGATCGAGGCCTGCGAAGCTGCACGCTGACAAGGCCTACGACTCCGCCGACACCCGCCGCACGCTCCGCGAACACAACATCGCCTGCCGCATCGCCCGCAAGGACATCGAGTCCTCCGAACGCCTCGGCCGGCAACGGTGGAAGATCGAACGCACCATCGCCTGGCTGTTCGGCTACCGCCGCCTGACCGTCCGCTACGAGCGGTGCGTTCCTCTTCCTCGCCGCGCCCCTGATTTGCTTCAAGAAACTCGCTCAACTCACCACATGAGACACGCTCTAAAGCGCGGCGCCTGTGTCAGACGTGGACGAAGGCGCAGTATCCATGTCGGCTAGCGATCTACGGGGTCGGAATGTACTCCGCCAGTAGGCAGTTCTCCTTGTCCGTGTCGTCTCCTTCTGGAGCTTTGTCGATCGAGACCTGGACGATTCTGCGAACGGTCTCGTTGTGCCAGGCCGCCGCGACGTCCTGCCGGATGAGCCCCTGGGTCCGTTCGTCGGCTGGTTTGCCGTCGAGCAGGCGAATCCTGACGAGTGCTCGGGCGAACTCATAGAACTCTTTGCCGGTGGTTCTCGGATCGCCACGCCGTTCTATTGCCCGGGTGAGCGCGGCCAGGGCTCCTGAGTTGTTGGGCGGGGCGGAGTCTTTGTAGGCGTACCCAAGTGCGGCCCAGTAACGGTGGTTGGCGGGCCCGAGTTCGGTGAGCGAGCGGAAGATGGGCACGGTGCGTTCGACACGTCCTTGAAATGCCGGGTCGCGCCACGACTTTCTGCGAACTTCGTCAGCGAGGAGCAGTACGTTGGCGCGGGCACTTGGGGTGGCAGCCCTAAGTGCGTTGCGCAGAGCGGACTCGTCAACGTCCGGCTCGTCGTAGTCGAGCTGCTGGAGGACGAGCCGCATCGCGTCGCCGTCGGCTTGGAAGCGTTCGCCCACATTACTGTCGACGATCCTGCGGATGTCTAGGAGTTCTCCCTGGATCTTATCCAGTTTCTTGTCGTCGTACTCGGCGAATAGGGTGGCTAGCCAGGTTCTTGTGGAGACGTAGCCAATGAGGAATCCGGTTGGAGCGTAGGTGAACATCACACCTGCCGCTATCACTCGTCCCCGTTGATCTGGGGCGAGTCCGGCTCCGACCTCCGTGATGAGGTTGCCGATCGTTCGAGCGATTGGTCCGAGCTGGACTAGACCGATGCCGACAAGGATCTTCGTCAACCAGTCGGAGATCTGCTCCAGGTTGGTATTGACCTCGTACCTACGAGAATTCTGTGTGCCGTCAGGCTGAGGGCCGGAGTTGGACCGTTCCTCCTGAAGACTCCGGGGGATTCCGAAGAGAAAGCCCAGTCCCGCACCCATCGTCGCCGCCGCCACAGCGACGACGGTAGCGGTGCCGACTGCAATCCAAGGGTCCTTTGCCTGCAACGCCACCGCCCCGAGTGTCGCGAACGGTACTGCCAGCGCGAGCGGCCGAAAGATCCCGAAGCGCTTCAGACGAATCTGCGGAGGGATGTATTCATAGGGCATCCAAGGATCATCCACTGTGACTTAGTGACGACGCCCGGGCTGGTCGACTGAACTCGGTGACGGATGCCCGACAACGTGCGGCCGGACACCTGGAGATCCACCCATATTCCTACAGGCCCCTCTGTCTGACTTTCGGTGGTGACGGTGTGTGAGGTCAGCCGAGCAGTATCCGATGGCGGAGTAAGGCGAAGCCAGCGCGTCCGTGCATTTGTCGCATGATCCGTTTCGTTTTCGTGTTCACGCCTTCTGTTCCTCCATTGTGGAATGCGAGGGTAACGGCGGCCTGGACGGCATCGCGGTCGAAGTCCAGGCCGCGGGTGAAGGCGTGCAGGTGTGGCATGCCGGCGGTGCGGGCTCGGATGATCCAGTCGTCGAGGAGGTCGGCGTTGCCTGCTGCTGGGGTGAGCAGGACTGCGAAGGAGCGGACCAGTCCGGCCAGGACGGTCATCTCGGGGCAGGCGGTGGTGAGCTCGTAGCAGAGACGTTGCTGGTCGTTGCTGAGCGTGGTGGGTCGGGTGAGGATCATGCTGGTCAGCCGGCGGGGTGAGACCGCGAGGCGGTCGGCTTCGACGCGGCCGTCGGTGATGTAGCGGTAGAGCAGATTCTGGCTGCCTGCATAGCCCAGCGCCCGGATCTCGGCCAGCAGTCGCAGGACCGGGACGGCCGGGTCGGCGTCCCGGCGTCGGCGCAGGTGATCGCGGTACGGGTCGACGAGAGTGGGCCGGTAGGCGGGCACCCGGACCAGGCGCTCGGGCTGGGAAGCGCGTGCGTACTTCTTGACGGTGTTGATCGCGATCCCGAGACGACGTCCACATTCCAGCAGCCCCACGCCATTGCCGAGCAGGTGGTGGACCTGCTGCCAGCGTTGGCGGGCGGTGACCGCCCTTCTGCTGTCCTCTCGCGGCGGCGGGCCGGACTTGCCCCAGCAGGAGCTGTGCGCGGTGACCTCCTTCAGCACCGCCTGGCCGACGTTGGACCAAATGTGCCACCTGTCCCCAACCTGCACCGCGTCGGGAATCACCCAGCGGACGGCCTCTGCGTAGGCGGCCGATCCATCCCGGGTCACGACCTCGACTCCGGGATGCTCGCGTAGCCACGACTCCAGCACCTCAACCCTGCGGCCCGGCAGAACATCGACGCGCTGGCGAGTCTCGACGTCGATCAGCACGGTGGCGTACCGGCACCGGCGCTTCAAGGCGAAATCATCCACCCCGAGCACCCGCGGAACCGGCCGCCGCGGCAGCGGCAGCCCCAGCAGCACCCGCAGGGCGGCGTGCCGGGACACCCGCACCGCCAACGCGGACAACACCCGCACCCCGGCCCGGCCAGCCAACTCCCGCACCACCACACCAATCTGCCTGGTCAGACGGGCAGTACGGCGCTGATACCGCTCCAGCACCCCAGGAAGCTGCTCCCGGAACGTCTGCCGGCAACCCCGCGTCGGACACACCAGCCGGCGCACCCGGACCCGGACCACCACCCGCCGCCCGTCCACCGGCACGTCCGCGACCGTCCGCACGTGATAGCCATGCACCCGCTCCGACAACGCCCCACACCCCGGACACGCCACCGTCTGATGTGGAGTCCAAGCCAGCACCAGGATCCGCGCGCCCTCGTCGATCACGTCCTCGATCACCAGCGGAGCCAGTCCCGAAACACCGTGGCCACAAGCTCGTCGACTTCCCTCATGCAGGGTCAACGACGACGATCACTACCCGTCACCACCGGAATGACGCTGTTGGCGATCTTGGCCTGTTCGTCCCGTATCGCGCCTGGCGTGAGGTTCGTTGGGTGTGGTGAGGCGGCCCGCGTCGGAGGTGGTGGCGATGTCGATGGGCCGTGTTTCGGGTGGGGCGATTCCGGCGGTGACGGCGCGGGTTGCTTGGGCGGCGTGTCCGAAGGGGACGCCGGCGATGTGGGTCCGGGATAAGCTTCAGGAGTTGTTCGTGGACTCCGATTTCGCCGATTGGTTCGGTGGTGATGGGCGTCATGGTGTGTCGCCGGCACGGTTGGCGTTGGTGTCGGTGTTGCAGTATGCGGAGAACCTTCCCGACCGCCAGGCCGCGCGGGCGGTGGCGTGCCGCATCGACTGGAAATACGCACTCGGTATGGACCTCGATGAGCCCGGGTTTGATCATTCGGTGCTCAGCGAGTTCCGTGACCGGCTGGCTGAGGGCGACCGCGCTGATCGGCTGCTGCAGATGATGGTCGATCGGCTGGCCACCGCGGGCTTGGTCAAGCGGCGTGGTCGGATGCGCACCGATTCCACCCACGTGCTGGCGGCGGTCCGCAAACTCAGCCGGGTCGAGCTCGTGGCAGAGACGTTGCGGACCGCGTTGGAGGCCCTCGTCCGGGTCGATGAGGTCTGGTTGTTAGGGGTGATCACGCCCGAGTGGGGACAGCGGTATGGCCGTCCGATCCGCTACGAACACCAACCCAAGGGCCAGACGGGGGTGTCTGACTACCTTCTGCAGGTCGGCGGCGACGGCATGGCGCTGCTACAGGCCGTCTACCATTCCAGCGCCCCGGCATGGGTTCAAGCGGTCGCCGAAGTTGAGCTTGCGGCAGGTCTGGGTCCAGCAGTACTGGCACGACGCCGGACAACTGCGCTGGCGGGAGACCAAGATCTCCAGGGCACGGCGCAGCCGCAACGACACACCCCGACGGGCCAAAGGGCCCGAGGTCGCAGACGACGAGCCCGCACGGGTCCCCTGGTCGAGTTCGGAGATCGTCACTCCACATGACACTGACGCCCGGTTCAGTCACAAGGCCGGGAAGATCGCCTGGATCGGATACAAGGACCACCAGACCGAGACCTGCGACGACGACGCCGTCAACGTTATCGTGCACGTTCTCACCACCCCCGCTCCCGAACAGGATGTCGAGGCGGTCAGTCCGATTCACGCCGCACTGGCCGCCGGGCAGATCATGCCAGCAGAGCACCTACTCGACAGCGGATACGTCACCCCGTACATCATCCACCAGGCCGCCACCGAACACGGGATCACGATCGTCGGGCCGGTCCGCCTGGACCCGCGGGCCGCCGACCGCCCCCGATTCGCCAAGGAAGACTTCCATATCAACTGGGAGGATCAGACCGTCACCTGCCCAAAGGGCGTGACCAGTCCGCCCTGGAAACCAACCGTCACCGACCGCAAAGCCGGCATCTCTGTCCTGTTCAGACGCGGTGACTGCAGGGCCTGCGACGTCCGCCTGCAATGCACCGGCAACATCGACGACAAGGGCCGACACCTCCTGCTGCTTCCTCGACCCCAGCAGGAAATCCAGACCCGTGTCCGCGCCCAGCAACAGACCCCCGAATGGCAGCGCCGATACGATCTGCGCGCCGGCGCGGAATCCACCGTCTCGGAGACCACCCGCGCCCACGGACTACGCCACTGCCGCTACCGCGGCCTGGCCAAAACCCACGTCCAACACGTCCTCATCGCCGCCGGCACCAACATCTGCCGCCTGGCCGCCCACGACCCGGCCCACCCACACCACCGACCACCCAGCCACCTGAAACGACTCTGCAAGACCCTGACAACCACCATCTGACCCGACAAGATCGCCAACAGCGTCCCGGAATCGCGACAGAGCCGACTTTGAGACAGTCCCCCGTGCCGGGCTTACCCCGCAGTGGTCGCGACGCGCAGGGGCCGGAATCCGGTGTCGTCGAGTTGCGCAAGCTCGTGCTCGATGTCGACGGTGCCCAGCCGAAGAAGTTGACGTTCTCGCTGTGGGCCGGGGAGATGTGCGTGAGGACCTGGTCCGGCTGCGCCGTCGACACCTTCCGCCGGTCCGAGTTGAGGTTCGAGCCGCACCGCGCCGAATACCGTTTCATTCGGGAGCCACTAGATGGCAGATTCCGGCAAGTCATCGATGGGCGTCATTGTCGATTTTTCGATTGTAGGAGTATCGGGACTGGGAGCGACTACGGTTTGACCTAGGCCGGTTGCGCCTTGGAGAAGGGTGGGAGCCGGAAGGGTCACGAGGGCTACGACGCCTGGACGATTCGAGTTGGCGGCTTTGAGTTCAACCTTGATTCCATGCTTGGCGGCTAAGAGTGATATCACTTTCGTGCCCATATAACGGGTGTTGATGATATCCAACCCAGGCGTCGGGGGATGAGCTAGGCGGTCGTTGATCAACGCGATCTTTTGGCCGATCATCCCAATTCCGCGATCCTCAACGATCAACTGGACGGCCGATCCGACACGGCGGGCCTCGACGACAGCAGCCATATCGGGTGGCGAGAACGCGGTGGCGTTGTCCAAGAGTTCGGCCAGCAGTCGTACGAGATCGTGGACGACTAAGGGCGCTATCTCGATGCCAGCCTCAATACGTCCGAAGTTCACCTTCGTATAGAGTTCGATCTCTGACTGGGCGGCACGAATCACATCGGCCAGCGGAGCAGCTTTGGAACTTTGAAATAGGGATTCCTCTCCAGCAAGAACTAGCAGGTTCTCGTCGTTGCGGCGCATGCGTGTGGCAAGGTGATCAAGGTGGAACAGCTCGGCAAGCCGGTCGGGATCCTGTTCGTTCTTTTCCATCTGGTCAAGGCTTCCGATTAGCCTATCCACCAGGATTTGAGAACGCCGCGCCAGGTTCACGAACTGCAAGCGACTTTGTTCGCTGAATATCCCGATCTGTCGACTCGATGAGGTGACGTCCAGCAACCGGTCGCGAAGCAGCGCCAGATGATCTTTGACTTGCTCCCGGTTATAGCCGCGCAGCGCGGCGTCGAACACCGGAACCGGCGGCGGCTCCTCGACTGAGGCGGCGTTGTGCTGTCGAAGGACCTCGCGCATGTGGTCCAACTCGGCTCGTACCTCATCGCGCTGCTGGATCAAGGACACGAGTTCTCGATCGATGTCGTCGCGGAGGCGCTGCTGGCGGAGCCCGGCGGAGTGGGCAACTTCCTGACTCTCAATGATCGCCGAGTGTGCGTCCGCAACAGCGGACTCGGCTGCGGCGCGAATCTCGGCCGCCTCCCGGTGGGCAGTATCGCGAATTCGGCCAGCCTCAAGCTCTGCTTCCAGCTTCGTACCTTCAGGATCGGCTGCCGCCCGTAGTCGTTGCGCCTCTGCCAATAGGCGGGCGGCCTCGGCGCGGGCTCCAGCGAGGATCTCCTCGACCGCCTCAGCGGCTTCCGAGGGCCCACCGCGACGTCGCTCTTCTCGCAGGGCAGCGCGGTGCAGGACGCGGAACTCGTCCGGGCTGCCTTCGAGTGCCTCGACGATCAGCTCGAGCTTTCCCCAGCTTGGTACTCGAGGACCCTTGAAGATCAGATGCACTGTGGAATAGACGATGGCATTTGAGGTGCGACGAGCGATCTCCCGGATCGCTGGTTCACCGGCGTCGAACCGGAGGTCGTGAAGGCGATCGAACAGCTCAGTGATCGGGCCAGGAGGTGTGGGCGACCGCTTGATCACTGACATGTTCTCTCCTCGAGTCACTGCTGTGCGCCCGCTGTGTCTGATTCTGAGCGATGGCGTGCAGAAAAATCGGGCGGTTGTCAGCAACCTGTCCAACAGCGAGCTATCTGGACGATGTCGCGTCCGGCCGCGTTATCACCGGATCGCGCCCGGTTGATGCTCGAACCGGCAGCATTACTGATGCCGCCGCAACCTGGACGCCGACTGGCCGCAGTCGACACATGCGGAAGGACAAACAATCCGTGCGAGGCCTGACCGAACTGCTTCCCCTGGTCGAAGCCGTACTCAATGCCCTGGCCGCCGCTGCGACCCTCGCCGCGGCCGGCGGCGTACTTCTTGAGCGCCGCCGACGCCGGCGCCCTGAACTGCCCGGCCGCGTCAGTCCGCACCGGCCGCGGACCACTCTCAGCTCAACGCGACGCAAACATAAGGCCGCCTCGAAGAAGCCGAACAGGCCGGAGTGACCGCCGGTAGGCGACGACGTGTGTCGCGATGCCCGTCGAGTCGAGGAGAGTAGCCCAGCCAAGATCCACGATTCTGGCGAAATCATCCTGAGGTCAGGGCAGCTCGACTCACCCTGGCCCTGGTCGAACCATCAGCGTCCGCGAAATTGTGGATGTTACCGCTATTCGCCGGCGAATGCCGCATCTCAGGACGAACCAGTTCCTCGCCATTCAGCGCGACCTGCCGCTGATGCGCTACCTGGCTCGCGAGGTTCTGGCCAGCAGCAGGCCACTAGCCACGCGAGACGCAGGCGGGGCCAGCTACTCGATCAAGGATCGGTACCTGCGGACTTCGGGCAACGTCTCGCTCGAGCCGACAGGTGCGTGGTCATCGCGTGGTCACCTAGAGTCGCGGACGCCTACTGGAATCTGGCGCGACCACCTGGAATCTAGACCGACATGTCCGCTCACTGCGATGCCTCAAGGCGCGGAAACCACCCCGAGTAATGTGGACAGAATAGAATCTAACTCAGCGTTATAGAAGATTTGACCTGCGGATAAAAAGTCCACTGCTCTGCCATTGAGCTCGCAGCCCCGGCGGCGGGTTCGCGAGACTCCAAGACGCAGGTCCGCTAGACCGAATTCGTGAGGAATGGTCCGTGCGGATGCCGACCGGCCCGGAGTCGGTTGCTCTCAACCTTCCGCCGGGTACGCCTGTCGTAGACCTCACGCGCACGACGTACGACACCGAAGGCAGGGCTGTCGAGGTCATGCTCGCCATCCTCGCTGGCGACATGGTGACGTTCGCGTACGAGTTCCCCATTCCCGACTAGGCCGGAGCACTCTCGATGTTGGACGCAGTCACCGCTACAGAGCCGGCACCCGGCGGAGCGAACGACGACTTCCTTATGGTCACGGGTCGTTGGGCGCTCGTCCTCGATGGGGTGTCGAAGTACCCCGTCGCGGATATCGGCTGCCGGCACGACGTGCCCTGGTATGTCGCACACCTCGGGGCCTACTTCAGCGCCAGCTTGGCGACCTCCGCACCAGATCGGCCGCTAGACGCGGTACTCGCCGAAGCGATTCGGCGAACTGCCGCAGATCACGCGGACGAGTGCGATCTCTCCAACCCGTTCACACCAGCCGCCACGGTCGCTGCCGTACGGGTCACCGGCGACCGGCTCGACTGGCTCGTCTTAGGAGACGCAACCGTCGCTTGGCAGCTCAAGGACGGCACGTCAGAAGCCATCACAGATGACCGGCTAGACAAGCTCACCGGTGGCCCAGTGATCGTCGCCGACGTGCGCCGCTATGACCCGTCCTACGTGATCACGGTTCGCAACCAGCCCGGCGGGTTCTGGGTCGCAGCAGCAGACCCCGACGTGGCGGCACAGGCTTACACCGGTTCACTCGCGCTCGACCAGGTCGACAGAGTTGGACTGTACTCAGACGGCATCACACGATTGGTCGAGCGCTACGGCCACACATGGACCGACCTCTTCGAGCTCGTAAACGCTGAAGGACCCCGCGCCCTGATCCACGCGGTACGAGCCGCAGAGAAGGCCGACAGCGACCCGGGCCGTTGGCGAGGCAAGCCGCACGACGACGCGACTGCCGTGATCGCAAGGGTGCTCTGAGGCTACGGCGTTCCGTCAGGGGCCGAGTAGGTCGCGGATGCGCTCGGCCACCTGGCCGGCAAGCTTCTCATGGAGCGCGTAGACCGGCTCAGTAGATCCGGCGAACCAGTCAAGACTGACTGTCATCGGCGTGCCGATGAGTGCAGTTCCCACGGCCTCGCCCAGAGGGACGCCCAGACCGCCGACCGTCGCGAGAGTTTCACCGACGACCTCGACGATGATGCGCTGGTCGTGTTCGTAGTTGTACTCGAATCCGGACACGATCAGGCACAGCATGCCACCGGGCAGCAGAGTGCCCTCAGGTGCTAGCCAGATCTCTCCGAACTGCGGACGCCTAACCGAGGTCACCGGCCAGCCCGCATCGCAGCGGCGATCCGAGCGTTACGCGCGTCGCGTTCAGGGGTCAACAGCCCCGCAGCATCCAGGGTGACCCGGTCGGCACGGATGCGCCGCTGAAGATCAGCCTTCGCTATCAGCCGGTCAACCCACGCGGACATGTCCACGCCGTCCTCAGCCGCACGCTGCCGCAGGATCTCGGCGGACGCCAGCGACAGCGTCACCTTCGTCTTCTCTGCCATACCACCGAGTGTAAGGCCGGCAGTGGTATGAGGGAAGGGCGATCACTCCCGTCCGTCGGTTGGTGAAGACGAAGCCGCCCCCAAAGCCAGCAACCCCCGGCGCTCGTTGATCTTGACCTGACGAAACTTTCCCTACGAGATCAAGGGCGGCGTCCCGCCGCCGCGCCGCCCCCGGGCGGCACGGCCCCGCTTGCACCTTCGGCACCGCGTGGCCGACCGCCCGGACGGCGCACGACGAAGCCCCCCTGACCTGTCGTGAGTTGTCACGGCAGATCAGGGGGGCTTGCTGGTTGGCGAGGTGTCGCTGTCTCTTCAAAACCGAGTGGGGTGGTCCCTCGCGTGCCCGCTCCGACGGCGTCCCGACCATCGAGGGCAACGCACGCATCGGGGAGGTCAACCGTTGTGGTGGCGGTCCCGGCATGCTCGCCGCTGGATGCAGGCCGTAGGTCTACGAACGGTGAGTCGGCGAGAACGACTGCTCGCCAAATGCCTGCCGGTCGCATGGAGTCAATCGAAGAGGGCATCTCTGGCCTGTGGAAAGCAGACAGCATCTAGGCCGTCAGATGATGTCCAATAGCAACCGGCAACACATACGGGCGCGCATACTAAGCCTCATGGGCGCTCATACGAAGGGCGACTCGCATCCGCTTGGACCGTACGGACGGGCAAAGCGGCTGATGGTGCGGGGCCTACTGACCCTCGTTGTCGGGCTGGCTTTCACTCTCATCTTCACGAACCCGACGATCAATCCGTCCAACAGTCAGCCATGGACATTCCTGGCCAGCCTGAGTTCGTTGGTCATGATCGCAGGGCTCGCAATGGTGGCAATTGGCGGCTTGCGCGCACTCTTCAATCTCGGCGGACCTAGACAGCCATGAACGGTCCCGCAGGCATCCCGTGAATCGCTTTTGATTTTTTCTCCGTGCCCTCGGCTCACGATTCCGCCAAAGTCGATCTCTGGGGGGGGTCTGTGGGGGGCCGTACCGCTCCCCGGGGGGCCACAGGGGGTCAAACGTCGCCCAGCAACGCCCAATGTCGACCATGAATACCGTGAATACAGCCAGCTCACAGCCTTGATCCAAGGCTGTGAGCTGGGAGGCGACGGACGAGTCGGCCTGTACGCCGGGTTCTGTAGCCCGGGACCGAAGTCCCGCCTGGCGGCCATCCATCTACGCCCACCGTCGCCGATGGGCTCTAGCGGTCTACCCGCGAGCTCGGGCGGGCAGCCCTCAAACGCTCACGCAGGCCCGAGGGCCCTTTTGACCTTGCTCCGGGTGGGGTTTACCTAGCCGCCCCAGTCACCTGGGGCGCTGGTGGGCTCTTACCCCACCGTTTCACCCTTACCCCGACCGAGGCCGGGGCGGTCTGTTCTCTGTGGCACTGTCCCGCGGGTCACCCCGGGTTGCCGTTAACAACCACCCTGCCCTGTGGAGCCCGGACGTTCCTCGGGTGCCCCGAAAGGCACACGCGACCGCCCGGCCGACTCGTCCGCCGTACCCCTAGCCTAGTGGATATGAAGATCCCCCTGCCGAGCAGCGCCGACGTCGGCCAGATCGAGGCGTGGGTCACGTCGCGGCCGCTCAGGGACCTGGTCCGGGCGTTCGGTGGCGCCTGGCCGACCGGTTCCCTGGCGAAGATCCTCTCCGACCTCGACGTCTTCTCCCAGGGCGTGTGGGACTTCCGCGCCGGCCAGGAGCGCCACCTGGCCCGCGTGAAGGACTTCGACCCAAACATGACGAACCTGATCATGGCGTCCTGCCGGGCACTCGGTCTGGTGGACGAGGAAGCCCCGAAGAACCAGACCTACACGCATTTTCTGGTACTGGGGGGTCTGATCCGGGCATGCATTCAGCGTCCGGAGTACGCGGCACGCCTGAGCACCCAGGTGACCACCGGCGACGTCACCGCCCTCGGCAGTTTCCGGCCGCTCACCGACGTCGAGAGGTCCCTCGCGACCAGGCTGGGGCTCGGCGAGCCGGTGACGGAGTTCGACGCGATGGACGCCGGGATGCGCCTCGCCTTCGGGCTGGGCGAACCCGTTGAGGTCACGGAGCATGTCCACCGCTACACCAGCGAGACCGGTCCGGCCAGTTACACCGTCGTCGCCGCCCCCTCCAGCGTCCCCGGCCGGCGCGCCAACACCGCAGACACCTACCGCTACTGGGCCGAGAACTACTCCCCCACCGGCGACCTCCTCCTCGTCACCTCCACCGCCTACGTCCCTCTCCAACACTGCGACGCCCTGCGAATCCTGGGCCTGGAGTACGGCTGCGGCATCGACACCGTCGGACTCGCGCCCACCGCACTCCCGTTCACCCCGGCCAACTACCTCCAGGAAGTCCGCTCGGCGATCCGCTCGATGCGCGCCCTGCACGCGGTCCTGACCTCGTGAACGTCCCGCTCCTGCTCACAGCGGGCCTGGCCGCCGGCGCGGTGAACGCCATCGCCGGCGGCGGTTCACTGATCACGTTCCCGGCGCTGATCGCCGCCGGGCTCCCTCCGGTCACCGCGAACGTGTCGAATTCGATCGCGGCCACCGGCGGGTACATCGCCAGCGTGGCTGGAAGCTGGAAGGACCTGGACCGCTCCCGGGCGCTGCGGCTGATCCCGACCGCCCTGGCGGGTGCCGCGACCGGCTGCGCGATCCTGCTCAACACCCCGGAGAGTGCCTTCGAGGCCGTGGTGCCGTTTCTGGTGTTGGCGGCGAGCCTGGCTCTGCTGGTACCCAGAAAAGAGGCGAGAGAGACGCACCCGGCGGTCGTGCATCTCACGGTCTTCGCGCTGTCCACCTACGCCGGGTACTTCGGCGCGGCCGTCGGCGTCATGCTCCTCGCCGGCCTGTCGCTCACGCTCGCCGACAAGCTGACCAGGATCAATGCCCTGAAGAACGTCATCTCCGCCTCGACGGGCCTGACGACGGCCGTCATCTTCGGGGTGTTCGCGCATGTGCACTGGGGCGCGGTGGCGCTCCTGCTGCCTGCGACGGTGATCGGCGGCTACCTGGGCGCGCGGCTGGCCCGCAGGGTCCCCGCGAAAGTCCTCCGTGCCTTCGTCGTCGTCTTCGGCGTCGCGATCGCCGCCTGGCTGTTCATCCGCTGACCCGCGCCAGGTTAAGCGGCTGGCCGCTACTCGGTGGCCCAGCCCATGGTCAGCGGATGGCCGCTCCCCGGCGCCATGGCTCGCGGTCAGCTGTTGGCCGCCTGTGGCTGATCAGGGCCACGATCGCCGGCTGACCAACTTCGCCGCTGAGCGGCTCAGCCCGCACCGCCTCGGAGGAATCGCGGGTTGGCAGGCAGGATGACCGGCTCCGGATAGCCGGTCACGGAGCGGCGGGACCTGCCGCTCCGTGACCGTGCCGCCAGGGCGGCAGTTCCGCTGATCGCAAGGAACCCACCACCCCATAGTTCACGCGCGCCGCGTGGTGCCCTCCCCGTTGATCAGGGCCGTCAGCGCGTCGGGCTTGGAGTCCTCCACCGCCGGCCTCGGGTCCCCCTCGTTCGAGGTGTAGTCCGTCGGGTGCGTGTGGTCGATGCCGTTCGGGGTGCCCAGCGCCCGGAACAGCATCGTCGCCAGCACGACGACGAGCAGGTTGGCGGCGACGGCGACGAGGCCGACGTACACCGTCATCTTTGTGTCGAAGCCGAACTTCTCCAGCGGGAACGCCGAGCCGCCGAAGTGCAACTTCTTCGTCGCGGCGTTCGGGATCTGGTACAGCATCCACAGGCCGAAGCCCAGGCCCACGGCCCAGCCGGCGATCAGCGCGTACCGGTGCAACCACCGGGTGTAGAGGCCCAGCGCCACGGCCGGCAGCGTCTGCAGGATGATCACGCCGCCAATGAGCTGCAGGTCGATGGAGAACTGCGGGTCGAGGAGCAGGATGCACAGCACCGCGCCGACCTTGACGACCAGGGACGTCACCTTGCTGACTGTGGCCTCCTGGCGGGGCGTGGCCGCCGGGTGCAGGTACTCCTTGTAGATGTTGCGGGTGAACAGGTTCGCCGCGGCGATCGACATGATCGCGGCCGGGACCAACGCGCCGATGCCGATCGCGGCGAACGCGATGCCGACGAACCAGTCGGGGAACATCTTGTCGAACAGCTGCGGGACGATCGTGTTCGTGTCGGTGCCGATCGGGGTGACCTTCGCGGCGACGGCCATGAAGCCCAGCAGCGCGATGAGGCCGAGGAGCAGGCTGTATGCGGGCAGGGCTGACATGTTGCGTTTGATGACGTCGCGGTTGCGGCTGGCCAGGACGCCGGTCACCGAGTGCGGGTAGAGGAACAGGGCCAGGGCCGAGCCGAACGCCAAAGTGACGTACTGGAGCTGGTTGTTCGAGTTCAGCAGGATGCCGTCGTTGGGGTTGGCCGTCTTGGCGTACTTGGCCTGCGCGGCGTCGAAGATCGTGCCCCAGCCGCCGAGCTTGTAGGGGATGTAGATGACGGCCACGATGATGACCAGGTAGATCAGGGTGTCCTTGACGAACGCGATCAGCGCCGGGGCACGCAGGCCCGACTTGTAGGTGTAGGCGGCCAGGATCGCGAAGGCGATGATGATCGGCAGGTGGCCCTTGACGCCCATCGACTTCAGGACGGCCTCGATGCCGACGAGCTGGAGCGCGATGTAGGGCATGGTGGCGACGATGCCGGTGACCGCGACGACCAGGGCCAGCGCCGGGGAGCCGAACCGGCCGCGCACGAAGTCGGCGGGGGTGACGTAGCCGTGCCGGTGCGAGACCGACCACAGGCGGATCAGGACCAGGAAGACCAGGGGATAGACCACGACGGTGTACGGGACCGCGAAGAACCCCATCGCGCCGGCCCCGAACACCAGGGCCGGTACCGCCACGAACGTGTAGGCGGTGTACAGGTCGCCGCCGATCAGGAACCAGCTCACCCAGGAGCCGAAGCTACGTCCGCCCAGGCCCCACTCGTCGAGGTGTTCCATGGTCTGGGGGCGACGCCACCGGGACGCGACGAAGCCCATGCCGCTGACCAGCAGGAAGAGGACAGCGAAGATGATCAGTTGTGTCCACTTGTATGTCATGACCTCTTACCCATCCGGTACACCAACGTCGTGCCCGAGACGCCCACAATGATGAAGGCGAGCTGCAGCCAGTAGAACCGGGGAAAACCAAGAAGGCGCGGCGAGTCCGCGTTGTAGACGAAAGTCAGCAGTGGGAGAACGATCGGGACCAGCAGCAGCCAGTTCCAGGGACTTCGATCGGTGCGCCGGGGCGCGGGGTCGGGGGCGGGCATCCTGGCTCCTCGGGTGACCTGGATCATGTGCCCGCGCACAGTAGCTTGTTCTGACCGTTCGGGGGAGTCCCCAACACGCCGAACGGCTGCCGTAGCGCGCCGAACGGTCAGCCCGTTACCCCGAGTTATCCCGACGCCGGGTAGGAATGACCGTCGGTGACGGGTCAGCGCGTCCCGGGTCGGGTCCGGTGCCTGCTACGCGGACGAGGGCGGGCGCCCCGGGTGGGAATTCCCGGAGCGCCCGCCGTGGTGCGGTGTTGCGGTGTCGCCCTTAGCTGAGGGTCAGGGCGGCGTCGTCGACGACGAACGAGGTCTCCAGGGAGGAGTCCTCGACGCCGTTGAACTTGATGGTCACGGTCTGCCCGGCCAGCGACGAGACGTCGAAGGTCCGCAGGACGTAACCGGCGGCGGCGTTGACGTTCGAGTACGTCGCCAGGGTGGTCGAGCCGGCGGTCACCGTGAGCTTGTCGTAGGCCACGGAGCCGGACTCGGAGGTGTCGATGTGCAGGTAGAAGCTGAGCGTGGCCTTGCAACCGGCCGGGATGCTCACCGACTGCGACACCGTGTCGGTGTGGCTGGAGCCGTAGCCGTCAAGCCACGCCTTCCAGCTACCGCCGTGTGCGGGCTCGGAGGTGCCGTTGTCGATCACGCCGGAGGTGGCGGTCCACGGTGCGGCCGAGCCGGTCTCGAAGCCGGGGTTGCCGAGCTTCTGGCCGGAGCAGGTGCCCGAGGTCGGTGTCGGGCTGACGGTCGGGCTGGTGGTCGGCTTCGGGCTGACGGTCGGGCTGGCCGTCGGGGTCGCCGACGGGCTCGGGGTCGGGCTCGACGTCTGGCTCGGGGTCGGCGACGGGGTGCCGCCGCCGGTGCAGGTCGGGTCGCCGGCCTGGGCCGGAACGCTGACCGCGTCCCACGCGGCCTTGACCGCGTTGAACTCGGTGCAGCCGGTCGCGCCGTAGAGGTTCTTGGCGGCCTGCAGCGTCCAGGTGCGGTACTTGAGGTACGAGGCGCCCGAGGTCTTCATCAGCATCGCGTTGTAGAGGATCTTCATCGTCTTCTGGATGCCGATCCCGGCGTGCGTGGAGTTGTTGCAGGTCGGGCTCGCCGGGCCGCCGGCCGGGGCGTTGCCCTGGGAGAGCAGGTAGCCCCAGTGGTTACCCGGACCGGCGCTGGCGTGCACCTCGCCGTTGGGGATCGAGCTGGAGTAGCAGTTCGGGGCGTTACTGACCAGCGACGGGTTGGCCATGTTGCGGATCGGGCCCTGGCCGACCAGGTCGATCTCCTCGCCGACGGTCCAGTCCGGCACGTCGTACGGGGCCGGCTCGTTCGCGTAGGCCTCGGTGGCCGCGCCGAACATGTCGGCGATCCACTCCTGGGTGCCGTTGCCGGAGATGCCGCCCCCGGTGTGGTCGTCGATGCCGTGGCCCATCTCGTGCGCCACCACGTCGAGCGAGCCGATCCACCCGTTGGCCTGGTTGTGCCCGATCTGGACCTGGCTGCCGTCGTAGTAGGCGTTGAGGTCCGCCAGGCCGACCCGGATCGGCCACGCGCCACCGGAGCCGTCCATGCCGTTACGACCCAGCCACTGGGTCAGCATCTTCGCCTCGGTCTGCGCCGCGAACAGGGCGTCGACGCAGACGGTTTCCTTGTTGGTGGCCGTGCCGTTGCCCCAGTTGTCGTCCGGGCCGGTGAACGTGGTGTTGTTCGCCGCGTCCTGGCAGGACAGGTTGGTGATCGTCGGGTCCGTCATCGAGAAGGTGCTGCCCGACTGGGTGGTGGCCAGCGGCACGCTCGGGCCGTCGTAGGCGGAGTTGCCGGTGCCGTGCGCCACGTGCTCCTGGGTGTGCAGCACCGTGCCGGTGAGCGCGTCGACGTCGACGGTCTGGCGGCTGTAGCCCTCGGTGCCCTTGCCGTTGACCGTGGTCTCCCAGGCCAGCCGGGGGGTGGCGCCGAGCGCGTACACGACCAGCGCGGAGCCCTCCACCTTGGCCGAGGACAGCTTGGTCTTGGCGACGGCCTCGGCCGCGGCCTGGGTCAGCTTCGGGGTGATCGACAGGTTGCCGATCGCGTGGTCCTGGGCGACCGAGGCGAACTGGAGCTGCCCGGTGTTGTTGGTGACCAGGACGAAGTCACCACCGGTGACCTTGAGGCCCTTGTACGTGCGCTCGTAGGCCACGTACTGGCTGCCCTGCGAGGAGATCGCCGGGTGCTGGACGAAGCTGTCGTCCGCGCTGGCGAGCAGGTAGGAGGGCCGGCTGGCGACGAGCGATGCGGTGGACTGCATCGCCGACGCGTACGCCGCCGCCGCGGTCGGGGCCGCCAACTCGGGGGCCGGGGCGGTGACGGCCGCGGCCGTGCCGGCGGCCGTGGCCACGAGGGCCAGGGCACCGCCCACGGTCAGTATCCGATGGGGAAGTTTCACGACTGCTCCTTCGTTCCGGACCCGACGCCGGTCGCGGACGACGGGCCGTGGTGCCGAATTTCTGAGGGGTGACGAAGTGACTTTCTTGACGTGGGCGCATTGCTGGAACCCAGGTGAGGCCGAAGCTACCCACGCCATTGCAGGCAGTCAATGCCACTTAAGTCATCGTTAGGGTTTCGGGCATCCATCACTACAGGTGACGTCCCGTGCGGCGGGTCGCGCCGATGGATGACCGCAGAGAAACAGGTCTTCACCTGCTATTTCAGTGCGGAGTGTGGTCCTGGCACGCCTGCGGCAGCCCGTTCACCGCCAGGCCGTGAGATGACATTGAGTGAGAACCTGGGCCCTCTGATGCCCGCGACTAGGCCCGGCTTCCTTGGCGTGCGCCATATTCGCACCGACAAAGAATTAACTGTTAACTCGCGCAGTGGCGCCGATTCCGCAATGCGCGACGGACGGCCGTCGAAGCGTTAACTGACAGCGCGCGAATCTCTGTTAATTATTCGGCTCCGCAGGGTTCTCCGGCACGGCCACCAAGGGGTGACCGTGCCGGGCCGCTGCCGGAGCGGCCCGGGACGCGAAGGTCAGATCCGGGCGAGGTGCGAGGTGTCGTTCACCAGGCGGACGGACACGCCCCCGTCGGGCCACGAGTCGATCAGCGACACCCCCGCCGGGTCCAGGTTCATCCGGTGCAGGAAACCCGGCCCGCCGTCGAGCGCCTCGCGCAGCACCACCTTGATCGGGCTCACGTGGCTGACCACGACGACGGTCTTGCCCGCGTACTTCTCCCGCAGCCGGGTCACCACCGCCCGCACCCGCAGGGCGACCTCGTCGAAGGACTCCCCCTCCGGCGGCGCGAGCATCGTCGAGCCCAGCCACGCGGTCAGCTCGGCCGGCCACCGGTCGGACACCTCGGCGAAGGTCAGGCCCTCCCAGATGCCGAAGTCGCACTCGATCAGGTCCGGCTCGACCGTGACCCGCCGCGCGTACCGGTCGGCGATCGCCGCGGCCGTCTGCCGGGTCCTGGTCAACGGCGAGCACACGATCGCGGCCACGTCGTCGGCGATCAGGCCGACCCGGCCGGCGGCCGCCCGCGCCTGGGCCTGTCCTCGCTCGGTCAGCGGCACGTCGCCGCGCCCCGAGTACTTCTTCTCCGTCGTCAGCGCCGTCTCTCCGTGCCGCACCAGGATCAGCCGGGTCGGGGCCTCCACGCGCGGCACCCAACCACCGGGGACGGGAGTCTCAGACGCGTGCGCCTCAGACGCCGCGTTGGTCGACACCGGGGTGCCATCCATCGCCTTGTTGGCCAGGGCGTCGGCCCGGCCGTTCTGGGCCCGAGGGATCCACTGGTAGGTGACCTTGTCAAAACCCCGGGCGAGCGCGGACGCCTCCCGGGCCAGGGGCCGCAGCCCCTCGTTCTTGATCTGCCACCGCCCCGACATCTGCTCGACGACGAGCTTGGAGTCCATCCGGACATCCACCTGGCGCGCGCCGAGCTCACCCGCGGCGCGCAGGCCGGCGATCAGGCCCGAGTACTCCGCGACGTTGTTCGTCGCGACGCCCAACGACTCCGCCCGCTCGGCGAGCACCGCACCGGTGGCGGGGTCGAGGACCACAGCGCCGTAGCCGGCAGGCCCGGGGTTGCCCCGCGAGCCGCCGTCCGCCTCGACCACGACCCGCACGGCTACAGGCCCGACTCGCCGGTCCGGACCAGGATCCGCCGGCACTCCTCGCACCGGACGACCTCGTCGGGCTTGGTGGCGCGCACCTCGGCGAGCGCGCCGCCAGACAGCTCCAGGCGGCAGCCCTCGCAGCGGCGCTGGCGGAGCATGGCCGCCCCGATGCCGCCGCTGGAGTCGCGGATCTTCTCGTACAGCGCGACGAAGTCAGCCGGCAGGTTCAGCACGATCGGGCCCCGGGATGCGCGGCGGCGCTCCTCCTCGGCGGCGATCTCGGCCAGGGCCTTGTCCCGGCTGGCCTCGGCGGCCGCCTGGGCGGCCTGCAGCGCCTCGACCCGGCCGGCGATGCCGGCGACGACGGCCGCGGCGGCCTCTCGCTTTTCCATCAGTTCGAGCTCGGAGTCCTCCAGCTCGCCCTGCCGGCGGCCGAGGGAGACCAGCTCGTGCTGGAGGGCCTCGAGTTCCTTGGCCGCGCCCTGGCCGGAGTCGAGCCGGGCCTGGTTGCGCTGGGCGCGCTGGCGGACCTGGTCGATGTCGGCCTCGAAGCGCCGGATGTCGCGGTCCAGGTCGTCGACCTCGGCCTGGGCGTTGGCCCGCTCGTCGACGATCTGGCGCAGGTCGGTGGCGACCTTGTCCAGCTCGGCGTGCTCCGGCAGGTTCTTGCGCCGGTGCGCGAGCTGGTTGAGGGCAGTGTCGACCGCCTGCAGATCAAGCACACGGAGCTGTACGAACGGGTCGACCTTCACTGGTTGGGCTCCTCAAACGTTCCACGGGTCGGTCACGGCGTCAGACACGACGGTATCTACTCCGGCCTCATCTCGCATCCGGCGGGCCAGGTCGTCGAGCCACGGGCGCTCGGTGGCCCAGTGTGCCGCGTCCAGCAGTGCCGGGCCGCCGGCCGCCAGGTGTTCGCTGGCGGGGTGGTGGCGCAGGTCGGAGGTGAGGAAGGCGTCGACACCGGCCGTGGTGGCCGCCATCAGGTAACTGTCCCCCGCGCCGCCGGAGACCGCAACCGTGCGGACGATCCGGTCGGGGTCCCCGCCCGCCCGTACCCCCCAGGAGGTGGTGGGGAGCACACTGTTGGCGTGCTCGGCGAACTCGGCGAGGGTCATGTCCTCGGCGAGTTCCCCGATCCGGCCGATCCCACGGCCACCGCCGGCCGCAGCGCCCGTCGCCGGGACCAGGGGGCGCAGGTTCGTCAGGCCGAGCCGGTCGGCGAGGGAGTCGGACACCCCAGGGTTGGCGACGTCGCCGTTGGTGTGCACGACGTGCAGGGCGACGCCCGCGCGGATCAGGTCCCGGACGATGCGGCCCTTGAACGTGGTCGCCGCGACGCTGGACACGCCCCGCAGCAGCAGGGGGTGGTGGGCGACGATCAGCTGGGCCCCGGCGTCGATGGCCTCGGCGATGGTCTCCGGCACGCAGTCGACGGTGAGGTGGACGCGGTGCACGAAGTACTCGGGGTCGCCGACGACCAGGCCGACGCGGTCCCAGTCCTCCGCCCAGGCCGGCGGGTACCACGTGTCGAGGAGTGCGAGGAGGTCCGAGAGGTTCACCGCGGCGAGGCTACCGGGTCCTCACGCGTGCGATAACGCGGCTCGCCGGGGCAGGCCCTCCATCGCCAGGTGCCACGGGAAGGAGTCCACGAGGTGCCCGCCGTGCCGGGGCTCGTGCGGGCGGTGGCCGGGGGTGTCCCACAACACCCGTACGCCCCAGCTCTCCAGGCGGCGCAGGCTCTCCCCGAACGCCGGATGCGCGGCGTGCGCGCGGTTGGAGAACGGCATGGTGACGATCGGCAGCCCGAGCCCGATGGCCTCCACGATCAGGCCCAGCGCGAGGGTGTCGCAGATCCCGGCCGCCCACTTGTTGATCGTGTTCACGGTCGCCGGGGCGACGATCACGGCGTCGGGCTCGGGGAGCACGTCCGGGTCGTCGGGATTCTTGTACGTGCTGCGCACCGGATGCCCCGTCTGCAGCACCAGCGCGTCGGTGTCGATGAACTTGGTGCCGTCCGGGGTGGCGATCACGCACACGTCCCAGCCGTCGGCCTGGGCCAACGCGACCAGCCGGCCGACCCCGGCCGCGAGCGGCGAGCCGCAGGCGATGACATAGAGGGTGTTCACGCGGCTACTCCCATGTGGTCCACGAGCTCGACGAGCTGGGTGGGCACGTTGCCCCGGTTGCGCCGGACGACCTCGCTGGCGACCTCCTGGGCCTGCGGCCGGCACAGCACCTCCGACGGGGCCAGCTCGTTGGCCTCCAGGAGCATGGTCGCCGCGCTGTCCAGCGCCCCGTACTGGGTGTGCCCGCGAGCCAGGTCGATCAGGTGGTTGGCCCGGCGCTCGGTGAGCAGCCCCTCAAACGCCGTCATGTCGATACTGGCGTGCACGTGGGCTGCGAGCTTGCCCTCGCCCATCTCGACGGCCGCTGCGGCCCGGTGCAGTTTGACGTTGGTGGGGCCGAAGCTGGTCCAGTACCGGTTGTCGTCGTGCCCTAACAGCGCCGCGGTCTCCTCGGCCTGGTCGAGCAGCTCCTTGACGGCGGCGTTGTCGCCGAGGTGCGCGGCGGCCATGGCCCCCTGCAGGAGCAGGATGCCGAAGACGCTGAGCCGGTCGGGGGTGGCCTCGGCCTCCGTCGACGGGGCGAGATGGTTGGCGACGGACACGTTGAGTTCCAGCGCCGGCTGGTGCCGGCCGAGGGAGCGCAGCGCGTTGGCGACCCGCATGGAGGCGATGCCGGTCAGCAGCGGGTCGCCGGCGCGCTGGGCGACGTTGATGGCCCGGTCGGCGGCGAGCCAGCACAGCTCGTGCTCGCCGAGTTTGCGCAGCGCCGAGGAGGAGATCATGTACACCTGGGCCAGCAGCGAGGCGGCCTGGCTCTCCTCGGCCCGGCCCCGGTACGCGCGGTCGGCGGCCTGGGCGTCGTTGATCAGGCGGGGCAGCAGCCGGGCGAGGATGCCGTACCGCACGTGCTGGAAGGTGTTCCACGCGTGGTTGACGGACTTCTCCAGCTCGCCTACGGGCGGCGGTTCGCCGAACCCGACAGGGCTGAGAAACGGGCTGATGCTGTCGTAGCACTCCAGCGACGAGCGGATCTCCTCGACCTCGACCTGGTCGATGCAGTTCGCGCTGTCGGGCTTGCGGGCGGGGTCCTTGCCCATCAGGAGCTGGACGTCGACCTGGAGGACCTCGGCGATGTCGTACAGGACGGAGAACTTGTCCAGCCTGCGCACCCCGCGCTCCACCTTGTCGACCCAGCTCTTCGATTTGCCCAGCCGGTCCGCGAACACTTGTTGGGACAAGTTGCGGCGGAGGCGCCAGTACGCCACCCGACGTCCGATGGGCAGCTCATCCACGGCCATCTCTTTGCCTCCTCGTCCAGAGATCGCACACTGTGTCTGTTGCGCTACGCAGAGGTACAAGTAACTTCTTCATGTACCGAGTTCTATTCGGGCCAACGAGCACCGCGCGAAGAAGTGACGACGGAGGAACAGCCGCCATGACGTGGAATCCTGTGCCGAGACCGGTGATTCGAACACTTCTCCGACGCTCCGCCGTGTTATACGCCCGACATGGGTGGAATGTCCTACCTGGGGCGTACCTGGCGGGGGACAAGTTCGACTGCGGCACGACCAGCTGCCCGACCATCAAATGCCACCCCGCGCACGATGACCTCGGCGCGCAACTGCGACCAACGGCCGACCCCGACCGGATCGCCACTTGGTGGTACAGGTCGCCGTTCAACGTCCTGTTGCCGACCGGGATGGGCTTCGACGTCCTGGAGGTTCCGGCGTATCTCGGCGCCCTGGCCGCCCAGATCCTCGCCGAACACGGACCCCGCGCCCCGATCAGCGTCGCGCCGTCGGGCCGGTGGATGCTCTTCGTCGCCGGCGGCGAGCCGCTACGCCCCGAACTGGACCGCCAGCTGGACATAGTCCTGCACGGGAAGGGCTCCTGGGTGCCGGCGCCGCCCACCAGGTACCCGGCGGGCAGGGTGCGCTGGGAGGTGTCCCCGGGGACGGTGAACTGGGCGCTGCCCGGGTCGTACCCGGTGCAACACGCCCTGGTCGACGCCCTCCAGCTCGCGGCGCCCCGCCAGGCCGCCTGAGTCCACCTCAACACTGCTTCGTTATATCCACTACCAACAGGTACCAACAGGTTTCGGCCATCGCCCGACAGCGGTGACCAACACCCGACCACCGACCAACGCGATCCCGAACTCCGCTCTTACATCCTGGCGGCGACGCCGGGGCTCTCCGGGACGCACGTCGGCCCCGGACCACCTGATGGTCCGGGGCCGACGGTCGCGGTCACGCGTGCACGCACAGCCCGCCCGGCTGCGAGGTGTCACAGACGTTGGCCGCGAACACGTTCGAGGCACTGCCGCTGTGGTCCACGATGTCCGCCGGCACGTTGCCGTGCGCCACATTGGCGGAGATCGTGTTGTGGGCGGCCGGCGCGCCGCCGAACCCGCCGGTCGCGGTCAGCCCCGGGATCAGCACGATCCCACCCGGGATCGGCCCCGGGCCGCCCCGGTTGTCATCGACGATGTTGGCCGACACCTGGTTGTGCTGGCCTCCGACCAACGCGATGCCCGTGCCCTGCAACGGCGGCGCGCCCTCGCCGTTCGGCGGGCAGTACACGTTGTTGTCCCGCACGATGTTGGCCGACACCTCGTTGTCCCCCTGGCCACCGGCCTGACCATCGTCTAGGAGGACGATGCCCGTGCAGTCACCCTCCAAGAAGTTCCCCTTGACGATGACGTGGTGGGAGTGCCGGACGAACGTCCCGACCGCGCTGCCCGTGACGTGGTTGCCCTCGACCCTGGTGCCGTGCGCGTCAGCGGAGTCGCCCACGTACAGGCCGGCCTCCCCGCCCGAGCCGGAAATCCAGTCGCCGACGAACTCGCCCCGAGTGGACTCGAACTCCGCGACGCCGTAATCCTCGTTGTCGACCGCGTACACCGTACGGACCGTCAACCGGTCGGTGAGGATGCCGAACACCCCGACCGTGAAGTCCCGGACGGTCAACGACTCGACGGTCACGCCGTGCACCGGGTGCCCGGGTGCGCCGAACACGCAGATCCCGGTCGGCGGGAACATGCCGGTGGCGGCGCAGGCGTTCGCACCCGCCGGCGCGATCACGGTCTCCGGGCCCGCGCCGCGGATCGTGATCCCCGGCTTGGTGACCGTGACGCCCCCCGCGTACGTCCCGGGCAGCAACTGGATGGAACCGCCCGGGAGCGCGGCGTCGACTGCGGCCTGGATCGAGCCGCCGGGCGGCACGATCTGACTGTCATCGGCCATGGCCGGCTGTGCGCCGAGGGCTATGGCCGAGGCCACGACGGCCCCGGCCACAAGGGCTCTGGCTAAACGTTGCATCTGGAAGCTACCTCCGAATAGGCGAGTGGACGAGCCGGGCCGCACCGGCGACTCCTCGGCGGACGAGCGGGGAAAGGGTCAGACGCACAGCCCAGCGGGCTGCGAGGTGCCGCACACGTTCGCCTCGAACACGTTCGAGCCGCTGCCGCTGTGGTTGATCAGGTCCGCCGGCAGGTTGCCGTGCGCCACATTGGCCTTGATCAGGTTGTGGGCGGCCGGCGCGCCGGGGCCTCCGGCCGCTGTGACGCCCGGGACGAGCAGGATGCCGCCCGGGAACGGGACCGGGCCGCCCAGGTTGTCGTCGACCTTGTTGGCCGACACCTCGTTGCGCTGGCCGCCGACGAGGATGATCCCAGCGCCCTGCAGCGGCGGGACGCCGTCCGGGCTCGGCGGACAGAACCGGTTGTTGGCGGTGACGATGTTGGCGGTGACCCGGTTGTCGCCCTGGCCGCCGGCCTGGCCGTCGTCCACCAGGGCGATACCGGTGCAGTTGCCGTCGGCGAAGTTGCCGGAGACGGTCACGTTGTGCGCGTGCCGGACGAGGACGCCCAGCGCGTTGCCCGACGTGTGGTTGCCGACGACCTTGGTGCCGTGCGCGTCGGCGATGTCGCCGACATAGAGGCCGGCGTCCTCCCTCGTGCCGCTCACCCAGTTGCCGACGAACTCGCCCCGGGTGGACTCGAACTCGGTGATGCCGTACTCGCCGTTGTCCACCGCGTGCACGGCGGTGACGTGCAGCGCGTCGGTCTGGAAGCCGATGACCCCGAACGCGTCGAAGCCCTCGACGCCCAGCGCCCGGACCGTGACGCCGTGCACGCCGATGACGCAGATCCCGCTCGGGCCCGCGTCGGCCAGGCAGTGATTGGTGCCGCCGGGACGGAGCACCGTGGCCCCGTCCGCGCCCTGGATCGTGATCCCGGGCTTGGCGACCCGCACGCCACCGTCGTACGTCCCGGGCAACAACTGGATGGTGTCGCCGGGATGCGCGGCGTCCACGGCGGCCTGGATCGACTGGCCCGGCAGCACGATGTGACTGTCGCCCCCGGCCATGGCGGGTTGGCCACCGACGGCGACGGCCGAGGCCACCACGGCCCCGGTCAGCAGGATTCTGGCGATGGGTTGCATTGGGCGTAACCTCCGGATAGGCGATGTTTGCCATCACATAGCCTGCCTCGGGGGATGCACCCGTATTGCCCGAACTTGCGAATTACTACAGCTCGTCCATCGCCTTGTAGATCCGCTTCTCCGACACCGGGTACGCGGTGCCCAGGCTCTGCGCGAAGTAGCTCACCCGCAGCTCCTCGATCATCCACCGGATCCGGGTCAGCTCCGGGCTCGGCGGCACCTCGGTGACGAGCTGGCGGTACTCCGCCTCCACCTCCTGCACCGACGCCGTCCACTGCTTGTCGCGGGCCCCGTTGGTCGGCAGCTTGTCCAGACGCTGCTCGATGCCCTTGAGGTAGCGCGGCAGGTGCGGCACCTGCCGGCCTCCGGCCGCCGCCACGAACCCGGGAAAGACCAGGCCGGACAACTGCCGGCGCATGTCGGCCAGCGCCCCGAGGTCCGCCGGGGCCTTCAACCGGCCCTCGACGGTGTGCGCGGCGGCGAGCACGAGCTGCACATGGGTGATCACGTTGTACACGACGTCAGACAGCGAGCCGCGCACGTGGTCGCGGAGCTTGGCGAACCCGTCGGCCGTCCACGCCGGGCCGCCGGCCTGCTCGACGAGCGCGTCCACGGCGCAGCTCGCGCAGTCGTCGAACATGTCGGTGGCCCGCCCGCCCGGGTAACGCGACAAGGCGAGTTTCGCCTGGTTGGACAGCCGGGCCAGCACCGGCTTCACCGGGGAGGAGATCGTCAACAACAACAGCCGACGGGTACCGACGACCATGGCCGCCGCCGCCTCCGCCTGATTCTCGAAGACCTTCACGGCCACCGAGTCGCCCGCGTCCACCAGGGCCGGGTACGCGCTCACCGGATAGCCACCGAGGTTGCGCTGGATCACCTGGGGCAGATCGCCCAGGTCCCACGACCTCACGCCGCGCCGCTCGATGGAGCTGCCCGCAGTGGCCAACTCCTGTTGCACCTTGGGCTTGAGCTGCTGTTGCAGGGCCGCGAGGTCCTTGCCCTCGGCGAGGGTGGCGCCCTTGTCGTCGAGTACCCGATACGTGATCTTCAAATGGTCCGGCACCCGCGACAGGTCCCAGTCGGCGCGCCCGATCTGGTGCCCACCGCTGTAGCGGCGCAGCTCGCGCTCCAGGCCGTCGAGCAGCGGCTCCGTGCCGGGAGTGAGCCGCTCGAGCGCGGCGGCGGCGTAGTCGGGGGCCGGCACGAAGTTGCGCCGGACCACCTTCGGCAGCGACTTGATCAGGGCCGTGACCAGGTCCTGGCGCAGGCCCGGGATCTGCCAGTCGAAGATCCCGGCCGTCAGCGTCGACAACCGGCCCAGCGGCACGTGCACCGTGACCCCGTCGGCGTCGGCCCCCGGCTCGAACTGGTAGGTCAGCGCCATGCCGTCGATCACGTCCGGGTAGTCGGTGGGGCTCAGCGCCCCGCGACCCTCGTTGATCAGCATCGCCTTGGAGAAGCTGAGCAGGTCGGGCTGCTCCCGTTTCGTCTTCTTCCACCACGAGTCGAAGTGCCGGCCGGAGACGCACTCCTTGGCGACCCGCTCGCCGTAGAACTGGTACAGGGTCTCGTCGTCGACCAGGATGTCGCGGCGGCGGGCCCGGTTCTCCAGCTCCTCGACCTCCTCAAGGAGGTCGCGGTTCTCCTGGAAGAACGCGTGGTGGGTGTTCCAGTCCCCCTCGACCAGCGCGTGCCGGATGAACAACTCCCGGGCCACCGACGGGGCGATCCGGCCGTAGTTGACCTTGCGCTGGGCGACGATCGGCACGCCGTACAGCGTGACCTTCTCATACGCCATCACCGCAGCCTGCTTCTTCTCCCAGTGCGGCTCGGAGTAGCTGCGCTTCACCAGGTGCGGGGCGAGGGGCTCGACCCACTCGGGCTCGATCTTCGCGTTGATCCGGCCCCACAGCTTCGACGTCTCCACCAGCTCGGCGGACATCACCCAGCGCGGCGGCGTCTTGAACAGCGCCGAGCCGGGGAAGATCGAGAACTTCGCGCCCCGCGCGCCGGTGTACTCCCGCTTGGCCGCGTCGAACAGCCCGATGTGCGACAACAGGCCGCTGAGCAGGGACAGGTGGATCCCCTGCGCGGCGGCCGGCGCGGTGTTCAACGGAAGGTTCAGGGTCTTGGCGACCTGGCGGAGCTGGCTGTAGATGTCCTGCCACTCGCGGACCCGCAGATAGTTGAGGAACTCCGTGCGGCACATCCGGCGGAACTGGTTGCTCGACAGCTCCTTCTGCTGCTCCAGCAGGTACTTCCACAGCGCCAGGAACGACGCGAAGTCCGAGGACTTGTCCACGAACCGGGAATGCTTCTCCGTGGCCGCCATCTGGTGCTCCGCCGGCCGTTCGCGCGGGTCCTGGATGGACAATGCCGCGGCGATCACCATGACCTCGCTGACACAACCGTGCTTGTCGGCCTCGATCACCATCCGGGCCAACCGCGGGTCCACCGGCAACTGGGCGAGCTTGCGACCCATCGGGGTCAGCCCGTCGCCGTCGAGCGCGCCCAACTCCTCCAGGAGCTGCACGCCGTCGGCGATGTTGCGCTTATCCGGCGGCTCCAGGAACGGGAACGCCGCGATGTCGCCCAGCCCGATCGACGTCATCTGCAAAATGACCGACGCCAGGTTCGTGCGCAGGATCTCCGGATCGGTGAACTCGGGCCGCGACTCGAAGTCCTCCTCCGAGTACAACCGGATGCAGATGCCGTCCGACGTACGCCCGCAGCGGCCCTTGCGCTGATTCGCCGACGCCTGCGACACCGCCTCGATCGGCAGGCGCTGCACCTTCAACCGGTGGCTGTACCGGGAGATCCGCGCCGTCCCCGGGTCGATCACGTACTTGATCCCCGGCACCGTCAGCGACGTCTCCGCCACGTTCGTCGCCAGCACCACCCGGCGACCGGCGTGCGGGGCGAACACCCGGTGCTGCTCGGCGACACTGAGCCTGGCGTAGAGCGGCAGCACCTCCGTGCCACGCAGCTTGAGCTTGTTCAGCGCGTCGGCCGTGTCGCGGATCTCCCGCTCGCCGCTGAGGAACACCAGGATGTCGCCCGGCCCCTCCGCCTGCAACTCCTCCACCGCGTCGGCGATCGCCGACGTCTGGTCGGAGTCCTCGTCCTCGATCGGGTTGTAACGCACCTCCACCGGGAACGTGCGGCCCGACACCTCGATGATCGGCGCGTCGTCGAAGTGCGCCGCGAACCGCTCCGGGTCGATCGTCGCCGACGTGATGATCACCTTCAGGTCCGGCCGCTGGGGCAGGAGCTGTTTGAGGTACCCGAGAATGAAGTCGATGTTCAGGCTGCGCTCGTGCGCCTCGTCGATGATCAGCGTGTCGTACTGCTCCAGCTTGCGGTCGTTCTGCAACTCCGCGAGCAGGATGCCGTCCGTCATCAGCTTGACCAGGGTCGTGTCGCGGACATGGTCGGTGAAGCGGACCTTGAACCCGATGGCCCCGCCCAGCTCCGTGCCCAACTCCTCGGCGATCCGGTCGGCGACCGTCCGCGCGGCCAACCGGCGCGGCTGGGTGTGCCCGATCAGGCCCCGGACCCCCCGGCCGAGCTCCAGACAGATCTTCGGCAACTGGGTGGTCTTCCCCGAACCCGTCTCACCGGCCACGATGACCACCTGGTGATCGCGGATCGCCGCGAGCAGATCGTCCTTCTTCTGGCTGACTGGCAACGCCTCGGGATACGTGATCGTCGGCACCGCCGCCCGACGCCGGGCGACCCGCTCCTCGGCCGTGGCCAGGTCAGCGGCGATCTGCGGGAGCCGGCCCTGGTCACGGCGGGCGGCGTCGAGCCGGCGACCCAGCCGACGCTGGTCGCCGAGCATCAGCTCGGGCAGCCGCTTCAGCAGGTCGGCGGGGCGGGGTGTTTCCGGTGGCGTTCCCATGTCCGCCCCAGGATAGGCGGTCGCCCGGGCGGGGTTCACCGGGTTTACGTGCCGGGCGTGGCCGGGGACACACGGCCCGGCCGTCCGGGATCAGGCCGCGCGGCCCTGTGGTCAGGATCGGACCGCGCGGCCTCCCGCCCCGGTCCGGCACTGCGGCCTGATCCGGCCTCACGGCCCGGTCAGACAGCACCGCCGGGCGGCCCGGTCAGGCCGCACTGCCGGCGGCTCGGGCGGACAGCGGCGCCCCTAAGAAGCAGGAGCGCAGGTTCGAATCCTGCCGGGGGCACACTGCAGATCTACAACAACGGTCCGTGAACGGTGATCAACTCACCGTCACGGCCGTTTTTGATTTGCCGTAGTCCACGGGGCGAGCAGTGACCTGCGTCACGGGATAGCCTCAAAATTTTTTGATGCCCCGAGGCGCAAGTACGAGCCCTGCCGGGGCACGACCCAGAACCGCAATACCGACATATCGCCGGTATACAACTGACGGTAAGTGCGACGTACATGTTGTGATGTGAAGGGCGTCGTCCATCAGGTCGACGCCCTTCTTCATGTCCTGCACCAGTCCGCCCGGCTCGTGGCGCTGACGGGGCATCATCGTGTATGCCAAGTGACTGTCCATGAATGGGTTGCGGTACGGCGGCGATTCGGCGAGCACGTGACACAACTCAGTGGGACCTCACGGGGTCGCTCCCTCATGACCACCTCAGCCCTTGCTACGGGGAGTGCTGCTCTCGGGCGAGTTCGTCGTAGACGGCCACGGGCCAGGGAACTGTGAAATACCGACGCTCGACCGCCCGAGCCAACAGCGACCGGAGCGCTTCGCCTCCGATCTCGAGCAGCCGGAACTTCTCGGGATCGCCCTGGCGAATGTTCTCAACTACATAGAGCCAGAAGTCAGGATTGCCGGCCGCTTCCTCGACCTGGCGTACCTCAAGCCACAGGTCCTGGCCCCGGGCGGCCCGGCCGTAAGCCTTCACCTCGATCGTCCGAGACCCGCTGGCGACATCACCGGCCGCACCACGGCCACGGGTGTCGTGCGCGGTCCGCCCTCGCGCGGCTTCCCAGGCCAGGACGAAGGCGACAGCGGCGTCTTCCACCTGGCGGTTGGTGACGTTCTCGGGACGAGCCGGGTCGTTCAAGGCGACCAGGTTTCCGTGGCGATCTGGCCTTCGCGGTCTACCAGCACCACGTGGATCATCGTCAGCTCTCGTCCGGTACGGGTACGGACCGCGAGGTCGCGGTAGCGCGGAAAGTCGGGCAGGACCATAAGTGATTCGTGACCGGGGTGCGTGTCCAACAGCATGATCGCCTTGAACATGGCCTGACTGAACCAGTGACCCGCCTGTGTGCTGGGCCGGGTCCGTTTGACCTCCGCGACGCGGCGGGGATCGGCGTAGTCGTCCGACGGCCAGCCCTTGACCTCCGCGCCCAGATGCCGTGGCCCCTTGTGCCCGAGGAGATCGACACCACGGGCCTTGGACGCGGTGTCGGCCATCGACGTGACAGTCCAGCCGTGCTGCCGCAGGAACACGGCGAACAACCCTTGGACACTTCCCTCCCAGGGCCACTCGCTGGCAACTCGCACCACCGGCGCGGGACGGTCAGCGCGCGCATCTGTCGAAGCTGCCAGTCGACCATCGGGCACACCCGCGCCGTTGAGGATATCGAAGCCCAGTGCCTTGAGATGGCGGCGAGCGGTGTGGCTCGTGAACTGGCCCCGAGGTACTCCGCAGCCGGCCTCGAACGCCTGCTTCACCGGAAACAGGACGCCTTCCACCCACACACCGTGCTCCCGCACGACCTCAGGCACCTCATCCCGCAGCCTCCTGGCGACCTCCCGGGCATCCACGTCCATCGACGCGCCATTGAGCACGAAACGTGTCACAGGCAACCCTTCACTCGCCGGCCAGGGTGAATGATGAATACCCCACCACCCTCTACGTTTCGGCAGCGGTCGTCAATACCGCGTCGGACGTGCGCCAACTGCGAGCCGCCGACTTGAACCAATGCCACGTAGGCTTGAACTCGCGACGAGCGGGGTGGCACGGCACACGGAATGACAAAGGGCGAACCGATCACGCCCTCGGACCACTGTCCGTTCCGGGTCGGTAAGTCATCCACAAGGCCACATCCAACACCCGCAAGGCACTGATCTTGTCCGGAACTCCCGCCTCGACGCCGAGCTCCACGAGCTGGCCGTGAAGACCTGCTCGGAGTTTCTGTCGTAGCGGTTCCCACACGATGTCGGGACTGCCGAGCGCCGCAAGAACGACAGAGTCCTGAACTGGCAGTAGGTGAGGTCGTTTGCGTGCGAGGAGCTTCGACGCAGTGGTAGGACCAACTCCGCGGAGGCGTCGAGCCTGCGTCCATAGCTCGTGGCACGCCGACATCGGGTCGGCACCCGGTGCGTCGACATCGACCAGTTCGATGTCCGTCGGGATCTGCGCAAGAAGCTGGGTGAACGTACCGCCGGGATCGTCAATGAGCAGCCAGGCCGCACGGGCGGGCACGATGATCGACAGCATGGACACCGCGATCATGTCCGCCGAAGTGAAGCGATCCTTGACCTCCGACCGGTCCCCGCCACGATCGAAGCGCTCGAACCATGCCCCGGTGTACCCGGACTTCTTTTCCCGCCAGTCGACCTCGCCGAAGTACTCGCGGAGCCGGTCAAGTGTGTCTTCGCGATTGGCGATCAGGTCATCGACTGCGGACCAGTCCGGGGTCATCTCGGGTTTTCCCTGCTTGGTCACGGCGCTCCTCGCCATGAGGTCCGTCGACCTCATCGTCCTTGACTGAACGAGCTTCGAAATATCCCCTGTAGACCACTTCGTGGACGAATCTTTCGGCGGTAGGTTCGTCCATCCTGCCGATCTGGCTCTGCATCGACAACCTACCCGTCGGATTGCCAGCCAGACCATGGGCGACCGCGACCCCGGCCCCGGAGGTGTCCCGAACGTGGCGTTGGCCGGAGGGCTCGATTGCCTTCAGGAACTCACGCCGAGTCCATTATGGATTAATTTAGTCCGAATCAGAATTTCTTGTTACAGAAGAGCCCGGTCGCATCGGATGGATAGCGGCCCATCATTGGAATGTCGTTCGCTCCGTAGATTTCGACAATTGGCGTCGTCAGCGGGCTATCCGTTATGTAATGGGTAATGACATAACGACATACCGGCTGGGCGATGTCATAGCCTTCCTGATCAATTGCGAGGTCGGTGTGGGCTTCGACTGTCGCAATCTTGACCAGAGACCCGTCTTGGTACTCCTCGACTAGCACGAGTGATTTAACGCGATTGGCCCAAGGCGGCTGAAATTCGGGCACATCGAGGAGGAATATCTCCCGCAGCGCTACGGAATCCTCACGGCGCTGGGTTGTCGTATGTGGCACCACCGCCGACTTGGACCTCTGGGGCGAAACGTGCGGCGCCGGACTCGAATCAGCTGGTGAACTGCCCACTGAACTAGCGCCAACCTTGGGAGACTCGGACGAAGGACTTGGCCGATTACTGCTTGTATATCCGGTTTTCGTAGATTCGGATTTTAGTACCTGAACGCCCCCAAAGCAGCAGCCCAGTGCCATCATCAACGTCACGCTGGCGGCAAGAACGATAGCCCATTTCTTCCTTGACCACGTTTGCGGCAAACCGACCAGAGTGAACGCCTGACGTCGAGGGCGTCGACCTCCTGCTGACTCCACATTTCGACCGTAGACGCAAATTGGTTCAAGCATCACCAATCTATTGATTGTTGTCCGGGAGGCAGAACGGAGCAGATCTACCCAGGCCCCGGTGCAGCCACGCCCAGGTTTGCAGCACCGGATCGGCGCGCTGGACCCGCCGGCACGGGTCGCACTCAGCGACCGGCAGCGTTTGCCTGCCCAGGTCGCCAGAGCGTCCTGGCCCGAGGCTCGGCCACCGCCAGCGTGTACACGCCTACCGTCAACACGCCATGCGCCGCCGCCCAGTGCAGCGAAGGCGGCTACTACATCACCAGCCTGATCATCGTCTGCGGGGAGAGCCCCGGCCAGTAGGGTCATCGCACCTCCAAGCGCGATCCGATTTGCGCAATAAAGCCTAGACTTGAGGTGCGGGGCCAGGAGTCCCGTGAAGTTAGGCACCGGGGCCAGGAGCCCCGGAACTCCCAGGCGGAGGTTGCCGGTCCATCGACCGTTCAACCTACGAAAGGGGGTGGGGGCCACAAAGAGCACCGAACGGATCAAGTTCTACGAGCTAGTGATCCAGTTCCTGAAAGTCATCCTTACCTTCTTCGGCCCGTAAGGGCCACGGGCGCGGGCGACTCAGGTCGCCCACGTTCGCGGGCGGATCTAGCAGATCCCGCACCGCGTCCTCAACCGGAACCGTCCGACACCGCAGTCCGCTCGAGCCCCTGACGCCCGTCCCGTCTCACAATCCCTCCCCTCGGCGTGCGCTCCCATAGACGTATTGTTCGTTCGTGCACGACTACCAGCCGGGGTATCCGATTGACTGCCGCACTGCGTCGATGCGTGATCGCGCCGCGCGCGGTCACCTCGGTGACTTCGAGTACGCCGCCGCACGGGTGATGGCCCGGTTCACCGGTGAGCGCGTGGTGATCCAAGACGACAACAGCGTCAACGGCATGGCCGACCTCAGAATCGACTACCGCGACGGTGTCGCAGGATTTGCCGAGGTGGTGACCGACATTGACCGCGACTACTCGGCGATGGTCAGCGCCGTACGCAACAACCAGCAGATCCCAGCACCTGCCCTCGGACGCATCTGGTGGGTCACCCTGTCGGCCAGGGCACAGCTGCGCAACCTGACCAAGGCCCTACCCAACAAGCTCCTCGCCGTTCAACAGTCCGGCGCGCTGTTCGAGATCGTCCACTGGGAGCAGCATCTGGAAAGCCACGCCTCGGACGCGGTACGCGATCTGGCTTCGCTCGGGGTTGTGCAACTTGCGTCGCGGCAGGTCCAGCCGGACGAGGACGGGAAGATCCTGATCCACGGCGAGGGCACGGGCGGCCCTGCCGAACTGAACTGGACCGCATTCACAGAATGGTTGACGCAGTTCCTGTTTGGCACACAACAGGCTGACGTGCGACGCAAACTCGCAGCCACCAACGCGGAAGAACGGCACGCGTTCGTCGGAGCATCGTTCAGCACCCCGTGGGCCGCCTACCACTCCTTGAGCGACGACTACCGCGAACTACCCACCGAGCATCCCGAACTGCCCGCCGAAATCACTCACCTTTGGGTCTGGTCCTATCCACTGGGACGCTGCATCGCCTGGTTTCCTGACGACGGCTGGTTCGACCCCAGCACCCGGTGGGCCACCCCGTAACCCGTTGCCTCTCCCGGCTCCTCTGGGCGCTCGGTCGATCAAAGTTGCAGGTCCAGCCCGGCACCCCGCTTGAGCCTCGACAGCCGCCGGAGGCCCTCGACCAGCACACGATCCGGAGCTCAGCAGCGCTACGAACCTGCGCAATATCACTCAAGGTCAAATACCCCAGCCACACAGCAACGTCCGAGCGCTTTACGCCCCGACATGCCCTGATACCCGAATCACTAGGCGCAGGTCCATCTCCTCCCGGGGGCACACTGCAGATCTACAACAGCGGTCTGTGAACGGTGATCAACTCACCGTCACGGCCGGTTTTGATTTGCCCTGAGGCGCAGGTACGAGCCCTGTCGGGGCACCAGCAAATAGCGCAAGACGCCGGCCCATATGGGCCGGCGTCTTGTCGTTGAAGCGACATATCCGCTACCCCCACTCAGGCCGAGCGTCGTCGCGGAGAGTTGGAGCCCATGCCGGGGTCGCGACTTCGTCGCTCACGTCAAGCATCTGGATTGACGCACGCTTGGCCACTCGTCCCTCATGGGCGATAATCTCCAAATGGCCGAGTCGAGCCCTGGAACCCTCAAAGAGGCGGAGGCACGTTCCGTCGCCGGGCTGCTCGGCGTTCCAGACTTCGTCTACAGACCCGAGCACGTCAGCAAGGGCAAGGCGGTCAGAGAAATCAGTGACGGCCTCCTCATCGCCGGGACCGATGGCCTGATCTTGCAGGTGAAGGGGCGGTTTACGTCGGGGCGTGATCTCCCAGCGAAAGCAGAGGGGTGGTGCCGAAAGAACGGGCTTGCAGCCCAGCGGCAAGGCCAGGGCACCCGAGCGTCGCTGCGATCGAATGCCGTCCGTGTTCGGTCACTTCGTGGCTACGAACGTGAGGTTCCTGACGCGGAGACGTGGCCCATTGTCGTGATCATCAGTCATCCCGATGACCCGGTGGTTTCTTTCCCAGCGTCCACGGACACCCTGTTTCTCTCCTTGACCGACTGGCGCCAGCTTCACTCGATGATCCGGTCCACTTACGGCGTCATCGACTACGTACGGCGCGCGTTGGCCAGCGGCGTATCCGTGCCACTCGGCCGAGAGGCCGACCGGTACCGCCTGCTGTCCGAAGCAGATGTGCACGCAGGGCGGTCACTGACCTCGTTCCCCACACTGCCGATCGCGGAACTTGATGGGCGCGACTTGGGGTACGTGGCCACCTTCGACAGGTTGATCGCGAAGGTCGCCGACGGGACCGGTGCTACCGGCTGGACGGAGGACGGTTATCTCCTCCCGGTGGAGCAACTCGACCGGGTGCCCATCACTGGCCGGGTCAGGATCGGCCGGAAGTGGTCCCAGACTTTCTTCCAGATGGTTGAGACGAAGAGCCCCCGCAGCTTCATCACGCTCGACCCCAACGGTGCCGACCGCTTAGCCTTCATGTTCGAACACGACGCTGAGGGCTCGGACGACAGCGCGGCAAGGTTCAACGCGCTGGTCGCAGACTACTGCGTTATCCGTCATCAACACGCCATCGATGCTGGCGCCGACCCAGCCTCGGTCACCTTGACGGTTGGGACGCTGTATCACCCGACGAAGGGACAGCGTTACACCTTCGTCTACTGGCAAGGCCCGCCCCCACCGATCCCTACGGTCATCCGAACCGCCTTCGAGAGCGAGTTCGGCGTCTTCAACGGCGCAACGGTTCAGTCGGCCACTACCTAGCCTGCGGCGAGGCTGCCTGCCGCTCGCGACCGGTAAAGAGTTCGCGGCCCTGCGGCCCCCGTCGAGGGCGAGCTTCGCTCTGGCGATCTTGGCCATCGGCGGTGCAGCTTCCGTCGCCACCTCACAAGCTCGACTGGGGCGCACAGACACGCAGCACCTTGCCCATGGCACCCACCCGGTGCTGCCGTCCTTAGCTGCGGCGTATGCCTGGGCCGAGATGGTGAAGAAGCTGTACGTACTCGACTGCGGTCATGCGGGACGCGGTCTACCTGGCGGTCCTCGCCGCTTTGCTCCTCGCGATTGTCTGGCCTTTCACCGTCAGCCCAGAGGCAACCGGTAACCAACTCGCCATCAGCTCCGACCGGAGGGTCAACATGCGCAACAACCTGTACACCGCCCTCGCCGAACCCGTCTCTCTCGACGGGGCCGACAAGGACCAGCAGCCCGAGCCCACCACCGACAGGCCCCGCCCCAGCACCGTCTACACCGCATCCATAGAGACCAACGACAACGACAGGATTGGGTCACTTCTCGGGGCGTTTCCAAGCTAGGTCGTGCTGAGCTCGCCGTAGCGTCTCCAGGCTTCATTCACCAGCAATGCTGCGGCCGCCGCCGGGGTCACCAGGTCCCCGATACTTGCTCTCGCACGGCCAAGCAGTACACCCTGAGGCGTGCGGGCCGGCAACCCCGCGACTTGCCTTTGGCGTGCGTACAGCGTTCCGTGGGCATGCGCGCTCTGGTACGTCCACAGCACCTCCAATCCGTGTCGCGACACCGGATCGCTTGGGAACACGACCCTGCCAACCTCGGCGACCAGCTCCGTCATGTTGAACAACTTCTTCGTCACATCGAATCGAGCTACCCCAATCTGCGCCGCTATGGCGGCAGATCTGGCGATCTGACTTTCCTTTTGCCGCACCGCTCGGTCCAGCTCAGCGACGGCGACACCAGGAAGCTGCCGTGAGGCATTGGCTAGCTTTTTGGCCTCGACCAGGCTCTCCGCCGCGATCAGGAGAGCCCGTTCTTGAGGTAGGCCCGGCGTAGCTGCAGTACCAACAGAGCCTGAGTCGCACCCATAAGCGCTGAACGCAACACCGTGTAGTACGCGGCCGGGTAGATCAAGGCAGTCGCGGTGTAGGAGTCACAGAAAACCGCAGATGCTTTATCGCAGTCAGCAGTCCGTGCCACACGACGATTGACGCAGGCATGTCCGGGAAGACAGCGTCGTCCGTAGCCAACTGGCTCCCGGGCTCAATCACGTCCGGAGTCAACCAAACCGGGCGCAGTCCCCAACTTCTCACAGTCCCTCCGGCTGGGCGTCAGGCTAAGGTGTATGACCAGTTATCGGAGTCGAAGGATCGGGGGAGGGAATCACGCGACCCCGGACGCCTTTCAGGTTCGCACCGGTCAAGTTCGCGTTGCGCAGTTCTGCATCGGTCAGATCTGCATCGGTCAAGTTCGCGTTACTAAGGTCCGCGCCGATCAAGTTCGCGCCGGTCAGATTTGCTTCGCTCACAAATGCACCGGTGAGGTTCGCGACGCCCAGGATCGCGCCCCGAAAGTTCACTTTATTCAGAAACGCGCCAGTTAGGTTCGCGGTGACCAGGTTCGCTCCGGTTAAGTTTGCTTTGGTTAGGTACGCACCAGTTAGATCCGCACCACCCAGGTATGCATGGTTCAGGTCCGCAAAAAATAAGGACGCGCCGACCAGGTTCACGTCGTTCAGACCCGTGCCGGTCAAGTTCGCGTGGTTCAGACGCGCGCCGGCTAGGTTCGCGCCGTTCAGGACTGCATAAGCCAGGTACGAGCCGTCTAGTTCCGCGCCGCCGAGGTCTGCATGGTTGAGGTCGATTCGGGCCTTCTTATCATTGGTGGGATCGCGGCGGCCGAGGACGGTGAGCGCCGCTTGAATGTCCGTGGCGGGCTGGGCAGTTGGCGCGGCGCTGGGTTGCGGGGCGGGGGCAGGCGTCGTGTGGGGGCTGTGCTGGCGGATGAAGGCGCTGAGGACTTCGATGATGGTGGGTTGGTCGTCCGGTGAGTCGTGGGTGATGCGTTCGAGTGCGTAGATGCCACCGAAACGTACGTCGATCTTGTCAGAGCCGAGTTGTTCGAAGGCTCGTCCAATCCGGTCGGTGAATTGGCCTTGTTCTTGAAGATGTTGCTGTTCGCGGTTGGCGTTGCTCGTAGATGTCAGAGTGAAGATGGCGACGATGACGGCGGCGAAGCTGGCCAGGGAGGCTGCCGCCCCTCCGAAGGCGGCGATCTTCTGGCTGCGGTCCGTTGGGATCTCCAGTTGCGTACCAGGCGCCAACTCGACCTGCATTTGGCTTTCGGGGCGGGGCCGGGGGCGTAGTACTCGTGGGGGCCGCGCCCCCGAGGGGGTTCGACTGGATGGCCTCCGGGCTGCTGGTGTTGCCTTGGAGGAGTGGGACGCGTGAGGCTTGTTCCACGCTGTGATGGCGGCGGCGAGACGAACGCGTAGGGAGGGCACTGCCTATTGGACACCGTATAGACCATCGACAGCACCGACTGAAACCTGACACTCACCAACGAGCCCCGACATTGGGACTGTAAAACCAACGGCTCTGTCGCGAATTCGGTGGTGACGGTGGGTGAGGTCAGCCGAGGAGGATCCGGTGGCGGAGGAGGGTGAATCCGGCGCGTCCGTGCATCTGGCGCATGATCCGTTTCGTCTTCGTGTTCACGCCTTCCGTTCCACCATTGTGGAATGGGAGGGTGACGGCAGCTCCGACGGCACGGCGGTCGAAGTCCAGGCCGCGGGTGAAGGCGTGCAGGTGCGGCAGGTCGGTGGCCCTGGCGTCGACGATCCAGGCGTGCAGGAGCCCGGCGTTACGCTCTGCCGGGGTGAGCAGGGCCGCGAAGGAGCCCATCAGGCTGGCCAGGGCGATCATCTCCGGGCAGGCGGTGGTGAGCTCGTCGAGGAGTTGCCGCTGGTCGTCGCTGAGGGCGTCGGGCCGGGTGAGGATCATGCTGGTCAGTCGGCGGGGTGAGACACGGTCAACGACGACGATCACTATCCGTCACCACAGAATTCGCGACAGAGCCGTTGGTTTTACAGTCCCCTTCTCAGACCGCGTCCGCGTCCTCGGGCCAGACCACGCCCACACCCTCACCACCCGCCACAACCTCGCCTACTGGCAGGCTGCGGCCGGAGACGTAGCCCAGGCAGTGGAAGGGTTCCAAGCGCTTCTCGCAGACCGCGTCCGCGTCCTCGGGCCAGACCACCCCGACACCCTCACCACCCGCGCGATCCTCGCTCGCTGGGCGCGGGCAAACCAGGGCCTCCGACGAGATCCGTAAACCAAGGAATGCATAGGGCGGATTGAGAGGTTCCAGAAAGTGGGCATGTCAAATGCGTGCGCAACTTTGAATCTTCCCGGCACCCAGGCCATAGTTGTCCAGGTCAGAGGCTGACGAGACCTGGATCGACTTCCGCCTTCCGGCGGCAGGGGCGCCACGGTCGGTGCGTCAGTACCCGCCGCCGAAGCCGACGTCGAGCCGTGGCGCGGTGACCGGCCCCGTGAGGGGTGCGGGGCCGGTCGTCACTGTCGTCCTCATGATGCTGTTCTCCATCCCCAGGAAGCCGTGGTCGGCAGTGAGGAAAGGCTAACCAGAACGGATCAGCGGAGATAGATACCAGCTGGGTCATACCACTGGCGTCGCCGACGGGCCGTACCCGGGATTCGCGACCAGCCACGCCTGGTACGCGGCGCTGCGCCCCACCACCTCCGCGTACGCGGCCGCCGCGTGCGCCACCACGCGCTCGGCGATCTCCGCGGCCGGCGAGTCCGGATGCCAGCCCAGCACGTGCCGCCACCGCAACGGCACGCCGGCCAAGGGCACCGCGGACACCCCGGGGACCACCCGGAACGTCGGCTGGCACAGCGCCACCGCGTCACCGGCAGACACCAAGTCATAGCAGCCGGCGAGGTCCGTCTCGTACATCTCCTGCGGGGTGAACCCGGCCCGCACGCACGCCGCGGCGAAACAGTCGGAGAAGCAGCCGTCGCCCGGGGTGGCCAGCCAGCGGGCGTCGGACAGCTCCGCCAGCTCCACCTCCGACCAGCCCGACGCCGGATGCGCGTCGGGAACCAGCACGAACACCGGATCCAACGCGATCTGCCGCCACTCCAGACCCTGACTGCTCGGCGGAGACGCGTCCCCGCACACCCCGATCAACGTGAAGTCGAGCCTGCTGCCGGCCACCATGCCGGCGAGCTCGTCAGCCGACCACGCCGGCAGAGTCGTGATCCGCGCGTCGGGCTGCTCGGCGGCCAGCCGGTGCACCAGGCCACCGAGGATCGGGCCGTTGACGGCACCGATCCGGTACCGCTCCAAAACCGCGGCGCTGGCCAGCCGGGCCGCGTCCTCACGCAGCCCCTCGACCGCCGGCAGCAGCACCCGGGCCCGGGCGAGCACCAGCTCGCCGAGGGCCGTGGGGCGCGCGCCGCGCCGGTCGCGGTCGAACAGCGTCCCGCCCAGGGCGCCCTCGATCCGGTGCAGCTGCGCCGTGAGCGCCGCCTGGGCCAGACCCAGCACCGCGGCGGCCTTGGTGACGCTGCCGGCCTCGGCGATCGCGCAAATCACCCGCAGATGCCGGAGCTCCAGGTTCATGTACTGACCCTAGGGCGAGACCCAGGTCACGGAGAAGCCCGCAACGGGTCACTAGGCTGGCCGAAGATCCACGAATGGGGGAGAAATTGTCCGAAATCACCACGGAAGCGGAGCTACGAGCCCTCCTCGGCGAACCGCAGCCCTCCGCCGTCGGCAAGGAACGCGTCACCCTCCAGGACACCCACCGCGCCTGGCTCGCCGCGGCCACGTTCTGCCTCGTCGGCACCTCCGACGCCGCCGGCAACTGCGACGTCTCCCCCAAGGGCGACCCGCCCGGCTTCGCCCTCGTCCTGGACGAGCGCACCCTCGCCATCCCCGAACGCCCCGGCAACCGGCGCGCCGACGGATTCCTCAACATCCTGGCCAACCCGCACGTCGGGCTCCTCTTCCTGGTACCAGGCCGCTCCGACACCCTGCGCGTCAACGGCCGCGCCCGGCTGGTCAGCGACGCCCCGTTCTTCGACCGGATGGTCGTCCGGGGTCACCGGCCGGCGCTGGCCATGATCGTCGACATCGAACAGATCTTCTTCCACTGCCCGAAGGCGTTCCTGCGCGGGCGGCTGTGGCGGTCCGAGGAGTGGGCCGAGAGGGAGGCGCCCACCTCGGCGGAGATCGCCAAGGCCATCCACCGGCAGGACCAGAGCATGGCCGAGCTGGAGGAGTACTACGGGCCGGCCTACGCGGAGCGGATCTACGACCCGAGCTGAGCGTCTCCCTCACGGCCGGCACCCGGCCCACCCGATGCCGCGCGCGCCCACGGCCGCAACCGGTAGTGGTGCCCGGCGAGCCGCGCGCCGCTCCTGACCGGGACGACCGGCCGGCCCTGTGCGCTGGCTGAACCCGTCGGGCACCTCACACCATCTCTTATGGACTGAACAACCCGGGCCCGGCGGCCGGGGCCGCGATCGCGACGTCGAGCCGCCTCCCCCAGGGGCTCGCCGGTAGCGCGACCCACCCGGCCTCAGGACTGACCCAGACACCGATCCGCCACCCGCGCCGAGCGACACGACGTCGTCGGGCAAGTGAGCCCGCCCAGCGCCGCGCGGACCGGCTCCGCCCAAGAACCCGGCCGCCACCTGCCCCGGCGTTCCACACCGCGGATCGCGCGCCCGGCGGTCGACGCTCGAGGGGACTGGCACCAAGGTGTCATGCAGCTTGGTGCCAGGTCAGAGGTGGTGACTTCCCCTCGGACACCAGGCAGAGTCGTTCTCAGCGGAGGGAATGCTCCACAAGGGAGCTGAACACCGCGAAGTACCACCAATCCTCTGCGCACGCACGGGGATCGGCCGTGCCCAGGTTCGATGCCCAACCAGCCCGCCTCACCCACCTCCACGACAAGGACACCCCTCAGCGATGAAGCGAATCCTCACGCTCGGCCTCGCGGGGCTCGCCGTCTGCGCGGCGGCGGCCGGCTGCGGCACGGGCTCCACGACCCGGGCCGACGCGCCCGCCACGACGACCAGCACCGACAGGCCGGCCCAGGCCCTGCCCGGCACGCCGTTGCCGGGCACCCCGCTGGCGGGCGCGCCGCGACCGACCACCCCGACGTCGTCCGCACCGCGCACCGCGACGCCCTCGCAAACCTCCGCCGCGGCCCCCGCCCCCGGCTCCAACTCCGGCTCCGCCCCCGGCTCCGGCTGCCCGGCGACCACGGACGTTCTGTTCACGGCGCTGAAGTCCGGCACCGGCGGCATGTACTCCCGGTCCGGCAACCCCGCCGCGTTGCGGGACCCGGTCTGCTACGCGGGCTTCGCCTCGGCCGGAACGATCGTCGACGAGAACCACCAGCCGTCGAGGGTGCTGTTCGGCTACGACGCCGCGAGCCGGCACTGGACCCCTCTCACCGTCGGCTCGGCGCATTACTGCGAGGGATTCACCCCCGAGGACGTCGCCGCCCACCTGCCCGGTTGCGGCGGCTGACCAGAACCAGCACCACCCGCTTCACCAAGCTCCACCCGTTCCGACCCCGCCACTGGCGGCGGCCGGCGATCCACCACGCCCAAGTTCCCCCTCCATAAAGGACAAATTTCGATGAATGCCCTCACCCGACGCCTGCTCGCCAGCTTCGCCGCCACGGCCGCCCTCAGCGGCACCCTGCTCGCGGCCGTCACCCCGGCACACGCCGCCTTCACCTCCACCGCAGGCGGCACCATCAGCCGCGCGGAGATCATCGAACGCGCCCAGTACTGGGTCGACCACCAGCCCGGCGACTACAACCAGGGCGCGAGCTCACCCGGCCCGACCGGGGACCGCAACTACCGCCGGGACTGCTCCGGACTCGTCGACATGGCCTGGCACCTCGACACCGACCCCAGCACCCAGGGCCTGCCCAACATCTCCACCGAGATCGCCCGCACCAATCTGCAGGCCGGCGACATCCTCGACAGCTACTACAACCACGTGATCCTCTTCAACGCCTGGGAAGCCGACCACGTCCACTACTCCTACTACGCCTTCGGCGCCACCCCGGTGCACTTCGTATCGCACGCCTCCATCACCGACACCATGATCGACAGCCACCCCGAGAACGAATACAAGGCATACCGGTACAACAAAATCGCCACCTCGGCCCCCACCGCGTCGGTGCGGAACACGAGGGTGGTCCGCAACACGGCCGGCAACTCCGACGAGGCCTTCGGGGTCGGCACCGACGGGCTGGTCTACCACTCCTGGTCGACGACCCCGGGAGTCTGGAGCGGCTGGGCGAGCCTGCCGGGCGCGACATTCGCCAGCGACCCGACCGTCGTGTACAGCCCGGTCACCAACAGCCTGGAGGTGGTGGCCCGGGGCACCGACGGCATCATGTACGACAACCGGTACACCCCGGCCGGCGGCTGGTCGGGCTGGCTGCGGCTGCCCACCAACGTCTCCCTCGTCGGCAACCCGACGTCCGTCTACAACCCGGACACCAACTCCGTCGTCGTCTACTCGATCGGCAGCGACGGCCTGATGTACCAGTCCTGGAACGCCGGCGCCGGCTGGTCGAACTGGTCCGGCCTGCCGAACACCGCCACCTTCCTGGGCAGCCCGGCGGCGGTCTACAACCCGACCGGGCACACCGTCGACGTCTTCGGCAAGGGCACCAACGCCTACTACTACGTCACCCGCTACTCCACCGCCACCGGCTGGAGCAACTGGGTCACCCCCGCCGACACCGCCACCTTCGCCGGCAGCCCGGCCGCCGTCTACAACGCCACCACCGGCAGGTCCGACGTGTTCGGGGTCGGCACCGACGGCATCATGTACCACTCGGACTCCAGCACCGGGGCCTGGACCAACTGGACCTCCCCCCGCAACACCGCCACGTTCGTCGGCGCCCCGGTGATCGCCTACAACTCCGCCACCGGCACCGAGGACGTCTTCGGGGTGGGCACCGACGGCTACCTGTACCACTCGGAATCCGGCACCAGCAGCTGGAGCAACTGGAGCACCCCCTCCTACGCCGCCACGTTCGCCGGCAGCCCGGGCCTGCTCTACAACGCCGCCGCCAACTCCGAGGACGTGTTCGGGGTCGGCACCAACGGGATCATGTACCACAGCTTCAAGACCGGCACCGGCAACTGGTCAGGCTGGAACGCGCTCGGCACCCAGCAGTTCACCAAGAGCTGACGGCCAACGGAAAGACCAGCGGCGCGCGGACCTCGGTCCGCGCGCCGCGCCCCTGTCCCCGCCCGCCTTCCCGGCACACCGGGCGTCGGGCGGGGGCCGCCGGTCAGGTCAGCGGACCGGGTTCAGGGTCCGGTCCATCGTCGGGTCCCAGTCGTCGAGCGACGGGATGTGCTCACCGGCCAGCGTGGCCGGCGGGGTGTAGCCGGCCCAGCGGCGCAGGGCCGCCGTGGCCGTGGCCGTCTCCTCGGCGGTCAACTTCGCGATGTTCGCGCCGTGGTTGGCCCCCTGGGCGACGTAGCTCAGGGAGTCCTTCGAGCCGGGGCCGAGCTTGAACGGCTCGGCGCCCCACGGGTCGTTCTGGCCGTAGACGAACAGCAGCCGGCTGCCCTTGAACTGCACCCACTGGTCGATCTCCAGCATCACCCATGGCTGGAACCACATCGGGATGTCGGCGGGCACCATGTTGCGCGGGGTGTCCTGGAACCGGTACTTCTGCTGGCTCTTGAGGTGGTCGAGCTGGATCAGCGGGTAGCCCAGCTGGGTGCCGGCCTGGTAGTAGTACGGCGTGAACGGGGCCAGGCCCTGGTCGGTGGTGGAGTCCAGGCCGCCCCAGTCGTCCAGCCACGACAGCAGGTCGTCGTCGCTGGCGGTGGTCGCCGGCACCTTGGCGCACAACGACAGCCCGCCGTACTGCCAGAAGCCCCACTGGGCGCTGTTCACCATGTACTCATAGCCGCGGTCCGGGCCGCTGACCGTCGTGAACGTGCGCCCGTTCGCCGCGGCCCACTCCTCCAGCCTCGGCTCCAGGGTCGCCCGGCGGTGCAGCGCCTCGACCTGCACGGCGTCCAGGGCCGCCCGGCACTCGGGGGTGCCGACGTTGGCGAAGAACCGGTCGTACGCCGCGTCGCTGTCGGCCACCACGTCGTTGGGGGCCACGTAGGCCACGGTGCCGTCCACGTCGTTCGGGTAGTAGCGCCGGTGGTAGACCGACGTCATCCCGCCCTTGCTCGCGCCGGTGGAGACCCACTTCGCGGTGTAGATCTTCCGCAGGGCGCTGACGATGCGGTGGTGGTCGGTGGCCGCCTGCCAGATGTTCAGCTTCGACCAGTCGGCGTTGGCGGGGATCGACGGCGTGAAGTACCGCTGCTCGACGGAGATCTGGTTACCGGCCAACAGCTGGGTCGGCTCGGAGCGGAACGCCCGGGTGGTCACGTTGTAGCCGGACGTGTGCAGCACCATCGGACGGGCCGTGTCGCGGTGCAGCAGGGTGAACCGCTGCTCGAAGGTCCCGAGCGAGGGATTGTTGTGGTCGACGTACTGCCGGAACGTCAGGATGAAGAACCGGTGCGGTGCCGCGACGGGCACCTCGGAGACCACGGTGAGACCGGGAACAGCCTTCAGCCTGGCCAGGATGTCACCCTCGGCGGCCGCGGCCGGTCGGGGCAGGCTGACCAGCCCCAGGAGCAGGGCGGCGGCGAGAAGCGAACGCCATAGACGAGACACGCATTCCTCCCGTTCGATGTATGTCCCGCGACTGTAACCACCCCCTTCGGGCAAAAGAAAGACCTGCGGACACACTGGACACAGCACTCAGGACTTCCGCCGCTGGCGCAGCCACATGACCAGCCCGATCGTCAGGCCGACCGCCGCCAGCGCGACCTTGAAGCCCACCTTGCCGAACGCGAGATGCGCCAGCCCGTGGCTCACGATCCCCAGCCACCAGTCGGCGTCGCCGAGCTTGTCGCGGTCCGGCGCGATCTGCCAGCCCCGCAACGACCAGCCCGCCACCACGAGGGACACGCCGCCCAGGCCCGCCACGACCGCTGCGAGGGTCCACCGCCGATTGGAGGGCGGGATGCGGTCATCGATCATCCTGTGAGACTAGGAGCCACCCGCCCGCCAGTCGTCCCCCCGGGGAGGGAACCACCCGGGGGCCGGGTCATCTGGACTGACTAGGGCGGCGTACTACTTCGGTCGCACGCCCAGGCCCCGGCCGACAGGACCGGGGCAGGTGTCTCCGTAACCGTCCGAAGGTGTTGATCTTGACTTTAGTGCGGCAGCGGCCTGGTGTCGATCGAGTCGCCCGAGGTCGGGTCGGTGGTGAAGAACCGCTCGTCGGGCAGCCGCGCCGGCAGCAGCACCGTGGCGACCACCGCGCCCGTGATGATGCTCGCGAGCCAGCCCCCACCCTTGGACAGGTGGTCGGCGGCGGTCGGGTCAGCGGCGTTCCACGCGAACATGTGGGTGAACACCCAGAACACCCCGGCCAGGATCGTGGCCCCGCCGACCATCCACGGCCCACTGCCGGCCACCCGCTGCGACTCGATCACCTCAAGCGCCATGGTGAACACCATCGTCACCGCGAACACGGCCACGACGGCGACCAGCACCGTGGACACGCCGGCCCGCCCGTCGAGGGCGACACTCTTGCGGAAAGTGTGCGCGATGGGGGTGAACACGTGCGCGACCGGCTTGCCGGCCAGCACCTGCCAGAGCATCATGACGCCGAGCCAGGTGGCCGTGCCGACCAACCCCGCCAGGACCGTGCCTCGAACGATGCGCATCGCCAGCACCTCCCAAAAAATCTCCTTCATGTTACCCATTTCGGGCGCGCCGCACCCCGGAAATCGCTTTGCCGACGTCCGGGCTGCCCCATAGGTTCGACAGCCATGAGCCTGCCCCCGCTGACCACCGACCGCGCCGGACTGGTCCTCACCGAGCTGGGCGTGGCCGACGCCGACGCGTACTTCGAGCTACTCCAGGCCAGCCGGGACCACCTCGGGCCCGACTACGCCGAGGAGGTCGCGGCCACCCGCACCGAGATCCTCGACTACTTCGCCTCCCCCGACGACGACAACCTGCACTACGGGCTGCGCCTCAACGGCACCCTGATCGGCAGAATCGACCTCAACCCGGTCAAGCCGCCGCACTACGTCCTCGGGTACTGGCTGGGGGCCGGGCACGTCGGCCACGGGTACGCGACGGCGGCCGGCCGGGCCGTGGCGGAGTACGCCCGGGTCAGCCTGAGGGCCACCGACCTCTTCGCCGGGGTGACGCATGGCAACGACCGGAGCGTGGCGGTGTTGCGGCGACTCGGATTCGCGGCGGTCGCCACGTTCGACGAGTACACCCGCTACCAGCTGGCGTTATGACAGCACGGGTCTGAGTCAGAAGCCGGTAGGAACGTTCCCGATGGTCCACCTGGCCACGGAGCCCTCGGGAAAGACGTCCTCGTTCGGCGGGTCCGTCGCCTGGGTTTCGATCATGTCCTCGGGGCGGATCCGGGGCGGGAGGTGCCGGTAGTCGTTCTCGACGGGCTGGGAATCGCGTTCGGCCATACCTTGAATATTGGCACGGGGGCCGCGCCATTGCCGCGCCAGCCGAACTTGAGTAGTTCAATTGACTCCACTCAGCCCGTATCAAATACGGTACGCGGCCACCGTGCAGCCAACTACTCACTCCATGCATAGCCCAACGAAACGGGCAAAAAATAGGCCAGGGCCTCTACCTGCGATGTAGAGGCCCTGGTCAAACTGGGTGGGCGCGGAGGGTTTCGAACCCCCGACCCTCCGCCAGTAAGGCGGATGCTCTCCCACTGAGCTACACGCTCCAGCCGGCGGACGGCGACGATAATCCGCCGCCAGTGGGTTCCGACGGACGCGGTCACCAGTCCAGCCGGATGCCGTACACCCCCGGCCGCGCGTCGGTGACCACCATGCACACGCTGGGGATGTGGTCGGGCAGCACCTCGCGAAGTCCGTCCTCGGGAGCGGTCAGCGAGGTCTGGTGGAACGCCTCGCAACGGGCCGGCACGACTCCCCCGGCGAAAACGATCTGGAGGGTGTACATCCGCACCCGATGCGCCAGGATCCGCCCGAGCCTGGTCGAATCCGTGGGCCCCGGAACATGCACGACATGCTCCACCGCCGTCGTGTCCCCCGCCGCCAGCGGCCGGTCGAGCAGCAGTTCGGTGCCGAGAAAGCCGCGGTCCGCCTCCCACCGCACCTCGCCGATCCGGTAACCCCGCAGGTCGGTGTACCTGGCCGGCGGCCCTCCCGGCTCGTCGGCCTGCCACAGCTCGACCAGCCGGTTCGCCCCGTCCTCGAGCGCCACCAGCGTCTGCCGGACCCGGCACCGCTGATCGCCCCCGACCGCGCCGAGCGTGATCTGCTCATCGATGCTCAACGTCTGCAGCCCGGACCGCTTCGGAATGTTCAGCGGCTCAGCCAGCTGGAGCACCTCGTCGGAGTCCCAGGCCCGCAGATCCAGGTCGCGGTTGCTGCGGCGGCCGCCCCGGGGCCGGGCCCGGGGAGAACGGAGCAGCCCGACCAGGGACCCGGCCGGCAGCGACAGCAGCTCCTCCAGGACGGCGACCCCGTGCAGCGACTCCGCCCGCTCGGGTTGGGACCGCCCGGTGCACCAGTAACTCAACGTGGCCGTACTGATCTTGATGCCGCGCTCGGCGAGCCGACACTGGAGCCTGCCCAGACCCAGGCCCCGGCGGCGCACGGCCAGCGACAACGCCAGGTGGAACGGCCCGTCCACCAGTGCCCGGTCGAGTTCGGCCTCGAGATCGGATCCCACGTCAACCCCCTGGGGTCGCACCACTCGTGCACGGAGTGTATGTCCTGCGCCCGGCCAGGTAAACGGTTACCCAGTCGCCAAATGGGGCCGGCCATGTTTCGGCCGGCCCCACCCCTCTTCCCTGCGGTGCCTAGGAGGTCGTGACGCTCACGTCGTCGAGGACGAAGCTGGTCTGTAGCGAGTAGTCCTCACTCTCGGTGAACTTCAGAGTGACCGTCTGGCCGGCGTACGCCGACAGGTCGAAGGTGCGCAGCACGTACCCGGCGGCCTTGTTGGCGTTGGAGTAGCTGCCGAGCGTGGTGCCGCCGACCAGGACCGAGAACCTGTCGTACACCGTGCTGCCCGACTCCGCGGTGTCGATGTGCAGGTAGAACTTCAGGCTCGCCTTGCAACCGGCCGGGATGGTGACCTGCTGCGACAGCGACTCCGTCGCCGTGGCGCCCTTGCCGCCGAGCCACCCGATCCGGGTACCGCCGTGCGCCGGCTGGCCCGTGGTGGCGGCCTTGATCGCCGCGGTGGTCCCGGTCCACGGCGCGGTGCCGACCTCGAACCCGCCGTTGGAGACCCGCTGCTGGCCGGCGCAACCGGCCGGGGTGGGCGAGGCCGAACCGGTCGGGGTGGGCGACGCCGAGACGGTCGGCGACGGCTGCGCGGTCGGGCTGGCCGACGCGCTCGGGCTCGGGGTGGGACCGGCGCACGCCGGCTCGCCGGCCTGGGCGACGACGCCCACGGCGGTCCACGCGGCCTTGATCGCGGTGCACTCCGCGCCGCCGTACAGGTCGTTGGTCGCCTTCAGGGTGGAAATCCGCGCCTTCGGGTACGTCTCGGTGCTCACCATGTAGGTGGTCAGCGCCCGGTACCAGATCTTGCCGGCCTTGTCGTTGCCGATCCCGTTCACCGCCGGGGCGTTGTTGCAGGTCGGGCTGTTGTAGTTCACCCCGTTGACGGCGCGCGCACCGGAGCCAACGGCCGTGAGGAAGAAGAAGTGGTTGCCGACCCCGGAGGTGTAGTGCGGGTCGTAGGACGTGCCCATGGTGGCCGTCCAGCAACCCTTCGACCGGCCGTCCTTGGTCGGGTCGTCCATGTACCGCAGCGGCGTGCCGTTGCCGTTGAGGTCGAGGACCTCGCCGATGTAGTAGTCCGGGTTGTCGTTCGGATTGTTCGCATAGAATTCGACCAGAGTGCCGAAGATGTCACTATTGGACTCGTTGATCCCGCCGGACTCCTTGAAGATCCCGGCCCCGGGGCTGCCGAAGTCCAGATTCGCCGTGTGCGAGGTCACGCCGTGGCTCATCTCGTGCCCGGCCACGTCCAGCTCGGTCAGCGGGTGCGTGTTGGACGCGCCGTCGCCGTAGGTCATGCAGTAGCAGCCGTCGTCCCAGAACGCGTTCTCGTAGTTCTGGCCGTAGTGCACGTCCGACCGGGCACCGGTGCCCTGGCCGTCGATGCCGTTGCGGCCGTGCACGTTCTTGTAGTAGTCCCAGGTGGCGGCCACGCCGTAGTGCGCGTCCACGGCAGCCGACGCCCGGTCGCTGTTCGCGTTGTTGCCGAAAGTGCTGGTGGCGCTGGAGAACGCGACCGTCTGCGACAGCGACAGCGGGCCGGAGCCGTCACCCTTGTTCTGCCCGTCGCGGGTCTCCATGTTGCCCCGGTTCGGGTCCTTCAGCTCGTAGGTCCCGTCGGCCTTCTGGTTGACGCCGATCGCCACGTTGCCGACCAGCAGGCCCTTGCCGTTCCCGGCGACCGGACCAGCGTTCACCGCCCGCGCCGGCGCGGCGCCCGAGCCGGAGCCGGCGGCGGCGAGGGTGTGGATGCTGTCCGTGGCGCCCAGGACCCTGCCCGAGGCCGCGTCGACCCGGAAGGTCGCGTTGCTCGGGGTGCCGTCGGCGGCGACCTTGTCGGCCCGCACCGCCCAGACCAGGGCCGGCGCGCCGTCGAGGGCGTCGACGGCCAGGAACGGGGTGTCCTTCACCGTGTAGCCGGCGTACCTGCCGATCGCGCCGGTCGCGGTGGCCGCGTCGAGCTTCGGGGTGGTGGCGACGTTCAGCGCCGGCCCGGCGACCGGGTCGAAGTGGCCGTCAGGGCCACTGTGCAGCGCCACCTCGCCGCCGAGCACCGGCAGACCCTTGTACGTGCGGCTGAACCGGACGTGCCGCCTGCCATCCGCCTCGACGGCGACGTCCCGGGCGGTGTACCCGTCGTACGAACGGGCTGCCGGCTGACCCGACGACGCGGTCAGCGCGGTGAGCGCCTCGCGGACGACGACGTCGCGGTCCGCGCTCGGCTGCTCGACGGCGGCGAAGCCGACGCCGGCCAGCACCCCACCGGCCAGGAGCGCCGTACTGATCAGCGCGGTCCGCCGACGTATTGCATGTGTCATGTGAGGGGGCGTCCTTCCGAGGCCACCGTGTACGGGCTCCGTGGACAGCCGCCGTACACGCCTCGCACCAAGCGAAGGTCCGCATCGTCACGCGACGTCAGCTAACAAGACATGAAGGTTCCCTCAAGGCAGCCTTAACCCGATTAACAGTCATTAACTGTTGGTGGGGGTCCTGTTGACGGCACAGCCGGGCCGTCGAACAGGGCATGTCGTAGTCGACCGACTGCCGGCTGGGTCACGCTGGTGGGCGCGGAGGGTTTCGAACCCCCGCCCTCCGCACGTCGGCGCAGCAGTGTCCGCAGGTCACAGCCTTTGACGTGCAACATCTCTGGCCCGAGGTCGAGGTGACGTGCGTTCCCGTCCCCTGCCGTTCGCCGAGTACACCGAGAGCATCGGGGACATCGACCGAGTCGTCAACATGCTCGTCGGTGGCACCCAACGGGTCATCGAGTACGCAACGCTTGGATTCGCGATCCCTCAGCCGATGCCGGACAAGGTACGCGCAGCGTTCGAGCGCCTGGTGGACGCGGGCTTCTCCACTAGGTTGGTCCGTGCCACTTGATCGCTTGACATGCCGGAGGCACGACGGCCGACAGAATGGTCCCATGAGGGAAGAGGCACGACACTCAGCAGTGGCAGCGCTGATAAGGCTTGCGGGAAGCTCCGACTTCCGCGACAGGGCGGACGCTGGGCGTGCATTGGCCAGCCTTGCCGAGATGCCGGCGGCGCGCCAGATGCTACTGAATCTCGTGCTTGACGCCAGCGACACGTTCGTCACGCGCGCGACGACGGAAGCGCTGCTGCGACGTCATGACGGCGTTGGGCTGGCGGTGGTCGCCTCAGCTCTTGCCACCGCTAACCCCAACCACGCCGATTGGATTCACACGGCGGTGCTTGACGTGTTCTTAGTGTTCGCCGATGAGCGGGACGCTGCCGTGCGGGAATGCGAGGAGCTAGCCCGTAACGACAGCAGCCAGGTACGGCAAGGCGTGGGCAGGCTGCTCGAGATGCTCGTAAAGATCAACCCGATTCTTCATCCGACTCAAGACGGCTAGCGTGCGCCCCGAGTGGTTGCCGAATTGTTCTCTACAGGATCAAGGCCGCGCCTCGCGGCGCGGCGGCCGGTGCGGCGGGCCGCCCAGCGGCAGCCGTGCCCCGGCTCTCCCCTTCCGGTCGGCCGGCGCACGGGAAGCCGCAGGCGGTCTGCCACGTCGACCGTTGTGGTTGCGGCCCGGCACCGGACCCGATGAGGACCAGGACGACGGCGACTCACTATCCGCGCACGCGCGGAGAAGCGTGAAGGTGCGTGGGGCCACTGGCGTGCCATGCCCCACCGGGGGTTCGAATCCCCCTCGGCCCGCTCTCACGAACATCCAGGCGTGCAACTCGCGTGCAACATCTCCCGGGTGATCATGGCGATCGGGGGTCACCAACGGACACCGTCCGGATCCGGACAGCAAGAGACGCCGACCCCATGTGTGCAGGTCAGCGTCTCGTCACACTGGTGGGCGCGGAGGGTTTCGAACCCCCGACCCTCCGCTTGTAAGGCGGATGCTCTCCCACTGAGCTACGCGCCCCAGCCGGCGGCGGCAACAATAACCCGCCGCCGGTAGGTTCCGGAAATCCTTAGGCCAGGGCCGCGAGCGCCTTGGTCCACGCGGACTGGTCGCGCGCCTCGCCGGGCCCGTTGACCTCGGCGAACCGGATCACGCCGTCCTTGTCGATCAGGAAGGTGCCCCGGTTGGCGAAGCCCTTCTCGTCGTTGAAGACGCCGTAGGCCTGCGCGACCGCGCCGTGCGGCCAGAAGTCGGCGAGCAGCGGGAAGTCGTAGCCCTGCTGCTCGGCCCACACCTTGTGGGTGAAGGGCGAGTCGACACTGACGGTCAGGATCTGCACGTCGTCGCTGGCGAACGCCGACAGGTTGTCCCGGACCTCGCACAGCTCGCCCTGGCAGATGCCGGTGAAGGCGAGCGGGTAGAAGACGAGCAGAACATTCTTGGTACCCCGGAAGTCGGCAAGCGCGACATCCTGGTTGTTCTGATCCTTGAGGGAGAATTCGGGTGCCGTGGTGCCGCTCTGGAGGGTCACAGGACTCCTTAACGCTGCTTCTTGGCGGAACGCGGGGCGACGAGCTTGACCGCTGCCCAGTCCGCACCCGCGCTGATGCTGGAAGTCTGCTGAAGCCCCGCGGTCGGGGCCGACTCGGTGATCTCGCTGGGCTCGACGTGACCGTCACGCCCGGACTTCGGAGTCAGCAGCCAGACGACACCGTCGTCGGCCAGTGGGCTCAGCGCGTCCACGAGAATGTCCACCAGGTCGCCGTCACCGTCACGCCACCACAGCAGCGCAACGTCGACAACCTCATCGGTGTCCTCGTCAACGAGCTCGCCGCAGCGGTCGATCAGTGCGTCGCGGAGATCCTCGTCGACGTCGTCGTCGTACCCCATCTCCATTACGACCATGCCCGGCTCAACCCCGAGCCGGTCTACCAGGCTCTTGATACCGTCGGCCTGGCCAGCCGTCGCGCTCACTGTCGAGTGCCTCCTCGTCGAAGTCCGCGGTCGTCCCAGTGACGCCCGCAGTGTGTAGTCCACACAGCCATACTGCCCCGGCGCAAGTAGCGCGCCTGCTGAATTTGGCCAACTCGCCGGAGAATACCCGTCTGACCACCTCAACGGTGCGGCGGGCGGCTCCGGAACCCCTGAACGGCCGTAAAGCTACTGGTGGGTAGCTGTGTTGATCGTCGCGTACGTGGCCGGGTGGCGTGACGGAACACCCCCAGCAGGGCAGGATGAGGACTGAAAAGCCGACTTTCTTGAACACGAAGGAACGCCCGTGGCCACCGAACGCAAGCGCCCGGTCATCAGCGACGGCCTTCCGAGCCAGCTTCCGGACATCGATCCGGCGGAGACGCTCGAGTGGATCGAGTCGCTGGACGGGGTCATCGACGAGCGAGGCCGGCAGCGCGCCCGGTACGTGATGTTGAGTCTTCTCGAACGCGCCCGTGAGCGTCAGGTCGGCGTCCCGCCGCTCACCACGACCGACTACATCAACACGATCCCGCCGGAGAGCGAGCCGTGGTTCCCGGGCGACGAGGCCCTGGAGCGCCGGATCCGGGCCTTCATCCGATGGAACGCCGCGATGACGGTCCAGCGGGCCCAGCGCCCCGGCGTGGGTGTCGGTGGTCACATCTCCACCTTCGCCAGCTCCGCCAGCCTGTACGAGGTGGGCTTCAACCACTTCTTCCGGGGTAAGAACCACCCGGGCGGCGGGGACCAGATCTTCTACCAGGGCCACGCCAGCCCCGGCATGTACGCCCGCGCGTTCATGGAGGGCCGGCTCTCCGAGGACCAGCTCGACGGGTTCCGCCAGGAGCTGTCGCACCCGGGCGGCGGGCTGCCGTCCTACCCGCACCCCCGGCTGATGCCGGACTTCTGGGAGTTCCCGACGGTGTCGATGGGCCTCGGCTCGCTGAACGCCGTGTACCAGGCCCGGTTCAACCGCTACCTGCACAACCGGGGCATCAAGGACACCTCCGACCAGCGGGTCTGGGCGTTCCTCGGCGACGGCGAGACGGACGAGCCCGAGGTGCTGGGCTCACTCGGCATCGCGGCCCGCGAGGAGCTGGACAACCTCACGTTCGTGGTCAACTGCAACCTCCAGCGCCTCGACGGCCCGGTCCGGGGCAACGGCAAGATCATGCAGGAGCTGGAGAGCCACTTCCGTGGCGCCGGCTGGAACGTGATCAAGGTCGTCTGGGGCCGGGAGTGGGACCCGCTGCTCGCCGCGGACAGCGACGGCGCGCTGGTCAACCTCATGAACACCACGCCTGACGGTGACTTCCAGACGTACAAGGCCGAGTCCGGCGCGTTCGTCCGGGAGCACTTCTTCGGCCGGGACGTGCGGACCAAGAAGATGGTCGAGCCGATGTCCGACGACGAGATCTGGGGTCTCAAGCGCGGCGGGCACGACTACCGCAAGCTGTACGCGGCGTACAAGTCGGCGGTCGAGCACACCGGGCAGCCGACGGTCATCCTGGCCAAGACCATCAAGGGCTGGACCCTGGGCGGCAACTTCGAGGGCCGCAACGCCACCCACCAGATGAAGAAGCTGACGGTCGACGACCTCAAGACGTTCCGGGACCGCCTGTTCATCCCGGTGACCGACGAGCAGCTCGCCGACCCGTACGCAGCGCCGTACTACCACCCGGGCACCGACTCCGACGAGTACCACTACATGATGGAGCGCCGCTCCCAGCTCGGCGGCAGCCTGCCGAGCCGCAGCCGCAAGGTCATCCCGCTGGCGCTGCCGCCGAAGGAGACCTACGCCGACCTGAAGAAGGGCTCCGGCAAGCAGAAGGTCGCCAGCACCATGGCGTTCGTCCGCCTGCTCAAGGACCTGATGAAGGACAAGAACATCGGCAAGCGCTGGGCGCCGATCATCCCGGACGAGGCGCGCACGTTCGGCATGGACGCCATGTTCCCCACGGCGAAGATCTACTCGCCGCACGGCCAGAACTACCTGCCGGTCGACCGGGAGCTGTTCCTGTCGTACAAGGAGTCCACGGCCGGCCAGATCCTGCACGAGGGCATCAACGAGGCCGGCTCGGTCGCGAGCTTCACGGCGGCCGGCACCTCGTACGCCACGCACGGCGAGCCGATCATCCCGCTGTACATCTTCTACTCGATGTTCGGCTTCCAGCGCACCGCCGACGGCATCTGGGCGGCGGCCGACCAGATGACCCGGGGCTTCCTGATCGGGGCCACGGCGGGTCGCACCACGCTCAACGGCGAGGGCCTGCAGCACGAGGACGGCCACTCCCACCTGATCGCGGCCACGAACCCGGCGATCGTCACGTACGACCCGGCGTGGGCGTACGAGATCGCGTACATCATGGAAGACGGTCTCCGCCGGATGTTCGGCGAGGCGCCCGAGGACATCATCTACTACCTGACGGTGTACAACGAGCCGACGCTGCAGGTCGCCGAGCCGGCGAACCTCGACGTCAACGGCCTGCTCAAGGGCATCTACCGCTACGCTGAGGCGGCCCAGCACCCCAACCTGCCCCGGGCGAACATCCTCGCCTCCGGCACGGGCATGGGCTGGGCGGTCAAGGCGCAGCACCTCCTCGCCGAGGAGTGGGGCGTAGCCGCCGACGTCTGGTCGGTCACCTCCTGGACGGAGCTGCGCCGCGACGCCATCGAGTGCGAGGAGCACAACCTCCTGCACCCGGAGGAGCCGGCCCGGATCCCGTTCGTCACCCAGCAGCTGGCCGACGCGCAGGGCCCGAAGATCGCGGTCAGCGACTTCATGCGCGCCGTACAGGACCTGATCTCGCGCTGGGTCCCGGGCGAGTACACCTCGCTGGGCACCGACGGCTGGGGCCGCTCCGACACCCGGGGCGCGCTGCGCCGGCACTTCCACGTCGACGCCGAGTCGATCGTGGTCGCCACGCTCCAGCAGCTCGCCGCGACCGGCCAGGTGCCGGCCGAGGTGGTCGCGCAGGCGGTGAAGAAGTACCAGCTGTCCGACGTGACCGCGATCGACGTGGTCGAGGCGGGCGGCGAGAGCTAGCAACCCCGCGAGGCGGGGCCGGCGCAGGATGGCCGGCCCCGCCTTTTTTCGACGGTTACGCCGCGTCCCCGACCCGGAGACAGCGGCCGACCGGGGTCCCGGTCAGCGCGCGCTGCCGCGCGGTCCCCGTCCCGGTCTGAGTCGAACCATCGCCCTGGGGACAGCGGCCCACAAACGGGGCGGTGCCAGTGCGCGCCGGACACTAGGCTCGGACCTATGCGCCTGGTGACCTTCGATCCCGCCACCGCCACCGATCGGAGCTGGGCGGAGCTGCACGCGCTCGCGTGCGCCCATCTGACCGCCGTCGCGCCGGACGAGCCGCTGCCGACCGAAGCCGAGCTGCGCCGCGACTTCGGCCCGACGTCGGCCACGGTCCGGTTGTGGAACAAGGCCCTGCGCTCGGAGTCCGGCGAACTCGTCGGCTTCGCCCGCCTGACCGTCCGCGAGGGCGAGGACACCGGCTACCTGCACGCCCTGTCGATCGCGGCCGACCACCGGCGCGCGGGGCACGGCCGGCGGCTGCTGGCGTACGCCATCGACGAGGCCAGATCGGCCGGCTGCCGCAACCTGATCGGCTGGACGGCCGGCCCCGACGGCGCCGCGTTTCTGGAGTCGGTCGGCGCCCGCACAACCGGCCGGTACCGCCGGGCCCTGCTCCGACTGCCGCTCACCTCGCCGGCCCCGCCTCTCGCGGACGGGTACCGCCTGCGCACCTGGGACGGCCCGGCACCCGACGCGCTCATCGACTCCTACGCCGTGGCCCGCGAGGCGATCAACGACGCGCCTAGGGACGCCGACGAGGCCCCGTCCCGGTACACGGCGGAGCGGATCCGCGAGATGGAGCACCGGTTGGCCGAGCGCGGCCAGCACCTGCGGGTCACCGTGGCGCTGGACTGCGACGACCAGGTGATGGGTTTCACCGGGCTGTACGTCTCGCCCGAGCCCGGTTCCCTGGTGTCCACGGCCGACGCCGCCGTGCTCGCCGCCCACCGGGGCCGGGGCCTGGCCGGGGCGCTCAAGCACGAGTCGCTGCGCCTGCTGGCCGACGCCCGGCCGGACGTCACCGAGGTGTGCACCGGCAACGACACCCGCAACGGACCGATGATCGCCGTGAACGACCGGGTGGGCTTCGTCGAGACCTCCACGTGGACCCAGGCGATCCTGGACCTATGACCTACGGCATCGCCGCGTCTGGATGCCGACCGCCACTCGCCTGGCGGTTGGACGACGTACACCCCGTGGGCAAGCCGAGCCCAGGTCGACGGCCACAAACGGTGTTGCGCGCTTTCAGGCGGCGATGACGTGCTGTTCGTCACCGAAGTCTGCGACGACCTTGAGCCGGCCGCCGAGGGCGGCGATGTAGCTGCGCAGGGTCTCCAGCTCCACATGGTCGAGGTCCCCGGACTCGATCTTGCTGATCCAGGGCTGCTTGACACCCATCACTTCGGCCACCTCGACCTGGGTCATATCGGCACGCTTGCGCAGCTCGGTGAGTTTGAACGCCCGGATCCGCTCTTCCAAGACTCGGCGCTTCTCGACGAGCGCGGTCGGATCCCCGGCACCCAGGGCGAGCGCGTCAGCCCGCACGTCCTTCCAGTTCCTCATCGGTCCTCCTTCTTCATCTCGTCGAGGTGCTCGCTGTAGCGCTGTTCGGCGACCGGGATGTTCTTGCGGTACCAACCCGACCAGTCGCCGGACTTGTCTCCCGCCACCAGCAACAGCGCCCTGCGGACTGGATCGAAGGCGAACAGGATCCTAATCTCCGTTGAGCCCGAAGAGCCGGGTCGCAACTCCTTCATATTGTGGTATTTCGAGCCCTTGAGGCGATCGACTAGCGGTCGGCCGATCGTGGGCCCGTCCTCCGCGAGCTTGTCGATAGCGTCCATCACCAGGTTCGCGGTGTCGAGGTCGCTGACGCACAAATCGAGAAACCAACGGTCAACGTCTTCGTGCAGCAGGATCTCCCAACTCACCTCCCGAACATAACCCACAAGGAATATTCCGTCAAGGAATAGTTGCCGCGAGCACGCAACCCCACACATGGGTCCGGCGTTGATGACCGGCGGCTCACCCGTCACGGGATGGCCGCAACAAACGGTTCCGCCGCGGCGCGGAAGGCCGCCGGCTGGTCGTAGTGCACGACGTGGCCCGCGCCGGGCACCTCCGCGAACGAGCCCAGCGGCAGCCGCTCCCCCATCGCTGTCAGCTCTTCCCTCGAACTTGAGCTCAGTTCACCCCGGACCACCAGCGCCGGGCATTTCACTGAGTCGAGTTCGGCGCGCATGTCGCGCTGCCAGCTGTCGACCAGCTCCAACAGCTGGGCCGGGTCGAAGTGGGGCACGAACCTGCCGTCCCTCTCGTCCATGATCTCGGCGAAGAACCGGCCCTGTCCGGCGTACTCGCGGCCGAAGAAGGCCGCCACCTCGTCGCGGGACCCGAACGATTCCGGCCAGCTGTCGAAGTACGCCCGCCAGCCGGCCGTGCGGGCCTTGCCCAGCGCGGACATGTCGATGACGACGATGCCGCGCACCAGGTCGGGTCGGCGGCCGGCGACCTGCCAGGCGGTCATCCCGCCCATCGAGTGTCCGACGAGCACCGCCGGCCCCACGTCCTCCAGGACCCGCACGACGTCCTCGACCCGGGTGTCGGTGTCGTACGGGCCCGGCGGGGCGTCGCCGTGGCCCCGGCTGTCGAGGGCGAGCACGTGGCCGTGGGCGGTCAGCCAGTCCGCGGTGCCGGTCCATGCCCTCGCCCGGCCCATCAGGCCGTGCAGCAGAACGATCGGCGCGCCGGCGCCTCCGAAGTCCTTCATGATTCATACCTCGATTCGATGTACCTCGTTTCGAGGTGCCACCATAGCACCATGCTGGTCCTGACGATCCTGGGATTCCTGGCCGAGGAGCCGCTGCACGGCTACGAGCTGCGTACCCGGATCGCGGCGCTGTCCGGGCACGCCCGGCCGGTCAGCGACGGCAGCCTGTACCCGGCGATCAACCGGCTCGTCGACAAGGGCCTCGTGGACCGGCGCACCGAGGCCGGGGCCGCCGCGGCACCCCGCCAGGTCCTGGAACTCACCGGGGCCGGTCACGCCGAGCTGCTCCGCCGGCTCCGCGAGCCGACCGACACGGAGATCAGCGACAGCACCCAGTTCTTCGCGGTACTGGCGTTCCTGTCCCGGCTGCCCGACACCGCCGAGCAGCACGCCGTCCTCCGCCGCCGGCTCGCGTTCCTCGAAGCGCCCCGAAGCTTCTTCCAGGTCGCCAGCCGCCCGGTACGCGCCCAGGACGTCGCCGACCCCTACCGGCAGGGCATGTTCGCCGTGGCCAAGGCGTCCAGCCGCGCCGAACGCACCTGGCTGCACTCGATCCTCGACACCTGACCGACCCCATAACCGGTTGGCGGGCCCCGGCGGGTCCGGCAGAATCGGGCGATGGAGCCCAATGAGACTTTGACCTGGGAGGACGTCGTCCTCCGCCGGGTGCGCCCAGAGTTCGCCGACGAGCTGCACGAGCTGATCGAGGACGGCCGCGAGCACATCGCGTCCTGGATGCCGTGGGCCGCCGAGCAGACCTACCAGGACACCGTCGACTTCCTGGCGCGCTCGGTGGCGAGTTGGGACAGCGGCGAGACGTTCAACTACTCGATCTTCGTCGACGGCCGGCTCGTCGGCGGTACCGGCATGATGACCCGGCGCGGCCCGGGCACCCTGGAGATCGGCTACTGGCTGCACCCCGACGCCGTCGGCCGGGGCATCGTCACCCGGGCCTGCCGGGCACAGATCGCCGCGGCGTTCGCGCTGCCCGGGATCGAACGGGTCGAGATCGTGCACGACGCGGCCAACACCCGCAGCGGCGCCGTACCGGCCCGGCTCGGATTCACCGAGGTCGAGCGGGTGCCCACCGACACCCGCTCCAAGAACCACACAGGGCTCGATGTGGTCTGGCGGCTGAACCGGTCCGGAGCTACTGTGAGTTGATGACCGCCGCTCGCACTGCGGCTATCCGCGCCGCGCTCGCCTCCCCGACCCAACCAGAAGAAGCGTGGCTCCGCCGCGCGGAGAACCTTCGCGAGAAGGGCAAAGCTCCAAGCCTCGAGGAGTACACGGACCGGTTACGCCCCTGGCTGGCTGAGCCCGAGCGGCTCGCCGCCGGCCTGGTGGCCAAGGACGCCGCCGCGCTCGCACGCCGCGGCGCATGATCGGTGGAGTGAGCGGCTGGGTCCTCGACGTGGCCGCGCTCCTCGAATTCGCCGACGCCACCTCCTACGCCACCGCCGTCACCCGGGCGGCCCGCCGGCACAGCCTGACGATGCTGGTGCCGATCGGCGTGCTCGCGGAGGTCTACGCCGCCCGTCCCCTGGAACGCAACCGGCTGCGGCTGGTGCCGATCCGCGACGAGCAGGACATGTGGCTGTTGTCGTTGCCGAGTGAGATGCCGGTCGAGCTGCTGGAGCGGTACACGGCGCTGGCCGACGGGGACAAGACGGCGGCGCATGTGGCGCTGCTGGCGTTGCAGCGGGGCTGGCCCGTGGTCACCGACCGCGATCAGCTGTTCCAACGGATCGTGCCCGGAGTCCAGACGATCCCGGCGTGAACCCGGCAAGGCCGGAAGCCGGGTGAATCCTTTGGCGGTGAACGCGTCTCTCATACCTGTGCCGACAACAACGTCGGCACAGGAACGGGAGGTTGTCATGGGGTTCGTCTACGCCGCCGTCGTGGTCGCGGCCGTGCTCACCTGCACGTGCGTCGTCGTGCTGCGCCGGCGGGGTCGCGCGCGTGGCTGAGTCGACCTGGCCCGGTGAGCAGCTGATCGTCGCCGCGCAGGGCGGGGACGCCGGGTCGATCGCCGTGCTGGTGTCCGGGTCGTACCCGCACGTTCGGCGGTTCGCGCGCTCGCTGTGCGCCTCGCCCGAGGACGCCGAGGACGCCGCGCAGGAGGCGCTGATCATCCTGTACCGCAAGATCGGGGCGCTGCGGGCCACCGGCGCGTTGGCGTCGTGGATGTTCCGCATCGTCCGCAACGAGTGCCTGCGCCGGATCCGGCTCACCGGGCGGCGGAGGGACCCGGTCCCGGACGGCGCGGTGCCGTCGGCCGAGGACGAGGTGCTGCACCGGCTGGAGGCGGAACGGGTGGCGGCGGCCATCGCGGCTCTGCCCGCCGACCAGCGGCGGGTGCTGATCATGCGGGACGTTCAGGGCCATCCCGGGCGGGTGGTCGCCGACTTGCTCGGCCTGAGTACCGCGGCGATGAAGTCGCGGCTGCACCGGGCCCGGGCCGCCGTCCACGACACCCTCAAAGGGGTGGACCATGGCTGAGGGTCGAAGCTTCGCCAGCGCGTCGGTGCCCCGGCACCTGGCGCGCGGCGCGGTCGGGTTCGGCGCGCTGATCGGCTCGGTGACGCTGCTTCCCGGGTACGGGCCGGTCAGTCTGCTCCTCGCACCGGTGGGACTGCTCGCGCTGCGCGGGTGCCCGACGTGTTGGGCGATCGGCCTGATCCAGACCCTGTCGAGGGGGCGGTTGCGCCGTTCCTGCACGGACGGCCGCTGCGAGCTGACCCGCGCCGACCACGCTGGGTCGGACCCCGGGGCGGATGTCACCCCGCCAGGCTCCGGCCGCCGCGCGCCGGCCCAGGAACGCGGCGTAACCATCTGATGGTGTTGATCTGGCTCTTGATCTGAGGCGCGGTGGCCCGCTGAGGGCGGGGCTGGCAAGCGTCGGCGGAAGGCGCCAGGCTCTGTCCTGCGCCTTTCGCCGACGCGCCGTCCAGCGTCGTCCTCAGCGGGTCGGTAGTTCCAGCCAGGACGAGCCCTGGTAGGTCACCGTCGCGCCGGGGGTGTCGTTCATGTCGAGGTAGAGGGAGTCCTTGCCGTCGAGGACGAGGGCGAGGCGGTGTCCGGCCGGGACGTCGTAGGCGGCGGCCGGGAAGGTCGCGTCGAGGGTGGATGTCGTCGACAGCCAGGTCACGGGCGTGTGCGTGATCAGTTGGCCGCCGCCGAGGGCGTCGAGGTCGTAGAGGTAGGCGACGACGGTGCCGCGCGGGGCGCTGGGGTTGACGGCGAGGTGCAGCTTCGCGGTGCCGCGGACCTTGACGCCGTCGGAGTAGCCGTCCGACGTCCACACGCCGGCGTTGAGTCTGCTCACGGCGGGGAGCCAGACCGTGGGCGGGATTCCGGTGAGCGTGTCCAGGGCCCCGGACACGAGGGCGACGCCGCCGTAGGCCGGGGTGTCGACGCGGGGCCAGGTCTGCCGGGACCAGCCGGTGGCCGGGGTGCCGCCCAGGTCCCCGGTGCCGTCCCACCAGCGGACCTCGCCGAGACCGAGCCGGGTGGTCGCGGTGCGGGTGGCGGCCCAGTCGGGGTAGGTCTCGACGGCGGAGGAGCCGTGCGGGCGGAGCACGACGCCCTGGCCGATGGTGCCGCCGGGGCCCAGGTACCGGTCGAACCACTGCCGGGTGGAGTCCCATACGTGGTTCGGGAGCCCGGCCAGGCCGAGTCCTTCGACGATGGCGTGGTCTCCGGGCGCGAACTCCAGGCGCTTGGGGCCGGTGAGGCGGCCGTAGAAGTCGACGAGCTGGTTGGGCGGGAAGATCGAGTCGCCGTAGGCGTTGGCCATCAGGATCGCCGGCTGGTGGGCGTTGATCCCGTCGAGGTAGGTGGCCGCGGAGCGGATCTTGGCCCAGGACTTGATGTTGTCGATGTCGCGGTTGGCGTAGAAGTCGCCGAGGATCCCGGTCAGCTCCGCGGAGGGTTTGCCGGTGATCAGGGCGGCGATGCCGAGGAAGCCGACGGACTGGCCGTGGCGGGTCTGCTGGTCGTAGAGGGAGTAGACCAGGTCCGACCAGCCGCTCATGGCGCTGACCGCCCTGATCCGGGGGTCGTGGCCGGCCGCGATGAGGCTGATGCCCGCGCCGTAGGAGATGCCGGCCGTGCCGATCCGGTCCGGGTCGACGGCCGGGTTGGCGACCATCCAGTCGACGGCGGTGCGGGCGTCGGCGACGTCCTTCGGGCCGGCGGTGTCGATCTGGCCACCGGACAGCCAGAAGCCGCGCGCGCCGTAGGACATCACGACGTAGCCGGCCTCGGCGAACTTACTCGCTTGGGCCAGGTACTCCAGGTCGTTGATGCCCCAGCTGCTGATGAACACGATCCCGGGGTGCCGGCCGGGGGTGGTGGGGGCGATGACGTTGGCCTTGAGGACGACGCCGTCGCTCGCGGTCAGGTCAAAGAACGTGAATCCGGTGGTACTGGGTGCCGCGTGCGCGGGTACCGCCGCCCCGAACAGGACGAGCGTGGCGAGCACGACAAGCGTGAGTAATCGACGCATGAACATCTCCCTATGTCCGCGAAGTTACCGGAGGGTAACGTCGATGTGTCCTGCGCCACAAGACCCGGAAGGAGACAACGGCACCAACATGGCAGGCTGGTGACCGTGAGTACCCCGGAACCACCACTGACCGCCACGATCCGCCAGATCGAACGCGCCGCCGGCTCGCTGGCCACGCAGAGCGTCGCCAAGATGGAGGACGAGCTCGGTTGGTTCCGGGAACTGCCCGCCGACCAGCGGTCCTGGGTCATGCTCGTCGCCCAGGCCGGCGTCCGGTCGTTCCTGGAGTGGCTGCGCGGCGAGGGCACCCCCGGCGAGGTCAGCGACGAGGTGTTCGACGCCGCGCCCCGCGAGCTGGCCCGGTCGATCACGCTGCAGCACACCGTCGCCCTGATCAAAGTCACGATCGACGTCGTCGAGGAGCAGGTCCCGCACCTGGCCGCCCCCGGCGAGGAGGCCGAGCTGCGGATGGCGGTGCTGCGGTTCTCCCGGGAGATCGCGTTCGCCGCCGCCCGGGTGTACGCGCGGGCCGCCGAGACCCGCGGCGCCTGGGACGCGCGCCTGCAGGCCCTGCTCGTGGACGCGCTGCTGCGCGGGGACTCCTCCGACGTGCTCGCCAGCCGAGCCGCCGCCCTGGGCTGGACGGACGCCAGCCCGGTGGCCGTGGCCGTGGGGCGCTCACCCGGCGGGGAGGCTAGCGCCGTTTTGCATGTTCTGCACCGCTACGCCCGGCGGATGGGCGTGGAGATCCTCGGCGGGGTGCACGGCGACCGGCTCGTCGTCGTCCTCGGCGGGGCCGCCGACCCCCTCGCCACGGCGGAGAAGCTGCTCGGCGGGTTCGGCGACGGGCCCGTCGTGGTCGGACCGGCCGTCGCGTCCCTGGACGAGGCCACCGAGTCGGCCCGGGCCGCACTGTCCGGTTTCCGGGCAGCCCCCGCCTGGCCCGCCGCCCCACGGCCGGTGGCGACGGCGGAGCTGCTGCCCGAGCGGGCCATCGCCGGCGACCCGGAGGCCCGGCGGATCCTGCGCACCGACATCTACGGCGCGCTCACCAAAGCCGGCGGGGAACTGCTGGACACCCTCGACGCGTTCTTCGCCGTCGGCGGGGTGCTGGAGAGCGCCGCCCGGCAGTTGTTCGTGCACCCGAACACCGTCCGGTACCGCCTCCGCCGGATCGCCGAGGTGACCGGTCTGTCCCCGATGAACCCGCGTGAGGCTTTCGCCCTGCGGGTGGCCCTGACCATCGGCCGGCTGGATCCCGTCGGATCGTGAGGTGTTTCACTCCGCGATCCCGGATCGACAGGCACGTCACACCCAACGCTCTGACCTGGTCATTTAGACTGACTCAGCTGATCGGCTGATTGTCTTTGTAGGAACCCTACAACGTTTGTCGTCAGGTTTGGTGCCCTGCGATAGGGCCCGCACCTGTCCCGATCGGCCACAGTCAGAAGGTGCTTGCCGTACTCGCTCCCGGTCAGGGCTCACAGAAGCCCGGCTTCCTCACTCCGTGGCTCGACCTGCCCGGCGTCGAACCCCGCCTGCGGTGGTGGTCGGCGCTCGCGGGCATCGACCTCGTCCACCTCGGCACGACCGCGGACGCCGACGAGATCAAGGACACCGCCAAGACCCAGCCGCTCCTCGTCGCCGCGGCCCTCCTCGCCGCCGAGCAGCTCCCGCTGCACGACGTCGCTCTGGTCGCCGGACACAGCGTCGGCGAGCTCGGCGCCGCCGCCCTCGCCGGAGTGCTCAGCCCCGAGGCCGCCGTGACCCTCGCCGGGGTCCGCGGCCGCGAGATGGCCGCCGCCTGCGCCGTCGAGCCCACCGGGATGGTCGCCATCCTCGGCGGCGACCCCGACGAGGTGCTCGCCGCCATCGAGGCCGCCGGGCTGCACCCCGCCAACCGCAACGGCGCCGGCCAGATCGTCGCCGCCGGCTCCCTCGCCGGGCTCGAGAAGCTCAGCGACAACGCGCCCGCCGGCGCGAAGATCATCAAGCTGTCCGTCGCCGGGGCGTTCCACACCCCCTACATGGCACCGGCCGAGCAGGCGCTCGTCGCCCTCGCCCCCGGGATCACGGTGCACCAGCCGAGCCGCCTCGTGCTGTCCAACCTCGACGGGTCCGCCGTCACCGGCGGCAACGAGCTCGTGCAGCGCCTCGTCCGCCAGGTCACCGCCCCCGTCCGCTGGGACCTGTGCATGGACACCCTCGCCGACCTCGGCGTGACCGCCGTGATCGAGCTGCCGCCGGCCGGCACGCTCGCCGGCCTGGTCAAGCGCACCATCAAGGGCATCGAGATCGTCAAGGTCAACACGCCCGACGACCTCAAGGCTGCCCGGGACCTCATCGCCCGGCACGGGGTCGCCCCCACCCACGAGCCCATCCCGCACTTCCAGGTCGCCGTGTCCACCGCCGCCGGCAACTTCCAGCCGGCCGAGGGCCTCACCGAAGGCTCGGACGTGAAGAACGGCCAGGTCATCGGGCACATCGAGACCCGCCAGGGCCCGATCGACGTCACCACCCACGCCGCCGGCACCCTGATCGAATGGCTCGCCAGCCCGGCGGACCCGGTCGCTCCGGGCCAGCCCCTCGCCCGGCTGCACCCGACCGGAGGTACCGCATGACCGGCTCCCGCATCGTCTCCATGGGCCACTACCAGCCCTCCAAGGTCCTCACCAACGACGACCTGGCCCAGATCGTCGAAACCAACGACGAGTGGATCCAGTCCCGGGTGGGCATCAAGGAGCGCCGGATCGCCGACACCGAGACGGTCGCCGACATGGCCGGCTGGGCCGCCGAGAAGGCCCTCGCCAACTCCGGCCTCACCGCGGCCGACATCGACCTCGTCGTGGTGGCCACCACGTCCTCCATCGACCGGTGCCCCAACATGGCGACCCGGGTCGCCCGCAAGCTCGGCATCACCGCCCCCGGCGCGTACGACATCAACACCGCCTGCTCCGGCTTCTCCTACGCCCTGGCGACCGTCGACCACGCCATCCGCGCCGGCGCCTCGAAGAACGCCATCGTCATCGGCGTCGAGAAGCTCTCCGACATCACCGACTGGACCGACCGCTCCACCGCCGTCATCTTCGGCGACGGGGCCGGCGCCGCCGTCGTGTCCGCCAGCGACGAGCCGATGATCGGCCCCGTGCTGTGGGGCTCGGACCCCGAGAAGGGCGACGCGATCGTCATCGAGGGCTGGCGGCCCTACATCCAGCAGGCCGGGCAGACCGTGTTCCGCTGGGCGACGTTCGCACTACCGGCGCTGGCCGCCGAAGCCTGCGAGCGGGCCGGCATCAAACCCAGCGAACTGGTCGCCTTCGTCCCACACCAGGCCAACCTGCGGATCATCGAACCTCTCGCCCGTAAGCTGGGCGCGCCCGACCTGATCGTCGCCCGCGACGTGGTCGAGTCCGGTAACACCTCGGCGGCATCGATCCCGATGGCGCTGTCCAAGCTGGTCGAACGGCGGGAGATCCCGTCCGGCGCGCCGGTGCTGCTGTTCGGGTTCGGCGGTGGACTGACCTATGCCGGTCAGGTCATCCGCTGCCCGTAACAGCACTTTTCCACCTATGAAAGGAACCATCAGAAATGGCTCGTGAAGAGATCGTCGAAGGCCTCGCGGAGATCCTCGAAGAGGTCGCCGGTGTGAACCCCGAGGACGTCGCCGAGGAGAAGTCCTTCACCGAGGAGCTCGACGTCGACTCGCTCTCCATGGTCGAGGTCGTCGTGGCGGCCGAGGAGAAGTTCGGCGTGAAGATCCCGGACGACGAGGTCCAGAACCTCCGCACCGTGGGTGACGCCGTCTCCTTCATCGAGAAGGCACAGGCAGCGCTGTGAGCAATGCCGACGTCGTAGTCACCGGGCTCGGCGCGACCACCCCGCTGGGCGGGGACGTCGCGTCCACCTGGGCCGGGCTACTCGCCGGTCGCTCCGGCGTCGGCCCCCTCACCCAGGACTGGGCGGCCCAGCTGACCGTACGCATCGCCGCCCAACTGGCCGAGGACCCGAGCACGAAGCTCGACCGGATCAAGGCCCGACGCATGGACCGTTCCGAGCAGGTCGCCGTCGTCGCGTCCCGCGAGGCGTGGACCGACGCCGGCCTCGACGACGTCGAGGTCGACCGCGGCCGGCTCGGGGTCGTCGTCGGCTCCGGGATCGGCGGCGCGACCACGCTGCTCGCCCAGGACGACATCCTCGAGCAGCACGGACCCCGCAAGGTGTCCCCGCACACCATCCCCATGCTGATGCCCAACGGCCCGGCCGCCTGGGTCGGCCTGACCTTCGGCGCGCAGGCCGGCGTGCACGCCCCCACCAGCGCCTGCGCCACCGGCGCCGAGGCGATCGCCTGGGGCCTGGACATGATCCGCTCCGGTCGCGCCGACGTCGTCATCGCCGGCGGCGTCGAGGCGGTCATCCACCCGCTGCCCATGGCCGGCTTCGGCTCGATGCGGGCCATGTCGATCCGCAATGACGACCCCGAGCGCGCCTCGCGGCCGTGGGACACCGACCGCGACGGCTTCGTCCTCGGCGAGGGCGCCGGCGTCGTCATCCTCGAGCGCGCCGAGCACGCGGCGGCACGCGGCGCGAAGGTCTACGCCCGGCTCTCCGGCTCCGGCATGACCTCCGACGGGTACGACATCGTGCAGCCCGACCCCGAAGGCGTCGGCCAGGCCCGCGCCATGACCCAGGCCATCAAGGAAGCCGGCCTGACCAAGCAGGACATCGGGCACGTCAACGCGCACGCCACGTCCACCCCGGTGGGCGACATCGCCGAGGTCAAGTCGATCGAGGCCGCCGTCGGGCACCACCCGGTGCTGACCGCGCCGAAGTCGATGCTCGGTCACCTGCTCGGCGCTGCCGGTGCCGTGGAGTCCATCGTGACGATCCTGTCCGTGCACCACCAGCTGATCCCGCCGACGATCAACCTGGACGTCCCGGACCCGGGGCTGACCCTGGAGGTCGTCACGGGCGAACCGCGCAAGATGCACCTGGACGCCGCGCTGAACAACTCGTTCGGCTTCGGCGGGCACAACGTCGCCCTGCTGTTCACCCGGGCTTAGGAGAAGAGCGCTGTGATGACCACGAATTCCGCTTCGACCGACGACACCATCGTCGATCACCGGGACCCGGAGCCGCGCCTCCGGGCGCTGTTCGACGCCGGTTCCATGCGGGCCATCTCGCCCCGCGACGACTCGGGCGTGATGACCGTCCGTGGTGAGATCGACGGCCAGACCGTCATCGCGTACTGCTCCGACGCCCGGCTCATGGGCGGCGCCATGGGTACCGACGGCTGCCAGCACACCGTGGACGCCATCGACGCCGCCGTCCGCGAGCGGGTGCCGGTGATCGGCATCTGGCACTCCGGCGGCGCGCGGCTCCCCGAGGGCGTCGCGGCGCTCGACGGGGTCGGCCAGGTGTTCGCGGCCATGGTCCGCGCGTCCGGTCGGGTGCCGCAGATCTCCGTGGTGCTCGGCCCGGCGGCCGGCGGCGGGGCATACGGCCCGGCCCTCACCGACATCGTGATCATGTCCGACCAGGGCCGGATCTTCGTGACCGGTCCCGAGGTCGTCCGCAGCGTCACCGGCGAGCAGGTCGACATGGAGCGCCTCGGCGGCCCGGAGCCGCACGGCCGCCGCTCCGGCGTCGTGCACATCACCACCAAGGACGAGGCCGGCGCGCTGAGCAAGGCCCGCGAGCTGGCGATCCTCCTCGGCCACCAGGGCCGGTTCTCCCCGGCCGACGTGAACGAGTCCCCGGAGCTCGGCGAGATCCTCCCCGAGCAGGTCAACCGGGCCTACGACGTCAAGCCCGTGGTCAAGGCCATGCTCGACGCCGAGGGCCCGACCGTGGAGCTGCACGCCAAGTGGGCCCCGAACGTGGTCACCACCCTCGGCCGGTTCGCCGGCCGCACGATAGGCGTGATCGCGAACAACCCGCTGCGGCTCGGCGGCTGCCTCGACGCGTCCAGCGCCGAGAAGGCCGCCCGGTTCGTCCGGATGTGCGACGCGCTCGGCGTGCCGCTGATCGTGCTCGTGGACGTCCCCGGCTACCTGCCGGGCGTCGGCCAGGAATGGGACGGCGTCGTGCGGCGCGGCGCGAAGCTGCTGCACGCGTTCGCCGAGGCCGTCGTGCCCCGGATCACCCTGGTCACCCGCAAGGCGTACGGCGGCGCGTACATCGCGATGAACTCCCGCTCGCTCGGCGCGACCGCCGTGTTCGCGTGGCCGAACACCGAGATCGCCGTCATGGGCGCCTCGGCGGCGGTCAACATCCTGGCCCGCAAGAAGCTCGCGGCCGCCAAGCCCGAGGACCGCGAGGCCCTGCGCGCCCAGCTGATCGAGGAGCAGGCCCGCACCGCCGGCGGCGTCGGCCGTGCCCTGGAGATCGGCGTCGTCGACGAGGTCATCGAGCCGGCCAAGACCCGCCGCCGGATCGCCGACGCCCTGGCCGCGGCCCCGGCCGCACGTGGCGCGCACGGGAACATCCCGCTGTAACACCCAGCACGGCGAGCGCCCCCAGCGGTCACTGGGGGCGCTCGTCGTTTCTCAACCCTTGACGGTTACGGCGACACCTGCCCCGGCACGCGACGGCCGCCCCACGCCGACCGACACCGGCGTCAGCCGGGCGCACTCGACAAGCCGCGGGTGCCGCCCCGCCCCTGGTAGCCGACCGGCAGGGTGAGGTACTCCCAGTAGCGCGTATTCGAAAGGCCGCTGGGTTGCCGGCTTCACTGGTCGTGACTGGCGACTGGGCGTGTCCGACCGCCCGGCCATCACCGCGTGCCCCGGTTGGGGCGGGTCTAGGTTTGCGTCGGGCCCATGGTGTCGATGATCTCGCCGATCGCGCTTCGGACGATGTGGGCGTCGGCCGCGGGAGCCTGGCCGGTCATGACCAGTGAGGAGTTGGCCCCCACCGGTACGGCCCAGTGCGTCTGCCACCACGGGCTGTCCTCATGGTCGTAGGCCAGCTCGCACACGTCGATGTCCTCGACGCGGTACTGCGTCACCAGTTCCTGGCCGGGTGCCGCCCAGTTGCCCCCGGTGGGCAGGCTCGTCGTGGACTGCGGGCCCTGCGGGAAGATCTCCGCGCCGCCCGGCTTCGTGAGACGAAACGGAGTGGGTCCCTCACCAGCGGGCGGCGCGCAGAGGTCGAAGCCTTCCGGCCAGGCAAAGGAGAACCAGGTGGTCTCGGCGAGCCAGTACTCGTGGGCAGGGCCGGGAAGAACGTCCACGACGCCGGGCGTCGACTCTCGCACAGATCCGCCAACCACCGTGGACACTGGTCCTTCACCGGTCTGGCAGGTCACCACCACGGAGCTGGGCGTCGAGCCGGAACGGCTGAACGCACAAGGCCCGTACGGCACCAGGCGCAGGCCAAACCCACTCAGCCGGATGTACACGTGTCCCACGGCCGGCACTCTACAGCCGTCAGGCTCCAGTCCGGGCGCCCCGTCCTTGTCCGCGTTGGCCAAGCGGCGGTCCGGTCCGCGCTGGTCGGATCGGCTGTGTCCGCGCGGATCTCGCGCCGCTCCGGCCGGGTGGGCGGCTCAGCAGCTGGAGGCCGGTAGGCCCGGCACGGGGACCGGGGACTTGCCCGAGGCCGGGGCCTTCCCGGCCAGCACCGCCGCGACCGCCTTCATCGACGCGCGCGTCCCGCCGAACACGGCGATCAGCGTCGGGGACTTCGCGGCCCCGAGCACGTACGGCGTGTCCAGCCCGATCGTCACCGCGGCGTCGGGGGCGAGGTCGGCCGCCGTGTCGCCGTAGCCGGTCAGGTGCACGCGGGTGCCGCGCGCGCCCACCTGTACCCCCCAAGGTTTGAGCTCTTCGGTGAGCCACGCGACGCGCTGTTCGTTGCCCGCCGAGCACGTGATCCGCAGCGGCCCGGGGACCCGCACCGGACAGGTGCCGCGCAGGACGGTGACGGCGGCCGCGGCGGCCTTCGCGGCGACGGCCTGGTGCTCGGCGTCGTTGACGGACTCCACGGTCGGCCGGTCCGTCCCGGCGAGCCGCTTGCGCAGGGCCAGGACCCGGCCGGCGGCCTCCAGCAGCCGCGCGCGGGGTAGCGCGCCGGACCGGAGCCCGTCGAGCAGCCCCTGGTACGCCTGCGGCAGGTTCTCCGGCATCAGCAGCAGGTCGTTGCCCGCCACCAGCGCCTTCACGGCCAGCTCGCCGGACGGCAGCGACAGGGCCTTCATGTTCAGCGCGTCGGAGACCACCACGCCCTGGAAGCCCAGTTCGCCGCGCAGAACGTCGGTGAGCACCTTGCGGGACAGCGACGACGGCACGCCGGGGTCGATCGCCCGGGTGTCCAGGTGCCCCGACATGATCATCCAGGTACCGGCGGCGATCGCCTCCCGGAACGGGGCGATATCCTGCGCGTCGAGGGTCTTGCGGTCCTGCTCCAGCACCGGCAGGCCCTCGTGGCTGTCCACGTCGGTGTGCCCGTGCCCGGGGAAGTGCTTCGGGCAGGCGGCGACGCCCTGCTGTTGGAGCCCCTTGACGGCGGCGGCGACGTGCCGGCCGACCAGCCCCGGGTCCGCGCCGTAGGCCCGCGAACCGATGACGGTGTTGCCGGGGCCACCGAGTACGTCCGCCGACGGCGCGAAGTCCACGTTGACCCCGACTGCGGCCAGCTCCGCACCGGCCATCCGCCACGCGGCCTCGGTCAGCGCCGGATCGTCTGCCGCCCCGAACGCCATCCCGGTGGGCAGCAGCGCCATGCCCTCCCGGATCCGGGTCACCGCGCCGTACTCCTGGTCGATGCCGATCAGGGGCGGCAGGCCGTCGACGGCTTTGCGCAGCCCGTCGGTCAGGGTGCGGGCCTGGGCCGGCGACTGCACGTTGGTCGTCGGGTTGGTGTCCTTCGTCGGGTCGTCGGCCGAGGCGCTGACCAGGATCAACCCCGTCAGGTGGTACTTCACCAGCAGCTCCGCCGGCGTGTTCACCCCGCCGATCCGCTGGTTGCCGGCCACCGAACCGGGCGAGACGGCGGTCGCGTCGTTGCCGTAGGCGTACGGCATCAGCACCGCCCCGACCAGCTGCTCGTCCGTGAGGCCGTCCGTCAACAGGGCTTCCTTGGGTTTTCTGGGGCTCGCGTCCGCCCCCGGGGTGTCGCATCCCGCCAGGGCGCCGCCAGCCGCCACCAGCAGAGACGAGGAGAGCAGGACGCGGCGGGTGAGGGGTGGCGACGTCATCGGGACACGTTAGCCAACCTGCGTCAACCAGGTCATCGGCGCGCCGTCGCCAGCGTGCCGGTACGGCTCGAGCTCGGAGTCCCACGCGGTGCCCAGCAGCTTGTCCAGGCCGTGCGCCAGAGCCTCCGTGCCGGTGGCGGCGGCCATCAGGGAACGCAGCCGGTCCTCGGTGAGGGTGATGTCACCATTCGCACTGATCGCGGCGCGGAACAACCCGCGGCTGGGCACGAACATGATCCGCTCGCCGTCGTACCCCGGACTGGGCTCTTCCGTGACCTCGAAACGGGTCATCGGCCACTGTTTGAGGGCAGCGGCGAGCTCAGCACCGGCGCCCGGGCGACCGGACCAGGTGCACTCCGCCCGCAGGGCAGGCGGATCCATCGGTTGTGCCGTCCACTCGAGTCGAACGGGTGTGCGCAAGACACGCCCGATCGCCCATTCGACGTGTGGACACACGGCGGATGGGGTCGAGTGGACATACACGACGCCTCGTGTAGGCACTGTTGACCTCCCGGGTGACCGAGGTTCGTCTTCCCCCACGGCCTCGATCAGCCAGAAATGTCGTTACCCATGATGCAGGCTGCGGCGGGTGTTGCGCCAGTGAACAAGAAAACTCCCGCGAAACATCCGCCGAACCGGGAGTGTACCGGTTTGTCCGTCCCTGGCCTAGTGGCAGGGCCGTTCGACTCGCCGACCGGGCTCGGGTAGACTCTTTCCGGCTAGCGTCCGCGCTGGCTACTCATCTTTTCTCACGTCCGTCTGCAAGGAGTTCCGCGTGGCTAGCAACACGTCGAAGACCGCGCGCGCGTCAGTCCGCGCCGGCCAGGCAGGTGCCGCTGGCGGCGCTCTCAGCGTCCTTGGCGAGTTCAAGTACCTGATCCCGCTGAACGGTGGCAAGCACGTCTACGTGCGCAACCTGACCAACGGCAAGACCGTGCACGCCTCGGTCACCTCGGAGAAGTTCATCGAGGAGATCCGCGTGCTGGCCGCCGCCGGGCACGGTGCCAAGATCCGCGCGGAGCTGGCCTCGCTGGCGACCGCGTACCCGAACGACGGCTGGGACGCCACCGAAGGCCGGCTGGCCGAGGCTGGCATCTTCGAGGCTGCCGCCGCCTAAGTAGTTGTGTGAAAGTGCCCCGGCAGCGTCGCTGCCGGGGCACTTTCGTGTCCGGGGCCGGACGGCGCCCCGGCCCGGGGCGGGCTGGGCCCGGGCGGGAGGGCCCCGGGCACTGTCGCGGGGCCGGGCGGATGGGGGATGCTGGCGGGATGCCGGACCTCCACGACGCGTACGCCCCGCACGTCCCCCAACGGGACCGGCGCGGCGGCCCCGCCTCCCCCGGACTCACCGCGCTCCTCGGCGTCACCCTCGGCACGATCTTCGGCGGCTTCGGCCTGGGCGTGCTGATCAGCGGCACCCTGCCGAACGTCGGACACCCCACCGCCTTCCGGATCATCGTGTGCGGCGGCGGGCTCCTCGTCGCCGCCGGCGGCTACGCCCTGGCGGTCCGCGCCGCCCTGCACGCCCGCAGACTCCGCAGGCTCGGGGCCGACATCCTCACGGCCGACGCGCTAGACGACCTTCCGCCGGCGCTCCGCGACCTCGCCGGCCGGGTCCAGGCCGCTGCCGCCCGGGTCCGGTCCAGCCAGCCGTTCACCGAGGGCTGGCTCCCCCTCGCCGACGGCGAACTCGACCGCGCGGAATGGACGGTGCTCACCGAACTGCGCGCCCTCGCCGCCCTCCCGCCCCTGCCCGTCTCCCCCGGCCTGGAGGACCTCGCAGCCGCCCGAGGGGCCCGGATCAGCACACTGAGCGAACGTATTTCGGAGATCGAGCAGCTCGCGCTCGGCGCCCAACGGCTCGAGCTGACCCTGCGTGACCAGGGAAAGCCCGCCCCGCCAGCCGTGCACACCACCGAACTGTCACAGGCAGTGGTCGCCGTGTCCGAGATGGAGGACTACATCAGGGGACGGTGAGCGGGTAACGTACGGCAACCATCGAACAGCCTCACCCCCCGAGGAGGGTCACATGGCCGCAGCCAACGGCCAGCTGGTCATCGAACGGATTCTGCGCGACCGCGAGGGAATCTGGCGCCAGATCATCGAACAGCGCAAGCTCACCCACCTGACCGGCCAGATGCTGGCCAGCTCATCGATCGCCCTCGCCGTCTACGGCGCGGTGCTCGGCTTCTCCAACGGCCCGCTGCAGGCGGTCGTCTCCCTGGTGAAGCTGCCGATCCTGTTCCTGGTGACGCTGGCGATCTGCCTGCCCACGCTGTACCTGTTCAATCTGGTCTTCGGGGCAAAGCTGTCCATCAACCAGGCCGTCTCCCTCGTGATGACCGCGATCACCGTCATGTCGACGCTGGCCCTCGCGTTCACCCCGATCAGCCTGTTCTTCCTGATCACCGCACCGAACTACAGCTTCTTCAAGCTGCTCAACGTCGCGATCCTGGTGCTCTCGGCGTTCGTGGGCCTGAAGTTCCTCACGTCGGGCATGCAGGCGTTCAACCGGCACCGCGAGGCGGAGGTGCGGCAGGCGGCCATGGTGACGCTCCAGGCTCCGGTTCCCGCGCCGGCCCTCGTGCCCGAGGCCGTGCCGGTCCCCGTGCCCGCTGGCGCCCCGGACGCCGACCCGGGCGTGACTCCCGCCGAGGCACCGGCCCCACAGGTCGTGATGGCCGGCCCGGCCAACGTCGCGATCACCGCACCGGCCCACCCGAACGGCACGCACCCGGGCATGCCGATGCCCATGCCGCCGAACATGCACCACGGCCGCCCGATGCACCCCGGGCAGCGCCCGATGCAGCCACAGCTCCCGCCGGGCGAGCGGCCGGCGAGCATGGGCCTGCTGTACATCTGGATCCTGCTCTTCGGGTTCGTCGGCACCCAGCTCGGCTGGACGCTGCGCCCGTTCTTCGGCGACCCGGACATGAAGTTCCAGCTGTTCCGGGGCATCGAGGGAAACTTCTACGTGGACATCGTCCGCACCCTCGGGGACCTGTTCTCCTGACCTCGCGCGCCCCGGGTCCCGATCGGGACCCGGGGCACCGGTACTAACCGGTCACCGGAACCTTCCCTGCCCCCAGACCCTTGACGCTGCCCGTGAGCTTGCGGTCCTTGAACGTGGTGACGAAACACTGGAAGACGCGGTTCCCGTCCCGGACCTCGGCAGCCTTCGGACCCCAGAACGTGACGTCGATCAGGTCAGAAGTCTCGAACGTTTGCTGATCCCAGCCGAGGAAATCGGTGACCGTCTTTTGACAACCCGCACCGACCGACCGGTCCCGGGCATCGTCATCGGCGGGGGCCGCATCGTCAGCGAGGGTGTAGAGACCCGCGAACTCGGTCGTGTGCGCAGCCGCACAGTCCGGCAGGAAGACGAAGTCGTGGGTCGTGCTGTTCGCGCAACCGAGCAGCAAGGGGCTGGTGCCGGCCAGCGCGCCACGCAGGGAACCCGTCCGGGTGACAAGCGTCGTGCCGGCCGCGTTCCCGACCTCCGCGACATCGCAACTGAACCAGCGCTTCGCCAGGTGATCGGCGTTCTCCTCCGTGTACGAGGTCGTCGCGACCTTGCCCGTCCCCCGCGGTCCACCGAGGAACTTGTCAGCCTCGACCCTGCAGGTCCCGTCGACCTCCTTCTCGGCGTCGGCGGCGGACAGGGACGCCGAGACCCGGCCGACGAAGAACGTCTCGATCTCGTGAGCCTTGGTGCACATGGCGAACCGGCCACCGAACGTGGGAGGGAAGCCGCTCGCCTCCGGGGTAGTCGCGCCCACGTCGGCGGCGTGGCGGCAGGTCCCCGCCTGGGGGGTCAAGGCCGAGCCGTCCCCGACCGGGCCCCGTGTGCTCCCGGCCATCTTGACGAGCAGGCCGACCACTCCCGAGCAGAGAATGAAGATTCCGACGACGAGAAAGATGACGGTCCGTTTTCGCTCCACGGCGCGGCAGCATATGCCAAGAGCGGCCGGCGCGCTGTCCCGTCGTCGACAGGGGCGTAGCGCTGCGGTGTCAGGTGGGTAGCCACTGGGACGATGGGTGCCCTCACCGCGCTGGGTTCCCTGTGGCGGGCACGGCACCACTTGTGTCCGCAAGGCGCTGCTGGCTGAACAGCCCCGGCTTCGTCGCTGGACGCCGGCGACCACGGTACCCGTCAGAGCAGGCGCTCGACCCGCCCGGAGTCGACGTCGTAGCGCGCGGCCACGACCTCGAGCCGTCCGGACGCCCACGCGTCGCTCACCAACGGAATCTCCATGATCGTCTTGACCGTCGCGAGAGTGTGCCGGCGGGAGACGTCCTCAGACCCGCCCTCCTCGCCGACAGACGCCGCGATCTGATCGACCAGAAAACCGAGATCCCCCGCGACCCGCTCCCCCGCCCTGGTGGCGTTCGTCGCCGTGAGGACAGCGCTGCAGTACTGGTGCCCCAGCACGACGATCAGCGGCACCCCCAGCCCCACCGTGAACTCCACCGACCCGAGCAGCGCCGTGTCCAGCACATGCCCGCCGGAGCGCAGCACGCACACAGAACCGAAACCCTGATCGAAAACCAACTCCGGGGGTACCCGCGAATCCAGGCACCCGATCACCACCGCGTACGGCTCCTGGGTCCGCGAATGCGCCCGCCCCGCCTCGTACGGCAGTAGCTGACCAGCAAGGAAACGCTCATTGCCGGCAACCAACGCCCGCCAGGCCTCCTGGGGGGTCCCCGGCCTGGGCGTGTGCACAGCCTCCGCGGAGGCAATCTCGTGTGGAGCCGCTCCGCTCATGCGCACGAAACTAGCAACGGTGGTGCGGCCCTGTCTGTGGAGGAAATCACGTTCCTGGGGGTGGTGGTACGGGGCTGGGTGGGCGTGGGGGGTTGGGGTTTGGGTAGGCTGTTCGGGCCGGGGCGGTAGCTCAGCCGGTTAGAGCAGGGGACTCATAATCCCTTGGTCGTGGGTTCGAGCCCCACCCGCCCCACCATTCATATGGTCTCTGACCTGTGGAAACATAGTTTTGGCCCGCCGCGCCGTGTCCGTTTTGCGGAGCGCGGTGCTCCCGTGGCGCTCCTCCGACATGGAGCGATTTATGCTGGCCGGTCCAGACGGGCCGACGATGATCCTGCGGTGACCGCTCCACCTGGCCACGGCTCCGGAAATTGCGGCTTGCTGGCGGGATGGGTGTGAGTTGCCGTCGACGCCGGCATCAGCTGGAAACAGCCTGTATATCAGCCTGGAGCGACCGCGTGCATCGGCTCGGTCGGGTACGAGCCGTAAGGATTCTGGTTTGCGCGAGGTCCCCTGGTCTGGTGCCCTGTTCGAGTGCACGCTCCGCCCCGATGGCACCGCCCGCTTCACCAGCGCGGCTCGTCCTCGGCATGGGCGGTGACCAAAGACTGGGTTGTGGTCCACGAACGCGTTACCCGACTCGTGTGCCTGAACAACCTCGATGGAACGGTCGTGTGGGATGTTCCCGTTGGCACCTGGCCGCGATCGCTGGTGCTCGCCGGCGACCGTTGTCTCGCCATCGCGCAGAACGTCCCTTACCTGGTTTGCCTGGACATCCGTACCGGGGAGCGTCTGTGGGCAGCCGAGCTTCCAGAACCCACCACCGGCCATGTGACGGTCGTTGGCGACGTCGTGTTGGCGGGCGGCTGGCGGGGGAGTTGTCAGTCCGCTCGAACATGTCCGTCATCAGAAGTTTCGTGGCCACGGCCGTGAGGGTGAGGGTGCTTGTCAAGATTTTGGCTCTGTCGCGAATCCGGTGGTGACGGTGGGTGAGGTCAGCCGAGGAGGATGCGGTGGCGGAGCAGGGCGAAGCCGGCGCGTCCGTGCATCTGGCGCATGATCCGTTTCGTTTTCGTGTTCACGCCTTCGGTGCCTCCGTTGTGGAATGGGAGGGTGACGGCGGCTTGAACGGCTTGACGGTCGAAGTCCAGGCCACGGGTGAAGGCGTGCAGGTGTGGTAGGTCGGCGCCCCGGGCTCGGGCGATCCAGCCGTCGAGGAGGTCGGCGTTGCCTGTTGCTGGGGTGAGCAGGGCTGCGAAGGAGCGGACCAGTCCGGCCAGGACGGTCATCTCGGGGCAGGCGGTGGTGAGCTCGTAGCAGAGACGTTGCTGGTCGTTGCTGAGCGTGGTGGGTCGGGTGAGGATCATGCTGGTCAGCCGGCGGGGTGAGACCGCGAGGCGGTCGGCTTCGACGCGGCCGTCGGTGATGTAGCGGTAGAGCAGATTCTGGCTGCCTGCATAGCCCAGCGCCCGGATCTCGGCCAGCAGCCGCAGGACCGGGACGGCCGGGTCGGCGTCGCGGCGTCGGCGCAGGTGATCGCGGTACGGGTCGACGAGGGTGGGCCGGTAGGCGGGCACCCGGACCAGGCGCTCGGGCTGGGAAGCGCGTGCGTACTTCTTGACGGTGTTGATCGCGATCCCGAGACGACGTCCGCATTCCAGCAGCCCCACGCCTTTGCCGAGCAGGTGGTGGACCTGCTGCCAGCGTTGGCGGGTGGTGACCGCCCGTCTGCTGTCCTCTCGCGGCGGCGGGCCGGCCTTGCCCCAGCAGGAGCTGTGCGCGGTGACCTCCTTCAGCACCGCCTGGCCGAGGTTGGACCAAATATGCCACCTGTCCCCAACCTGCACCGCGTCGGGAATCACCCGGCGGACGGCCTATGCGTAGGCGGCCGATCCGTCCCGGGTCACGACCTCGACTCCGGGATGCTCGCGTAGCCACGACTCCAGCATCTCAACCCTGCGGCCCGGCAGAACATCGATGCACTGGCGAGTCTCGGCGTCGATAAGCACGGTGGCGTACCGGCACCGGCGCTTCAAGGCGAAATCATCCACCCGGAGCACCCGCGGAACCGGCCGCCGCGGCAGCGGCAGCCCCAGCAGCACCCGCAGGGCGGTGTGCCGGGACACCAGCACCGCCAACGCGGACAACACCCGCACCCCGGCCCGGCCAGCCAACTCCCGCACCACCACACCAATCTGCCTGGTCAGACGGGCAGTACGGCGCTGATACCGCTCCAGCACCCCAGGAAGCTGCTCCCGGAACGTCTGCCGGCAACCCCGAGTCAGACACACCAGCCGGCGCACCCGGACCCGGACCACCACCCGCCGCCCGTCCACCGGCACGTCCGCGACCGTCCGCACGTGATAGCCATGCACCCGCTCCGACAACGCCCCACACCCCGGACACGCCACCATCTGATGTGGAGTCCGAGCCAGCACCAGGATCCGCGCGCCCTCGTCGATCACGTCCTCGATCACCAGCGGAGCCAGTCCCGAAAACACCGTGGCCACAAGCTCGTCGGCTTCCCTCATGCAGGATCAACGATGACGATCACTACCCGTCACCACCGGATTCGCGACAGAGCCGGCAATTCAACAACTCCCCGTGAGGGGCGCAGCGAGCACGGCGACCACCGCAGCCCGGCGTCCAGGACTGTCCAGTGTATCCGTTCAGCTCCGAATGCACGTCCACCAAAGTGGCTCGCTATTCGACTCTGTCAGCGACACAGTCAAATAGCGAGCCACCCACAACTAGATCTCTAGATCCCCGTCATGTCCGGAACAGACTCTGCGGGCCCCCAGGTCAGAATAGTCCGAAGACCCGAGCGTACAGATTCAACAACCTCCGGATCAGCATCGAGAACAACTTCAACGATTGCATCAAGGCGCAGAATCTCCGCATCCTCAGGCTTGAAGTTGAACGTGATCATCGCGCCCTCGAAGCGTACGCGGTCGATTGCACCGTACACCGTGATGCCGTCGTGAGTAGACACGGAATAGGCACCCATCCCCATTTCGATCTCACTCTCATCGACTTCATGGATGTGACATTGCAACGAAAGGGAGTTCCCTGTGCCGTCCAGTTCCTCGGCGAGCCAGACGTCAAGGTAGTCATCCTCGACGTTCTCTTCAAACCCAATCGACTTTGCCGTGTACCTCACTTGCCGCTCCTCGTCCTGATCCAACTACCTGAACCTTTCGGCCCATCCCAGGAGTACACTACATCGACGTCAAGCTCTCTTACCATCCGGTTCATCGCACCCTTGCACTGCGCACATGGCGGGAGCTGCCCCTTGATGGCAACTACGCTTCCAGGCTCCGCCGGCACCTGTCCAGCCATAGGATCGTCAGGGATGGGGTTCTTTCCTGATGATGCCCCCGAACTGCGTCCAACTCGGTGTTCAGTGTGGGAGGCTTGCTGCGCGTTTCTGCCTTTCCCGCCTAGCGCGGCAGACTCTTCGGTTGTGATATTGCCACTGCGAACTCCGTATTCAACGGTGACCTCTCCTGTCTCGGCATTGTGGTGGGTAACCTCGACAGTATGTCCTGGTGCGTTCTTCTTGGGAGGATTGGACTTAGGGTTGTTGTTTCTTGGGCTGGGCTCTCCAGGAGTTGGAGGCTTTGGGTTGTTCTTTGAAGCGTTTGGCGTGACGTCGACGTCGCTGCCATTTTTGACTTCACGTTCCAGTTGACGGTTCTGCCGTGCTTCCAGGGACTTCGCTTGCCGCTCGATCTGGGCTGCGGTGCGGGAGGTGGGGGCTGGAGGCTTGGGCTTGGGCTCTTCCCTCGGCTTGGGCTTTGCGCGATCTCTGCCGAGAATGCGTTCTCGTAAGGTGCCCTTATACTCCTGTCCGGCGACCACGGTCATGCCGCCGCCGCCGCCGCTGATTTCGGCGCCGCGGCTGAGTTGGAGGCCGGTCGGGTCGCTGTTGGCGATGGGGTTGTGGGCGGCGTATGCGTAGGGGTTGATGCCGGTGGGGTCGCCGTGGTCGATGATGGGGTCGGTGGAGAGGAATCGTCCGAGGTCGGCGTCGTATTCGCGTGCGCCGAGGCTGTTGAGGCCGGTGTGGCTGTTTTTGGGTTTGTTGAGGAATCCGCGGTCGGTGGGCCAGGTGGTGACGGGGTCACGGTCGTCGCCGTAGGGGGTGTAATACCGCTTGGTGACCTGGCCGGTGGTGGCGTTGACGGCGACGCGTCCGGAGGCTTGGGTGTCGCTGGCCATCCAGGTGAGCGTTCCGTCGGATGCGCGGATGGCTGCGGTTCCGTAGTAGCGGTTACTTGTGAGCTGGCCTCCTGCTGTACGGATGTCTTGGCCTGGCAGGTACAGCGTCGTTCCGGTGGGGTCCCGGCGGATGAGGAGCGCACCGCCGGCGTCGTAGAGGTGGGTCGTGGTCGAACCGCCCGCGCTGAGGGTGGCTACGCGGCCTTCCTCGTCCCAGGTGTATGTCTGTCCGATTCCTCGGACGGTCCCGACGAGGGTGTTGCCGTCGTTGTCGTAGGTGAAGGTCGGCCCGTCGGTGCCGTTGGTGGTGACCTTGGACAGTGCGTGCGGTTTTCCTGCGCCGTATGCGAATGATCGGGTTGTGGTCTGGCCTGGTTTGCGGCGCACGTCGGTGGCCCGGTTGCCGGCGGTGTCGAAGGTGTAGGTCTCCCAGTAGGGAGCCTTGCCTGTCAGGTCGGCCGTGGAGGGGGCCGCCGTGCAGTCACCGGGGGTCGTCCATGCTTCGGTGAGGCGGTCGATGCCGTCGTAGCGGAAGCATTGTGACTGGTTGTCGGTGGCGTCGAGGATCCGTTTGGGATTACCGACCTGGTCGTAGGTGAACTTGTCTGCTTGTACGGGGTTGCCGGCGACGGTCGCGTTGTTTTCGGCGAGGCGTCCTGTTGCGGAGTCCCACACGTAGCTGCGGGTGAGCTGTCCGGGCCCGGCGCCGGTCTTCCTGCCGGCCAGTTGGCCGATCTTCGTGTGATCGGTCTGGGTGATGTAGTCGGTGAGCCCGGCCGTGGTGGTCGGGTATCCCAGGTTGTCGTATCCGGCGGTGACTGTCTCGGCAGCCAGGCCTCCGGCAGCCGGGTAGATGACGGCTACGACGTGGTCTGCGGCGTCGTAGGCCTGCTGAATGGTGTAGTCGCCCGTGAGCTGACCTTCACCGGTCGGAATCTTGTACGTGCTCGCGGTGGCACGGCCCCGAGAGTCGTAGTTGTCCGCCGAGACGGTGTATGCCTTGCCGCCGGAGTAGCGCGTCGCAGTGGCGACGGCTCCCTTGCCGCCGGGGGCTGTGTCGTAGGTCCATTCGGCGAGCTTGACGCCGGTGTCGACCTCTCCCTTCCACGTCGCTTTCCGGCGGCCGAGGGCGTCGTTGACGTAGGAGAGTTTGTGTCCTTGGGCGTCGGTAGAGGATTTGACGTTTCCGACCTCGTCGAACGTGGAGGTGGAGGTACCCGCGTCGGGGTCTTCGGTGCTGAACCGTCGCCCTTCGAGGTCATATCCGTACTTGGTCATGTTTCCGGCCGGGCTTGTGACCTGGGTCAGCTGATCGAGCCGGTCATACAGGTACGTCGTGGACTCACCGACCCCAACGGTCGGGTAGCGCGTCGACTTGGTGGTGCGGCCGTTGGCGTCCATCTCCTGGACGGCGAGGATGCCGTCAGGCCTGGTGACGGTGATCCGATCGCCCTGGTAGGCGGTGGTGGTCTGCCACTTCTCGGCGCCCAGGGCCTTGAGGTGCTCGGCGGTCGGGCGCTCCAGGTTGTCGTAGTCGACGGTCGTCAACGACGGAATTGTTGAGTCTGCGGCGTTGACGATGCCCGAACCAGCCACGCCGTTGTTGTAGAAAGCTGCAGCCTGTGAGGTGGTCAGGCCGCGTGCGTCGTACTTGACCGCTTGCACGATCCGGCCGCCACCGGGGGCCGGGCGTTGGACCTCGCGTTGGTCCATGAAGCCGTTGTAGTAGCTGTGGGACTCCAGGTATGTTGTCCCGTTCTGCAGCTTCTTCTGCGTCACCTTCGACGGAACCGACGCCGACAGCGTGTACTCGAACAGGCTGCTCGCAGGCCCCGTGCGAGGCTCGGTCGGCGACCAAACCGCCGAGACCCGCCCGAGGGGGTCGTAGCTGACCTCGGTGACTCCACCGTTGGGGTCGGTAACCATGACAGGCGCATCGCGCCCGGGGTCAAGGTCCGTGGTGGTCACGTGTCCGGCCGCGTTCGTCGACACCGTCTTCGTCAGCGGCCCGGTTGCCGCGGGCGTGTAGGCGACGGTGGCGTCTCGTCCCAGGGCGTCCGTCGTCTTGGTTGCCCGGCCCAGGGTGTCGTAGGCCATCGTCTCGTCGAGCGTGTACGTCGACGGGGCGGTGGTCAGCTTCTCGGTGCGCGTCACCAGACCCGTGGTGCCGCTCTGGCCGAGGCCCTGACCGTCATAGAAGGTGCGTTGGCCCTGCAGAACCGTGGTCGACCCGCCGATGCCGCAGTTCGTGACTTCCTGCTGCGCGACGCGATCGACGATCGCGGCCGCGGTGTTGCGTGCGTAGCTGATGGTGGTGCAGGCGTCGTCATCGGTCGTCGTGGTGTCGCCACGGTCGGTCTCCCCGACGGGCAGACCATAGGAGTCGAAACTCGTCTCGGTCTGGGTCCACCGCCACGTGCTCGATCCCGGGATCCAGGTACGGGTGCGGGTGTCGGTTCCGGTGACCATGGTCGCCGCGAGGTCCTGGCCCCCGGCGATCGGGGTGGCACGCAGTGCGGTGCGTACCGCGGTCGGGGTGTGAATTGTGGAGTCCGCGATCTGGGCGCCGTCGAGGGACTGGGCCTCGCGGAGGTAGCCCTGGAGCCCTTCGGAGTCGGGGATCAGCTGTGTCCAGCGTTGGGCGAGGTCGGTGGGGTTGCAGTCCCAGATGGTGAGTTGGTTGCTGTTGGCGGCGAACCCAGCGGAGAGGCATTTGTTGGCGTTGGGGTTTTTGAGGGTGCCGTCGTCCTGGGGCTTCCAGACCTGCGCGGCGGTGCCGTTGCACTGGTACAGCTCGACGATGCTGCCGTTGGTGGTGGCCGCGTTGGCGACGTCGAGGCATTTTCCGGCGGCGGGGTTGAGGATCGCGCTATTGGCTTGTGGCTGCCAGACCTGGGCCGGTGAGCCGTTGCAGGAGAGGTTGACGATCGGGTTGCCGTTGGCGGTACTGGCGTTGGGGTTGTCGACGCAGCGGGCGTTCGGGGCCGTCATCAGGGCACCGCTGGCCTGGGGCTGCCATTTCTGGTTCCACTGGTTGGCGCAGTCCCAGACCTGGGCCCGCCCGCCGTTGCCCAGGGCCCAGTTGCCGATCTCCAGACACCTGCCGGTCTGCGGGTTACGCAACGAGCCGTCAGGCTGGAACTGCCACAGCTGGTTCCACGCGCCGGGCGAGCAGTCCCACAGTTGGACGATGGAGCCGTTGGCCCCGCCATATGTGGAGTCCATGTCCAGGCACTTGCCGGTGGCGGGGTTGACCAGCGGCGTGCTGACCAACAGGTCGGTCTGGCGTTTCCACACCTGGTTGGCGGCCCCGGTGCAGTCCCACGACTGCACCGCGGTGCCGTTCGCCGTGCCGGAGCCGGTGATGTTCAGACACCGCCCTGCCGTGCCGGCGATCGCCCCTGCCTGACCGGCCGTGCCGACGGCCGGAAGCACCGGTGTGCTCAGGCCGACCGAACGCGCTCCCCACACCATGGACTGGTTGTCGCCGGACGCGCGTCCGTCGCCGTGCATGCCGCGGAAGTACAGGTTGCGGTCGACCGTCTGGGGGCCGCCGGCGGCGCCGTGGGTGGTGGTGACGGTCGGGTACCCGTGCCACAGGTTCCACGACCGGGTCGCCAGCACCGAGTTTTCGGCGTAGTCGTGTGACCACAGCGCCACATCCGACGTTCCGGTCGTCGAGTAGTCGTAGTGCCAGGTCTCATCGGGCCCGCCGCCGGTGAGGTCCTTGTCGACCACATCCGTGACCAGGTACTTGTTGAACCAGCGCCACGCCGCAGGTGACTGGGCGGGTTTGTAGAACTGCGGGTAGCAGCGGTTGGGGTTGGCGTCCGGCTTGGGCTTGTAGTCGTGGTTGACGCACTCGGCACCTGAGTAGGTGACCAGGGTCTGCCCGCCGACCCCGTTGAGGATCGACCCGATCCGAAAGTGCGTGTACGGCGAGTCGCCGGCGTAGGAGCCGTAGTCGACCTTGTTGCGCATCCCCACCGGCTGGAACGTCACCGCCGGCTCGGCCAGACCCGTCGTGCCGTCCTGGGCGTAACCGGTGTGGGTGATCGTGTCCAGCCACAGGTTCGACGACATGTCGTCGGTCACCCCGGCCGAGCGGTAGGAATACGCGAGATCCCACTTATCGACGTTGCGGTAGGCCCCGGCACCAGTGTTCCAGATGAACGTGCCGACCTGGGAGATCTTGTACTGGTTGAAGAACACCGCCGACTTGGTGTTCGGGCACGACGTCGCCGACGAGCAGTACAGGTCCCACGGCGTTTCCGGATAGTCCGACGTGTTCTGCGCACACGCCCCGTTGCACCGCAGCGTCTTCTCGAAGTTCACGCGCATCGGGGCCATGGCGGTGTTTTCCTGCCCCGCCCGGGTGCCGTAGTCGATGTGATCCAGGTTCGCGTTGACGGTGTAGGACTGCACGTTGGTGTTGTTGTTCGCACCCACGTAGCCGTCGAAGCGGGTGTAGAACAGCGTCTCGCTGTTGCCCGACGGGTCGACGACGTAGTCAAGGTTCCACCGGTACGGCAGCTGGCACACCGAGCACGGGGCGCCGGCAGTAATCCCGTACACCGGCATCATCTGCGCCGAGAGCGTCTGCGCGGTGTCCCCGGGGAACCGCTTGCCCGCACCGAAGTAGTACTGGGTGCCGCCCTTGTCCGTGACCTTCCAGTACTCGCGGCTGGCGGTCCAGTTGTTCCCCAGCCCGGAGTTGCCGTCCCCAGTGGCGAACAGCTGCTCGATCTTGATCCCCGCGTCGTCAGACGCCTTCCACACCCCGGTGCCGGCGTCGCGGACCAGTTGTACGGACTTGCCGTTCCACTGCATCGTCGCGTTGTAGGCAGAGAACCAGCACTGGTCGTCGGCCGGCTTCGACGCGTCGATCAGCGCACAGGACCGAAAGCCCCGCTCGATGAAGCCCCCACCGGACAGCTTCCAGCCCTCGCCGAACACCGCCTGACCATTAGATGCCAGGGTCTGGCCGTCCACGGCCCCAGAGTCATAGGACCAGCCGACCTGCGGTGCCGGTCCGCCCATCGACGGCGGCACCTTGAACGGGTAGGAGTAGGAGAACGAACCACCCTGACCTCCCGCCGTCCACGACGACGCCTGGTTCAACGACGTCGCCGTGAACGTCGCGCCTTCAGTCGACGCGGTCGCCGCCAACGCCAGGACCATCGGAGACGAGGCAACCGTCGCCGGACTCTCCTCGGCCGCGGTCACCTGCCCCCGGCCACCGGCGTTTTTCGCCCACACACCTGCGGCGGCCGGATCGCCCGGCACCGACAGATCCGCCGTCAGCGCGCCGCCAGCGTTCACGGCACCCAGATCACGCCGGGTCACACACTCACGGCGCTCCGGGCGCGTGAGCGCGCAGGCGGGCAGCTCGAACAGGTGCAGGCGGTGCGCGTAGTCGGCGCCGAACGCGTTACGGAAGCCGTCGTAGCCCAGGCTCAGATGCGCCCGACCGGCCCCGCTCACCCCGTCCGCGCGCGACACCGACACGACCACACCCGACACGCCCGCGGCTTTCGCCACGCCCGCATCGGCCACCTGAACCCGCACGGACCCGGGAGCCTGGGAACGGTCCGCGCCCAGGCCCATCGCACCCTTCACCGGCCGGGGCAGATCCACCGGGTCGGCGACCCCGGTCACCGACACCGACATGCCACCGACATCCGTCACCGCGCCCGTGACAGGCACCGCGGCTGTCGCCGCGCCCGGCAGATCACGATGATCCGTGGACGTGACCGACGCAACATCGGCCAACCTCTCCGGCGCCCGGGCCTTGCTCTGACCCACCGGAACTGACTTCTCGGGATTCCCCGGCGCGGCACCGCCCGGGGCCGCCAACGCCGGCGGCGCGGACACCAGACTGGCTGTCAGCGCCGCTACCAGCGAGAACGTGAGGAGACGCGGTCGAAAGGACAACCATGATCGACGGCGTTGTATGGGCACGCGAAAAGGCTCAGGCACGGTGACACTCCCCGTTAGTGAGAACAGGCCGCGCTGAGACTAGGACACCACCACGAAGGACATCAATGATTGACTTCCCATCCCTTGTCGACTAAAACGACCGCCATCCGGCAACATCCCCGACAAACCCGGCCCGCCACGGAACCTGGCGGGCCGAATCAGCGAACGCTTCAGCAGATCCCGGTGGTGCACATCACCTCGTCGGCCGGCCACCGAACGTCCAAAGTCCAGACGGTCAGGAGGCGGCCCAGGGGCCGGTGATGAACGTGCCGTCCGCCGCGAACGGCGACGAGTTCGGCACACACCCACCCAGGTCGATCGTCTGCGTCACCATCACCGGCGCCGGCCGACCGGCCCCGGGGCACAGCATGTGGTCGAACCCCAGGAAGTGCCCCACCTCATGGTTGATCACATTCGTCCGGTACTCCACGATCGGCACCGCGAACCCCGGCGCGCCCCGCAACCACCGCCGCAGATTGATCATGATCGTCTGGCCGTACCGGCACGAGTACACCCCCTGGGTGTCCATCCCCGCCGAACCACACAACCTGTCCACAGTATTCGGACTCGCCAACCGGATCCGGACACTGAAATCACTCCCGCCGACCCGCTGAAACGACCACGACGCGTTCGTCAGCTTCTGCGCCGCATCGGTGACCGGCGCAGCCGCCGAACGGGTCCAACCATTCGGCGCCGAAAGGACCCGGTCCACCGTCGACGTGAAACTCGCCGCCGTCCACGCCGGCTCCGCACCCCACACGATGCCGTCCTCGACCTCGACCCGGTACTTCACCAACGTCGTACCCGCACCCACCACGTCCGTACCACCGGCCGCCGTGCTGAACGTGCCCAGACCCTGCAACGGCACCCCATCGGCCACCGGCGGCGGAGCCGGCGCCTTCGGCACATCCGCACCCGCCGGCACCGGCTTCTTCAACGTCACACTCGGCTTCGGCTTCGGAGACGCACTCGGCGACAAGGAGGGTGAAGGCGACGGGGTTGGAGAGGCAGACGGAGAGGGCGACAGAGAAGGCGATGGGGCAGCCGAAGGGCTCTGCGCCGGCGACGCGGCGTGCGCACTGGGCCTGCTACACGCCCCAAGCACCATGAGCAGGGCAAACCCTGCCACTACACACCTGGAACTCGATACCCTCACAACACCACACCCATCTTCGAAACCGACCAGTACCTTATGGTCTGATCGATCCGATCAGCAAGGCCATCCATGTCTCCAGCCAAGTGACATTCGAGAGCTCCGAGACGATCCGGTGCTCGCAGCCGCCATCGCCGTTCACATGGCACTGAGATCATCATCAATCCGACGCCGGTCAGAGCTCGTTTTGTACCCGGGGTGGGCCTGTAGGAATATGGGTGGATCTCCAGAATGGGGGGTAACCCGTGATGTCTGATGTGACAATGGCGAAGCTCAAGGAGGCGGGTTCAGACCCGTTGATGATCGATGCTGTCGATGCCCAACTGGTGCGGCAGTTGGCGGACCGGGCCCGAGCTGAAGGGCTCCAGCTGACCGGCGAGGGCGGGTTGCTGGCGCGGTTGACGAAGGTCGTGATCGAGTCCGCTCTCGAGGGCGAGATGGATGACCACCTCGGATATGGCAAGCATGAGCGGGCCGGGCGGTCCAACGCCCGGAACGGGACCCGGGCCAAGAAGGTGCTCACCGAGGCCGGGCCGGTGGAGATCGTGGTGCCGCGGGACCGGGACGCCTCTTTCGAGCCGAAGATCGTCAAGAAGCGTCAACGGCGGCTGTCCGGGGTCGATGACCTGGTGATCTCACTGTCAGCGAAGGGCCTCACGACGGGTGAGATCTCCGCTCACCTGGCTGAGATCTATGGCGCCGAGGTCTCCAGGGACACCATCTCGGTGATCACCGACCGGGTCCTTGACGGCATGGCCGACTGGCAATCGCGTCCGCTCGATTCGGTGTATCCGGTGCTGTTCATCGACTGTGTGAACGTGAAGGTGCGCGACGGGTCGGTCGCGAACCGGCCGATCTATGTCGCCCTGGCCGTCACGGTCGACGGGACCCGCGACATTCTCGGGCTATGGGCCGGTGACGGTGGTGAGGGCGCGAAGTACTGGATGCGGGTCCTGGCCGAGATCAAGAACCGGGGAACCCAGGACGTGTGCATCGTCGTCTGCGACGGCCTCAAGGGCCTGCCAGAGGCGATCACGACAGTCTGGCCGCAGGCCGTCACGCAGACCTGCATAGTTCACCTTCTGCGCAACAGCTTCCGTTACGCCTCCCGCCGGGACTGGCCCGCCATCGCCCGCGACCTCAAACCCGTCTACACAGCCGTGTCCGAACAGGCCGCACTCGACGCGTTCGCCGCTTTCGCCGAGACCTGGGAGGCCAAGTACCCGGCGATCGTGAGGCTATGGACCAACGCCTGGACCGAGTTCACCCCGTTCCTGGCCTTCGACACCGAGATCGGCAAAGATCATCTCCACCACCAACGCGATCGAGTCCATCAACTCCCGAATCCGCCGGGCCGTCAACGCCCGCGGGCACTTTCCCACCGAGCAAGCGGCCCTCAAATGCGTCTACCTCGCACTGATGAGCCTCGACCCCACCGGCGCCGGCCGCAAACGCTGGACCGCCCGATGGAAAATCGCACTCCAAGCCTTCGAAATCACCTTCGAAGGCCGCCTCGTACCCAAACTCCTCACCCACACCAGCTAGATCCACCGTTTTCCTGACAGGGCCCCCGGGGTGGCTCGTCTTCCAGGTCGCCAATTCTTGCGGGGCTGATCCTCACCTTCGGTCGGTGATAGCGTCGTCCGGCCGTCGCCGATGCGCGCCGGACTCTGGTGGAAGGATCATGTCTGATGGCTCGCTGGGAGCGCCCCAAGCGCGAAGACAAATGGTGGCACCTGCTGGTCTCCGCCGTAGCCGCCTTCGGCCTGGCGGTGTGGACGTATGTCGACATCACCCGCGCGGAACAGTCCGATGGCACGTTTCGGATCAACTGGTTACTCGGTCTGTTCTACGACATGCTCGGGAAGTGGGCCGTCGTTGGACTCCTGGCCGCGATGGGATGCGCGTTCATTGCAGTGAGCATCAGCAAACGGCGTAAGGCGCTCGCCGCAGAACATCAGGAGTAGGAGACGATCTCGACGGGGGTCGTCGGGCCCTGCGCCATGCGGGCGTGCGCGACCTTCGCCCAATTTCGCAGCGCTGGACTCGGTCAGCTCCACTCTTTCAGGTGAGGTTCGGCCAGGCCCGACCGGACTTGATGCGGGTGACCGTGCTGCTGGTGACCTGGTAGGCGTGCGCGACCTCGCGCGTGGGCCGGGGGTCGGCCCGGATGGCACGGATCTGATCGGGGCCGAGTTTTGCCGCCGACGGGGTGCCGGGTTGCCGTTTGCTGGTGACAGGGCAACGAGGACACGGGTAGGCGCCTGCAGCCCGGGACTTGACGGCCGCAGTCCAGTGGTGTCCCTGCTCGCAGCGCCAACTGACGACGTCGGCCGCCCCGGAGGTGACGTCATCACCCAAGGGTCCGTTGCTCTCCGCGTCCCACGCGGTCGCCAGCCACGGGTGAGTGATCGACAAAGGCGGGCTGACGGTGCGCGGGCAATGAAAGCACCCCCCGGCTCCCGCCACCCGGGAGGCAATCCTCGCGGTCCACAGATGTCCACGCTCGCACCGCCACGCCACGACCCGCAGGGAACCCGCCGTCACCTCGCCCGGGCCGACAGGGTTGCGGTCATGGTCCCACTGGGCCGCCAGATGCGGATGTGACTCGGGCAGAGGTTGGCGGTAGCGGCCCGCACACGCAGGACAACCGGTGCCCTCGGGGATACGGACCCGTGAAGCGATCTGGGCCTGCCACCGCCACGCGCACCACGAACACCGCCACCACGCGACGCGCCCGGACCCTGCAGTCACAGCCTGCGGAGCCATCTCGTTGCGTTCGTGGTCCCACTCAGCGGCCAGATCGGGGCGCACCTCCAGCAGGGTCCGTCCAGCCCGGCGGGTAGCCAGCCCCCGCGCCGGAGCACACACCGGACAACCGGTGCCGGTGCGCACCCGGACCCCAACCACCGCCTGCCAGGTATGGCCACACTCCCCGCACCGCCACCAAACCCGCCGCCCCGTACCCGCGGTCAGGGCCGCCGGGATCGGCCCATTGAGGTCAGCGGCCCACTCAGCCACCAACGCAGGGCACTCGGCAGCGAACAGCCCCCGGCGGACCCCGACCCGCCGACCACCGAAGCCTGCCATGCTTTCCAAGCCGTGCACCGCTATTCCATCGCTGGACCTACCGGCCGGGCCCGCTCCTCGGACAGTCGACATTCGCCCGAGGCTACCCCAACGCGACAATCCGAGCCGACATGCAGAACCTGTGCATGCTCCGCCGCGCGGAGCGCCCAGCGACTGCTGCGACATGTCGATCCCGTCTTGCCACCGGTCGTCGAAAGCCCTGCGGCGGCACGACGACCAATCAACTACGGGTACGACCAACTGTCGACGTCGTCGGCACCGTCTACGACGTCCCAATCACCCGCCCACCGGCTCGCCGAGGTCGCCGGCCTCGAACGCGATATTCTGCGAAGTCCTCTCACTCATCGCCTGGAGTTCCATGTCCGCCGGTCGGGTCACTCTCGTTCTCGCAGCCACGCTCACATTGACTGCCTGCGCCCCAGGCCCCGCCGCCACCACCACGGAGAAGACCTCCCCTGTCGCACTGTCAGACGTCGACAGCTCGGCTGCCGCGAAACGAATCGTGCTCCCCACCGAAGCCTTGAACTCCCTGCTCCCCGGCACCAAGCCTGACGTCGACCAGCCCGTTGCCACCGTCATCCTCGGATGCGGCATGGCGCTCTCCCCCCAGGAACAGCCGCAGGCGGCGTACGCCCGGGCATGGAAGGCTGGCCTTCAAACCTGGGCAGTCGGCGATTACACGGCGATGAGCGCCGGCTTCTCGTACCCCACGTTGAAGACGGCAGCCCTCCTGGACCGGGTTCGACAGAAGAAGGACACCTGCCGGATCGGCGACGTCATCGAGACGGTCGATGCCGGTCCCGGAACCGAGGCATACTGCCTCCGACGCCTGACACTGCAAGGCGACGAGCGGACCGAGTGTGTCGTCTTCGCCGGCCGCGACGTACCCGGCCATACGCTGTTCGCCGCGCTCGCATACCAGGACGCTGAGACCACCAAGGCGAAAGCCGGCCTGCTCCAGCTACTTCCCCGGGTCACCGACCAACTCGCCAGAAGCTGACCGGAGCACCACCCCGCCCTTCAGATCGATGGAGCGCCACGATGATCCACCCGTTCGGCCGGAAGTACACCGGCCCCAAGTCGCTGCCGATCGACCCGACCTATGGAGATTCCGAAGGGGCCAAACTGCAGCAGGCGATGCTCGACGGCGACTGGGCGACCACCCAGATGTTGCTGGAGGCGGCCACCGAACCTGAAGATCTGACGTTCCTGGTCAACGTCGCCTCCCAAGTCGCCGGCTGCGAGGACTGGCTTCCTGAAGTGGCGCGGTCCGCTTCCGACCCCACCCTGCCGCTACTGGTACACGGAGCCCGGGCTGTCGTCTGGGCTTGGGAGGCACGGACAAACACTCAAGCCAAATATGTTGGCAAGGAACGGTTCGCGGTCTTCTTCGAACGGTTGGCCCGCGCCGAGGGCTGCTTGCAACCAGTGGTCCGACGGGCTCCGGACAATGTCGTCGCCTGGTACTGGTTGATGAAAGCCAGTCGGTCACGACAGCGCGGTGTCACCGAAACCCGCCGACGGTTCGAGGAAGTGGCCTCGCGATGCCCTGGACACCTGCAGGCCCACCAGCAGATGCTGCAGCAACTGTCCCGCAAATGGGGCGGATCGCACGACGAAATGCACACCTTCGCCACCACAGCGATGCACAAAGCACTGGCCGGCAGCCCACTGGGCATGCTCGTCGCCGAAGCACACCTGGAGCGCTGGCTCGACTTCCGCACCGGCCTGATAGACGTGCGCGGACGACACCAGGCCAGAGCCTACATACGGTCTTCGAACGTCCTGACCGCCCTGCACGAGGCCGCAGATCTATCCGTCCGTCACCCGGACTACCAACGGCACCCGCGTACCGGGCCGATTGTCCATGGCACCTTCGCCCTGGCATTCTCACTCGCAGGCGACCAAGCCGCCGCAGCTGAACAATTCCGGCTCACCGACAACGTCGTGACCCAGTTCCCCTGGTCCTACGCCAGCGGGCTCAACCCGGCACGGGGATTCTGCCGCAGGCAGGCCAGAGCTTTCGCCCGAGCCTGAACCAGCACCTCCGCACGGAACCGGGCCAAACTGTCGAACACCCGTTTCAACTCCAGCTGCCAGAGCCGAGTAAGTCCGTCGTCGGCCCGACTGGCGGTCGGCGACCGCCAGTCGGGCCTGCTGACCGTGGCAGTCATCGTGCCGCAGGGGAGGTCGACTTGAGTCATTCTCGTAGCCGACGGCCGTCCTGCGCCCACTGAGGCAGCCATCCCCCCCCAGCGAATCCGTTTACGTTTTTTTCGAATAGCGGCAGGCTGGGTGCATGTCGAACGCACTGCGTGAACGAACCGTCCTGCCGCCGGAGGATCTGGCGGCCTTGACTCGGTTCGCCCAGGGCTTGACCAGCGTCGAGGCACCTGCCAAGGCCCAACTGATCGGCCCGGATGGCGCCCGGATCGAGATCCCTGACGACCTCTACGGTGTCCTTCGCGATGTCGTGACCGCACTGACTGAGGGTATGGCTATCTCCATCGCGCCGCACAACACCATGCTCACCACGCAGGAGGCCGCCGACCTCCTCAACATTTCCCGGCCCACCCTCGTCCGACTGCTCTCCGAGGGTGAGATCCCGCACACGACCCGCGGACGTCATCGCCGAGTCCTGCTCCGGGACGTGCTCGACTACCAGGAGCGCACCCGCAGCGAACGCCGCCAGACGCTCGACCAACTCGCCGCCGAAGCCGAAGACGACGGGCTGTACGACGTCACGGCCACCCCCAAGAGCACGAGGTAGGACCCCGCCACCATGGCCTTCCCCGCCTTCCTCGATACCTGCGTGCTCTATCCCGCCTACCTCTGCGACACCCTTGTTGCGCCTCGCTGAAGCATCGGCCTACCGACCGCTGTGGTCGCCGGACGTGCTCACTGAGCTTCGGCGAAACGTCATCGAACGCGGCGTTCCAGAAGAACGGGTCGACCGACGGATCAGCCAGATGGGCAAGGCATTCCCCGACGCTCTCGTGACCGGCTATGAATCCCTTATCGGAGGGATGACCAATGACCCCAAAGATCGCCACATACTCGCCGCCGCAGTCCGGGCACACGCCGAGGTCATCGTCACCTTAAACCTCCGCGACTTCCCGGAACCAGCTCTAAAGCCCTACGACGTCATCGCGGTCACGCCGGACGAGTTCCTGCTCGACCAACTCGACCTCTACCCGGGCACCACGATCGGGGTCCTCCGCCAACAGGCAGCCGCTCATCGACGAGAGCCGAAGACTGTCCTCGGTCTCCTCACTTTCCTTGAGCGCAGCGGATTGCCACAGTTCGCCGCCGAGGTGCGCCGACACCTCTAACCACGGATCCACCAGCCCAGATTCCACCGCTCGCGGCGACTCACCACAGAACCAAGATCAACTACTCTCAGTAGTTGCCTAGTAAAAGTCGCAGGGCGCGACGTAAGGAATTCTCAAAATCCCTTGGCCATGGGTTCGAGCCCCATTCACATTCACGGTCAAGCCACCCTCGCTGGCGATCTTTCGCACCGACCCGATCCGGACGAGCGTGTCCAGCTCACCTGACCGCCCTCCTCGTGCACGCGGATACACCAACGCGAAGACCGAGGCCGGCGGGTCCCGCCGTCAGTCAAGGTTCTTGAAATACACCATGCACTCATCGGGTACCTGGATCATCGTCCCGTTGACCCGATACTCCTCCCGTACCGTCTTGAGGTACTCGTGTGGCCAGGGTCGGTAGCCGTGCCGCAGGTACAACCGAGTGACGGCGGTGTTGTCCGCGTGGACGCCCAGGGCGATCCGCGGGCAGCCCCGACTGCGGAGCACATCCTCGGCACCGTGCAGCAGGAGGCTACCCACGCCCCGGTTTCTGAGGTCAGGCCGGACCTCGAGATGGGTGAGCACCCTGACCCCGGGGAGCCGGCGGCGCAGTTCGGGTTCGTCCGCGGGCTCGAAGGAGACGTACACGACGCCCAGTAGCTCGCTGCCTGCCCAGGCGGTCAACAGTGTCCCGCGCCCGGCACACTGGCGGTCGTAGCGGTCACGGAAGAAGAAGTGCTGCTCCATGTGGCCGACGATCGCGTCCAACTCGGCTTCTGTCGCCGGGCGGACCATACGCTCGACATCCATAGGAGTAAATGTACCGCGCCTCAGCGTACCCGGCGAGTGGTCAGTGCAGGGCCAGCAGGGCCGCGGCCAGGGTCAGCGCGAGAGCCACGGCCAGCAGGGCGACGGCCGCAGTGACCTCGACCAGACTGATCACCAGTTCGTCCATCCGATCGCGCTCCAGCTCCCGGACGGCCGCAGCGAGTCGGCGCTTGCCCTGGGTGAGCAGTCGACGCGAGGCTCCACCAGCCCACACCGCCATCCGGAGCACTCCAGCGAGCACGAGGGCGAGCCCCAGACCGGTTCCGATTCCAGCGTCGATGGTGCCAGTTCCAGCCAGCGCCACGAGCGCATTTACCAGGATCTCCCAGAGAGCTATCTTGGACATGAGGCTTCCTCTGCGTCGAAGGTGGGGGCGCCTTTCATGGACACCTCGGGTGGCAGCCTGGGGTGTCCTTTTTAGTTCATCCGGTGCCTGTGATGATACGATCTGCTCCGAGACTTCAGCTCTTCAGTGAACTTCAATGTGTTCCCTAAATTGAGGATAGGTCCTCACGTTGTCGCTGTGACCAGCCATGAAGTGAATGAATACGCAAAGTGGGTGGTCGCAGGGTCGGTAGCCACTGAAATTTGCTGAAGGGGTTGCGAAGATGGACGGTCCGGCGTTCGCGCTCGCCCGCCGGCTGCGTCAACTTCGCATGGCCGGCTGGCCGGGGACGGTCGTCACCCAATCCGCGCTGGCCACGGCGCTGGGCGTCAGCGTGCCGACAGTGTCGGCATGGGAGTCGACGAGGAAACCGACGACACTCCCAGCGCACCGGATCGCGGCGTATGCCACCTATTTCTGTACCGAGCGGTCCGTCCACGAGAGCCGGTTGCTGGATCAGTCGGAGTTGACCGGGCCCGAAAACTCGCGCCGGGCCGCCCTGGAACGGGAGCTGTCCACGCTTCTCAAGGCCATGGACGCAACCCACCCCGACGGGGCGCGCACCGCTGGGCCGTGGCGGTTCGCCGACGGGCGGCCGATCACGATCGTCTGCGCGAAGCTGCCGCCCGAGTACCACGCCGGACTGTTTGCCGATTCCACAACGGCGGAGTACGACGAGTTGTACACCGCTACCGACTTCACCGCCCTCCTCGAGCTGTACGGCCATGTTCGCGCGGTGAACCCGGACAGCGACGTCAGCTACCGGCTCTCCTCGGACCTCCGCTCGTCGGACTACGCGGGGCACCACCTGGTGGCGCTCGGCGGCGTCGACTGGAACAACATCACCAGCGAGTTGCTTTCCCTGGTCGCCCTCCCGGTCCATCAGGAGAGGCGGGACAGCCCTCAGGACCCGGGCGCGTTCGTGGTCACAGGTGACGGTGAACCGCGCAGATTCGAGACGAAGCTGCGGGCAGACGGTGCACGCACCCAGCTCATCGAGGATGTGGCGCACTTCTTCCGCGCCCCCAGCCCGTGGGAAGGCTGCACGGTGACCATCTGCAACGGCAACTTCGGGAAGGGCACGCTGGGCATCGTGCGAGCGCTCGCCGATCCCGGTTTACGCGACAGCAACGCCGCCCACCTCACGACGCGGTTCAGCGGCGACACGCTGAGCCTGCTGTGCCGGGTGCGGATGCTCGGAGGAAAGGTCATTACTCCGGACTGGACGAACCCGGACGTGATTCTGCACGAATGGGAACCCGAAACGTGACAGGTGTGCTGACCCCACCCGGTGCCATCGCCATACACCACGGACGCCATGACGAACTGTTGAACACCGTGGTCCAGCTCGAACAGGCACCTCCGGTACACGCGATCATCGTTCCCACCAGCCGCCCGGTGCATCATCTCGACCATGCGATGCGGCTCGCCGACTCCCTCGACTGTTGGCTGCTGGCCCTGTGCAGCCAACAGGCCGACGCCGCGCTGACCCGGCGGCGCGCCGAGGAGCACAGGGTGCGGGTCATCGCCGTGGACGTCCCGGCCACCCCGCAGTTGCCCCAACTCCAGACCGACCGCGTGCTGGTGGACGCCGGGCTCCACCGGCGGGCCGACACCAGCGCCAAACGCAATCTCGGGCTCACTCTGGGTCGGATGCTCGGCTGGGAGCGCGCGATGTTCCTGGACGACGACATCGTCGTGGGTAGCGCGGCGGACATCCTGGAGGCTGCGGCGCACGTGCCGTCCTACGCCGCGGTGGGGCTGACCAACGCGGGCCAGCACGACAACTCGGTGGTCTGCCACGCACACCGGCTGACTGGCGGCGAACAGGCCTGCTTCATCGGCGGCGGAGCGCTCGCCGTGTCGCCATCGCACACCCGGTCGTTCTTTCCCGCCATCTACAACGAGGACTGGTTCTTCCTGCTGGACGACGTCGGACTCGGCCGGATCGGCGTGACCAAGGGGCAGGCGAAGCAGCAACCCTACGACCCGTTCGCCGACCCCGCGCGGGCGCGGGCGGAGGAGTTCGGCGACCTGCTCGCCGAGGGCCTGTTCGCACTGTTGGACGACGGCCGTGGCGTCCGGGACGCCGACCTGGCTTACTGGCGACGGTACCGCGACATCCGGAACCGCTTCATCCGGGACATCCTGGCCCGGGCGGGTGGCGTGCACCGGCAACAGATGCGGGCGTCTTTGAACGCGGCACTGGATCAGCTCGAGACGATCACGCCAGAGTTGTGCGTTAAATACCTGGAAGCCTGGCGCGTCGACCGAACGGTCTGGGCCGAGCACATGGACAACCTGACCCTAGGTCTGCAGCCGCACGAGGCGCTGGCCTCGCTCGGACTGCCGCCCCAGATCGCGCACGCCGCAGGAGGGGTCACGCTGTTGAGGTAACTCGGCAATCCCACCATGACGCCGATGCCCAGGTGCGACAGCACGCCGAGGGCAAGGGCGAGGTGGTTGCAACCAATTCCTACGTTGCGCCAGGGTGCAGGTCTGATGCGTCTCTGCGGACGATGAACGGCTCCGGATCAGCGCGGTCAGGTGGATGCGGAATGCCGGCGGGCAGTCCTGGCGCTAGGGCTTCGAACACCCTTTCCGCCTCCGGCCAGCCGTAGTCTTCATAGCGCTCCGTGGCAACCAGCCAGCACACGCCATTGTCCAACTGCTGGACGTCGACGAACGCTCCTTGCTCGCGCAATTGTTGCGTTCCGCCGAAGCGATCGGCGAGCTCCGGGGCGAAGGCTGTCACCCAGGAGTAGCCACGAAGCCAGGTGCGGCTGCGCTCGATATCGTGTCGCGCCAACTCGCTCAGGCTCGGACCTGCCCACGATGGGTAGCTCGCGGTCGGCGGCCTGTAGGGGTAGAGCTGTTCGAATGCCGTCGCTTGCGGCCCGGCCGACGCGGACACCTCCGCGTACGTCACCGGCCACCGGCCGCAGAACGCCCGAAGTTGCTCCCGAACGGCGCGTTGCATCTGCGGGGAGCCGACGATGTGGTCGCCGGGGATCATGAGTGTGAGCGTCAGCCATCGGCGATACGGATCACTGAACGTCGCCGTGATGGACGGCGCTGAACGCGGGACCTGGGCTCCGTCCGGGCCGTACTGCACGAATTCCATCGCGGCCGTCGATGGCAGCTCGCCCAGCCGTTCCAGGAAGACTTCCCAACTTTCAGCGGTGCACACCGCTTCGGTCCAGGCACTCATATCTTTGGTGAACGGCTGCATGATCGACACGTAAGCAACGGCCGCGCCGGGCACGACTTCGACGTGGGCCGGCCCGTCGCGGCCTGTCAGGCTGTGAAACTCCCCGAGCGCCGACGGAAGAGGCTGACAGGCTTGGACGTCTTGCCACCATGCGCCAGTGAGATTTTCGGCGCAGGTGATAAACCAGTCCCGCAAGCATGCGCCGACGGCATCTCGATCAAAACTGCCATCGACCGTCACCGACGCGTAGCGGTACGGCAACCGGACTGTAGTCATATGAGGTGCTCCCGTGAATCAGTTCATCCGGTTGGTGTCGAGTAGCTTGCGGGCCGCCTCCGTGCGGGTCGCGGCCCCCAACTTGGCCAGGATCCGCGACACGTGCACGCCTGCGGTGTTCCCGCTGATGTACAGCTCAGCGGCGATCTGCCGGTTGCTCTTCCCCTCCGCGACGAGCGTCAGCACCTCCAGCTCCCGGGCGGTGAGGCCCAGCGTCGACTGCCGGGGCGCCTCGCGCCGCGAATCGGCCGGTTGCGGCTGGCATTGCGACAGTTCGTGGGGCTGGCCCAGTTCGCGCCAGATCCGCGCGGCCGTCTGCAGGTCGCCGGTGGCCATCGCCCGGTAGGCCTCGTCCACCGGGCCGGTCACCGGCACGTCCGGCAACTCGGTCGGGGTCGCGGCGGCAAGCAGTGGCCATGCCTCATGCGGGTGGGCGGCGAGATCTTCGGTGGCCAGGGTCGCGGCGTAGATCTCGGCCGCCCTGGCGGGGGTGAGGCGGATCTGCAGGGTGCGGAGCCTGATCCGGTACTTGCTGACCCAGGACTCATCACCCAGCAGTTCCTCCGCGCCCCCGGCCGTGGTCAGCGCCGCGGACCGGTCGCCCTGGGCCAGCTGGATCTCGGCGCGGCTGATCAGCAGGGCCGCGTGGCTGAGCCGGGGCAGGTCGGGCTCGCCGAGGGCCTCGTCGATCAGCTCCAGGGCTTCGGGCCAGCGGCCCAGCGCGGTCAGGGCCTGTACCCACTTGACGACCAGGATCGGCGCGTGTCGGGCGTACTCGAATGATTCGTGGGCTGTTCTGAGGCCGAGCTGGATGACCTCGATCGCGGCGGCGTGCTCCCCGAAGGCGTGCCGGGCGGAGGCCTCCCACAGGGCGACCGTGATCGTCGTCCGCGGGTCGGCGGCGGTGCGCGCGGCGGCGAAGTGTCGATAGGCCGCCGCCGGGTCCGCCGCCTTCGCTAGGCCCAGGTAGGAGTGGGCCCGGGCCGCCAGCCGGGTATCGCCGAGCCGTCCGGCGATCTCGAGGGCGGCCTCCGCATCCTGGGTAGCCCGCGCCGGGTCGCCGGCGAAGACGCTGCCGGCGGCGAGTTCGGCGAGGATCTCACCGCGCAGCAGGCCCTCTTCGGCGAGGACTTCGCCGCCGAGGAGGGCTTGGGCATCGCCTCGGAGCAGGGCCTGGTCGCTCAGGGCCAGGGCCTGGAGCAGATCCTCTCGGCCACCGGCGTTGCCGAGATTCTTCAGCCGAGCCTGACGGAGATACCGCCGAGCGTCCGGTGCGATCGCCAGGGCCTCGGCCGACCAGCCCAGGCCCGTGGACACCGCGCTCGTGGCCAGGCTGGCCTCCACCGCGTGGTCGAGCACGGTGAGCCGGTCGACGCCCGCGACCGCCGGGGCATCGTCGACCTTCGGCCACAGTTCCAGGACCCGGTGCAGCAGGTGCAGGCGTTCCGCCTCGGCACCGGTCCGCCGCGCCCGAGCGGCCGCCTGCCAAGCCGCGGCCAGGGCTCGGGGATGGTCGCCGGCGGCGTACGCGTGCGCGGCCAGCTCGGCGACGTGCTCCGGCATGGTCAGCAGCGCGGTCGCGAACTCCGCGTGCCGGCGGGTCTTCTCGACCGGTAGCAGCAGGTCATAGACGGCCTGGCGGATCAGCGCGTGCCGGAACGCGTAGCCAGTGTCGGTCGGCAGCAGGGCGTGCTTGTCGACCAGGTACCGCAGCGCATGGTGCAGGTCCCGCTCGGGCAGGCCGGCGACGGCGGCCAGCACCTCGTGCTCCACGACGGTGCCCGCGACCGCCGCGACCGTCAGGACGTGTCCCGCGTCGCCGGTCAGCTCGGGCAGCTGAGCCCGCAGCAGTTCCAGCAGCTCGGCGGGCGTGTCCTCGGGCGAGCCGCTGAGCGCCTCGACGAACAGCGGGTTGCCCCGGCTGCGTTCGAAAACCCGGGCGACGAGAGTCGGCTCCGGCTCGCGGCCGAGCAGGGCCGCCAGGTGCCGGCCCGCCTCGTGCCGGCTCAGCGGGGCCAGGGCGACCCGGTGCACGGCGGGCAGTCGGGCCAGCTCGGCGACCAGGTGCCGCAGCGCGCCGGCCGGCGCCCGATGGGTGCCGACGAGGAAGACGCCGCTGTGCCCCAGGTTCGCGACCAGGAAGGTGAGCAGCTCCAGGCTGGAGGCGTCGGCCCAGTGCAGATCCTCCAGTACGAGCACCAGCGGCCGGGCCTCGGCGGCGCGTTCCAGCACGGTGAGGACCTCACCGAACAGGCGGAACCGGTCGACCGGCAGGGCCAGGTCGGGCAGCCATGCGGCGAGCGACGTGGACGAGCCGGGCGTCAGGCCCCGCATCACGCCCACGAACGGGGCGAACGGCAACCCGTCGTTGCCGAACTCCAGGCAGCGGCCCGTCAACACCAGCGGCTGCGCGCCCAGCCGGGTGGTGAACTCGTGCACCAGCCGGGACTTGCCGATCCCGGCCTCGCCGGACAGCAGCACCATGCTGACGCTCTCGTCCCGGAACGCCGCCAGCAGCGCTGCGAGTTCCGGGCCCCGCCCGACGAAGGTAGTCACCCGGCAAAGATAACGAGATCTCGTGATTCGGCGACCCCCTCTTTACCAGCAGCATTATGGGCATGACGAACAACGACATCGCGCCTTTCCAGATCAGCGTCCCCCAGTCCGACCTCGACGACCTGCGCACCAGGCTCCAGCGGACCCGGTGGACCGACGAACTGCCGGGCGCGGGCTGGGAGCGCGGCGTGCCGGTGAGCTACCTGCGCGAGCTGGCCACCCACTGGGCCGAGAAGTTCGACTGGCGGGCCCAGGAGTCGCTGCTCAACGAGTATCCGCAGTTCACCACGGAGATCGACGGGCAGCGGGTGCACTTCCTGCACGTCCGTTCGGAGCGCGCCGACGCCACGCCGCTGCTCCTGATCCACGGCTGGCCGGGGTCGGTGGTCGACTTTCTCGACACGATCGCGCCGCTGACCGCCCCCGAGGCCGGCGAGCCGGCGTTCCACCTGGTCATCCCGTCGGTACCCGGCTTCGGTTTCTCCGGCCCGACCACCGAGACCGGCTGGACCGACACCCGGATCGCCTCCGCGTTCGCGGAGCTGATGGCCCGCCTAGGCTACGACCGCTACGGCGTGCAGGGCGGCGACATCGGCGCGTTCATCGGCCCCGCGATGGGCCGGATCGACACCGCGCACGTGATCGGGATCCACGCGAACGCTCTCGTCACCTTCCCGACCGGCGACCCCGCCGACATGGCGGCCCTGACCGACGCCGAGCAGGCACGGCTGGCCGCGATGAAGAACTTCCAGGACGACATGTCGGCGTACATGCAGCTGCAGGGCACCCGGCCGCAGACCATCGCCCACGCGCTCGCCGACTCGCCCACCGGGCAGCTCGCCTGGATCGTCGAGAAGTACCAGGAGTGGACCGACTCCGCCAAGGACCTGCCCGAGGACGCCGTGGACCTCGACCGGCTGCTGACCACCGTCAGCATCTACTGGTTCACAGACACCGCGCGCAGCGTCGCCAACTCCTACTACGAGCGCTTCCACGACGCGGCCATGTGGGCCCCGAAGCCGCCGGCGACCGTGCCGACCGGGGTCGCGGTGTTCGCCACCGCGGACTACGCCATCCGTCGGTTCGCGGAGAAGGCGCACAACATCACGCACTGGTCGGAGTTCTACCGGGGCGGGCACTTCCCGGCGCTGGAGGCGCCCGATCTGCTGGTCGGCGACATTCGCGAGTTCTTCCAGTCCCTGTAGGTCCGCCGCTGCCGCCGCGCCCCGTCACCGGGGCGGCGGCACGGGCGCGTCGGGTCACGCCGCTGGGCGAGTCGCGGAAACCGCACGCTGGCGACCGGCAGGAATGCCGAATGCGGCGGCCGGTTTCGTCCCGGCCGCCGCACCTTCGTCAGGCCGGCAGCGTCCACCGCTGGTTCGCGCCAGCGTGACACGTCCACAACAGCAGCCGCGTCCCGTTGGCCGTCCCGCCGCCCTCCGCGTCCAGGCACAGCCCCGACTTGGTGTTCTTCAGCGTCCGGTCAGCCTGCCACGTCCATCCCTGGGCGGGGGTGCCGTTGCAGTCGTAGATCTGGACGACGGTCCCGGCCGTGACGGCCCCGTTACGGGCGTCCATGCACTTGCCGAGTACGCGCAGGGTGCCGTCGCCGGGGACCGTCCACGTCTGCGCCGCGGTGCTGTTGCAGGTGTAGAGCTGCAGCGCCGTGCCGCTGGCCGAGTTGCCGTTCGTGACGTCGACGCACTTGCCGGACGTCCCGGTGATCGGGCCGGCGGGCGCGACCGGCGGCAGGGCGTCGCGGACGCGGACCGCCAGGGCGTACGGGTCCCCGGTCGGGGTCGTCGGGTAGGCGTCGCGCTGCCGGTTCCAGGTGTCCTCGACCGCGAACCAGTCGATGGACGCCGGGGTGCCACCGGACACGAGCGCCGCGTCGAGGGTGTCGAGGTAGCGGTTCCATCGCATGGCGTAGAAGTCGGCCACCAGGCCGGACAGGTCGCGGTTGGCGTAGTCGTGCAGCTGTCCACCTTCGCTGCCGTTGCGGTCGCCCCAGGTGGTGATGACGGTCCGGGCGTCGTACTCGGTCGCGGCGGAACCGGTCGCCCCGGTCAGCCAGGTGCCGAGCAGGAACCGCTTGTCCGAGCCGAGGAGCTGGTCAAGCAGCGTGAGGTCACCGGACCATTCGGTGCGCAGCTGGCGGAAGCGGGTCAGGTCGCGCGCGTCGTAGGCGGCCTTGATCTGCGGCAGCAGGGTCCGGCTGCGGTTGTCGAGGGCCTGGCGGGCGACGTCGACCACGTCGAAGTGATAGGCGTCGGTCGACTGGAGCGCCGGGGCGACCGCGAGGAGCTCAGCGAGAGCCCGCTGGACGGTCGAGGCGTCATAGCGCATCGAGCCGGGGCTCCAGGTGGCCGCCGAGGCGACAGTCAGACTCGGCCTGGCCGTGAACAAGCCGTCCTGCGACTCGCTCCAGCTGCCCGCCGGGGTGCTGTACGGGCCCTGGCGCAGCAGGTTCCACGCGGCGGTGGCGTGCGCATCGGTGCCGCCGTAGCGGCGGGCGGCGTACCCGTTGAACCAGGCCGGCTGGTCGACGGGGCCCGTGCGCCAGGCCAGCTCCATGAACAGTTCGAACGCCGCCGGGTTGGATCCCGTGCCCTCAGGCAGGTAGGCGATGCCCTTCAACGCGCTGCCCGACTTGGTGCGCCACTGCTCGAACTGGGTGGCCCACACGCCGGTGTTCGCGCCGATCGTGGTGTGTCCGCCGAAGTTGTAGATCGTGCCCATCGCATACGGCACGCCCTTCCAGGAGGACTCGCGGTTGAGCCCGGTGTACCGGTCGGACAGGCCGTCGACGATGAACAGCCGGTTGTGGTCGACGTTGTCGATGATGTCCGTCGACGGGTTGGACTGCCAGCCGAGCAGGACCCAGGTCGCGCCCGGTCGGGCGGTGTCCAGCGCGGTGAACACGCCGCGCGCGGCGTCGCCGACGGGCACGTTGCCGGCTTGGCCGCCCTCGTGCAGCAGGTCCATCTTGTACATCGTGGAGTCGCCCAGCAGGGCCCGCTGGTGTGCGTAGTAGCTGGCGGCGACCTGCGCGTAGACGGTGCTGCGCGGGTCGAGCCATGACGGTCGGGTGAAGCCCTGCCAGCCGCCCTGGGCGACGACGTTCACGCCGCCGTTACGGGAGGAGAAGTCGGTGGGCACGGTGCCGAAGTAACCCGGCAGTACCGGGGTCATGCCCAGCTCGTGGAGCCGGTCAATGATCTTCTTGCCCAGGGCCGCGCGGGCGGTGAGCTGCGCCTCGGTCACCGGGCCACCGAAGCCGGACATGTTCTGCATCAGCCACCAGGGCTGGTGCGCCGCGCCGGGGATCCAGGACTGCAACTCGGTCTTGGTGTAACCGAACTCCTGGAGGGTCGCGTAGTAGACCGCGTCGGCGCCCATCTGCACGAACACCTCGTTCGCACCGTGCAACGCCAGCAGGTCGATCTGCCGCTCGAAGGCCGGCCAGTCCCGGTACGCACCGGAGTACCCGTCATCGGTGTCGTTGAGAGCGAAACGGTGCGGCACCACGGCGTCCTGCCGCAGGGTGCCCGGGGCCGGCAGGGTGGCCGGCAGCCGGGAGGTGCTCTCGCCGGGCCAGTTGAGGTCCACGTTGGCCACATATTTCAGGTACCAGTTGACGCCGGTCAGCAGGACCGCCGGGCTGGTGCCCTGCACCCGCACCGCGCCGGCCGAGCCGGAGACGGCGAAGAAGTCGCCGCTGGCCGGCCGGGCCACCGCGTCGAAGGAGAACTGGGAGGCGTGCTGCGGCAGGAGCCGCCCGAGGGTGGCGGTGGCCGGCGCCGGGTCGAACGCGTCGGCGGCGCCGGCCGCGGAGGGGGTCACCAGCAAGGCGACGACGGTGGACAGTGCCAGAGCCACGCAGGTCACGGCCCGGGTTCGGAGGGGTCTCATCGGCTCAACAGCCTCTCTCGCTTTAGTAATGCATCGTTCTTTAATATGCGCACGGCATAGGTGAGTGTCAACCCCCGACCCGGGAACTGGCCCGCCGCGACGCGAGGGCAGCCCTCGCCTGAAGCCCGTAGTGGTCGGCGGTGTCGCGCAGCCAGTCACGTTCCGTGGTGGCGCTGACGGCGGCCGCGAGCCAGTCCACGAGCCGCTGGTCGTGGCACCGCGTCGCCCGTTGGGCGGCGTGTTCGGCCGCGAGAGCCGGGTCATGGTCGCCGGCACGATGGAGGGCGAGCGCGCGCAGCCGCAGCGCTTCGGCCTCCCCGAGGACATCCGGGGACGCTGGGAGGGTGTCGAGAAGGCGCACCGCCTCGTCGGGGCGGTCACCGGCGAGGGCGTCACAGACCCCGATCAGCGCGTTCAGCTGGCGGATCACCGGATCGCCGCCGTCCTTGACGGGTACGACGTCGACCGCGACCGGGCAGCCCAGCACCGCGAGGCGGTGCACCGCGTAGCGCAGGTGGGCCAGATCGCGGGGCCCGGTCAGGTCGTCGAATCTGCGGGCGTAGGCGATGAGATTGCGCAGGTCGCGCACCGCACCGTCGGCGTCCCCGCACTGGTCGGGCGCGACAGCCGAACGCACCCGGCTGGCCAGACACGCGTTCGCCTCCTCCGGCAGGCCCGCCGCCAGCCCGACCCGCGAGGCGTGGTGCGCGGCGCTCATCGCTTTGGCGTGCATGCCGAGCGCGGAGTAGGTCCCCGACAACGTCCGCCACGCGCCAGCCCGCGCGGCGGTGAACTCTCCGACCCCGCGCAGCGCCCGCTCGACCTGGAGGAGGCGTCCGAGGGCCTGGCCGAGTGAACCCTCCCGCCGTCGCGACCCCGGGCCCACCTGGGGGACGACCTCGTGCAGGAGGAGGGCCAGCCGGTCCGACCGGCCGAGGAACACCGCCGTGGCGATCTCGTCGAGGAGGCGCTGGATCGTCGGCGACCCGGGCGGGGTGTGGGGCACGGGTTCGCCGCCCGCGAGGTACCCGGCGGACGGTTCCAGGGTGGTGACGTTCTCTGACATGACGGTTCGACCTTTCGGGTACGAGCCCGAGGGGTGTGGGCCCGACTCCACCGGAGCAGAGGGATCGCACTCCATCGCGCGGGAGAATCGCCGGCGCGGCCGACCGGCCCCGGACAGGGAGGACTGGCCGTGCGACGTGGCCTCATCGCGGCCACCGACCGGGGACGCGGCGAGCTCATCGCCGCTCAAGCCGGATCGTCCGGTACACGTCATCCGGCCCGTTGAATTACTAACGCAATATACGTTACTATGCGCGTGAGACAGTGCACTGTCAATGCTCGAATTCGACAAAGGAGCACAGTGACCACCTCAGCGCCGGCCGCCACTGGGCCGCACGTGCTCCGGCAGATCAACGTCACCGCCGTGCTGACGGCACTGCGCCAGACCTCCTCCGCCACCGCCCGGGTCGCCGACCTGATGACCACCACCGGCCTGTCCCGCCCCGCCGTCACCAGGGCCCTGGCCGACCTGCGCGAGGCCGACCTGGTCGAGCTGATCGCCGACGACGCCGCCCGCGTCGGCCGCCCGGCCCAACGCGCCCGGTTCCGCGCCGAGCTCGGCCACGTCGCCGGCGTCGACGTCGGCCCGCACAAGATCCTGATCAAGATCGCCGACCTGGCAGGCGACATTCTCACCACCCACCGCGTCACCACCCCACCGAACGCGACCGGCCCCGACGTGTTCACCCTCGTCAGCCAGGCCCTCGACCAGGCCGTCAAAGCCGCAGGCCTCACCCACGCCGACCTGTGGGCCGTGTGCGTCGGCACCCCCGGCATCGTCGACCGCGAACACGGCGAAGTCCTCCTCGCCCCCAGCATCCCCGGCTGGGCCGGCCTGCCCGTCGTCCCCGAACTCCGCGACCGCCTGCACTGCCCCGTCCTCATCGACAACGACGTCAACCTCGCCGTCCTCGCCGAACGCTGGCAGGGCACCGCCATCGGCGTCGACTCCCTCGTCTTCGTCCAATGGGGCGAACGCATCGGCACCGGCCTCATCATCGACGGCGCACCCTACCGGGGCGCACACGCCGCCGCCGGCGAACTCGGCTTCCTCGACCTCGGCCTGCCCCCCAACGACCCCACCGGCCGACCCGCCGCCGACGAGGGCACCGGCCCCTTCGAACGCCTCGTCGGAGCCGCCGCCATCCACGAACTCGCCGTCGCCATGACCGCCGGCGACCGCGACCGGGACCTGCACGCCCAGCTCACCCGCCCCGGCGAACGCGACATCACGCCCCTGTTCACGGCGGCCGCCGCCGGCAGCCCCACCGCCATCGCCGTCATCGACCGCGTCGCCGCCCGCTTCGCCCAGGGCCTCAGCGCCCTCATCCTGCTGCTCGACCCCGAACAGGTCGTCATCGGCGGCGGCCTGTCCCGCGCCGGCGACACCCTCCTCGAACCCATCCGCCGACAGCTGCGCGGCCGCACGCTGTCGGCCACCAGCCTGCACGCCTCCACCCTCGGCGACGACGCCGTCGCACTCGGCGCGGTCCGCCACGCACTTGACGCCACGGCCGACCGCCTTGCGGCGTCGTAGAACCGGATCAGTGGCCTGAAGCGGCCGGCGGCCTGGCGCGCTGACCGCCAGCGTGGTCCCGGCCGGAAGGCCCGTCTCCGGCCTAGCGGTCGGCGACCGCCAGGGTCAGACCGAGGACCGCGAACGAACCGGCGAAGGCGCGGCGGATCCACCGCAGTACCCGGGGGCGGGACGTCACGTGGTGGCGCACGGCGGCGGCGAAGACGCCGTACAGCGCGAAGACCACGAACGTGGCCAGCATGAACACCGCGCTGAGTTCCAGCATCCGCTCGACGGAGTGCGGCTCCCCCGCCGGGACGAACTGGGGCAGGAACGCGAGGAAGAAAATCGTCAGCTTCGGGTTGAGGACGTTGAGCAGCACCCCGGAGACGATCACGCTCACCGCCGAGCGCGGACCCGGCTCGGTCCGGACCAGCAGATCCGACCTGTCCCGCAAGGTCGACCAGGCCATGTAGAGCAGGTAGACCACGCCGAGGTACTTGACGGCCTGGAACGCCACCGCGCTCGCGTGCAGCACGGCGGCGAGCCCCGTGACCGTCGCGACCATGTGCGGCACGATGCCCAGGGTGCAGCCCAGCGCAGCGACCACGCTGGCCCTGCCGCCCCGCGACAGGCCGGCCGAGAGGGTGTAGAGGACCCCGGTGCCCGGGGTGGCGACCACGATCAGGGTGGTCAGGAGGAATGCGATGCTCACCCCTCCACCCTGCGCGCATAATGGCCTGATGAGCAGGGCCAAAGGCGACGGGATCGACAGGGCCATAACTGCCGGGTCCGACTTCCTCCAGCTCGACATCTCCGCCGCGCCGGCCGGCCGCCGGGCCGACTGGCTCGCCAGCCAGCTCCGGCGCGCGATCGCCGACGGGCACGTGCCGGTGGGCGCCCGGCTGCCGGCCACCCGGGCGCTCGCCGCCGACCTGGGCGTGTCGCGCGGCGTCGTCACCGAGGCGTACCAGCGGCTTGTCGAGGACGGGCACGTCGCGGGACACGGCCGGGGCGGCACCGTCGTCGTCGCCGCCCCTGTCCCCGCTCCGACGCCCGCGACGCCCGAGCCACGGGCGACGGAACCGTTCACCACCACGCCGGGCCTGGACGTCTTCGACGTGCTGCGGGCGGCACCGGCCAGAATCGACATGTCCCCAGGGGTACCGGACCTCGCCGCGTTCCCCCGCGCGGCCTGGCTGCGGGCCGAGCGCGCCGTCCTGCACCACCTCGCCCCCGCCGACTTCGGCTACGGCGACCCGGCCGGCACCCCCGCCCTGCGCCGGGCGGTCGCCGAATGGCTCGCCCGCAACCGGGGCATCGGCGTCGACCCCCGCGACGTCGTCATCGTCGCCGGCGTGTCCCAGGCACTCGGCCTGCTGGCCCAGGCGTTCGGCCAGCACGGGATCGGCCGGGTCGCCGTCGAGGACCCCGGCTCGCTCGGCGTCCGGCAGCACCTGCGCAACTGGGGGCTGGACACGCCGCCCGTAGCCGTCGACGGCGAGGGGATCCGGGTCGACGAACTGCGCGCGACAGGCGCGCCGGCCGTGATGCTCACCCCCGCGCACCAGTTCCCCACCGGGGTGGTCCTCGGCGGGGAACGGCGGCGGCAACTCCTCCGGTGGGCCGAGGCCGGAGGCCTGGTCATCGAGGACGACTACGACGCCGAACACCGCTACGACCGGCCCCCGATGCCGGCCCTGCGCTCCGTACTCGCCGAACACGTCTGCTATGCCGGCAGCGTGTCCAAGCTGCTCGCCCCGGCGCTGCGGATCGGCTGGCTCCTCGTCCCGGCCCGCTACCGCGCGGCCGTCGTCGCCGCCAAACGCAACGCCGACCTCGGCAACGCCGCCCTGCCCCAGCTCGTCCTCGCCGAGATGATGACCTCCGGCGACCTGGAACGCCAGCTCCGGTTCCTCCGCCGCCGGCACGTCCGCCGCCGCGACGCGATGATCACCGCGATCGGCACCCACCTGCCGGGGGCCGTCGTGCACGGGGCCGCAGCGGGCCTGCACCTCACGGTCACCCTGCCGGCCGGGGTGTCCGACGTCGACCTCGCCGCCCGGGCACTCACGCTCGGCGTGAAGGTGCAGCCACTGTCCTGGCACAGCCAGCGGCCGGGCCCGGCCGGACTCGTCCTCGGATACGCGGCGAGCCCGCCGTCGGACATCGCGGACGGGATCGCCGCCGTGGGGCGGGCGCTGCGCTCCCGGTAGCCCGGTTGTGGAGCGCGGTGGACACAGGCGTGGCGACACCACCACCGACGTGTTCGCGCACGTCGCCGCCCGGTCGGTCGCGGCCCAGCCAGAGTGGCCCCACCCTTCGCTGGCCGGTCAGTCGCGGCCTGCCACAGTGGCCCACCCTTCGCCGGTCGGTCAGTCGCGGCCCTGCCAGGTGGTCACGCACGCCTCATTGCCCTCGGGATCGGACAGCACCCAGAACGCCGGCGCCTCCGCGTCGGACACCAGATGCCCGCCAGCGGCGAGCGCCGCACCGACCCGCCGGCCGGCCTCGTCGTGCGGCACGCTGACGTCGAAGTGGATCCGGTTGCGCTGCGGGCGCGGCTCGGTCATCTGCTGGAACCAGACCATGGGCCCCTCGCCGAGCGGATCGACGACGGCGTTGTCGCCGGGGGTGCCCTCCGCGTAGCCGAGCACGGCGCTCCAGAACGGCCGGACGGCCTCGATGTCCATGGCGTCGATCGCGATCTCCAACGCCTGGACCGGGCGCACGTCGCCGCCGAGCCCGGCGTCGGTGCGCCAGCCGTCCGCTACGAGCGCCCCGGTGACCGCCTCGGCCAACGCGACCTCCCTGGCCCCGACCCGCCACTCCCCCGGCGCGCGCAGCGCCAGGATCGCGCGATCGGGGCGCAGGTCGACCCGCAGGACCTCGTCGGCGGCGGCACCGCACGCCGCGGCGACCCTGGCCGCGACCGTCGCGCCCTCCGCGAACGACGCGACCCGCACGCAGGCCCGCAACTCCCCCAGGACGAGCCGCCAGCCAAGGCCGGTGACCGCGTCGGACGTTTCCTGCCGCGTGAGACTCATCCCGCGATGCTCCCACCTCCCACCGACAAAATTCCCTAGGACGGCCCGTTCGGGCGTCCTGCGCGTGATACCCCGGGCGTAGCTCCGTGGGCGGACGCCCGGGCGCGGCGGGCGGCCTACGCTCCCCGGCCATGGACCCCCGACCGTGGATCATCCGCCGGCTCCGACTCGACTTCGCGGGACTCACGGTCGCCGCCGCGTGCGCCGTGCTGTCGCTGACCCCGTCCCTGCTCCCCAGAACCTGGCTGTTCCAGGGCATCGTGACCGGCGTGGTGGCCGCGATCGGCTACGCCTTCGGGGTACTCGCGAGCTGGCTGGTCCGGCAGACCGCATCGCCGAAGCCCGGGGCCACCCTGAAACGGCACGCGTGGTGGGAGCTGTGCACCGGTGGCGCACTGGTGCTGGGGGCCGCGGTGGTGGGGCACGCGCGGATCCGGTACCCGGTGGCGGGTGGGTCGGAGGATCCGTGGGCGCGGGTGGCGCTCGTACCCGTCGGGATCGTGGTCTTTCTGGGGTTGATCCATTGTGGTCGGTCGGTGGTGTGGCTGACCGGGGTCGTGGAGCGGCTGCTGCGCCGGGTGCTGCCGGCGGGGGTGGCCGCGGCGCTGGCCGTGCTGACCGTGGTGCCGAGCACGGTGCTGGTGCTGCGCGACGGCGTGGCCGGGACGGCGCTGTCGGTGGCCGACGCGAGTTTCCGCAGCCTGGACCGGGCGGTCACGGGGAGCCCACCCGACCCGGGCTCGCTGATCGGCTGGGACACGCTCGGCGGCAAGGGCCGCGAGTTCGTCGCGAACACGCCCACGGCAGCGCGGATCGAGCAGGTCACGGGCAGAACAGCGATCAAACCCATCCGGGTGTACGCGGGGCTCGACTCCGCCCCCACGGCCCGCGACCGGGCCGCCCTGGCGGTGCGCGAGCTGGACCGCACCGGGGCGTTCGGGCGCGCCGTGCTGTGCGTCGCCACCACCACGGGCACGGGCTGGATCGACGAGCGGGCGGCCGGGGCGCTGGAGTACCTGCACGGCGGGGACACCGCCGAGGTCGCCATCCAGTACTCCTACCTGCCCAGCTGGCTGTCGTTCCTCGTCGACGGCCGCCGCGCCCAGGAGGCCGGCCGGGAACTGTTCGCCGCCGTGCGCGCCCGCTGGGCCCAACTGCCGCCGGAGCACCGCCCCAAGCTCGTCGTGTTCGGCGAGAGCCTCGGCTCCTACGGCGGCGAGTCGGCGTTCCTCGGCCCCGACGATGTGCGCCGGCACACCGACGGGGTGCTGTGGGTCGGCCCGCCGCACGCCAACGCGCTCGCCGGGCAGTACCGGGCCGGTCGGGACCCGGGCAGTACCGCCGCCGCGCCGGTGGTCGACGGCGGACGGGAGGTCCGGTTCGCCGACGGGCCCGACGACCTGCGCGGCGACTTGTCCGGCTGGGCGTTCCCCCGGGTGCTGTACCTGCAGCACGCCACCGATCCCGTCGTGTGGTGGGACCCGGCGCTGCTGACCGAGGAACCGGACTGGCTCGCCGAGCACCCCGGACGCGGGGTCCCCGACGGACTGCGCTGGTATCCGGTGGTCACGTTCTGGCAGCTCACGGTCGATCTGCTCCAGGCGCAGAGCGTGCCGGACGGGTACGGGCACCGGTACGGGCCCTCGATGGTGCACGCCTGGGCCGCGATCGCGCCACCGGCCGGCTGGACCCCGGCGGACGTCGACCGCCTGGCCGCCACCCCCATCTCCTGACCCGGCCCGCCCCGTGTCCCCGGCCGGACCGTCCACCGTGTCCAGACCGGCCGGCGCTCCCACGTCGTGATGGCGGCCCGCCGTCAGGGCGTGACCCGCGGCCGGCAGCCAACCCCGGCCGGGGCGGACGAACTCACCGTCCTGAGTGGATCCTGGTTCCGACGTCCTCGCCCAGGCACACCGCGCGCATCGCCCCCGTGGCTGCCACGTCGAACACGTGCATCAGCAGGTCCTGCTCGCCGGCCAGCACGAACGCCCCCGGATCCATCACCCGGATGTCCTTCGCGATCGCCTCGGCGTACGTCAGCTCGGTGAAGCGTCGGGCGTCCGGGGTGGTGTTCGGGTCGGCGTCGTAGACCCCGTCCACGCCGCGCTTGGCGACCAGCAGGGCGTCCGCGCCCAGCTCCAGGGCACGCTGCACGGACGGGTAGTCGGTGGTGACGTACGGCTGGCCGATGCCGCCGGCCAGTAGAACCAGGGAACCATGCTCCAGGTGTCGGATCGCGCGCAGCCGGATGAACGGCTCGGCCATGCTGGTCATCGGCATCGCGGTCATCACCCGCACATCCAGCTCGCTGACGCCGGTGAGCGCGCCGCGCAGCATCAGGGCGTTCATGACGGTGCCGAGCATGCCGATGTTGTCGGCCTCGGCGCGGTCGATGCCCCAGCCCTCGGCCATCCGCCCCCGGAAGTAGTTGCCGCCGCCGATCACGACGGCCACCTGCACGCCCAGCTCGCAGACCGAGAGGATCTCCCGGGCGACGTGCGCGAGGCTCGCCGGGTCCACGCCGGCGGTCCCGTCACCCGCCAGGGCCTCGCCACTGATCTTGAGCACGACCCTGGAATACCGCGACCCGGCCACTGTTCCCCCTTCGGTGGCCGCGCCTCCGGCGACCCGGCCGACTTTAGCCGGCCGGATCCGGCTCCGGGAGCGCGCCGGTGGTCGAGATCGACGCGAGGGCGTGCAGGCTGGCGGTGCCGGGGACGAAGTACCCGTCGTGGCCGGCCACGCCGTCGACCGGCAGCGCCCGGGCCCCGAAGTACCGGTCCGTCGGGTCGGTGTCGTGGCCGAAGCCGAGGATCGTCGCGTTCGGGATCCGGCTGATCCAGTCATCACCGCTGCGCCCGGCCCACACCCTGGCCCGGGTGCCCAGGTCCCCGGCGGTGTGCGCGCCCGTCCCGGGGCTGCCGACGAACACCAGGTCGGTGACGGTGGCCGGCAGCGCCGCGGCGGCGTGCCCGACGACCACGGAGCCGTACGAGTGTCCGACCAGCGTGATCGTGGCGTGCGGGTTCGCGAGGGCCAGCTCGGCGACGTACCCCTCGAGTTCGTGTGCGCCTACGTCGGCGCGCTCGCCCCGGGCGACGGCGAGGCTGGCGCCCTTCGGGGGCAGGTACCCGAGCCAGGCGATCACGGCGACCCGGGGGTCGTGCGCCTCGGCCGCCAGCCACCGGGCCCACTGGGCGGGCGCGCGGCGGGTCACCTTGCCGAGGCCGGTCTGGAAGTTGCCGGGCGTGACGCCGGCCCCGGGCACCAGGACAGTGATCCGGTCGGCGGTCCGCGCGTCCCCGACGACCTCCGTGACCCGGGTCAGGCCCGGGGACGGGTCAGCGACGGCCTGGGCTGCCGGCAGGACGGCGACCATGCCGAGGAACAGGACGGCGGAGAGCGCGAGGCGTCGGATCATGGCCCAGAGGCTGCCCGTCCACAGCGGAGGAACCATCACCCCACGGAGCGGTCTTCCGGGTAGCTCCCCGGCGGGACGGGCGGGACAAATTATGCGAATCCACCCCGAGTCAGCGCTACGCTAAAGGGAGGAGGCCACCATGAACGACAAGACTTCCCGGCAGTCCTACGACAGCACGGTCGACACCGAGCCCTTCCCCGGCGGCGCGCCGACCACGGAACACAAGCGGCGCTCGGAGCACTCGACCGAACCGGCCGAGGGCCCCGACGAGCCGGAGTACACGGGCGAGGAACCCTCGCGCCAGAGGTGAACGGTGAGAGGCCCCGCGGCGCGGAGCCTCCGGTCCGGGAGGGTGGGATGCCCCGCCGTCGATGGCTCGTCCCGCTTGTCGTGCTCGTCCTCTGCTGGGTGGGTTGGGCGTACCCGGCGGCGGCCGACACCGGGGCCGTGCTGCGCACCCGGATCACCGGCCCGATCACCCCGGTCGTCGCCGACCACCTCGCCGACGGGGTACGCGAGGCCGAACACGGCGGCTACCGGGCATATCTCGTGGAGTTGGACACCCCGGGCGGCCTCGACACCTCGATGCGGTCGATCATCCAGAGCTTCCTCGCCGCCCAGGTGCCCGTCATCGTGTACGTGTCCCCCGCCGGCGCCCGGGCCGCCTCCGCCGGCGCGCTGATCACCTTCTCCGCCCACATCGCCGCTATGGCCCCCGGCACGACGATCGGCGCGTCCACCCCCGTCGACCTGCAGGGCGGGAAGATCTCCGACAAGGTGATCAACGACGCCGCGGCCTTCGCCCGGACGGTCGCCACCCAGCGCGGCCGCAACGTCGAGTTCGCCGAACAGACCGTCCGCGAGGGCAGAGCCGTCACCGCCGACGAGGCGCTGAAGCTGGGCGCCGTGGACCTGGTCGCCGGCGACCGGGGAGAGCTCCTGTCCACGCTGGACGGCCGGTCGGTGGTGCTGGCCGACGGGCGGACGGTGGTGTTGCGCACCCGCGGCGTACCCGTCGTGGATCGTGGTCTGGGCGCACTGCGCTCCGTCCTGCAACTGCTCGCCGACCCGAACCTGGCGTTCCTGTTCCTGTCCCTGGGCACCCTCGCCCTGCTCTACGAACTGGCCAGTCCCGGGCACCTCGTCAGCGGCATCGTGGGCGTGATCATGCTGGTCCTGGGGTTCGTGGCCCTGAGCGTGCTGCCGATCAACACCGGCGGCGTCATCCTCGTCCTCGTCGGGCTCGCCCTGCTCGTCGCGGAGCTCTACGCCCCCGGCACCGCCGTGTTCGCGCTGACCGGAGCCGGATGCCTCCTGGCCGGCGGGCTGCTGCTGTTCCAGGGGCCGTTCCGGCTCAGCCTCGCCGTCCTGCTGCCCACGGTGCTCGTGGTCGCCGCCGGGGCCGTCGTCGCCGGCCGGCTGACCTGGGCCGCCCGGCACCGGCCGGTGCTCACCGGGCCGTCGCTGCTCGTCGGCCGGGAGGTCACGGTCCGCAGAACCGACGACGGCCGTGGCCGGGTCATGCTGGAGGGCGCGTGGTGGAACGCGCGCCGCCGCGACGGGGAACTGCGCGTGGGGCAACGGGTGCGCGTAGTCGCCATGGAGAACCTCGACCTCGTGGTCGAGCCGGCCGAGGAGGCCCCTGATGAGTAGCGGAGTATTCGGGCTCGTGCTCGCGATGATCGTCCTGTTCGCACTGTTCTCCGCCTCCGTGCGGGTGTGCCGCGAGTACGAGCGGGGCGTCATCTTCCGCCTCGGCCGGGTGATCGCAGCCAAGGGGCCGGGGCTGTTCTTCCTGATCCCGATCGTGGACCGCATGGTCCGCGTGACGCTGCGGACGATCACCAAGGAGATCCCGCCCCAGGACGTCATCACCCGCGACAACGTGACCGTGAACGTCAACGCCGTCACGTACTTCAACGTGGTCGACCCGGTCCGCTCCGTCGTCGCGATCGAGGACCACCTCGCCGCGACCTCGCAGATCGCGCAGACAACGCTGCGCAGCGTGCTCGGCCAGGTCGACCTCGACGACCTGCTGTCCAAGCGTGACGAGATCAACCAGCGCCTCCAACAGGTGATCGACGAGGTCACCCAACCGTGGGGCGTCAAGGTCAGCCTCGTCGAGGTCAAACAGGTCGAGCTGCCCGAGACGATGCGCCGCGCCATCGCCCGGCAGGCCGAGGCCGAACGCGAACGCCGCGCCAAGGTGATCCACGCCCAGGGCGAGAAACAGGCCGCCGAGGCGCTCGCCGACGCCGCCGCGATCCTCGAGACCCACCCGGCCGCGATCCAGTTGCGGGTACTGGCCACGATGGCGGAGGTCGCGACGGAACGGAACTCGACCCTGATCTTCCCGCTGCCGATCGAGTTGATGCGCCTGGTCGACGCCCTGACCCACCGGGAGTCGACCCCCTGACCGCACGGCCACCGGCGGTCAGGGGGCGTGCGGTCAGGGTTCAGGCCTGCGTGACCAGGCCTGCATGACCGGGGCTGAGGCGTGCGTGGGCCGGGGCTCAGGCCTGCGTCCAGGGCTCATACGTGCGTGGCCGGGTGCGCGATCAGGACCGGGCAGTGCGCGTGGTGGGCCAGCGCATAGCTCACCGAGCCCAGCAGCAGGCTCGCCAGCCCGCCCCGCCCCCGGGAGCCGAGCACGATCAGCCGCGCGTCCTCCGACGCCTCGACCAGGGCCTTCGTCACGTCCCGGTCGCGGCTGACAACCCCCTCCACCGCGACGCCGGGATACCGGTCCCGCCACCCCGTCAGCAGCATGTCCGGCTCGTCCTCCCCGACGTGCACGGCCCGCAGCGGCGCGCCGTGCAGCGCCGCCTCGGCGAAGGCCAGGGCGACGGCCAGTTCCGTCTCGGGCTTCGCGTCCACGCACACCACGACGGGCCCGTCCGGCCGATTCTCGCCCCGCACGACGGCGACCGGGCAGTGCGCGTGCGTCGCGACCTGGGTGGCGACGGAGCCGGCGAGGAGTTCGAGGAAGCCGCCGTGGCCACGGGCGCCGACGACGACCAGGTCGGCCGTGCGGGAGCGCTCGACGAGGACGGCCGCCGGCCCGCCCGGCACCACCTCGGGCACCGTCTCCAGGTCCGGCCGGCCGCGCCGGGCCTCGTCGGCGAGCTCCGCCAGGAACTCCGGCACCGGTTCGGCCCCCGGGTCCGGCGGATCATGAGGGAACGGGGCCAGCAGGGGTGGCGACAGCAACAGGGCCGGCGTGGTGACGCAGAGCAGGTGCAGGGGGACCCGGCGGGCGAGCGCCTCGTCGGCGGCGAACGCCACCGCGCCCCGGCTGCCGGTCGAGCCGTCGATCCCGACGACCACCCCACGCTCGGTCATGCCTCAGGCTACCCATCGGGAGTACCCGGAAAGCTGTGTTTTCCCCCGAAGTGCCATGGGTAGAGGGTGGGCATGTCCGGTACGTTCCAGCATCCGCGCAGCGCGCTGCGGCTCCGGGCCGTGCTCGCCGGCTTCGGGCTGCTGTTCTGCGCCGTGATCGGGACCCTGGCCTGGCGGGCGGGGCTGGCGTGGCTGGCAGTGCCGCTGTTCGTCCTCGCCGGGGTGGCCGCCGTCGACCTCGTCGTAATACGCCACCACCACACCCACCCCAGGTGGTAGGGGTCTTCCCCGATGGCGGCCGGGGCCGGCCGGTGTCACCATCGACGCATGGGGAAACTTCTGTTGTGGGTGACCGTCGGGATCGTCGGACTCGCGCTCGCCGGCTGGCTGGCGCTCAAGCTCATCGGGGCACTGCTCGGCGTCCTCGGCTACCTCCTGGTCGGCGCGGCCATCGTCGGCGGCGCGTACTACCTGTACACCCGGGCCCGCAGGGCCCTGACCTCCGGCCGGACCGCGAACCGGATCGAGGCGGCGATCCGGACCCGCCAGGCCGGCAAGTAGCCAACCGGCCCGGACCCCGCACGGTCCGGGCCGTCCCGACCGCCGCCAGTTACCGGATCACGAGCCGGACCAGCGCGCCGTCCGCGCCGACCATGACGCCGAGCGCCTGGACCGGCGCCAGGTCGGCCCGCTCCTCGTCGGTCATCGTGGTGCTCGCCGCGAACACCTTGCGCATGTCCGCGTAGCCGACCACCGAGGTCGTCGCGGGCCGGCCGGCCATCGCCGCGCGGTACAGCTCGTTGTCGGCGAGCGCGCCCTGCGGGTGGTAGTCCCCGTAGGTGATGGTCGTCTTCTGGCCGGTGCCGTCGACGTCGACCAGGGCCTTGAACAGGCCGAGTGACGCGCGCAGCTTGCCGGCGGTCGCCTCGTCGGGCCCGTCGGCCGTGACCTGCACGGCGGGGTGCACCAGGTCGGTGACCGCGACGCTGAGGGTCGCGCCGAACAGGCCCTTGATCCCGCCGAGCACCGTGTCGAGGGTCTTCTTGTCGAGGAGGCCCCGAAGCGCGCCGAGCTGCTGGTCGACCTGCGCGTCGAACGCGTCGTCCATGCTCTTCTTGATCGTGGGGCTGTCGTTGAGCGGCTGGACCACCGCGGCGACGGCGGCGTTGCCCGGCAGGGTCTCCAGCTGCTTGACCAGGTCGTTCTTGGGGACCAGTGTGGACGGTACGCTCTGGGCGACCCGCAGTTCGAGGCCGTCGGGGACGGCCTGCACGCCGAGCGCCACCTGGCCGACGGACTGGCCGTCGAGGGTCGCGGGGAAGCCCTCCTTCAACGACTTCCCGGCCGCCAGCACCCCGGGGCCGTCCGCCCAGCCGATCGCGACCTGGTTGGCCGGCAACTTCTTGACCACGGACGTGTACGCGTCCGTCGCCGCCAGCTTCTTCGTCACCCGTACGGCGTCGAGCGCCGCCGAGGGGGCCTTCGCGTCGCCCACGGGCACGGCGACGACGGCGTACCCGTCGGACAGCTCGAAGGTCAGCTTCGCCTTCGCCAGCGCCGCCTTCGCGCCGGAGTCGTCGGTGCTCGCGAGGGCGTAGAGCGTGACATAGCCGCTGTCGGTCTTCCACAGCGCGATGCCGAGCCGGTCGCCCAGCCAGGGCTTCGCCGCGTCGTAGGTCAGGCCGGGGATATTCGCCTCGTCGATCAGGTCCCGCTTGACGTCGGCGGTGGTGCCCTTGCGGCCGGGGAACTTGCGCACCAGATCGAGCAACTGCTTCTGCTGGCTCAGCGCCGGGTCCAGGTCGATCCGGGCGAACGCCGCGACCGTGCCGGGCAGCACCTGCTCCGGCTCCACCCCGGTCGGCGCGGTCCACAGCCGCACCGCCGCGAACGCCCCGCCTCCGAGCAGCACGGCCGCCGCGACCCCGATACCGATGAACAGGGCCGCGCGGCTCCGCCGGGGCTGAACCGGCGGCGGCGGGGCGGCGGACTGGTCGAAATCGGGCTGTTCGTACCCGATGACCGGGTCGCCGTGGGCCGACCACGGGTCGGGCTGGTCCTGAGGGTGGGTCACGTCGTGCCTTCCTGAGTGCGAGTGGCGACCGATGCTAGCCCCACGGCCGCACTTCCCGCAGTCCCGCTCAGGCGTCCGGGCCGAGCAGCGCCCCGTCCACGCCGGTGACCGTCAGGACCTGTCTGACGATGCCCATGGCGTTCGTGACCTGGTAACCGACCCCGGCCTCGCGGGCCGCGTTGCGCCCGGCGATCAGCACCCCGATCCCGGTGGAATCGAGAAACGTCACCCCCGCCAGGTCGACGGTCACCCGGGTGACCCCGGCCGTGCGGATCTCCTCCAGCACGGTGTGCAGCAGCCGGTCGTGCCCCGCCAGGTCGACCTCGCCCACGACCAGCAGGGTGCGGGCGGCACCGTCGGGGCGGGAACTCACCGTCAAAGGGGTCATACCCCAACTCTGTCACGGTCGGGCCGCCAGCACACCGGGGCGGGGTGTCGTACCCGGTTACTAGGCTCAGGCCGTGGACACCGATCCGACTGAGGACCCCCGCGCGGCGACGATCCGCGCGACGGCGTACGACCTGGCCCGGCACCTGCTCAATCCCCAGCTCCGCAAGGCGGTGCGCGCGGCCGCCCGGGGAAAACGGGTCCGGCTCGTGGTAGCCGGGGCCGGCGAGGCGATCGGAGACGTGATCGGGCGGATCCGGCCCGGCACCGGCCAGCACATCCTCGCCATCGAGGACCCGGCGGAGCCGCTGGGTTACCGGCTTGTGCGGGTGGGCGGCTGACGCCCCGGAAGGGACGCCAGCCGCCGGCGGGTGCTCAGAGCTGGCTGAACCAGCGGACCGTCGCCGCCGTGCCCCGCACGTTCGAACTCAGGTGCGCCGACCCGTGATAGTCGCCTTCGGCGAACGTGATGAGGTGCGGGTCCACGCCGTGCGCCCGCAGGCCCGCGACGCAGCTGGCCGTGTTGGCGTTGGCCGCCTGCTCGTCGGCGGCGATCTCGAACAGCCGCACCGGCACCCCCGGGGTCCAGTCCGAGCACACGGCGTCGGTGACCCGCAGGGCCGCGGCCAACCGCTCCGGCGGGTCGCGGAGCAGGTCGAACCCGTGCGGGGTGAGCAACCGCCCGACCGTGTCCGGGGTGTCGCGGAACAGCACCTCGCCGGGGACCGTGCCGTCGAACAGCGCCTCGACCCGGTCGGCGTAGGGGGCCTGGAACACCTCGTCCGGGTGGTCGTAGAGGTGGAGCTGCCGGTCGAAGGAGACCAGGAACAGCGCCGAGTAGATCACGCTCAGTTTCGGGTCGAGCTTGCCGTCGAGCAGGGCGGGGATTTCCGCGCCGCGCAGATCGTAGGCGCCGCTGATCGGGGCGAGGGCCGCGAGGCGGAACCACGGGTCACCGCCTGACTGCAGTTCGCGGCCCAGGCCGAGCGCCGCCGAGGCCCCCTGGGAGAAACCGGCCGCCAGCACCTGCCGCCTGAGAACCTTTCCCTTTCGGGGTACGAACTCCCGCGCCGCCCGCAACAGGTCCACCGAGGCGGTGGTCTCCGAGGGGACGTCCATCCAGGGGTGCGTCCCGGGGCCGGTGCCCAGCCCGAGGTAGTCGGCGGTGACCGCGGCGAACCCGGCGGCGGCGTACGTGATCGCCGGGGCCTGTCCCCAGCCGTCCTCCGCCGGCATGGACGGCGCGTCGCCCCGATAGGAGGTGGTGCCGTGCGAGTAGGACACGGTGCGCAGTTCGCGCTGGTCGTTGCGGGGCAGTACGAGCAGCCCGCTGGCCGTGGTGGGCCGGCCGGCCACGTCGACGGTGCGGTAGACGAGCCGGTAGGTGTCGACGCCGTACTTCGCGGCGCCGTCGTCGAACTCCGCGCCCCGCAGCGCGGCGGCGACCTCTTCGGCGGAATAGTAGGTGCGCATCGGGGTCGCGGAGACCAGCCGGCCCCGGGCGTCGCCCGACGCGGTGGCCGGACCGGCCGCTGCCCCCACCGTGCCGGCGACGAGGCCCGCGAGCAGCAGACCGGCGACGGCACGTCGTCCTGTGTAGATCCTCATGCGGTCGACGCTAGTTTTCGCCGGCCACGGGCTGAATCCTGTCCACCCCCGTGTTCGGGGTACCGCTAACCCCACCGACGGCGAAGGCGGGGCCCGCGAACGGACCCCGCCTCCTTACCTAGCGGATGTTACGAGGCGCTGCCGTACACCGACAGCTCCGAGGTGGACACGTAGGAGCAGCCACCGAACGGGCCGGGGCACGCGCCGCCGACGTCCGCGAGCTGGTTGCTCAGCATCGTGTACCGGAAGAACTTCACCCCGGCCGACGTGCCCGCGTTGAGCGGGATCGTCACGTTCTTGCCGCGCTGGGGAACCCCGAAGTGACCGGTCGCGGCCACCTTCCAGGTCGCGCCGTCCGTGGACGACTCCAGCTGGTAGTCACCGACGGTGGCGCTGCCGCCCACGCCGCAGGCCGAGGTCGGGTTGATGATCAGCGAGGTCACGTTGACCGCGACCGGCAGCTTGATGATCGCGTACCGGGACTTGATCGAGGTCGGTCCGGTGAACTCGGTGTTCGACACCCAGCCGGAGCCGAGCGACTGGTCGATCAGCGCGACCTGGTTGCAACCGGCGCCGAAGTCGGGGCCGTTGAAGCCCGAGATCGCGGCGCCGCCGCCGACCGAAGCCCACTCGCGGGCCAGGGCGAAGTTCGCCGTGGCGGTCGGAGCGTTGACGGTCCGCGGGCCGGCCACCGTGTCGTAGCCACCGCCGACCGCGCTGAACTTGGTGTACGTGCCGTAGGTGACACCACTGATCGTGTAGGTGCCGTCCGCGGCCGTGACCGCGTTCAGGTTGCCGCCGATGGTGCCGGTGTGGCCACCGAAGGAGATGCTGACGCCCGCGACCGGCGCGCCCGTGACGTTGTCGGTCACGGTGCCGGAGACGGTGCCCTGGGGGGTGCCCGGGGCCGGCGGGAGGCTGAAGTCCTCGGTCGGGGCGGTGTCGTCACCGTTGATCGAGCCGGCGAAGTAGCCCATGCCGCGAGCGGCGAAGGTCTTCCAGATCACGCCGTGGTACTTGCCGCCGAACACGACGGTGTCGGCGAGCAGGATCGCGTTGCGCTCGTCGAGGTACGACGGGTTGCTCGGCGACAGCTCCATCGCCCGGGTCACGAGGGACTCGGCGACCTCGCTGCCGACCTCGCAGCGCAGGTCCCACAGGGTCTCGACCCAGATCTCGCCGTCGGCGTGCACCTCGGGGCCACCGGCGGAGATCTTGCCGAAGTCGCCGTAGGTGTAGCCGCCGGGGCCGCTCTTCGCGCCGCCCGGGCAGGCCGGGTCGGTCGTGCCGACCTTGCAGTCGATCGGCTGGCTGCGGATGCCGTCGAGGCCGTGGCCCACGAAGTCACCGAGGCGCAGGTCCGCCGCGAGCTTGCGGTCGGGCTGCGAGCCCTCCTTCACGAGCAGGTCCATCGCGTACCAGTCAGACCACGCCTCGCCCATCGAGCCGGCCTGGACGTTGCCCAGGGTCGACATGCCGTTGGCGTCCACGACGAGCCGGTTGGACAGGCCGTGGGTGTACTCGTGGTAGACGATATCGGCCGAGTCGCCGCTGTTCGCCGACAGCCACGGGAAGTTGCCGTCGTTGTAGAACAGGTACATCTGCATCCGGGGCGACGAGCCGTCGGCCGGGGTGTCCATGTTCGCGTTGTTGGCGTTGCCGCCCGGCATCCCGTTGTCGGAGTTCGCGCCGTCCATGGCCTCGCCCTGGACCGGGTCGCCGTCGCGGGCGTCGAAGTTGCCGGCCTCACGGGTGAACCCGATCGGGGCCGCCTCGAGGTGGTCGTGGAACTTGCCCAGGAAGTAGTACAGCTGGACGGCGTTCTGGTTGGCGTTGGTCCGCCACGAGCCGGCCGTGGCCGGGTTCCAGGAGCACTGGTAGTGGCTGGAGCACGGCGCGCCGTCGGTCTTGATGAAGTTCTTGAAGTCGTACTTGAAGGTGCCGTCCGTGTTCGGACCGACCTCCTCGTCCGCGTCGGCGATGTTGTTGTTGTTCAGGTCCAGGTACACGTGCGCGTTCTGGCCCGACAGGTTCTTCGCGTCCTTCGGCAGACCCGACAGCGTGTTCTCCTCGCTGTCGCCGCCGCGCAGCGCGCCCGGGAAGTAGTTCCACGTGTTGCCAGTGGCCTGCTTCGGGTCGGCCTCGTGGTCGACGAGGCTCTTGCGGTAGAGCACCTGACCGGTCTCGGCGTCGAGGACGTGCAGGTAGTGCTCGCCCTTCGCCGGCCGGACGGAGACCTGCCACGCGAGGCGCGGGCCGGCGGCCGTCTGGAAGACGACCTGGGTGGCGGTGGAGTCCTTGGTGACCGGGGCCTTGGCGTCCCCGCCGACGTCCTTGAGCGCCGTACCGCGCGCGGCGGTGGCGTTCACCTTCGGGGCGGCGAACCCGGTCGGCAGACCGGCGACCGGGGAGCCGTCGATGGAGATCAGCGAACCGTCCTTGGCGACGTGCGCCTTGAGACCGTTGTTGAAGACCGTGACGCCGTTGACCTTCTGCACGAAGGACAGGTGGTGGGAGCCGACAACGTCGATGTACTCCTGGCGGAGCACCAGGCCCTCGATGTCGGCGTTCTTGAGGCCGAACGCGTCGGCGTGCTCGCGGACGTAGTTGATCGCGATCTGCGCCGGGTTGCCCTTGCTCGGGCCGGCGAGGAAGCCGTCGAGCTTGCTGACGGTACGCGGGGTGCCGGTCAGCGGGTCGAGGTCGACGGTGCCCTGCACGCCGAGCTCGGCCTTCAGGGCGCGCAGGCCCGGACGCGGGGCAGCGGCGAGGGCAGCGGACTTCAGCTGCAGCGTACGCTGGCTGGCCGAGGCGGTCCGCGAGTCGAAGAACTCGCCCTTGTCGCCCTTGGCGCTGTCACCGAACGAGGAGATCGGGGCCAGTGCCCCGTGCGGGCTCAGGCCCGGGTCGCCGTGCGCCACGGCGGGCGCGACGCCGGCGGCGAGCACGGCCGCGACGGCCGGGATGAGCCGGCCGTACGGGAGGCGTCGCCGAGGGGCGGACGGGGAGGGTAGTGCCATGGGAACCCCCTGGTTGAACACGTAAGGGATGTCGACTCGACACCCCTGCACCCGGCAGCCTGGTAGTTCCAAACAGGACGGCACAATACTGTTACCCGAACCGTTATTGATTCGCTTCACGCGGTTAAGGAAAAAACTAGAAAGTCATCGAAGCGCGTTTCTATTGACGCACCCCTTATTACATTTTCTGTTACAAGTATTCTCGCGAACGGTCACGCGCCGATCACAACTCGAACTCGGCGGGCCGACCTCTAGAATGGCCAGGTGAGCAGCCCCTTGCGTACCCGTCGGCTCTGGATCGTGCTGGCCGCCTGCTGCGTGCTCGCCGCGCTGGTGGGGGCCGTGGTCCGGTGGGGCTCCGCCGGGCCGGCCCCGCGCGCCGCCAGCTCCGCGCCGACCACGGCCACCGTGCCGACGAGTGCGCCGCCGACCACCCCCGCCGCCGTCCCGCCGCCCGCCGGCCTGCCGGTCATCACCTACGACCCGGCGCCGAAGGGATTCCCGGCCGACCCGGAACCCGCCGGCCGGACCCGGACCGCCGAGGGCCTGCACCCCAAATCCAACCTCGGCGTGTACGACGCCCCGGGCGGCACCCCCCTGGCGTTCCTCGCGCCCACCATCCTCGGCGTGCCGGTGACCGTGCCCATCGTGGCCCGCTCGGCCGGCTGGGTCGCGGTGCTGCTGCCGTCGGCGAACCGGACGATCGCCTGGACCCCGCCCGGCGACTGGGACGTGACCCCGCTGCGCGACCAGATCGTGGTGCACAAGGGCAGTCACACACTGGAGTGGTACCGCGACGACGCGCTGATGCGGTCCTGGCCCGTCACCCTGGGCGCCAAAGCCACCCCGACGCCACTCGGCCGCACCTTCGTCCTCGGCCGCTCCAGCCTGGTCGGCGACGTGTACGCCGGCACCGACGTGTTCGCCCTCGGCGCGATCCCCGACGACCCGGAGGCCGTGCCGGCCGGCCTGCGGGGCGCGCACATCGGCATCCACACCTGGTACAACGACTACACCCTGGGCAAGGACGACACCGACGGCTGCGTCCGGCTGACCAAGTCCGGCCAGCAGCTCCTGCTCAAGGAGATCGTCCCGGGCACGTCCGTGGTGGTCGTCGACTAGCGGAGGTCGTAGAAGAAGGCCGGGTGGCCTGCGGTGATGCCGCCGTCCACCGGGAGCACCACCCCGGTGATCCAGGCCGCGTCCGCGGAGGCCAGAAACGCCACGGCCGCGGCGATGTCCTCCGGCTCCCCGACCCGCCCCAACGGGTATTGCTTCGCGAAGCTCTCCAACTCCTCCGGCCGCCCCTCCCACACCCGGGTGCGCACCGTGCCCGGGGCGACCAGGTTGAACCGGACCCAGCCCGGGCCGGTGCCGAGGAGCTCCCTGCCGCGCCGGCCGTAGCGCAGCGCCAGGTTCTGGGTGAGGCTGACCAGGCCAGCCTTCGCCGCCGAGTACGCCTCGCCGCCGAACGCCGCCAGCCCGTTCACCGAACCGATCGACACTACGCTGCCGCCGCCCGGCGCGCGCAGCAGGTGCGGCAGCGCCTCCTGCACGCACCGCACGGCCCCGCCCAGCGTCGGATCGGACTGCTGGGCCCACTCGTCGTCGCCGGCCTTCTCGAAATCCCACTCCCCCGCGACGCCCACGTTGTTGACCAGCACGTCGAGCCGGCCGAACCGGGTGGCCGCCGCCGCGACGGCCGAGCGGACGGCCTCGCGGTCGCGGACGTCGCAGTGCGTGGCGAGCGCCCCGCCGCCGTGCTCGGCGAGGGTGCGGGCCAGCGCCCCGGCGGCCTCACCGTCGAGGTCGGCGACGACGACGGCCGCGCCCTCGGCGGCCAGCCGGATCGCGATGGCCCGGCCGATCCCGTGCGCGGCACCGGTCACGAACGCCACCCGGCCGTCGAACCGTCGCATCGGGCCCCCTTTTTCCGAGAGATCTCAGCGTACGTCCGCCGCGCCGTTCCGGGTGGCCCGTCCCGGGCGCGTCCGACGGGATGTCGCGGCTACTTCGGCTGGTGTTCGGTGCGGCCGCCGCGCGTCCACAACCGGTGCAGGACCGAGTCGCGCTGCCGGGGGATCGGGCCGGCCACGGGCAGCGGGACAACGAGGATCCGACCGCCGTCGTACGCGCCGCCGTCCACGGCCGTCACCCGGCCGCCCGCGTACGTCACCGGGCCGGTGACCTGGCCGCGGGCGACGCCGAAGTGCGAGGTCAGGGTGCTGTGGCCGTGCACGATCGCCCGGCCGCCGAACGCGCCGAGCAGAGCGTCGACCGCCCGGGACGCATCCGCCCCCTGAAACGCGTTGCGGTCGCAGATCCGCCGGGTCGCCTCGAACCACTCGCCGACGTCGGTGGTGTCCATCGTCCGGGCCACGGCGGCGTTCACCTCGGCGACCGTGCGGCCGAACTCCAGGTAGCGGGTGGTGTCGGAGTGCAGCAGCAGATGGTCGTCGACGAGCGCCACCGCCGGCAGGGCGCGCAGCCAGGCCAGGTGCGCGCCGGTCAGCCCGTCGAGGTCGGCCTGCCTGCCGCCCCACAGCAGCCACGTGCCGAGCAGGCCGCCCGGGTGGTCCCAACCGGGGACCGGGGCCGTGCCGAACCGGTGCGCGCCGAGGAGTTGCAACTCGTGGTTGCCCAGCAGCGCCCGCACCTCGCCGCCTGCGGCCCCGGCCCGCGCGGACAGCTGACGGATGTCGTCGATCACGCCGAGCCCGTCGGGGCCCCGGTCGACGTAGTCGCCGAGGAACCACAGCCGGGCGTCGGCGCCCGTCCAGTCCCCGGCGGCGTCGGCGAGACCGGCCGCGCGGAGGGCCGCCCGGAGTTCGGCGCGGTGGCCGTGCACGTCGGCCACGACGTACACCGGAGATGTGGATCTTGTCATTGGCCCAGGTTACCGCAGGTCAGTCCTTTGCCCGGCTCGGCTGGACCCGCTTGGGCTCGCCCGGCATCTTCGGATAGTCCGGCGGGTACGGCAGATCCCCGTTCCCCTCGCGCTCGTCGCGTTCGGCCCACTCCAACAACGGGGTCAGGTCCACCGCCGCGTCGTCGATACCGGCGTGCGGGTCGCCGATCCGGGCGAACCGCTCGGCGACCGTGGCCAGATCGAAGTCGTCCGGCTCGACCCGGGTCAGCTCGTCCCAGGTCACCGGCGTGGACACCGTGCCACGGGCCGTGGCACGCAGCGAGTAGGCGCAGGCGATCGTGCGGTCCCGGGCCATCTGGTTGTAGTCGACGAACACCTTGACGCCCCGCAACTCCTTCCACCACGCGGTGGTGACGAGGTCCGGGCGGCGGCGCTCGATCTCCCGGGCGATGGCGATCGCGGCCCGGCGGCCCTCGATGAAACCCCACCGGGGGAACATCCGCACGTAGATGTGCACGCCGCGCCCGCCGGACGTCTTCGGCCAGCCCGTCCAGCCGAGTTCGGCCAGGATCTCGCGGACCGTGCCGGCCACGGACACCGCGTCGTCGAAGTCGGTGCCGGGCTGCGGGTCCAGGTCGATCCGGAGCTCGTCGGGGTGGTCGACGTCCGTCCCGCGCACCGGCCACGGGTGAAAGACCAGGGCGTTCATCTGTACCGCCCACAGCACGTGCGCCAGGTCCGCCGGGCAGAGCTCGTCGGCGGTCCGCCCGCTCGGGAACGTGATCTCGGTGGTCTCGATCCAGTCGGGCACCCCTTTGTGGGGTACCCGCTTCTGGAAGAACATCTCGCCGCCGACCCCGCCGGGGAAACGCTGCAACATCGTCGGTCGGTGGTGCAGCGCGCGCATGATGCCCTCGCCGACCGCCTGGTAGTAGTGCACGACGTCGAGCTTGGTGAAGCCGCGTTCCGGGTAGACGACCCGCTCGGGGCTCGACACCCGCACGGTCCGCCCGGCGACCTCGATCTCGACCGCATCACCCATGATCAGCACCCTACGACCGGCGGGTGGTCCCTGGCGGGTGGTTGGAATATTCCGCCGGGGCGGAAACGGGACGCGGGGGCACGGACAGCCCGTGGGACGTGGGGGCACGGGGCGGCGGGGCATCATGGTGGGGTGGAGAAACTGGCAGAGCTGGCCCGGCTGGTCGAGGGCGGCGGGGTCGCCGTGCTCAGCGGGGCCGGGCTGTCCACCGAATCGGGCATCCCCGACTACCGGGGGCCGAAGAGCGTCCCGCGCACCCCGATGACGTACCAGACGTTCACCGGCGACCCGGCCGCCCGCCGGCGGTACTGGGCCCGCAGCCACCTCGGATGGCGCACCATCGCCCGGGCAGCCCCCAACGCCGGCCACCACGCCGTCGCGCGCCTGCAGGAACAGGGCCTGCTGTCCGGCGTCGTCACCCAGAACGTGGACGGCCTGCACCAGGCCGCCGGGGCCAGCGACGTCGTCGAACTGCACGGCAACCTCGACCGGGTCGTGTGCCTGACCTGCGGCGACGCGCTGTCCCGCGAGGAGCTGGAGTCCCGGCTCACCCAGGCCAATCCGGGGTTCGACGCGCAGGTCGCTGCACTCAACCCGGACGGGGACGTCGAACTGCCCGACGAGCGCGTCGCCGGCTTCCACATCGCCGACTGCCAGACCTGCCACGGCGGGATGCTCAAGCCGGACGTGGTGTTCTTCGGCGAGACGGTGCCCGCCGACCGGGTGCGGACGTGCTTCCAGCTGGTCGAGAACGCCCGGCTGCTGCTGGTGCTCGGATCGTCGTTGACTGTGATGTCGGGGCGGCGGTTCGTGCTCCGGGCGTCAAAGCTCGGCATCCCGGTCGCGATCGTGAACCAGGGCCCGACCCGGGGCGACTCCTACGCGGCGCTCACGGTCGACGCGCCGCTGGGCGTGGCCCTACCGGAACTGGCCAGACTCACCGGCGCGCGGCGGATCGCGGGGACGGCGAACACAACCCCGCCACGCTGACCAGCACCGACCCGTCGCGTCCCGCCGACCACGTGCTTGTTCACAGTGCACGGCGGGCCAGCACCGGGACGCCCGAGGTGGTGTGGATGTCGAAGGTCACGACCCCGATCCGGTACCGGTCATCCGAGCACTCCACCGGCCGCCCCGCAGGCGTCGCGCTCACCCGGCGCGCGCGCAACAACGGGCTGCTGCGCCGGACCCCGAGCAGGGCGGCGTCGCGCACCCCGGCGGCCACCGCGTCGATCAGGTGCTCGGCGTGCGCGAACACCGCGCCGAGCTCGTGGTGCAGCCGGTCGGTCACGGAGTCCGCGCGCGGGTCGATCCGCTCGACGGCGTCGGCGATCCAACCGGCGTAACTGGTCCGTTCGAGCATGGCCGGCTCGCCGTCCAGGCCGCGCAGCCGCAGGACGGCCAGCACCTCCCCGCCCGGGTCGAGCTGGAGCAGGCCGGCCTCGCGGACCGTGGCCGGCCGGCGGGCCATCGAGATCACCTCGCCGCTGGGTTGCCGGCCCTGGCGGCGGGCCCACTGGGCGAAACTACGCAGCTCGGCGAGGCTCTGGGTGCGCTCGGTGCCCCGGACGAGGTGCCGGGCGCCCTGCCGGGAACTGATCAGGCCCTCGGCGGCGAGGATGGCCAAGGCGTGGCGGACCGTGCCCCGGGAGACCCCGTGCTCGGCGGCCAGCTCGGCCTCCGTGGGCAGCGGGGCGCCGACCGGGAGCGCGCCCAGCGCGATGGCCTGACGGAGGGCGTCGGCGACGCCGCGGTGCAGCACCATGTTCACCTCCGAGTTGTGCACACCTGGCGGCCGGGGTCGACGCCGTTGCCAGTGTAGAACCCGGCCGGGATTCGATGGAACCTGTACAGGTGTCGCCGGCTGACGCCAGGAAGTTCCTGCCCGGGCCCCGATCAGGCCGCCCAGTGTTCACCTATGTGAATATCTATTCGTCTGCACTGACTCCCATCTGGCCTCGATCAGCCCCACAATGGGGCCTGACTTGTTCGGACAACTGACCTCGCGCCACGCTGGCGCGGCGACGAAAGGGAGACAGTCATGCTTCCCCCGCTCCGGAAACGATGGCGTTTCACCCTGCCCCTGCTCCTCCTCACCGTGCTCGCGCTCCTCGCGCCCGCCGAGCTGGGCACCGCCCAGGCCGCCGCCAGCAACGCGCTGAGCCTCAACCAGAGCTCCTACACCCCCGGCCAGAACCTGGTGGCGACCTACTCCACCACCCAGGTGTCCTCGACCAACTGGATCGGGATCTACCAGAGCACCGTGACCCCGGGCAGCTCCGCGTCGCTCAAGTGGGACTGGGCGCCGAACGCCTCGGGCACGGTCACCCTGTCGACCAGCTCGCTGTCCCCCGGCAGCTACAAGGCGTACTTCCTGGCCAACAACGGCTACACCCCGGTGACCACCCCGGTGTTCTTCACCGTGGTGTCGGCGAGCACGACGTCCACGCCGACGAGCATGCTGTGCGTCGGCCAGGGCACCTACGCGGCCGGCCAGGCCGTCAGCGCCTCCTACGCGACCGCCTCCCCGTCGTCGAGCAACTGGGTGGCCGTCTACCCCGACACGGTCACCCAGCCGAACACCTCGTACCTGAGCTGGGCGTACGCGCCGAACGCCTCCGGCACGGTCTCCGTGTCGACCAGCGGCCTGGCCGCAGGCAACTACTTCCTCTACTACCTGGCGAACAACGGCTACACCACGCTGGCCAAGGCGGCCCGGTTCTCCGTCGCTGCCACGGCCGCAGGCCCGAACCTGATCGTCAACGGCGACGGCGAGTGCGGCAACCCGTCGGCCAGCGGGTACGACGCCGTGACCCTGCCCGGCTGGCAGATCACGGGCGTGCCGACCGTCGTCGGGTACGACGTGGGCAGCGGTTTCCCCGTCGCCTCCACCCCGGGCCCGGCCAACCGGGGCAACCAGTTCCTCTCCGGTGGCGCGGTCGGTGACTCGACCCTCACCCAGACCGCCGACGTGTCGGCCGCAGGCTCGCAGATCGACGGCGGCGGCGTGACCTACAACCTGTCGGGCTGGCTCGGCGGGTACGCGGGCGAGACCTCCTCGGCGACCGTCAAGCTGGCGTTCCGCAACGCCGCCGGCACCCAGCTGGGCACGTCCCAGATCGGCCCGGTCACCGCGTCCGACCGGGGCAGCGTGACCAAGTTGCTTCAGAGGGCCACCACCGGGACCGTCCCGGCCGGCACCCGCAGCGTCGGGGTCACGGTGCAGTTCTCCGGCGTCCCGTCGCGCAACGCCTCCAACAGCTACAACGACTCCTACGCCGACAACCTGTCGCTGACCCTGTCGGCCACGGTCCCCGCGCCGGCCCTGCCGGCCCCGGTGGCCAACGCCGTCCCGCAGTTCGACCACGTGTTCTTCGTGATGCTGGAGAACAGGTCCTACGACCAGGTGATCGGCCAGGCCCCGTACCTGACCGGGATCGGCAACGCGAACGTCAAGCTCGGCCAGTCCTACGGGGCCGTGCACCCCAGCGACCCGAACTACATGGCCGTGGCCGGCGGCAGCACCTACGGCCACGTCGACAACCCGATGCCCGGCGCGATCGGCGCGCTCACCGGCAAGCACCTCGGCGACCTGACCGAGGCGGCCGGCAAGCAGTGGCGCGGCTACATCGAGGACATGGTCGCGCCGTGCAACCTGAAGAACAACGGCTACTTCGACCCGGACAACATGCCGTTCCTGTTCTTCCAGGACGTCGCGAACAACCCGGCCCGCTGCCAGGAGCACCTGCACCCGGTCAGCCAGCTGTGGACGGACCTGCAGTCCACCGCGACCACGCCGAACTTCGTGTGGTTCGAGCCGAACACCTGCAACACGATGCACAGTTGCAGCACGGCGACCGGTGACGACTGGTTCAAGAACAACCTGCCGAAGATCCTGAACTCACCGGCATGGACCCAGCAGCGTTCGCTGATCATCATCACGTTCGACGAGGACGACAGCGCCAGCGGCCAGCGGGTGCCGACGATCGTGCTCGGCTCGCAGGGGACCACGAAGACCGGGTTCACCTCCGGGACGCACTACACGCAGTACAGCATGACGCGGACGATCGAGGGGGCGCTCGGTCTGCCGCACATCACGCAGAACGACCAGTACGCGACGCCCCTGAACGACATCTGGCGTTAGTGGCACCCGTCGGGGCCGGTCACCCGGCCCCGACGGATCACGCCTTGGGACGCCGCATCGAGTACGTCACGCGCTGCAGGCGTACGGGCTGGCCGATCAGCCGGTCCGACCGATCGTAGGACTCCCAGCCCTGGGCGCCGGCCCGGTTGAGGTGCGGAATGTCGTTATACCGCTCATCGACGCCCCACCGCTCCCCGCCGCCCGGGCCGTAGAACGTCGCCTCCCAGTCCTGCACGCGATCCGCGCCGAGGCTGCCGGTCGCGATGTACTCCAGCCGCGCGTACTCCCATGTCGTCGTCACCGGACCATCATGCCGCAGCCCCGCCGCGGCCGCCCACTCAGGACAGACCAGACATCCCCACCGGGGACAGGAACCCGCCCTCGACCAGCTCCGGCACCAGCGCCGCCACCAACGCCGGCACGTCACGGCCGTACGACTCCGCCAGCCGGTCCAGTTGCCCGGCCAACGGACGGGCCGGATCGCAGGCCCCGACGAGGTCGGCGGCGAGCGCGGAGACCCGCTCCTGCGACGGCGTCCGGTCGAACGCCCCGGCCGTCGCCAGCCGGTGCCCGTCGACAGCCCAGCCCGTGCCCGAGCGCACCGACTCGACGTGCAACGTCACCTCCTCGGGGACCTCGTAGCGGGCGGCGAGCAGGTCGGAGCCGTGCGCGCGCAGCCAGTCCTGCCGGGCGAACCAGGCCAGCACGTCCCCGCCGAACCGCGGCCACGCCTCCCTGCGCTCCACCCGCACCGTCGGCGCGGCGTGCCCGGCGTTGCGCAACGTCACGACGCCCCAGCCCAGGGACTCGATCCCCTCCGCGTGCAGCCAGTCCAACCAGCCGGTCGTGTCCTCCTCCGGCGAGGTCGCCCAGTGCTCCACGTAGTCCTTCGGCGCGAACGCGTTGGCCTCCACGATCCACGCGTCCAGGCCGGCGTCGGCGGCCAGGCCGGCCAGCCGCTCGGCCCAGTCGACCCCCGCCCGGTGCGCCCACTCCCCCTCGAACTGCATGAGGCCGCCGTCGGTCAGGAGCGCCGGGGCCGCCGCGAACATCTCGGTGATGATGGCGTCGCCGGGGCGGCCGCCGTCGCGGTACACGAAAGAGGGGCTTCCGGGTTTGATGATGAACGGCGGGTTGGCCACCACCAGGTCGAACCGCCGACCGGCGACCGGCGCGAACATGTCGCCGAGCAGCAGCTCCCAGTCCAGCCCGTTGAGCGCGGCCGTGGTCGCGGCCAGCCGCAGCGCCCGGGGCAGCAGGTCGGTGCCCGTGACGTGCTCGGCGTGCTGGGACAGGTGCAGGGCCTCGATGCCGCCGCCCGTGCACAGGTCCAGGGCGGAGCCGACCGGCCGGCGGACCGTGTAGTCGGCCAGCGCGAGGGAGGAGCCGGTGATGCCCAGGACGTGGTCGGCGGCCATCGGGCGGGCCGGGGGCGCGAGGTCGGCGAGCAGCCACCACGGGCCGTAGATCTCCAGGCTCAGGGTCGCCCGTACCCCGTCGCCGTGCGCCTCGACGAGGCCGGCCGCGACGGCGTCGGCCAGTGGCAGCGGCGCGAGGGCCGCGGCCATCAGGTCCGCGGGCACCGTCCGGCCGGCCTGGAAGGCGCGCAGCAGGGTGGCCAGCGGGTCGTCGTCGGCCAGCGCCCGCAGCGCCGGCACGATGTCCCCGCCCTCGACCTCGCCGGCGAGATCGTCACCGAGCCGCTCCGACAGACCTTCCAACGTGTACCCGGCGGCGGTCAGCGCCTCCCGGAGCTGAGCGATCCCTGAACCGTCGAGGAGAGGCTGCTGTTCCACGGCCCAGACGCTACAGGGCGGGACCGGGGTCGACGGGAGGGAGCGGGTGCCGAGGGGACCCTGCCGGCCCGGCGGCCCGTCCTGACAAACCGGACACGCCGAGCGACGTCGGCGGTACCGGTCATGCGTTGTCGCAGGTCGTAGGCTCGAGCCGTGGACATGATCGAGGACTTCGGGCTGGACATCTTTGAGCCGGCGCACGACGAGACCGACGCGGCCGACCCGGCGGAGCACGCCGAACCGGAGTAGCCCGCACCGGTCAGCCGCCCAGTTCGAGCACGTAGTGGTCGCCGTCGTGCCGGAAACCGATCCGGTCGTAGTACGGGGACAGCATCCCGCGCGGGCTCACCACCCGGCGGAAGCCACGGGAGACGAACAGCTGGCTACGCCGGTACACGAACTCGCCCGGGGTCAGGTCGCGGAACCTCGGCGTCACGTAGTCCAGCCCGACCTCCGCCACCCCGTCACCGGCGTCGCGGACCAGCACGACGCCGACCGTCTCGTCCCCCGACACCACGAGGAACGCCAGCCCGCCGGCCGGCCGGGTGAACCCCGGATTGAACCGGGCGATGTCGGCGGCGTGCGCGTCGAGCACGTGGTCGACCATCCCGCCGCCCGAGGCCACCTCGACGACGGCGTACGCGCGCTCGTCATGCCGGGTGGCCAGCAGCCTGCGGAGATAGAAGGCGTTGATCAGGGCCAGAACCACGTTGAGGCCCACCATCGGCCACACGGCACGCGCGCCGTTGTACCCGATCAGCACCAGACATCCGACCAGGTTGAGGGCCCGCAGCCGCAGGATCCGGGTCTGGAGCAAAGACCAGACGAGCACGGCGGAGCCGGCCCAGCCGACAAGATCGAGCCAGTTCATCACGCGAGGCTAGCCGACGGCGCCCGCCCCGGGACGGCGTTTGCCGATCCTCGCCACCGGGTACCCCGAAGACATGACACTCATCTTGTGGCTCCTCGCGGTGATCCTGGTCGTCTCCGGAATCGTCGCCCTGTTCCGCAGACAGGTCCTCTGGGGCATCGTGCTCATCGTTGTCGGGTTCCTCGTCGGCCCCGGCGGCGTCAGCATCTTCACGTGACACCCCACGACGTCCAGAACGGACTCCGGCGCCGGCTGAGACCAGCATCTGACTACGGCGACACCTGCTCCGGGCGCGCCGGCCCTGCCCGGACCCGTCCGGTCGCGCGCGACGGCGGGCAGTGCCGTTCGACCGGCCCGTCCTAGCGGCGTTCGAGGAGCATGTCCACCGCGTCGGTGAGCTGCCACCACCACGCCGTCGCCCGGTACCGGTGCGGCGCCCCCAACGACGCCACCAGCACATCGGCGGACAACCGGCCGGCACGCGCCGCCGCCTGCCCGACCGGCCCGGCCGAGTTGGCCACCCGCTCCGGGCCCAGCAGCGGCGACGGCCGGCCCCGCCCGGCGAACAGCCCGTCGAGCAGCATCACCGCGTGGTCGAGCGCGTCCGCGGCGAGGACCGTCGTCGGGTCGGCGGGCACCGGCTCCCAACTACCGTGCACCGAACGGTGCATCGGGCGCGAGTTGGGCTCGCACGACGCGGCGAGGACCGCACCGATCCCGAGCAGGTCCACCGTCTCGGCCGGGGGCAGGTCCGCCGCCGGCGGGAGAGTGGCCCACGGGTAGCCGGTGACCAGGTCCGGCCAGTCGCGGCGGGTGAGGAAGTCCGCGAGACGATCGGGGGCGCGGAACGCGTACACCCGGCGCGTCGACCCGAGGAACAGTCGGGGGCTGCCTGCGGACAGGGTGTGCACGGGCCCGTCGGGGAGCTGGAGCACGACGGGGCGCGGGGCGGACCGGTCGGGGACGGGCGCGCCGGCCGACGCGGGCAGGTGCGCGGACTGACCGTTCGGGGCCTGGGGAATCGGCGCTGGCGAGTAGACGTGGTCGGACCCACCCGGCGCGGGCGGATAGGTGTAGCCGGATCCGCCCGGCGCGGGCGGGTGGGCGTAGGCGGGGCCGTGCGGCGGCGCGGTCGGGTCGGTGTAGAGGGAGCCGGTCGGCGGGGCGAGGGTGTAGGCCATGGGCGCCGGTTCCGGCTCAGCCCAGATCGGGGCCGGCGGATCGGGCTGCGGCACGACCGGATCCGCCCACAGTGGCAGTAGCGGCGAGGAGAACCCGTCCGACTCGGCCGGCGCGGACAGCGTCCGCAGCTCCTGGGTATCGCCTGACCCGGCCGACTGTAACGGGGCCGGGACGTTGACGGGTGGGCGTGGGGCCTGGACGGTGGCCGGCTGGCCGAGGGTCGGAGCGCTGGCCGGCTGGCGGGGGGCCGGGGCGTAGGCGGCCGCCGCTGTCGGCGGGTCCGTCAGCGCCTCCGGCGGGACGACCAGACTGCCCTCCGCCACGACCAGCTCCGGCTGCTCGAGCACGGTCGGGGCGACCCCGAACGCCCGGTGCAGCAGCGTCGCGACGGCCGGCAGCCGGCTGGACCCGCCGACCAGGAACACCCCGGCGAGCCGGCCCGGATCCTCGGCCCGCGCGCTGACCAGCGCCTCCCGGGTGGCCTCCACCGTCCGGTCGATCAGCGGGCCGGCGAGCTGGTCAAGCTCCTCGCGGCCGATCGGTGCCTCGGCCTCGATGATCGGGACGTACACGAACGCCTGGGCGGTACGAGCCAGCATCTCCTTCGCGCCGCGCACGTCGTCGAGGAACTGCCGGGCCAGCCGCCGGTCGCTGGCGCTGGCCGGATCGGCGAGCCGCGCCCACTCCTCCGACGTCCGAGGCAGCGCGGCCCGCAGGTGGCCGACGAGCGCCGAGTCGATGTCGAGCCCGCCGACGTCGTTCAGACCGGCGGCGGACAGCACCGTGGGGCCGGGGCCGACCACGGAGGCGTCGAAGGTGCCGCCGCCGAAGTCGTACACGACAAGGGCACCGTCGCGGGCCAGGGAGCCGCGCAGCACCGTCGTGAAATAGCACGCCGCGGCGACCGGCTCGGCGGCCAGCTTCGGGGTCGGCAGGCCGGCCCGCAGCGCCGCGTCGGCGAGCATCCGCAGCCGATCCGGCCCCCAGGCCGCCGGGTGGGTGAGCACCACCTCGTCGGGCGGGCCGCCGATCGTGCGGACGGCCTCCGTGTACACCCGGTGCAGCACCGCGGCGACCAGCGTCACGGCCCGGTCTGCGTTGTCGGCGTCGTCGAGCAGCCGCTTCGGGTTGGGCACGAACCGTTCGGGGGCCAGCCGGGCGCTGTGCGCGGCGTCGCGGCCGGTGAGCAGCTCTCCGGCCGGGTTGGTGAACACCCCGGACGGCAACACCGGCGACCCGTCGAACAGCAGCTGGCGGACCTGGCCGTCGGGACGACCCAGGACCGCCACGGTGTTGGAGGTACCGAAGTCGATGCCCAGCCGATGACCCATGCCGCCAAGTTATCGTGCCGCCCGTGATCCGGGTACGGTCGAGGGGTGGAATGGGCCCTGATCCCCGCGCCGTTCGGCCCGCTGGCCGTGGCCGCTGACGAGCACGGCGTCTGCCGGATCCAGTTCGAGGGGGTGCCCGGGCCGCTCGGGGACAGTCCGTATCTCGACAGTCTCCGCGAACAGATGGCGGCGTACTTCGCCGGAGAGCTCACCGAGTTCGACGTGCCGCTGTCGGTGCGGGTCGGGAGCCCGTTCGAGCGGCGGGTGTGGGCGGCACTCCGCGAGATCCCGTACGGCGAGATGGCCACGTACGGGCGGATCGCTACCGATCTGGGCGATTCGGGGGCCGCGCGCGCGGTGGGGACGGCGAACAACCACAACCCGTTGCCGATCGTGGTGCCGTGTCACCGGGTGGTCGGCGCGGATGGGAAGTTGGTGGGCTTCGGGGGCGGGCTGCACCGCAAGAAGCATCTGCTGGAGCTGGAGGCCAGGGTCCGGGTCGAGCGGGAGTTCGGTCTCTGACCTGGGTCGTGGCTGTGCCCCGCCGGGCTCCAGCTCGCGGTTTCGCGTCCAGCGGGTCTCGACTCGCGGCCCGGCCTTATCCAGCGGTCCCCGGCCGGCGGCCGTGACATGATGCGGACATGGCCCGCACGCTGCTGTTCGACGCCTCGGAGCTGCCCCCCGGCGGCTGGGACCGGCTGGACTGGCTGCTGCTGCGCGAGTCGCACGTGCACCGCTGCGCGGACGGCCCCACCCTGGACAGCGCTGTCGCGAAACTCGAGCGCCTCGACTACAAGGTCGTGCGGCTGGCCGCCGGCTCGTGGCGCGACGGGTCCGACATGCACGCGGCGCTCGCCAACGCCCTGGACTTCCCCGGGTACTACGGCCGCACCCTCGACGCCCTCAACGACGTCCTCTGGGACGTGGCCGGCTACGCCTACGGCAGCGACCCGACCACGACGGGTACCGTGCTGGCCCTCGATGGCTTCGAACGGTTCGCGGCCGGCGAGCCGGGCACGGCCGACGCGTTCCTGGACATCTTCGCCAGCCGGGCCCGTACGGCCCTCGTGATGGGCCACCCGATGCTGTGCCTCGTGGAGTCGAGGACGGAGTTCCCCCCGGTGGGCGCGACCCCGGTCCTGCGCTGGCCGTAGCGCCGACCCGACCGCCGCGCACCCGGCCCGGAGGGGCGGGCCAACGCCGCCATGGACGCCGACGACCGCTGGAACCCGGGTCGGTCCCCTCCGTGACCGTCCGGGTTCAGGGCCCTTGGGCCAGGAGCATGATCACGGCGTCGTCGGAGATCCGGCCGCCCTCCGTGTAGTCGAGCAGGTCCTTGCGCAGCGCCTCGGCCGCCGCGTCCAGGTCGGTACGGAAGTCTCGGGTCTGCGGCCGGCGGAGCAGTCCCCGGACGGGACCGGTGGCCCCCCGGACCGGACCGGTGGCCTCCCGGACCAGCCCGCCGAGCCGTTCGGTGAACGGGTAGAAGATGCCGAGCCGGCGGGCCTCGACCACCCCGTCGGTGACGAGGACCAGCACGTCGCCGGGTTCGCACGGCTCCGTCCACACGCACGGTTCGACCGCGCCGAGGTGCCCGAGCCCGAGGGGCGTGCCGGGGGCTGGCGGGCGCAGTTCGCGGACGTCGCCCCCGGCGTCGACGACGAGCGCCGGCACGTGTCCGCGGTGCAGCATCCGCACCTCGCCGCCCCGGAACTCGACGAACAGCGCGGTCACGTAGTCGTCGGGCGGCAGGTGTCGGCGGACGCTGGCCTCGACCTTGCGGGCCAGGTCGGCGAGGTCCGGCACGTCGTAGGCGGCCTCGCGGAACGCGCCGAGGACGACGGCTGCGGACTGGACGGCTTCGAGGCCCTTGCCGCGCACGTCGCCGATGACGACCCGGACGCCGTACGGGGTGGACAGCACCTCGTACAGGTCTCCGCCGATCTCGGCCTCCGCGGCGGCGGCCAGGAACCGCAGCCCGATCCGCACCCCGCCGACGGCCGCCGGCTGGGGGCGCAGGACGGCGTGCTGGGCGGCGAGCGCCACCGAGGTCACATCGGCCAACTGACGTTCACGTTTCTGGCGTAGTCGGGCGAAGTACACGAAAACTATGGTGGAGAAGATGAGTGCGCCGGTGCCGCCGAGGAACCGGTTGTCCTCGAAGGGTTTCTCGACGCCGTCGTAGACGCCGAGCAGCAGCCGTTCGGGCACCGCCACCGCGCCGACGGCGAGCACGACGACCGGCGGGGCGACGATGGCCGCGATGGCCGGGGCGACCAGGAGGTACGCGACGAAGTATGTGTGGCCCCGCCCGATCAGGTCGACGGCGCAGACCATCACGAGGATGAACACCGGCGGTCCCCACTCGCGCCACCGGGCTCGCCGGGCGGCGGGGACCCGGGCGCCAGCGCCCGCCGGACCGGCAACTCTCATACCGGCATTATCGCTTTTGGCCCCACCAGCCGGACGGCTACCCACGAACCACCGTTCCGGGCGGTCTCCACCACCGGCGGAAGCGGGGCGAGGGCGCCGCCACGGCGGGTGATGAGCCGCCGCCCCGGAGGCCCACGCCGGGACTACGAGGGCGCCGGTCTCAGGCCGCCCGCACGTGCCGTTCCAGGTCCACCAGCTCCCCGGTGTCGGGGTCGACCCGCCAGACCCGGGCCGCGCCGATGTCGAAGTACAACCCGAGCAGCCGCAGCCGGCCGGCGGCGACGGCCTCGGCGACGGCCGGATAGGTGCGCAGGTGGGTGAGCTGCTGGATCACGTTCATCCGGCCGAGCCACTCGTGCCCCTTCGTCGACGCCGACTCCGGCCAGGCCCTGGTCTCCCGGAACAGCCGCACACTCGGCTCGACGTGCCGCAGCCACGAGCCGAGCTGGCCCTCGATCCGCTTGCCGCTCAGGGTCGCCTTCATCGCGCCGCAGTCGGAGTGCCCGCAGACCACGATCGTGGACACCCCGAGAAGTCCGACGGCGAATTCCACCGCCGCCCCGATCGACGGATCAAACCCGTTTCTGGGTACGAGGTTCCCGACGTTGCGCACGCAGAACAGGTCCCCGGGCCCGCTGGCCGTGATCACGTTGGGCACGAGGCGCGAGTCGGCGCACGTGATGAAGAACTGCCCCGGTCGCTGCACCCCGGCGAGATCCTCCAGATAGGGCCGGACCAGCGCCGCTCCCCGCCGCTCGAACTCGCGCACCCCGGCGGCGATCGGGTCGCGGGCCCCGACGGCCGACGGCGCGCACTGCTGCCAGGCCCCCCACGGCGCGAACAGCCGCCCGGAGCCGGTGGGCAGGGTCTTGCGGAGCCGGGGGTGGCGGGCGCCGGCCCGCTGGTACCAGCTGTCGTGCACCTCCTCGACCGCCACCCGTCCCCCACCGGCCTCGTGTTCGGTGCGCCAGCGCCGCAGCGCCTCGAAGGCGGCGTGGTCGAGCAGGTCGACGTGCAGTTCGAGGGTGACCGCCGCGCCGGGCGGCACGTTACGCAGTTCGCGGAGCAGCCGGCCCACCCCGAGGAAGACGAGTGTGCCCCGGACGGTGACCCGCCAGCCGGTGTCGGGGCAGGGCTCGACGAGGACGGTGCAGTGCGTGAGCCGGTACACGGCGACGCAGACCGCGGACAGCAGCCCGAGGGCGACGCCGGTGACCAGCCCGCCGACGACCACCCCGGCCGCGGTGGCCAGGTAGGTGACGATCTCGTGGTGCCGCCACAGGGAGCGCAGGTGGGCCACGTCGATCAGCCGGAGTCCGCGCAGTCCGCCGAACAGGCCGGCGAGGACGGCGACCGCGCCGACGACCAGGGTGTGCCGGAATCCGACGTGCGGGGTCGGCCAGAGTTGGATGACGGTGGGCAGGCCGAGCAGGCTGTGCAGCTGGTCCAGGATGACGGTCGCCGCGGCTCCGGTGAGGGTGCCGTGCACGACCGCCGGGGACAGCGCGAGGGCCCGGTTCCCGAGCCTGGTCGCGCCCACGGCAAGTCGGACGCCGGCGGCCAGAACGACCGCCGCGCCCGCGATCGCCCAGCCGTGTTGGGCACTCAGTCCTGCTGCCAGAATGACTACAGCTAGGGGCAATTCGAGGCGAGTAATCACGCTTCGTGTGTCCATGACTACACATTGTGACGTATCTCGCAGGGGGTGTCACCGCCCGCCTGAGCTGTTAGGGTGATTTCCAAGGTTGCAGTCATAGCTCTACGGCACGTGCTCGTTACGCCCGCAAAGTGTGTGACAGGCGGGCGATCGCTTTCCCGAGCGGGACGTTCGCGCAACCGGCCAGCCCACGAGGTGTGGGTCGGTGCTAGCTACGTTGCCAGGGAGAACGCATGGCGCAGGGTGTCGTGAAGTGGTTCAACGCCGAAAAGGGCTACGGGTTCATCACGCCGGACGGCGGCGGTGCTGACCTGTTCGTTCACTTCTCAGCGATCCAGACGAACGGCTACCGTTCGCTGGAGGAGAACCAGCGGGTCGAGTTCGAGGTCACCACGGGTCAGAAGGGCCCGCAGGCTGACCAGGTTCGTCCGCTGTAACCAACAACAGCCACTCACGGGCTCGAGCCGCGCGCCAGCGCAGCACGGGCCCGTGTTTGCATTCCCCCTTCTCCCGGGGCCCGGCGTACCTAGGCTGGACGTGTACCGGCCGCCGTACGAAGGGAACCTCCGATGCCCCGTCCCACCGGTCACCGCGTCACCGCCGACGACGCCCCCGTGCAGTTCGCGGGCTGGGTCTGGTTCGCCCACGACGGCAGGTACCGCCCGGCCGGCGCCGACGTGGAGTCCCTCTACGTCGACAAGAGCACCGGGGTCGAGCGCGTGTCGTTCTCCGAGATCGAGCCCCTGATCGGCCCGGACCTCTACGACGTGAAACTGGCCCGGCACGAGTCCAAGGACGAGAACTTCCTGGTCGTGGAGGGCACCCGCTACCTCGTCGACGACGACCTCTTCGACCGGCTCGGGCTGGACCGCAACAAGCTGGAGACCACCTCCGAGGAGGACCTGCTGGCCATGCCGCAGGGCGAGGACATCCTGCTCTAGCCGTTGTCGGCCGGTCCGTCCCCGTCGATCTCGGCGGCGGATTTGGCGATCCTGCGCTTGATGTACAGCGTCGTGCCCAGCCCGAACAGCACCGCGACCACGAGCGCCACCCAGGAGAAGCCCTTCAGCCATTTCTCGGCGACCCGGCCGACGTGATAGATCGCGTACGTCGTGCCGCCGGCCCACAAGATGCCCCCGGCGGCGTTGGCGACCAGGAACCTCGGGTACGGCACCTTCAGCGCCCCGGCCAGCGGCCCGGCCAGGATCCGCAGCAACGCGACGAAACGCCCGAAGAACACCGCCCACACGCCCCAACGGTCGAACGTCTGCTCGGCCTTGGCCAGGTGCTTGGGGCCCAGGTGCTTCGGGAACCGCCGCCCCAGGCGCTCCAGCAGCGGCCGGCCGCCCCGCCGCCCGATCGTGTACCCGATCGAGTCGCCCACGATCGCGCCCAGACTCGCCCCGACCGCGACCCCCAGCGGGCTGACGATCTTGCTGGCGGCCATCAGCGAGGCGCTGACCAGCACCACTTCGCCGGGCAGCGGGATGCCCATGCTCTCCACGGCGATCACCGCGCCCACCACCAGGTAGACCACCAGCGGTGGGAGGCCGTCCAGCAGTCCCTCGACGAAGTGCACCTTGGTCAACCCCCCGGGCCGTGACAGCGTCCTCTAGTCTCAGTACGTGACCGAGCAGACCGCAGCGCCCAGAGCGCCGTTGTATGTGGTCGGCGACGTGCACGGACACCGTACCGAACTCGTGGAGGCCCTGCACTCGGCCGGCCTGACCGACGCGACCGGCCGGTGGGCCGGAGCGAACGCCGATCTGTGCTTCCTGGGCGACCTCGTCGACCGCGGCCCCGACGGCCTCGGCGTCCTCGAGCTGGTGATGAGCCTGACCGAGCAGGCCCCCGAGAGCGTGGAGTGCCTGCTCGGCAACCACGAGATCCTGCTCCTCGGCATGCACCGCTGGGGCGAGACCGAGATCTCACTCTCGACGGGCTCGGCGTCCTTCGCACGGAGCTGGCTGCGCAACGGCGGCCAGATCGAGGACCTGCACGGCATCGGCGAAAAACACCTCAGCTGGCTCCTGGAGCGGCCCCTGGCCCTCCTCGCCGACGACGAGCTCCTGGTGCACTCCGACACGATGGCGTACCTGGCGTACGGGGACTCGATCGAGGAGATCAACGCCACCGTGCACGAGGTGCTGACCGGCGACGACGAGCACGCCTGGTGGGACATCTGGCGCCGGCTGACCACCCGGTTCGCGTTCCGGGGCGCCGACGGCGAGCTCAACGCCGACGCCCTCCTCGGGGCACTCGGCGGCCGGCGGATCGTGCACGGCCACAGCCCGATCCCCGACCAGCTCAACATCGCGCCCGAGGACTCCCCGGTGCCGTATCCGTACTGCTCCGGCAAGGCCCTCAACGTCGACACCGGTCTGTGCCAGGGCGGGCCCTCGCCACTCGTGAGACTCGTCTGACCGACGCCGTACTGTAGGTGCGGGCTGTTGGCGGCGTGGGAGGTTCTGTGGCGGGCAAGATCCGGGACGAGGACATCGCACTGGTCAGGGAGCGGACGTCGATCGTCGACGTCATCTCCGAGCACGTCACCCTGAAGTCGGCCGGCGGCGGCAACATGAAGGGGCTGTGCCCCTTCCACGATGAGAAGTCCGCCTCGTTCAACGTCAGCTCAGCTCGAGGAGTTTTCTACTGTTTCGGCTGTGGGGCAGGCGGCGACGCCATCTCCTTCGTCCAGCAGGTCGAACACCTGACCTTCGTCGAGTCCATCGAGCGCCTGGCGGTCAAGGCCGGCATCCAGCTGCACTACGTCGACACCGGCCACGGCACCGGCGCCCCCCGCCAGCAGCCCGGCCAGAAGCAGCGCCTGCTCGCCGCGCACAACGACGCCGCGGAGTTCTACGCCGCCCAGCTCGGTGGCGGCGGCGCGCGGGCGGCCCGGGAGTTCCTCGCCCAGCGCGGCTTCGGCAAGGACGCCGCCGTGGACTACGGCTGCGGCTTCGCCCCCGAGGGCTGGGACTCGCTGTCGCGGCACCTGCGGCAGAAGGGCTACACCTCCCAGGAGCTGATCACGGCCGGCCTGGCCAAGGAGGCCCGGTCGGGCAGCCTGATCGACCGGTTCCGCCGCCGGTTGCTGTGGCCGATCAAGGACCTGGCCGGCGACGTGATCGGCTTCGGGGCCCGCAAGTTGTACGAGGACGACGACGGCCCGAAGTACCTGAACACCCCCGAGACGCCGCTGTACAAGAAGTCGCACGTGCTCTACGGCATCGAGCACGCCAAGAAGGAGATCGCCAAGCAGGGCCGGGCCGTCATCGTCGAGGGGTACACCGACGTGATGGCCTGCCATCTGGCCGGCGTGCAAACGGCGGTGGCGACCTGTGGCACGGCGTTCGGCGCGGACCACATCAACGTGCTCCGCCGGCTGCTGCACGATCTGAACACCAATGGCGAGATCATCTTCACCTTCGACGGGGACGCCGCCGGCCAGAAGGCCGCGTTGCGGGCGTTCGCCGACGACCAGAAGTTCGCCTCCCAGACGTACATCGCGGTCGGGCCCGACGGGATGGACCCGTGCGAGCTGCGGCTGGCCCGGGGCGACGCCGCCGTGCGGGACCTGGTCGCCCGCCGCGAACTCCTGATCACCTTCGCCCTGCGTTCGATGCTCGCCCGCTACGACCTCAACACCCCCGACGGCCGGGTCGGCGCGCTCAAGGAGGCCGCGCCGCTGGTCGCGCAGATCAAGGACCGGACACTCGGGCCGGAGTACGCGCGCAAGCTCGCCGGCGACCTCGGCATGGAGATCGAGCCGGTGCTGCGCGCGGTCCAGTCGCACTCGCGCGGCCCGGCCCAGCCCCCGGCCCGCAAGACCCCGGTGGTGACGAGCGAACCGCAGCGCCTCGTCGAGCGCGAGGCCCTGAAGCTGGCCCTGCAGGTACCGGTGATCGCGGGGCCGATGTTCGACTCGGTGGACGCGACGCCGTACACCTACGCGCCGCACATCGAGCTGCGGCTGGCCATCATGGCCGTCGGCGGGGTCTCCTCGGCCACGGCCGGCGCGAGCTGGATCGAGCTGGTCCGCGACGCCTCCGACGACCTGGCGGCCAAGGCGCTGGTCTCGGAGCTGGCCGTCGAACCGACCCGCTACGACGCCGAGCCCGACAGCCGGTACGTCAACATCGTCCTCGCCCAACTCCAGCTGCCCACGGTCGACCGGCGGCTCGCCGAACTCAAGGGCGGGCTCCAGCGGCTGAACCCGGTGGAGAGCAAGGACGAGTACCTGCGCCTGGCCGCCGAGCTGTTCGCCCTCGAACAGCAGGCCCGGGGGCTGCGCGAACAAGCCGTCGGAGGGTTGTGATGTCCTTCTTCCGCAAGCCTAAGCTGCCCGCCTCCTCGACCCCGGTGCTCGCCGACGGGGAGCGGGTGGTGGCGTGGGCTCCGCTGGCCGACGGCCACCTGGTCGCGACCAACATCGGGCTGTGGCTCACCCGCGAGCAGCGGCTCGGCTGGCACGAGGTCAGCAAGGCCACCTGGTCCGGCGAGGTGCTGACCGTGATCCCCGGACCGGCCAGCGACGACGACATCGGGCTCGTGATCGAGGCCGAGCCGGTGAGCTTCCGGCTCGCCGAACCCGGACAGGTGCCCCGCCAGGTGCACGAACGGGTCACCCGGTCGGTCGCCTACACGAGTCATCATCTGCTGCCCGGCCAGCCGGGTGGGGTGCGGGTGCTGGGGCGGCGGGTGCCCGGGATCGACGGGTTGCGGTGGGCCGTCCGGTACGACAACGGGGTCGACCCGACCGACGAGGGCGTGCAGGCCGCGACCCTCGAACTGGTCTACCGGGCCCAGCAGGAGTCCTGACGCCCTAGGCTTCGACCCGGTGCAGGGCGCGGACCACGCGCTGGCGGCCCGTGTTCGCCAGCTTGCCGGCCTGCTCCTGGACGACCCCCGCCGCCTCCTGCAACGTCGGGCTCTGCCGGACCTTGCGCCCGAGGCGGGCGATCTGCTCGTACCGTTGGCGGCCAGCCTTGGAACCCATGACATATCCGACGGCCACACCGCCGAAGAACGCGATCTTCCAGCCCATGCTCATCACCCCATACTGCCGGAAAGCAGATACCCGGTGGGTGAGGATCCCAACCGGCGAGCCGAGCCGGAAAACAATTCAGGCGCTGACTGGAGATCAGTCAGCGCCTGGTCTTGCTCCCGCGATAGGACTCGAACCTATAACCCTCCGGTTAACAGCCGAATGCTCTGCCAATTGAGCTACGCGGGATCGGCCTTGCCGTCGTGCTGGATCAGATTACATGACCCCCCCGGTGCCCGCGCAAGTCGGTACCCCGGGTGTCGAACAGGACGGCCCGTCGCCCCTCCCCGCCCCCTGATCCGGACAGCGGAGTCGACCACGATCCGCTACTGTCTGCGGTCGTGACCGAGTCCCACCGTCTGACCGACGAACGCCTCGCCTGGCTCGCCATGCGCGACTACTGCGACGAGAAGTCCCGCAGAACCGGCATCATGGGCTTCCTCAGCCGGATCCAGACCCCCGGCGCGAACAACGAGCGGCGCAGCGCGAAGATGATGGACTACGGCCTCGCCGTGGACGACGTGGCCCGCGACCTCACGCCGGCCGAGCGCGCCGAACTCCGCCGGACCGGCATGCTCCCCGGCTGGTTCGTCGAGTCCGTCGAGGCCCGCTACGCCGAGATCGTCAGGGGCCGGCGCTGACGAGGCGCTCGCCCACGGTGCGGGTGAAGACGGCCCCAGGGAAGCGGCCCACGCCGTCCGCGCGGAGCTTCGGGGCCACCTCGGTCTCGTAGGCCGCGAACGACTCCCGGGACGCGAACGTGTACCGGGATTCCACCGACCCGTCGTCGAGCGCCGTCACCTCACCGGTCAGCGCGCCGCCGGCGAGGACGGCGTCGACGTGGCCGCCGAGGAGCCAGTCGAGGTAGCGGCCACGTTCGTCTGCGTCGGCGAGGACCGCGCGCACCGAGTACACCAGCATGGTCACACCGGCTTCTTCGTGTACATGTTGAGGATGTCCTGTCCGTTGGCCGTCTCGAACATGACGCCGCTGAAGCTGGACTTGGCGTCCTTCTTCACGTTCTTGTCCACCCACGCCTTCGCGTCGGCCGACGGGGCGGTGAACGGCAGCTGTGAGGCCATCGCGAAGAACGGCTTGAGTTCCTTGTCGGTCACGGCGACCTGGCTCTGGGTACCCGTCCCGCCGTTCGCCATGATCGCCGTCACCCGGTTCTCGTCCAGGAACTGCAGCGTCACGCTGAACTCGACCCCGCTGACCGCCTTCGTGCACCGGGCGACCGTCGCGCCGGGGGCCAGGCAGGTGAAGCCCTCCCCCTTGACCTTCGCCATCACGCCCGGCACGGTCGCGCCCGGAATGTAGGTGTCCGTCTCGACGCCGTTGCCCTGCGGCCCGTAGAACCAGTAGCCGAGGCCCGCCACGAGCAGCAGGACACACAGGCCCGCGCCCAACAGGATCTTCTTCGTCTTGGGCGACCGGGGCGTGGAGATCTCGTTCTCCTGCCGCCAGGTGGCCCGGTCGGAGCGCTCGTCGGCCCGGCGCATCCGGGGCGCGTCGTCGACCAGGGGCCGCTCCGCGCTGTCGTACTCCTGCGCGGGGGCCGGAGCCGGGGGCGGCGGGGGGATCTGCTGGCCCCGGCGGGCGCGCGGCTCGTCGAAGCGCCGGCCGCCGTGCGGGACGTCCAGCCACTCGTCGTGCCGGCGCTGCTCGGCCCACGGGTCCTGCCGGACCGGCTCCTGCCACGCCTGCTCGTCGTTCCACTCGCGGCGCCGGCGACGGCGGGGCGGCGGCGGAATGCGGACCTGCTCGCTGGCGGGCAGGCCCAGGGAGGCGCTGGCCCAGGTCGGCTCGTCGTAGTGCGGCTGGCGGCCGTCCGGCTCGGCGGGGCGGCCGTAGACCCGGGGATCCGGTTCCGCGTACGCCGCCGGGACCTGCGGGAATCCGCCCGTCGCCGAGGACTGGGCCACGGCGCGGCCGTAGACGCCCGGGGTGGCCGGGTCCGGTTGGACCGGGTGACCGCCGGGGTGGTCCGGAGCCGGGGCGTAGTTGCCGGGCTGGTCCGGGGCCGGGTGGCCGTAGACGTTGGTGGCGGGCTCGGGGTAGCTGCCGGGCGCGGAGGGCTCGGCGTAACCGCCCGAAGCGGCGGGTTCCGGGTAGCCACCCGGGGCGGCGGGCTCCGGGTAGCCGGGGGCAGAAGGCGCTGGGTAGCCGCCGGGGGCGGAGGGCTCGGCGTAACCGCCCTGAGCTGCGGGTTCCGGGTATCCGCCGGGGACCGGGGACTGCGGGTAGCTGCCGGAGGGCGACGGCTGCGGATAGCCACTGGGCTGGGGGTAGCTTCCCGTCGCGGACGGCCCCGAGGGCTGTCCGTAGACCGCGGGCTCCTGCTGGGCCCATGCCCCGGTCTGTCCCGAGGGCGGGCCGTAGCTCGCGGGCTCGGCCGGCTCGGGCGGGGTGGCGCGGCCGGCCGGCTGGCCGTAGACGCCCGGCTCCTGGTATCCGGCAGGCTGCGGGTAGCTGCCGGTCTGCGCCGGGGACGCCGGCTGGCCGTAGACCGCCGGGGTCGGGTAGCCACCGGCGGGAGCGGGCTCCGGGTAGCCGCCCGGCGCGGAGGCCTGCGGGTAGCTGCCGGAAGCCGGCTCGGGGTAGGTACCCCGCGCGGCGGGCTGGGGATAGCTGCCCGTCTGCGCCGGGGACGCCGGCTGGCCGTAGACCGCCGGGGTCGGATAGGCGTCGGGCGCGGCCGGGGTCGGGTAGCCACCGGGAGCGGCCGGTGTCGGGTAGCCGCCCGGGACCGTCGGCTCCGGATAGCTGCTGGGGGTCGCCGGCTGCGGGTACGTACCCGTCGAAGAGGGTTGGCCGTAGACGGTGGGCTCGGGATAGCCGCCCGGGGCCGGCTGCCCGTAGACGGTCGGCGTCGGGTACTCCCCCGGCACGCCCGTCACCGGCTCCGGCCTGCGCATGAACCCGGTCGGCTGGTCATAGTCGTCCGGCTCGCGACGACGTCCGCCGGGAGGGGGTTCCTCCCACGGATCGCGCGGCTGTTCGTCGGGCGACTGTTCCCAAGGCTGCACACGGCGGAGTCTATCCGCTCGGTCCTCCTCACTCATCGGCGTGCTTCAAGACGGACAAAACGCTCACCCCACGTCGGAGGAGTGTCCCGGGAACAGGTGCGCCGCCGGGTCGATGGCCACCGCGGCGTTGTTGACCGCCGTCGCCGCCTCGCCGAAGCCGGTGGCGATGAGCCGGACCTTTCCCGGGTACTCCGTGATGTCGCCCGCCGCGAACACCCTCGGCAGGTTCGTCGCCATCGTCGAGTCGACCCAGACGTGCCGGCGGTCGAGTCGCAGCCCCCACTCGGCGAGCGGCCCGAGGTCGGCAACGAAGCCGAGTGCCGCGACGAGGACGTCGGCGGGCACCCGCTCGGGTTCCGCGCCCTTGGCGACGATCACCGCGCCCTCGACCCGTTCGGTGCCGAGCAGTTCGGTGACCTGGGCGTTGACGACGATCCGGACGCCGAGTTCGCGGACCCGGGCGACGGTCGCGGCGTGCGCCCGGAACGCCTCCCGGCGGTGCACGAGGGTCACGGAGGCCGCGATCGGGGCGAGCGCGTGCGCCCAGTCGAAGGCCGAGTCGCCGCCGCCGACGATGAGGACGTGCTGGCCGGCGTGGTCGTCGAGGTGCGGCACGAAGTAGACGACGCCGGCGCCGGTGAACGCGTCGGCGGCCGGCAGGTGCCGAGGACTGAAGCTGCCGATCCCGCCGGTGATCAGGACGGCTCCACAGTGGATGTCGGTGCCGTCGTCGAGGGTGAGCACCGGGCGTTCCTCGACATAGGTGAGCTTGTCCGCCTGCACGCCGAGGACGTAGCGCGGCGAGAACGTCGCGGCCTGCTCCACGAGCCCGGTGACGAGATCGCGTCCCCGGATCGCCGGGAAACCAGCCACATCGAAGATCATTTTTTCGGGGTACATCGCGGTGATCTGCCCGCCCGGCTCCGGCAACGCGTCGACCAGCACGGTGCTGAGTCCCCGGAATCCGGCATAGTACGCGGCGAACAGGCCCGCGGGGCCCGCCCCGACTATCGCGATGTCGGTGTCGATCCGACCGGTGGTCGCCATGCGCATCACCTCAACCCCACGGTATCGGGTCCCCGCGACCGGCGGAAGCCTGCGAGGATTCCGAGGATGCGACGAGGAATCCGGGCCGCCCTGTGGCTGGCCATCGTGCTCGCTGTCCTGGCGGCCCTGCCAGCGCTGTGGGCGAGGACCGTGTCGGAGGGCCACCGTTTCGCCGTCCCGGACGCCCCGTCCGCGCCCGTGGCGATCGTGTTCGGGGCGGAGCTGGCCCCGGGCGGCACCCAGCCGAAGCCCTTCCTGGCCGGCAGGCTGGACGTGGCGGCCGACCTGTACCGCGCCGGCAAGGTCACCTCCGTCCTCGTCTCCGGCGACGCGCGCGGCACCTCCGGCGACGAGGTGGGCGCGATGGAGCGCTACCTGGAGGCCAGGGGCGTGCCCGGCGACCGGATCGCCGAGGACGGCCTGGGCCTGGACAGCTACGACACCTGCCTGCGCGCCCGCGACGTGTACGGCCTGCGCCGGGTCCTGCTCGTCAGCCAGAACTTCCACCTGGTCCGCGCGGTCACGCTGTGCCGGCAGCTGGGGGTGGACGCGGACGGGGTCAACGCGCGCTGCGACAACTGCCGGACGAGCACGCTGGTGAAGAACCGGGCCCGGGACTTCGTCGCCTGCCACAAGGCCGTCTACGACCTGTGGTCGCACCGCCCGGCCGGCACGGGCTGACCCACCGGTCAGTCGGTGAGGTCAGCCGGGTCGAGAGTCATCGGGAAGGGGTAGTCCGTCGCCCACGTCTCGCCGGGGTGCACCACCGTGGTCACCGTGTACTCAGGACCGTCCAGGAGTTCGTACACGTGCAGGGAGCCGTCGCGAGCGATGCGCCAGTAGACGGGGATGCCGGCCTCCGCGTAGTAGAGCGGCTTGCTGCCCCGGTCGTTCATCTCGGTGGAACGGGAGGCGATCTCTACGACGAGCAACGCGTCGGCCGCCGGGGTCCACTCCTCGTCGCGAACCCCGTCGGGCCTCAGCACGACGATGTCGGGCACCAGACTCGCTCGGTTGAGCCGGAGCCCGAGGTTCGTCCGAATCCGACAGCCCCTCAGCGCGGCTTGACGCAGTCTGAAGGCCAGACCACCCATGACGCCCTGATGGCCCTCGTCGCCCGGTGGAGTCATGACCAGGCATCCGTCGAAGATCTCGTATCGATGACCATCCTCGGGGAGCGCTCCGACGTCGCCTTCAGTCCAGACCCAGGGAAACTGCCACTCGTAGACAGCGCTAGCCACGACAATCCTCAGCCGACGAGTCTGCGGTGCCACACCACCGCGCCCGGATCCGTCAGGCTCGCCACCTGGTCGATCACGACCCGCAGCCGGGCGGCGTCGTCCGGGGCCGCCCGCCACAGCGGCGCGAAGACCGGGTCGAGCGCGTCCGGGGACCGCACCGTCAGGGCGTGCACGAGTTCGGACAGCAGTTCGCGCTGGCGGGCGTAGCCGGGCTCGGCTCCGGGGCGGCGCATCACGTACCGGAGGGCGAGGCCCTTCAGGAGCGCGCACTGGGCCCGGGTGACCCTGGGGACGATGAGGTCCGCCGCGTACCGGGAGAGGGGTTTGTCCCCGAACTCCTCCCTGGTCGCCGACACGGCCATTGCCACGAACCGCCCGGTCAGGACGCTCGTGGCCCGCTTGAGCGCCTCCTGCGCGCCGTGGCTGCCGTCGTAGCGGGCGAGCGCGGCCAGCAGCGGGTCGGCCAGCAGCGCGTCGAGGATGGGGCGCAGGTAGGAGGGGTCCTCCGGCGAGTACTCCTCGGCGACGTCGAGGCACAGCGCCGCCCGTTCGTCGGGGTCGACCAGCGCGCCGAGGGCGATGAATCCGCCGTGGATGCCGTCCTCGACGTCGTGCACCGAGTAGGCGACGTCGTCGGACCAGTCCATGACCTGGGCCTCCAGGGACCGCCGCTCGTCGCCACGCCCCGCGGCGGCCGGACCCACCGGGTGCGGGCCGGAGGCCGGATCCGGGAAGGCCGGGAGGGCGGGGAGCCCCGTGCGGACCCAGTCGAAGACGGCGGTGTCGTCGGCGTACACGCCGAACTTGCGGGTGCCCGGCCTGCGCCGCCACGGATACTTGCAGATCGCGTCCAACGTGGCCCTGGTCAGGTTGAGCCCCGCCCCGGGGACCTTGGCCTCCAGCCGGGCGACGACCCGCAGCGTCTGCGCGTTGCCCTCGAAGCCGCCGCAGCCGGTGGCGACCGCGTGCAGCGCGTCCTCGCCGTTGTGCCCGAACGGCGGGTGGCCGAGGTCGTGGGCGAGGCAGGCGGTGTCCACGATGTCGGGGTCGCAGCCGAGGCGTTCGCCCATCTCCCGGCCGATCTGCGCGACCTCCAGGGAGTGGGTCAGCCGGGTACGGGGGAAGTCACTCGCCCCGGCGGTGTGCACCTGGGTCTTGGCGGCCAGCCGGCGGAACGCCGCCGAGTGCAGGACCCGGGCCCGGTCCCGGGCGTAGGGGCTTCGCCCGACCGAAGTGTCCTTGGGCGGCTCCGCGACGAAGCGCTCATCATCCACCCTGTTGAGGCTACCCGCGACCCTCGTGCTCCAGGCCCGCAAGTCCGCGACGGAACGACGCCACGACCGGCCGGCCCTTCGTCTTTCCGATCAGGAACACGGCGAGCTTGCCCTTGAGGTTTTTGCCCACCCTGTCGTAGGTGAGGTGGATGTGGCTGCCGCCCCGCTCGCCGGGCGTCACCCGGGCGGTAACGCCGTGGCCGGGTTCGGCGAAGTTGCTCTCCTCCACCGTCCAGGTCACGGTGCCGGGCTCGGACCAGTCGTAGCGTTCCTTCGCCCACACCGACATGCCCGGGGACTTGGTGCCCTCCCGGATGAGGGCGGACTTCTCGCCGACCTCGTAGACCTTGTACAGCTCGCGCGAGATGCCCGGCCAGATGTCGGGACGGTGTTCCGTGAAGTCGGTGAGCGCGGCGATGACCCGCTCCGGGGGCAGCGCGGAGTCGAGGTCGAGTTCCAGTGTCGTCATGGCGACCTCCGTTCGGTCACCTTGAGTCTAGGCCCGTGACCAGCCCGGGGAGCCCGTTGCGGACCGTGCCCGCAGCTGGCCCGGGGAGCCCGTTTGCGGGGTTGGGCCGCCGCTTGTCCGGGAGCCCGTTGGGGCCCGGCCGCCCGGGCGTTGCGTCCAGGCCGTGGCCGGCCCGTCGAGCCGGCCACGGCGCGCATGGCTAGCGGGAGTCGCTGCCGACCGACTCCGTCGCCGCCCGGCCGGCCTCCAGGCGCGCCACCGGCACCCGGAACGGCGAGCAGGACACGTAGTCCAGCCCGACCTCGTGGAAGAAGTGCACCGAGTCCGGGTCGCCGCCGTGCTCGCCGCAGACGCCCAGCTTGAGCCCGGGCCGGGCCGCGCGGCCCTCCGCGACGGCGATCCGGATCAGCCGGCCGACGCCGTCGCGGTCGAGGGTCTCGAAGGGCGACACCCCGAAGATGCCCTTCTCCAGGTACGCGGAGAAGAACGCCGCCTCGACGTCGTCGCGGGAGAAGCCCCACACGGTCTGGGTCAGGTCGTTGGTGCCGAACGAGAAGAACTGGGCGGCCTCGGCGATCTGGCCGGCGGTGAGCGCGGCGCGGGGCAGTTCGATCATGGTGCCGATCAGGGCGTCGACGACGACCCCGGTCTCCTCGGCGACCTCGCGGAGCACCCGCTCGGCGTCGGTGCGCACGGCTTCGAGTTCCTGCACGGCCCCGACCAGCGGGATCATGATCTCGACCTTGGGGTCGCCACCACTCTTGATCCGGTGGGCCGCCGCCTCGGCGATGGCGCGGACCTGCATCGTGAACAGGCCGGGGATGACCAGGCCGAGGCGCACGCCGCGCAGGCCGAGCATCGGGTTCTGCTCGTGCAGCTTGTGCACGGCCTGCAGCAGCCGCAGGTCGTTCTCGTGCTTCTCGCCCCGGGCCTCGGCGAGCGCCACCCGCACCGACAGCTCGGTGATGTCGGGCAGGAACTCGTGCAGCGGCGGGTCGAGCAGCCGGACGGTGACGGGCAGCCCGTCCATCGCGGCGAAGATGCCGACGAAGTCGTCGCGCTGCAACGGCAGCAGGGTCTCCAGGGCCTCGGCGCGCTCGGTGTCGCCGTCGGCGAGGATCAGCCGCTCGACGTGCTGTCGGCGCTCGCCGAGGAACATGTGCTCGGTGCGGCACAGGCCGATGCCCTGCGCGCCGAACCGACGGGCCCGCTCGGCGTCCTCCGGGGTGTCGGCGTTGGAGCGGACACCGAGGCGGCGGGCGTCGTCGGCGTGCTTCATCAGCCGGTCGACGGCGCGGACCAGGTCGTCGGACAGGTCGACGTTGCCCTCGAAGTACTCGACGACGGGCGACGGGACGACGGGGACGGAGCCCTTGTAGACCACGCCGGAGGAGCCGTCGATGGAGATGACGTCGCCCTCCTCGATCACCACGCCGTTGGGCGCGACGAGCCGGCGGCGCTTGGTGTCGACGTCGAGTTCCTCGGCGCCGCAGACGCAGGTCTTGCCCATGCCGCGCGCCACGACGGCGGCGTGCGACGTCTTGCCGCCGCGCGAGGTGAGAATGCCCTCGGCCGCGATCATGCCGTTCAGGTCGTCGGGGTTGGTCTCCCGGCGGACCAGGATCACCTTCTCGCCGGACCGGGACCACTTCACGGCCGTGTACGAGTCGAAGACGGCCTTGCCGACCGCCGCGCCCGGGGACGCGTTCATGCCCTTGCCGAGCCGTTCGGCGTTGGTCGAGCCGTCGAACCGGGGGAACATCAACATCGCCAGCTGCGCGCCGGTGACCCGCTGCAATGCCTCGTCCAGGTCGATCATGCCCTCGTCGACGAGCTGGGTGGCGATCACGAACGCGGCGGCGGCGGTCCGCTTGCCGACCCGGGTCTGCAACATCCACAGCTTGCCGCGCTCGATCGTGAACTCGATGTCGCACAGGTCGCGGTAGTGGTTCTCCAGCGTGGTCATGATGTCCATCAGCTGGTCGTAGCTGTTCTTGTCGATCTGCTGCAGGTCCTGCAGCGGCACGGTGTTGCGGATACCGGCGACGACGTCCTCGCCCTGGGCGTTGACCAGGTAGTCGCCGTACACGCCGCGCACGCCGGAGCCCGGGTCGCGGGTGAACGCCACGCCGGTGCCGGAGTCCGAGCCGAGGTTGCCGAACACCATGGAGCAGATGTTCACGGCGGTGCCCAGGTCGGCCGGGATCCGCTCCTGGCGGCGGTAGAGGACCGCGCGGTCGGAGTTCCACGAGTCGAACACCGCGTGGATGGCGTCGGCGAGCTGCTGGCGCGGGTCCTGCGGGAAGTCCTGCTTGGTGTGCTCGCGGAAGATGTCCTTGAACGTGCCGACCAGCTTCTTCAGGTCGGCCGCGTCGAGGTCGAGGTCGTCCTCGGTGCTCCGGATCCGCTTGAGCTCCTCCAGGGCGTGCTCGAAGTCCTCGCCCGGTACGCCGCACACGGTCTTGCCGAACATCTGGATCAGCCGGCGGTAGGAGTCCCACGCGAACCGGTTGTCGCCCAGGCCGATCACGGACTCGTCGGTCAGCCCGATGTTGAGCACCGTGTCCATCATGCCGGGCATCGAGAACTTCGCCCCGGACCGCACCGACACCAGCAGCGGGTCGGCCGCGTCGCCGAGCTTCTTGCCCATCTGCGCCTCGAGGGCCGCCAGGTGCTCGTCGATCTCCTGCTGGAGGCTCGCCGGCTCGTGGCCGTTGGCCAGGTACTCCTGACACGCCTCGGTGGTGATCGTGAACCCGGGCGGGACCGGCAGACCGATGTTGGTCATCTCGGCGAGGTTCGCGCCCTTGCCGCCCAGCAGATCCTTGAGGTCACGGTTGCCCTCGGCAAAGTCGTACACGAACTTCGTCACAGCAAGCCTCCAGAGCGGATGGGCAAACCGTCGTGCCCCGATGCGCGCAGGCTAGCGGTTACCCTCGGGGTCGTGGCACCCTTTGGTGACACTCGGCACATAGGCGGTTCACCTCCGTGAGCAGATGAGCGCGCCGGGGCCCTTTCGCGCGCCATTCCGCGCACGACGTGCTCGAGAAATACCCCCCTCGCGACGGCGGCAAACCGACGCCAGCCAGGGCTCCGAACCTCCGCTCATCCCGCGAATCCGGGCGACAAGCCACCCCAAAACCCTTAAACCCATCATATTTTACGGTGGGCGCCGACCCGGCACATGTCGGTCCGACAGGGCACTGCGCTCCGAACAGCCGAATGGCCGCGCCTCAGTGGAGGCACGGCCATTCGTCACGCAGCGGTACTACTTCGTCAGGCCCGCCCGGCGCAGAGCCTCGGCCATCGCGCTGTTGGCCGGCTCCTCGCGGCGCTGCTGGCGCGGCTGCCCGCCCTGCCCGCCGCCGCCACCCTGACGGCCGCCACCGGCACCGCCCTGGCCGCCGCCCTGCCGGCCACCGGCACCGCCCTGTCCGCCCTGCCGGCCGCCGGAACCGTCGCCCCCGGACCGGCCACCGCCGCCGGCCCGGCCGCCCTGGCCCGGGGCACCCTGACCACCGCCCGGCCGCCCGCCGCCCTGCCCCGGCCCGCGCTGCCCACCGGGCCCGCCGGCACCCTGGCCGCGACGCTCGCCCGGCGCACCGCCCCGGGCGGCCTCGTCCTCCAGCCGCAGCGTCAACGAGATCCGCTTGCGCGGGATGTCCACCTCGAGGACCTTGACCCGGACGATGTCCCCAGGCTTGACCACGTCGCGGGGGTCCTTGATGAACGTCTGCGACATCGCCGAGATGTGCACGAGCCCGTCCTGGTGCACGCCGACGTCCACGAACGCCCCGAACGCCGCCACGTTCGTGACGACGCCCTCCAGGAGCATGCCCGGCTCCAGGTCGGACAGCTTCTCGACGCCGTCCTTGAAGGTGGCCGTGCGGAACGCCGGGCGCGGGTCCCGGCCGGGCTTCTCCAACTCGGCGAGGATGTCGGTGACCGTCGGCAGCCCGAACGTGTCGTCCACGAAGTCGGTGGCCTTCACAGTGCGCAGGGCCGCGCCGTTGCCGATCAGGGTGGCGATGTCGCCCGTGGTGGCGGCCATGATCCGCCGGACCACCGGGTACGCCTCCGGGTGCACGCTGGAGGAGTCCAGCGGGTCGTCGCCCCCGGGGATCCGCAGGAAGCCGGCGCACTGCTCGAACGCCTTCGGCCCCAGCCGGGCCACGTCCTTGAGCGCCTTGCGGGACCGGAACGGCCCGTTGGCGTCACGGTGCCCGACGATGTTCTCGGCGAGCCCCGCGCTGATCCCCGACACCCGGGTGAGCAGCGGCGCGGAGGCGGTGTTGACGTCAACGCCGACCGCGTTCACGCAGTCCTCGACGACGGCGTCCAGCGAGCGGGACAGCTTGGCCTCGGCGAGGTCGTGCTGGTACTGCCCGACGCCGATCGACTTGGGGTCGATCTTCACGAGCTCGGCGAGCGGGTCCTGGAGCCGGCGGGCGATGGACACCGCGCCCCGGATGGACACGTCGAGGTCGGGCAGCTCGGCGGACGCGAACGCCGACGCCGAGTAGACCGACGCGCCGGCCTCCGACACCACGATCTTGGTCAGGTTGAGCTCCGGGTGCGCGGCGATCAGGTCGCCGGCCAGCTTGTCGGTCTCCCGGGAGGCGGTGCCGTTGCCGATCGCGATCAGCTCGACCTTGTACGCCGCCGCGAGCCGGGACAGCACGCCCAGCGCCTGGTCCCACTGGCGCTTCGGCTCGTGCGGGTAGATCGTGTCGTGGGCGACCACCTTGCCGGTGTCGTCCACGATGGCGACCTTCACGCCGGTCCGCAGGCCCGGGTCGAGGCCCATCGTCGGCCGGGTGCCGGCCGGGGCGGCGAGCAGCAGGTCGCGCAGGTTGGCGGCGAACACCCGGACGGCCTCGTCCTCGGCAGCCTGGCGCAGCCGCATCCGCAGGTCGATGCCCAGGTGCACGAGGATCCGGGTCCGCCACGCCCAGCGGACCGTGTCCGACAGCCACTTGTCGGCCGGGCGGCCGAGGTCTGCGACGCCGAACTTCACCGCGATGGTGCGCTCGTAGTCGCCGGTCGGCTCGGGCTCGGGCTCCAGGACGAACTCGAGGACCTCCTCCTTCTCGCCCCGGAACATGGCGAGGATCCGGTGCGAGGGCAGCTTGGTCAGCGGCTCGGCGAAGTCGAAGTAGTCGGCGAACTTCGCGCCCTCGGTCTCCTTGCCGTCGCGGACCCTGGACACGGCCCGGCCCTGGGTCCACATCCGTTCGCGCAGCTCGCCGATCAGGTCGGCGTCCTCGGCGAACCGCTCGACGAGGATCGACCGCGCGCCGTCGAGCGCGGCGGCCACATCCAGGTCGGGGCCGGCGAAGGCCGCGGCGGCGGCCTGCGGGTCCACGGTCGGATCGCCCAGGAGGCCGTCGGCCAGCGGCTCCAGGCCGGCCTCACGGGCGATCTGCGCCTTGGTCCGCCGCTTCGGCTTGTAGGGCAGGTAGATGTCCTCCAGCCGCGCCTTGGAGTCGGCGGCGAGGATCTGGGCCTCCAGGGCGTCGTCGAGCTTGCCCTGGGTGCGGATCGAGTCGAGGACGGCTGCGCGGCGCTCTTCGAGTTCCCGCAGGTAGCGGAGGCGTTCCTCGAGGGTGCGCAGCTGCGCGTCGTCGAGCATGCCGGTGGCTTCCTTGCGGTACCGCGCGATGAAGGGCACCGTCGAACCGCCGTCCAGCAGCTCGACGGCGGTCTGGACCTGGCCCTGGCGGACACCGAGCTCGTCGGCGATGCGCTGGTGAATGGAGGTCGTCACGGACCGCATTCTCTCAGGTCGCACCGACAACCCGGCGGAACAGGACCTGCACCCCGCCGGTGATGTCCCCGATGTGCGGATGATGACACGGTCCGACGTAGGCGTGCAGCAGGAAATCCGTAGTCACCTGGAGGTCGTCGACGTGGAACTCGCCGGCCGCGACCCCGCCCTCGATGATCGCCTGGAGGACGTCCCGCGCGCCGGTCATCGGGTCCCCGCCGCCGCCGTGCAGGTGGAACAGCAGGTGGTACAGGTCGGCGTGCGTCGACTCGGCCTCCACCCAGGCGGCGACGAGCCGGTCGAGCCGGTCGGCCCAGGTCAGGGCATCGTCCGAGAGTGTCGCGACCGGGTCGTGCAGCATCAGCTGCCACAGGTCGGCCTGCAGGGCCCTGATCAGGGCGTTCTTCGAGTCGAAGTACAGGTAGACGGTGCCCTTGGCCACGCCGGCCCGGTCGGCGACCCGGCTGACGGTCAGGTTGTCGTACCCGTCGGCGAGGAGCAGGTCGGCGACGGCGTCGAGGATCTGCCGGCGGCGGACGTCGGGCGGCTGGAACCGCTGCATGCTGCCTCCCAAGAATGACTGGCGGTCAGTCAGCGAACTCTACCAGCAGGCCACCACCTGCCAAGTGGATCTAGACCGCGACCCGGGACCCTCCCATACGGTGAGGGCATGACAGTTCTGCGCTACGCCGCCTTCACCCGCGACCCCGCCGCCGGCAACCCCGCCGGGGTGGTGCTCGACGCGGATCTGACCGACGCCGAGATGCTCGCGATCGCCGCCGAGGTGGGCTACTCCGAGACCGCGTTCCTCACCCGCGCCGCCGACGGCTGGACGGTCCGCTACTTCTCCCCAAAGGCGGAGGTCCCGTTCTGCGGGCACGCGACCATCGCCTCGGCCGTGGCCGTCGCCGAGCGGGTCGGGCCCGGCCCGATGCTCTTCCACACCCAGGCCGGCGAGATCCCGGTGGTCACCTCCCTGGACGCCGACGGCCAGCTCACCGCCACCCTGACCAGCGTCCCGCCGACGGTCGCCGAGGTGCCCGACGCGGACCTCGCCGAGGCGCTCGCCGCCCTGGGCTGGTCCCCGGAGGACCTCGACGCCGCCCTGCCGCCCAGGATCGGCTTCGCCGGGGCCCGGCACCTGATCCTCGCCGCAGCCACCCGCGACCGGCTCGCGAAGCTCGACTACGACTTCGAGCGGCTGCGCAACCTGATGCTGTGGCGGGACTGGACCACGGTGAAGCTGGTCTGGCGCGCGGCGGAGACCGAGTTCCACGTCCGGGACGCGTTCCCGGTCGGCGGGGTCGTCGAGGACCCCGCCACCGGAGCCTCGGCCGCGGCCCTCGGTGGCTACCTGCGCGCGCTCGGCCTGATCCAGCCGCCGGTCCGGCTGTCGATCCACCAGGGCGAGGACCTCGGCCGCCCCGGGCACCTGACCGTCGACGTGCCCGAGGGCACCGGCGGCATCCGGGTCACCGGCAACGCCGTGGCGATGGGCTGACCCGCCGGCAGGACGGTCAGGCCCCGGCCCGCTCGCGGTCGTAGTCGGCGGCGAGCGTGCCGAACAGGCGGTCGCCGATCGTGGTGTAGAAGCCCAGGTTGCACGTCGGGTCCCGGTGATGCCCGACGTGCAGCGCGGGGGTCGCGACGAGGAAGAACACCGCCGAGCGCCGCACCCGCGCCGGCGTCGGGTCCAGCCCGAGATGACCCAACACCCCGAACACCACATTCACCACGGTGTACGCCGCCACGGCCCACGCGTCGAACGTGTGGACCGCGAGCACCGCGATCCACACCGCGCCGAAGCCCAGCACCTCCGCCGGGTGCAGCGCGAACAGGGTCACCGGCCGGGCGTCGGTGAACCGGTGGTGCAGCCGGTGGGCGAGCCCGAAGACGTGGGGCAGGTGGGCGAGGGCGTGGCCGGCGTACATGACCAGGTCCATGATCAGGATGAGGAGGAACAGGTCGGTCGCCGTCCACCAGGACAGGGTCGGGTCGAGGTGGATCAGGTCGTGTTTCCACAGGTACCAGCCGGCCAGGGTCACGGTGGCGTTGCCCAGGACGGCGGCTCCCGCGAGTACCCGTTGCAAGGTCTGCTCTTCGGTTTTCCGGAGGTCGCGGACGAGCAGGTGACCGAAGGCGACGCCCGCGCCCATGATCAGGGCGTTCTCCGCGAGGGCCAGGAGTGCGGCGGCCCACGCCGGCAGCGCGCGCAACGCGTCGAGAAACTGGGCCATGAGGCAGTATTCTCCGCCGGCGCTGTCAGGTGCGACACTGCCGTTCGGCCCGGATCGGCCGGTTGTGGGATCCTCGACGGATGGCGTTGATGTTGGGGCAGCATGTCGTTGACCCGCCCGTGGTGCTCGCACCCATGGCGGGCATCACGAACGTCGCCTACCGCCAACTCTGCCGCGAGCAGGGCGCCGGCATCTACGTCTGCGAGATGATCACCACGGTGGCCCTCGCGCACCGCAACCCGAAGACCGAGAAGATGATCCGGTTCGGGCCCGAGGAGCAGCCGCGCAGCATCCAGCTCTACGGGGTCGACCCCGTGATCACCGCGAAGGCCGTCCGGCGGATCGTCGCCGAGGACCTGGCCGACCACATCGACCTCAACTTCGGCTGCTCCGTCCGCAAGATCACCAGCAAGGGCGGCGGCTCGGCGATCCCGTGGAAGCGCCGGCTGTTCGCCTCGATCGTCGCGGCGGCCGTCGACAACGCCGACGGGCTCCCCGTCACGATCAAGATGCGCAAGGGCATCGACGACGACCACCTGACGTATGTCGAGGCCGGCCTCATCGCCCAGGACGTCGGGGTCAAGTGGGTCGCCCTGCACGCCCGCACCGCGGCTCAGCGGTACTCCGGCACCGCCGACTGGGAGGCCATCGCCACCCTCAAGCAGGCCCTCGACGTGCCCGTCCTCGGCAACGGCGACATCTGGGAGGCCGACGACGCGCTCAGAATGGTCGACGAGACCGGCTGCGACGGCGTCGTCGTCGGCCGCGGCTGCCTCGGCCGGCCGTGGCTGTTCGCCGACCTGGAGGCGGCGTTCCGGGCCCGCGCGCTCGGCGTCGACCGCCCCGGGCCCGTGATGCCCTCCCTGGGCGAGGTCGCGGGCGTGATGCGCCGGCACGCCGGCCTGCTCGCCGAGTGGTTCACCAAGGAGCGCGACGGGGTCACCGACTTCCGCAAGCATGTCGCCTGGTACCTCAAGGGCTTCCCTGTCGGCGGCGAACTCCGCCGGGCGATGGCGATGTCGTCCTCGCTGATGGAGCTGGAGAACCTGCTCGGCAAGCTGGAGCACGACACCCCGTTCCCGCAGTCGGAGCTGGGGCTGCCGCGCGGCCGGACCAACTCGCCGGGGAAGGTGTTCCTGCCGGAGGGGTGGCTGGCGGACCGGGACTCCGACGAGGTGCCCGAGGGCGCGGAGCTCGACGACTCGGGCGGCTGAGCCGACCGGGTGCCGCTCGGAGCCCACAGGCCGTTACGGCCGGGGCTGCCGGCGACCGCGCACCGGCCAGCCCGGCTCATGCAGGCGGCTGGGTCCAGGCGGGACGGCCTGCTCGGGCCTCCGGGGCCGGCGACCGCCACCGCCCAGCCAGCGAGCCCGCCGCCGGCCGGCCGGCGATGGTCAGGACGTCAGCAGGCCGATGCCCAGCGTCAGTACCCCTGCCGCCAGGCAGAGCGCCCCGACCCACAGCATCGCGATCGCCTTGTTCGGCTTCGTGACGTCCTTGCCCGCCGAGGACGCGAAGAACCCGCCCGACATCAGGATCGCCGCCGCCGGCACGCCGAGCCGGGCCACCCAGCCGGCCGCCCCGGTCAGGGTGGTCGCGTCGGCGAGGAGCTGGCAGACCAGGCCGAAGATGACGAGCACCCCGGCGTGGGCGTGCCCGGCCCGGGCGAATGCCTTCTGGAACTCCGTCATCGGCACGTCGCCGCGCACGATCTTCGTGAGGAACCAGCCGCCGAACTCGATGGTGACGACCGTCAGCAGCATGATGCCGGCGAGGTTCCGGCTGGCCTCGCTCAGGGTGATGGTCACGATTTTCTCCGTCACTGGCTAGGTAAGCTATGCCAGTGACTCTAGATTCCTATCGCATCACTGGTCAACAGTATCTAGACAGTTATTTGATCAACACTGTCGAGCTGGCCGTCCAGTTGGTCAACCACCTGGCCACCGCCCGGGTCCGCGGTCGGACCGTGGAGCCGCCCACGGAGGCCGCCGAGGTGCACGCGGCCGTGCTCGCCGCCCGCGACGAGGCAGGGCTGGACGAGAAGACGGTGCTCACCGAGGGCGACACCGAGCCGCTGGCCGGGTTCAGCGTCGAACTCGGCCGGGCCCTCGACGCCTGCGCGGACCAGGACGTGGCCGGCGCGGCCGACCTGCTCAACGACCTGATGGCCCGGTACTCGGCCGTGCCCAACCTGCACGGGTTCCCCGGCCAGCCGCCGACGCTCGCGTACCACCCCGCAGGGGCCGGACTGCTCGCCTCGTGGCGCGCCGACCTGCCGGCGGGCGTGGCCACCCTGGTGGGCCTCGGGCAGACGCACCGGTTCGGCCGGTGCACGGCGGAGGGCTGTGACCTGGTGTTCTTCGACCGGACCCGGAACGCGTCCCGGCGGTTCTGCGGGGTCGGCTGCCAGAACCGGGCGAAGGCCGCCGCCTACCGGGCCCGCCGGGCCTGACCGGCGCCGTCGTCCACTGTGGCGCGGCACGGCCGGAGGCGCGGCCCCGCCGGGGGGCGAATCCGGGCATGAAAAAACTCGTCCCGGCGACCACGGGGGAAGTCGTCGGGACGAGCTATGACGGCTACTGTACCCGGCTTCCGGCCCGCCGACCAGACCACAATTTTCAGCCCCCGGTTGACCTGCGGATCCACCGATCGGCGGCCGCAGCCGGCCGCACGGCTGACAACGTCGGTCCACCGCCGGCGCGCCGGCCAAGCACCTGGTCGGGCCCGGAGCTCAGCTCGGGCCGGGTTCTGGTCGCCCGGGGCTCAGCGAGGCCCGGGGCTCAGGTCGGGCCGGGGCTCAGCTCCCCGTCTCCGTGGCCCGAGAGCCCTAGACTACGGCCCATGTGCAGACTGTTCGCCCTCACCACCGGCGGCCCCCGGGTGCATACCGCGCTGTGGCTGCTCGACGCCCCGGCGAGCCTCTCCGAGCAGAGCCGGCGGATGCCCGACGGCACGGGGCTCGGCTGGTTCAGCCTCGGCGACGAGCCGGTCCGCGACCGGGCCCCCGTGGCCGCCTACGAGGACTCCGACTTCGTCAACGAGGCGCAGCACGTCGTGTCGCACACGTTCGTGGCGCACATCCGGTACGCCACCACCGGCAAGCTCACCGTGCACAACAGCCACCCGTTCGACATCCGCGACCGGCTGTTCGCGCACAACGGGGTCGTCCGGGGCCTGGACATCATCGAGTCGTGGCTGAGCCCGCTCGACAAGGTGTTCGTGGAGGGCGAGACCGACTCGGAGCTGGCGTTCGCGTGGATCACGGCCGAGATCGAGCGGCTCGGGGACACCACGGCCGGCATCATCAGCGCCGTGCGCCGGATGGGCGAGGAGCTGCCGATCTACGCGTTCAACTTCGTGCTGGCCGAGCCGCGCCGGCTGTGGGCGCTGCGGTACCCGGACACGCATCCGTTGTGGGTGCTCAACCCGGAGGTCGGCGGGCGGGCCGGTTCGCGGCAGCTGGCCGGCGACACCGAGCCGGGGAGCCTGTCGATCGAGGCGGGCTCGGCGGCCGTGCCGGCGTACGTGATCGCCAGCGAGCGGATGGACGACGACCCGGACTGGCGGCTGCTGGAGCCGGGCGAGCTGCTGGTGATCGACGGCCTGGAGGCGACGTCGCTGTTCCCGTTCACGGAGCCGGTGCACCGGTTGACGAAGGCGGACCTGCACCCGGAGGAGGCTGCGTCCCAGATCCCGGCGTTCAGCGCCTGAAACCGCCGCGCGCCGGGGACTCCCCACCGTAACCGGATGATGGGTTGGATCTGGCTTTTGACCTGACGTCTTGGCTCAGCGGGCCCCACCCACCTAGCAGCCGGGGAGGCGTTCGATCAGGTAGAGGTCCAGGCGGTCCAGGGAGACGCGCTCCTGGGCCATGGTGTCGCGGTCGCGGACCGTCACGGCGTTGTCGTCCAAGGTGTCGAAGTCGACCGTGACGCAGAACGGCGTGCCGATCTCGTCCTGCCGCCGGTAGCGCCGCCCGATCGCGCCGGCGTCGTCGAAGTCAACCACCCAGCGCTTGCGCAGGTCAGCTGCCAGCTGCTTGGACTTCGGCGACAGCCGCTCGTTGCGCGACAGCGGCAGCACGGCCACCTTGACGGGGGCGAGCCGCGGGTCGAACCGCATCACCGTGCGGCTGTCGACGCCGCCCTTGGTGTTGGGCGCCTCGTCGACGTCGTAGGCCTCCAGGAGGAACGCGAGCACCGCACGGGTCAGGCCGGCCGCCGGCTCGATCACGTACGGCGTCCAGCGCTCGCCCTTCTCCTGGTCGAAGTAGGACAGGTCGACGCCGGAGTGCTTGGAGTGGGTCTGCAGGTCGAAGTCCGTGCGGTTGGCGACGCCTTCGAGCTCGGAGAACTCGGTGCCGCCGAACCGGAACCGGTACTCGATGTCCACGGTCCGCTTCGAGTAGTGCGAGAGCTTGTCCTTGGGGTGCTCGTACCGGCGGAGGTTCTCGGCCTTGATGCCCAGGTCGAGGTACCAGTTCCACCGCTCGTCCAGCCAGTACTCGTGCCACTGCTCGTCGGTGCCCGGCACGACGAAGAACTCCATCTCCATCTGCTCGAACTCGCGGGTGCGGAAGATGAAGTTGCCCGGCGTGATCTCGTTGCGGAACGACTTGCCGACCTGCGCGATGCCGAACGGGGGCTTCTTGCGCGCGGCGGTCTCGACGTTCTTGTAGTTGACGAAGATGCCCTGCGCGGTCTCGGGCCGCAGGTAGTGCAGGCCCTCCTCCGACTCGACCGGGCCGAGGTAGGTCTTCATCAGGCCGTTGAACATCTTCGGCTCGGTGAAGGTGCCCTTGTTCCCGCAGTTGGGGCAGTTCTGGTCGCCCAGAGCGAAGACCTTGTCCGGGTACCGCTCCGCGAACTCCTCTTCGATGTGGTCGGCCCGGAACCTCTTGTGGCAGCTCTGGCACTCGGTCAGGGGGTCGGTGAACTCCGCGATGTGCCCGGAGGCCGCCCACACGTCGCGGGCGAGGATGACCGCCGAGTCGAGCCCGACCACGTCCTCGCGCTGCTGGACCATGGACTTCCACCACTGCCGACGGACGTTGTCCTTCAGCTCCACGCCGAGCGGCCCGTAGTCCCACGCCGACCGGGTGCCGCCGTAGATCTCGCTGGACGGGAAGACGAATCCACGGCGCTTGCAGAGGCTGACGATGGCGTCAATGCGGTCGGCGGACATGCTGGGTCTGCTCCATCCGGCTGGCGGTCGGTGGTGGTTGGCAACAGTGACCCAGCGTACCCGTGGGGCTAGTTGTCACCGCCGCAGACCTCGTAGCGTTTGTCCGCTTGATCATGGATCACCCTGAATTGTCCGGACTGTGGCCCAGAGTCGTACTGGAGCTGCACCCGGACGAGCTGCACCAACGCCGTCGGCCCGCTGTCGGGGGCCTGTTCGGAGCTGATGATCGAGTAGCCGGTCAGCTTCGCGCGCGCCGACACCCGCGCCGTGTACTGCTCCGCCGTCTCCAGTTCGCGCAGCTCGGAACACTGCTCCAGGTAGGCCTTGCCGTACTCGCCCCGGACCAGCGGGCCGAGGTAGCGCTGCACGGCGTCCTGGCTCTCGGACTTCTGCTCCGAGTCGAGCCAGAAGCCAAGGCCGACGCAGCCGGCGACGCTACCGACCCCGCAGAGCACGAGGGCGGCGGCCCCGATGCCGATCCCGGCCCACATCCGGCCCTTGTCGCGCTGGGTGGGCGGGGCGACGAACGGGGGCTGGACGCCGGGGCCGGGCGGGGGCTCGGGTGGCGCGGCGGGCAACGGCTGGCCGAAGGCCTCGACGGCCTGCCCGAAGGCCGGGAAGTCCGGCCCGTAGCCGGGCGCGGCGGGCGGGGGCTGGGGCTGGCCGTAGCCGGGCGGCACGGCGTCCCAGGCGGTCTCGGCCGGCGGTTCCGTCCAGGGCTGCGGCTCGGTCACCGACGCCCCTCCTCGACGTGCACCCAGTCCCCACCCGTGACGACCAGCTCGCCGCCCGGTTCGAGGCTGGCGAGCACCTCGTACGCGCTGGGCTCCTCGATGCTCTGGGCGAGCAGCGGGGTGGCGTACATCTTCACGTCGAAGTTGCTGAGCGCCCGCCGGTACGCGCCCACCGACTTCCACTCGGTGGCCACGCACCACAGGTCGGGTTCGTCCGGGGCCCGGCCGAAGCGGCCGGACACGTATCCCGGGCAGGCGGCCAGCGCCCGGAGCGCGGCGTGCACCTTGGCGGTGAAGGCGTCGGTGTCGGTGGCGACCCGGAAACGATTGACGACGAGCATGCCGTCAACCTACCCGGCTGTCCGAACCCGTAGGCGACCTGACTCACATCCAGCAAAACCGAAGTTGACAATCATTCCCATTAAGGCGCAGAGTTGAAACATGTTCACCCGCCCCCTCGCACTCGCCGCCGCCGCGGTCCTGGCCACCGGCGCGCTCGCCGCCTGCTCGGGCGCGGACGCCTCCGACGGCAGGCTGAGCGTCGTCGCCGCCGCCTACCCCTTCCAGTGGATCTCCGAACGGGTCGGGGGTGGCGACGTGAAGGTCACCAACCTCGTCAAGCCCGGCGCGGAGCCGCACGACCTGGAGCTCACCGCGGCGCAGACCGCGCTGATCGCCGACGCGAAGCTCGTGGTGTACCTGCCGAAGTTCCAGCCGGCCGTCGACGAGGCCGTGACCCAGAACGCCAAGGACCACGCCTTCGACGTGGCCGCCGTGCAGCCGCTCTCCGACATCGTCGAGGACGGGCACGCCGGCAAGGACCCGCACGTCTGGCTCGACCCGACCCGGCTCGCGACGATCGCCGACCAGGTCGCCGACCGGCTCGCGAAGATCGACCCCACCCACGCCGACGGGTACCGGACCAGGGCCGGCGCCCTGCACGCCGAGCTGGACGCGATCGACAAGGAGTACGCCGCCGGGCTGAAGACGTGCCAGCGCACCGAGATCGTCACGGCGCACGAGGCGTTCGGCTACCTGGCTGCCCGGTACCACCTCAAGCAGGTCGGGATCGCCGGCCTGAGCCCCGACGAGGAGCCCTCGGCCCAGAAGATCGCCGAGATCATCTCCGACGCCAAGGAGCACAAGGCCACGGTCATCTTCACCGAGGCGCTGGTGAGCCCGAAGGTCGCCGAGACCATCGCCAACGGGGCCGGCGCGAAGACCCAGGTCCTCGATCCGATCGAGAGCCTGCCGGCGGGCAGTTCCGACGACTACGCCAAGATTATGCGGTCCAACCTCGGCCAGATCCGTGCAGCACTGGGGTGTTCTTGATCCTGCAGACCCGCGACCTCGTCGTCGCCTACGACGGTCGGCCCGTGCTGCGCGGCGTCTCCCTGGGCATCGCGCCCGGGGAGGTCGTCGCGCTGCTCGGCGCGAACGGCTCCGGCAAGTCCACCCTGGTCAAAGCGAGCCTGGGGCTGACCCCGATCGCGTCGGGCTCGGTGGAGCTGTTCGGCGAACCGCTGGCGAAACTCAAGAACAGATCCCGGATCGGGTACGTTCCCCAGCGCGTCGGCGCCTCCTCCGGCGTGCCGGCGACGGTCCGCGAGCTGGTGTCCGCCGGCCGGCTGGCCCGCAGGGGCTTCCTGCGCCCGGCCAGGGCCGCCGACCGGCGCGCCGTCGACTCCGCGCTCGTCGCCGTCGGGCTGGCCACGATGGCCCGGCAACCGGTCGGCACCCTCTCCGGCGGCCAGCAGCAGCGGGCCCTGATCGCCCGGGCCCTGTGCGCCGAGCCGGAACTGCTCGTGATGGACGAGCCGACCGCCGGCGTCGACGCGGCCAGCCAGCAGGCGTTCGCCGCGGCGCTCCGCCAGTTCGTCGCGGGCGGCGGCACCGTGGTCGTCGTGCTGCACGAGCTGGGCCCGCTGGAGCCGCTGATCACCCGGAGCGTCGTCCTGCACGGCGGGACGATCGCGCACGACGGCGCGGCCCCGGCCCCGGCCCCCGGGCACGCCTGCCCGGACCACGTGCACGAGCACCCGCACGCGCCGGTCACCACCCCGCGCTGGGAGCTGAACCAGTGAGCGAGCGTCAGCGAGTGAACCAGGGACACGGCGCGTTGGTGCCTCATGCGGCCGGCGAGCGAAGCGAGGCGGGCGGATGAGCTATCTGAGCTACGAGTTCTTCCAGTTGTCCCTCATCGGGGCGCTGCTGATCGGCGTGATCGCGCCCTCGGTCGGCATCTACCTGGTGCAGCGCAAGATGTCGCTGATCGGCGACGGGATCGGGCACGTGGCGCTGACCGGCGTCGCGATCGGCTTCCTGCTCCGGACGTCCCCGGTGCTCACGGCGGTCCTCGTCTCCGCCGTCGGCGCGGTGGCGATCGAGCTGATCCGCGAACGCGCGAAGGCCTCCGGGGACGTCGCGCTCGCGATGCTGTTCTACGGCGGCATCGCCGGGGGCGTCGTGCTGATCTCGCTGTCCAAGCAGGGCACGAACGCGACGCTGCAGTCCTACCTCTTCGGCTCCCTCAACGGCACGTCCCGCAGCGACCTGGCCACGATGCTGTTCCTCGGCGCCGGGGTGCTGTCCGTGACCCTGCTGGCCCGGCCGTGGCTGTACGCGGTCAGCCAGGACGAGGAGCACGCCCGGGTGTCGGGCCTGCCCGTGCGGTTCCTGAACGTCCTGCTGGCCGTGACGACGGCGGTGACCGTCACGACCGCGATGCGCGCGGTCGGGCTGCTGCTGGTCAGCGCGCTGATGGTCGTACCCGTCGCGACCGCGCAGCAGTTCACCCGGGGGTTCGGCAGCACGATGGCCGCCGCGATGGTGATCGGCGTCACGGTGTCGGGCAGCGGGGTGCTGCTGGCCGCCGAGGCGAACACCCCGCCGGGCGCGTTCATCGTTGTCCTCGCCGTGGGCCTGTTCGTACTGGTCGCGGCCCTGTCCTCCCTCCTGCGCCGCAGGAGGCCGGTGCGCGCCGCCGACGACACGGCCCGGACCGAGCCGCCGGACGTCGTCCTGGACCCAGTAACGTGAACGTTATGACTGCGCCCTTACCCCGAAGCACGAAGCAGCGCTCCGCCGTGATGGAGCTGCTCGGCGAGGTGAGTGGATTCCACAGCGCCCAGGAGCTGCACGCCATGCTCCGGGGCAAGGGCGACAAGGTCGGCCTGACGACGGTGTACCGGACGTTGCAGGCCCTCGCCGAGGCCGACGAGGTCGACGTGATGCGCCCGCCCGGCGGCGAGCACCTCTACCGCCGGTGCGGCACCGGGCACCACCACCACCTGGTCTGCCGCAGCTGCGGCAAGGCCGTCGAGGTGGAGGGTCCCGCCGTGGAGCGCTGGGCGGAGAAGACGGCCAGCGACCACGGGTTCGTGGACGTGGCGCACACGCTGGAGATCTTCGGCACCTGCCCGGAGTGCGCGGCCAAGCGGTCCTGACCGCGCGTCAGGCGTCGACCAGCTCCCGGCTCCGCCGGGTCAGCAACAGGTAGCCGAGGCACAGCGCCGTGACCACGGCGGGCACCAGCAGCGCCGTGGCCGCGAACGGCACCACGGCCAGGCAACTGGCCGCCGCCACGATCGAGGCCCACCTGCCGAGCGGGTCCGGCCACAGCAGTTTCACGCACGAGAGCGTGACCAGGACATACACGCATATGCCCAGGGTCGTCGGGGCCAGGATCAGGCGGCCGACCGGCACGTCGCCGTAGTAGCTGACCGCGAGCACCACGACGTTGGAGCAGAACAGGAACAGCGTCGACCGGTACGGGACGCCCCGGCCGCTCAGCGCCCGCAGCCAGCCGGGCATCACGCCGTCGCGGGCGAGCGCGTAGCCGAGGCGGGCGGCGCTGGCAAGATACACGTTGATCACGCCGGCGCAGATCACGCACGCCACGACGCCGGTGGTGACGCCGGCCCCGAGGCCGATCGACTCGTTCATCAGGGTGGCCAGCGGGGCGTCGGAGCCCGAGACGCTGCGGTAGGTCTCCGTGCCGATCGTGACGAACGCCAGGGCCAGGTAGACGACGCTGATCACGGCCAGGGACGTCCAGGTGGCGCGCATGACGTCGGACCGGCGGCGGAACTCCGGCACCAGGCTGGTGAGGGACTCCCAGCCGAGGAAGGCCCAGAACACCAGGACGGCGGCGGCCCCGATCGAGGACGCGCCGTGCGGGAGGGCCGGGTGGAAGGCCTCCGCGCGGACATGCGGGACGGCGAACACGATGGTGACCACGAGCAGCAGCAGGACGGCGCCGCTGAACACGAGCGACGCGTACCCGCTGACCTTGAGCCCGAGCAGGTTAAGCACGACGGGCACCACCATGAACCCCAGCGCGAACAGGTACTGCGCGCCCCGGCTCCAGCCCAGCGGCGCGCCGACGTAGCCGGCCCCAGTGAGGGACACCACGGACCAGCCAACGGCGATCTGGGCGAAGAAGAACCAGCCGATCAGCGCGCCGGCGGTCTGGCCGAACGCGCGCTGCACGATAGTGGCCACCCCGCCGAAGTCGCTGTACCGGATCGCGAGCCGGACCAGGGCGTAGACGAGGGGAACGCTCAGCAGGCTCACGGCCAGCCAGGACAGCAGCGAGGCCGGGCCGGCGATCCGGGCGGCGTGCCCGGGGAGGATCAGGACGCCGGTACCGAGCACGACCCCGGTGAACATGGCGGCACCCTGGGCGTAGCTGAGCCTGCTCGTCATTCCCCAGACTGTGCCATGTGCGCGTCGAGTTGTCGGCGCACTTTTCGGCGCAGCAGACCCGCCCCGCCGGGCATCCTGGTGACCAGGGCCGGGATGCCGCCGAGCGCCTGGCCGGCCCAGTACGTCAGGTCGAAGGCGTCGACGTGGTCGATGATCCGGGCGTCGTCGGCGAACCGGTACGCCGCCCGGACCTCGTTGACGACCGGCCGCTGCCCGAACGTGTACCGGGCCGTCCAGTGCGCCAGCGCCTTGGTGTCCCCGGTGACCCGGATGTCGGACACCTCCGCGCGCAAATCCTCGCTCCGGGAGGTCAGCATCCGCCACATCGCGCCGATCTCCGCGCCCCGCAGGTCGAACAGCGGGTCACGGAACCGGGCCTCGGGGTGGTAACACGCGGCCATCGCGTCGCCATCGCGGGCGTCGAGGGCGGCGTACAGCGTGTCGATCGTCTCCAAGATATCGGACATAAGGTGCACCTTACCGGGATCTGAGCCCCAGAGTGGCCAGCTCCAAGGTGGCCAGTGCCTTCATGGTCACCGGGTCCCTGTCCCGCCATCCGCCGGCCGGATCGGCGGCGGCCTGCCGCAACCGCTTCAGCGCCGCCGTGCTCAGGGCGCGCAGGGCCAGCAGGTCCTCGCCGGCCGGCTCGTCGCGGAGCAGCACGGCCGTCCGGGCGCGGGCGACCCACCGGGCGCGGGCGAGGATCCAGAACAGCAGGATCGGCACCGTGACCGCGACCCCGACCACGATCGCCGTGAACAGCGCGACCGTGCCGACGGTCTCGCTGCCGGTCCGGCCAGCCTCCGCCGCCGACTGGGCCACCCCGGCCGCGTCTGCGAGCTTCTGACCGAGCTCCTTGCCGACCAGCGGGATCTTGCCGGCCTCCTTGGCGGCCCCGTTCAGCGAGTCCCGGAGACTGTTGCCGTCCCTGGTGACCTGGTCGGGGATCTTGGCCAGGGCGCTGATGGCCTGGTGCAGGAGGTACGCGATCTGGACCCACAGCGCGGTCCAGGCCACGGCGGAGACGTCCGCCACAATCTGTCGGGTACGGCGCGCCGGCAACTCCGCATAGAGCTTCATACCCCCCAGTGAATAGCAGACGAGTCGCGAAGTCCGGCACCGGTGCCAGGATTCTCACAGTTTCCGGATCGTGGATCACCAGGTCAGGGCCGATCAGCCCTGCTACGGTGGTGCCCGCATACGACAGGGGAGCGCGCAGAGCGCTGAGAGTGCGGGCGACCGCTGACCCTCCACACCTGATCCGGGTAATGCCGGCGAAGGGAGTCGCTCCCCGGCTCACCCCTGGGAGAATTTCTGCGATGAGTACCAAATGGCGCACTGTGGACATTGTGGTGGTGGCGGTTCTCGCCGTCGCCTTCGGTGTCATCTTCTGGGGCTGGGACGCGCTGTGGAACGCCCTCACTCCGGTGTTCACGTTCTTCCCGCCGGCCCAGGCGATCCTCTACGGCACCTGGCTGCTGCCCGCCGTCCTCGGCGGCCTGATCATCCGCAAACCCGGTGCCGCGGTGATCCCCGAACTGGTCGCGTCCATCATCTCCTCGTTCCTCGGGAACAAGTGGGGCGTGACCGTCGTCTGGCAGGGCCTCCTTGAAGGCCTGGGCGCTGAGCTCTTCTTCCTCGTCTTCCTCTACCGGTGGTTCAAGCTGCCGGTCGCCGTCCTCGCCGCCGTGGGCGCGGGGCTCGCCGCCACGATCTTCGACGCCGTGGTCTGGTACTCGGAGCTGGAGTTCGGCGCCTTCAAGCTGCCCTATGTCGCGATCGGCACGTTCAGCGCACTGCTCATCGCCGGCGTCGGCGGCTACTACCTGACCCGGGCGCTGGCCGCCACCGGCGTCCTCGACCGGTTCCCGTCCGGCCGGGATCGCGAACTGGTTTGACCGAGCGCGGCGGGGACGCGGCATCGCCCGCACGGCCGGGAGGCGCGCGGCGTGGCCCGGCCGTGTCACTGCGGGGATTCGGCTGGCGGCACGGCGGGCGGCGGGCCTGGGCCCTGCGCGACGTCGACCTGACCATCGAGTACGGCGAACGCGTCCTGCTCCTCGGCCCGTCCGGTGCCGGCAAGTCGACCCTGCTCGCCGCGCTCGCCGGCCTGCTCCCCGGGGACTCCGGCGAACGCGAGGGCACCCTGACCGTCGGCGGCTCGGCCGGCATCGTGTTCCAGGACCCGCAGAGCCAGCTCGTGATGTCCCGGTCCGGCGACGACGTGGCGTTCGGGCTGGAGAACCTCGGTACCCCTCGGGACGAGATCTGGCCCCGGGTCGACGAGGCCCTGCGCCGGGTCGGATTCCCATATCCGCGCGACCGGCAGGTCGAGGCGCTGTCCGGCGGCGAGCAACAGCGGCTCGCCCTCGCCGGGGCGCTGGTCGCCCGGCCGGACCTGCTGCTCCTCGACGAGCCGACGGCCAATCTCGACCCGGCCGGGGCCGCGCTGGTCCGCGAAGCGATCGGCCGGGCGCTGGGCGACGCGACGATGGTGCTGGTGGAGCACCGGGTCGCCGAGGCGTTGCCGCTGGTGGACCGGGTTGTCGTGCTGGAGCCGGGTGGCGGGATCATGGCCGACGGGGCGCCGGCGGAGGTGTTCGCCCGGTACGGGGCCGCGCTGGCGGCTGCCGGGGTGTGGGTTCCGGGCTCCACCGGGGCGTCGACCGGGGGCGGTGTTGGCCTGGGGGCCGGGGGCGGCGGGTCCACGGTCGGGTCGGGCGAAAACCTGCTGACCGGGGCGGACCTCACCCTCCGCTACGCCGGTGCGGCGACGACCGCCCTCCCCCCGACCCACATCCGGGTACGAGCCGGGGAGTCCCTGGCCATCGTCGGCCCCAACGGAGCCGGCAAGTCGAGCCTCGCGCTCCTGCTGGGCGGCCTGCTCGCCCCCACCACCGGCACGCTCACCTCGGCCCTGGCCCCCGGCGCGCCGCACCGCTGGCCGGCGCGCGACCTGGCCCGGCGGATCGGTTCGGTGTTCCAGAACCCCGAGCACCAGTTCGTCACCCAGCGGGTCGTGGACGAACTCACCCTCGCCGCCCCGCGCGCCCGGGCCGACGAACTCCTCGACCGGCTTGGGTTGGCGGGGCTGGCGGCGGCGAACCCGTACACGTTGTCGGGCGGCGAACAGCGCCGGCTCTCGGTCGCCACGGCCCTGGCGGCGGCCCCGCGGGTGCTGGTCCTCGACGAGCCGACGTTCGGCCAGGACCTGCGGACCTGGCGGGAACTGGTGACCCTGATCGGGGAGCTGCGCGACGCCGGGCACGGATTGGCGATCGTGACCCACGACGCGGACTTCGTGGCGGCGTGCGCGGACCGGGTCCAGACCCTGGGGCGGGTGCCCGGTGACGCGTCCGGCTCGGGGCTCTGGCACCGCGCCGTGCCGCGCGATGGAGCGGCCGGGGGATCGCGGTGAGGTTCGGTGCGCCCTTGGTGGCGCGGGAGACGGCGCTGACCCGGCGGTCCCCCGTCGCCAAGCTGGGTGCGGCGACGATCCTGTCGTTCGCGCTGATCAGCACACTGGACGCCGTCGCGCCGGCCATCGCGCTGGCCGGCACCCTCGCTGTCGTGCCCCTGTTCGGCATCCCACTCAGCCGGCTGGTCGTACGGTGCTGGCCGCTGCTGGTGTCGGCGCTGGGCATGGTCGTCGCCACCGCGCTGTTCGCGGCGGAGCCGACCGGGGAGCACCTGTTCTGGGCCGTGACCACCGGCTCGGTCGGCAACGGGTTCAGCCTGGCGCTGCGGCTGCTGGCCGTGGCGTTGCCGGGCGTGGTGGCGTTCGCGACCATCGACCCCACGGACCTCGCCGACGCGCTGATCCAGCAGGTCCGGTTGTCGCCGAGGTACGCGATCGGCACCCTCGCGGCCCTGCGCCTGCTCCCCCTGCTCGCCGACGAGTGGCGGCTGCTGGTGTTGGCCCGTCGGGCGCGCGGAGTGGCTGCCCGTGGCCCGGTGTCGTGGGCCCGGATCGCGGCGGGGACGGCGTTCGCGCTGCTCGTCGGGGCGATCCGCAAGGGGGTCCGGCTCGCGGTGGCGATGGACGCGCGCGGTTTCGCCTCGGGCCGGCCCCGGACGAACGCCCGGGTCAGCACGTTCACGGTGGCGGACGGGCTGCTCGTGGCGGGGGCTGTGGCACTCGCCGCGCTGGCCCTGGGCGTGAGCCTGGCGACGGGGGCGTTCCGTCCCCTGCTCTGACGCCGCTCAACATGTCCCGCCCAGCGCACGGCTGGCCTGGGGCCGCGCTCCGCGCGGCCCCAGGCCGACCACCGCCGACTACCGCCGACGAGTAGGCGTAGGCACCGGCCGCCCCGTGGGCCGCTGCGTCGGCCCGGCGGTCGGCGTCGCACTGGGCTCTGGATCCGGCACCGGCACCGGCCCCTCGCTGACGTAGATCGTCACGGTCGACCCCTTGGGCGCGCTCCCCGACGGGAACACGTCCGCGACCTGCCCGGCCGGAACCTCCGAAGTGATCTTGTTCGGGGCCACGACCGCGGAGAACCCGGCCGCCCGCAACTCAGCGGTCGCCTCCTCGACACTGCGACCCCGCACGTCGGGCACCCGGACCTCCTCCCCGAACGCCACCTTGCGGTCGGGCGCGACGAAGTCCTTGTCGGCCCCGTACCCGGCTCCGGCCTTGAGGGTTTTCGCGACGGCCATGTTCACGTTGCCGGCGAAGGACGCCCCGATCGCGTTGCGCGGGCTGTCCGGGTCACCGGCGATCCCCGCCGCGGCGAGCCCCGGGGTGAAGCCGGCGAACGACTCGGTCTCGTTCCGCTCGGACGACCCGGTCTTGCCGGCGAGGGACCGCCCGACGACGTTGCGCAGGCCCCCGGCGGTGCTGCCGTCGCACTTCCCGAACACCGACCTGTCACCCACCGTGCACCGGGCTGCGTCGGTGGCCGCGCGGGCCACGTCGGCCTCGAAGACCCGCTTGCACTGCGGCTGGGCGACGTCGACGGTCGCGCCGCCGGCGTCGGTGATGGAGTTGACCGGCAGCGGCTTGCAGTAGGTGCCCTCGGCGGCGACCGTGGCGTACGCGTTGGCCAGGTCCAGCGGCGAGGTCGCGGACACGCCCAGCGTGAACGGCCCCCACTCGGACGCGTCGTCGGCGAGCGTCTTGTCCCCGTTGCGGAACTGGATGCCCATCTTCTTGGCCATCTCGACGGCCTTGTCGGCGCCGACCTGCTCCTCGAGCCAGACGAAATAGGTGTTCACCGAGCGGCCGAAGCCGTCCCACATGGTGCGCCGGCCGGCCATGGACGGGTCTGCGTTGGTCGGGCAGTACTTCCCGTCGCAGGTCGCGGGCCCGGGATCCGCCGGATACTTGCTCTTGTACTTGTTGGGCGCGTCGAACGTCGTGTTCAACGGCATCCCAGCCTCCAGCGCCGCGAGCATCGTGAACATCTTGAACGTCGAGCCGGCCTGGAAGCCCGGGGCCGCGTCCCCGCCGGCGATCAGCGGCACGGTGGTGTTCGGGTAGCTGCCCCGCCCGGCGCCTCCGGTGTTGGCCCCGTTCTGCGACTCGTCGTTGGAGTAGTTGCGGTTGACGGCCATGGACCGGATCCGACCGGTACCGGGCTCCACGGTCGCCACGCCCAGCGCGAACGGGCTGTCCTTCTTGATCTGCTCGGCGATGGCCTGCTCGGACGCCTTCTGCACGGCGGGGTCGAGCGAGGTGACGACGGTGTACCCGCCGCGCTTCAGGTTCGCCTCGCGCTCCTGCGGGTTCGCCCCGAACGCTGGCTGCTCAAGCCACCAGCGCTTGAAGTACCCGCAGAAGAAGCCCCAGCCGTTCGTGCCCTGACTGCGCGACAGGCAGTCGTCGGGCGCGGCCTTCAGCGTGAGCGCGACGGGTGCGGCCTGGGCGGCGGTCGCGACGGCCGGGTCGGCGTACTTCAGCTCGACCATCTGCTTCAGGATCCAGTTGCGCCGGCCGGCGGCGGCGTCCTTGTTCTTCACCGGGTCGTAGTCGCCGGGGGCCTGGACCAGGCCGGCGAGCAGCGCGGACTCCTCCAGGGTGAGGTCCTTGGGCTCCTTGGAGAAGTACGCCTCGCTGGCGGCGAACACCCCGTAGGCGCCGTTGCCGAAGTAGGCGATGTTCAGGTACCGGCGGAGGATCTCGTTCTTGTCGAGCTCCTTCTCCAGGGCGAGCGCGTAGCTCATCTCCTTGAGTTTGCGTTCCGTCGTCACCTCGGTGGCGGCCTGCTGCCCGGCCTTGGAGTCGGCGGTATAGAGCAGGACATTCCGGATGTACTGCATCGTCAGCGTCGACGCGCCCTGCGCCACCCCGCCGGACGTCACGTTGCTGACCAGTGCCCGGAGCACGCCCTTGGCGTCGACCCCGTGGTGCTCGTAGAACCGGTTGTCCTCGGCGGAGACGATCGCGTCCCGCATCACCTGCGGGATCTCCTCGAGGGTGACGTCCCGGCGGTTCTGGTCGTAGAACGTCGTGATCAGAGTCTTGCCGTCGGAGGCGTAGAGGTAGCTGCTCTGCGGGGTGGGCGGGTTCTTCAACGCCGCCGGCAGGTCGTTGTACTCGCCGCCCAGCACCTGGGTCGACAGTCCGACGATCAGGGCGAGCGGCAGAACGACGACCGTCAGCACGGCGGAGGCGATGCCACCCACCAAGAGCAGGGTCAACGCTTTCGAGAGCTTGCTCCGGGACTTCACCTGACGACATTTACACGGATGTCAGGATGCGACGACCGTGGAAGGGGAAGCGGGACGACGATCACATGCCGTTAAGCGGACACCGGGGCCACCGGGTTGGGAATCGCCCCGCCGAACCGGCGGTCACGCTGGGCGAACAGCTCGCAGGCGTACCAGAGGTGCCGGCGGTCGAAGTCCGGCCACAGGACGTCGAGGGAGACGAACTCGGCGTACGCCGCCTGCCAGATCATGAACCCCGACATCCGCTGCTCGCCCGAGGACCGCAGCACGAGGTCCACGTCCGGGATGTCCGGACAGTACAGGTACTTCTGAATCGTCTTCTCGGTGATCTTGTCGGGCTTGAGCCGCCCGGCCGCGACCTCCTGCGCGATCCGGGTCACCGCGTCGGTCACCTCCGGCTTGCCGCCGTAGTTCACGCAGAACTGCAGGGTCAGCTTGTCGTTCTTCTTCGACAGCTCCTCGGCGACCTCCAGCTCCTTGATCACGCTGGCCCACAGCTTCGGCCGCCGCCCGGCCCACCGGACCCGCACGCCCATCGCGTTCAGCTCGTCGCGGCGGCGGCGGATCACGTCCCGGTTGAAGCCCATCAGGAAGCGGACCTCCTCCGGCGACCGCTTCCAGTTCTCCGTCGAGAACGCCCACGCGCTGATGTTCTTCACGCCCAGCTCCAGCGCGCCCTCGATCACGTCGAACAGCGACGTCTCGCCCTGCTCGTGACCCGCCGTGCGGGGCAGACCGCGCTGCTTCGCCCACCGACCGTTGCCGTCCATGATGACGGCGACGTGCTTCGGGATCGCGTCCTTGGGCAGGGCCGGCGGACGCACCCCGGACGGGTGCGGGTTCGGGGCGCGGTAGGTCACGCTCGCTCCTTCGTCATTGCTGTGGACGGTGTCATCGCTGGTTCGTTCGCGGTGCCGTGTGTGGGGTAGTTCGCGGTGCGATCGACCAGCGGCAAGGAGCGTAGCGCGCGCTCCAGATGCCACTGGAGATGCGCCGCGACAAGTCCACTGGCCTCCCGCCGGTTCGCCACATCACTGGCGTCGGCGAGCTTCCAGTCCCCGGAGTTCAACGCCGACATCAGCCCCAGCGTCGCCGGGGCCGGCCGGGCCGCGCCGGGCGGCTGGCACGACGAGCACACCGACCCGCCGGACGCCACGCTGAACGCCCGGTGCGGCCCGGGCGTGGCACAGACCGCGCATTCCACCAGCGCCGGAGCCCACCCCGCGGTCGTCATAGCCCGCAAGAAATACGCGTCGAGTACGAGCGGAGCCGCGTGCTCCCGCCCGGCGAGCGCCCGCAGCGCCCCCAACGTCAACTGGAACAACCGCAGCGCGACCTCGCCCTCCTCGGGCGTCAACCGCTCGGCCGTCTCACACACGGCACTCGCCGCCGTGTACGCCGGATAGTCCTGGGCGATCCGCGCCGCGTACAACTCGACGGCCTCGACCTGGGAAACGGTGTGCAGCCCGTTACGCCCCTCGGCGAGTTGCAGCTCCACGTGCCCGAACGGCTCCAGCCGGGCCCCGAACTTCGAACTCGTCCGCCGCACCCCACGCGCGACGGCCCTGATCCGCCCCGTCCGCCGGGTCAGCACGGTGACGATCCGGTCGGACTCGCCGAGCTTCTGGACGCGGAGCACCACCCCGTCATCCCGGAACAGCCGGCTCCGATACCCCTGCGTCACGCCCCCATTGTGCCTGCCGCCCGAGTACCCGCCGCCCGGCGGCCCGCGCCCGGCGACCCGGCGATGCGCGACTGCCGCTCGGCGACCCGCCGGAACCGACACGGCGCTGGAATTCGTCCCCGACCCTGCTCCATGCAACCGAAGCAGATCCCGGTCCCCGGCAACCCACTGTGGTACTGCACCCACTGGGCCGGGGTGATCACCTCGCGCAGGTAGGACTCGTAGTCGGCCTGCTCCCGCGCGGTCAGATTCATTCGAGCATTCCCATCCCGGTCAGGAGCCGGACGGCGGCCCGGTAGGCGGGACAGGGCCAGATCTCCCGGGTCCCGGACTCGTCGCGGCAGGTAACGCAGAACCCGCCGGAGGTCTCGTAGTGGATAGCCAACGCCACCTCCGCCTGAAGCGGAGTCATCTGCTCACTCATAGTTGCGATGCTCGCAATATTCTCACATGATCGCAAGTTATGCTCGAATATTTCTCATCAGGCGTAGGTATTCCGATCATGTTTCACTTGTGTCAGCATATGTGGAGGAGATCTGTAGCGGTTATTACCCGCCAGGGAGGATGCACCGTGAAACTCACGTTTGTTCGCAAATGGGAAGACTCTGGAAAGACTGGCTGTCCCGCGCTCTATGAGGCAGACCGGCCCGGGATGTATGTGGTGCAGGGGTGGAAGCTCGACGCCGAGACCCGCGCCCAGCTCCGCGACCTTGCCTGCGACGAGGATGCGATCCTGGTGCCCGCCGACGTGATCGCCGGGATTCGGGCCGGAGAGATCGGATGAGCGAACTGATCGTCAGCGACGACAACTTCTTCGATCAGTTCCAGCACACCGCATTCCGTCTGGAGGTCCAGCCGGTCTACCTGGTCGACAGCGAGCAGGCCCTTGTCGCACGGTTTCTAGGTGGCGATCTGACCCCGCCATGGGACACCCAGGCGGACAAGACCTGGTTTGACGAGATTCGTCGCGTCACCGGCGAGGGCCGCCGCATCGAGCGGGTCCGTGTCCAACCGGACCCGCCCACCGACTACCTGCGGTGGGAACGTTGGGCCGGGCAGTGGAACATCGAGGCGGGCGAAACGCTCAACTACATGACCCCGGCGAAAGCTCGGAAGATCGGCCTGCCCATAGACTACGACTGGTGGTTGTTCGACTCGGCAGTCCTCGCGAAGATGAACTTCAACTCCGATGGCCGCCTGTTGGACATCGAAAACATCACCGACGCGGAGACCGTTCTGCGACACTGCCAGTGGCGGGACCTGGCCGTCCACTACGGCGTGCCCGACAAGCCACCACTAGCTCCATAAGGACCTCCCATCTGTGACTAGCAGTGACGACCGACTCGCCCAGGCCGTCAGCCTGGGCGAGCAGCTTCGTGCCCTTCGAAAGAGGGTCGACCTCACAGGGGATGCGCTAGCCGCAGGTCAGGGCTGGCCGCAGTCCAAGGTGTCGAAGATCGAGAACGGCAAGCAACTCCCGACCGAAGAGGACATTCGTCTGTGGGCCGCGGTCTGCGGAGCCGACTCCGAAATGACGGGACAGCTCCTCGCGCTCGCTCGGGAGGCGCAGCACAGCTATGAAAGCTGGCGTGTCCAGATGCGGTCGGGGCAAGGCGCCATCCAGCGCCGCTACAACGAGATGACGCGCAAAGCGGCTCTCATCCGGGACATCGAGACCGGATGTATTCCCGGCATGTTGCAGACCGCCGAATACATCCGGGCACGAATGACCGAAAACGCTTGGCTTCATCGTGAGGATCTCAGCCTCACTCCGGAACAGGTCGCGGAGACTCACAGGCTCGACATCGAAGCAGGCACCGCCGAGCGGCTCAAGCGGCAGCACTTGCTCTACGAGCCCGGCCGCAGGTTCGAGTTTCTCGCCACCGAAGCTTCACTGCGTTTCCTGCTGTGCCCGCCCCAGGCGATGCTGGGCCAGCTCGACCGGCTGCTCGCGATCATCGACGGCATGCCCAATGTGACGCTGGGGATCGTTCCCTTCGACGTGTTTCTCCCCTACACGCCACCTGAGGGATTTCTGCTGCTCGACAAGGTCGCCATCGTGGAGACCGTCGCCGGCGAGACGTTCTACCGGGGTGAGGACGCGGGGCCCTACCTGCGCGCGTGGGATCTGCTCGCTGCCGAGGCCAGATTCGGGGCGGAGGCCCGCGAGATCGTGCTCCGGTCGATCCGGGCCCTCCGCGTCGCCCACCCGCAGTAGGCCGGCGCGGGACGGATGGTCCCAGCCCGAAACTTCCGGTTCGGATACACCTTCGCGAGGGGTCGACTAGCGTGGACCCGAGTGCCAGATTGGCCGTTGTCCCTGGTCAGCCCCAGTCTGGGACGACATCCCGACGGGAGGGCCGATGAAGAGTCTCGACGCGCCGTACGCCGACTGGTTCGCCGCCGCCGACGCCCACGACACCAGCCCGCTGCCCGGCCTGTTGACCCCGGACTGCGAGCTCGTGGCCCCCGGCGTCAGCCTGCGCGGCCCGGAACAGATCGCCGGCTGGACCCAGGTGTTCTACGACGCCTTCCCGGACATCTCGCACCCGATCAGCGCCACGGTCACCGCCGGGGACTCGGTCGCCGTCGAACTGCACACCGTCGGCACCCACACCGGACCGCTCGTCGGTCCGCAGGGCACGGTGCCGCCGACGGGTCGACCGCTGGACCTGCGGGTGGCCAATGTCATCACCCGCGCCGGAGACCGGATCGCCTCGTTACGCATCTACTACGACCATGTCGAGTTCCTCACCCAGCTCGGCCTGATGTAGCCGGAGGCCCCAGGGCTGAGGCCGGCGGCGCCCTCCAGCCACAGGTCGCTGACGCGCGCCGGTCCAGGGACCGCCGTAACCGTCAAATGATCTTCATGGGGTTAGAGGGGCATGTGCATGATGTGGAGGCCGACGTAGCCCTCTGTCGGGTGCAGGAAGCCCTCCGGGAGGGTGCCGATGATGGTGAAGCCCAGGGACCGCCACAGGGCCACCGCCCGCACGTTGGTGGCGACCACGGCGTTGAACTGCATCGCGCGGTAGCCCTCGGCGCGCGCCCACGACAGGACGTGTTCGCCGAGCGCCCGGCCGACCCCCTGCCCGGAATGCTCGGGGGAAACCATGAAGCTCGCGCTGGCGATGTGCGAGGCGCCGCCCATGTGGTTGGGGTTCATCTTGGCGGTGCCCAGCACGGTGCCGTCGTCGGAGACCGCCACGACCGTGCGCGACGGCGCGGACAGCATCCACATGGCGCGGGCCCGGGACTCGGACGTGTCACGGTCGAAGGTGTAGGTCTCCCCCGCCGCGATGATGCCGTGCATGAACGGCCAGATCGCCGGCCAGTCCTCGGCGGTCGCTTCCCTGATGATCATGTGTTCCAGGATAGGAGGGCCGGCGGGGCCCCGTAACCCCGCCGGCCCGGTCAGCGCGCGTGGAACGATGCCCACAGCGGGACCCTCGGGGTCACCTGCAGGGGCATGCGCGCTTCGGGGGGAGTCCGGTCGCCCTTTCGGCCGTTGCACGCCGAGCAGGCGGCGACGGTGTTCTCCCAGTGGTTCTGCCCGCCCCGGGACCGGGGCAGGACGTGGTCGATCGTGCTGGCGGCCTTGCCGCAGTACCCGCAGCGGTGGCCGTCGCGGGTGAGCACCCCGGCGCGGGACCAGGACGGGCCGCGGCCCCGGCGCCAGCGGGTCACCACGTAGTGCACGAGGCGGACGACCTTGGGAACCGGGAAGACCCCGATCCGCTGGTCCGGCTCGGCCTCGTGGACCTCGGCGACCCTGCGGTAGAGCATCCGGATCGCGTGCTTGAGGCTGACTCGGTGCAGGGGTCCGAGGTCGGCGTTGATGACGAGTACGGCGTGCACCGCGTCCTCCTTCGTGTTCTGGTGGTGGGAACGAAAAAACCGCCCGTCCCCGGTGGGGTGGGCGGCGGCTGACCAGCGGGAACGCTAGACGTGCCACCGACCCGGGTCGGGAAGACCGTGCGCCGACGGGGCGCCGCACGCCAGGCGGCGGGCTTCCGTTGCGGTGCACCACATGTCGGTCTCCGTTTGGTCGGGGTTGATGGCCAGAACCCTACGGCGGCCCGAGGGGCCGTCGCAATGCGATTAACCGGGGTACGGTCCCCCTGTGGATCTAGAGAAATCGCGGCTGTCCTTCGGTGCCGCCGCCACCGACTACGACACCCACCGCCCCAGCTACCCGGCCGAGGCGCTCCGCTGGCTCCTCGGCGAACGGCCCCTGCGGGTGGTCGACCTCGGTGCTGGCACGGGCCTGCTGACCCGGGTGCTGGTGGCCCTCGGGCACGAGGTCCTGCCTGTGGAACCCGACCCGGGGATGCGCGCCCGGCTCGACGCCGCGACCCCGGGCGTGACGTCGCTGGACGGCTCCGCCGAGCACATCCCGCTACCGGACGCGAGCGTCGACGCCGTGGTCGCCGGCCAGGCCTACCACTGGTTCGACCGGGAGCGTGCGCACCCGGAGCTGGCCCGGGTGATCCGGCCGGGCGGGGTGTTCGGCCCCGTGTGGAACATGCGCGACGAGTCCGTGCCGTGGGTCGAGGCCCTGAGCGCGATCACCAGCTCGGGCGACGGCAGTAGGCGACTGGCCTTCCTCGTCGGGGACTTCGGGGCCGGGTTCGAGCCGCCGGTCAGCGAGAAGTTCGCGCACAGCATGCCGATGACGGCCGACAGTCTCGTCGCGCTGATGTCGACGCGTTCGACCTACCTGACGGCGGCCCCGGAGCGGCAGGAGGAGATCCGGGACGGGATCCGCGCGCTGACGGCCGGGCTGCCGGAGACGTTCCCTATGCCGTACCAGACGGTGGTCCACCGGGGCGTGCGGCGCTGACGTCGCGGTTCCTGCTCCCGGGCCGGCGCGGCTGGCCCGGGAGCGGGAGATCCGGATCAGTCCCGCGCGGTGTGCGGGATTCGGGCGGCGTACGGGTGACCCGCCGCCGCCCGCACCTCAGAAACCCAGCTTGCGCAGCTGCTTCGGGTCGCGCTGCCACTCCTTGGCCACCCGGATGTGCAGATCCAGATAGATCCGGGTACCCAGCAGCTTCTCGATCTCCGCCCGGGACCTGCTGCCCACGTCCCGCAACCGGCTGCCCTTGTGCCCGATGATGATGGCCTTCTGCGAGGGCCGCTCGACGTACAGGTCGGCGAAGATCCGGGTCACCCCGTCCTCGACCTGCACCTCCTCGACCATGACGGCGATGGAGTGCGGCAGCTCGTCGCGGACCCCCTCCAGCGCGGCCTCGCGGATCAGCTCGGCGATCAGCACGTTCTCCGGCTCGTCGGTCAGCGCGTCGTCCGGGTACAGCTGCGGCGACTTCGGCAGCAGCCGGGTCATGACCTGCAACAGGACGTCGACCTGCTCCCCGGACACCGCCGACACCGGCACGATCTCGGCGAACGCGCCCAACTCCGCCACCGCCAGCAACTGCTCGGCCAGCCGCTCCTTGGAGACCAGGTCCGTCTTCGTGACCACGGCGATGATGGTCGCCTTCAGCTCGCTGATCTCGCTGGTGATGAACGTGTCGCCCTTGCCGATGTCCTCGTCCGCCGGGATGCACAGGCCGATCACGTCGACCTCGCTCCAGGTCTGGCGGACCAGGTCGTTCAGCCGCTCGCCCAGCAGGGTGCGCGGCCGGTGCAGGCCCGGGGTGTCGACCAGGATCAGCTGGCCCTCCGGGCGGTGCACGACGCCCCGAATGATGTGCCGGGTGGTCTGCGGCTTGCTGCTGGTGATCGCGATCTTCGCGCCGACCAGGGCGTTCGTCAACGTGGACTTGCCGGCGTTCGGCCGGCCCACGAAGCACGCGAACCCGGCCCGGAAGTCGACGCGCTCGGCGCCGATGCCGGCCGAGCCGCCGGCGCCGGTGCTCGGGGTGAGGATCTGCTTCGCGCCGGCCTTGTGGGTGCCGGCCTGGCGCTGGGTGCCCGGGTCGCGGGGCACGGGCTTGGCGCGTGCGCCGTCCCTGGCCGCGGAGCCTCCGGAGGTCTTGCGCTGGGCGCCCTGGTCGCGGGAGCCAGGCCTGGCCTGGCCCTGGTCGCGACCCGCGGCGTGGTCACGGGCCGGACCCTGGTCACGAGCCGCGCTGCGGTCACGGGGCAGGCCCCGGTCCTGGGCGCCCTCACCACGGAACGACGGCTTCGCCGGACCTGAGGTGCGGCGCGCGTCACCCCTGGTCGGAGCGTCCGCCCCCGCCGCATGCGCGGCGTTGCCAGCCGCCCGCGCCCCCGGGCCGCGCTTCCAGACCGGCTTCGTCGACGGGTACCAGTCCTTGCCCTCGGCCTTGGGCTTGTCGTCCTTTTCCGGCTTGTGCCGGCCGGACCCCTTCGAGCCCGCGCGGCTCACGCCGACCCCAGCAACGCGCCGGACGGGTCCGCCACGTACAGCGGGGCGGCCGGCGACAGGTCGTGCACGGCGGCCAGCCCCGCGGCGTCGACCACGGAACCCTCGGTCACCACGACCGCCGCCTCGATCTTCGCCGCCCCGGCCGCCACGGCCTGGGCCACGGCACCCTGCAGCGCGCTCAGCGACAGGCTGGGCAGCGCGACGGTCGCCGCCGCGTACGTCCGGCCGTCCCCGTCGCGGACCGCCGCCCCCTCGGGGGCCCCGATCCGGGCCCTGGCCGACCTGGCCAGCGTCACCAGCTTGCCGTCCTCCGCGTCCAGCTCAGTCATCAGAACCCTCCCCATCTGTCACTTGGCGTACTACCACGGTATCGATCCTGTTCCGCCGGCCGGCAGTGCCCTCGGCGGTCAGCTCCAGCCCGGCCACCACGGCCTGGGCACCCGGGATCGGCACCCGGCCGAGGGCCTGGGCGAGCAGCCCGCCCACGGTCTCCACGTCCTCGGCCGGGATCTCCATCCCGAACATCTCACCCAGATCCTCGATCGACAGCCGGGCGAGGACCCGCAGGGAGCCGTCGGACAGCTTCTCGACCGGGGGGCGCTCGACGTCGTACTCGTCGGTGATCTCGCCCACGATCTCCTCGAGGATGTCCTCGATCGTGACCAGGCCGGCCGTGCCGCCGTACTCGTCGACGACGATCGCGATGTGGATCCTGGCCGCCTGCATCTCGCGGAGCAGGTCGTCCACCGGCTTGGACTCGGGCACGAACTCCGCCGAACGCATCAGCTCGCGGACCGGCAGGTCCGGGCTCTCCAGCCGGCGGATGATGTCCTTGAGGTAGATCACGCCGAGCACGTCGTCGATGCTCTCGCCGATCACGGGGATCCGGGAGAAGCCGCTGCGGATGGCCAGCGCCATCGCCTGGCGCAGCGCCTTGCGTTCCTCGATCCACACCATGTCGGTCCGGGGCACCATGACCTCGCGGGCGATGGTGTCGCCCAGCTCGATCACCGAGTAGATCATCGTGCGTTCGTCGTGGTCGACCGTACCGCGCTCCTCGGCCAGGTCGACCATCTCGCGCAGCTCGGTGGCCGTGGAGAACGGACCCTCCCGGAACCCCCTGCCCGGGGTCACGGCGTTGCCGATCACGATCAGCAGCCGGGCCAGCGGGCCCAACGCCCGGCCGATCCAGCGGACGAAGGGGGCGGCGGCCAGCGCCACCGGATACGCGTGCTGCCGGCCCAGGGTCCTCGGCCCCACCCCGACGATCACGAAGCTGACCACGGTCATCGAGGCCGCCGTCACCGTCGCGGCCTGCCAACCGGCCGACCACGTGTCGATCGCGACCAGCGCGACCAGGGTGGTGGCGGTCAGTTCGAAAGCGAGCCGGAGCAGCAGGAGCAGGTTCAGGTAGTGCGGCTTGTCGCCGGCGACGATCTCCAGCGAGCGGGCGCCCCGGACCCCGGCCCGGGCGAGCTCGCCGCTCCGGGCCGGGGAGACGACCGTCACGGCCGCGTCCACGGCCGCGAAGACCCCAGCGAAGAGCACCAGCGTGACCGCGACGGCCAGCAGGGTTGTGTCGGGCATCAGGCCTTGCTCGCCCGCCATCCGGTGAGCAGCTTGCCCTGGAGCCCGAACATCTCGCGCTCCTCCTCCGGCTCGGCGTGGTCGTAGCCGAGCAGGTGCAGCACGCCGTGCACGGTGAGCATGTGCAGCTCGTCGTCGGTGGAGTGCCCGGCGGTCTTGGCCTGGTTGGCCGCGACCTCCGGGCACAGCACGATGTCGCCCAGCAGCGCCGGCTCGTCGTGCTCGGTGCCGTTGCCGGGACCCCGGTCGACGCTCATCTCGTCCATCGGGAACGCGAGGACGTCGGTGGGACCGTCACCGCCCATCCACCGCTGGTTCAGCTCCGCCATGTACTCGACCTCGACCAGCAGGATCGACAGCTCGGCGAGCGGGTTGATCCCCATCTCGTCGAGTGCGTACCTGGCCACGGCGAGGATCGGGTCCGTGGCGGTCTCTACCCCGGACTCGTTCGCGATCTCGATGGACACGTGTGCTCTAACTCCTGCTTGTCTAGCGCCGACGCCCCTGCTGCCGGGCGGGCAGCGGGTGCGGTCGGGCCTCCTGTCGCGCGTCGTCCCACTTGGCGTACGCGTCGACGATGTCGCCGACCAGCCTATGACGTACCACGTCGGAGCTCGCGAGCTGGGCGAAGTGCACGTCTTCCACGCCTTCGAGGATCTCCCGGACGACCCGCAGGCCGCTGTGCGTCCCGTTGGGCAGGTCGACCTGGGTGACGTCGCCCGTCACCACGATCTTGGAACCGAAGCCGAGCCGGGTGAGGAACATCTTCATCTGCTCGGGCGTGGTGTTCTGCGCCTCGTCGAGGACGACGAACGCGTCGTTGAGCGTCCGGCCCCGCATGTACGCCAGGGGTGCGACCTCGATCGTGCCGTTCTGCATGAGGCGCGGGATCGACTCGGGATCGATCATGTCGTGCAGCGCGTCGTACAGCGGGCGCAGGTAAGGGTCGATCTTGTCGTAGAGCGTGCCCGGCAGGAAGCCCAGCCGCTCGCCGGCCTCCACGGCCGGCCGGGTCAGGATGATCCGGGTGACCTGCTTGGCCTGCAACGCCTGGACGGCCTTGGCCATCGCCAGATACGTCTTACCGGTACCGGCGGGGCCGATGCCGAACACGATCGTGTGCTCGTCGATCGCGTCCACATACCGCTTCTGGTTGAGGGTCTTCGGGCGGATCGTCTTGCCGCGCCGGGACAGGATGTTGAGGGTCAGCACCTCCGCCGGCCGCTCCTCGCCACCGCCCTCGATCATGCCCACCGTGCGGCGGACAGCGTCTGCCGTCAAGGGCTCGCCTTTCTCGATGAACTCCAGCAGCTCGGTGAAGACCCGCTCGGCCAGGGCGTTGTCGGCCGGCTCGCCGGTGAAGGTGATCTCGTTGCCCCGGACGAGCACGTCGCTCTTCAGGGACTTCTCCACGAGTTTGAGCATTTCGTCACGGGGACCCAGCAGCTGCACCATCCAGCTCGGGTCGCTCACGGTGATCTTGGACTGAACCCGCTGCGCCGCGGTAGGGGGTGTTCCGGACATACGTTGGCCCGTAGGGGCCTGTCCCACCTGCTCTCCCTGCCCAGGGCCGGCACCGGCCGGCCGCCTCTGATGCACCCATGGTATCGGGAGAACCCCCGGGCGGCCCGCCTGATTTTCCCGCCGGTCAGGAAAAAGAGCCCCCGGTGAAGTCCTGCTGGTCGCGGCTGAACCGGTACGTCGCCCAGTGCATGGCGACCACGGCGCCCGACGCGTCGCGGGTCAGCCGGAGCAGCTCGCCGACCTCGCGCCCCGACACGGTGCGCAGCACGTCCACCGACCGCGGCTCGAACACCGCCGGCGCCCGGTCCACGGGCACCCCGGCCGCCCGGGCCACGAGCCGGCCGTCCTCCCAGCGGAACACGTGCTCGAAACCCTCGCCCCACCACCGGCCGAGAACAGACCGGAATTCTTCGGGTACCGGCCCGGCCGGCGACCACGGCTCGACATCCGCCGGATCCGCCTCCACGGCAGCGCCCAGCAGCTCGTGCGCCAACTCCAGCACCACGGCCCCGTTGCCGGCGGATCCGAGGGTGGCGGCCCCCATGCCGCGCGGGGCCCCGGGGCCCCGCCGGCCGTACGCCGCGGCCAGGAAGCCCGGCATCGCCCCGTCGTGGCCCACGTGCACCACCCGGTCGCCCTGCGGCACCACGATCAGGCCGAGCCCGAAGGCCGCCAGCCAGGCCTCGGCGTCACTGGTCGTGACCGGCCAGCGCGCCTCCTCCATCGTCGCCTCGGCCAGCACGGAGCCGGTCGGGTCGACACTCGCCGGGTCGGCCAGGAACGCCGCCCAGCGGGCCAGGTCGCGCGCCGTGCCCCACAGCTGCGCGGCCGGGGCGATCCCGCCGGACTCCAGGCGGGGCTCGACGCGGGCATGGTCGGAGTACGCGTCGACCTGGTAGCCGGTCACCGCCGTGTCCGTCGGCTGCACGGTGACGCCGGTCAGGCCCAGCGGGGTGAGCACGAGGTCGGTGAGGACCTCGGCCCACGTGCCGCCGCGCAGGGTCGCCACGGCCTGGCCGACGAGCGCGAGGCCCAGGTTCGAGTAGTGGAACCGGCGCGCGGACGGCAGCACCTGCTCGGCCCGGTGCAGCTCGGTCAGCAGGGTGTCGATGTCCGGCACGTTGAGGGTGTCCCAGACGTCGCCGTCGGGCTCGCGCTGGATGCCGGAGGTGTGGCTGAGCAGCCGCCGGTACGTGTGCTCCCCGTGCGCGCCCAGCCGCAGGTGCTTGCCGACCGGGTCGTCGAGGTCGAGCAGCCCGGCGTCGCGGGCCTGCAACGCCAGCACGGCCGTGAACGTCTTCGTCACCGAGCCGATCCGGAACTGGCTCGCGTCGTCCAACGGCCGGTCGGTGCCCGACCCGCCCACCGCGAACGTCCAGTCGGGGCGGTCGGCGCGCACCACCGCCGCCTGCACCGCCGGAACCCGGCCCTCCGCCTGCGCACCGCGGACCCGCCGCTCCAGCTCCTTCATGCCGGCGACGCTATCAGCCGACGGCGGCTGGTCGATAACGGTCAGATCTCAGCCCAGGTGCCCCAACGCGCGCCCGCCGAGAACGTGCAGGTGGACGTGGAACACCGACTGGCCGGCCTCGGCACCGGTGTTGGTCACCAGCCGGAACGAGTCCAGCCCGTCCGCCTTCGCGACCTGTCCGGCGGCGGCCACCAGCTCGCCGGCGAGGGCCGGGTCGGCGGTGGCGAGCTCGACGGCGTTGTCGTAGTGCGTCTTCGGGACGACCACGACATGGGTGGGGGCCTGCGGGTGGATGTCGCGGAAGGCCAGCAGGTGCTCGGTGTCGAGCACGACGGTGGCGGGCAGTTCGCCCCGGACGATCCGGCAGAACAGACAGTCGGTCACGGAACCCAGGGTATCGGCCCCACCGATCACCGGGTACCGGGGCGACCGGCGAGGGACGCGGAAAGGTTACCGGGACGTCGGCCCGGGGCTGCCGCGGCAGCCACTCGTCTACCAGCGGCCGAGCCGGGCCGACAACACCGACAGCGCCGCCACCCCGGCGGTCGAGGTGCGCAGCACGTTCGGCCCCAGCCGGACCGGGATCGCCCCCCGATCGGCGAAGTCGAGCACCTCGTTGGAGTCGATGCCGCCCTCCGGGCCGACCACGAGCGTGATGTCCCCGGCCGGCAACGGCACCGTGGACAGCGCGATGTCCGCCTCCTCGTGCAGGACGAACGTCGGCGTCACCCCGGCCGTGCCGCGCAGCTCCGACACTGTGGGGAACCAGGCCCGCCGGGACTGCTTGGCCGCCTCCCTGGCCACCGACCGCCACTTCTCCAGCGACTTGGCCGCCCGCTCGCCCTTCCAGTGCGTGATCGACCGGGACGCCTGCCAGGGCACGATCTCGTCCACCCCGACCTCGGTCATGGCCTGCACGGCGAGCTCCGCGCGGTCGCCCTTCGGCAGTCCCTGCACCACGACGAGCCGGGGGGCGGGGGCTTCGGTGAAGAAGCGCTCCTCCACGCGTACCCCCAGAGCGCTCTTGGCGACGTCGACCACGACGCACTCGGCGGTGGCCCCGGCGCCGTCACCCAGCAGCAGCCGCTCGCCGACCCGCAGCCGCTGCACGTCGGCGGCGTGCCGGCCCTCGGGTCCGTCCAGGGTGAACCGGTCGCCGACCGGCAGCTCCTCGACCCAGAACAACGCCAGACTCACGCGCACTCCTCCGCTCGGGCCGGCGACCCAGGTCGGGCACCGGTGGCCGCCCCGCGACCACCCGCGAGGATAACCCGCCCCCGGCCCCGGAACGCGCCGACGACGCGACCCGGCGGGGCAGCGCACAGGCCCGCCGACGCGAACGGGCCCGGGCGACCAACGAAGGTCACCCGGGCCCGGACAGCCGCACGGCTCCTACTTGAGCGCGTCCTTCACCCGCGAGAAGAACCCGCCGCCCTGCTTCGTCACCTCGACCAGCTCCTCGCCCCGCGACCGCGCGAACTCGCGCAGCAGCCGCTCGGACTCGCCGTCCAGCTTCGTCGGGGTCTTCACGTCCAGGTGCACGTATATGTCGCCCCGGCCGTTGCCGCGCAGGTGCGGGACGCCCTTGGCGCGCAGCCGCAGGTTGCTGCCCGGCTGGGTGCCCGGCCGGATGTCGATCAGCTCCTCGCTGTCCAGGGTCTTGATCGTCAGCTGGGTGCCGAGCGCCGCGGCCGTCATCGGCACGGACACGGTGCAGTGCAGGTCGTCGCCCTTGCGGGTGTAGACCTCGTGCCGGCGCTCGTGGATCTCCACGTACAGGTCGCCGGCCGGGCCGCCTCCGGGACCGACCTCGCCCTGCCCGGAGAGCCGGATCCGCATGCCGTCCTCGACGCCGCCCGGGATCTTCACGGTCAGGTTGCGCCGCGACCGGACCCTGCCGTCGCCGTTGCAGGTCGCGCACGGGCTGGGGATAACGCTGCCGAAGCCCTGGCACGCCGCGCACGGCCGGGCGGTGACGACCTGGCCGAGGAACGTGCGCTGCACGCTCTGCACCTCGCCGCGGCCCTGGCAGACGTCACAGGTCACCGGGGTGGTGCCGACGGCACAACCGCCGCCGTCGCAGGTCGCGCACACGATGGCCGTGTCGACGGTCAGCGGGGCCTCCAGGCCGAACGCCGTCTCGTGCAGGTCCAGCTCGAGCCGCAGGACCGCGTCAGCACCCGCGCGCACCCGCGAACGCGGGCCCCGGCCGGCCGAGTTGCCGAAGAAGGCGTCCATGATGTCCTGGAAACCGACGAACGGGCTGCCGCCCGGAGGCATGCCGCCGCCGTTAGGCGCGAGCGGGTCGCCACCGAGGTCGACCATCTGGCGCTTCTGCGGGTCGGACAGCACCTCGTAGGCGGCACTGATGTCCTTGAACTGCTCCTGCGCCTCTGGGGCCGGGTTGACGTCCGGGTGGAACTGGCGGGCCAGCTTCCGGTACGCCTTCTTCAACTCGTCCTGGCTGGCGTCCCGGCTCACGCCCAGGATCGCGTAGTAGTCCTTGGCCACTGTCGTCCTAACTCAGTTTTGGGAGTTCTGGGCGAGAATCTCGCCGACATAACGGGCCACCGCTCGGACGGTGGCCATGGTTCCGGGGTAGTCCATCCGGGTGGGGCCGAGGACCCCGAGGCCCCCGACGGCTGTCGTGCCGGGGCCGTAACCCGTGGAGACCACCGAGGTGGAGCGGAGGTCGACGAACTCGTTCTCGTCGCCGATCAGGACCCGGACCATGCTGGAGGAGTCGGACTCGCCGATGAGCTTGAGCAGCACGACCTCCTCCTCGATGGCCTCGAGAATCGGCATCAGCGAGCCGGGGAAGTCCAGCGCGCTGCGGGTCAGGTTGACGGTGCCGGCGAGGGCCAGGCGCTCCTCGCCGCGCTCGACCAGTGTCTCCAGGAGCACGGTCGACAGACTGATCATGGCCGGGCGGAGGTCGAAACGCACCTCTTCGACCAATGCCTGCACCAAGGTCGGCGTGTCGACCAGTTTCTTACCGACCAGCTTCTCGTTGATCTGCCGCCGCAGGGCCATGATCGACTCGTCGTCGGTCGGGCCCGGCAGCTCGCACAGCCGCTGCTCGACCCGGCCGGTGTCGGTGATCATGACCAGCATGATCCGGGTGGTGCTGACCGCAATCAGCTCCAGGTGCCGCACGGCGCTGCGGGTCAGCGACGGGTACTGCACGACAGCGACCTGCCGGGTCAGCTGCGCCAACAACCGGACAGAACGGTGCACGACGTCATCGAGGTCGACCGAGCCGTCGAGAAAGCGCTGGATGGCCCGCTTCTCCGCGGGGCTCATCGGCTTGATCCGGCTGAGCTTGTCGACGAACAGCCGGTAACCCTTGTCGGTGGGCACCCGCCCGGCGCTGGTGTGCGGCTGGCGGATGTAGCCCTCCTCCTCGAGGACGGCCATGTCGTTGCGCACTGTGGCGGAGGACACCCGCAGGTTGTGCCGCTCGACCAGCGCCTTGCTGCCGACCGGCTCCTGGGTGGCGACGTAGTCTTCGACGATCGCGCGCAGAACGTCCAGTTTCCGCTCATCCATCGGCACGCGCATCACCTCCCTGGCACTCCCGTGGCGTGAGTGCCAGTCTACGACCGCTGACAAGTCATGTGCCGACTCAGCTGTCAGCTTGCTGTCAGCTGACAGACTTCCGTGATCACGACCACTAGGTTGTCGGCATGACTCAACCCCCACCGCCTGGGTACGGGTACCCCCCGCCACCCCCGGCCAACTCCGACGACAAGACCTGGGCGCTCGTCGCCACGTTCGGTGCTGCCGTCGGCGCGTTCATCTCCTGCGGCGTGCTCGGTTTCGCCGGCCCGCTCGTGGCGTATCTGGCGAAGGGCAAGGAGTCGGCGGCCGTCCGCTCGACCTCGCTCGCCGCGCTGAACTTCCACGCCCCGCTGAGCGTCGCGGCGTTCGTGCTCGGGATCATCGAGCAGTGCGGCGGCCGGGTGCCCTACGTCGGCTGGCTGGTCTCGATCCTCGCCGGTCTCGTCGCGCTCGTCGTCTTCGTGGGCCAGATCGTGTTCGGCATCATCGCCGGCATGAAGGCCAACGAGGGCCAGCCGTACAGCTACCCGTTCAACTTCAATTTCATCAAGTAAGTAGGCCTGGCGCAGGGCTCCCCTACCGGGGAGCCCTGGCCTACCCTGACGTCGTGGCTGACAACGATCCCGATTTCCCCGTCACCGGCCCGCCGTGGAACCCTCCGGGTCCGGCGGTCCCTCCCGGCGGCTACCAGGTGCCTCCGCCCGGCTATCGGATGCCCCCGCCACAGCTCCAGCGGCAGGCCCCCGGCACCGGCTACGGGCACGGCGGCCCGGCCGACCCCTCGGATCCGGCCTACTCCGGCCCGGCCCCGACCCGCCAGGAGATCTCCGACTCCGCCCTGACCCACTTCCTGGGCCTGCTGGGCATCCTCGGCCCGATCCTGATGTACGCGCTGAAGGGTTCCACCTCGCGCTGGGTCAAGGCCAACGCCTCGGAATCGCTGAACTTCCACATCTCGATGATCTTCTGGTCGCTCGGCTGGGTCATGGTGTCGATGCTGGCGGCCTGCGGGCTCGGCGCCATCACCCACGGGTTCGGCTTCCTGCTGATCTTCGTGCTGATGTTCGTCCCGTTGCTGGTGTCGGTCACGTTCTCGGTGCTCGCCGGGATCGCGGCGAACAAGGGCGAGTTCTACCGGTACCCGTTGACGATCCGGATGATCAAGGGCTGACCTCGGCGGTCACGGTCTCCGTGCCGTTCGCGTCCTTCTTCTTCGTCCAGGACCCGTCCTTGGCCGTCCACTCCATGCCGGCGTAGCGCACGGCGCGCACCCCGTGCTCCTCGGCGCGGGCGACCAGCCAGTGCGCGTACTGCCAGCCGGACTGGGCGTCGCGCGGCTTGAGGTCCATGGTCGTGGCCTTCGTCGCCCCGGCCTGGCCCCAGTCGGCCTTGAGCGCGTCGGCGAGGGCCGCGACGGCCACGGCGCCCTGCTGCTTCGGGTCGCCCGGCAGCGTGCACGCCACGGCCTGCCCCGCCGAGCCGCCGAGCGCCCTGGTGAGGATCTCGGACTTCTCCACCCACTGCTCGTACAACTCCGGGTGCGCGCTGACCTGCACGGCCTGGGCGGCGTCCGTGACGCGCATGTCCTGCCAGCCGGGCACCTTGACCAGCTTGTCGTAGAACTTGCCGCTCGTGTACCGCTGGTCGGCGATCTGCTCCGGGGTGCCCCAGCCCATGCTGGGCCGTTGCTGGAACAGGCCGATCGAGTCGCGGTCCCCGCCGGTCAGGTTGCGGATCTTCGACTCCTGCCAGGCGGTGGCCAGCGCGACGACGACCGCCCGCTCGGGCAGCTTGCGCCGGATGCCCACCGCGGCGATGGTCGCGGCGTTGGCTAACTGGTCGGCGTCGAGGACCACCTTCCCACCGGCGGTCACCGTGCACGACTTGGTCGAGACCGGGATCTTGAACTTCTCACCGAAGTACTGGGCGACGAAATAGCCGCCGGTGCACATCACGAGCACAGAAATGACCAATACGGTGAGTAACGTCCTGACCCGCATGGGACACCACCCTACGCGGAACGCCGGCCCTCCGGCACCCACGAGGGGACACGCTTCTCGGCGTACGCGGCCACACCCTCGCGGCCCTCCGTGGACAGGAAATATCCGGCGGACAGGTCGGCGAGTTCCCGCAGCCGCTCACGGACCGGAGTCCTGAGCAGTCCCTTCGCGCCGGCCAGCGCGCCCGGGGCGCCCAGGACGAGCGCGTCGAGGTACCGGCGGACGGCCGGATCGAGGTCGGACTCCGGCACGGCGGCTGTCACGAGTCCGACATGCTCGGCCCGGTGCCCGTCGAACACCTCGCCCGTCAGGTACAGCTCGGAGGCCGCACGGGGCGTGAGCCGGGGCAGGACGGTGGCGGAGATCACCGCCGGGATGACCCCCAGCCGGACCTCGGTGAACGCGAACGTCGCGGCCGTGGTGCACACCGCGATGTCGGCGGCGGCGATCAGGCCGAGGCCGCCCGCGCGGGCCGGGCCGGCGATCCTGGCGACGACCGGCTTCGGGGCCTCCACCAGGTCGGCGAGCAGGTCCACGAGCGCCGCGGCGGGCACCTGGCCGGACTCGCGGGCCGCAGCGGTCTCCTTCAGGTCCGCCCCGGAGCAGAACACCGGGCCGGCGTGGTCGAGCAGGATCACCCGGACCGCGTCGTCGGCCAGCGCCGCGCGGAGAGCGTCGGTGAACTGCCTGATCAGGGGCGTCGACAGCGCGTTGCGGTTGCCCGGGCTGTCGAGAGTGAGCGTCGCCACGCCCTCGGCGGCGGCGTACCTGACGAGTTCTTCGGCCATGACCGGCACACTAGTGGTTATGCCAGGCGTACTCCCCTCCGGCGCTCCCGTCCCCACGGACGGCTCGCTGCCCCCCGCTGCCCTTGCCGCCGCAGGTTCATCCGGTTTCGGGGTGTATGCCCATGTCCCGTTCTGCGCCTCCCGGTGCGGCTACTGCGACTTCAACACCTACACGCCAAGCGAGGGCGTGACCCAGACCGGCTACGTCAACCAGGTCCTCGCCGAGCTGAAGCTCGCCTCCCGGGTCCTCCGCGGGCCCCGGCCCGTGTCCGCCGTCTTCGTCGGCGGCGGCACCCCGACCCTGCTGCCGCCGTCCGAGCTGGGCCGGCTGCTGGAGAAGATCGACGCGACCTGGGGTTTCACCTCGGACGTGGAGATCACCACGGAAGCGAACCCGGAGACGGTCGACCCGGTCATGCTCAAGGAGCTGCGCTCGGCCGGCTTCAACCGGATCTCGCTGGGCATGCAGTCCGCGGCCCCGCACGTGCTGGCCGTCCTCGACCGCAAGCACAGCCCCGGCCGCGCCGTGCAGGCCGCGCAGGAGGCCCGGGCCGCCGGCTTCGACCATGTCAACCTCGACCTGATCTACGGTACGCCGGGCGAGCGCCCCGAGGACTTCGCCGCCTCCCTGCAGGCCGTCCTCGACGCCGGCGTCGACCACGTCAGCGCGTACGCCCTGATCATCGAGGACGGCACCCGGCTGGCCGCCCGGATGCGCCGCGGCGAGCTGCCGTACCCGGACGACGACGTGGCCGCCGACCGCTACCTGGCCGCGTCGTCCACCCTGGAGTCCGCCGGCCTGCACTGGTACGAGGTCTCCAACTGGGCCCGCCCCGGCGGCGAGTGCAAGCACAACCTGCTCTACTGGCGCGGCGGCGACTGGTGGGGCCTCGGGCCGGGCGCGCACAGCCACGTCGGCGGGGTGCGGTGGTGGAACGTGAAGCACCCGAACACGTACGCCGCCCGGGCCGCCGACAAGGTGTCCCCCGGCGTCGGCCGGGAGCTGCTCACGAAGGAGGAGCGCCGGATCGAGGACATCATGCTCCGGCTGCGCCTGGCCGAGGGGCTGCCGCTGGACCTGCTCGACGGGGCCGGGCTGGCCGCCGCGCACCGCGCCGTCGAGGACGGGCTGCTGACTCTGGCCGAGGACCGCGCGGTGCTGACCCTGCGGGGCCGGCTGCTCGCGGACGCGGTGATCCGGGACCTGACCTGACCGGCCGCCGGCCGAACCCGGCCCGGCCCGGCCGGGTTCGGCCGGCCCGGCCATCCGGCCCTCCGGCCGGTGATCAACTACACGTAGTTGCGCTTTCCGCAGGGTCGGAAGCCGCAAGAGCGTGTAGTTGATCACGGGTGGGAGGGTGAACCCGGGTCAAACCGCCCAGGCGTACTGGGCCGGCCACGAGGCCGCCACGCCCAGCGCCGCCGCGGCGCGGTGCGGCCAGTGCGGGTCGCGGAGCAGTTCACGGCCCAGGAGGACGGCGTCCGCCTGGCCGGTTGCCACGATGTCCTCGGCCTGCTTCGGTTCGGTGATCAGGCCGACCGCACCGACCGGCACCCCAGCCTCGGCGCGCACCCGCGCGGCGAACGGCACCTGGAAGCCCGGGCCGGTGACGACCTTGGCGTCCCGGGCGATCCCGCCGGAGGACGTGTCCACGAGGTCCACGCCGTGCTCGCGGAGCAGCCGGGCCAGCTCGACGGTGTCATCCACTGTCCAGCCCTCACGGGGGTCATCGAGATTCTCGGTCAGCCAGTCGGTCGCCGAGGTGCGGTAGAACACCGGCAGGTCGGCCGGCCACGCGGCCCGGACCGCGTCCACGACCTCCAGCGCGAACCTGGCCCGGTTGGCGAAGGACCCGCCGTAGGAGTCGGTGCGGTGGTTGGTGTGCGGGGAGAGGAACTCGTGGATCAGGTACCCGTGCGCGCCGTGCACCTCGACCACCTGGAACCCGGCGGCCAGCGCCCGGCGCGCGGCGGCGCCGAAGTCCGCGACGATCCCCCGGATCTCCTCGACGCTCAGCTCGCTCGGGGTGCGCAGCCGGGCGAACGCCTCGGCGCTGGGCGCGACCGGGGTCCAGCCGCCGTCGGCGTCGGCGACCGTCGGGGCCTCGACCCACGGGGCGGTCGTGGAGGCCTTGCGGCCGGCGTGCGCGAGCTGGATGCCGGGGACCACGCCCTGGCTGGTGAGGAGGTCCACGATCCGGGTGAACGCGTCACCCTGGGTGTCGTTCCACAGCCCCAGGTCCGAGGGCGTGATCCGGCCCTGCGGGTTGACCGCCGTCGCCTCGACCAGGATCAGGCCGGCCCCACCGGCGGCCCGCGCGCCCAGGTGGGCGAGGTGCCAGTCGTTCGGCACGCCGTCCACCGCGCTGTACTGGCACATCGGGGCCATCCAGATCCGGTTCGGGATGGTGAGCGATCGCAGGGTGATGGGCTCGAACAGGGCGCTCACGGCCACTCCTTGAAATACGACGTTCCTCGTACTACGACGAATCTGAAACTACCACGACTGTCGTACTATGGAAACCATGTCGCCGCGAGCACTGCCCCACCCCGCCACGGACGAGATCACGCTGGAGGCGGTGCTGCACGCGCTGGCCGACCCGGTCCGGCTCCGGATCACCACGATGCTGGCCGAGGGGCACGAGGACATGGCGTGCATCGCGTTCGACCTGCCGGTGACGAAATCCACGACCACCCACCACTTCCGGGTACTGCGGGAGGCCGGCGTGATCGCGCAGCACTACCAGGGCACCTCGAAGATGAGCACCCTGCGCCGCGACGACCTGGACGCGCTGTTCCCCGGGCTGCTGTCGAGCGTGCTGAGCGCGGCGGCGCGGCAGGCCAACTGACGAGGCCCTGGTGCCGTCCGACGACGCCGACCAGCAGCTGGTCGGTCGTGGCCTAGCGGATCGACAGGTGAACGTGGTTGGTGTGCACGGCCGCCGGGCCGCCGCTGCCGGAGTACGACCGCCAGCCGGTGCCCGGCATCCAGATCTGCCGGTACCAGATCACGTAGAGCACCGCGAGCCGGTCGGCGTTGGCGATGTACCAGGCCGCGAGCCGGTTGCCGTACTCGCGGTCAGCGCCCTGGGCGTCCACGTCCTGGAACCCGGTCGCGTTGGCCGCCCAGTCACACGCCCGGCCGCGCGGGTGCTCCCCGCCGTCCTCGTTGGACCGGTAACACGAGACGAAGTGGTCGAACCCGGCCTTCTTCGTCTCCTGGTACGCGTGCAGCGTCCGCGGCGAGACGCACCCGCTCGTGGTCGGGTCCTTCACCGTGCAGCCCTCAGGCGGCCAGCTGCCGTCCGGGTTGCGCGGCGCGGGCACGGCGTTGGCCGGCAGCTCGCCGAACCCGAGGGTCGGGTCGCCGCCGCCGGCCGAGCGCAGGGCCTTGAGCGCGTCGTCCTGGCGCTTCTTCAGCTCCTTGAGCTGGCTCTCCTGCTCGTTGATCGCCGCGTCGAGGTCCTTGCGCTGCTGGGCGAGCTTGGCCTGGGCGTTCTTCAGGTCGGTGATCGCGTGCGCGTCCCGTTCGGACATGTAGCGCATGGTGGCCGCCGACTGGAGGTAGCTGTCGGCGGAGTTGCTGTTCAACAGGACATTGAGCTCACTCGTCGTCCCACCCTTGTACTGCGCCGCCGCGAGCCGCCCGACCGCCACGCCCAGGTCCTTGACCCTGGCCTCGCTGGTCGTCACCTCGCCCGACAGCTCCACCTGGCGCTTCTTGGCGTTGGCGATGGCCGTCTTCGCGTCCTGGTACCCCTTCGAGGCGTTCTCCAGGGCGTCGCGCAGTTCCTTCGTGCCGCCCTCGGGGTCGGCACTCGCCGGAGCCCCGATCAGAAGGGTGGCCGCCATGACGGCGGCCATCAATGCGGCGACGCGACGACGTAATGACATGGGTTACTTTTTACCAGCCGACTTGTCCGGGGCGTCACTGGTGCTCAGCGCTGCGATGAAGGCCTCCTGCGGAACCTCCACCCGGCCGACCATCTTCATGCGCTTCTTGCCCTCTTTCTGCTTCTCGAGCAGTTTGCGCTTCCGGGTGATGTCACCGCCGTAGCACTTCGCGAGGACGTCCTTGCGGATCGCGCGGATGTTCTCCCGGGCGATGACCCGCGAACCGATCGCCGCCTGGATCGGCACCTCGAACTGCTGGCGCGGGATCAGCTTCTGCAGCTTCGAGGTCATCGAGACCCCGTAGGTGTAGGCCTTGTCCTTGTGGACGATCGCGGAGAACGCGTCGACCGGCTCGCCCTGCAGGAGGATGTCCACCTTGACCAGGTCGGCGACCTGCTCGCCCGAGGGCTCGTAGTCCAGGGAGGCGTAGCCCTTCGTCCGGCTCTTGAGCTGGTCGAAGAAGTCGAAGATGATCTCGCCGAGCGGCAGCAGGTACCGCAGTTCGACCCGGTCGGCCGACAGGTAGTCCATGCCCTGCAGCACGCCGCGCCGGCTCTGGCACAGCTCCATGATCGCGCCGACGTAGTCGTTGGGCGCCAGGACCGTGACCCGCGCCACCGGCTCGGAGACGGAGGCGACCTTGCCCGTCGGGTACTCGCTCGGGTTGGTGACGACGATCTCCTGGCCGTCGTCGGTGGTGACCTTGTAGACCACGTTCGGGGCGGTCGCGATCAGGTCCAGGCCGAACTCGCGCTCGAGCCGCTCCTGGATGATCTCCAGGTGCAGCAGCCCGAGGAAGCCGCACCGGAAGCCGAAGCCCAGCGCCGCGGACGTCTCCGGCTCGTACACCAGGGACGCGTCGTTCAGCTTCAGCTTGTCCAGGGCCTCGCGCAGCTCCGGGTAGTCGGAGCCGTCGAGCGGGTACAGGCCGGAGAAGACCATCGGCTTCGGGTCCTTGTAGCCGCCCAGGGCCTCGGTGGCCGGCCGCGAGTTCAGGGTGACCGTGTCGCCGACCCGGGACTGGCGGACGTCCTTCACGCCGGTGATCAGGTAGCCGACCTCGCCGACGCCCAGCCCGGGGTGCTTCTGCGGCTCCGGGGAGCTGACCCCGATCTCCAGCAGCTCGTGCACCGCGCCGGTGGACATCATCTTGATCCGGTCGCGGGCCGTGATGTGGCCGTCGATGACCCGGATATAGGTGATCACGCCCCGGTACACGTCGTAGACCGAGTCGAAGATCATGGCGCGGGCGGGCGCGGCGGCGTCCCCGACCGGCGGGGTCATCTGCCGGACGACCTCGTCGAGGAGGTGCTCGACGCCCATCCCGGTCTTACCGGAGACCCGCAGGCAGTCCTCGGGCTCGCAGCCGATCAGGTGGGCGAGCTCCTCGGCGTACTTCTCCGGCTGGGCGGCCGGCAGGTCGATCTTGTTCAGCACCGGGATGATCTTGAGGTTGTTCTCCAGCGCCAGGTACAGGTTCGCCAGGGTCTGCGCCTCGATGCCCTGCGCGGCGTCCACCAGCAGGATCGCGCCCTCGCAGGCGGCCAGGGACCGGGACACCTCGTAGGTGAAGTCCACGTGTCCGGGCGTGTCGATCATGTTCAGGACGGCCTGGTAGCCGGCCTGCTCGCCCTCCTTGACCGTCCACGGCATCCGGACGGCCTGGCTCTTGATCGTGATGCCACGCTCACGCTCGATGTCCATCCGGTCGAGGTACTGCGCCCGCATCTGCCGAGGGTCGACCACACCGGTCAGCTGCAGCATCCGGTCGGCAAGGGTCGACTTGCCGTGGTCGATGTGGGCAATGATGCAGAAGTTCCGGATGTATCCGGGTTCCGTCGCGCCTGGGTCGAGCTTCACTGGCACGGTGTCCTCGGGTCGATGGGCGTGGGCTGTCTCCGATGATCCCACAAACCGCGTGGCACCCCGGCTGGTGGCTGGTGCACGATCATGACCATGCGCAACCCCGCCGTCGACTACACCGCCACCGCGGTCCGCCCGGCATGGGATTCCCTGCCGGAATCCGTCCGTTCCCTGGTCTCCGACCGGCTCGGCGGACCGGTCACGTCCGGCCCGTCCGCCGGCGCCGGCTTCTCCGGCGGATTCGCGGCCGTGGTGCGCGGCTCCGGCCAGTTCTTCGTGAAAGCGGTCAGCGAGACCGACAGCCCCCACATCGCCGCCAACTACCGGCGCGAGGCCGTGATCAACCAGGCCCTTCCTTCCGGGGTACCGGTCCCCCGCGTGCACTGGATCGACCAGGTCGACGGCTGGGTCGTCCTCGCCCTCGACCCGGTCGACAGCGCCCGGATGCCCGGCCTCGACGACCTGGACCGGGTGCTCGCCTCCTGGCACGGGGTGATCGACGCCCTGGCCACCCCGTCCCAGGCGCTCCTCGACGTGGGCCTGAACACAGCCGAGGACGACAACGGCCCGGCCTTCGCCGGCTGGCGACGGATCGCCGCCGGGGAGATCCCCTCATCGATCCTGGGCGACTGGTTCCCCCGCGAACTGATCACCCCACTCGCCGTACTGGAGGACGGCTGGGCCCCGGCCACCGCCGGCACGGCCGTCGTCCACCACGACCTGCGGATGGACAACGTCGTCCTCGACGGCGAGGGCGCCCCGTGGTTCTGCGACTGGAACTGGCCGGCGCTCGCCGCCAGCTGGCTCGACCTGCCGCCGCTGCTGGTCCCGGCGTTCGCGGCGGGCCGGGACACCTCGGCTCTGCTCGCCGCCCAGCCGTGCATGACCGGCGTGTCCCCGGAACAGGTGGACGCGCTCCTCGCGGCCGTCGCCGGATACTGGCTGGTGGCCGGCTCGCACGACTTCATCCCGGCGTCGCCCTGGCTGCGCCAGCACCAGACGTGGTCCGGCGAGGCCACGGTGCGGTGGATCGCCCAACGACGGGGCTGGACGCTGAACTAAGCTCCTGACCTGGGGTTCCGTCCAGGTGTCCCCGGCCTGGGTCCGGGTCTGAGTTGGGCTCATTTTGGCCCCAACGGCGCGGGCTGGTAACCTTGCAATTCGCGCGTGCCCATTCGTGGATCTGATCCGTGAGGACGGCGTGCGTTTGGTAAATGACCCGACTCACAAGACCGAGGCTGTGTCGCGTGGCGAATATCAAGTCCCAGATCAAGCGCAACCGGCAGAACGAGAAGGCTCGCCTGCGCAACAAGGCGGTCAAGTCTTCGCTGAAGACCGCCATCCGTAAGTACCGCGAGGCGGTCACGGGCGGCAACGTCGAGGCTGCTGGTGAGCTCCTGAAGGACGCCACCCGCAAGCTGGACAAGGCTGCGAGCAAGGGCGTCATCCACAAGAACCAGGCCGCGAACCGCAAGTCGTCGATCGCGACCGACTTCGCCAAGCTGTCTGCCTAGTCAGACCTCTACTGAGCCGTCCCAGCATCGCTGGGGCGGCTTAGTGTCGTTTCCGCCACACTGCACTGTCCGGTTCTCCCCCGTCCGGTACTAAGATGCGGCGGTGACGACGCCTTCGCAGCCGCAACCTGACCCGTCCGCCGTCCCGGCACCGCCCGAGGGCGGCGTTCCGCTGTACTGGCCGGAGAATCAGGCCCCGGCGTCAGCTCCGGCCCAGGCCGGGCCCGCGCACCAGCCGCTGTGGCCGGCCGAGGACCCCCAGTCGCCCCTGATCCCGGGCCCGCCCGTGCCGAGTCCGCCGTCGGGGAGCCCCACCTGGTACGTGCCCGGGCAGGACGAGGTCGGCTCCCCCGCGCAGCCGGGCTCGTCGCAGGAGATCCTGGGGCACGCGTCGCAGGTGACAGGACAGGACTGGGCGGGGCAGCAGCCGGCACAGACCGGAGCGTCCCCGTGGCAGTCCAACCCCTACGCGGCTCCCGCACCGGGAGCCGACCCGTACGCCGCAGCGCCCTACGGGGCGCAGCCTGCCGCACCGTATGCCGCGCCGTATGGGGCGCAGCCGGGGGCCTACGGCTCGCCGTCCGGGCCCTACGGCGCGGGTCAGGCCCCGCCGTACGGGCAGCCGGCCTACGGGACGCCCGGCTACTCGCCGCAGCAGCCCCCCGGCCGGTCCGGCGTCAACGTCGGTCTGGTCGTCGGGCTCGTCGCCGTGACGCTCGTCATCGTCCTGCTCGGCTCGGCCGCGCTCGTCTGGGCCCTCAACCGCGACTCCACCCCGACCGGTCAAGGCACCCCGACCGGGGCGATCACCGGCCTCGTCGACTACCGGACCACCAACCCCGGCGCGCTGACGCAGAACCACACCACCGACCCGGTGACCTACCCCATGTCCCCACCGGCCGGCGGCCCGCACTTCCCGGTCTGGCAGAACTGCATGGGCGACGTGTACACCAAGAAGATCACTTCGGAGAAGGCCGTGCACAGCCTGGAACACGGGGCCGTGTGGATCACCTACGACCCGCAGCGGGTGGGGGCCGCGGACGTGGAGAAGTTGGCTGCGAGGGTGCGTGGCGTGGAGTACACGTTGATGAGTCCTTTTCCGGGGCAGGGGCCGAAGATCTCGATCCAGGCCTGGGGGTACCAGCTCGGGGTCGACAGCGCGAGCGACAAGCGGATCGGCCAGTTCCTGCAGAAGTACCGGGTGACGGCCAGCCTGGAGCCCGGGGCGGTGTGCTCGGGCGGGGCTACCGAATAGGGGGCGCCGGGGGTGGTCTGCTAGTCTTTCCGAGGTTCGCAAGGGCCCCCGTAGCTCAGGGGATAGAGCGCTGCCCTCCGGAGGCAGAAGCGCAGGTTCGAATCCTGCCGGGGGCACCACAGTCTGAACAGGCAAAAGAAGCCTCTGACCAGCCGTTTGGCGGTCAGAGGCTTCTCTCGTCTTACCCGGCTATCCACGGCCGTTTCCGGCTCTCAGCGGCTGCTCATGCCAAATACGTGCGCAAGTTTTGCGCGGGCCGATGACCGAATGCGGCCTGCACTCGCTGCCGCAGAATCTCCGTCCCGCCATCGAGGCACTTGGCGTAGATCTTGTGCAGGATCTCCACCGAGTGCCCCGCCCACTCAGCTACATCGGTGGACGGCACTCCCCCGTTGAGCCACGTGGACACTGCGGCGTGCCGCAGGTCATAGGGCGTCGCGGCGAGCGGGCCGGCAGCGACGGACGCGGTGAAGACGCTCGCCCTTGTTTTCCTCCACGTTCGGTTGATCGTGAACTTCGGCAGTTCGCTGCCGTTGCGCTCCCCCACGAACAGCCGACCGTCGTCGGCGGTGCCAAACAGCTTGATGTGCTCGTGCAGGAGAGCCGTCAGCTCGGGCGGGCACGGTACCGTCCTGGTCTCTCCGATGGCCCGCTGCTTGGGCTGACGCCGCTCACGGTTCGCCCCGCTGTCGGTCCACGCCTTCCCGCGTAGGGCTCCGCGAACTCCAGATGAATCTCTCCCCACCCCGCTTCGGGAATCGACAGGTTCTCCATGGCGAGGGCTACGGCCTCCTCGGGTCGCATCGCAGCCAAGCAGAGGCACCCGAAGAACGCCACCAGGCGCGGGCCGCTGCCCTGCTGATCGCGAACCGCCCGCAGTAGCGTGCGCGCCTGGAACGGGTTGGCCACCGACCGGCGGTCAACCGTGTGGACCGTTCGCGGCGCTGTCCGGAAACACTGCGATCGGCTCGAAACTCGCGCCCATTTCTGGAACCTGGAGCGTAGTTTGATCTAGGTGAAGGGCGCAGGAGAAGACCCGCAGCCAGCGATGCGGTCAATGGCCGGCGAACCTGTCTCAACGCCCATGACGACGGCCTCCCGCGAGTCTTCGACGCTCTATCAAGCCGCCGACGGCAGTGAACTGCCCCTGCTGGTCTTCGAACCGGGCGACGGCACACCGCCCCGTGCGGGCATCGTCATGTTCCACGGCGGCGCGCTGCGCCAGGGATCGGCCGACACCCTCGCGCCGCACTGCCGCACCCTGGCGGCACGCGGAATCCTCGCGGCCTCCGCCGGGTACCGACTGCTCGGGCACGGCGCCGCCAGCATCGACGACTGCATCGCAGATGTCCGGCGCGCGATCGAACAGTTCGCGCGACTGGCCGACCAGCGCGGCCTGGGAGCATCGCGTCTGGCCTCGGGTGGCAGTTCGGCTGGGGCTCACCTCGCCCTGGTCGCCGCGATGATCGCCCCGAACGAGCCCGCCCCGGCACCGAAGCCCGGCGTCGCAGCCGTCGTGGCCCTCAACCCCGCCGGGCTCGATCTACGCTCCCTCGCCCCAGACGCACAACGCAGCCTCGAACAGCAGGCCGGCATCCGCGAAGGCCGACTGACCGACTACTCAATGATCGAGTTCGTACAGCCGGGAAACCCACCGACACTGATTCACCACGGCACCCGCGACGAGGTCGAGCCGATCGAAAGCGTGCGGCGGTACCGAGACGCGATGGAGCGCTCGGGCAACGAGTGCACGCTTCGCGAGTACGAACACGCCGAACACGGATTCCACTATCCGGGCAACAGCACGCACTTCGACGACGTCATCGCCGACACAGCGCGGTTCCTCCTCGACCTGATCACAGCGAAGTGAACGGGCAGACATCCACGTCGGGCCGCTGCTCCGGGAGTGGCGACAGCGACGGAATCTGCCCCAACTGGACCTTGCCCACCTGGCGGACACCTCAGCCCGGCATGTGAGCTTCGTGGAGACCGGCCGCTCGCGGCCCAGTCGAGCCCTGCTATCGCGGCTGGCGGACCATCTTGACGTCCCCGTCAGGCACCGCAACGCCCTGTACGTGGCGGCGGGATACGCGCCGGCCTTCGAACGGTCCCGGCTGGACTCCCCCCGGCTCAGGCTCGTCAACCAGACCATCGAACGCCTCTTCGAGGCCTACGAACCCTTCCCCGCTCTGGCCCTCGACGCCGACGAGGACATCGTCTCGATGAACCGCGGGGCCGCGCTGCTCGCCCGCGACCTCCCCGCCAGACTGCTCGAACCGCCCGTCAATCTCATGCGCGTGGCGCTGCACCCGGACGGACTGGCCCGCCAGATCGTGAACCTGGCGGAGTGGCGCGAGCACATGCTCGGACGGCTCTACCGGCAGATGATCCACTCAGGACTGCCGAGCCTGCGCTCCCTGTACCAGGAGGTGTCGGGGTACGCGGACACACACGTGGGCACCGGGGCAGTGGTGGACGACAGCGTTCTGACCCAGCTGCACATGCGCCTGTTCGACACCGAGATTCGACTGTTCAGCACCATCACGACGTTCGGCGCCACCACCGACATGACCGTGGCGGAGCTGTCGCTGGAGACCTTCCACCCTGCCGACGACCACACCGCCAAGGTCTTCAGAAAGGCGCTGGAGGCCAGAACGGAACCGGCGCGCCCGGCCGGATGAACGTGAGCGGAAAGGCCTTCCGTTCCATCCGGCCTCCGGCTCTCACCGGCCTCATGCGCACGTGTGCCGTTCGCCGTTCAGCTGGCCGAGCACACGCGGGCGCACCGGTGAGTTCCTCGCCGAGATGTCGGCCCTGGGCGCCACGGTCGACCTGCGATTCCGCTTCTCCGAAGGCCACGTCACCTCCGATCTCGCCTCCGAGCGCGGCCTCTACCAACGGGTACTGCCCACGAAGGACGAACAGCGGTCCGGCTACGGCCGCTTCCACACGATCGCCCGCAAGCACGACGGCGGCTGGCGACTCACCGTGGACTACAGTTTCGCCAGGGCCAGCGGCACGCGCACCAGGTCCGTGTCCACGCCCGGTCGGGCCGGAACGAGGCTGAAGCCCTGTTCGGACGTCGGGTCGTAGGCCACCACGAGGCCGTGGGCGCGGAGTCGGGCGGTCCAGTCGCGTACCCGGAAATGGGTTTCCAGGTCCAGCTGGTCGCCGGCCCGGCGGCGCTCCTCGTCGCGCAGGCGGGTGAGGAGGAGGTGGAACTGGTGGATCGGGCGGGGTTCCCAGGGGATGAGGTCGCTGAACCGGGTCCGGGTCTCCTCTGCCATCAGTGTCATTGTTGTTCCTTCGTTGTCATACATGCATCGACCACGGTAGGCGCACAGACAGCGGCTTGTCGCCGGATTTAGCAGCTCAGAGACATGCGACTCCGGTCACTCCGCGAGTTGGAAGTGCCAGAGGACGAGGGCCGTCATGCCGGCGCGGGCGGCGTTCGCGGCTTCGGGGATCCAGGGGTGCAGGGCCCAGACGTCCGGCGGCTGGGTCAGGTCGAGGGGTTCGGCGACATCATCCGGCTCGACCGTTACCGGGCGGGCGGGTTCCTCGCAGGCGCGGACCAGGAATCCGTGCTGGAGTGCGGCGCGCAGGTACTCGCCTGTGGAGTGGCGCCAGTTGCGCATGTAGCCGACGTTTCCGTCGGTGTCGTGCTCAAAGAGCGGGTACAGGGTCGACCCGATGAAGTGACCGGGCATGGTGGAGATGATCAGGTGTCCGCCCGGCTTGAGGACGCGGGCCGCCTCGGCGAAGAACAGTCCCAGGTCCTGCAGGTGGGACAGGGCGAGTGTGCACACGACGTGGTCGGCGCTCGCGTCGTCGACGGGGAGCGCGGTGAAGGAGGCTTCCGCGAACTCCGCTTCGGGGACGTTGTCGTGCGCGCGGGCCAGCATGCCCGGTGAGATGTCGAATCCGAGGACTCGGTGGCCGCGTCGGGCGAGTTCGCGGCTGATCCGGCCGGTGCCGCACGCCGCGTCGATGGTCACTCCCGGCTCGAGTTCGTCCAGCACGGGGAGCAGGACCTCATCCTGGATGGGGAAGGCCCCGTTGGGCTCGCCGTCGTAGGTCACGGCCCAGTTGTCGTAGCCATGCTCGGTCGGCATGACCGGGATGTCGGTGCCGGCCCCGAACTCGTCGGCGCGGTCGAGGAGGTCGCGGATCTCGGCGATCCGGGCGGCGGTGAAGTCACGGTCGTGTTCGCCGGCGAACGCCCGCAGCAGGGCCACTCCCTCCAGGCCGAGGAGGTAGGCGAGGGGATGCTGGTGGATGGATGACATGTGGAGGGCAGCCTTCCGTGTCGGGTTCGAGGGCCCTGAGACACTTCCCGCCCCCGGCACCGAGCCTAGGCACCGCGCCGGAAACGGCAACCGAGTTACCGCTCCTGTCGGCCTCGCACTGGCCTGCGTCGTCGGCCTCCTCGTCGATGGCCGGCTCCCGCTGGACGGGTCAACGGGTTCCCCCTTGTCGGCGACAGGTGAGGGATCCGGGGCAACCGCAAGGTCTTGGCCACAGGCTGTTGCGCCTTCGCTACTGAGTGAGTTTCTCAATCGTAAAATCAAAGAAGTTAAGTTCTGGGTGTTGTGATCTTAAGATTTCTCAGGCAGCATAGGGGTATGGAATGGCAGGAGCTGACGCAGCTCACCCAGGGGCAGCCGCTGGTCGTCGAGCGGGTGCGGCTGCCGGAGCGCGGGATCGTGATCGAGGGGGCCTTCGAGTTGCCGCAGCTCGCGCAGCTGGAGGTCTCCGACCAGGTGTTCGTCACGGCGTTCGTCCGCTGCCACGGTTCCATCAAGGAGATGGAGCGGATCTTCGGGGTGAGCTACCCGACGATCAAGAACCGGTTGAACCGGATCGCCAACAGTCTCGAGTACATCGACACCGACCCCGCCCCGTCCCGGTCAGAGGTGCTGGAACGGCTCCAGCGAGGCGAGATCGACGTGCACGAGGCCGTCACGGAACTGCGGTCCCGCCAGTGACAACTCCAGGGGAGAGAACATGAACGACGAGCGCATGCAGGTACTGCAGATGGTGGCGTCCGGGCAGGTCACCGCCGAGGAGGGCGGCTTTCTGCTCGCCGCGCTGGACCACGACGGGGCCCCGGCCGCCGGGGGCGACGCCGTGGCGGCCCAGGGCCGGCCCAGGTATCTGCGGGTGATGGTCACCGAGCACGGGGAGCACGGCAAGAAGGTGAACGTCCGGGTGCCGATCCAGCTCCTTCGGGCCGGCGTGAAGCTCGGCACCATGCTGCCGGACCAGGCCAAGGACAAGGTCAACGACGCCCTGCGCCAGAAGGGTGCGGCGTTCGACATCAGCGGGCTCAAGGCCGAGGACCTCGACCTGCTGCTCGAACACCTCGACGACCTGACGGTCGACGTGGAGGGCGACAAGAGCAGCACGGTGCGGTTCAGCGTCGAGCGCTGAACCTGACTGTGGTGCCGGCCGGTGGGCCGGCACCACATGGTTCACCGGGTGGCGAGGAAACCCAACGCCAGACCGGTGAGGAAACAGCAGACGGCGACTTTGGCGATGAACTCTCCGGAACACACGATCTTCATGGCACCGTTGTACGGTGGAAACGCGCGCGGCGTATACGGCCAGCGCGGACCGTCGTGGATGGACCTCCCGGCGCGGAGGTAACCGGAGAGAGGTCGCCGACCGTGTTCGACGAAGACGACCTGAGCGGGATCGTGGTCAATCTCAACCGCCGCGATCCGGTGGTGCGCGGCCGGCTCGCCAACCATCCGCTCACCCGGTCGTATCTGGAGGCCGGTACCCGGCTGGTGGACCGGGAGTTCTTCGCCGTGCCCACCGAGGGGTTCACCCGGCCGCTGGCCACCCTCACCAGGGAGACCGTGATCGCCGAGGTGGCCGACGAGCCGTCGGAGCTGGCGAAACGGTCCAGTGTCGGGTCGTTCCGCGACCGGTGGGCGTACTTTCCGGACTACCTGTCGGACCTCGCGCGGTACACGCTGCGGATCCGGCGCTGGTCGCTGCACACCGAGCTCGCCGAGCAGGCGGTGCCGGCACTGTCCGGCGGGGATTTCGTGGCGGCGCTAGAGGAGATCGCGTACCGGGACATGGTGTACGTGTCGGGGACCGCTTCCACGGCGATGCGGTTCCGGTTCCTGCTCACCGCGTGGGCGGAGCAGGACGAGCAGCTCCGCGGGGCCATGACGTCGGTGTACCGGGACATCACGGACCACTGGTCGGCGATGTGCGAATCGGTGTTCGCCGCCCGAGGGTTGCGGCTGCGGCCCGGGGTGACGTTCGAGCAGCTTTCGGTCCTGTTGACGGCGTTGGCCGAAGGGCTGGCGCTGCGGGCCGCCGGGGATCCCGGGGCGCCGATGCTCGATCATGAGCGGCGGCGGTCGATCCTGGGGACGGGGGCGATGGCGTTGTTCGCGGGAATGGTGGATTCCGGGGACGGGCGGGAGCTGGGCGCGGTGGTCGCGGACGTCGCGGAGGCCTCCGAACGGGGCTGAGGGCCCGTCGACAACTCGCCGGGCCCTCATCGCGCTATTCGGTCCACTCCCAGCTGGTTCCGGGTCCGGCGACCAGCACAGGACCTGGCGGCGTGTACAGCAGCCAGTGGTTCATGTCCGTCGAGTGGATCGGGAAGACCCGGAGCGCCACCTCGTCGAACACCAGCTCCAGTCCCAGGCTCGGGCCGGACACCGACACCGCCGTCAGGACCCGGCCCTCGATCGCGCGCACGGCGGTCTCCAGGGTGTCTCGGTCGTCCTCGGAGCCGGCGAGGATCTCGGTCGCGGAGTCGATCCGCCAGGCCGCGCCGTAGATCCACAGGTGCCAGTCGCCGGTGTTGCCCGTGAGGTCCAGCGTGAGGAAGCTGCCGTGGCCGAGCTTCACGGCCCTGGTCCCGGTGCCGATGAGACGGTTCACGGTGTCGCTGATCGTCGCGGCGTTCATCTGATCGACAGGCATCCCGTCATCCTTCATTCGCGGCCTCCCAGGTTGTCGTCCACGACCATCTAGGCGCAGGCCGTCGCCTTCTATGGTCGCCCCATCATCAGGTGTGCTGCCGTCCCGCGCCTACGGGTCAGGGTTCGTCGACACGCCGATGGAGGGCTATGAAGGCCGGAAGACGCGGGTCAGCGCGACAGGGCTGCGCGGAGTACCCGGAGGAGGCGGTCCGGGCGGAGCAGGCCCTCCGGGCGGTCGAGCAGGCCCGTGACCCGGACGAACGCCGCCGACAGCGAAGCGTCCGTGACGGCGGCGGCGTGCAGGTGCGGCAGGTACGCGTTGACCAGCCGGGTCTTCAGCGACCGGTGCCCCAGCACCTCGGGGAACGCCAGATCCGCCCCCGTCGCCAGCTGCCACGGCACGTCGACCACCCGCGCGATCTCGCGGAAATACCGCCGCCAGCTCGGCGACGGGTTGCCCAGCAGGTGCCGGCGCAGCGCCGCGGCCTGCAGGGCGGCCACGGTCATCCCCTGGCCGTAGACCGGATTGAACGAACACACGGCGTCGCCGAGGACCAGCAGGCCTTCGGGGAAGCCGGTGAGGTGCTCGTAGCGGTGCCGGATGTTGGCCGGGTAGCGGAAGGCGACCGGGTCGTCGAGGGGCTTGCCCTCGTTGATCAGGCGGTGCACGTCCGTCAGGGGCACCCCGGCGGCGAAGTCGACGAAGCCGTCGGGGTCGGTGGGCGGGTAGTCGCCGAGCAGGCCGACCAGCGTGACCATGTACCGGCCGTCCTCCTGGCGGGCGATCCCCGCGCCCCGGGGATGCTCCCGCGTCCAGTTCACCAGGATGAGCCGGTCGGTGCCCAGGGCGTCGTCCGGCATGTCGTAGGTGCGCGAGGCGTAGCCGACGTCGGTGTGCACCCGGTCCGCCGTGGGCCGCGCAAAACCCAGACCTTCCAACCACAGCGGGGTACGCGAGCCCCGGCCCGTCGCGTCGACCACCAGGTCCGCCCTGATCGTGGTGGTCCGCCCGGCGCCGTCGCGGACGGTCACCCCGGTGATGGTCGTCCGGTCGGTGCTGGCGGTCAGGTCGACGATGTCGCGGCCGTCGGCGAGGCGTACCCCCGGAAGGGCCCGGACGCGAGCCCGGACCTGGCCCTCCAGCAGCGGCCGGCTGGGAAACAGCACCGGTTGTCCGATGTCGACCTGGCGGATCCGGTGCCCGGACAGCAGCCAGCGGATGCCGCCCAGCAGGTCACCGCTCGGCGCGCCGGCCCCGATCAGGTCGGCGGTCAGGCCGGGGAACAGTTCGTCGAGGACCTCGCCGCCGCGGGCGAGCAGGGCGTGCAGGTGCCGACCCTGGGGGACGCCGCGGCGCTGGGCCGAGCCGTCCGGGAGCTCGTCGCGTTCCACGACCGTGACCTGGCCGTAGAACTCGGACAGGACCCTCGCGGTCAGCAGGCCGGCCATGCTGCCGCCGAGAACCACCGCGCTGCCGTCTGGCATGCCCGACCACCGCCTCCCAGGAAGAGGCCAGCGTATCGACGGCCGGTCTACTGTGGATTCTTCGAGATTGCGGTGTCCCGGATGAGATCGGCGCCCAGCGGGGTCAGCGCGTGTACCACCGAGCCGCCCACCCTGGTCGTCGTGATCAGGCCGGCGTCGCGCAGCACCGTCGCGTGCTGGCTCGCCGACGCCACCGACGTGCCCACCCGCTGGGCGACCTGGGTCGTCGAGCCGGCGTTCGACAGCGTCGACAGGACGGCCGCGCGGGTCCGGCCGAGCAGGGACACCAACCTGTCGCCGGGGGCAGCCGGGGTCGGGTCGTGCGGGATCGGGTACGCGAGCACGGCCGGGCCGACAGGCGGCTGCACGAAGCTCGACACCCCGCCGAAGAACAGCGGCACCAGGGTCAGACCGCCGCCGTCGAGGTGGAAGTCCAGCGCCTGGTCCGGGGCTGCCGGGCAGCGGATCGTCAGGGTCGGGGCCGTCCACCGGATGTCCGGGTGCAGGGTGTCCAGCAGCCGGTCGAGGCCGGCGTCGAGCAGCACCTGACCCCGGGTCGCACGGTCGGCCGTCACCCGGGCGGAGACGGTGTGCCACTCGGGCGCGAGACCCACATTGTGGTACGCCGTGAGCACCGCCCCCAGCTCCCTGCGCGCCGACGTGTTCCCGGTCGCGAGGTCGCGCGCCCACGGGGACAGCGCGCCGGTCTCGGCCAGCTCCGCGCGGATCTGCGCCGTCGGGGCGGACACCACCCGGTCGAGCGCCGTACGGAAGTCGCGGGCCCCGACCGGGGTGAGGAAGTCGGGTCTGGTGCCGAGGACCGGCATCAGGTCGAGGACGGGGCGGATCCTCGGGGACAGCTTCGGCAGCACCGAGCGGCGCCACCGGCCGGTCCACGAGCCGCCCCACGCGCCGTTGAGCATCAGCACGCTGTGTTGCAGCTCGAGCATCACGTCCGGGCCGGTGGCGAGGGTGACCCTGCCCAGGTCGGCCGGTGTGAAGTGGATGCGCAGCACCGGTCCAGCATGCGGGGCGGAGATCACCGTTCCGTCACGACCGGCGGGGTTTCAGGCACCGCTGAAAGGCGTGGTGGCGGCACCGCCCGGCCGGCGATCCTCGTCGGCATGGACAGACGAAGCGTTCTGAAGACCGGCGTCGCGGCCCTGGCCGCCACGGCCGGAGCTGTCGCCCTCGGGGCACCGGCCTCGGCGAACACCGGCCTGATCAAGGAGTACGTCATCAACCGCGAGCCCGGGGCCAACCCCGAGGGCATCGAGGTCACCTCCGACGGCACCATGTACGTCACCAGCGTCGCGACCGGCGCCGTCTACCGTGGCCACGTCTGCGAGCCGGACCTGCGCCCCTTCCTCGCCCCGGGCACCGACGGCCGGACCTCGGCGACCGGCGTGCACCGCGACCGGCGCGGCCGGCTGTTCGTCGCGGGCGCGGCCACCGGCAGCCTGTTCGTGTACGACCGTTCGGGCCGCCTGCTGGCCCAGCGCACCGTGGACGCGTCGGCGTCGTTCCTCAACGACATGTCCTTCACGTCCGACGCCGTGTACGTCACCGACTCCGTCAACCAGACCATCTGGCGCGCCGCGCTCACCGGCGACCGGGTCGGCCAGCTGGCCCCGTGGGTGACGGTCGGCGCGTTCGACCCGGTGCCGCAGTTCCTCAACGGGATCGTGACGAGCTCGGACGGTCGGGTGCTGCTGGTGGGCGAGCAGGCGGCGGACGTGACGTACCGGATCGATCTGGCGACCCGCAAGGTCAGCGCCGTGCGGATCGCCGACGGTCAGATCTTCTCCGGCGACGGTTTCCTGCTGGAGGGCCGCCGGCTCTACGGGGTGTGGAACCGGTCGAACGCCGCCGGCGAGTGGGAGTTCCTCACCCGGCTCGTCGAGCTGAACCGCGACTACACGGCCGCGCGGGTCGTCGCGGACTCCGCCGCCGTGAGCGGGAAGGTCGGCCCGACGACGATCGCCAGGGACCGGGGCCGGCTGCTGTGGGTGAACAGCCAACTGCCGTCCGCGCCCGGCACCCCGCCCTACCTGGTCACCGAGGTACCGGGTCTCCGCTGACCGCCCGGCGGCCCGGACCCGGGCTACCGGCCCGAACCGCGCGAGGACCGGCTCTCCGGACCGGTCAGCGGAAGTCGGCGGCACGGCGCGCGACCCAGCGCGCGTACGTGCCGCCGGCCCGGCCGGTGATCCGTTCGAACGCCGGCTCGATCTCCGCCGTCGTGCCCGAGGCGGACGCGAGCAGGCGCACCAGCACCTCGGCCACGCCGGCCGGCATGAACGCCGCCATCTCCTCGCGGGCCCGCTCCGGGGTCAGCTCCTCGAACCGCAGCTCGCGGCCCAGCACCTCGCCGAGGATCCGGACCCGGTCGGTCTGGGTGAGCGACGCCGGCCCCGTCAGGGTGTACGCCTCCCCCACGTGCCCGTCGTCCAACAGCGCACGCACCGCCACCTCGGCGATGTCCCGCTCGTCGATGGGCGCGCTGGCCGCGTCCCCGTACGCCGCGCGGACCACGCCCCCGTGCCGGATCATCCCGGCCCAGCCCAGGTCGTTGGCCATGAACGCCCCGGGCCGCAGGAACGTCCACGGCAGACCCGAGTCGCGCACGGACCGCTCGCACTCGGCGTGCCAGCGGGCGATGTCGTTGGTCTGCTCGAAGTTCACGGCCATCGAGGACAGCAGGACGATCCGGCCGACGCCCTCGTCGCCGGCCGCGGTCAGGAAGTCGTCGAGCGCCCCGTGCACCGGGAACAGGTAGGCCCGGTCGACGTCGCGGAGGGCCGCCGGCAGGGTCTCGGGGCGGCGGAGGTCGCCTTCGAGGACCTCCACGCCGTCGGGCAGGCCGGCGGTGCCCGGGTCGCGGCTGATCGCGCGGACCTTCTCGCCGGCCTCGAGCAGCTGGGTGACGACGTGCCGACCGACGTTTCCGGTGGCTCCGGTTACCAGAATCATGACGAGTGTCCCTTTCGGAGGAGTCCCGTCGATGTTAACCAGTTGGGGAATTAACGTCAATGCACCAGTTGGGGAATAGAGTTCCCCCGCAGGTGAAGTAGCCTGAGCCGATGGAGGCACCCACCGGCAGTCGGCGCACCCCGGCCCCCGAGGAACGGCAGCGCGACGCCGAACGCTCGCGCCGGCACCTCCTCACCGCCGCGCTGGAGGTCTTCGCGGCCAAGGGGTACGCGGGCGCGCGGGTGCAGGACATCGCCGACCGCGCCGGCGTCAACAAACGCCTGATCAACTACTACTTCGGCGGCAAGGAGGGGCTCTACACCGCGCTGCGGAGCGAGTGGCTGCGACGCGAGGCCGAGTTCGCCACCCCGGACCTGTCGATCTCCGACCTCACCACCCGGTACCTGCACGAGGTGCTCACGAACCCGCAGGCGATCCGGCTCGTCCTGTGGCACGGGCTCGCCGACGAGGACGTCGCGCCGCCGGAGCCGGCCGAGGACCTCTCCGACCTGTACCGCCGCCAGGAACTCGGCGAACTGGCCGCCGACCTGGATCCGGCGTCGTTCATGCTCGCCATGATGAGCATGGTGATGGCCCCGATCACGCTGCCACACATCGTCCGGCAACTGTTCGGCGTCGAGCCGGACTCCCCGGAGTTCGAGGCCCGGTACGCCGAACAGCTGCGCCGGATCGTGGGCATGCTCGGCGAGCGGCGCTGACCGCGGTACCCGTGTCCCCGCACGGTGCCCCAAGGCGGGTCGGGACAATGGGCGGATGGCACCTGACACCTGTCCCTGTGGGCTCGGCGAGCCCTACCACGCGTGCTGCGGGCGCTTCCACGCCGGCCAGTCCGCCCCGACCGCCGAGACGCTGATGCGCTCCCGGTTCAGCGCGTTCGCGGTCGGGGACGTGGCATACCTGCTGCGGTCGTGGCACCCGAGCACCCGGCCGCGGGAGCTGGAGTTGGACCCTGACCTGCGGTGGGTCCGGCTGGAGGTGCTCGGCGGCACCGGCGGCGGGCTGTTCGACACCGAGGGCACGGTGGAGTTCCGGGCGCACTACCGCGAAGGCGGCCGGCCCGGGACGATGCACGAGCACAGCCGCTTCCTCCGCGACGCGGGCCACTGGGTCTACGTCGGCCCGGTCTAGCGCGGCACCACCGCCGTGACCTCCACCTCCAACAACGCGTCCGGATGGAACAGCCGCCGCACCTCCACAGTGGTACTGGCCGGCGGCGTGCCCGGGAACAGCCTCCTGCGGACCGCGCCGTAGCCCGGCAGGTCGCCCAGGTCGGTCATGAACGTCCGGATGTGCGCGATGTCCGCGAGCCCCGCCCCGTGCGCGGCGAGGATCTCCCCGAGGAGTTCGAAGATCCGCTCGGACTGGGCGGTGATGTCGCCCGGACCGACCACCGCGCCGGTGTCGTCGGCCGCGATCTGACCGGACGTGACGAGGAGGGCTCCGGGGCCGGGGTCGAGGCGCGCAACGTGGGCGAACCGGTCGCCGTAGGGTGCGGACACGCCGGCCGGATTGTCGAGGGTCAACTTCAATGTGGTTCTCCTTGGAGTGATGGGTGCCGCGACGCGACCGACCCGGAAGCCAGACCGACATGGCGGCCGGACGCGCGGGAGCGGCACGGCTGGTTCGTCGACAGGCGCCGGGGCGTTGCGGCCCTGGGACCGGTGCCGGGACGCCCAACGGCAGGGCCCGGGAACGTGTCCGCTCAGACGAGGGTCGCCAGGTCGGCTGACTGGTCGGCGGCGGCGTGCAGCGTGCCCGACGCGGCGCGGGCGACCGGGGCCGGCGCGTCACCGAGGGCAGCCAACGCCAGGTCGATGTCCTTGGCCGCCAGGGCGATCGCGAACGACGCCCCGGTCGCCGTCCCCCGGGCGATCGCGCCCCCGAGCGGTCCCGGCGCGAGTACCTCCAACGCCGTGTCCCGGTCGACCCCGACCGCCGCCGCGACGGCCAGGGTGTCCGCGAGCGCCGCCAGCCCGGTGACCAGGGACGTGTTGAGCACGAGCTTGAGGGCCGCGCCGCTCCCGGTGGGTCCACACCGGCGTACGGTCCCGAGCGCCCCGAGCACCGGGGCCACCCGGTCGACAGCGTGGTCAGGGCCGCCGGCGAACACCCGGAGGGTGCCGGCCGCCGCAGCGTCGACGCTGCCACCGACGGGCGCGTCGACGAGGTCGACCCCGGGCGGAAGCCGGCGGGCCAGGTCGCGGACGGCGTCCGGGCCGATCGTGGACATGTCCACCAGGGTCGCGCCCGGGGCCAGTGTCCCGGCGGCGCCGTCCGGTCCGAAGAGCACGGCGTCGACGGCCGCAGCGTCGGTGAGCATCGTGATCACGAGTTCGGCCCCGGCGACGGCCTCGGAGGGGGTGCCGGCGGGGCGCGCGCCGAGGGCGGTGAGCGCGGTGATGCGGGTCGGGGTGCGGTTCCAGACCGTGAGCTGGTGGCCGGCTCCGAGCAGGCGGCGGGCGATCGGCGCGCCCATGTGTCCCGTGCCGAGCAGGGCGATGACTGTCATGATCAATACGCTAGGTGACCGGATGGCATGCGACCAACGACTCTTCGGCATCGTACCCATCATGTTTTAGCATGGGTTGGTGCAGATCCAGTCGCTGGAAGTGTTCCGGGCCGTCGCCGCGCATGGGTCGATCACCGCGGCCGCCCGGGCGCTGCGTTTCACCCAGTCGGCCGTGTCCCGGCAGATCGCGGCCCTGGAGGCCGACACCGGAGCGCTCCTGTTCGACCGGCTGCCCCGGGGCGTGGCCCTCACCGAGGAGGGCCGCTGCCTGCTCGCGCACACCGGCGCGGTACTGGACCGGCTCGACGTCGCCCGGCGCGAGCTGGCGACGCTCCGTGACGGGACAGGCGGGCGGCTGCGGGTCGGCGCGTTCGCGACCGCCGTCGCCGCCCTCGTGCCGCGCGCGCTGGCCGCGTTCCGCGACACGCATCCGGACGTGACATCGTCGCTGGTGGAGGGCCTGACGCCGGCGCTGCTGGACCGGCTGGAGTCCGGGGACGCCGACGTGTCCGTGGTCAGCGCGGCCCCGGACCGACCCCTCGACCGGGCGCGGTTCGAACTGCACCACCTGCTCGACGAGCACATGCTCGTCGCCGTGCCGCGCACCCACCGGCTGGCCCGCCGACGCACGGTGCGCTACACCGAACTGGCCGGGGAGTCGTTCATCGCCGCATCGGCGACGCCGGAGAACACCCTGCTCGCGGGCAGTCTGCCGCTCGGCTTCCAGCCCCGGGTCGACTTCGTCGTCGGCGAGTGGACCGGCAAACTCGGCTGCGTGGCCGCCGGGCTCGGCGTCACCCTGATCCCGGCCCTCGCCGTCCGCGCCGCCCCGGCGGACATCGCGCTGATCCGGCTGCACCGCGACGAGGTGTCGGTGCGCCAGGTGTTCGCGACGACGGTCGCGGGGCGCGCCACGCCCGCGGCGGTGACGGCATTCGTCGCCCAATTGCGCGAGGTCGCGGCCACCCTCTGAGAGATCAACCCCTTCAGGCGGTTACGGCGACACCTGCCCCGGCGCGCATCGGCGACTCCCCGTCAGACGCTCTCTAGGCATCGCTCCCGCGCACTCCACCGTGAGTCGCGCCCAGCGCCTTGCTCGCGTCGATGATGAGCTGGCGCGCCGGCTCCCCGACAACCGCGTCGCTCCACAGGCGCTCCATGATGCGCAGATACGCCGCCGATTCGTCGGCATCGTGCTGGGTCTCCCCGACGAAGGTCTCGCTGACGGCGAGGTCGTCGTACAGCTGGAACGAGTTCTGCGGGGTGGTCGCGAGCTGCCTGCCCATGGGGAGGATGCCGAACCGGATGTTGGGCATCCCCACGATCGTCTGGAGGCGGTCGAGCTGGCCTCGCATGGTGGGCGCCGGGCAGAGCATCCAGCGCAGCACGGGCTCCGCGAGAAGGAACTCGAACTGGTGGGTTCCGTCGTAGAGCATCTGCTGGCGCTGCATCCGGGCGGCGACGGCCGCGTCGATGTCCTCGACGTCGAGGTCGTGGAGGACGACCATCTCGGAGAACACGCGGCGGGCGTACTCGGCCGTCTGGATCAGGCCGGGGACGTAGACGGTCTCGAAGTGGCGGATCATCCGGGACTTCGAGACGAGCTCGTTGTAGGAGGTCTGCACCTCGGCCTGCCCTTGGCGCATGCGACGTCGCCAGTCCTGGTGCTTCTCCTGGATCTGTTCCAGAAGTTCCAGCAGCTCCTGGGCCTCGGTCGGGGTGCCGCCGCAGGTCCTCACCCAGGCGTCGATGTCCGCGCCGGCGGGGGCCTGTTTGCCGTTCTCCAGCTTGCTGACCTTGCTCGGCGGCCAGCCGTTGGCCTCGGCGAGACTCTTGCTGGCGAGGCCCGCCCGCGTGCGCAGGGCACGCAGGCGGGTCGCCATGCCGTCGGGCTGGTTGAGCCAGTCCTGGATGAGGTTCACGGTGAAGGTCTTCCTGCTATGCGGCGTCGTCCGGAGTGCTGTGTCGGACCGCCAGGTCTCGCCAGGCGAGTGCCTGCACCAGGTTCGCGGGGTCGGTGATCAGTTCGTTGCTGAGGCGGTGGCCGGTGTCATCGAACCGCATGACGATCAGGCGGTGGGAGTCCAGGAGCCACCAGTCGAAGTTGCCGGCCGCAGGCAGCAGGCCGACCTCGTGGGCACGCCGCCGGGTCAGGTACCGGATCGTCTCGCCCGCTCCGGTGTTCCAGGTCCCGATCCAACGCTCCCACCGTTGGTAGTCGGTCGGCGGGTCCTCGTGCACCCGCACCCTCTCGATCCGCTTTCCCTGTCCCGTGAGCTTGGCGACCTGGGTGAACCAGTCGGCAAGCTCGGGGACCTCAGTCGGGGGTTGAGGGTCGCCGGCCAGGAACCGCGCCACCGTGTCGTGCTCGCAGGGCTCGGAGTACGCCGGCTGCAGCTCCAGCCGGAACGCGGTGTCCGCGAACGTACCGAGAGCCTCGCCGAACTCGGCGTCGGTGAGCGGGATACCCATGGTCAGCCGACCTCGCGGAGCCGGTCGAGGACGTTGGCGGGGACGAAGACACCGTCCTCGCCGTCGGCGAGCTGGCGAAGCTGCGCCCGCTCGGCGTCGGTGAGCTTGACGCCCTGGACGACGTAGCCGCCCTCGGTCGCGTACAGGGCCGGGCATCCGCCACCGCCGCTGTTGGTGTCTTTCCACAGGAACTCGAGGTCTCGCACGACTCGCTCCTTCCGTGGCCACGCCTGGGGTCGGCGCAGATCCCCATGATGCTCGCACTTTCTCTGAGTTTCTAGCAAGTGTCCGGACGAAATTTCGCAGATGCCCGGCCCATCCTGCTAGCGAACAGATATCTGATACCTCGCGAGACCTCACCCGCCCTCAGATGGAGAACTTTCTTGAAATTTCTTGCAATTGGGAAGGGGAGGGCCTACCTTGGGCGATACGTCTCGGGAGGCAGGGGCTTGTGGCCTCCTACGGCTCATGTGCGGCCCGCTATCCCGGAGGGACCCATGCTCGAACTGTCCACTGACCAACGCAATCTCTTGTCCATGTGCCTGGTCGGCCTCGTCGACGAGTACGGGCCGGGCGACCTGGACGCGCTGATCTTCCGTGACCCCCTCGGCCGATTCGGAGTCGGCCCTGGCCCACAGGCCCCGGCAGGCTGCGAGCCGGTGGTCACGCGGGCCATGGTCGACCGACTCATGGTCACCCACGTCTTCGTGCCACAGGACTTCCAGAGCCCCGCGCAACTGGCCTCGTTCGTCGAAACACTCTGCCAGGCGGTGCGCCTGCCATGACCAGCCCAACCCTGGAACTGCCCATCACGAAGCCACCACGGCACGCCCGCAGGCGGACACATCCACCCAATGACCGCGCCGAAGCGATAGCCGAAGCCATCTGCCTTGCCGTCGCTGCCGTGTTCGTCGTGGCGATGTTCACCTACGCCATCGTCGCGGTCTTCGGATGCACGGCTGTCGTCGCCCAGCTGCGCGAGGTGGCGGCCACCCTCTGAGGGCGAACCCGCCAGCGCGACGGTTCTAGTCGGTCTCGTACCAGGCTGCCGGGTGGGCCGGGGCGTGGTGGGGTGGCCGGGTCCTTGATCCGGGATCGGATGCCGCGTCCGGCGAAGGGTTCGCTGGTGGCCGGTCCGGCCCGGCGGGCAACGCGCCCGTCAGCGCTGGCGGCCGGTCGGGCCTGGCGGGCAGTGTGCCCCTCGGACCGGTGCGTGCCGGGCCGGGGACCTCCGTAACCGTCTGATGGGGTTGATCTCAGGGGGTGTGGCGGGCCCGGAGGAGGGCGGCGGTCTCGGCGTCGGCCGGGAGGAACGCCTCCAGGTGCAGCTCGGCGAGGGTCACGTCCACGGCCGTCGCGAACGAGGTCAGCGTCGTGAGCAGCCGCAACTCCCCGTCGGCGGTGCGCAGCCGCAGGGGGACGGCGAAGCCCAGGTGGTCGGGGCCGGGCGGGGCGGCCGGCGGCAGGTAGCCCTCCAGTTCCGTGCGGAGTGCGTCCAGTGCCGAGTCGGGGCTGCGCAGGGCCCGGCCGCGCAGGCTCTCCACGATGTGCCGGCCCCAGTCGGCGAGGTTCACCACCCGCCGCGCCATCCCGTCGGGATGCAGCGCGAGGCGCAGGACGTTGACCGGGGGTGTGAGCAGCTCGGGGGCCGCGCCCTCGGTCAGCACGGACAGTGCGCTGTTCGCGGCGACCAGTTCGCCGTGCGGGCCGGCCACGATCGCCGGATACGGCAGGTGCCCGTCGAGGATGCTGTCCAGCGCGTCGCGGACCGGGCGCAGCAGTGGCGCGTCCAGCCGGGACTCGGCGAACAGTGGGGCGTAGCCGGCGGCGAGGAGCAGCGCGTTGCGTTCCCGCAGCGTGAGGCCCAGTGACTCGGCGAGGCGGACCACGATCTCCCGGCCGGGGCGGGACCGGCCGCGTTCCATGAAGCTCAGGTGCCGTTGGGTGGTGCCGGCGCGGATCGCGAGTTCGAGCTGGCTGACCCGGCGGGAGGTGCGCCAGCGGCGCAGTTCGCCGGCGAAGGGGCCCGGCTGCACGAGGGTGTCCACCCTCCAGTTGTAGCCGATCTTGGGCACGGGCGATACCTCGCGGGGAATTGCTGGTCACCGGCGCCCCGGACATGATCGTTTCCAGGCCGCCCGGAGGGGCGCGAGGGAGAGGGAGACCCATGAGCACCGCAGATGTCATCCGCCGGTACAACGACGTGTTCCAACTGCACGACGCCGACGCGCTCGACGCGCTGATCGCCGAGGACTGCGTCATCGAGAACCTCGACGGCAGGCGCACCGAGGGCAAGGCGGCGTGCGTGGCGTGGTGGCGGGCGATCGCCGAGAACCGGGACGCGCGCTTCGAGATCGAGGACGTCTTCGTCTCCGACGACCGGGCCGCCATCCGCTGGACGTACGTGTACCCGGGCGGCTCCAACCGGGGCGTGAACCTGATGCGGGTCCGCGACGGGCTGATCGTCGAGGGCCTCGGCTACACCAAGAGCTCCTGATGCGCGCCTACTACCTGGACAGTCTCGGCTCGTTCGACGGCATCGTCGCCCGGGACACCCCGGAGCCCACACCCGGCCCGACCGGCATCGTCGTGCGGGTGCGTGCCGTCGCCCTCAACCGCCGCGACGTGGCGATCGTCAACGGCACCTACCCGCTGCCTTCCGTGCCCGGGGTGATCCCGGTCAGCGACGGGGCCGGCGAGGTCGTCGCCGTCGGCCCGGACGTGACCCGGTTCAAGGTCGGCGACCGGGTGGTCGGCAGCTACTTCGCGAAGTGGCTCGACGGCCGGCTGAACGTCGGGCTGATCGACCAGCTGGGGTGCACCCTGGACGGGATGCTCACGGAGTACGCGCTGCTGGACCAGGACTGGGCCGCGCCGATCCCCGCGCACCTGACCTGGGAGGAGGCCGCCAGCCTGCCGTGCTCGGGCACCACGGCCTGGAACTCGCTCACCGGCGGGGAGCCGCTGCTGCCCGGTCAGACGGTGCTCACCCTGGGCACGGGCGCCGTGTCGCTGGCCGCCGTGCAGTTCGCGAAGCTGATGGGGGCCACCGTCATCTCCACGACGTCCAGCGCGGCCAAGGGCGAGCGGCTGCTGGCACTGGGCGCAGACCACGTCGTCAACTACGCGACCACCCCCGACTGGGGCAGCGCCGTGCGCGAGCTGACCGGCGGGGCCGGCGTCGACCTGGTCGTGGAGACCAACGGGCCGAAGACCATCGAGCAGTCGATGCGGGCGACGGGGCTGTACGGGCAGGTCGTGCTCCTGATCACCGGCAGCGCGTCGAGGCCGGGGATCGAGATCTCCAACGCGGCGTACGCGTCGAGCATGGCCACCATCCGCAGGGTGTTCGTCGGCAGCCGGACGCACCTGGAGACCATGCTGGCGGCGGTGTCCGCGCACGGGCTACGGCCGGTGGTGGACCGGGTGTTCGACTACGCCGAGGTGCATGAGGCGTACCGGTACTTCGACAAGTCCAGCGGGTTCGGCAAGGTGGTCGTGCGGGTGGCGTGAGCCGGGCGTGCCCGGGCCGGCCCTCTCCGGCCCGGGCACGCCTCGCCCCCGGTCTAGCCCAGCGCCCGCGCCACGGCCGTCCGCAGCGCCGGCAGCTTCGCGTACAGCGCGTCGCCCGGGCAGTCCGTCGAGTTGTAGTCGCGGTGTCCCTTGATCGCGGTCCTCGGATCCAGCTTGTACTGGTCGCACAGGTACGCGCACAGCTGCACCAGCGCGTTCCACTGCGCCGTCGGCGGCAGCACCGACATGTACGTGCCCTCGTTCTCGATCCCGATCGTGTGGTCGTTGTGCCCGGACACCTGCGCGCCCTGCACCAGCTTGTGCTGGCCGATCGAGGGCAGCACCTTGTCCCGGCCCTCCATCAGATGCCCGCCGCGCGAGGTGGTGAAGTGCTGGCCGACGTCGTCCCAGCCGTTGGTGTCCATGTGGTGGTTCTGGATCGACTTCGACAGCGCCTTCGCGTGGGCCACGGAGTAGTCCGTGCTGTTCGGGGTGTCGGTGTGGTGCACGATGATCCGGTCCGGCTTGCGGTTGAGGACAGTGATCGGGTGCTTCGGGGCCCGGGCGCCCCACTGGGCCCGGGTCAGGATGGTGGGCCTCGCCACGGCTTCGGCGGCCCCGGCGGCCTCGGCGGTGCCGACGACCAGCAGTCCGCTGGCGGCCACAGCGAGACCCGCTCCGGCGTACTGGAGAAGTGCGCGTCGGGAGATGTCAGTCATGGCCCGAAAGGTAGGAGCGGGCGCTGAACGTCGGCTGAACGTACCGCGCGTGCCGTAACCGTTTCCGCGCCTACCGCACTGGTATGACCTGAATGATCAACCCCGCGCGGGATTCGGCCGACCCCGGACGCCCGTAGTGTCCGGTTCGACATTCAGGACGTGCGCGAGCCGGAGTGGGGTCACAGTGGATGTTCGGATGCTCGGCCCCTTCGAGCTGGTGTCCCCGGCCGGCACGCTCGCGCTCGGCGGGCCCCGCCGCAGGGCCACGATGGCACTGCTGGCCGTGCGGGCCGGCACCGTCGTCTCCGTCGACCAGATCATCGACGGCGTGTGGGGCGACACCGCGCCGCCCGGCGTCCGCAACCAGATCCAGGTGTACGTCTCCGCCCTGCGCGGCCTCCTCACCGGCCAGGGCGAGTCCCGCGACCTGATCCAGACCCACCCGGGCGGCTACCTGTTCCGGCCCCGGCGGGACGCCGTCGACCTGCGGCTGTTCGAGGACCGGGTGACCGACGCCGACGGCGCGCTGGCCCGGGGCCGGCTCACGGAGGCTGGTGGCCTGCTCCGGGAGGCGCTCGCGCTGTGGCGGGGACCGGCGCTCGGCGGGGTCACCGGACGGTTCGCCGAGACCGAGGCCGCCCGGCTCGCCGAGCGCCGGATCGCCGTGATCGAGCAGCGCCTCGACATCGACCTGGCGCTCGGCCGGCACCCGGCGCTGGTGGCGGAGCTGGTGAACCTGGTCGACGAGTACCCGTTGCGGGAGGTGTTGCGGGCCCGGCTGATGCTCGCCCTCTACCTCGGCGACCGCACGGCCGAGGCGCTGTCCGTGTACCGCGACGCCCGGGCCACGCTCGTCGAGGAGCTGGGCATCGAGCCCGGTACCCGGCTCCGCGAGCTGGAACAGGCCATCCTGCGCGGCGACCGGCCGGCGGTGCTCGCCGAGCGCTGGCTGTCCGACGCGCGGCTGTCGGCCCCGGCGCCGGCCCCCGCCCCGGCCGTCGCTGGCCGGGCCGCCCACCTGCCGGCGGACCTCGCCGAGTTCGTGGGCCGGCACGCCGAGATCTCCGCCGCCGTCGCGACCCTGTCCGGCACCGGCCCCGCGCCGGCGACCCTGGTCATCGTGGGCCAGCCGGGGATGGGCAAGACGTCGCTGGCGGTGCACCTCGGGCACCGGGTCCGCGACCAGTTCCCCGACGGCCAGCTGTACGTGAACCTGCGCGGCCCGCAGGGCGACCCGGAGACCGTGCTCGGCTCCTTCCTCCGCGCGCTCGGCCGCACCGGCCCGCTCCCCGACAACCTGGCCGAACGCAGCGCGCTGTACCGGTCGGCGCTGGCCGACCAGCGGATCCTCGTGGTCCTCGACGACGCGGCGTCCGAGCGGCAGGTCCGGCCGCTGCTCCCCGGCAGCGGCACGTGCGCGGTCCTGGTGACCAGCCGGGCGAACCTGGCCGGCCTGGGCACCCACCGGCTCGTCCTGGAACCGCTGGGCGAGGAGTACGCGCTGACCCTGCTCGCCGGCGTCGTCGGCCGCGACCGGGTGACCGCGGAACTCGACGCGGCCGGGGAGATCGTGCACCTGTGCGGGTACCTGCCGCTGGCGGTGCAGATCGCGGCCATGCGGCTGTCCACCCGGCCGCACTGGAGCCTGGAGCGGCTGGCCAGGGCGCTGCGCGACGAGCACCGCCGGCTCGACGAGCTGGCCGTCGGCGACCTGGAGCTGCGGGCCAGCCTGGCGCTCAGCTACGACGGGCTGCCGGCCGCCGCCCGGGTCGGGTTCCGCCGCCTCGGCCTGGTCGGGGCGGCCGACGTGCCGTCCTGGGTGGTGGCGGCGCTGCTCGACGTGGGCCCGGAGGATGCCGACGACGTGCTGGACGAGCTGGTGGACGTGCACCTGCTGGAGCCGCACCCCGGGCAGCCGGACGGCTCGGTGCGCTACCGGATGCACGACCTGCCCCGGCTGTACGCCAGGGAGCGCGCCGAGGCCGAGGATCCCGCCGAGGTCCGGCTGGCGGCGGTGCGCCGGGTGTTCGACGCGTACCTCGACATCGCCGGGCGGGCCAACGCGGCCCTGGCCAGCGACTTCGTCGGCGCCCCTCCCCCGTCCGCCCCGCGCTGGGCGTTGCCGGACGGCCTGGCCGAGGAGCTGTGCGCCGCCCCGCTGGACTGGTTCGAGACCGAACGCGCCTCGATCGTCAGCGCGGTCGGGCAGGCCGTGGAGCTGGGCGACGCCGCCACCGCGGGAGGGCTCGCCGCGGCGTCGGCAACGTTCTTCGAGGTGCGCAACTACTTCGACGACTGGCAGCGCACCCACCGGGCGGCGCTGGACCTGTGCGCCGCGCGGGGGGACGCCCTGACCGCCGTGCCGCTGCGCCGCAACCTCGGCGAACTGCACACCATCCAGGACAACTACGACCTGGCCGTCGAGCACTTCAGCACGGCCCTGGTCGACGCGCGCGCCCTCGGCCTCACCGGGCAGGAGGCCGCTTGCCTGGCCGGGCTGGGCTACCTGCGCCGGGTGCTGGGCCAGTACGCCGCGGCCACGGAGGCGTTCACCGAGGCGGCCAGGCTGGGTCGCGAGCTGCGCAACCCCGCATGCGAGGTGTACGCGACCCTCGGCCTCGGCGTGATCTGCCGCGAGACCGGCCGGGCGGCCGAGAGCACCGCGCACTACGAGCACGGCCGGACGTTGAGCCTGGCCAGCGCGTACCGGCCCGGCGAGGCCCAGGCCCTGCGCGGCCTCGGACTCCTGGCTCTCGACCGCGACGCCCTCGACGAGGCCGAGGAACACCTGGCCGCCGCCCGGGACATCCACGTCGGCTCCGGTGACCGGCTCGGCCAGGCGCACGCCCTGCTCTGGCTCGCCGAGATCCGGATCCGCCGGGGCGCGCTGCCCGCCGGCGAGACCATGCTCGCCTGGTGCCTGCTCGTGTACCGCGAACACGACAACGCGTTCGGCCAGGCCCTGACGCTGCGCCGGCTCGGGTCGGCGCACCTGACCGGGGGCAGGGTCGACTCGGCCCGGGGCGCGCTGACCGAGGCGGTGCGGATCTGGCGGCGGCTGCGGTCCCCGTACTGGCTCGCGGACTCCCTCGACGTGCTGGTGGCGGTGGAGGACCGGCGCGGCGACGAAGCCGCGGCGAACTCCGCCAGGCAGGAGGCCCGCCGGCTGCGCGCCGGACTGCGGACCGAGGCCGCCGTCGCCGCCGGGGTGCGCTGAACGTCGCGCGGTCAGCCGTCGTTCAGTGTCCGATCAGGACCGTCGACCAGGGTGGTCATCGACACAGCGACCCACCTTGGAGGACGTCATGATCCGCAAGACCCTCACCTCGCTCGCCCTGATCGGGGTCACCGGCGCGGCGATCGCCGTCGCCAGCTTCGGCGGCGCGGCCTACGCCTCGCCCACCACCGAGGCGATCCCGGGCGTCGAGAACGCCTCGATCCTCGTAGCCTGCACGTCCAACGGCGCGGACGAGACCCACACCGGCGCCCAGATCCTGGCCCGGGGCAAGCTGTGGATCACGGAGAAGGTGCCGTACAGCCAGACCAACTGCCACAAGAACGTCAACGGCACCTACCGCCAGGACTGCTCCGGCTTCGTCTCGATGGCCTGGGGCCTGAAGGACTCGCACTGGACCGGCAACATCCTCGACGTGTCGAAGAAGATCTCGAAGAGCAGCATGAAGCCGGGCGACGCGTTCTGGGTGCACAACTCCTCGCACCAGCACATGGGCCTGTTCGTGAAGTGGGTCGGCGCGGCCGGCGGCGCGGCGATCGTCTACGAGGAGAGCAGCTCCGGCACCAACGCCCACCAGAGCACGTGGAGCGCGAGCCGGGTCGCGGAGTTCACCGCCCTGCGCTACAACCACTTCCACTAGCCGCACCCTCCGGCCACCCGGCCGGCGAAATCCCGTCGGCCGGCACTCCTCAGAGTGCCGGCCGGCACTCGTCGGGGACCAGCAGCGCCGCACGCAGCGCGTCCGCCAGGGGATTCGGGGCCCGGCGCGGCGTCACCACCCCGATGTGCCGGACCGGACGCGGCTGCTCGACGGCCAGCACCGCCACCTCGCCACCCGGCGGCAGCAGCGCGATCCACGGGATCAGCGCCACCCCCACCCCGGCGGCGACGAGCGACTGGGCGAAGAAGTAGTCGGTGGTGGCGGCCAGGATGTGTGGCTCGAAGCCGGCCAGGGCGGCGTACCCGTCGAGAATCGCCCGGGTTTTCGAGCAGCCCAGCACCCAGCGGTCCCCGGCCAGCTCCGTGAGGTGCGCGGACTCCCGCCCGGCCAGCGGGTGTCCGCGCGGCACGACGATCCACAGCGGATCGTCCTGGACCGGGGTCCAGGTCAGGCCGGAACGGTCCCCGGCGCGGACCGGCGGCGGGCCGCCGAAATGGTAGGACAACGCCAGGTCCGCCCGGCCCTCCCGCACCCACGGCAGCGCCACCTCCGGCTCCCCCTCCAGCACCGTCAGTTCCACGTCGGGGTGCGCGGCCACGAACCGGGTCAGCGCCGCCGGCAGCAGCTCGCGCCCGCCGCTGGTGAACGTGGCGACCGTCAGCGCCGCCCGCCCCGACGCGAGCCGGTCGATCTGTTCCTGCGCGTGGCTCAGCTCGGCCGTGATCGCGTCGGCGGCCTCGACGAGCAGTCGGCCCGGGGCGGTGAGCACCACGCCCCGGGTGCTGCGCTCGACGACCCGGGCACCCAGGGTGCGTTCGAGGGCCGCGATCTGCTGGGACACCGCCGACGGGGTGAACAGCAGCGCCTCCGCCGCCCGGCTGAAGCTGCCGTGCCGGGCGACCTCGCGCAGCACCCGGAGCCGCTGGACGTCGATCATCAGTACCCCTAACAGCTGGTTAAGCAGATCACCACTTCTGCTAATCACCCTAGCGGGGCAGGCTGACCGGCATGGACATCCTCGTGATCGGCGGCAGCCGGTACTTCGGCAGACTCCTCGTCGACCAGCTCGTCGCGTCCGGCGCGCGCGTCACGCTCCTCAACCGGGGCTCGACCCCGCCCCCGCCGGGCGTCGAACACGTCCGCGCCGACCGCGACGACGAGGCCGGGCTGGTCGCCGCCCTGGCTGGCCGGACGTTCGACGTCGTCGTCGACCAGGTCTGCTACACCCCGCGGCAGGCGGCGATCGCACGCCGGGTCTTCACCGGCCGCTACGTGATGACCTCGACCATCGAGGTGTACGACCGGGCCACGGCCACCGCCCCGCTCCCTGAGAGCGCGTTCGACGCGGCGACGTGGCCGGTCGATCTGACCCTGCCGTGGGAGGACCCGGCGTTCCGCGAGGCCCACTACGCCGAGGGCAAGCGCCAGGCGGAGGCGGTGTTCGCCCGGGACCCGGCGTTCCCGTTCGTCGCGGTCCGCACCGCGCACGTCCTCGGCGGCGCCGACTTCACCGGCCGGCTCGCGCACTACACCGACCGGGCCCGGACCGGCGAACCGGTCGTCGTGCACCGCGATCCGCACCCGTCCTCGTTCACCCGCCCGGAGGAGATCGCCGATTTCCTGTCCTTCGCGGCCACCGCCGACTTCCTCGGCCCCGTCAACGTCCGGTCGCACGGCGAGTTCTCGGCGGTCGACCTGTGCGCCCGGCTCGGAGCCGCGTACCGCGAGCCGGAGCCGGGCGAGGAGGCGTCGCCGTTCTCGTTCGAGCGCTACTACGGCATGTCCAACGCCCGGGGCACGGAGCTGGGCTTCGCGTTCTCGGACACGGCCGACTGGCTGCCCGGGGTCCTCGCAGCCTGACCGGGCTGCAACCGGGGCAGTATTCCGGAACGGCTCTACACCTTCTGCGGTAGGCCCCTTGCGACCCCGAGGGGACGACACCGCTTGTCCCGTCAACTATGTTGCGTCAATGTGGCCGATACTGCCCCGGGCCAGGCAGCTGGTCGCGGCGAATCCGCTCGCGGTGGACGTGGTGTACACGGGGCTGGTCACCGCGGTCAGCCTGCCGTTGAGCCACGAACACGTGCCCGGATCGTGGGGCGACACCGACGGGCTCGGTGACGTCCTGGTCATCGCGATGAACCTGCCGTTGGTGGCGCGGCGGCGGGCACCGGGAACGGTGGTGGCCGCGTGCCTGGGGCTGTGGACGGTCTACATCACCCTGAACTACTGGCCGGTGGTGGGCACGTACCCCGCCCTGTTCGCGCTGTACACCCTGGCGGCGCTGCGACCGCCCCGGACCGCGGCCCCGTGGATGGCCGCCGCCACCGCGATCTGGATCTACGCCGGACTGCACACCCCGGAGAGCTCGATGGTGGCCGTCGTCGCGCAGGGCGTCATCGTGCCGGCCCTGGTCTGGCGGTTCGGCCACACCGCCCGGCAGACGACGCTGCGCAACCACCAGCTCGCAGACCTGGCCGAGCGGCTGCGGCTCGAACAGGAGGACCGGGCCAGCCGCGCCGTCGTCGACGAGCGGGTCCGGATCGCCAGGGAACTGCACGACGTGGTCGCGCACCACATCTCCGTCATCTCCGTGCACTCCGGCCTCGCCCGGTACGTGTTCGACTCCGACCCCGACACCGCCCGCCGCGCGCTGGGCACGATCCGCGACACCAGCGCCGAGGTGCTCGACGAGATGCGCCGACTCCTCGCCCTGCTGCGGATCGGCCCGGACGCCCGCCCGTACGACCCGGCCCCCGGCGTCGCCCGGCTCGACGAACTCGCCCGGCGGCTCACCGAGGCCGGCCTGCCCGTCGAGGTCGTCGTCACCGGCGAACCACGCGCACTGGCCCCGGGCGTCGACCAGTGCGTGTACCGGATCGTGCAGGAGTCCCTAACCAACGCGCTGCGGCACGCGATGCCCACCACGGCGACCGTCGCGCTGACCTACGAGCCCGAACTGCTCGCCGTCGCCGTCACCGACGACGGCCCGGCCGGGTCGACCCCCGACGCGGCCCGTCCCGGACCTGGCTCCCCGGCGCCAGCCGCAACCGGGTCGAACGCGGCGTCGCCGGGCGCGACCCGGCCGGGCGCGGCGCGGTCAGGGGTGGCCGCGGCGCCCGGCGTGGGCCACGGACTCGTCGGCATGCGCGAACGCGCCGTCCTGTACGGCGGCACCCTCACGGCCGGCCCGCGCGAGGAGGGCGGCTTCGCCGTCACGCTGGCCCTCCCCCTGCCGAGGCTCGGATGACGCCAGGCGGTGACCACCGGGCATCCCGTGCGGCGGAAGGCTCGGGGCCCGGCGACAACCAGGCGTCTCCCGCGCACACGGCACCCGACAGCGCCCGGCCGATCCGGGTCCTCGTCGTCGACGACCAGCCCCTGATCCGCGCCGGCCTCGCCTCGCTGATCCGCGCCGCCCCGGACCTGGACGTCGTCGCCGAGGCCGCCGACGGCGAGCAGGCGGTGACCCTGGCCGCGGCGACCCGCCCCGACGTGGTCCTGATGGACATCCGGATGCCCGGGATGAGCGGCGTCACCGCCACGGCGCGGATCCTCGCGGCCCCGGCCCGGCCCAGCCCCAGGGTCCTGATCCTGACGACCCTCGACGTCGACGAGTACGTCTACGCCGCGCTCCAGGCCGGTGCCTGCGGTTTCCTGCTCAAGGACACCCCGCCGGAGCGCCTGATCGCGGCGATCGCCACCGTCTCCGCCGGGGACGTGCTGCTCGCCCCGGCCGTGACCCGACGGCTGATCGAGACGTTCGCGCCCCGGTCGGCACCCGCCGTGGCGATCCCCGGGTTGACGGCGCGGGAGGGCGAGGTGCTGCGGCTCGTGGCCCGGGGACTGTCCAACGGGGACATCGCCGCCGAACTCGTGCTCAGCGAGGCGACGGTGAAGACCCACGTGAGCCGGGTGATGACCAAGCTGGGGCTGGGCAGCCGGGCCCAGGTGGTGGTGTTCGCCTACGAGAACCGGCTGGTCACGCCCCGAAAACCGGGCTAGCGGGTCGGCGGCGGACGACGGCCCGCGCCGGGCGGGCGTCTGGCACCGGGAAGGCGCTGCGGGCCGCGCGGCACAATGATGGGCGTGCCTGTCACCGCCGAGGACGTCCGCAGCATCGCCCTGTCCCTGCCGCGCACCACCGAGCACCTGGTCCGCGACCGGATCAAGTTCCGGATCCGCAGCATCGTGTACGCGTCCCTGTCCGCCGACGAGACGCTGCTGGGCTTCGGGTACCCGAAGGAGGAGCGCGCGGCCCTCGTCGCCGCCGAGCCCGACAAGTTCCTGATGCCCGTCCCGTCCGACGAGCGCTACAACTGGGTGCGGGTCCGGCTCGCGGCGATCGACCGCGCGGAGCTGCGCGAGCTGGTCGTGGACGCGTGGCGGATGTGCGTGCCGAAGAAGGTCGCGCTGGAGTACCTCACCCGCCTGGACGTGCGGCACGCCGAAGACACCGACGCGGACTAGGCGATCGTGAACCCCAGCGCCTGGGCCACCACCACGGCCTGCTCGGCGTTGATCAACGCCCCGTCCGTGGCCGTCACGGTCGGGTCCAGCGCGCTCAGGTCGCTCCCCCGCAGATCGGCCCGCGAGAACCGCGCACCGTGCAGCTGGGCCGCCGACAGGTCCACCCCGGCGAACACGGCGTCCTCGCAGTGCGCGCCGGTCAGGTCGACCTCGCGCATGCGTACCCCCTGGAAGGTCGCGCCGCGCAGGTCGGCGCCCGCCAGCGCGACGAAGGACCAGTCGCCGCCCGTGACCCGGATCGGCCGCAGCTCGCACTGCGCGAACTGGCTCCCGGTCAGCTTGCACCCGGTGAACTCGGCCTCGAAGAAGTTGCACCGGGTGAACCCGCAGCGCAGGAATGCCGCGTCGTCGTGCCGCGAGGCGTTGAACCGGACGTTGCCGAAGGTGCACTCCTCGAACACTGTGCCCCTGGTCGACGCCTCGGTCAGGTCGAGATGCCCGAACTCGCACCGCAGGTAGTGCCGCTCGGTGAACTCCTCGGCGTACCAGTCGAGGTTTCTGAACGTCTGGTCCTCGATCAACTCCGTCACGCGCCCACGCTACCCCTGCCCCTCGGGAACAATGGGGGTGACGACCCCGGGAGGCCACATGTCCGAGTCCACCACAGTGCCGGCGACCCGGCTGGAACCCGCCTCGCGGTGGGCCGGCTTCCTGGGCTCCGTGGGCCGGGCCGTGCGCCCGGCGTCCTTCGGGGCCGACCCGACCGGCGAGCGCCTCGAACGGGTCCTGCGCTCGCCCAACTTCCGCGACGGTTCGTTCCGCAACTCCGAGCCGGCCCGGATGATCGTGCAGAAGGGCATGGTCCGGGAGTACTTCCTGGGGGCCGGCCGCCGCCAGCGCTACCCCGGCACCCCGATCCAGGTGTACGCCGACACCGCCGCCGACCTCGCCACCCCCTCCGACACCGGCCTGCGGACCACCTGGATGGGCCACGCCACGGTGTTCGTCGAGATCGACGGCCACCGGGTGCTGTTCGACCCGGTCTGGGGGAAGCGCTGCTCGCCGTTCACGTTCGCCGGACCCGGCCGGTTCCACCCGGTGCCGGTGGCCCTCGACGCGCTCGACCCGGACGTGGTGGTCATCTCGCACGACCACTACGACCACCTCGACATGCCGTCGATCCGCGCGCTGGTGTCCTCCCGCGCGGTGTTCGCCGTGCCGCTCGGCGTCGGCGCGCACCTGGAGTACTGGGGCGTGCCCGCCGGCCGCATCGTCGAGCTGGACTGGGACGAGTCCGCCGAGGTCGCCGGCCTGGGGCTCACCGCGACCCCGGCCCGGCACTTCTGCGGCCGGGGCATCCGCAACGGCACCCACACCCTGTGGGCGTCGTGGGCGGTCGCCGGGCCCGAGCACCGGGTGTTCCACAGCGGCGACACGGGATACTTCGCCGGATTCGCCACGATCGGCGCCCAGCACGGGCCGTTCGACCTGACCATGATCCAGATTGGCGCGTACAGCGAGTTCTGGCCGGACATCCACATGACCCCGGAGGAGGGCGTCCAGGCCCACGCCGACCTGGCCGGGGCCGCGCTGCTGCCGATCCACTGGGGCACGTTCAACCTGGCCCTGCACCCGTGGAACGAGCCGGCCGACCGCACCCTGGCCTCCGCCCGGCAGGCGGGCGCCCGGGTGGCGATCCCCCGCCCGGGCCAGCCGTTCGAGCCGACCCTGGCAGCGCCGACCGCCGCCTGGTGGCGCTAGAAAGAACATCGGACGGTTACGGCGACACCTGCCCCGGGTTCCATCGGCGACCCGTGGCCGGCCGTCAGCCCAGGTCTTCGAGGACCGCCGCGACCTTGCGCAGCCCCTCCTCGACGAACGCCGGGACGGTGTCCCAGTAGTACGGCAGCCCGAGGAGCGCCGTCGACAGAGCCCAGCCCCGCCCGCGCCGCCAGGTGTCGTCGTCGTAACCGGACTCCGCGCGGAACACCTCGCGGGCCGGGGCGTCGAACAGGTTCCACGCCGGCATCAGGTCCACGGCCGGATCGCCCAGGCCGAGCCCGCCGAAGTCGATCACCGCGGACAGTCGACGCCGGTCCACCAGCAGGTTGCCGGCCTGCAGGTCCCCGTGGACCCACACCGGCGGCCCGGCCCACGGTGCGGCGGCGAGCGCGTCCTCCCAGGCCGAGGTCACCCGCGCGCCGTCGACCCGGTCGCCCAGTTCGGCGATCGCCGCCCGGGTGATCTCGTCGCGGGCGGCGAGCGGCACACCCCGGGTGGCGCCGGTCTTCACCGGGCCGCCGGTGGTGTCCACGCCGTGCAGCGCGCGGACGAATGCCGCCAGGTCCGCCGCCGCCGGGCCGGGGTCGACGTTGTCGGCCGTCGGGTTCTCCCCGGACAGCCACGGGACCACCGACCACCGCCACGGGTACCCCTCGCCGGGCCCGCCGAGCGCGACCGGCAGCGGCACGGGCAACGGCAGGTGCGGGGCGAGCACCGGCAACCACCGGCTGTCGCTGTCGGCCTGGTCGAGGGCCCAGTCGATCCGGGGCATCCGGGCGAGCAGGTCACCGCCGATCCGGTACAGCATGTGATCGGTGCCGACCGGCGGCAACGCGGTGACCGGCAGATCGGCCCACTGCGGGAACTGGTGCGCGACGAGGCGGCGGACCTGCTCAGCGTCGGTTCTGATCTCGTTCTCGTGCATCATCGGCACGGAGCCTAGCCGCGCCCCGCAGGGCGGAGCGATCGGATTTCACCCCGGACCGGTCAGGCCGAACTGTCCGCGCCGCCCCCGCCGCCGCGACCGGCCCTGAGGTCAGCGGTGACGGCGTCGAGCAGGGCGCGCGGCCGGGCGGTGGTCGTGGATAGAGTTTCGCCATGGCGCTGGTCCGAAGGCTCGGTACGACCGACGCCGTCCTCGTCGGCCTCGGCGCGATGCTCGGCGCCGGGGTGTTCTCGGCGCTGGCCCCGGCCGCCCGGGCCGCCGGGGGCTGGCTGCTGGCCGGGCTGGCGGTCGCGGCCGTGGTCGCCGGGTGCAACGCGATGTCCTCGGCCCGGCTCGCGGCGCTGTACCCGGAGTCCGGCGGCACCTACGTCTACGGCCGCCGCCGGCTCGGCCCGTTCTGGGGCTACCTGGCCGGCTGGGCGTTCGTGGTGGGCAAGACGGCCTCGTGCGCGGCGATGGCGCTGACATTCGCCTCGTACGCGTTCCCGGGCTGGGAGCGGCCGGCGGCCGTGGGCGCGGTCGCGGCGCTGACCGCGCTGAACTGGCGGGGTGTGCACAAGTCCGCGCTGGCCACCCGGGTGATCGTCGCGGTGGTGCTGGCCGTGCTCGCCGCGGTGGTGGTCGCCGGCCTGTCCGGGCCGGCGGGCCTGGAGCTGGCCCCGGCCGGCCCGTTGCGGGTGTCCGGCGTGCTCCAGGCGGCCGGGCTGCTGTTCTTCGCGTTCGCCGGCTACGCCCGGATCGCCACCCTGGGCGAGGAGGTGCGCGATCCCGCGACCACCATCCCGCGTGCGATCGGGATCGCCCTGGTCACGACCCTTGTCGTGTACGCGGCCGTCGCCGCCACCGCCCTGTCCGTCCTCGGCCCCGACCGCCTGGGGGCGAGCGCCGTGCCGCTGGCCGACACCGTGACCGCGGCCGGGGCCGGCTGGCTGGTGCCCGTGGTCCGGGTCGGGGCGGCCGTGGCGGCGTTGGGCTCCCTGCTGGCGCTGATCCTGGGGGTGTCGCGGACGTCGTTCGCGATGGCCCGGGACCGTTACCTGCCCGGTTTCCTGACCGCCGTGCACCCCAGGTTCCACGTGCCGCACCGGGCGGAGGTGGCCGTCGGCGTGCTCGTGGCGGTGCTGGCCGCGACCGTCGACCTGCGGGGCGCGATCGGGTTCTCCTCGTTCGGCGTCCTGCTGTACTACGCCATCGCCAACGCGTCGGCGCTCACCCTGCGCCGGCACGAACCCGGCGGGGCCGAACCGGCCAGGGGCCGCGCCGCCGGCATCAGGTCGGTCGCGGGTCGGGTCGTCGGGGTCGTCGGGCTGGTCGGGTGCCTCGTGCTGGTGGCCACCCTGCCCCGGGCCAGCGTGTTCGCCGGCCTCGTCGTCCTCGCGGTCGGAGCGGCGCTGTACCTCGTCACCCGGTCACGGGCGCAACAGCCACCACACGAACGCGCCGAGGCCGACCAGCCCGGCGGCCAGTAGCGCCCGCAGTCGGCGGCGCGGCCGGCCCACCACGTCGGCGACGACCACGCTCACGTTGTCCGGCCCGCCGCCCTCCAGGGCCAGCTGGATCAGCCGGGCCGCGCACCGGTCCGGGTCCGGCTCGGTGCGCAGCGTCATCGCGATGTCCGCTGTGGACACCGCGTCGGACAGCCCGTCGCTGCACAGCAGATAACGGTCGCCGGGTACCGCGCGCCGCCGGGTTACCGTCGCGTCGAACGGCTCGCCCTGCAGCACCCGGGTGACGACCGACTTGTGCGGGTGCGTACTCACCTCGTCGGGGCTGATCCGGCCCTGGTCGACCAGCAACTGCACATACGTGTCATCCCTGGTCAACTGCGCGAACTCCCCGGCGTGCAGCACATATGCCCGCGAGTCCCCGGCGTGCGCCAGGATCAGCCGGTTGCCCGACAGCAGCAGCGTCGTCAGGGTGGTCGCCATCCCCGACAGCGCCGGGTCGGCGGCCACCGCCTCCCGGATCCGCCGGTTCGCCGTGTCGTACGCCGTCCGCAGCGCCGTCACCGGGTCGCGCGGCTCGGGCGTGTCCAGGGGCCGCAGCGCCCCGATCGCCAGGTCGCTGGCCACCTCGCCGGCCGCCTCGCCTCCGACCCCGTCGGCGATGGCCACGAGCTGCGCGCCCGAGTAAAGGCTGTCCTCGTTGATCGGCCGCCGGAGTCCGAGGTGGCTCGCGGCCCCGCGACGCAGCGTGAGGGATGTACTCATGATGCGATGATGCCCGGGCCGGCAGACTGGTGTCTGTACGCACTAGTACGTAGAGGGGGTCGGGGTGACGGCGTTGCCGATGGCCGGGCGGGGCGAGGAGCTCGCCGCGATCCTCGGCGCCTGGAAACAGGTCGGCGACCAGTCACAGATCGTGGTGCTCACCGGCGAGGCCGGGGTCGGCAAGAGCCGGCTCGTCGCGGAGGCCCTGGCCGCGCTGCGCCCACGGCCGACGAGAGTTCTGGCTGGTCAGGCCCGCAGTCACGCCCCGTCCCCGTACGACTGGACGGCGTCGGCGCTCAGCGGCCACCCGGTCGAGGACCTGCCCGGGCCGGCCGACGCGCTGGCGTGGCTCACCCAGCGCCCCGACGCGCGGCGCGAGTTCAGCCCCGGGATGCTGCTGCGGGTGGCCGTGGACGTCACCCGGGCGGTCCTCGGCGACGGGCCGGGCGTGCTCGTCGTGGAGGACCTGCACGACCTGGACCCGGCGAGCCTGGCCCTGGTCGCCGAACTCGCGGCCACCCCGCTGCCAGCCCTGGTCATCGTCACCAGCCGGGCCCCCGACGCGCTCGCCGGCCGGGTGCTGGCCCGGCTCGGCGGCACCCCGCGCACCGTGCGCCGGCACCTGGGCCCGCTGTCCCCGGACGAGGTCGCCGACGTGCTCGAGTCGGCGTTCGGTACCCGGGCGGGCGCGGCGGCCGTCCACGAGCGGACCGGCGGCAACGCCTTCTGGCTCACCGAACTGGTCGCGGCCTTCCGCACCGCCGGCCCGGAGGCGTTGGTGGACGCGCCGCTGCCCGCGCACCTGGCCTCCCTGGTCACCGACCGGCTGGTCGGCGAGGCCCCGGAGACGATCCGGTTCGCCCACGCCGCAGCCCTCCTCGGCGGTGCCGCGGCCCTGGCGCTGGCTGCCGGCCAGACCGGCCAGGCGGCGGAATCGGCGGGATCGGCCGCCCTGACGCCCGGCAGCGCCCGCACGGGTGACCCGGCCACGTCGGCCGACGCCCCGGCCGGCGGGACGGTCGACACCGACGCGGCCGTGCACCGGCTGGTCAGCCTCGGGATCCTGGTGCTGGGAGCCGACGGGGCGCCGGGGTTCCGGTACCCACTGACGCGCGAAGCGATCGCCGACAGCGTGCTGCCGGCGGAGCGGGCGGCGCTCCTGGCCCGCGCCGGGGGTCCCGAGCCGCACCTGACCGGCCGCGAACGCGAGGTGCTCAGCTGCGTGGCGGCCGGCATGACCAACCAGCAGGCCGCCACCTCGCTGGGCATCTCGATCCGGACCGTCACCGTGCACGTGTCCAACCTGCTCCGCAAGACCGGCTCGGCCTCGCGCACCGAGGCGGCGCTGTGGGCCGTCCGCAACGGCTACACGGAGTAGCCGACGAGGTGCCTCCCCCTCGCGGAGGAGCCCGCGCCCGGCTCCCCTAGGGGGGTTAACCCCCCAGTCGAATCGGGGGGTCTCCGGATGGTTCCAGAGTGGCCCGTCGACCAGGCTTATGCCCGTGGAAACCCGGACTCACTCTGGAAGGAACGTCGCGATGTCGAAGAGCCCATGGACGGTACGGGTGGCGCGGTTCAGCGCCACCCACCCGTGGCGCGTCATCGGACTCTGGGTGGTATTCGTCGCCCTGTGCTTCACGGTCGGCCAGTTCGCCGGCACCAACCAGCTGAGCAACTCCGACCAGAGCATCGGCGAGGCCAGCAGGGCCGAGAAAATCATCAAAGACGGTCATTTCGACAACCCCGCCGTCGAGAACATCCTCATCACCCCACTGTCGGGTGACCTGGACAAGGGGCTCGCCGACCAGGCTGCCGCCTCGGCCACGACCCGGCTCCGCGCCCTGGACGGCGTGGCCGAGGTGGGCGACCCGGTGCCAGCCCCCAACGGCAAGGCGATGATCGTGCGGGTGACGCTCAAGGGCGAGCACCAGGGCGCGAGCGACCGGATCCAGCCCCTGCTGGACGCGACGGCGGCGACCCAGAAGGAGTACCCGGGGATCAGGGTCGAGGAGGTCGGCGGCGCGTCGATCGGCAAGGCCCTCGACGCGACGCTCGGCAAGGACTTCCAGAAGGCCGAGCTGTTCAGCATCCCGGTGACCCTGATCATCCTGCTGCTCGCGTTCGGCGCGCTGATCGCGGCCGGCATCCCGCTGATCCTGGCCCTGACGTCCGTCGCCGCGGCGATCGGCCTCTCGGCGGCGGCTTCGCATCTGGTACCGGCCGTCGACGCCGTCGGCAGCGTCATCCTCCTGATCGGCATGGCGGTGGGTGTCGACTACTCCCTGTTCTACCTGCGCAGGGAGCGCGAGGAGCGGGCCAAGGGCGCCACGCACATCGACGCCATCGAGTTGGCGGCCAAGACGTCCGGCCACGCGGTCGTGGTGTCCGGCATCGCCGTCATCGTGTCCATGGCGGGGCTGTTCCTGGCCCAGGACGGCGTGTTCTCCTCCTTCGCCGTCGGTTCGATCCTTGTGGTGGCGATCGCGGTCACCGGTTCGCTGACCGTGCTGCCGGCCGTGCTCGGCAAGCTGGGCCGCTGGGTCGACCGGCCCCGGGTCCCGCTGCTGTGGCGGCTCACGGCCCGCAAGGGTGGCCAACCGAGGTTCTGGCCGCTGGTGCTGCGCCCGGCGCTCAAGTACCCGCTGGTCACGTTCGTGCTGGCCGCCGTGGCGCTGCTCGCGCTGGCCGCACCGGCGCTGAACATGACCCTGAAGCTCCCCGGCGACGAGGACCTGCCCCGCAACACCCCGGTCATGCAGGCCTACGACCGGATGACGGCCGCGTTCCCGAGCACCGGCACGAGCCACGAGGTGGCGATCCGGGGCGAGGGCCCGGCCGTGACGAAGGCGATCGCCGACCTGGTGGCCCGGACCAAGGGCGACCCGCTGTTCGCCCAGGACGGCCTGGAGAAGCCGATGGTGTCGGCCGACGGGAAGATCACCGTCCTGTCGATCTCCACCCCGCACGCCAGCGGCAGCGAGGAGGCGCACCGGTCGCTGGAGAAGCTCCGCAAGGAGATCGTGCCGGCCACGCTGGGCACGCTGTCCGGCGTCGACTACGGGGTGACCGGTTCGGTCGCCGGTGACGTCGACTACGCCGAGCACGTCAAGGAGAAGCTGCCGCTCGTCATCGGCTTCGTGCTGCTGCTGACCTTCATCATGATGACAGTGGTGTTCCGCTCGGTCGTGGTGGCCTTCACCGCCATCGTGCTGAACATGCTGTCGGTCGGGGCCGCGTACGGGCTGCTGGTGCTCGTCTTCCAGCACGACTGGGCGGAGAAGCTGCTGGACTTCCGCTCCAACCACGCGGTGGTGTCCTGGCTGCCGCTGTTCCTGTTCGTGATCCTGTTCGGACTGTCGATGGACTACCACGTGTTCGTGGTCAGCCGGATCCGGGAGGCCGTGCTGCGCGGCGTGCCGAACCGGCAGGCGGTCGCCGAGGGCATCACCGGCTCGGCCGGCGTGGTGACCAGCGCGGCGGCGGTCATGGTCGCGGTGTTCGCGATCTTCGCCACGCTCAGCACGGTCGACATGAAGCAGCTCGGGGTCGGGCTGGCCGCCGCGATCCTGATCGACGCGACGATCATCCGGGCCGTGGTGCTCCCCAGCCTGATGACGCTGCTCGGCAATGCCAACTGGTGGGCGCCGAAGTTCCTCCGCGGGAAGTCGGCCCCGCCGGCCCCCGCCCCGGAGCGGGAGCTGCACCCGGTCGGCTAGCGAGGGCGGCAGGCCCGGGCGCTCGGCCCGGGCGGCACGCGGCGGCGGTGACCCGAGGGGGGTCACCGCCGCCGCGTCGTTCCAGGTTGCGGGATGATGACCTCATGATTGACGTGGAGATCCGGGATGACATGGTCCGACTCGGCCAGTTCCTCAAACTCGCCGGGGTACTGGACACCGGCGGCGAGATCAAGTCCCTGATCGCCTCCGGGGACGTGGACGTGAACGACGAGGTGGAGACCCGACGGGGCCGCCAGTTGCACCGTGGCGACGTCGTCGCGCTGGGTAGCCACCGGTGGCGGGTGGCGTGATCACGCTCTGACCAGCCGCGACAGCCAGCTTGGATACGTTGGCACAGCACGTTTTCCGGAGGTGAGTACGATCCACCTTTCGGGTCTCGCAAGGGGAGTTGAGCGTGCGGCTGGCAGTCGACCTCGGCACGTCGCACACGGTCGCCGTCGTGCGCCGCGACGGCCAACCGGTCCGGGCACTCCTGTTCGACGGTTCCCCCATGCTGCCGTCCGGGGTGTTCATCGACCCGGCTGGTGAGCTACTCACCGGCAAGGACGCCGAGCGGCTGGCCCGGGGCGCGCCGGACCGGTTCGAGCCGCACCCGAAACGGGGCGTCGACGAGGGCTACGCGCTGCTCGGCCAGACCGAGGTGGCCGTCCCCGACCTGCTGGCGGCGATCCTGCGCCGGGTGTCCGTCGAGGCCCGGCACGCCGGGGTCGACCCGGCCGGCGGCCTGATCCTGACCTGCCCGGCCGACTGGGGCACTCCGCGCCGGGACGTGTTGCGCGAGGCCGCCCGCCGGGCCGGCATGCACGACGTCCGCCTCGTCGAGGAGCCGGTCGCCGCCGCCACGTACTGCCTGGACGTCCTCGGCCAGCAGATCTCCGTCGGCCAGGTCCTCGCCGTGTTCGACTTCGGCGGCGGCACCCTGGACGTGACCGTCGTCCGCCGCGACCCGGTGGGCCTGTCCGTCCTGGCCACCGGCGGCCTCGACGACCTCGGCGGCCTCGACGTGGACGCGGCCCTCGTCGGGCACGTTGGCCAGGTCCTGGCCATGCACGACCCGGACGCGTGGCGGCGGCTGGCCGCGCCGGACACGACGGCCGAGCAGCGCGACCGGCGGGCGTTCTGGGCGGAGGTCCGCTCCGCCAAGGAGATGCTGTCGCGGGCGTCGAGCGCCCCGGTGCAGGTCCCCGGCCGCGAGGAGGCCCTGCACCTGACCCGCGAGGAGCTCAACCGGGTCGCTGGCCCCCTGATCGACCGGGCCGTGGACGAGACCCGCCGGGTGCTGCAACGCGCCGGGGTCGGAGCCGACGTGCTCGCCGGGATCTTCCTGGTCGGCGGTTCGAGCCGGATCCCGCTCGTGGCCAGCCGGCTGCACGCCCGGTTCGGGGTCGCGCCGATGGTGCCGGAGCAGCCGGAGTTGCCGGTGGCGCACGGCGGCCTGTTGTGCGCGGACGCCACGGACGCCCAGATGTCGGCCACCCCGATGTCGGCCCCGCCGGTGTCGGGCGTGCCGATCTCCGGGCCGCCCGTCTCGGGGGTCCCGGTCTCCGGCCAACCGACCTCGGGCCAGCCCTACCCGGGCGCGTTCGGCCAGCCCGGCACTGCGGGCGCGTTCGGCCAGCCCGGCCAGCCCGGCACCGGCCAGCCGACCGGCCCCAACGCCATCGGCCAGGTGGGCTACCCGGCCTACCCGCCGGCTCCCGGCTACGCCGGCCAGCCCCCGCAGGCCACCATGCCCCCGGGCTACCCGCAGACCGGTTCCGTCCCCGCTCCCCCGCCGGGCACCGGCTCGGCCACCCCGCCGCAGGGCTACGCGGCCCACACCGCCCCCCGCACGGGCGGCCAGCCCTTCCCCCCGCCCGGCTACGGCGTCAAGCCCGAACCCGTCACCCTCGTGCCCCCGAGGCGGCGCAAGGGCATGTGGAAGACGCCGTTCCGCTTCCTGCTCCCGATCGGCATGGCGATCGTGATCGCGGCGGCCGCCGGCTTCGGCCCCGCCAAGAACCTGCTCAAGAGCATCGGCGAGAAGGCCAGCACGGTCACCGACAACCTCGGCTCCAACGTCGGCGGCCTGAACACGTCGGGCAAGCTGGAGCAGACCCAGAACGTGCCCCTGCCGAACACCGGCGCGGCGGCGGTCGCGGTCTCCGGCGACGTGGCGTACTTCGGCTCGGTGAAGGCCGGCGGCACGGACATCGTCGCGCTGCCGGTCAAGGGCGGTGCCGAGGTGTGGCACCAGACGGTGACCGTGGCCGAGTCCGACATCAAGATGACCGTCGTCAGCGGGGTGCTGCTGATCGGCGGCCGGGACACCCGGGCGGCGGTGAACGCCGCGGACGGCAAGATCCTGTGGAACAGCAAGCCGTGGAAGGCGCGCCGGGACCTGGCGTACATCGGCACGGACGCCATCGTCGAGGGGCGCGACGGGTTCAAGCCGGCGGTGTTCCGGGTCGACCTGAAGACCGGGGCCGACAAGTGGACCCGGCTCCAGCCGGGCGGTGACCTGCTGATCAACGACATGCGGCTCGCGTACGTGCACCGGACCTGGGGCGCCGGGGCCGAGGGGGTCACCGCCGCCCCCGACGAGTTCCCCGAGTCGCTGGGCGCGCAGCCCGAGGTCGTCATGCTGGACGACGACAGCGGCAAGGGCTTCGTGATCGACGCGAACGGCAAGGACAAGGTCGCCAAGTCCGTGCCGCTGGACAAGTCGAAGTGGGCCGTGTTCGGCGGGCTGGTCGTCGGGATCCAGAAGGACCAGCCGACGCTGGCCGCGTACAAGATGACGGATCTTTCCAAGGCCTGGGAGATCCCCTACCCGCCGGGGACGTCCTTCGGCGACGTGAGCGCCTGCGGCCCGACCCTGGTGTGCATCGCCACCCAGTCCTCCGGGCAGTCGGGCATGTCGATCTCCGCCCTGAAGGTGGCCGACGGGACGAAGGCCTGGACCCACAACTGGACGTCCGGCAGCGTGTCGAACCTGGGCTGTCTGGTGCTCAGCTCGAAGCTGCTGTGCGGTTCGAAGTCGTTCGGCTACCTCAACGACGCCGTGGTGCTCGACCCCGACCACGGCGAGAAGGAGGGCCGCGCGGTCGGCAAGACCGTGACGATCCGCGCGATCGCCGGCCAGCGCTACGTCCAGCAGGGCTACGAGATGACCGGCTGGGCCGTGAGCGTCGGCGACCTGACCACCGACAAGGTGACGAAGTCGCTGTCCATCGGCAAGGAACAGCTGTCCACGGTCGCGATCTCCGGCGACACGGTGGTCATGGTCGACGGGGAGCGGCACGTGCGCGTCATGCGGATCTCCTGACCCGGCACACTCGGGGGATGGAGATCCTGCGCGCCGGCGACCGTGTCCCCACCCCGTGGCTGAACGGGGGTGGCGTCACCCGGGCGGTCGCCGCCGGCCCGCCCGGTGCGGGGCTGACCGACTTCGACTGGCGGGTCAGCCTGGCCGACGTCGCGGCCAGCGGCCCGTTCTCGACGTTCGCCGGGATCGACCGGATCATCACCGTGGTGGCCGGGGCCGGGATGACCCTCACGGTCGACGGCGTTCCCACCACGGTCACCGACGGGTCCGGCCCCTTCGCCTTCCCCGGCGACGTCTTGACCGACTGCGTGCTCGTGGCCGGCCCGATCGTCGACTTCAACGTGATGACCCGCCGGGGCCGGGTGTCCGCCCGGGTGGACCTGGTCTCCGCCGCTGCGGCGCTGGCCGGCCCGACGGTGCTGGTCGTGGTCCTGACCGGCCGGGCGGAGCTGTCCGTGGCCGACCCCGCCGGCCTTGACCCCACCCGCAGAACTCTCGACCGGTACGACGCCGCCCTGCTCACCGACGAAACCGGCACCCTGGCCGTCGATGGACTGGCCGCGGTGGTCCATCTCGATCCCACCCAGCCGGGCGGGCTACGGTAACGCCATGTCGGACTACGTGTACCCACCGGTCATCGCCGCAGCCAAGCTCATGTTCCGCCTGCTGGACATGAAGATCACGGTCATCGGCGCGGAGAACGTGCCCCGCGAGGGCGGTGCGGTGCTGGCCAGCAACCACGTCAGCTACCTGGACTTCATCTTCGCCGGCCTCGGCGCCCAGGAGTCCCGCCGACTGGTGCGGTTCATGGCGAAACAGGAGATCTTCGAGCATTCCATCGGCGGGCCGCTGATGCGGGGCATGCACCACATTCCGGTCGATCGGGACTTCGGGATCGGTTCGTACAAGGCCGCGCTCTCGGCGTTGAAAGCCGGCGAGGTGGTGGGAATCTTCCCCGAGGCGACCATCAGCCAGAGCTTCACCGTGAAGGACATGAAGAGCGGAGCGGCCCGGTTGGCGGCGGGCGCGGGAGTACCGTTGATCCCGGTGGCCCTGTGGGGCACCCAGCGGCTGTGGACGAAGGGCCGGCCGCGCACGTTGACCAGGCGGCACACCCCGATCACGATCATCGTCGGTGAGCCGTGGCGCATCGAACGGCGAGCTGACCAGAATGAGACGAACGCGGAGCTCAGAGCACGGATGTCGGCCCTTCTCGACCGCGCACAACGCGAATATCCGGATTCGCCCGCCGGCCCCGAGGATTCATGGTGGCTTCCCGCACACTTGGGCGGCTCAGCCCCCACCCCCACTACCGATCCGAGCGAACCTACGATACCGTAACCTACGCTACCGTAGGTCCCTGACAAGCACGTGGAGGCCACTGTGACCGCCGAGTCCCCCTCGTCCACGGTCCTGTTACGCGAACTGGAGCCGGTCGTTGAGGCCAACCTCAACCGACACATGGCGACAGCCAAGGAGTGGTTTCCGCACGAGTACGTGCCGTGGAGTCAGGGCACCGACTTCGACGGCGTTCTTGGCGGCAAGGCGTGGGACGTCGAGCAGTCCCCGCTCTCCGACATCGCCAGGACGTCACTGATCGTCAACCTCCTCACCGAGGACAACCTGCCCAGCTACCACCACGAGATCGCGACCCTGTTCGGCCGCGACGGCGCGTGGGGCACCTGGGTGCACCGGTGGACGGCCGAGGAGGGCCGGCACGGCATGGCCATCCGGGACTACCTGCTCGCCACGCGCGCGGTGGACCCGATCGCCCTGGAGCGGGCGCGGATGGTGCACATGTCCACCCCGTTCGTGAACACCTACAACGAGACGGCGATCCACTCGATCGCCTACGTCTCGTTCCAGGAGCTCGCGACGCGGGTGGCGCACCGCAACACGGGCAAGATCAGCGGTGACCCGATCTGCGACCAGCTCCTGGCCAAGATCGCCACCGACGAGAACCTGCACATGGTGTTCTACCGCAACCTGCTCAACGCGACGTTCGACCTCGCACCCGACGTGGCGATGCGCGCCGTGTACGACGTGGTCAGCACCTTCCAGATGCCCGGCAACGGGATCGAGAACTTCGGCCGCAAGTCGGTGCAGATCGCGATGGCCGGCATCTACGACCTGCGGATCCACCACGACGAGGTGGTGATCCCGGTGCTGCGCAACATCCGGGCGTTCGAGCGCGACGGCCTGGCCGGCGACGGCGAGAAGGCACGCGAGCAGCTCGCCGACTTCATGACCACGCTCGACGGCCAGGCGCGCCGGTTCACCGAGAAGCGCGACGCGCTCAACGCGAAGCGGGCGGCCCGCGCGGCCTGACCTGTTCCACCGCGGCCCGTCACAGTTCCTCTGTGGTGGGCCGCGTTCCTTTTCGGGGTACCCATTACAGAAAGTAGTTTTCTGGCTACTTTTTGCCGGAAATGTGCCCTGACCAGCGAGCCCTCTCCCCGTTGCGACAAAAGGGGCACAAGCTCCCGTGAACCCTTCTCGCCTCATGTGGAGAGACACGGTTAACTAGACCGGTGTCTACAGGAGGCCCCCGTGAACCGCACCCGCCCCCCGGGGATCCAGGGGTGAACGGAGTCGCGTCCTCCGAGTGCACCGACGCCCAGATGATCGAGGTGTCCCTGCACGACTCGGAACACTTCGCCGCGCTCTACGACCGCCACGCCGACCAGCTCTACCGGTACGCGTACCGCAGGGTCGGCCCCGGCGTCGTCGAGGACATCGTGGCCGACACGTTCGTCGCGGCGTTCCGTCGCCGGGACAGCTACGACCTGACCTGCCCCGACGCCCGCGCCTGGCTGTTTGGCATCCTGACCAGGGAGATCGCCCGACACCTCCGCAGGGAGAAGGCACGCTACCGGGCGATGGCCCGGGCGTTCACGACCGCCGAGGAGGAGGATCCGGCGCTGCGGGTCGTGGCCGACGTCGCGGCGACGGCCCTGCGCGGGGAGCTGGCCGCCGCGCTCGCCCGACTGTCGGCCGGCGACCGGCACGTCCTGCTGCTGATCGCCTGGGGCGACCTGACGTACGAGGAGACGGCCCGGGCGCTGGACATCCCGATCGGCACCGTCCGGTCCCGGCTGAACCGGGCCCGCCGCCGGGTCAGGTACGCACTGGGGAACACCAATCCGATGAGCACCAGCGAGGAGCGAGGGTGAACGAGCAGGACTTGCTCCAGGATCTCGGCGACCTCCTGGACCCGCCCGGCCGCGTGGCCCCCGCCCGGCTGCGCGAACGGGTGCTGCGCGCCACCGCCACCCGGCCGGGACACCGGCGCGGGATCTGGGGCACCGTCACGCGGCTGGCCGGCGAAGCCCTGCCGGGCGGGGCGGCGTGGCCGACGCGGCTGCTGCGGACCGTCGGCGACACGCTGCGGCCCGGACTCGGCACCCGGCGGATCGGGCTGAAGTTCGCCCTGGTCGGCGCGCTGGCGGCCGTGATCGCCGCCGGCATGTTCGCGATGCAGACCAGCCGGGTCGGCGGCCTGCCCCCGGTGGCCAACGCCGAGGCCGGCGAGGTGCTGCGCGGGGCTGCCGACTCGGCGCGCCAGGACCAGGGGCTGGCCGCCCGACCGGAGCAGTTCGTGTACGTGGAGTCGGTCACCTGGTACCCGAAGCAGGGCGAACCCGGACAGAGCACGGTCCGGTCGTGGCTCTCCGTCGACGGCACCCGCGACGGTCTGATCTCCTCCGACCTGCCCGGACGCGCCGGCCTCACCGACCAGCCGGTCCCCGGCTGCCGCGACGGCCGGGCCGCGGAGTGGGAGCCGGACGGCACGCTGTCGGCGGACCGGACCCGGCCGTGCACCCCCGAACCGGGCTACCTCGCCGACGTGCCCACCGACCCGGTCCGGGCCCGCGCGCGGCTGTACACGGAGGCCGCCGGCGACGACCGCGACCAGGACGCGTTCGTGGCCGTCGGGGCGCTGCTCACCCGGGGCTACCTCGCGCCGGCCGCCCGGGCCGCGCTGTTCACCGCCGCGGCGACCATCCCGGGCGTGCAGGTGGTCCGGGACGTGGCCGACGCCGCCGGCCGGCTCGGCGTCGCCGTGGCCCGCACGGACCGCGGCGTGCGCTACGAGCTGGTGTTCGATCCGGCCACCCACGCGCTGCGCGGGTGGCAGCAGCGGCCGGTGGACGGCGGGATGGACATGCGGATGCTGCGCCCGGTGGCGTTCGTGCGGGTGGCCGTGGTGGACCGGGCGGGCCAGCTGCCATAGCCGGCCGGGCCCGGTCCCGTCAGGACGGGGTGGGCCCGGTCCCGCTACGGCCAGTACTGGTCCGGGCTGTTCGCCGTGAAGATCCAGCCACCGTTGCAGTCCAGGAAGTCCACGCTCGTGTACCCGCGCCCCGATCCCGACACCGGCTCACTGTCGAGCGGGTAGTGCCCGAGGCTGTAGGTGTCGACCGTGTACTGGTACCTCGGCTGGCCATTGACGAAGATGAACACGTTGGCCTTGCACTCCCCCCGGGTCCGGGAGTTGAGGTAGAAGTCACCCCACAGCGCCTTCGACGCGGCCTTGTAGCTGATGCACGGCCGGGCGTCGGAGACGTTCTGGCAGCCGCCACCCGAGGCCGACGCCGCGGTCGGGCCGCCGGGCGAGAAGGACGCCGCCGAGTGCGGCTTCGGCTGGTCGGCGCCCTTCAGCACGGTCACCTGGTGCCCGTAACCGGGGGCGGCGTGCGCCGGGGTCTGGACGACGAGCGCCGCCGTCGCGACACAGAACGCGAGAAGTGCTACGCGGGGCTTTGACATGGGTCCTCCAGGACTGCGGGCGCGGCGTGCGCCAGGAATCCTATCTGGATCCGGCGAGAATCCTCGCGGCTCCCGCCATCAGATGGTCGGCGAGCACATCGACGTGCCGGTTGCGCCAGTCGGCCAGCGGCGTCCCCCGGACGTCGTGGTTGAACGCGCCCACCGGGGAACCGGACGACACGTCCAGGGCCGCCAGCGCGTCGCGGGCCTCGTCGGTCGCGCCGGCCTCCGGGGTGGGATGGTTCACGGAACCGGCCACCACGAAGTCCGCCCCGAGCAGGAACGCCGCGGCGACGCCCTCCGGGGTGCCGAGCCCGCCGCCGTACCCGATCCGGGTCGGCGAGCCGAACCGGTCGCGCATCCGGACCAGCGCGAGGAGGTGCGCGACGTTGCCGCCGAGGACGGCGATGTCGGTGGCGACCGGTAGGCCGAGGACGTCGACCGGCAGCCCGGCGCCCGGTGGCAGCGGGCGGAGGAACGGCTCCGCCGCGGCCGGGGACGCCACGTTGACGAGGAGCTGGCGGGGCCCGGCGGAGAACCGGTACCGCAGCAGGTCCGGGGTCACGGCCGTGTACCCGGTCGCGTCGACGAACCGGACCCCGGCGTCGAGGTAGCGGTCCACCAGGTCCGCCTCGTGCGCCGCCGGCAGTTCCATGCCGAAGGGCGTGCCGCGCAGTTCGTCCAGGGCCGCGTCGACCGCCGCCAGGGGCATGTGCTCGGCCCCGTAGAAGCCGAGCAGGCCGGACGTGCCGAGTCGCAGGCACAGTTCCACGGAGGTCACCGCCGAGGGCAGCGCCCCGGCCAGGTACGCGTGCCGCACCCCGTAGTCCGCACGGAACGCCGCACTACCCAGTGTCGAAGTCATGCCCACAAGAGGAACATGTCCGAGTTGCGGAACGTGGTCGGGGTGGCTTCGACGGCGCTACAGTCGGGGCCATGGTCATGCGGGCGACATGGAACGGCACGGTCATCGCGGAGTCCGACGACACGGTGATCGTGGAGAGCAACCACTACTTCCCGAGAGCGGCCGTGCGCTGGGAGCACCTCACCGACAGTGACACGCACACCACCTGCCACTGGAAGGGCCTCGCGTCCTACTACTCGATCTCGGTGGGCGGCGAGACCAACCCGGACGCGGTCTGGTTCTACCCGGAGCCCTTCGAGGCCGCCGAGCACGTCCGCGACCGCGTCGCGTTCTGGCGCGGCGTGGAGATCACCTCCGTCTAGCTGCCCCTGGCCGGGATGCGCCCCGGCAACCGGGCGCATCCGGCGCGACGGCTGACCGGGTGGTCGTCACGGGCGGCGGGATGGCCTAGGGTTCCTGGCATGCGTAGCGGAACCTTGTCGGCAATTGTCCTGGCCATCACGGCCGTCGCCACCGCCGGTTGCGGCACCGACCCGGCCCCGGCGGCCGACGCCCCGGCAGCGGGAGCCGGCGCGAAGACGGTGTGCACGGCCGACGACGTGAAGGTCGGCGGCGAGGCCGGCAAGCGGCCGACCGTGACGATCCCGGACACCTGCACCCCGCCGACCACGCTCCTGATGAAGGACCTCACCCCGGGCAAGGATCCGGTCGTGAAGGCCGGGGACGCGGTGGACACCCAGTACCTGCTGGTCACCTGGTCCAACAAGAAAGAGGTCGACGCCTCCTGGAACCGCGGCCAGACCTTCCAGGTGGCCCCGGTCGGCCAGGCCCGGGTCATCGCCGGCTGGAACGAGGGCCTGATCGGCATGAAGCAGGGCTCCCGCCGCCTCCTGATCATCCCGGCGGACAAGGGCTACGGCGCGCAGGGCAACAGCGGCATCAAGGGCGGCGAGACGCTCGTCTTCGTCGTGGACGCCGCCAAGGTCAACGGCGCGGCGCAGCAGTAGATCAAACCCTTTTCTCTGATTACGGCGGGGGCCGACCCGACACGCGTCGGCCCCGCCCAGACCAGGTGCGAAGTTAGTCCAGGAAACCGTGGCGGACCGCGTACAGCGCCGCCTGGGTCCTGTCCTGGACGCCCAGCTTGGTCAGCACCGCGCTGACGTGGGTCTTCACCGTCTTCTCCGCCAGCCCCAGCTCCCGGGCCACCTCACGGTTGGAACGCCCCCTGGCCAGTTCGACGAGGACCTGGCGCTCGCGGGCGGTGAGCCTGGCGTCGGGGGCCGGGCGTTCGCCGGCGGCGAGCAGCTGGGCCACATCGGGGTGCAGGAGCACGTGTCCGGCGTGCACGGCCCGGATCGCCGCGGCCAGGGCCGGCGGGTCGATGTTCTTGTAGACGTAGCCGGCGGCCCCGGCCCGCACGGCCGGCAGGACAGCCGACGGCTCGGTGAAACTCGTGATCACCAGCACCCGGGCCGGGTTGCCGCGGTCCCGGAGTCCGCGCAGCGCGGCGACCCCGTCGGCGCCGGGCATCTTCAGGTCGAGGACGACCACGTCGGGGCGCAACTCCTCGGCGACGGTCACGCACTCGTCGCCGTCGCCAGCCTCGCCCACGACGTCGATGTCGTCCTGGAGTTCGAGGAAGGTGCGCAGGCCCTGCCGGACGACGGGATGGTCGTCGACGATCATGACCCTGATCCGGTCACCGGCCATCGAGGGGCACCTCCATCCGGATCGTCGTCCCGCCGGCCCCGGACGCGACAGTGAGCTTCCCGCCGGCCACCCGGGCCCGGTCCCGCATCGACGCCAGGCCGAGCCGGCGGGTCGCCCGTCCGGCCTCCGTGGGGTCGAAGCCCCGGCCGTTGTCGGAGACCAGCAGGTAGACGACCCGGTCGCGGGCGAACAACGCCACGTCGACCGCGGCGGCCCCGGAGTGCCGCAGCGCGTTGTGCAGGGCCTCCTGGGCGATCCGGAACACGGCCTCCTGCTGCGGCGGGGACAGCTTCGGCAGATCACCGGCCGTGAAGGACACCGAGGCCTCGTGCACCCGGTCGAGGAGTTCGACGTGCTTGCGCAGCGCCAGGGCCATCCCGTCGCCGGCCAGCTCCGCCGGCAGCAGCCCGGTGACCACGGCGTGCAGCTCGTCCACGGCCTCGGCGGCGAGCTGGCGGACCGTCGCGAGCTGCTCGGCGGCCCTGGCCGGGTCCCGTTCCAGGAGGGTGCTGGCCGCCTCCGCCGTAAGCCGGAGACTGAACAGCTTCTGGGTGACGGCGTCGTGCAGTTCGCGGGCGATCCTGGTCCGTTCCTCGAGGATGGACAGCTCGCGGCCCCGCTCGTACAGGCGGGCGTTGACCAGGGCGATCGCGGCGTGCGCCGCCAGCAGGGTCAGCAGCTCGGAGTCGGCTGCCGTGAACCCGCCCGGCTTGTTGGCCAGGTACAGGCCACCGAGGATCTCGTCGCCGTCGGTGATCGGCATGCCGAGGAACGCCCTGAGGTCAGGGTGGGCCGCCGGCCAGTACCCCTCGAAGCCCGGGTGGTCGTGGATGTCGTCGAGCAGGACCGGCTTCGGGTCGTGCAGCATCGCGCCGAGCACCCCGTGCTGGCGGGGCAGGGGGCCGATCGCCGCCCACTCCTCGTCGGTGATCCCGTCGACCACGAACTCGGCGAACGAGCCGGCGGCGTCGGGCACCCCGAGGGCCGCGTACCGGGCGCCCAGCAGCTTGCGGGCCGACGTGACGATCGTCTGCAGCACGTCGCGGGCCGACAGGTGCGAGGTGACGGCGAGGACGGCCGCGCTCACCTCGCGCAGTTCCGCCCGGTCCAGGGAACTCACGCGCCCGCCCCGCCGCGCCCGCTCTCGCTCATGTCCCCACCGTACCGAGCGGGCGGTCCGCCGGGATCGGGCCGGGGACCTAGGTCAGAAGTCGCAGGCCCCGGCCGACCCGGGCCCGATGGCGGGCGCTCCCGGCCGCCATAGCGTCGAGAACACACCCACTCAGGAGGTACGCGATGTCCGTCGCCATCATCACCGGCGCTTCCCGCGGCCTGGGCCTGGCCCTCGCCACCGGCCTCGCCGACGCCGGCTGGAACCTCGTCCTGACCGCCCGGGGCGCGCAGGCCCTCGACGAGGCCGTCCGGCTGCTCCCCGCAGGCTCGGCGGTGGCCGTCCCCGGCGACGTCACCGACGCGTGGCACCGCGAGGCCGTGCTCACCGCCGCCGACGAACTCGGCGGGGTAGACCTGCTGGTCAACAATGCCGGCATCCTCGGCCCGAGCCCGCTGCCGCCGGTCGCCGACCTGCCGATCGACGCCCTGCGCGCGGTGTACGAGGTCAACGTCCTCGCCCCGCTCGCCCTCGCCCAGGCGGCGCTCCCGACCCTGCGGGCTCGGGGCGGGGCCCTGGTCAACATCTCCTCGGACGCGGCCGTGGTCCCGTACGAGGGCTGGGGCGGCTACGGCTCCGGCAAGGCCGCCCTGGACCTGCTCAGCGGCGTCCTGGCCGTCGAGGAGCCCGGGGTGCGGGTCTGGTGGGTCGACCCCGGTGACCTGCGGACCCGGATGCACCAGGAGGCGTACCCGGGGGAGGACATCAGCGACCGACCCGAGCCGGCTTCCGTGGTGCCGGCGTTCCTGAAGCTGCTCGGCGACCGGCCCGCGTCCGGTCGGGTGCGGCTCGCATGAGGGGGCTGTGGCTGCCGTACGAGACGGCGGACCTGGACACGGCGACGCGGTTCTACACCGCGCTCGGCCTGGAGCAGGTCGACGGCTGGGACCGCGACGGGGAGCGGGGGGTGGTGCTGCGGGTCCCGGGGCCGGCGTTCGTCGAGCTGGTCACGTATGACCGCGCCGCCCGGCTCCCCGACGCCGCCGGGCCCCAGCCCGGCACTCAGACCCCGCCCGGGTCGAACGGGCCGGCGCCGGGGCCCGGACCCGCCCCGCTCGCCTTCGAGTTCGCCACCCCCGCCGCCGTGCTCGCCGAACACCGCCGCCTCGGCGGGCGGGCCCCGGCCCGGTACCCCCGGGGGCATTTCGGTTTCGACCTGCGAGGCCCCGACGGCACCCCCCTGATGATCTGGAGTGAGACGTGACGGTCCTGGACTTCGTCCTCCCCGCCGAGCTGGAGGCGCACGACCCGCCGGAGGCCCGGGGCCTGACCCGCGACGGGGTCCGGCTCCTCGTCGGCCGGGCCGGCTCCGGCGCGGTCGCCCACCACCGGTTCGCCGACCTGCCCGACCTGCTCGAACCCGGCGACGTGCTCGTCGTGAACACCTCGGCCACGATGCCCGCCGCCGTGCGGGTCCCCGGCTCGGAGCTGTCGGTGCACTTCTCCACCGAGCTGCCCGACGGCCAGTGGCTGGTGGAGCTGCGCCGGGGGCTCGCGCAGTACTCCGCGGCCCGGTCCGGGGACGTCCTCGCCCTGCCCGGCGGCGCGACCGTCACCCTGACCGCGCCGTACTCCCGGGGCCGGCTCTGGCACGCCCTCATCGACGCAGACGGCCCGGTCCCCGCCTACCTGGGCAGACACGGCCAGCCGATCCGGTACGGCTACGTCCCGCGGCCCTGGCCGCTCAGCTCCTACCAGACGGTGTTCGGCACCGAACCGGGCAGCGCGGAGATGCCCAGCGCCGCCCGGCCGTTCACCCACGAGCTGGTCACCCGGCTGGTGTCGGCGGGCGTGCTCGTGGTGCCCGTGCTCCTGCACACCGGGGTGGCGTCGCCGGAGGCGCACGAGCGGCCGTACCCGGAGCGGTTCGCGGTCTCCGAGCACACCGCGCGGGTCGTCAACCAGGCGACCGGCCGGATCATCGCGGTCGGGACCACGGCCGTCCGGGCGCTGGAGAGCGCGGTCCGGCCCGACGGCACCGTGGCGGCCACGGCCGGCTGGACCGACCTGATCATCACCCCGGAGCGGGGCGTGCGGGTGGTCGACGGCCTCCTCACCGGCCTGCACGAGCCGCGCGCGTCCCATCTGGACATGCTCGCGGCGATCTGCGGCACCGACCTGCTCGACCGGTGCTACACGGCGGCGGTCGGGGCCGGGTACCTGTGGCACGAGTTCGGGGACCTGAACCTTCTCCTCCCCTAAATTGCATCTGTCCATGCAGGACCGCTTTGCAGTGTTAACGCATTGCTATTAGTGGCGAACCCTTGACACTCTTCGACCCGGCGGAGTTCCATTTTGCTATGTCGCGTTTACTTTCCGGGAACCGGGAACGACAGTAGTGAATACATGGAGGTCCCGCCGATGAGTACTGGCCCCGTTGTCGTGGTCGGATTCGTGGTTGCCCTGCTCAGGACCATGGAAACGTTCCAACCGGCCGACTCTGTCATCATTGTCGACGAGCCCGACGTGTTCCGGAAGAAGGATGCCGCACCGAAGGTCGCAGAAGCCCGTTGCGTCGCCGACACGATCGAATTCGAATACTTCAACCTGCCGGCCGCGGCCGATGAGTTCTTTCACCGGTACCGTGATCTGAACCCGTCGGCGATCATTCCGGCCGTCGACTACGCCGTGCCATTCGCGGCCCGCCTCGCCGAACGGTACGGCGTCGCCGGCTCCACCTACGGCGCGGCGACCCTCCTGCGCGACAAGGAACTGCTCCGCCTCGTGGCCCGCGCGGCGGGGATCGCCAACCCGGCGTCCGTCCCCGTCGCCGGCCCCGACGAGGTGCACGCGTTCATGGCCGCGCACCCCGGCCCGGCCATCCTCAAGCCGGCGAACCGGCAGGCCGCGATCGGCACCCGGATCCTCGCCGAGCCGGCCGAGATCGACGCCAGCTGGACCGACTGCCTCGACCAGGACGAGGGCATCGCGACCCCGGACCGGGCGATGCCGCTGCGGATGCTCGTCGAGGAGTACGTCAAGGGTGACGAGTTCAGCGTCGAGATGGTGCTCCGCGGCGGGGCGCCCCTGTTCGGCAACGTCACGGCCAAGGCGCTGATCCCGGGGCCGAAGCCGGTGGAGAACGGGCACATCGTCCCGGCCGACATCCCGGCGGCCCTCACCGACGCCCTGAACGCCGAGACCGTCCGGCTGTTGGACGCCGTCGGCTTCGACACCGGCTTCGTGCACTGCGAATGGATCGTCCGCGACGGCGAGATCTACCTGGTCGAGTGCGCCGGCCGGATGCCCGGCGACATGATCATGGACCTGATCCGCGAGGCCTGGTCCTTCAACATGGTCGAGTACTACTTCGAGGTGATGCGCGGCGGGACCCCGTCGCGGGCCGTCCCCGTCGACGCCCCGGCCGGCGCGGCCATCTGGTTCCTGCACACCGAGCCGGGCGAGGTGCTCAGCGTCGACGGCCTCGACGAGGCCCGCCAGGGGCCGGGCGTGCTCCAGGTGGACATGCTCGTCCAGCCGGGCGGCCGGGTGCACGAGCTGCGCAGCTCCTGGGACCGGGCCGGGCTGGCCGTGGCGCGGGCGGAGTCCCCCGCCGCGGCCCTGGCGGCCGCCCGGGAGGCCATCGACACCCTGACGGTGAAGTTCGCCTGACAACCAGAAAGGGCCCCACGCTGCTCGCGTGGGGCCCTTTCTGTCGTGACTACTACTTCTTGTCGACCAGTTCCTTCTTGCGCGGCGCCGGCACCTCACGCGGCACGAAGAAGCCCTTGACCGCCGGCCCGAGGGCCCCGATCTTGTTCATCTTCTTCGGGATCGCGGCACCCTTGTAGTCCAGCGTGCCGTGGCCGTGGTCGTCGACCGGGCCGAGCGGCTGGTGCACCTCGTAGAAGCGGCCGTCGGGGGCCCGCTTGATGATGCCCGTCTCGATACCGTGCACCAGGACCTCGCGGTCGTGCTGCTGGAGGCCGAGGCAGATCCGGTAGGTGATCCAGTACGCCGCCGGCGGGGCCAGCAGCAGCAGGATCCGACCGGCCCATGTCATCGCGTTCAGGCTGATGTCGAAGTGCTGGGCGATCACGTCGTTGCCGCCCGACAGGAACAACACCATGTAGAACGCCACGGCCATGGCGCCCAGCGCCGTACGCACCGGCACGTCACGCGGCCGCTGCAACAGGTGGTGGTGCGCGTGGTCCTTCATGAACCGGGCCTCGAGGAACGGATACAGCAGGCCCAGGTTCACGATGACGCCCGGCAGGATCACCGCCGCCCAGAAGATCGGCGGGATCGTGTGGTCGAAGACCCTGATCTCCCACGCCGGCCAGAGGCGGGCGATGCCGTCGAGGAACATGACGTACCAGTCGGGCTGGCTGGCAGAGGAGACGACGGAGGCCTGGTACGGACCGAACAGCCAGATCGGGTTGATCTGGAACAGACCGCCCATGAACGCGATCACCGCGAAGGTGATCATGAAGAAGCCGCCGCCCTTCATGGCGAACCCTGGGAACATCCGGACGCCCACGACGTTGTCGTTGGTCCGACCCGGGCCCGGCCACTGGGTGTGCTTCTGCTTGACCAGCAGACCCATGTGCGCGCCGATCAACCCGAGAATGATCGCCGGGAAGATCAACACGTGCAGGATGTAGAACCGCGGAATGATCACGGTGCCGGGGAACTCGCCCCCGAACAGCGCGAACCCTGCCCACGAGCCGATCACCGGGATCGACTGGGTGATCGCGTTGATGACCCGCAGACCGGTGCCGGACAGGCCGTCGTCGGGGATCGAGTACCCGAAGAGGCCCTCCATGAAGCCCAGCCAGAACAGCAGGAAGCCGATCATCCAGTTGGCCTCGCGCGGCTTGCGGAACGCGCCGGTGAAGAACACCCGGAGCATGTGGATCACGATCGCCGCCATGAACAGCAGGGCTGCCCAGTGGTGCATCTGGCGGATGATCAGACCACCGCGGACCTCGAACGAGATCGCCAGCGTCGACTCGTACGCCTTGGACATCTCGATGCCCTTCAGCGGCGTGTAGACACCGTTGTACGCGACCTCCTCCATCGAGGGGTCGAAGAACAGGCTGAGGAACGTACCGGTCAGCAGCAGCACGATGAACGAGTAGAGCGCGATCTCACCGAGCAGGAACGACCAGTGGTCGGGGAAGACCTTGTTGAACAGCTTGCGCATCGGACTCGCGACATGGAACCGCTCGTCGATCTGCAGCGCGCTGCGCTTGGGCAGCGTGGCGAGGTCGATCTTCTTCGTCTTCATGGCCGCTCCCAGAAGGCCGCGCCGACCGGCACCTTGTAGTCGGACTTGGCGACGAAGAAGCCCTCTTCGTCGACCGTGATCGGCAGCATCGGCAGCCGCCGCGTCGCCGGGCCGAAGATCGGCTTGGCGTTGTCCGTGATCTGGAACTGCGACTGGTGGCACGGGCACAGCAGCCGGTTCGTCTGCTGCTCGTACAGGCTCGCGGGGCAGCCCAGGTGCGTGCAGATCTTCGAGTACGCGACGAAGTTCTCCCACATGCCCCCACTGTTGGGGTCATCCGGGTTCGTCAGCGCGTTGACCGGCTTGTTCGCCAGGTTCTTACGGGTCTCCGTCGCGTCACCGTCGCGCAGGTGGATCAGCAGCGTCGGCGAGTCGGCGTGCTTGTTCGTCGTGCCGCCCTCGACGCCCGGGAAGGCCGTGAGCTGGCCGCCGACGCTGACGTCCTCCGGCCGGATCGGCGTGCCGTCCTCGCGGACGAGCCGCACCGCCTTGCCGTCGTTGTACGACTTCGCGTCGAACCCGGTCTTCATCAGGTCCTGGTTCTTGTGCGGGTCCTTGATCATGCCGCCGAGCGGCACGATCGCCGCCGCGCCCAGCGGCAGCATGCCGAAGGCCAGCGCGCCCTTGAGCAGCGGGCGACGCCGGGTCGCGCCGAGCTCGTCGTTCATGTTGAGCAGCGTCGCGCCCGTGAGCTTCTGCTCGGTGGTGTCGACGTCGTTGTGCCGCTCCTGGACCGCGATCTCCGAGGGGAGCAGCCGCTTGGCCCAGATGATCTGCGCGGCGCCGAGGCCGAGCAGGGCGAGCCCGAGGCCGAGGCCGAGGATCGGGGTGTAGAACTTGTCCCGGCCCGAGCCGGCGCTGTACTCCCACGGCCACCAGATGTAGGCCACCACGAAGACGAGCGCGCCGACGCCCGTCGCGAGGAACCAGGCCGCGATGTTGCGCTCGACCCGCTTCTCCGCCTTGGTGCCCGGGACGGGGAACCGCGGCTCGTAGTGGACGATCTCCACCCCGTCGCGCCGCGCCCCCTCACGGACCAGGTCGAACCGCGTCAGCGACGGGTCATCCGGGTCGAAGGTGCTGTTGTTGTCCTGACTGCTCATGACTTCCCTGCGATCCAGAGGCTTGCGAAGATCAAGAAAGTGATGCCGACCACGAAGATCGCCAGGCCCTCGGTGACCGGGCCGAGCCGGCCCAGACCGAAGCCGCCCGGGTCCTGGTCCGACCGCATGTACTCCACGTACGCGATGACGTCCTTCTTCTCCTGCGGAGTGAGCTGGTTGTCACCGAACACCGGCATGTTCTGCGGACCGGTCAGCATCGCGCCGTACAGCTGCGCGGAGGTGGCCTCCGTCAGCGGCGGCGCGAACTTGCCGGAGGACAGGGCCGCCCCGCCACCGGTGAACCCGTGGCACTGGGAGCAGTTGACCCGGAACAACCGGCCGCCGTTGGCGAGGTTGTCGCTCTTGTACTCGCCCGGCAGCTGCGGACCACCGCCCAGCTCCTGGATGTACTGGCCGATCGCCTTGGTCTGCTCGTCGTTGAAGACGGGCGCCTTGCGCTGGGCCTGGGCGCCCTGGGCCGCCATCGGCATCCGACCGGTGCCGACCTGGAACTCGACGGCGGCGGAACCGACGCCGATCAGGCTCGGCCCGCGGTCCTTGACGCCCTCGCCGTTGCGGCCGTGGCAGCTGATGCAGCTGACGTCGTAGAGCCGCTTACCCTCCTCGGCCTTGGCCGACAGGGTCGCCTTGGCGCCGTCGTCCGCCTGAGAGCTGGGGATCAGCGCTGCGTAGACACCGCCGGCCAGGGCCAGCGCGGCCAGCATCCTGGCAGCGGCACCGATCCGCCGCCGCAACTTGCTCGGCACGCGGCGGACAGGTGGCTTCTCTGAGGTCATGTCGTCACCTTGCGGTCGCTCGACGAGGTTCATCGTCACTTCAGGAAGTAGATCATGGCGAACAGGGCGATCCAGACCACGTCGACGAAGTGCCAGTAGTACGACACGACGATCGCGGAGGTCGCCTGCGCTGGCGTGAAGCGCGAGAGCGTGGTGCGGATCATCACGAAGATGAAGGCGATGAGCCCGCCGGTCACGTGCAGACCGTGGAAGCCGGTCGTCAGGTAGAACACCGTGCCGTACCCGTCGCCGGGGAGGCTGATGCCCTCGTTCATGACCAGGTTGCGGTACTCGTTCGCCTGACCCAGCACGAACGCCAACCCCATGAGGAAGCTGATCGTGAACCAGATCCGCAGCTTGTGCGCGTCCCCGCGTTCCGCAGCGAACACGCCGAACTGGCAGGTCACGGAGGACAGGACCAGGATGACGGTGAAGACCAACGCGTAGGACACGTTGAGCTTCTCCGTCTGCTGCTCCCACAGACCCGGGTGGGCGTTCGGCATGGCTGCTCGGATGGAGAAGTACATCGCGAACAGAGCCGCGAAGAACATGAGTTCGCTCGAGAGCCAGACGATCGTCCCCACACTGACCATGTTCGGACGGGTCAGGGAGTGGATCCGGCTCTTCTCGATGGCTGAGGCGGCTGTCACGGGGCCATTATTGCCCCTAGATCGCCCCGGGGTACGCCGGGGTGGGAATAACCGCGTGTCGCGGCGACTAGTACGATCCGATCGTTCCATACCCGCACCCGTGGGAGCCTGGCGAGATGACTGCTCAGAAGTACACCGTCCTGCTGTACAGCGACGACCAGCTCATCCGCGAGCGGATGCGTCTCGCGATCGGCCCGCGGCCCGCCGACGACGTCGAGGTGACGTTCGTCGAGGCGGACACCCACGGCGCCGTGCTGCGCACCCTGGACGGCTCCGAGATCGACCTGCTGGTCCTCGACGGCGAGGCGGCCCCCGCCGGTGGCCTGGGCATCGCCCGCCAGGTGAAGGACGACTACACCGACTCTCCCCCCGTGCTCCTCGTGATCGCGCGGGCGGCCGACCGGTGGCTGGCCTCCTACGCCAACGTCGAGGCGACGATCCTGCACCCGATCGACCCGATGGAGACGGCCGGCATCGTGGCCGACCTGCTCCGCAAGCGAAAGATCTAGCCAGCCCCCCTCATCCCGGAGGCCGTCATGGGCACCCGCACCTGGCCGCACCTGCTCACGACGCTGCTGTCCGGCGACGAGCTGTCCAGCGCGGACACCGCCTGGGCCATGGGCGAGATCATGTCCGGGGAGGCCACGCCAGCGCAGATCGCCGGATTCGCGGTCGCGCTCCGGGCGAAGGGCCCCACCGCGACCGAGATGACCGGTCTCGTCGGGTCGATGCTCGAACACGCCCCGAACGTCGACGTCGACCGCGACGCGGTGGACATCGTCGGCACCGGTGGTGACCGTGCCCACACCGTGAACATCTCGACGATGGCCGCGCTGGTCATCGCCGGTACCGGTACCCGGGTCGTCAAGCACGGCAGCAGGTCGGCCTCCTCGCTGTGCGGGGCCGCCGACCTGCTCGAACACCTGGGCATCCCCCTCGACCTCGGGCCGGCGGGCGTCGCGACCTGTGTCCGCGAGGTCGGCATCGGGTTCTGCTTCGCCGCCCGGTTCCACCCGGGGATGAGGCACGCCGCCGTCCCCCGCCGCGAGCTGGGCGTGCCCACGGCGTTCAACTTCCTCGGCCCACTGGCCAACCCGGCCCGGCCCCGCGCGGCGGCCGTCGGCTGCTTCGACGAGTCCATGGCCCCGGTGATGGCCGAGGTGTACGCCCGCAGGGGCGACTCCGTCCTCGTCATGCGCGGCGAGGACGGCCTGGACGAGTTCACCACCTCCGCGCCGACCCGGATCTGGGCCGTCAGCGGCGGCCGGGTGACCGAGACGGTCCTCGACGCGCTGGACTTCGGCATCCCCCGCTCCGACACCGACGCGCTGCGCGGGGGCGACGCGGACTTCAACGCCGCCGTGACCCACCGGCTGCTGGCCGGTGAGACGGGCCCGGTGCGCGACGCCGTCGTCCTGAACGCCGCAGCCGGCCTGGCGGCCCACGAGGGCCTCAGCGACCTCCACGGGGCGCTGCGTCGGGGTCTGGAGCGCGCGGCCGAGGCCATCGACTCCGGGGCGGCCAAGCTGCTGCTGGAGCGCTGGGTGGCCGCGGCGAACACGGCCCGCGCCGCCGAGTAGTTCCGGGCCCCCGGCAGGACAGACGTCAGCGCCCCGGCACCGCCGAACGGGCTCCGCCCGCGCCGCCCAACAGAAAAGGCCCCCGCCGAAGCGGGGGCCTTTCTCGTGTCTGCTGCTAGATGTGCTCGGGGTGCTCGCCCGGGTGCCCGGCCTCGAAGGCCTTCTGCGCGCCCGTGTAGTACTCGAACAGCAGGCCGGCCGTCGCCGTGAGGATCATGACGAACCCGAGGCCGATCAGCCACGGCTTCCAGAACACGATGCCCATGCCCGTCAGCGCCGCGCACAGCGCCAGGCCGAACGGCCAGTAGCTGCCCGGGGAGAAGAAGCCGATCTCGCCGGCGCCCTCGTGGATCTCCGCTTCCTCGCGGTCCTCGGGACGCAGGTCGATCCGGCGCGCCACGAACCAGAAGTACAGCGCGCACATCATGCACAGCGTGCCGGACAGGATCAGGGCGACGACGCCGATCCAGTCCATGTGCTTCTGCGGGCCGTCGATGCTGGCCTCGGTGACCATGTAGTGGTCGGAGTACCACGCGTAGAACCCGGCCGACGCGTAGATGAACACGGCGACCATGCCGAAGATCTTGTATTCGGTCCTCATCGGTTACGCCCCGCTCAGCTCGTCGTACGCGCGTCGCGCTTGGTCTTGAACGGGTCCGTCGTCACGGCGATCGGCGCCTCGCCCGCGGCCTCGAGGGCCTCGGGGGTGCTCTTGCCGGCCTTCTTCGCCGCGAGGAACTTCTCGTAGTTCTCCGGCGTGACGGCCCGAAGTTCGAAGTTCATCATCGAGTGGTACGTGCCGCACAGCTCGGCGCACCGGCCGACGAACGCGCCGGTCTTCTCGACCTTCACCTGGAACTTGTTGGTGACGCCCGGGATCTGGTCCCGCTTGAACAGCAGCTCCGGCACCCAGAAGGAGTGGATGACGTCCTTGCTGACCTGCTTGAACTCGATCGTCTTGCCGACCGGCACCACGAGGACCGGCACGTAGTCGGTCGAGCCGATCGTGTCGACGGGCTGGCCGTCGGGGCCGTTCTGGCCCAGGTAGCGGAACTGCCAGTTCCACTTGAACGCCACGACCTCGACCGTGACGGCCGGGTTCGGGTCGATCTTGTTGACGTAGGTCTGCGCGATCGCGGTGTAGTAGAAGAGCACGGCGACGATGAGGAAGGGCAGTACCGAGTACAGCACCTCCATCGGCGCGTTGTACCGCGTCTGCGGCGGCAACGCGTCGCCCTTCTTCCGGTAGCGCACGATGCACCAGAAGATCAGGCCCCACACCAGGATGCCCACGACGAACGCGGCGACCACGGAACCGATCCACAGGTCGTACATGCGCTGGGACTGCGGGGTGATGCCACCCTTGGGCCAACCGAAGTGGAACGCGTCGTCGACCGTGCAGCCGCCGAGCAGCATCACGAGGGCGATGCCACCACCGGCCAGTCCGGCGATACGCCGCAGGCCCATCCCATGACCGGGAGAGTTGTCGACCACCGGCTCCTGCCTCCTTGGAACGCCGCGAACACCGAATACGGCAAGGTCGTCTTGACGGTCGCAGAGTACTTGACTACGGACACCCGACCTGGCTGGGGGTCGGCGTGTCCGACCCCGCGCAACGGTCGGGCACCGCCCCGCACGACTTCGCACAGGCTACGTTCAGGGTATGCGCAGCGGCTATCTCGACGCGGCCTCATCGGCTCCTTTGCACCCCGTGGCGCGGGAGGCCTGGGCCGCGGCCCTCACCGACGGCTGGGCCGACCCGGCCCGGCTCTACACCCAGGCGCGCCGCGCCCGCCAGCTCCTCGACGCCGCCCGCGCGACCACGGCCGACTGCCTCGGCGTGCGGCCCGACGAGCTGACGTTCTGCGCGAGCGGCACCCAGGCGGCGCACCTGGCCATCGAGGGCGCCCGCAGGGGCCGCAAACGCGAGTCGGTCACGCATTCGGCGGTCGAGCACTCCGCCGTCCTGCACGCCGCCGCCCTCGGCCCGGCCGTCGAGGTGCCGGTGGACCGACTGGGCCGGGTGGACCTCGCCGCCTGGACCGCCGCGATCACCCCTGAGACGGCCGTGGCGGCCCTGATGAGCGCCAACCACGAGGTCGGGACCGTCCAGCCCGTCGCGGAGGCTGCCGAGGCCTGCGCGGCACACGGCGTCCCGCTGTACGTGGACGCCGCCCAGTCCCTCGGCCGGCTCCCCGTCCCGCCCGGCTGGTCCCTGCTCACCGGCAGCGCGCACAAGTGGGGCGGCCCGCCCGGCGTGGGCCTGCTCGTGGTGCGCAAGGGCACCCGGTGGCGCCGCCCCGGCCCCGCCGACGAACGCGAGCCGGGCCGTGACCTGCCCTCCATCGTGGCCGCGGCGGCCTCGCTGCGCGCCGTGCTCGCCGACGCCGACGCCGAGGACACCCGGCTGCGGGCCCTCGTCACCCGGATCCGCGCCAGTGTGGCGAAGATCCCCGACGTCGAGGTGATCGGCGACCCCGACGGCCGGCTGCCGCACCTGGTGACCTTCTCCTGCCTCTACATCGACGGCGAGGCCCTGCTGCACGCCCTCGACCGGCGCGGCTACGCGGTGTCCTCCGGCTCCAGCTGCACGTCGTCGACCCTGCACCCCAGCCACGTACTCGTCGCGATGGGCGCGCTCAGCCACGGCAACGTCCGGGTGTCCCTGCACCGGGAGACGACGACCGACGACGTCGACGGTTTCCTCGCGGCCCTGCCGGAGGTCGTCGCCGGACTGCGGAAGGAGGCGGGAGTGTGACGATCACCATCGACTGTCTCGGTCAGCGCTGCCCGCTGCCGGTGATCGCGCTCGCCAAACGGCTGCCGGACGCGGCCGTGGGCGACGTGATCCGGGTGCTCGCCGACGACCCGGCCGCCGCCAACGACATTCCCGCGTGGTGCCGGATGCGGGGCCAGGAATACGTCGGCGGGCACACCGTGAACGGTGCGCCCGCCTTCGACGTGCGTCGCCTGAGCTGACGACCCAGGCCGGCACCGCAGGCCCGACCGGGCGCGCGGCGCGGTGTCAGCCGCGGATCCGACCTACTTGACCAGGAAGGGCCGGACCTCGGCCGCGGCGGCGTCGCCGTAGGAGTCCGCCAGCCGCTCCAGGAACCCGGCAGGCTTCACCTGGTACTCCTGCGTGCCCACCGTCTCCAGCACCAGCGTCGCCAGCAACGAACCGATCTGCGCCGACCGCTCCAGCGACAGGCCCCACGACTGCCCGGCCAGGAACCCGGCCCGGAACGCGTCGCCGACGCCGGTCGGGTCGTACGCGGCGATCTCCTTCGCCACCGGCACATGGATGCGCTCCATGCCCCGGCCGGTGATCTCCGCCCCGTCCTTGCCCAGCGTGGTGACCCGGATCTCGACCTTTTCCAGCACCTCGGCGTCGGACAGACCGGTCTTGCTCTCCAGCAGGCTCTTCTCGTACTCGTTCGTGAAGAGGATCTTCGCGCCGTCGATCAGCCGCAGCGCGTCGTCGCCGCTCATCCGGGCCAGCTGCTGCGACGGGTCCGCCGCGAACGCGATCCCCCGCTGCCGGCACTCGTCGGAGTGCCGCAGCATGCCCTCGGGGTCGTTCGCCCCGACGAGGACCAGGTCCAGCCCGCCGACCCGCTCGACGATCGGGCCGAGCTCGATGTCACGGGCCTCGGACATCGCGCCGGCGTAGAACGAGGCGATCTGGTTCATGTCGTTGTCCGTGGTGCACACGAACCGCGCCGTGTGTGCGATCTCGCTCACGTGCACGGAGTCGCAGTCGACGCCGTGCCGGCTCAGCCAGGACCGGTAGTCGTCGAAGTCGGCGCCGACCGCGCCGACCAGCAGCGGGCTCAGGCCCAACTGGCCCATGCCGAAGGCGATGTTGGCGGCCACTCCGCCGCGGCGGACGACCAGGTCGTCGACGAGGAAGGACAGCGAGACCTTGTGCAGCTGGTCCGCGAGGAGCTGCTCCGCGAACCGCCCCGGGAAGTGCATGAGGTGGTCGGTGGCAATCGAACCGGTGACTGCGATCTTCATCGATAGACCTTTCGGGTACGGACAACGCCGCGACAGAGTACCGAACATGCGAAAAGCCCCGCTAGAAGCGGGGCTTTCCAGCTTCCCCGGCCACCGGAGCGGAGGGGAGTCTTGCCTAGTGGAACGAGTCGCCGCAGGCGCAGGAGCCGCCGGCGTTCGGGTTGTCGATCGTGAAACCCTGCTGGTCGATCTTGTCGACGAAGTCGATCGAGGCACCCGCGAGGTACGGGATGCTCATCCGGTCCACGACGACCTCGAAGCCGTCGTACTCGCTGACGACGTCGCCGTCGAGCGAACGCTCGTCGAAGAAGAGCTGGTAGCGCAGGCCAGAACATCCGCCCGGCTGCACCGCGATCCGCAGGCGGAGGTCCTCACGGCCTTCCTGCTCGATCAGGGCCTTGACCTTGGCGGCGGCGGCGTCAGTGACACCGACGTTCTCAGCCTTGACCTCGGTCTTCTCGGTGGTCTCGGTGGTCTCCGAAACGGTCACGTGGTACTCCCTGGCGTGCCTGGTGATAGGTCCGCCTCGTACAACGTCCGTCGTCGTGGCGGTATTTCTCATGGTCGCACACCTGAGGCACCACATCCCAGCCCCGGGCCGTTACCTGCCCCACTGCTCCGCGAGCCGGGCGCCGATGGCGAAAAGCCCCGGACCGGGCTCCGCCATCGCCCGACCGACGTCCCCGAAGTGCTCCACCAGCGAGTGGATCTCGGCGATCCCCGCCGCGGCGGCCTCCCGCCGGCCCACCGTCGAACGGCCGGCGACCACGACGCACGGCGCGCCCTGCTCCGCCGCCGCCTCAGCGACACCCGCGACGACCTTCCCGCGCAGCGACTGGGCGTCGAACGAGCCCTCGCCCGTGATCACCAGGCCAACGCCCTCCATGGCCGCGTCCAGCCCGATCAGCGCCCTGACCAGGGAGATCCCCGACTCACGCCGCCCGCCGAGCGCGAAGATCGCCGCCCCGATCCCGCCGGCGGCACCCGCGCCGGGAGCCGTCGCGACCCCGTTTCCGAGTACGCCGCCGAAGTGCTCCAGAGCCGCGTCCAGCCGCAGGACGTCCTCCCGCGAGGCCCCCTTCTGCGGCCCGAACACGTTGCTCGCCCCGTGCAGCCCGGAGAGCGGGTTGTCGACATCCGTGGCCGCGACCAACGTCACACCGTCGAGCTTCACCGCGCCGTCCAGCGCCGCGCACCGGGCCAGCGCCGCCCCGCCGAGCGGCAGCGGCACCCCCTCGGCGTCGACCGGCACCGCGCCGAGCGCCGCGAGCATCCCGGCCCCGGCGTCGTTCGTCCCCGAGCCGCCCAGCCCGATCACGACCTCGGTCGCCCCGGCGTCCACGGCGGCCCGGACCAGCAGCCCCAGCCCGTACGACGACGTCACGTTCGGGTCGCGTTCGGCCTCGGTGAGCAGGTGCAGACCGGTCGCCTGGGCGCTCTCCACGTAGGCGGTGGACCCGACGAGCAGCACCGAGCCGGGCACCGGACGGCCCAGTGGGTCACTCGTGGCCACCGGGAGGACGGAACCACCCAGAACGCCCAGTACATCCAGAAAGCCCGGACCTCCGTCGGCCAGCGGCCGGCAGACGATCTCGTCGGCTGAGACGCTCGCCCACCCGGCACGAAGGGCCTCGGCGACGTCGGGGGCCGACAGCGTGCCGGCGAACTTGTCAGGACAGATGAGTACTCGCACCCCCCGATCCTCGCACCCGACCCCCGGGGCCCGGCACGGATGACCAGCGCGTCCCACCCCGTGGCAGGATTGGTGCGTGACTCAATGGCAGGAACCCTCCTCGACCGCCACCGCGCTGCTCCTGCTCGGCAGGGGCAGCGACCCGGGCTCCGAGCGCGGCGTCGACTGTCCGGGCGAGCTGCCGGCGGCCAGCGACCCGGGCCTCGTCGAGCGCGCCCGCGCCGCCAAGGCCGCCCTGGGCGACCGGGTGTTCGTCCTCGGCCACCACTACCAGCGCGACGAGGTCATCGAGTTCGCCGACGTGACCGGCGACTCCTTCAAGCTGGCCCAGCAGGCCGCGGCCCGCCCCGACGCCGAGTTCATCGTGTTCTGCGGCGTGCACTTCATGGCCGAGTCCGCCGACATCCTCACCACCCCCGACCAGCAGGTCGTCCTGCCCGACCTCGCCGCCGGCTGCTCCATGGCCGACATGGCAGTGCTCGGCCAGGTCGAGGACTGCTGGGACGCGCTGGTGGAGCTGGGCATCGCCGGCACCACGGTGCCGGTCACCTACATGAACTCCTCCGCGGACATCAAGGGCTTCGTCGGCCGCAACGGCGGCGTGGTGTGCACCTCCTCCAACGCCAAGCGCGCGCTGGACTGGGCGTTCGAGCGCGGCGAGAAGGTGCTGTTCCTCCCGGACCAGCACCTGGGCCGCAACACCGCCGTGCTCGAGATGGGCCTCACCCTCGACGACTGCGTGCTGTACGACCCGCACAAGAAGAACGGCGGCCTCACCGCCGAGCAGCTGACGAACGCGAAGATGATCCTGTGGCGCGGGCACTGCTCCGTGCACGGCCGGTTCACCCTGGAGAACGTCCAGGAGGTCCGCCGCCAGCGCCCCGACGTCAACGTGCTCGTGCACCCCGAGTGCCGGCACGAGGTCGTCCAGGCCGCCGACTACGTGGGCTCGACGGAGTACATCATCCGGGCCCTCGACGCCGCCGAGCCCGGCTCGTCCTGGGCGATCGGCACCGAGCTGAACCTGGTCCGCCGGCTGGCCAACGCCCACCCGGACAAAGAGGTCATGTTCCTCGAAAAGACCGTCTGCTACTGCTCGACCATGAACCGGATCGACCTCCCGCACCTGGTCTGGTCCCTGGAGGAGCTCGTCGCCGGCCGGGTGCCCAACCAGATCACGGTCGATGCCGACACCTCCCGGCACGCCAGGACCGCCCTGGACAGGATGCTCGCGCTGCCGTAGCGACCCACGACACGTCGGCGACCCAAGGGGTCGTCGATGTGTGCGGGTATGCTCGACCTTTGTGTGTCAGCAAGCCGGCGACCAGGTGGAGGCAACGTGACCGAGGACATGCTCGTGGTGCACGGAGGTGCGCCGCTACGGGGCGAAGTCCAGGTCCGGGGCGCGAAGAACCTGATCTCCAAGGCCATGGTGGCCTCGGTGCTCGGCACCGGCGTCAGCCGGCTGTACGACGTGCCGAAGATCAGCGACGTCGGCATCATCCGCGGCCTCCTGGAGCTGCACGGCGTCCGGGTGAGCACCGGCCCCGAGGGCGAGCTGGTGTTCGACCCCAGCAACGTCGAGCGGGCCAGCACCGACGAGATCAACGTGCACGCCGGGTCCAGCCGGATCCCGATCCTGCTGTGCGGCCCGCTGCTGCACCGGCTCGGACACGCGTTCATCCCCGACCTGGGCGGCTGCAAGATCGGTGACCGACCGATCGACTTCCACCTGGAGGCGCTCCGCCAGTTCGGCGCGACCATCGACAAGACCCCCGACGGGCTGCACCTGACCGCGCCGGAGCGGCTGCGCGGCACCAAGTTCGAGCTGCCGTACCCGAGCGTGGGGGCGACCGAGCAGGTCCTGCTCACCGCAGTGCTCGCCGAGGGCATCACCGAGCTGCGCAACGCCGCCGTGGAGCCCGAGATCGTCGACCTGATCTGCATCCTGCAGAAGATGGGCGCGATCATCAAGGTGCACACCAACCGGGTGATCGAGATCCAGGGCGTGGAGAAGCTCGGCGGGTACAACCACCGGCCGATCCCCGACCGGATCGAGGCCGCCAGCTGGGCCGCCGCCGCGCTGGCCACCAAGGGCGACGTGCTCGTCCGAGGGGCCAACCAGGTCGACATGATGACCTTCCTGAACACGTTCCGGTCGGTCGGCGGCGCGTTCGAGGTCCTCGACCACGGCATCCGGTTCTGGCACCCGGGCGACGAGCTCAAGGCCGTGGCCCTGGAAACCGACGTGCACCCAGGCTTCATGACCGACTGGCAGCAGCCGCTCGTCGTGGCCCTCAGCCAGGCCCGGGGCCTGTCCATCGTCCACGAGACGGTGTACGAGCGCCGGTTCGGCTACACCGAGGCCCTGAACAAGATGGGCGCCAACATCCAGCTGTACCGCGAATGCCTCGGCGGCACCCCCTGCCGCTGGGGCCGGCGGAACTTCCTGCACTCGGCCGTCATCGCCGGCCCGAGCAAGCTGTACGCCGCCGACCTGGAGATTCCCGACCTGCGCGCCGGGTTCAGCCACGTGATCGCGGCCCTGGCCGCCGAGGGCACCTCCCGGGTCTACGGCGTCGACCACTACATCGTCCGGGGCTACGAGGACTTCGACGGCAAGCTCGCCGCCCTCGGTGCCCGCACCGAACGCCCCGCGTAGCCTCCCCCGTTTCCCGGCTACTCTCGCAGGAGAGCTAGCTACCGAGAAAGTGTGCCTTCTGTGTTCAGTCGCCGCGATAAGACCGAGGACGCGCCCGTGACCGAGGTCGCCACCGACGCCCCCGCCGAGGGCGAGGCCCAGGCCGGGGTCAAGAGCCGTACCCCCGGCAAGGGCCGGCCGACCCCCAAGCGAAGCGTCGCGCAGGCCCGCAAGCCCGTCGAGCCCCCGCCGACCAACCGCAAGGAGGCCGCCAAGCGCGCACGGGCGGTCCGGATGGCCGATCGCGCGGACGAGCGGGCCGGCATGCTGCGCGGCGACGAGAAGTACCTGCTGCCCCGTGACCGCGGCCCGGAGCGGCGCCTGACCCGCGACATCGTCGACTCCCGGCGCACCGTCGGCACCTGGTTCTTCGCCGCGGCGCTGCTGATCCTCGTCGGCACCAACCCGGCCTGGCCGCTCGTCGTCCAGACGACCTCCCAGCTCCTCTGGCTCGTGATCGCCGTCCTGTTCGTCGGCGACTCGATCCTGCTGTCGCGCAAGGTGAGCAAGATGGTGTGGGAGCGGTTCCCGAAGACGGAGCAGCGCAAGCCCGGCCTGTTCATGTACGCGATCATGCGCTCGATCACGTTCCGCAAGCTGCGGATGCCGAAACCGCTGGTCAACATCGGCGACAAGATCTGACCCAGCACCGCAAGAAGGCCCACCGAGCTCCGGCCGGTGGGCCTTTTCCTGTCCCCGGACTCCGTTCGTGCATCTGGCCCGGGCCCCTGGGGCAGATGCAGCCCTGGAGCCGTTCATGGCCTGAGCCGTTCCTGGGCGCGGCGTCCGGGATGGGCGCGGCGTGCCGCTGCGGGTCCCTTTGTGTCCCGACAGGCGTTCAGGTCATGATGCGGGGGTGACCACATCCCCCTCGCGGGCGGAGCCGCCCCAGATCGCCGGCGAGAAGACCAGCCTCAGCGGGTACCTCGACTTCCACCGCACCACCCTGGAACTCAAGTGCGCCGGCCTCACAGCCGACCAGCTCCGCGACCGGTGTGTCCCGCCCTCCCGGCTCTCCCTGCTCGGCATCATGCGACACCTGGCCGACACGGAACGCCTGTGGGTCGCCAACCGGTACGCCGCCATGGACCTGCCCCCGCTGTTCTTCAGCGCCGACAACCCCGACGGCGACTTCGAGGACCTACAAACCCACGACCCTTCAGCGGTACTGACCACCTGGCGCGAGACCTGCGAACTCTCCCGTGACATCGTGTCCGCGGCCGCCCTCGACGACCTGGGCGCCCGGGCCGACGGCACCTCCGTCACCCTGCGCTGGATCCTGCTCCGCGTCCTCGAGGAGTACGCCCGGCACAACGGCCACGCCGACCTCCTCCGCGAACGCCTCGACGGCAGCACGGGCGTGTAGGGCCACGCCAAATAGACGAAGGCCCAACCCTTTTCAGGGTTGGGCCTTCGCTAAAAGTGTGTCCGGCGGCGTCCTACTCTCCCACCCCGTCCCCAGGGCAGTACCATCGGCGCTGAAGGGCTTAGCTTCCGGGTTCGGAATGTTGCCGGGCGTTTCCCCTTCGCTATGACCGCCGTAACTCTCTCAGAACAACAGCACCCGCACTGAACTCACACACTTTCGTGTGGGTTTGGTGGGTGTTGTTTTCTGTGAACCGTATAGTGGACGCGACAAATTTGCTTTGGTGTGGTGGTGAAGTCCTCGGCCTATTAGTACCAGTCAACTGAACCCGTTACCGGGCTTACATTTCTGGCCTATCAACCCAGTCGTCTAGCTGGGGGCCTTAACCCTCTAGGGGTGGGATACCTCATCTTGAAGCAGGCTTCCCGCTTAGATGCTTTCAGCGGTTATCCCTTCCGAACGTAGCTAACCAGCCGTGCTCCTGGCGGAACAACTGGCACACCAGAGGTTCGTCCGTCCCGGTCCTCTCGTACTAGGGACAGCCCTTCTCAAGTATCCTACGCGCACGGCGGATAGGGACCGAACTGTCTCACGACGTTCTAAACCCAGCTCGCGTACCGCTTTAATGGGCGAACAGCCCAACCCTTGGGACCTACTCCAGCCCCAGGATGCGACGAGCCGACATCGAGGTGCCAAACCATCCCGTCGATATGGACTCTTGGGGAAGATCAGCCTGTTATCCCCGGGGTACCTTTTATCCGATGAGCGACACCGCTTCCACATGCGAGTGCCGGATCACTAGTCCCGACTTTCGTCCCTGCTCGACCTGTCAGTCTCACAGTCAAGCTCCCTTGTGCACTTGCACTCAACACCTGATTGCCAACCAGGCTGAGGGAACCTTTGGGCGCCTCCGTTACATTTTGGGAGGCAACCGCCCCAGTTAAACTACCCACCAGACACTGTCCCTGAACCGGATCACGGTCCGAGGTTAGATACCCAAATCAACCAGAGTGGTATTTCAACGTTGACTCCACGAACACTGGCGTGCCCGCTTCACAGTCTCCCACCTATCCTACACAAGTTAATTCAAATACCAATGTCAAGCTATAGTGAAGGTCCCGGGGTCTTTCCGTCCTGCCGCGCGTAACGAGCATCTTTACTCGTACTGCAATTTCGCCGGGCCTGTGGTTGAGACAGTGGGGAAGTCGTTACGCCATTCGTGCAGGTCGGAACTTACCCGACAAGGAATTTCGCTACCTTAGGATGGTTATAGTTACCACCGCCGTTTACTGGCGCTTAAGTTCTCAGCTTCACCCCGAAGGATTAACCGGTCCCCTTAACGTTCCAGCACCGGGCAGGCGTCAGTCCGTATACATCGTCTTACGACTTCGCACGGACCTGTGTTTTTAGTAAACAGTCGCTTCCCCCTGGTCTCTGCGGCCATACAACGCTCCCCCAGCAAGTGGGATCACGTCTCCGGCCCCCCTTCTCCCGAAGTTACGGGGGTAATTTGCCGAGTTCCTTAACCACAGTTCACCCGATCGCCTTGGTATTCTCTACCTGACCACCTGTGTCGGTTTGGGGTACGGGCCGCTCGAAACTCGCTAGAGGCTTTTCTCGGCAGCATAGGATCATCCACTTCACCATAATCGGCTCGGCATCACCTCTCAGGCTGTATGAGACACGGATTTGCCTATGTCTCGCCCTACAGGCTTACCCCGGGACAACCACCGCCCGGGCTGGACTACCTTCCTGCGTCACCCCATCGCTCACCTACTACCCCCCAAGTTCCCAGCCCCATCAACCTCACCCCGAAGGGATCCGTCTCAGGAGGTGGTTAGTACAGGAAGGTTCAGCGTTTGCGCTTCTTCGCGGGTACGGGAATATCAACCCGTTGTCCATCGACTACGCCTCTCGGCCTCGCCTTAGGTCCCGACTTACCCAGGGCAGATTAGCTTGACCCTGGAACCCTTGGTCATCCGGCGGCAGGGTTTCTCACCCTGCATTCGCTACTCATGCCTGCATTCTCACTCGTGTGGCGTCCACAACTGGTTCACACCGCTGCTTCACTCGCCACACGACGCTCCCCTACCCACCCACACACCTGGACCCTTACGGGCCGGGCTATTGTGTGAGTGCCACAGCTTCGGCGGTGTGCTTGAGCCCCGCTACATTGTCGGCGCGGAACCACTTGACCAGTGAGCTATTACGCACTCTTTAAAGGGTGGCTGCTTCTAAGCCAACCTCCTGGTTGTCTATGCGATCCCACATCCTTTTCCACTTAGCACACGCTTAGGGGCCTTAGCTGGTGATCTGGGCTGTTTCCCTCTCGACTACGGAGCTTATCCCCCGCAGTCTCACTGCCACGCTCTCACTTACCGGCATTCGGAGTTTGGCTAACTTCAGTAAGCTTGTGGGCCCCCTAGGCTATCCAGTGCTCTACCTCCGGCAAGAAACACGTGACGCTGCACCTATATGCATTTCGGGGAGAACCAGCTATCACGGAGTTTGATTGGCCTTTCACCCCTAACCACAGGTCATCCCCCAATTTTTCAACATTGGTGGGTTCGGTCCTCCACGCGGTCTTACCCGCGCTTCAACCTGCCCATGGCTAGATCACTCCGCTTCGGGTCTAGGACACGCCACTGAGTCGCCCTATTCAGACTCGCTTTCGCTACGGCTACCCCACACGGGTTAACCTCGCGACGTATCGCTAACTCGCAGGCTCATTCTTCAAAAGGCACGCCGTCACCTCCCGCACAAGGCGGTCAGCTCCGACGGATTGTAGGCACACGGTTTCAGGTACTATTTCACTCCCCTCCCGGGGTACTTTTCACCTTTCCCTCACGGTACTAGTCCGCTATCGGTCACCAGGGAGTATTTAGGGTTACCAGGTGGTCCTGGCAGATTCACTGCAGATTTCAGGGGTCCGCAGCTACTCGGGATACCACTCCAGAAAGACTGTGCGCTTTCACCTACCGGACTCTCACCGTCTACGGTCGACTTTTCCAAGCCATTCGACTAACACACAATTTTTTGACTTCCCGATCCTTCGGCAGAAGAATCCAAGTGGTCCCACTACCCCGATGACGCAACGCCTGCCGGCTATCACACGCCACTCGGTTTACCCTCATCCGCTTTCGCTCGCCACTACTCACGGAATCACATGTTGTTTTCTCTTCCTGCGGGTACTGAGATGTTTCACTTCCCCGCGTTCCCTCCACACGCCCTATGTGTTCAGACGTGGGTAACCAGACATGACTCTGGCTGGGTTCCCCCATTCGGAAATCCTGGGATCAACGCTAGGTTGGCAACTCCCCCAGGCTTATCGCAGCCTCCAACGTCCTTCATCGGCTCCTGGTGCCAAGGCATCCACCGTGTGCCCTTATCAACTTGACCACAACATTGACCAAAGTAAATAAGATGCTCGCGTCCACTATACAGTTCTCAAAAAACAACCAACCCCACACCACCACCCACAACACCAACACCGAACCCACCATCACTGGCATCGTCGACCGGTATGTCGCAGAAGGCGCGGACTGTGTCCTCGCATGAAAGACATCCCCAGCAGTCTGCGGACCCCAGATGCTTGCATCTGCTGTCCGCAGGACCATGGTTTGTTCTTTCAGGACTCAACAGGGTGTCTTACAACTCCAACCGCACCACTCTTCCGTTCCCACCAGCGAGCTGGCTGTACTAGGGGTTGTGGCCGTTGTCGGAGTTGAACTAGTTAGTGTCTCCACCATTAAGCACACCCCCACCAGGACACTCGCCCAGTGCGGGGTCTTTGACCGCTTTCGCGGTAAAGAGGCTCCTTAGAAAGGAGGTGATCCAGCCGCACCTTCCGGTACGGCTACCTTGTTACGACTTCGTCCCAATCGCCAGCCCCACCTTCGACGGCTCCCTCCCTTACGGGTTGGGCCACCGGCTTCGGGTGTTGCCGACTTTCGTGACGTGACGGGCGGTGTGTACAAGGCCCGGGAACGTATTCACCGCAGCGTTGCTGATCTGCGATTACTAGCGACTCCGACTTCACGGGGTCGAGTTGCAGACCCCGATCCGAACTGAGACCGGCTTTTTGGGATTCGCTCCACCTCACGGTATCGCAGCCCATTGTACCGGCCATTGTAGCATGCGTGAAGCCCTGGACATAAGGGGCATGATGACTTGACGTCATCCCCACCTTCCTCCGAGTTGACCCCGGCAGTCTCCCATGAGTCCCCACCATAACGTGCTGGCAACATGGAACGAGGGTTGCGCTCGTTGCGGGACTTAACCCAACATCTCACGACACGAGCTGACGACAGCCATGCACCACCTGTGAACGCCCCCGAAGGACACTCTATCTCTAGAGTTTTAGCGCACATGTCAAACCCAGGTAAGGTTCTTCGCGTTGCATCGAATTAATCCGCATGCTCCGCCGCTTGTGCGGGCCCCCGTCAATTCCTTTGAGTTTTAGCCTTGCGGCCGTACTCCCCAGGCGGGGTGCTTAATGCGTTAGCTGCGGCACGGAGACCTGGAGAGGTCCCCACACCTAGCACCCACCGTTTACAGCGTGGACTACCAGGGTATCTAATCCTGTTCGCTCCCCACGCTTTCGCTCCTCAGCGTCAGTATCGGCCCAGAGACCCGCCTTCGCCACCGGTGTTCCTCCTGATATCTGCGCATTTCACCGCTACACCAGGAATTCCAGTCTCCCCTACCGAACTCTAGCCCGCCCGTATCGGTTGCAAGCTCCAGGTTAAGCCTAGAGTTTTCACAACCGACGCGACGAGCCGCCTACGAGCTCTTTACGCCCAATAAATCCGGACAACGCTCGCACCCTACGTCTTACCGCGGCTGCTGGCACGTAGTTGGCCGGTGCTTCTTCTGCAGGTACCGTCACTTGCGCTTCGTCCCTGCTGAAAGAGGTTTACAACCCGAAGGCCGTCATCCCTCACGCGGCGTCGCTGCGTCAGGCTTCCGCCCATTGCGCAATATTCCCCACTGCTGCCTCCCGTAGGAGTCTGGGCCGTGTCTCAGTCCCAGTGTGGCCGGTCGCCCTCTCAGGCCGGCTACCCGTCGTCGCCTTGGTAGGCCATCACCCCACCAACAAGCTGATAGGCCGCGAGCCCATCCCTGGCCGAAAAACTTTCCACACAGATCCCATGCGAGACTGTGTCGTATCCGGTATTAGCCACCGTTTCCGATGGTTATCCCGAAGCCAAGGGCAGGTTGCTCACGTGTTACTCACCCGTTCGCCGCTCGAGTACCCCGAAGGGCCTTTCCGCTCGACTTGCATGTGTTAAGCACGCCGCCAGCGTTCGTCCTGAGCCAGGATCAAACTCTCCAATAAGGTTTGTTTGCACCCCGGCAAAGAACAATAGCTGGCAAAGATATTACTTTGCCGCTGTTGTCCATTACCAAAGGAATCCACATCTCCAGCCGAAGCTGGGACGGGGTAAATCATAATTGGCACTAACTTTCCGACACCCTGTTGAGTTCTCAAAGAACAAACACACACCACTCAGCAGTCGTTAAACCGCCCTGGGGGTTTTGTTTCTGTAACGCTATCACGTTCGCTCCCGGCTAGTTCTTTCGAACCCCGCCCGGGGCAACCGCTCTAACCTACCAGGCTCGGTCTTCCGTGTCAACCGGATGTTTCCGATCTTCACTTCGTCCTCACCCGCCCGCCGTCAACCCCCGGCTCTCACCGGCTGATCTTCGTTGGACTTTCACCAGACCGACCAACCGCTTTCGCGGTCTTGCCCGGCTCCCTGGCGACTTGGAGAACTCTACCCGCCCCGTTCCAACCCCGGACACCGGGGGTCCACCTATCGTCTGACCTGCGAAAACGGGGCCGACGCGATGCGTCGACCCCGTTTCGGCGTACCCGTCAGATCGCTTTGTGGACCCAGCCGTGGGTGTCCGTCGCGCGGCCCTGCTGGATGTCGAGCAGCTGCGAGCGGAGCTTCAGGGTCACCTCGCCCGGCTGGCCGTCGGCGACCGTGAACTCGCCCGAGGCGGAGCGCAGGGTGCCGACCGGGGTCACCACGGCCGCGGTGCCGCACGCGAAGACCTCGCGCAGCCGGCCGTTCGCGGCGTCGGCCCGCCACTCGTCCACCGAGTAGGGGCGCTCGACCACCTGGTGGCCGGCCTCCCGGGCGAGCGTCATGATCGAGTCCCGGGTGATGCCGGGCAGGATCGTGCCCAGGGGCGGCGTGACGAGAGTGCCGTCGTCGTACACGAAGAAGATGTTCATGCCGCCGAGCTCGTCGACGTACTTGCGCTCCGTGGTGTCCAGGAAGACGACCTGGTCGCAGCCCTCACGGGTCGCCTCGGCCTGGGCGACCAGCGAGGTGGCGTAGTTGCCGCCGCACTTGGCCGCGCCGGTGCCGCCGGGGGCCGCCCGGGTGTACTCCTCGGAGATCCACAGCTTGATCGGCTTCGGGCCGCCCTTGAAGTAGGCGCCGACCGGGCACGCGATCACGCCGAACAGGTACTCCGCCGACGGGCGCACGCCGAGGAAGACCTCGGACGCGATCATGTACGGCCGCAGGTACAGGCTCGACTCCGCCTGGCCCGGGATCCACTTCTCGTCGACCTCGACCAGCTCTCTGATCGCCTGGAGGAACAGCTCCTCCGGGATCTCCGGCATGGCCATCCGGCGCGCCGAGTCGCGGAACCGGCGGGCGTTGGCCTCCGGGCGGAAGAGGGTGATCCCCGCCGCCGTCCGGTAGGCCTTCATGCCCTCGAAGATCTCCTGCGCGTAATGCAGCACGGCGGTCGCCGGGGACATCGGGATCGGGCCGAACGGTTCGACGCGGGCGTCGTACCAGCCCTTCGAGTCCGCGTAACGCACCGTGACCATGTGCTCGGTGAATACCTTCCCGAACCCGGGATTGACGAGCTGCGCCTCGCGCTCCGCGTCGGAGACGGGAGTCTGCGTGAGGTTCCGCTGGAAGCCAAGGATGTCACCGCCGGTCATGGCGCGTACCTCCGGTCGTTCGATGAGAGCTTAACGAGGGTTAGGCTACCCGCTCCGCTACCCGGTCGCCGACTGCGGACGTGCTCAACGTCTGGCCCGGCGTGCGGGTCGTGAGCTCCTCGGACACCGCTGCGGTCACCCGGGCGGCCTCGTCGGCGTGTCCCAGATGTTCCAGAAGGAGCGCGACGGACATGATCGCGGCGATCGGGTCGGCGATCCCCTGGCCGGCGATGTCCGGCGCGGAGCCGTGCACGGGCTCGAACATCGACGGGTACGTGCCGTCCGGGTTCACGCAACCGCTGGCCGCCAGCCCGATGCCCCCGGTGACGGCGGCGGCGATGTCGGTGAGGATGTCGCCGAACAGGTTGTCGGTGACGACCACGTCGTAGCGCTGCGGGCGGGTCACGAGGAACATGGCGGCGGCGTCCACGTGCTGGTACTCCGTCTCGACCCCCGGGAACTCCTTCGCCACGGCGTCGAACGTGCGGGTCCACAGGCCGCCGGCGTTGACCAGCACGTTGCTCTTGTGCACCAGGGTCAGCTTCTTGCGGTCGCGCTTCGTGGCCCGGGCGAAAGCGTCGCGGATGACCCGCTCGACGCCGTGCCGGGTGTTGAGGCTCTCCTCGGTGGCGACCTCGTGCGGCGTGCCCTTGTGCAGGGTGCCGCCGGCGCCCGCGTACAGGCCCTCGGTGCCCTCGCGGACCACCACGAAGTCGATCTCGCCGGGCTTGACGCCGGCCAGGGGGCTGGTGGTGCCGGGCCAGAGGCGGGAGGGGCGCAGGTTCACGTACTGGTCGAAGTCGAAGCGCAGCTTGAGCAGGAGGCCGCGCTCCAGGATGCCGGGCGGCAGGTTCGGGTCGCCGGGGCGCCCGCCGACCGCGCCCAGCAGGATCGCGTCGTGGCCGGCCAGCTCGTCCTGGACGCTCGGCGGGAGGACCTCGCCGGTGCGGAGGTAGCGCTCGGCGCCCAGGTCGTACTCCGTGGCGTCGATACCGGGGAGGACCGCGTCGAGGACCTTGCGGGCCTCGGTGATCACCTCACCGCCGATGCCGTCGCCCGGGATAACCGCGATGCGCGCCACGCCAAACCTCCTTGATGGGTACCTGTCCGGCCACGCTACCTGGCTTCCCATTTCTTGGCCGGGTTCTCCCAGCATGTGGACGGTGTGCAGGACGGCCGGAGGCGCGGCGCTGTCCTGGGCGACGGACAGCCGGGCTGGTGGGGACGCGAAGAGGCGGGGCACCCGACCGGTGCCCCGCCTCCTGGGTCGTGCTGGTGCCGCTACGCCTCGGTGAGGTCCACGGTGCAGGCGCTGCTCGCGCCGACCACGGCCGCCGCCGAGCTGAGCAGCTCGCCGTGCACCGGCGAATCCACCGCGAGAGCCATCAGCGCGTCGCCGCCGGCGCTCAGGCGGGCAACCTGCATGCCGGCGATGTTCACCCCGGCCTCGCCGAGGAGGCCACCGATGGCGCCGACGATGCCGGGCCGGTCGGCGTACCGGAAGAGGATGACGTTGCCCTCGGCCGGCACGTCCAGGTCGAAGCCGTCGACCTCGGTCAGCTTGGCGACCTCGCGCGGGCCGGCCGTCAGGGTGCCCGACACGCTCACGGTGCGGCCGTCCGGCAGGGCGCCGCGCAGGGTGAGCAGGTTCTGGTACTCCGGGCTGTCCTCGAACGTCGCGAGCGTGATCTCCACGCCGCGCTCCTTGGCCAGCAGCGGGGCGTTGACGTAGGTGACCTGGTCGGCCACCACGTCGGCGAACAGGCCCTTGCTCGCGGCGAGCTGGAGGACCGACACGTCGTGCTGGGCCACGTCGCCGCGGACCTCGACGACCACGTTGGCCGCGACGCCGCCGGCCACCGCCGTGTACACCCGGCCCAGCTTCTCCGCGAGCGGCAGCAGCGGGCGGATCTCCTCGTGCACCACGCCACCGACCTGCACGTTCACCGCATCGGGGACGAACTCGCCCTGCAGCGCGAGCTTGACGCTCTTGGCGACCGCGAGACCGGCCTTGTCCTGGGCCTCCACCGTCGAGGCGCCCAGGTGCGGCACCGCGACCACGTTCTCGAACGCGAACAGCGGCGAATCGGTGCACGGCTCCTTGACGAACACGTCGAGGCCGGCGCCGCCGACGTGCCCGCTGGCCAGCGCGTCGGCCAGGGCCGCCTCGTCGATGAGGCCACCCCGGGCGGCGTTGACGATCCGGACGCCCTTCTTGGTCTTCGCCAGCTCCTTGGCACCGATCAGGCCCACGGTCTCCGGGGTCTTCGGCAGGTGGATCGAGATGAAGTCGGACTCGGCGAGCAGCTCGTCCAGGCCGACCAGCTTGATCCCGAGCTGCGCGGCGCGGGCCGGCTGCAGGTAGGGGTCGTAGGCGATCAGCTTGACGCCGAACGCGGCCATCCGCTGGGCGAACAGCACGCCGATCCGGCCCAGGCCGACGACGCCGACGGTCTTCTCGAAGATCTCGACACCGGTGTACTTCGACCGCTTCCACTGGCCCTGCTTGAGCGCCGAGGCGGCCGGCACGGTGTGCCGCGACACGGCGAGCAGCAGCGCGACGGCCTGCTCGGCGGCGGACACGATGTTCGAGGTCGGCGCGTTGACCACCATGACGCCTCGGGCGGTGGCCGCCGGCACGTCGACGTTGTCCAGGCCGACGCCGGCCCGGGCGACGATGGCCAGCTTCGTGCCGGCCGCGAGGGCCTCGGCGTCGATCTGGGTGGCGCTGCGGATCAGCACGGCGTCGGCGTCGGCGAGCGCGGCCAGCAGGGCCGGGCGGTCGGTGCCGTCGACGTGGCGGACCTCGAAGTCGTCGGCGAGCACGGCCAGGGCGGCCGGGGCGAGTTCTTCGGCGATGAGCACGACGGGAAGCGTGGTGGGAAGGTTCATGCGATCCTCAAGGAGTCTGTGAAGTGGCGGTGGCGGGAACGCCACGCTGCGCTCCGCATCCAGGTCCATCGTGTGGCCTGGCCTTCCGCTCCTGATCCTACGGGGTGGGATGGGGCCGGCGTCCAGGGGTGCGCAATGCGACATTCACCTCATCGTTCGGGCTGGTCGCGGGCCCGTTCCAGAACTCATTCAAGATCATCATTTGGTACGCATTGACCGTTCACAATTTTTTGGTTAAGAATCCTTACTGTGCTTCCACCCCCTCCCAGAGGAGTCACAGTGAAGAGAATTCTCGCCAGCGCCGCCGTCGTCGCGGCCGCCTCCCTATCCCTGATCGGCGCGACCGGCGGCCCCGCCTCGGCCGCCGGGACCTGCACGAAGTACCTCAACGGCTCCAACGTGGGTACGGCCACGTGCACCGGGCTCGCGCCGGGCACCCGGTGGCGGTACGTCGTGGAGTGCACCCCGAACAGCACCCCCGGCGGATACGCCGCCTGGGGCACCATCGTCACCGGCGACGGCACCTCGACGGCCACCTGCCGGCCCGATCAGCGGGCCATCGACGCGGGCATCTTCCTCGCGTAGGCCCACCCGCGAGTGGAGTGCCGCCGTCACCGGCGACACCCCACTCGTAACAAGTAATGAAGTTGATTTGGCTTTGGATCCAACGCTGGTGGCCCGCTGAGGGCCGCGCTGGCAAACGAAAGGAACACCCGTCAGGGCAGCGCCCTGCGGGTGTTCCTTTCGTGCAGTCCAGCGTCGTTCTCAGCGGGTCTATGCAGTCTCGGTGATGGGGTTGTCCACCCAGGACATCATGCCGCGGAGCTGCTTGCCGACCACCTCGATCGGGTGGTTGGCGTTCTCCTCGCGCAGCTTGGCGTAGTTCGGCCGGCCGTTCTCGTCCTCGGCGACCCATTCGGCGGCGAACCGGCCGTCCTGGATCTCGGCGAGGATCTTCTTCATCTCGTCCTTGGAGACGCTGCTGACGGCGCGCGGGCCCCGGGTGTAGCCGCCGTACTCGGCGGTGTCGGAGACCGAGTAGTTCATCTTCGACAGGCCGCCCTCGTAGAGCAGGTCGACGATGAGCTTGAGCTCGTGCAGGCATTCGAAGTAGGCGACCTCGGGGGCGTAGCCGGCCTCGGTGAGGACCTCGAACCCGTTCTTGACCAGGTCCGCGACGCCGCCGCAGAGGACGGCCTGCTCGCCGAACAGGTCGGTCTCGGTCTCCTCGGTGAACGTGGTCTCGATGACGCCGGCGCGGGTGCCGCCGATGCCCTTGGCGTAGGCGAGCGCGAGGGCCTTGGCGGTGCCCGTCGGGTCCTGCTCCACCGCGATCAGGCACGGCACGCCCTTGCCGTCCACGAACTGGCGGCGGACCAGGTGACCCGGGCCCTTCGGCGCGATCATGATGACGTCGACGTCGGCCGGCGGCTTGATCAGGTCGTACCGGATGTTGAGGCCGTGGCCGAACGCGAGCGCCTTGCCGGCGGTCAGGTTCGGGGCGATGTCGTGGGCGTAGATCGAGCGCTGCGCGGTGTCCGGCGCGAGCACCATGATCAGGTCGGCCTCGGCGCACGCGTCGAACGGGGTGAGGACCCGCAGGCCCTGCTCCTCGGCCTTCGGGCGGCTCTTGGAGCCCTCCGGGAGGCCGACCCGGACGTCGACGCCGGAGTCGCGCAGGGAGAGGGCGTGGGCGTGGCCCTGGGAGCCGTAGCCGAGGACGGCCACCTTCTTGCCCTGGATGAGGCCGAGGTCGGCGTCGTCGTCGTAGTAAACGTTGACCATGGTTTTAGCCTTTCGTGGGGACCCGCTGAGGACGACGATGCGTGCGTCGCGGAGAACCCGGCATACAACACCGGTATGCCGGAACCTCCGCGCCTTCGCCTCCCCGCCCTCAGCGGGCCAAGATGCCAGATCAAAAACAAGACGAGTTAGGCGACAGACCGCAGTGTCGAGCCGCTGGTGATGGATTTCGCGCCGCGGCCGACCGCGACCAGGCCCGACTGGACCATCTCCTTGATGCCGAACGGCTCGAGCATCCGGAGCAGCGCTTCGAGCTTCTCCTTCGTGCCCGTGGCCTCGATGATCACGGCGTCGGGTGAGACGTCGACGACCTTCGCCCGGAACAGGGTCACTGTCTCCAGGACGTGCGAACGGCTGGCCAGGTCGGATCGGACCTTCACCAGGAGGAGTTCGCGCTGGACGGAGCCGGTCGGCTCCAGTTCCACGATCTTGAGCACGTTGATCAGCTTGTTGAGCTGCTTCGTGACCTGCTCGAGTGGCTGCTCGGCGGCGTCGACGACGAGCGTGATCCGGGAGATGCCCGGCTGCTCGGTCTCGCCCACCGCGAGGGAGTCGATGTTGAAGCCGCGCCGGGAGAACAGGGCCGCGACCCGGGCCAGGACGCCGGGCTTGTTCTCCACGAGGACGGACAGGGTGTGCTTGCTCATCACAGGTCATCCTCGTCGAAGCTGGGGCGCACGCCGCGGGCGAACAGGATCTCGTCGTTGCTGGTGCCGGCCGGGACCATCGGCCAGACCATCGCGTCCTTGCCGACCACGAAGTCGATGACGACCGGCCGGTCGTTGATCTCCATGGCCTGCTTGATCACGGCGTCGACCTCGTCGGCCGACTCGCAGCGCAGCCCGACGCAGCCGAGCGCCTCGCCGAGCTTCACGAAGTCGGGGATCCGGGGCCTGTCCTCGGTGGCGTGGGTGCCGAGGCCGGTGTTGGAGTACCGGCCGTCGTAGAACAGGGTCTGCCACTGCCGGACCATCCCCAGGTTGCCGTTGTTGATCACGGCGACCTTGATCGGGATGTTCTCCAGCGAACAGGTCGCCAGCTCCTGGTTGGTCATCTGGAAACAGCCGTCGCCGTCGATCGCCCACACGGACCGGTCCGGGGCGCCGACCTTCGCGCCCATGGCCGCCGGGACCGCGTAGCCCATCGTGCCGAGGCCGCCGGAGTTGAGGAAGGTGCCCGGGTTCTCGTACGAGATGAACTGGGACGCCCACATCTGGTGCTGGCCGACGCCCGTGGCGTAGATGGCGTCGGGGCCGACGAGCGCGCCGATCCGGCTGATCACGTACTGCGGGGACAGGGTGCCGTCCTCGTGCTCGGCGTAGCCCAGCGGATAACGGTCGCGGATGTCGTCCAACTGCTCCCACCAGGCCTTCAGGCTCGGGTGGTTCTCGCCGACCGCCTCGATCAGCGCCGCGATGATGATCTTCGCGTCGCCGACGATCGGGACGTCCGCGTGCCGGTTCTTGCCGATCTCGGCCGGGTCGATGTCCGCGTGGATGACGGCCGCGTCCGGGGCGAAGCTGTCCAGCTTGCCGGTGACCCGGTCGTCGAACCGCGCGCCCAGCGTGATCAGCAGGTCGGCCTTCTGGAGCGCGAACACCGCGCCGACCGTGCCGTGCATGCCGGGCATGCCCATGTGCTGCGGGTGGCTGTCCGGGAAAGCGCCCCGGGCCATCAGCGTCGTGACGACCGGCGCGCCGGTCAGCTCGGCCAGGGCCTTGAGCTCCTCGGTGGCGCCGGCCTTGAGGACGCCGCCGCCGACGTACAGCACCGGGCGGCGGGCCGTGGCGATCAGCTTCGCCGCCTCGCGGATCTGCTTGCTGTGCGGCTGGGTCGTCGGCCGGTAGCCGGGCAGGTCCATGGTCGGCGGCCACTCGAAGACCGTCTGCGCCTGGAGCACGTCCTTCGGGATGTCCACCAGCACCGGGCCGGGGCGGCCGCTGCCGGCGACGTAGAACGCCTCGGCGAGGACCCGCGGGATGTCCTTGCCGTCCTGGACCAGGTAGTTGTGCTTCGTGATCGGCATGGTGATGCCGTGGATGTCCGCCTCCTGGAAGGCGTCCGTGCCGATCGCGGCCCGCGACACCTGGCCGGTGATGGCGACGATCGGCACCGAGTCCATGTAGGCGTCGGCGATCGGGGTGACGAGGTTGGTGGCACCGGGGCCGGAGGTGGCCATGCAGACGCCGACCCGGCCGGTGGCCTGGGCGTAACCCGTGGCGGCGTGGCCGGCGCCCTGTTCGTGGCGGACCAGGATGTGGCGCACGCTGGAGTCGTACAACGGGTCGTATGCCGGCAGAATCGCCCCACCCGGAATACCGAACACCACCTCTACGCCGAGCGCCTCAAGCGACGCGACGAGCGACTGGGCGCCGGTCAGGGCGCGGGCGGCCTGGCTTTCTGGTTTGGTCATCGGGATATCCCATGCTCTGGAAAGTTGTGGAGGCTGGGCAACAAAAACCGCCCTCGTGCAGGTGCACGGGGCGGGGCGCGTCATCGGATCACGACGACGCGCTAGCTAAGTACTACGATCCGCTGGGTCTGCAGCATGTGGTAAAGCCTGCCTCATCTCACGCCCTGAGTCAACTTGTCCCACATCATGGGCGAATGTTTCTTCCAGCAGCGCCTCCAGCTGCTCGGCGGGCATAGGCCGGCCGAGCAGGAAACCCTGGGCGAGCTGGCAACCGGCGGCGGCCATCGTGGCGAGCTGCTCCGGCTGCTCGATGCCCTCGACGATCACCTCCAGGCCGAGGCGCTGGCCGAGCTGCACCACGAGATCCGCGAGCGGCTCCAGGTCCTTGTCTATCTTCACGATGTCCACGGGCAGCGACCGCAGCTGGGCCAGGGAGGAATAGCCGGCACCGAAGTCGTCCAGGGCCACCCGGACACCCATCCCCCGGACCGCCATGATCCGTTCGCTGAGGCCCTTGATGTCGCGGGCCATCCGGTGCTCGGCGACCTCCAGGGTCAGCCGGTACCCGGGCAGCCGGTGCACCCGCAGCAGCTCCGCCAGGTGCACCGGGAACTCCGGCAGGTGCAGCTGGCGGGTCGACAGGTTCACCGAGGCCCACAGGTCGTGCCCGGCCCGTAGCCACGCCGACAGCTGGTGGCACGCCTGGTGCAGCGTCCACGTGCCCAGCTCCTCGACCAGGTCGGACTCCTCCGCCACCGGGATGAACTGCGCCGGCCGCACCACGCCCAGCCGGGGGTGCCGCCAGCGCAGCAGCGCCTCCACCCCGACGAGCCGGTTGTCGGGGAGATGCAGCACCGGCTGGTAGACCAGCGACAGCTCGCCGCGCTCCCCCGCACCGCGCAACTCCGCGGCCATGTCGGCGCGCGCGGCCATCGACCGCGCGTACTCCGCGTCGTACTCCTCCACCCGGTTCTTGCCGCGCCGCTTCGCCGCCCGCAGGGCCATGTCGGCGTTGCGGAGGAGCTGGGGCACGTCGTTGGCCGTCCGGCAGCCGGCCAGCCCGATGCTGGCGGAGAGGAAGACCGTCAGATCCTCGATCCGGTACGGCGCGTTGAGCACCTTCAACAGCCGCCCGGCCACCACTGCGGCTGTCTGCGGACCCGACCACATCAGCACCGCGAACTCGTCGCCCCCGAGCCGGGTCGGCACGTCGCCCGGCCGCAGGTTCGCCCGCAGCCGGTGGGCCACCTCCACCAGCACCGCGTCGCCGACGTCGTGGCCCCGGACGTCGTTGACGTTCTTGAAGCCGTCCAGGTCCAGGGTGAGCAGCGTGCACACCCGGCCCCCGGCCTCGTCGTGCAGCGTGCGCAGCAGGGCGCGGCGGTTGCCGAGACCGGTGAGCGGGTCCGCGTACGCCATCTTCGCCAGCTCGCGCTCCAGGTGCTTGCGGTCCGTGACGTCGCGGCAGTGCATGACGAGGCCGGCGACCTGGGGCACGTGCCGCTGGTCGCTGATCATCGACTCCAGGTCGCGCCACTCGCCGGCGGCGTCGAGGATCCGCGCGTACATCCGGGTCTGCGAGCCGCCCGGGCCGGCCAGGATGTCGCGGAGCACGTCCTCGGCCGCGGCCACGTCCTCGGGGTGCGGCAGCTCCAGGAACGACCGGGCCACGATGTCGCGCTCGATCAGGCCCAGCCGCCACGCCGCCGACGGGGACAGCCAGCGCACGTCGAGCCGGCTGTCGAGCAGCATCGTCACGTCCGAGGCGCCGGCGACGATCGAGCGGAAGTGCGCCTCGCGGTGGGCGAGCTCGTCGGCGTACCTGCGGGCGTCGCGCATCGTCAGCGCCTGCCGGCCGACGAGCGCGAAGGCGACGGCCGTGGCCGCGTACGTCGCCCGGACGGTCAGCGGGCCCACCGTCACCAGGTGGTAGAGCGTCGCGCCCAGGGCCGCGGCCACCGGAAGCATCGACAGCCCCGTCCCCAGGCGCGGCAGCGGCGCGTGCCCGGCGGGGCCCGGCCCCGGCTCGCCCCTGGTCGCCCGGACCACGGCCGCCACCAGCACGCCGACCCCCGCGAGCCACAACACGAGCCCGGCCGGCCGGCTCCCCGGCAGCGCCGCCCACCGCCACAGGACCTGCGCGAACGTCCCAGCCGACAGCAGCCCGGCCCCGGCGGCGACCGCGAACACCGGACCCTTGGGCTGGCTGGCCCGCAGGCACACCGCCATCCCCACCCCGCACACCACGGCGACCGTCGCGCCGGCCGCGCCCACGATGACCGGCGGCATGGCGATCCGGGGCCCCAGCACCAGCAGACACACGACATAGGCCCCGCTGCCGGCGACGAGCAGCCCATCGAGCACCGCCCGGACCCGGGCGCCCCAGCCGCGCGGGCCGCCCCGCATGGTCAGCAGGCCCGCGAGCAGGGACCCCGCGCACAGCACGCCGGCGAGGGTGGTCAGCCGCACCCCGATCCGCGCGTCGGCGGACAACGCCAGCCCGTGGGCAAGGACAGACACCCCAAGACCGGCGACCAGCCACGGGGCCCTGCCAAACGGAACAAGCGTGCGAGGGGGCACGATAACTACTGTGCCGAACTTTTCCCCGATTCGGGACACACAGCGTGTCCGCTATCTGTCACGGCGCTGTCCCGCACAGTGGGCCGGCGGACGGGTCAATGGCGGCCGCCGACCGGCGGTGGGAGACTCGTGCTATGCCTGAGCTGCGGTCGAAGACCTCCACCCATGGCCGGAACATGGCCGGCGCGCGTGCCCTGTGGCGTGCGACCGGAATGACGGACGGCGATTTCGGAAAGCCCATTGTCGCTATCGCCAACAGCTTCACGCAGTTCGTACCGGGGCATGTGCATCTGCGGGATGTCGGGAAGATCGTCGCCGGTTCGATCGAGGCGTCCGGCGGGGTGTCCAAGGAGTTCAACACGATCGCCGTGGACGACGGGATCGCGATGGGCCACGGCGGGATGCTCTACTCGCTGCCGTCGCGGGAGCTGATCGCCGACGCGGTGGAGTACATGGTGAACGCGCACTGCGCCGACGCCCTGGTCTGCATCTCCAACTGCGACAAGATCACGCCCGGCATGCTGCTGGCCGCGCTCCGGCTGAACATCCCCACCGTGTTCGTCTCCGGCGGGCCGATGGAGGCCGGTAAGACGGTCGCGATGAACGGCGTCGTCACCCACAAGCTCGACCTGATCGACGCGATGGTCGCCGCCGCCGACCAGGCCGTGTCCGACAGCGACCTGGACAAGATCGAACGCTCGGCGTGCCCGACCTGCGGATCCTGTTCCGGCATGTTCACCGCCAACTCGATGAACTGCCTCACCGAGGCCATCGGCCTGGCCCTGCCCGGCAACGGCTCGGTGTTGGCCACGCACGCGCTGCGCCGGGGGCTGTTCGAGGAGGCCGGCCGGACGGTGGTCCGGATCGCCGACGCGTACTACGCCAACGACGACATGTCCGTGCTGCCCCGGGCCATCGCGTCCCGGGCCGCGTTCGAGAACGCCGTCGCGCTCGACGTGGCGATGGGCGGCTCCACGAACACCGTGCTGCACCTGTTGGCCGCCGCCCGCGAGGCCGAGGTCGACTTCAACGTCGCCGACGTCGACGAGATCTCCCGGCGGGTGCCGTGCCTGGCGAAGGTCGCGCCGAACTCACCGAAGTACCACATGGAGGACGTGCACCGGGCCGGCGGCATCCCCGCGCTGCTCGGCGAGCTGCACCGGGGCGGGGCGCTGCGGACCGACGTGTGGTCGGTGCACTCCCCCTCGCTCGACACCTGGCTGGCGGAGTGGGACATCCGCAGCGGATCCGCGTCGGCAGCGGCACTGGAGCTGTTCCACGCCGCGCCCGGCGGGGTGCGCACCGTCGAGCCGTTCTCCACCGACAACCGGTGGTCCACCCTGGACACCGACGCGGAGAACGGCTGCATCCGGTCCGTGGAGCACGCGTACTCCGCCGACGGCGGGCTGGCCATCCTGTTCGGCAACCTCGCCCCGGACGGGTGCGTGGTCAAGACTGCCGGCGTCCCCGACGACTGCCTGACCTTCACCGGACCCGCCAAGGTGTACGAGTCCCAGGACGACGCCGTCACCGCGATCCTCGGCAACCAGGTGGTGGCCGGGGACGTGGTGGTCATCCGGTACGAGGGGCCCAAGGGCGGGCCGGGTATGCAGGAGATGCTGTACCCGACGTCGTTCCTGAAGGGGCGGGGGCTCGGGCGGGCCTGCGCGCTGATCACGGACGGCCGGTTCTCCGGCGGCACGTCCGGGCTGTCGATCGGGCACGCCTCCCCCGAGGCGGCGGCTGGCGGGCTGATCAGCCTCGTGCGCGAGGGGGACACCATCGTGATCGACATCCCGAACCGGTCGATCCGGTTGGACGTCTCCGACGAGGAGTTGGAGGCGCGGCGGGTGGCCGAGGAGAAGCGGGACAAGCCGTACACGCCGGTGGACCGGGAGCGGCCGGTGTCGGCGGCGCTGCGGGCGTACGCGTCGATGGCGACGTCCGCGTCCGACGGAGCGTACCGGCTGGTGCCGTAGGGCGACTCGTGGCTGACGCCGGATTCGAGTGCCCCTCGGACCGATGCGCGCCGGGTCGGGTGTCGCCGTAACCTTCTGAAGGTTTTTCAGGCAAGGAGGGCGTAGACCGTGGAGACCTCCGCGGCCACGCCCTTCGACGCCGACAGCGTGATGTTCACGAAGGCCAGGCTGCGGCCGGCCTTCGTGACCTCCGCGCGGACCAGGGTGTCCTCGCCGAGCACCGGGCGCTGGAAGGTCGAGGACAGCTGCACCGTCGTCATCGGGAAGAAGCCGCCCCTGGTCGCCGACAGGGCGATCACCGACGCGGTGTCGGCGGCGGCCATCATCGCCTGCCCGGACAGCGCCCCGCCCTCCCGGGCCAGATCGGTCGACCACGGCAGCCGCAGGGTCGCCGAGCCCTCGCCGACCTCCTCGACGACGAGCCCGAGCGCGAGCACCCAGGGGGCGAAGTGGGCGGCCAGAATCGCGTTGCCCTCCGCGGGCGTGAGTCCCATGGCGGCCGAGCATAACGGCTTGATCTCGTGATCGGTGGCCGTCGCAGGTCGACTAACATGTCAGGTACGCGACTGGCGCGGGTTGGGTGGACATAACCACCGGGAAGCGACACTCGCCGAGCACCGTGCGCCTGGGTGCCGGGACAAGCGAAAACATGTCTGGAGACGAGCAGTGCACGAGCCATCGATCTCGCACCTGGCCACCGAGGATCCGCAGATCGCGGGTCTGATCGAGGCCGAGGCGAAGCGCCAGTTCGAGAAGATCCGCATGATCGCCTCGGAGAACTACGTGTCGACCGCCGTGCTCGAGGCGACCGGGACGGTGCTGACGAACAAGTACTCCGAGGGCTACGCCGGCAAGCGGTACTACGAGGGCCAGCAGTTCATCGACCAGATCGAGACGATCGCGATCGAGCGGGCCAAGTCGCTGTTCGGTGTCGACCACGCCAACGTGCAGACCTACTCCGGCTCCCCGGCCAACCTGGCCGTCTACCTGGCGTTCCTGAACCCGGGCGACACCGTCCTCGGCATGGGCCTGCCGGCCGGCGGGCACCTGACCCACGGCTGGCCGGTGTCGGCCACCGGCAAGTGGTTCAACGCCGTGCACTACGGCGTCGAGAAGGAGACCGGCCTCGTCGACCTGAACAAGGTCCGCGAGCTGGCCCTGGAGCACCGGCCGAAGCTGATCATCTGCGGCGGCACGGCGATCCCGCGCACCATCGACTTCCCGGCGTACGCGGCGATCGCGAAGGAGGTCGGCGCCGTCCTGCTGGCCGACATCGCGCACATCGCCGGCCTGATCGCGGGTGGCGCGCACCCGTCCCCGGTCGGGTACGCCGACGTGATCTCCACCACGACGCACAAGACCCTGCGCGGCCCGCGCGGCGCGATGCTGATGTGCAACGCCGAGCACGCCAAGGCCATCGACAAGGCCGTGTTCCCCGGCCTGCAGGGCGGCCCGCACAACCACACGACGGCGGGCATCGCTGTCGCCCTTCGCGAGGCGGCCACCCCGGAATTCAAGGTCTACGCCCACCAGGTCGTCGCCAACGCCCAGGCCCTGGCCGCCGCCCTCGTGGAGCGCGGCTTCGACCTGGTCTCCGGCGGCACCGACAACCACCTGATCCTCGCGGACCTCACCCCGAAGGGCATCGCCGGCAAGCCCGCCGCGCAGGCCCTCGACGCCGCCGGCATCGAGCTGAACTACAACACGGTGCCGTTCGACCCGCGCAAGCCGTTCGACCCGTCCGGCATCCGGCTCGGCACCGCCGGCCTGACCACCCGGGGCCTCACCCCGGAGCAGATGCCGCAGGTCGCGGCGTGGATGGACGAGGCGATCGGCGCGGCCCTCAAGGAGGACACCGCGGAGCTCGACCGGATCGCCGGCGAGGTGTCCGACCTGCTGAAGGCCTACCCGATGCCGGGCTACGCCTCGGAGTAGTCCCTGATCCACGACGATGCCCCGGCTCTGTGCCGGGGCATCGTTTCTTTTTCCGGTTACGGCGGGAAGTCCCCCGCCCGCCGGTTCACCCCGCCCGTCGGCTGGGCGGCGCGTAGCTGAGCAGCGGTTCGACGTGCTCCGCCGGGGCGGCGCGCCCCAGCGCCTCCCCCTGCCCGTACCGGCAGCCCGCCGCCTTCGCCGCCGTCAACGCCTCCGCCGTGCCGATCCCCTCCGCCACCACCTCGTAGCCGAGTCGGCGGCCCAGGGTCACCACCACGGCCGTCGCCGCCCCCGAGCCCTTCACCAGGTCCACCGACAGCCGGCGCAACTGGCGCATCGTCGACGGCCCGAGGTCGGTGCCACCGAGCGCCACCCGCACGCCCAGCGCGCGCAGCCCGGCCAGCTGGCTGGTCACCCGGCGCGAGTCGCCCGGCCCCGTGACCTCAACGACCAGGCGGGCCGCCGGCACCCGGTGGGTGGTCAGGGCCGCGGCGACGCCGGCGACGTACAGGACGGATTCCAGCTCGGCGGGCTCGGCATGGACCGAGATCCACAGGTCGCGGCCGTCGGCGAGCCAGCTGGCGAGCTGGCGGCACGACCGGTCGAGCACCCACGCACCGAGCAGTGGGGTGAGACCGGCTTCTGCGGCCATCCGGAGCAGCTCGGCGGGACCGACCCAGCCGAGCCCCGGATGGTGCCAGCGGGGCAACACCTCCACCCCGGCGGTCCGGCCATCGGTGAGGTCGACGATCGGCTGGTACCTCAGGTCCAGCGCGCCCTTCTCCAACGCCGCCCGCAGATCGGGGCGGCGCCTGGCCGGCAGCCGACGGGGCCGGCGTTTGTACAGCCACGCGCCGCCCGCGACCAGGGCTGCGAGCAGGCGCAGCCAGAGCGCGTCGGCGACGACGGCCACGGCGAGCGCGAAAGTGATCAGAATCGTCATCCGCCCACCTCCCTCGCCCCCTGTCTAACGAGGAGAGAGGTGCCCAGTTACCCGTGGGCCACCGACCAGGCGCGGTTGACCGCCATCCTGACGGACGACGTCTTCATGTCGCCCGTCGAATACGCGCGCCAACGCTCCATTCACCCCTGCGGTAGTGCCCTGATCGAGTCCGGCCGCCCCGTGGATAGTGCCGCACATCGATATGCTGCCCGCATGGGAAACAACAGCGGCGGACCGTTTCGTCCCTCTTCCCCGACACCCAGACCACCCATCAAGGCGCGGTTACTGACCGCCCGGAAGGTGCTGCTGGGCGCGGTGCTCGCCGGGGTGCTCACCACGGTCACCGGCCTGACGACCGGAGGCATCCAGTGGGCGTGGAACCGGCTCACTGCCGACTCCAGCCCGCTGGACATCGCCCGGCTGCCTCCGCTGCCGGAGGCCACCGACCACGGGCAAGGTACAGCGACCGCCTTTCCCGGAGGTGCGGTGGCGATCGGCAACGCGCAGTTCAACGCACAGGCGTACACCGGATCCGGCTCGTGCACGCTGCGCGGGACCCTGCCACGCCCGGTCGGTCAGGTGCGACCACCGCGAATAGTCGACGGGCGGCCGGACATCGACGGCTGGAGCAGGGACAACAACGTCGGCGACATGGACAGCACCAGGTACTCCTTCGTGGTCTCAGCGAAACCGGGAAAGTCCGTGACCCTGACCAGAGCACACACGCTGTTCGTGGCGCGCCCCCAACGGCCCAAGGACGGGACAGTGGTCAGCCTGCACATCGGCACGGGCTGCGGTGCCGGTGGCAACTTCCGGTACTTCTCGACCAACCTCGACGATCCCCTCGGCAACTGGACTCCGAGCACGGGGGAGACGACCAACTTTCCGTACATCGTCAAGGACGGAGAGCCGGAGATCTTCGTACTCACAGCCAGCGTGGTCGACTGTGACTGCATCTGGCGCATCCAATTGGACTGGGCGTCAGCCGCGGAGACCGGGCATACCATCATCGACAACTCGGCCGGCCACAACTTCCACACAATCGGCTCAGGCGGCTACTCCCAGGCCGAATGGTGGCTCGACTACAAGACCAAACATTGGGTCGTGGACCGGCCGAAATCCCCACCCTGGGCTTAGCAGGGCCTCTCCGTAGTCGCCGGTGGAGACCGGGGCAGGGACCTCCGTAACCCCGCATGGGGTTGATCTTGGATTGTGGTGCCCGCTGAGGTCGCGGAGGGCTGTGGGACGATCGGGGGCGTGGGTCGACGTAGAGATGTAGTCAGATTTCGGTACAGCGGGGCGATCCTGATCGCGGTCGCGTTCGCGCTGTTCGGGGCCCTGCCGTTGGCGCTGAGCAAGTGGTGGCTTGCCCCCGTGCTGCTCGTGCCGGCCGCGATCGGGCTGTGGGCCGTGCGGGCCGGGGTCGACGCCGCTCCGGAGGGGCTGACGGTGCGCAGCGCCGTGGGCAGTCGGCGGCTCGGCTGGGCCGAGATCGACGGGTTCGAGGCGGTCGGCCGGAAGGTAACGGCGCTGCTGCCGTCCGGGGCGGCCGTGCCGTTGCCGGCGGTCCGGCCGACGGACGTGCCCCGCCTGGTGGCCGCCGGCGGACGCCCTCTGGGCGGGGATGCGGATACCCTGGGCTCGTGAAGCCCCCCGCGTTGGCCCGTCGGGCCCTGGTCGCACTCACCGCAGCGAGTCTGCTCGCCGGCTGCTCGTTCGGTCCGCCGTCGGCGAAGGACTCGGGCACGCCGCCGAGGTTCCCCACCCCGTCGGCCTCGCCCTCCTCGGGTGACGACGACGAGGTGTCCTCGAACGTCATCGCGCGGAACCTGAGCGTGCCGTGGGGGGTGGCGTTCCTGCCCGACGGCGGGGCGCTGGTCACGGAGCGTGACAGCCGCCGCCTGCTCAAGATCGGCCCTGAGTCGACGGCCAGCGGCCTGAAGGTGCAGCCGCTGACCACGATCGAGGAGGCCGTCTCCAGCGGGGAGGGCGGCCTGATGGGCGTGGCGGTGTCGCCGGCGTACGCCCAGGACCAGACCATTTTCCTGTACTACACGACGAAGACCGACAACCGCGTCGCCACGATGAAGCTCGGCGAGCACCCGGAGGCCATCGTCACCGGCATCCCGGTGTCGGGGATCCACAACGGCGGCCGGCTCGGGTTCGGCCCCGACGGGTTCCTCTACGTGAGCACCGGGGACGCCAGTACGACCGGCAACGCCCAGGACCTCGCCAGCCTCGGCGGCAAGATCCTCCGGATGACGGCCGAGGGCAAGCCTGCCCCGGGCAACCCGTTCCCGGACAGCCTCGTGTGGAGCTACGGGCACCGCAACGTGCAGGGCTTCGACTGGGACGCCGACAAGCGGATGTACGCGATCGAGTTCGGGCAGGACACCTTCGACGAGCTCAACCTCATCGAGCCGGGGAAGAACTACGGCTGGCCGGTGGTCGAGGGGCCGGGGACCGACCCGAAGTACACCAATCCGCTGACCACCTGGAAGCCCGCAGAGGCGTCGTGCAGCGGCGCGGCGGTCACCGGGAAGGTGCTGGTCGCGGCGTGCCTGCGCGGGACCAGGCTGTGGCTGGTCGGGCTGAACGGCAAGGGCAGCATCCTGGGTGCGCCGGTGCCGGCGCTGGAAGGGGAGTACGGACGGCTGCGGACCGTGGTGCGGGCCCCGGACAACACGCTGTGGGTGACGACGTCCAACAAGGACGGCCGGGGGAAGCCGACCACCGAGGACGACCGGATCCTGCGGATCGTGCTGAGCGGGGCCGACGGGGTGGGCAAGAGCTAGACAGCGGTGGCTGGCCGCGCGCCCCGGCCGGGAGGCCTGGTCAGCTCGGGGTCGGTGACGGGGTCGGGGTCGACGTCGCCTGGGGTTCGGCCTTCTTCACGATCCGCCGCTGCAGGGTCACCTCGGAGCGCCCCGTGCCCCCGACGGAGATGTCGTCATAGGCCTGCAGCTTGGCGGTGGAGCTGAAGTACAGCACCGACAGGGCCAGCGGGGTCGGCTCCTTCGTCTGCAGGCCGCGCAGCCCCGCGCCGCCGGTCGAGCCCTCGGTCATCAGCAACGTCTCGTCGTTGTACTGGCTGACCTCCCGGTGGTGCAGGTGCCCGGCCAGGATCAGCGGCACCGTACCGGCCAACGGGCCCGCCATCGCCGGATCGTGGATCATCGCCAGGTCCGCGCCGCCCGACCGGGTGATCGTGTCGGCGAGCTGGTTGCCGGTGTCGAACAGCCGGCGCTTCTCCAGCAGGTCGGTGGAGTCGGCCGTCTTGTCCGGGGTGAACCGGGGGTCGCCGATGCCGGCGATCCGCAGCCCGCCGACGGTCGCGATCCGGTTGTCCAGCACGATCGCGTTCTTCTGCCGGGCCACCTCGGCGACCGTCTCCGCGGAGTCGTGGTTGCCGCGGATGAACACGTACGGGACGTTCAGGGTGCCGATCGAACCCGCGTACGCCGCCGCCTCGCGTTCCGTGCCCCAGTCCGTCAGGTCGCCGGTGTCGACCACCACGTCGATGCTGAACTGCTGCACCACGGTGCGCACCACGTCCCACGCGCCCGGGTTGAGGTGCATGTCGGAGACGTGCAGGACCCGGATGGCGCCGTCGCCGGGCTCGTACACCGGCAGGTTGGACACCGTCGTGTAGAGCTTGCCGACGTTCGTGACGAGGCGTTGCAACTCCGCGCGGTACTGCTCGTACCTCGACGCGATCTTGCGCGCGTCGCCCACCACCGCCGGCGCGTTGACCAGCAGCCCGTCGTAACGCGGCTCGTCGATCGCGTCGCCCTTGAACGTCGCCAACGCCGTCCCCAGGCTCACCACGACCAGGCCCAGGGCCAGCGCGCCGACCTGGGCCGTCCGGCGGGTCCGGCGGTAGACCAGCGCCCCCAGCAGCAGCGCGCCCACCAGGGCAGCGCCGGCCGCCTGGAACACCGCGTGCGTGATGCCCTCCTGGGCGTCGGAGAACGCGCTGGCGCTGGCCGCCTCCAGACCATTGGGATCCGAGACCAGCTTCTGGGTACGCGCCTGATCCAGCGCGTCCAGCCTGATCGTCAACCGCTCCGGCCCCGCGTGGCTGTCCAGGGTCAACGACCCCAACGGCGGAACCACGACCTGCGTGCCGCCGTGCAGGCCCGGGGACAGCGTGAACTCCGCCTGGAACGGGCCCAGCGGGCCCGTGGACGTGCCGCCGATCAGCAGGCCGAGGACCGCGCCGACCACGGTGACCGCGAGGACTCCGATGCCCCGGGCCGTGCGCCGGGTGACCCGGGCCCGGAACATCGAGGCCAGGACGGTGAGCAGGGCGCGCAGGCGGATAGCCATGCCGACATTGTGCCCGCACCCGCGCGGGAGCGGGCGGAACCGAGCCACGGACCCCGGCCGGTCTCTCGTGCGGGGGCTACCGGTGGGCGGATCGCCCTAGAATCGGGGGATGATCCGGAGGCGGGTGATCGTGTCCGGCCGGGTGCAGGGGGTGTTCTTCCGGGGCGCCACCCAGACCGCGGCCGAGCAGCGCGGGGTCGCCGGGTGGGTGCGGAACCTGCCCGACGGGACGGTCGAGGCCGTGTTCGAGGGGCCGCCGGAGGCGGTGGGGAGCATGGTCGCATGGGTGGGGCACGGGCCTGCCGACGCTCGGGTGACCGGGGTGGATGTGGTCGAGGAGGTCCCGGACGGGGAGAGCGGGTTCGCGGTGCGGGGCTGATGTTGTGGGGAAGTTGCCGCTGGGGTGCGACAACTTCCCCACAGTCAGAGCTGCTTCCCCACGGTCAGAGCTACGCGAGCCGCTCCAGCACCAGGGCGCGGACCGTCTTCGCGTCCGCCTGGCCGCCCGTCGTCTTCATGACCGCGCCGATCAGGACACCGGCGGCGCCCTGGTTGCCGCCCCGGATCTTGTCGGCGACCTCCGGGTTGGCGGCGATCGCGGCGTCCACGGCCTCCAGGAGCGCGCCCGTGTCGGACACGACCTCCAGACCCCGGGCCGTCATGATCTCCGCCGGGGTGCCCTCGCCGGCCACGACCCCTTCGAGGACCTGGCGGGCCAGCTTGTCGTTGAGCTTGCCGGCGTCGGTGAGCTGGACCAGCTCGGCGATGTGCGCCGGGGTGACCCCCTGCGCGTCGAGCTCGACGCCGGACTCGTTGGCCCTGCGGGCCAGCTCGCCCATCCACCACTTGCGCGCGCCCTCGGCCGAGGAACCGGCGGCGATGGTCGCCTCGATCAGCTCGACCGCGCCGGCGTTGAGGATGGACTGCATGTCGTGCTCGGTGATGCCCCACTCGTCGCGGAGCCGGAGCCGGCGCAGCCGGGGCTGCTCGGGCAGGCCCTTGCGGAGTTCCTCGACCCAGGCGGCGTCGGGGGTGACGGGGACGAGGTCGGGCTCCGGGAAGTACCGGTAGTCCGTCGCCTCCTCCTTGCTCCGGCCCGGCGTGGTGACCCCGGTGTCCTCGTGGAAGTGCCGGGTCTCCTGCTTGATCTTGCCGCCGTTGTCGAGGATCTCGGCCTGGCGGATGATCTCGGAGCGCACGGCGCGTTCGACGGACCGCAGCGAGTTGACGTTCTTCGCCTCGGTACGGGTCCCCCACTCCTCGCCCGGCTTGTTCAGCGAGGTGTTCACGTCGCAGCGCAGCGAGCCCTGCTCCATCCGCACGTCGGAGACGCCCAGGCCGCGCAGCACGTCGCGCAGTTCGGTGACGTAGGCCTTCGCGACCTCCGGGGCCAGCGCGCCGGTGCCGGCGACCGGCTTCGTGACGATCTCGATCAGCGGGATACCGGCCCGGTTGTAGTCGACCAGCGAGGACGTCGCGCCGTGGATGCGGCCGGTGGCCCCACCGAGGTGCATCGTCTTGCCGGTGTCCTCCTCCATGTGCACGCGCTCGATCTCGATCCGGACCGTCTCGCCGTTGACCTCGACGTCGAGGTAGCCGTCGAAGCACAGCGGCTCGTCGTACTGCGAGATCTGGAAGTTCTTCGGCATGTCCGGGTAGAAGTAGTTCTTCCTCGCGAACCTGCACCATTCAGCGATCGAACAGTTCAGCGCCAGACCGATCTTGATCGTGGACTCGATCGCGACGGCGTTCACCACCGGCAGCGCGCCCGGCAGAGCCAGGCACACCGGGCAGACCTGGGTGTTCGGCTCGGCGCCGAACTCGGTCGGGCAGGCGCAGAACATCTTGGTACGCGTACCCAGCTCGACGTGGGTCTCCAGCCCGAAGACCGGCTCGTACGTCTTCGTGACCTCTTCGACAGTCGTCATCTCTACAGCTCCGGCGGGGTCAGGGTGCCGATGGTGGACTCGAGCGCTGCGGCGACCCGGTACATCCGGTCGTCGGCGAGGGTCGGGGCCATCACCTGGAGCCCGACGGGCAGGCCCTCGGACAGGCCGCACGGCACCGAGATGGCCGGGCCGCCGTACAGGTTCGAGGGGATCGTGTACAGGTCGGCCAGGTACATGCTCGACGGGTCGGCCATCCGGGCACCGAGCTGGAACGCCACGAACGGCGTGGTTGGCGAGATGAGCGCGTCGACCTTCTCGAACGCCGCCTGGAAGTCCCGGGTGATCAGCGTGCGGACCTTCTGGGCCTGGCCGTAGTAGGCGTCGTAGTAGCCGCTGGACAGCGCGTACGCGCCGATCATGATCCGGCGCTTCACCTCGGGGCCGAAGCCTGCCTCGCGGGTCAGCGACATGACCTCCTCGAGGCTGCGCACGCCGTCGTCGCCGGTCCGCAGGCCGTAGCGCACGCCGTCGAACCGGGCGAGGTTCGAGGAACACTCGCTCGGGGCGATCAGGTAGTACGTCGGCAGCGCGTACTGGAAGTGCGGGCAGGACACCTCGACGATCTCGGCACCGAGCTTGGTCAGCGCCTCGACGGCCGAGTTGAACGCCACGACCACGCCGGGCTCCGCGCCCTCCGCGGTCATGAACTCCTTGACCAGGCCGAGCTTGACGCCCGTCAGGTCGCCGGACATGCCCTGGCGAGCCGCTGCCACCACCGGCGGAACCGGCACCGGGATCGACGTCGAGTCTCGCGGGTCGTGGCCGCCGATGATCTCGTGCAGCAGGGCCGCGTCGAGCACCGTACGGGCGCAGGGGCCGGGGGTGTCCAGGCTGCTGGAGAACGCGACCAGACCGTAGCGGGACGTGCCACCGTAGGTCGGCTTCGCGCCCACCGTGCCGGTCACGGCGCCCGGCTGGCGGATCGAGCCACCGGTGTCGGTGCCTATCGCCAGGGGGGCCTCGTAGGCGGCCAGGGCGGCAGAGGAGCCACCACCCGAACCGCCCGGGATCCGGGTCAGGTCCCAGGGGTTGAACGTGGGCCCGTACGCCGAGTACTCCGTCGAGGAGCCCATCGCGAACTCGTCCATGTTCGTCTTGCCCAGGATCACCGTGCCGGCGGCCTTGAGGCGTTCGACGAGCGTCGCGTCGTACGGCGGCTTCCAGCCCTCAAGCATCTTCGAGCCCACCGTGGTGGGGACGCCCTTGGTGGTCACGACGTCCTTGACGGCGATCGGCACGCCGGCCAGGGGGCCCAGCTTCTCGCCGGCGGCACGGCGGGCGTCGACGGCCTTCGCGGCGGACAGCGCGCCCTCGATGTCGACGTGCAGGAAGGCGTGCACCTTCTTGTCGACCTTGGAGATCTGCCCCAGGTGTTCCCGGGTGACCTCCAGCGAGGAGGTCTCGCCGGAGGCGATCAGCGCGCCGAGCTCCGCAGCCGTCTTCTTGATCAGGCTCACGACTACTCCTCGTCCAGGATCCGGGGCACCCGGAACCGGTCCTCAGCCTGGTCCGGGGCGCCCGACAGGGCCTCTTCCCTGGTCAGGCCGGGGCGCGGCTCGTCGGGGCGGAACACGTTGGTCAGCGGCACCGAGTGCGACATGGGCGGGATGTCGTCGGCCGCGACGTCGCCGATCCGGGCGACGGACTGCAGGATCACGTCCAACTGACCGGCGAACATGTCCAACTCGTCATCGGTCACGGCTAGCCGCGTGAGGCGCGCGAGATGCGCGACCTCCTCGCGGGAGATGGCGGTCATCGACTCGCTCCTCACGTAGTCCTGCTCGAACCGAACGATTCTATTCGCCGGTCTGTTTCCGGCGGATGTCGGCCACTGGGTCGGGTCACGGCGCGCGCTCCGGTGGGACACCGGCTGGTCGGGGCCCCGCCGGGCCGGTCTGTCCGTTTCGACCCGCCATCGGGTACGCCGTCCCGGCCCGCGGCCCCCACAGCCGGTCGCCGACGACGACCTGCCCCGGCCGACAGGACCGGGGCAGGTGTCGCCGTAACCGGCTAAGGCAGCGTCAGGAGGCGGCTTCCGGTTGGTTGGGCACGGCCCGCAGCAACATCGGCGGCCGGTATTTCGCCAGCCACCGCGGCAACTCGTCCGCCGGCATCGGCCGCGCGTAGAACCAGCCCTGGGCCACGTGGCACCCGTGCGCGACCAGCCACCGCCACGTCCGCTCGTCCTCCACGCCCTCGGCGACCACCCGCAGGCCGAGCGCCCCGGCCAGTTCGATGATCGAGCGCACGATGGACGCGTCGTCCTCGTCGGTACTCATCCCGAGCACGAACGACCGGTCGATCTTCACCTCGGACAGCGGCAGCCGGCGCAGGTGCTGCAGCGACGAGTAGCCGGTGCCGAAATCGTCCAGGGACAGCGCGACGCCGAGCCGGTCGAGCCGCTGCAGGGTGGCGAGCACCCGGCGCGGGTCGGCCATCAGCGCGCCCTCGGTGATCTCCAGCTGGATCTGGTCGGCCGCCACGCCGTACTCCGCGAGCCGCTCGGCCAAGTAGTCCACCAGGTCGGTGGTGTGCAGGTCGCGGACGGACACGTTGATCGCCGCGCGCAACTGCATGCCGCCCTCCGCCCACCGGGCGAGCTGGGCGAGCACCTCGTCGATCACCCGGTAGGTCAGCAGCCGCATCACGCCGGAGTGCTCGGCGACCTTGATCAGCTCCTCGGGACTGACCAGGCCGCGCACCGGGTGCCGCCACCGCAGCAGGGCCTCGACGCCGACGACCTCGCCGCTGCTCATGTCGACCTGGGGCTGGTAGTACAGCGCGACCTCGCCGAAGCCGGGGGTCTCCAGGGAACGCCGCAGGTCGCCGAGCAGGCCGAGCCGGGCCGGGGAGTTGTGGTCGGATTCCGGCACGTACACCGCGACGGTGTCGCCCCGGGTCTTCGCGTCGTACATCGCCACGTCAGCGTGCCGCAGCAGGGTCGTGAAGTCGTCGCCGTGGTCGGGGGACAGCGCTATCCCGATGGAGCTGGCCACGTCGAGCGGCATGCCGTCGAGGCGCACCGGGTCGTTGAGGGCCACGGAGATCGTGGTGGCCAGCGCCTGGGCAGCCTCGACGTCGGCGATCCTGGGCGCGAGGACGGCGAACTCGTCGCCGCCGAGCCGGGCCACGACGGCGTCCGCCGGGACACAGCCGGCCAGCCGCCGGCCGACCTCGATCAGGAGCCGGTCACCGACCGCGTGGCCGAGGGCGTCGTTGACCTGCTTGAACCGGTCGAGGTCCAGCACGATCAGCGCGAGCCTGCGGTCCTGGGCGTGGGCCGGGATCTCGCGGAGGGCCGCGATGGCTTCCTCCACCCCGGTGAACAGGGCCTTGCGGTTGGCGAGCCCGGTCAGCGGGTCCAACAGGGACAGCCGCTCGTGTTCCTGGGAGAGCCTCGCCGTGCGGTACACCGCGTACAGCGGGACCACGATCAGGGGGATCAGCCAGCCGCTTGTCTGGGCCGCCGCGACCAGGAACGGGCCGAGGAGCAGCAACGCGAAGGCGGCCAGCCCCTCGGAGCCGACCGTCGTGGTGAGCGTCTGCCGCCAGGACCCGCCGAACCGCAGCCACACGGCGGTGGCCACCAGCCCGTGGCTGACGGCGAACCACACCGAACAGGCCACCAGGAGCAGCACCACGTCGTGTCGGGTGACCGTGCCGTCGCGCAACGGGATGACCGGCGCGAGGCTGAGGATGCCGTAGGCGGCGGACAGCGCCAGCGTGTACTGCCCGACGTTGAACAGCCCGCGCCAGAACGAGTGCCGCATCCGCCACGCGAAGACCAGGGTCGCCGAGGCCTGGACCAGCACGGCTGCCGGCAGCCCCCAGATCAGCAGGGCCGCGAAGGCGAAGCACACCGACGGGAACACCGCCACCGACTGGCGCGGACCCGTGGCGTTGAACGGCCGGGCGTCGGCGGCGCAGGCGAGCGCGAACATCAGCCAGTACGTCCCCGGCAGCGACAGCAGCGGGGTGCCCTGCTCGATCGCCGCTGGGACGACGACGGCGATCGCGGCGAGAATGACCAGGCCAAGGTAGCCGAAGAACGCGAGACGCCGCCCAGGCGGCGCGGTGTTGCGCAATGACGTCGGCTCCATACACCCCTCCCGACGCCATCAGCCCCGTCGAGGCCACGCTGGCTCGACGATCGCCCCCCAGCGACCCACCGCGCTCGCTTCCGGTTACAGGAACGCAACCAGGACGAGCGCGGTAACGGCGTCTGTGTTGAGTATCACCCTTGGCGGACTGAGGGGGATATCGCCGTGCCAGAACGTGCGCGAATCGTTGCTTGCGCAAGCTGTTTCACACAGTCCTGCACCAATTCGTTATGTGATCACGCAATTTGATCTCCGCCGGAGGCCCGTTCGGCAGTCGAAACACCCTCTGACCCGGGGGCCGGCGCCGTTGCGACCGCTCACTCGGCGCCTTCGTCCGGCCCGCCGCCGGATTCGTCGCCGGACTCCCCACCGGGCTCGCCGATCTGGGCGACGTCGCGAGCGGCGTCCGGTCCGTCGGCGAGGAGCACCCGGAGACCGTCCGAGTCCAGGATCGGCACCTTGGCGGCCACCGCCTTGTCGTACTTGCTGCCCGGATTCTCCCCGACCACCACGAAGCCGGTCTTCTTGGACACCGAACCGGTGACCTTGCCGCCCTGGGCCTGGATGGCCTCGGTGGCCGCGTCCCGGGAGAAGCCCTCCAGGGTGCCGGTCACGACGACTGTGACGCCGTCGAGCGGTCGGGGGCCCTCGTCGCTGCCCTCCTCGGCCAGCCGGACTCCGGCCGCCCGCCACTTCTCGACGATCTCGCGGTGCCAGTCGACGGCGAACCACTCCACCAGGCTCTCTGCGATCCGCGGCCCGACGCCGTCAACTGCTGCCAGTTCGCCCTGCTCGGCGGCGGCGATCCGGTCGATGTCGCGGAACTCGCGGGCGAGCGCCTGGGAGGCGGTCGGGCCGACGTGCCGGATGGAGAGGGCGACCAAGATCCGCCACAGAGGACGCTCCTTGACCTCCTCCAGGTTGGCGAGCAGCTTCGTCGCGTTGGTGCCGAGCTGACCTGCCCGCTTACCGCTGGAGTTCACGAAGAACGGGCAGGTCAGCAGCTTGTCCTCGGTGAGGCCGAACAGGTCGCCCTCGTTGACCAGCACGCCCGAGTCCAGCAGAGCCACGACGGCCTTGAGTCCCAGCACCTCGATGTCCAGCGCCTTGCGGCCGGACAGGTAGTCCAGCCGCTCGCGGAGCTGGCCCGGGCACGCCCGGGTGTTCGGGCACCGGATGTCGACGTCGCCCTCCTTCGCTGGCGCCAACTCGGTGCCGCACTCGGGGCACTCGGTCGGCATCACGAAGGGGCGCTCGGAGCCGTCGCGCAACTCGACCACCGGCCCGAGGATCTCGGGGATCACGTCGCCGGCCTTGCGCAGCACCACCGTGTCGCCGATCAGCACGCCCTTACGGGCCACCTCCTGCGCGTTGTGCAGGGTGGCGAACTCCACCTCCGAGCCTGCGACCAGGACCGGAGTCATCCTGGCCCGGGGCGTGACCCGGCCGGTCCGGCCCACCTGGGCGAAGATGTCGAGGAGCTTGGTGTTGACCTCCTCCGGCGGATACTTCCACGCGATGGCCCACCGGGGCGCCCGGCTGGTCGAGCCGAGCCTGCCCTGCACGTCGACCTCGTCCACCTTGACGACGACGCCGTCGATCTCGTGCTCGACGTCGTGGCGGTGCTCGCCGTAGTGGGCGATGAACTCGCGGACGGCCGCCAGGCCCTCGACGACCCTCCACCGCTCCGAGGTGGGCATCCCCCACGCCTTCAGCTGCTCGTACGCCTCCGACTGGCGGGTCGGCGTGAAGCCCTCCCGCGCGCCGATGCCGTGCACGATCATCCGGAGCTGGCGGGACGCCGTGATCCGCGGGTCCTTCTGCCGCAGCGAACCGGCGGCGGTGTTGCGCGGGTTGGCATACGGCACCTTGCCCTGCTCGACGAGCTGCGCGTTGAGGTCGGCGAACTGCTCGCTCGGGAAATACACCTCGCCCCGGATCTCCACCAGGGCCGGAGCGTCACCGGTGAGCTGGTCGGGGATGCCGGCGATCGTGCGCACGTTGGGCGTGATGTCCTCGCCGACCCGGCCGTCGCCGCGAGTCGCGGCCCGGGTCAGCCGCCCGTGCTCGTAGGTGAGGTTGACGGCCAGGCCGTCGATCTTCAGCTCGCACAGGTAGGAGACCGGGCCGCCGGCGTCGCGCTCGACCCGGGCCGCCCAGGTGGCGAGCTCCTCGTCGTCGAACGCGTTGTCCAGGCTGAGCAGCCGCTCCGCGTGCTCGACGGGCGTGAACTCCGTCGTGTAGGACCCCGCGACCTGCTGGGTCGGCGAGTCGGGGGTGCGCAACTCGGGGAACAGCTCCTCCAGCCCCTCGAGCTCGCGGAGGAGGACGTCGAACTCGCCGTCGGTGATCACGGTGGTGTTCAGCACGTAGTACCGATACCGATGATCATTGATCTCTTCGGCAAGAATCTTGTGCCGCTCGCGCGCCGCCTGCTCAGACGTCAACCCAACCTCCCTGGTTCTTTTCGCCAGGCTAGTCGGCCCGTACGACACTTCCGGGCCTGGCCCCGCCGGCATACAGTGGGAAAACCCCAGGAGGTACGCATGTCCAACCTCTACCCCGGCGCGGCTGCGGTGCTCTGTCTGCTCCTCGCCGGGTTGGCGACCGTTCTGGTCGTCGGCATGAACCAACGGCGTCGGCGGCCCTCGGCCCCACCACACTGGACCGGAGAGGTCCAGAACACCCCCGACCTGCACGACCGCCCGCCAGGACCACAGTGGCAGGAGGGCCCGCAGCCCGGCGAGATCTGGTGGGCCGAGGTCCCCTTCGCCGACGGCGAGGGCGGAGAGCTGCGCCCGTGCCTGGTGCTGCGGACCCACCGGGACCGGGCGGACGTCCTGAAGATCACGAGCCAGGACCAGGGCCGGGGGCCGCGGTACGTCGCGCTGCCGCCCGGGGACTGGGGCGGCGACGAGGGCAGGGACAGCTGGTTGGACCTGTCGGGGTTCTTCCGGGTGCACAACACGGCGTTCACCCGGCAGACCGGGGTGTGCGACGAGAAGACCTGGTGGCAGGTCCGCCGCTACCACGAGACCGGCTGGGTCCCCTAAAACCCAGTGCGGACGGTTACGGCGACACCTCCCCCGGCACCACCCGCTCGGCGGGGCACTCCCGACCGGCGTCAGCCACCCGTCCCTCCGCGCCCGAACACAAGCCGCGGGTCGCCCCTACCGTTCCAGCAGCCGCCGGCCGGCCTCGGCGCACGCCCGCAGCGTCGCGTCCGCCACCTCCGGCTTACTCCCCGCCAACCCGCACACCGGCGTCACCACCACCTGCCCCGGCAGATCCGCCGGGCGCAGGCCCAGCTTGTTCCACAGGTCCTCGATCCGGTCGGCCGCGACCTTGGCCGACGCCCGGCCGAGCGCCGGTGCCACGCCGGCGAGCAGGCCGAAGCCGTCGTCGAGCGCCTCGCCCATCGGGTCGATGTCCCCGAGCAGCGACAGGTCCAGCGCGACCCCGACCGCCCCGGCGGCCCGGATCAGCCCGACGGGCACGTCCGGCGCGCAGCAGTGCACGACGACCGGCACGCCGACCCCGGCCATGAGCCTGGCCAGCGCCTCGGTCGCGTCCGGCCTGGGCACGGCGGCGAAGACCCCCAGCCCCGATTCGGTGCCGATGTGGCCGGCCAGCACCGCCGGGAGCGACGGCTCGTCGAGTTGCAGGAGCACGTCGGCCCCCGGTACCCGCGCGGACACGGCCGCCACGTGCTGGCGCAGCCCCTCGGTGAGCGAGTCGACCAGGTCCCGGACAGCGCCCCGGTCGCGGAGCACCGCCCCGCCCACGGGCAGTTGGAGGCTCGCTGCGAGGGTCCACGGGCCGGCGGCCTGGAGCTTCAGCGGGCCGGCGTACCCGTCGGCGGCCACGGTCAGCGCGTCGAGGTCGCGGGCCCACAGGTCGGCGGTGCGCCGGGCGTCCTTGCCGGGGCGGCCGGTGAGCTGCCACCGGGCCGCGTAAAGCTCGACGGGCATGTCCACGAGCAGGCCCATGGTCCGGCCCAGCATGTCGGCGCCGGGGCCGCGCGCCGGGAGTTCGGGAAGGTAGGGCAGAGGCAGCTCGAAGGCGACGCCGAGCGCGTCGGCCATGGCCGTGCCGGGGTGCGACCCGATGCCGGTGGCGGACCCGGCCGCCCAGGGCAGCCCGGCTGCGGCCGGCGCGCCCGAGGTGTCCGGCGCGTCCGGCCCGGGGAAGCCGTGGGCGTCCCGGTACCCGTCGCGGTCTTCGGTCTTGTGGTCTGGTCGCGCGTCGGCGGACCAGTGGGTCGGGCGGGGGGTCGCGGAGGTCACCGGGCGCCCGTGATCGTCGCCGAGCCGAGCACGACGTCGCCGGCCGGGTCCGGCCGGTAGACCACGATCGCCTGGCCGGCGGCGACGCCGGTGGCGGGATGGGCGAGCACTGCTGTGAGGGTCGAGCCGTCTGTGGTCACAGTCGCAGGGTAGACCTCGCCGTGCGCGCGGAGCTGCACCTCGAACGGCCCCTGGACCGGCGCGTGCCACACGGCCCGGTCGGCGAGGACGGTGCGCACCTCCAGGGCCGAGCGCGGCCCGACGGTGACCGTGTTGGTGACCGGGGTGATGGACAGCACGTAGCGGGGCTTGCCGTCCGGCGCCGGCCGGCCGATGGACAGGCCCTTGCGCTGCCCGACGGTGTACGCGTACGCCCCGTCGTGCGCGCCGACCACCTCGCCGGTCAGCGAGTCGACGATGTCGCCGGGCGCGGAGCCCAGCCGGGCGGCCAGGAAACCGCGGGTGTCCCCGTCGGCGATGAAGCAGATGTCGTGGCTGTCGGGCTTGTCGGCGACGGCGAGGTCGCGGGTCGCGGCGAGGGCCCGGACGTCGGTCTTGGTGTGCGGCCCGAGCGGGAACACCGACCGGTCGAGCTGGTGCCGGTTGAGGACGGCGAGGACGTAGGACTGGTCCTTGCCGAGGTCGACGGAGCGCCGCAGCAGCCCGTCGTCGCCCAGCCGGGCGTGGTGGCCGGTGACGACGGCGTCGAAGCCGAGGGCGAGGGCCCGCTCCAGCACCGCGTGAAATTTGATCTTCTCGTTGCACCGCAGGCACGGGTTGGGCGTGCGCCCCGCGGCGTACTCGGCCACGAAGTCGTCGACGACGTCCTCCTGGAACTCCTCGACCATGTCCCACACGTAGAACGGGATGCCGATCACGTCGGCGGCACGAGCAGCGTCGCGGGAGTCCTCCAGGGTGCAGCAGCCCCGGGCCCCGGACCGGAAGGTCTGCGGGTTCTTCGCCAGGGCCAGGTGTACGCCGGTCACGTCGTGGCCGGCCTCGACCGCCAGGGCGGCGGCGACCGCCGAGTCGACCCCGCCGGACATCGCAGCCAGAACACGCATGACGTTCAGGTTACCCGGCGGTCCCGACCGGCCGGCCGGACCACGGCGGCACGGGTCACCGGCGGATCTTCCCCGCCCGCCGCGCCCGTTCCACAGCCGTCGGCAACGCCGCCACCAGGGCGTCGATGTCCGTTTTCACGGAACCGTGCCCGAGGGAGAACCGCAGCGACGACCGGGCCCGGCCGCTGTCGGCCCCCATCGCCATCAGCACGTGTGAGGGCTGGGCCACACCGGCCGAGCACGCCGAGCCGGTGGAACACTCGATGCCCTGGGCGTCGAGCAGCATCAGGAGGGCGTCGCCCTCGCAGCCGGGGAACGAGAAGTGCACGTTGGCGGGCAGCCGGTCGACCGGGTCGCCGTTGAGCACGGCGCACGGCACGGCGTCGCGGATCCGGTCGATCATCTCGTCGCGCAGCACGGCCAGCTCGGCGGCGAAGATCTCCCGGCGGGCCCCGGCCAGCTCGACGGCCTTGGCGAACGCCACGATGCCGGCGACGTCGAGGGTGCCGGAGCGCACGTCGCGTTCCTGGCCGCCGCCGTGCAGCAGCGCGGTGCACTCGGCGTCGCGGTCGAGAAGGAGCGCGCCGACCCCGGTGGGGCCGCCGAGCTTGTGGCCGGTGAGGGTGAGCGCCGCCGCGCCGCTGGCGGTGAAGTCGACGGGCAGCTGCCCGACGGCCTGCACGGCGTCGGTGTGCAGGGGCACGCCGGCGGCCCGGGCCGCCGCGGCCAGTGCCGCGACGGGCTGCACGGTGCCGACCTCGTTGTTGGCCCACATCACCGTGGCGAGCGCCACGTCCGGGCCGAGGGCGGCCTCGAGGGCCTCGGGGTGTACCCGGCCCAGCTCGTCGACCTCCAGCCAGGTGACCTCGGCGCCCTCGTGCCGTTCGAGCCACTCGACGGCGTCGATGACGGCCTTGTGTTCGACGGCACTGGCGAGCACCCGGGTGTGACCGTGGTCACGTCGGGCCCAGTAGATGCCCTTGACGGCGAGATTGTCGCTCTCGGTGCCCCCGGCGGTGAACACGACCTCGCCGGGCCGGGCGCCGAGCACGGCGGCGACCCGTTCGCGGGACTCCTCGACCAGCCTGCGGGCCTTTCGGCCGGAACAGTGCAGCGAGGAGGCGTTGCCCCCGGCCGTGGCCGCGGCGACATACGCCTCCAGGACCTCCGGCAGCATGGGGGAGGTCGCGGCGTGATCGAGATAAACCATTGCCGCCCAGCCTAGCGGGCGGCGGCCCTCCCCCGCGCGAGTCCCATTCTGGCCTCGACCACGGAGCCGCCGTACGCGAGTGTCGCGCCGTGCGCCACGAGGATCCGGCGCATCCTGACGTTGTCGGCGAGCAGACTCGCGCGGAGTTCCGCGAGGCCACGGTCGCGGGCGTCGGCGACGAGCATCCCGACGAGCGAGCGGCCCAGGCCGCGCTCCTGCCAGCCGTCCTCGACCAGCACCGCGAGCTCGGCGACCCCGGGCTCCGGCGTGTACGCCAGGTGCGCCAGCGCCACGGCCCGCTGCCCGGCCTGCACCAGGTACGTGGCCCCCCACGCCGGGTCGCAGAACGCCCGCCACATGTGGCCGGTGAGTTGCCGGCGGGCGACGAAGTACCGGGCGCGCCGGGTCTCCGCCGTGCACCGCCGGTGCAGGGCCTGCACCTCGGTCAGATCGTCGGGGTGCAGCAGCCGGACGGGCAGCCGGGTGCCGTCGGCGAGGGAAACGGTCTCCCGCGAGGCCGTGCCGTCGAGCAGCAGCAGCCGGACGAACGCCTCGGCCCTGGCCGCCTCGGTGAGGGTGAACGGCAGCCGCCGGGTGAGTCCGACGTGCCGGGCGGGCCCGATGGGGACGACCAGGTCGGCGTCCTCGCCGTCGGCGAGCCAGCGGGCCGCGTCTGCGCGGAGGAGTTCCATCAGCAGGTCCGGCAGGTTGCGCTGTTCGGCGCCGATCCGGCCGGCGAGCAGCAGGGCCCTGGTCGGCTCGTCGACCAGGTCGCGGCGGGTGGCGGGCACGGTGACGACGCCCCGGCCGCCGGCGATCCGCAGCGCGGTGCCGACGGCTTCCCCGGCCACGCCCGGCGGGGTCTCGACGATGAACTCGTCGACGACGCCGGCGGCGTCCACCTGCACGGTCAGGGTCAGGATGTTGCCGCCGACGTCGGCGAGCGCGCGGGACAGGGCCGCGAGCCGGCCGGGCCGGTCATCGACTTCAGTTCGGATCCGCCACAAGCTCACCCGCCCACCTCGCTGCGCTCGATGGGCGCGCGCGCCCGGGCTCCTGAGCTTCTGATTCGCTCGCTGCGCTCGCTCATGTCTTCACAATGCGGGCAAAGTGTTTCCGGCGCGCTACAGACGGGTGAGATCGCCGTTGCGGTTCACAACCGGGGCAGCCAGGCATGCTCCGGGTGCACCCGGTCGAGCCAGCCGGCGAGCCGGGCGCGGCGGTCGGGGCCGAGCAGCGGCAGTACCCCGTCGAAGTCTTTTTGATCTTTGTCCCGGACGTCGCGGGCCTTGAAGAGCAGCACCAGCTCGGGGATCAGGTAGGGGATCCCGTCGCCGCTCACAACGATGATCTCCGGGTACGGCAGCGTGATCGCCAGATCCCGCCGGCACACCCAGCGCTCTCCGTCGTGCGGTTCCCGGAACACGTCCAGGTGGAACAGCCCCGTGTCGGGATCGCTCAACCAGGTCTGGTGCAGCTCCTGGTGCCCGGCGAGCGCCTCGTAGTCGAAGAGCCTGCCGTCGCCGGGGATCTCCCAGGCATAGCCGGGCAGGGCCGCGTGGATCTCGGGGAAGGAGCCGCGCGGCACCGCGATCTCCAGGTCCTCGTGTTCGCGGGTCACCTCGCCCCGGAACAGGTCCAGCGCCCAACCGGCGGCCACGTACCAGGGCGCAGTCACCCCGGCGAGGCGGGCGGTCACCTCCGCCGGGGTCCAGCCGCGCCAACGCTCTTCGCATTCCTCATGACTGATCGGGGTACCGCCGTCGGGAAGGTCCATGCCCCATCCCTACCGCAGTCCGCCCCCGGACGAAACGCGATAAAGGCGGGGCCGCCCCCCAGGACGGCCCCGCCTTCACGTGTCCACTACGAGCGGCGCTTGCGGATCTCCTCGCCGGCCTGCGGGACGACCTTGTGCAGGTCGCCCACGATGCCGAAGTCGGCGAGCTCGAAGATCGGGGCCTCGGTGTCCTTGTTCACGGCCACGATGGTCTTCGAGGTCTGCATGCCGGCTCGGTGCTGGATCGCGCCGGAGATGCCCAGCGCGATGTACAGCTGCGGGGAGACCGTCTTGCCGGTCTGGCCCACCTGGAAGGCGTGCGGGTAGAAGCCCGAGTCGGTCGCGGCGCGCGAGGCGCCGACGGCCGCGCCGAGCAGGTCGGCGAAGTCCTCGACGACCTTGAAGTTCTCCGCGGAGCCCACGCCCCGGCCACCGGAGACGACGATCGACGCCTCGGTGAGCTCCGGGCGGGAACCCTTGGCCTCGATCTTGCGCTCCAGCACCTTGGCGCCCAGGGCGCTCGCGTCGACCGTCACGTCCACCGGGGTCAGCGTGCCGGCAGCCGGAGCCGCCGAAGGGGTGAGCGAGTTCGGCCGCAGGGTGACCAGCGGCAGACCCTTCGTCACCTGGGAGTCCACGATCGTCGAACCGGCGAACACCACCTGCTGGGCGGTGCCGTCGGCGGCCAGGCCGACCACGTCGGTGAGGATGCCGTTGTCCAGCTTGACCGCGAGGCGGGCGGCGATCTCCTTGCCCTCCTGGGTCGAGCCGATCAGCACGGCGGCCGGGTTGACCTCGCCGACGAGGCGGGCGAGGACCGTGGCCTTCGGGGCCACCAGGTGGCCGTCGATCTCGGCGCTCTCGGCGACGTAGACCTTCTCCGCGCCGTACTCGGCGAGCTTGGCGGCCAGCGCCTCGGCCGTGCCGGGCGCGCCGAGCACGACGGCCGACGGGGCGCCCAGGGTGCGGGCGAGCGTCAGCAGCTCGAGGGTGACCTTCTTGACGCCGGTCGCGGCCGAGCCGTCGACGACGACGAGTACCTCAGTCATCTTTTTCCTTCTCCCCGGCTCAGACGAACTTCTCGGCGGTCAGGTACGTCACCAGGTCGACGCCACCGTTGCCGGAGTCCTCGACCTTGGTGCCGCCCGTGCGCGCGGGCCGCTTGGTGCTCGACAGCACCTTGCTCGTCGCGCCGGCCAGACCGACCTCGTCGGCCCCGATGCCCAGGTCCGCCAGCGACAGGGTGGTCACGGGCTTCTTCTTGGCGGCCATGATGCCCTTGAACGACGGGTACCGCGGCTCGTTGATCGTGTCCCAGACGCTGACGATGGCCGGGCCGGCGGCCTGGACGACCTCGTACCCCTCGTCGGTCTGGCGCTCGGCGGTCAGGACCACGCCCTTCGCGGCGTCGACCGTGAGCTTGCGGGCCCCGGTCAGGGCCGGGATCCCGAGCCGCTCGGCGAGCATGTGCGGCATGAGCTGGGTACGACCGTCGGTCGACTCCGCGCCGCAGATGACCAGGTCGAACTCCAGGGTCTTCAGGGCGGCGGCAAGCACCTTCGACGTGCCGAGCGCGCACGAGCCGTGCAGCGCGTCGTCCACAACGTGCACCGCGGCGTCCGGGCCCATGGACAGGGCCTTGCGGATGGCCTCGGTGGCGCTGTCGGGGCCCATCGTCAGGAGGGTCACGTCGGACCCACCGTTCGCCTCGGCGATCTTCAGCGCCTCTTCGATGGCGTATTCATCCATCTCGTTGATGACGTTGCTCGCCGACGCGCGGTCGACGGTGGCGTCGTCAGCGCGCAAATTGCGCTCGGAGCCGGAATCCGGCACCTGCTTCACAAGTACGACAATCTTCATCGCCGGACACGACCTCCTGCTGAACGAGCGTTAAGCTCCGGTATGACGTGAGCCTGTCGCGCAGAGCGATTCGGGTCAACCCGCGCCGCTGTGTGCTTGGCCACCGCCCATGTTACTAGCCAGTAGCTAGCAGTCTAGTAGATGTCTTGTGGATCTCACTCTGCCAGGCAGTTCGGCCAGGCATGATGTGGGTGACGCAAACTACACGATAGTGGCGTCACATCCCTCCTCCGCGCACGTCTTGAGCCCAGGAGGTGTCCAGCGATGACAAAACAGCCGAACGTCGCGCCCGAACCCACCGAGGAGCACCACCCGCAACCGCCCCCCGACGATCATCTGTGCACGTGCGGCAAGCTCCGCGAGGAGTGCCTGCGCGACCGGCTGCGGGACATGTTCACGATCCCGCCGACGAACTAGACCGGCCGGCGCAGTTCCACGTCGACGCCGACCACCCGGCCGCCGAGCCCCGTGAACAGGGCGTTCGAGCCGGTGTTGGTGGCGTCGACCTCACAGGCGACCTCAGGCACGCCCCGGGCGCGCAGTGCTCGGAAGGCCGCGCCGACCAGGGCCTTCGCCAGACCCTCCCTCCGATACCCGGGAAGCACGCCGACCATGCCGAGCCGGGGCACCGGGCGCGGCCCGTTCCAGACCCGCACGAGGCCGACGAGGTCCCCGTCAGCCACGGCGACCAGGTAGGTCTCCGGGTCGAAGAACGGGGAGTCCCAGGTCTCCTCGCGGAACCACACCGGATCCGGTTGCCAGCCCTCCGAGCCCGGCACGTCCTCGCGCAGCGCGCAGTCCAGCGCCATCAGCTCGATACCGACCGCCGCAGCGCTGACCAGGGTGACGCCGGCCGGCACCGGGGCGTCGAACTCCGACACCGGCACCAGGTAGCGCTGCTCGCGCCGCTCCGCCACGAACCCCAGCCCCTCGAACAGCGGGGCGTCGTCGGCCGCGGCCGTCACGTACACCTCGCCGGGGACCGTGGCCGCCAACGGGGCGTGGGCGTCGGGGCGGGTCGGGCCGAAGTACAACGTGTGCCGGCCGTCGGGGCGCAGCCACGGGTTCAGGATCCCGACGACGTCGTCGCCGTCCCAGGCGAGCCAGGTGTCGCGCTCCTCGCTGTGGTACTCCTCGATCTGGGCGCGCAGCTCCGCGACCGGATCGCCTGTCCACGCGGCGAGCGCGGCGTACTCGCCATCGAACCTCGTCACCCTCAACGTCATGCGCCGGAGGCTAACGGGCCGCGACCGGCCCGGCCACCCGTTTAGCCCGAGGGCGGCGCGTCAGTAGTGGGTCCGCTCCGGGAGGCCCAGCTCGCGGCGGAGCCCGTTCTCGGTGAGGTCGTCGGGATGCCCCGGGTACGACTGGTCCGGGGTCTCCGGGTCGCCGTCGTGGTCGACGGGCAACCCGACCGCCTCCCGCTCGTCGTTCGGCGCGCCCGGGTTGTCCGGCCCGTCGTACTCCCCCGGCGCCGACGTGTGGTGCGAGAAGTCGTAGACGTGCGCCAGCTCGTGGAACAACACCGTGACCGGCCGGCCGCCCTGTCCGGCGCCGTTGTCGGCCGGGTTGTAGCTGATCCGGTACGCCTGGCCGCCGTTCCACAGTGACCGGTGCCGGGCGTACCCGTTGGGGTCGGTGGTCTCGCGGATCGTCAACTCGTCACCCTGGTACGCGAGGCCGCCGAGAACCGGCCAGTCCGCGGCTATCGCCCTCGTGCCGTCGTGCGCTCGGTCCACCGCGTCGAGCATCTCCCGGCCACCGGGCGAGCCGGCGAGCATGTCCAGGTCGGCCCGCACCCGGGCCACGAACTCCGGCGAACCCTCCACCCTGATCGTGTCGCCCGGACGCCCCTTGATCTCGACGGTCACGGTCCGCTCCGCGTCGACCCGGTCACCGGACTGGCGGAACACCACATCGGAGCCCGTGCCACCGGATCCGGAGTCGGCGCCCCGGCCGCCGTAGAGCGTGTCGTCGTCCGAGCCGCCGCGCAGGGCGTCGTCGCCGTCGCCGCCGGACAGCACATCCCGGCCCGCGCCGCCATCGAGCCGGTCGTCGCCGGACGCGCCCTCCAGGTAGTCGGCGCCGGACTGGCCGTGCACGTCGTCGGCGCCGGCCATGCCGTAGAGCACGTCGTCGCCCGAGCCGCCGGTGACCGTGTCGTCGCCGGACCCGGCGTCCACGTAGTCGTCGCCCGAGCCGGCGGAGATCCGGTCGGCGCCGGCCCCGCCGTACACCCGGTCGTCGCCGGGGCCGCCGAGCAGCCGCGCGCCGTCGTCGCCACCGTGCAGGACGTCGTCGCCGTCGCCGCCGAGCAGGGTCACCCGCAGCCGGGTACCGCGGGGCACGCTGATGTCGTCCCGGCCCCCGCCGGCGCGGATCACCAGGTCCGTACCCCCGAAGATCTGGTGTTCGACGCCGTCGACCACGAGGAACCGCGCACCGGTCGCCGGGTCGACCCGCACGGACACCGTGTCGTCGCCGGGGCCGGTGTTCACGATCAGGGTGCCGTCCACCAGGAGGAACACCGGGTCGGCCGGCTCGGCCCCCAGCGCGAACGGCTCGGCGGAGCCCGCCCACATGTCGTCGATCGCGCGCAGCGGACCCCGCAGCCGCTCCAGCGCGATCAGTTGGCTGGACAGCGTCACGTCCAGGTCGGTGCGGATGTCGCTGGCGGCCTGGATCTCGGCGATCACCACCTCCGTCTGGGACCGGTCCCCGATCGTCAGGGTGACCAGGTCGTCGGCGAACGTCGCGCCGACCCGCGCCGCGAGCCGCGCCCGGCTGTCGTCCAACGCGTGCTGCGCGGTGCCGAGCGCGCAGGCCGCCGCGTCCAGGGCGTCGGCCGCCGTGCCGAAGTGGCCGCCCACCGCCTCGACGTCCGCCGTGATCCGCCGGCGGTGCGCGTCGTAGGTGTCGGCGGTGGTCCCCGCCCACTCGGCGGCGAACACCCGGGCCGTGGCCGCGTGGACGCCCTCGGCCGCGGCGTGCGCGCTGGTGCCGAACGCGCGCAGTACGGCGGCGGCGGACCGCAGCCGGGCCGGGTCCGCCCCGAGCCGCCAGATGTTGGAGACGGTCTCGACCTCGCTCACCGGGGCCCCTGCCGGGTCGCCATCCGCCCTGCGGCGTCCTCGTCCGCCCGCTGGTAGGCCGCCGCGACCAGCAGCAACCTGTCGTAGTCGGACTCCAGCGCCTGGCAGAGCTGGTCGACCGGCGCTGCGGCCTCCTCGGCCACCACGGCCCAGGATCCGGCCAGGTCACGGCCACCCCGGCTGTTCCCGAAGGCCCCGACCGGCACGGCCATGGCCGGTTGAGCGGCATGCAGCGCGTCGGCCAGTCCGGTGGCCGCGGCGTCGAACGCCGAGGCCAGCCGGACGAGCTCCGGCACGTCCGCCCTTACCTCATCCGCCATGCCCCCAAGCTAGTGGACATGCGCAACCCTCTATACCTCAACGGCAGCAGGCCGGCGGCTCCCGGCTCGGCCACGGAAGGCTACGGCCGCCAGATGTAGGGCGTCGTCCTCGTCACAGCAGTCAGCCCGAGCCGCTCCAGGATCGGCCGGGAGTCCTCGGAGGCGTCGACCTGGAGATACTCGTACCCGCGGCCGAGGGCCAACCGGGCCCGGTACGCGACGAGCGCCCGGTAGATCCCCTTGCGCCGCCACTCCGTCAGGGTGGCCCCGCCCCACAGCGAGGCGAAGCTGCGCGCCCCGAACCGGATCCACGCCGCCGACACGACGACCCCGTCGGCCTCGGCGACGACGATGGTCAGCCCGGCAGGGTTCGCGGCGATCTCACCGAGCAGGCCCTCGACCAGGTCGCCGCGGTCGACGCCCCAGACCGCCTCCTCCATGGTGACGATCCGGGCCAGGTCGGCGGGCGAGGTCACCTCGCGCAGGGTCACGCCGGCCGGCGGGTCGCACTCGACGGCCAGGGGTCCGACCCGGCCGACGACCACCGTCTCGGGGTCCTCCGCCTCGAAGCCGGCGGCGAGCAGCCGGTCGGGCAGGTCGGCCGGCAGGTCGTGGGCGTAGGTCTTCCACTCGAACCGTTCGCCCCGGGCGGCGAAGAAGTCCCGCTGCCGGGCGATGAACGCGTCGAGGTCGGCGCCGTCGAGTCCGCCGAGGTCGCGGTGGTACCCGATGAAGCCGCCCCCCGGCAGCGCCGACACCCGCCAGATCGGGCCGTCCTTCTCGCAGATCGCCCCGACGGGCAGGTCATCGGGCTCGTGGCCCCGCATCTCGGCGTCGAACGCCGTCAACATGTCAGTCATCCCCCGCACCCAAGCACGCCCCGCACGGCCCCCGCCACCGGATTAGCGGAACTCCGGGCCAGGCGGCCCCGACCCGCCGCGCGGGAGGCGACACCTCCCGCGCGGATCCGGTCAGGCGGCCAGCATCGGCACGTCGGCCAGCAGCGCCACCCGCACCCTGACCCCGGGCACCAGCCCACCGGCCAGCGGGCTGGGCACGTCCGCGACGATCTCCTGGCCGCCGGGCAGCGTCAACGCCAGCCGGGTCAGGGCGCCGTGGAACGTCCGGGCCGCGATCAGCACCTCACCGGTCTCGTCGGCGACGACGGTCAACGCCTCGGGCCGGACCAGGATCTCCGTGTCGCCGTCGCCGGCGAGGTCCCGGGTCGAGCCGAACACCTCGACGGCCGCCGGGGACACCCGGCGCGCGGGCAGCCGGTTGGTGGTGCCCACGAACTCGGCCACGAACGCCGTGGCCGGCCGGTGGTAGAGCTCGTCGGGGCTGGCGAGCTGCTCGACCTTGCCGGCGCGCAGGACGGCGACCCGGTCGGCGATCGACAGCGCCTCGCTCTGGTCGTGGGTGACGAACAGGGTCGTGGTGCCCAGCCGCTGCTGGATCCGGCGGATCTCGTCGCGCAGCTGGGTGCGGACCTGCGCGTCGAGGGCGGACAGCGGCTCGTCGAGGAGCAGCACCCGGGGCTCGATGGCCAGGGCGCGGGCCAGGGCGACCCGCTGCTGCTGCCCGCCGGACAACTGGTGCGGGAACGCCTTCGCCTTGTCGCCGAGGCCGACGAGTTCGAGCAGCTCGGTGGCCTTCGCGCGCCGGGCGGCCGGGGCCACCTTGCGGACCCGCAGCCCGAAGGCGACGTTCTCCAGCGCGTTGAGGTTGGGGAACAGGCTGAACGCCTGGAACACCATGCCCATGTCCCGCTTCGCGGCCGGTACCCGGGTGATGTCGGCATCGCCGACCAGCACCGATCCGGAGTCGACGGTCTCGAAGCCGGCGAGGACGCGCAGGGCCGTGGTCTTGCCGCAGCCGGACGGCCCGAGGAGCGCGACCAGTTCGCCGGGCGCGATGGCCAGGTCAAGCCCGTCGAGCGCGGCGACGTCCCCGAAGCTGCGGCGCAAACCGCTCATGGTTACGGCGGTCATGCCTTCTTCTCTTTTCGGTCCAGTGCGGAGACGGACAGCAGCAGCAGCCAGGTGAACACCAGGCTGGCGAGGCTGACCGCGACGGAGAGCTTGCCGTCCGAGCCGCCGATCTTGACCAGCCAGACCGGGATGGTCTCGAACAGCAGGACGCTGGCCACGGTGAACTCGCCGAGCACCAGGGCCAGGGTGAGGAACGCCGCGCCGAGCAGCCCGGACCGCAACTGCGGCAGAACGACCCGACCGAGGACGGTCGCCCACGAGGCGCCCAGGCCCCGGGCCGCGTCGACCAGGGTGCGCAGGTCGCCGCCCCGCACGCCCGCGTCAAGGCTGCGGTAGGCGAACGGGAGGGCCAGGACGGCGTACACGATGACGAGCACCCACGGCAGTTCCGGGTCCTGGATGGACACCAGGAAGTCGCCGACCGGGGTGCCGGCCAGTTCCTCCGGGCCCATGCCCAGCAGGCTGCGGACGCCCACCACGAGCGCGATCGGCGGCACGGCCAGCGGGAGGAGGGACAGGTTCTCCACCAGTGGGCGCAGCCTCGGCAGCTTGAGGTGCACGACGAGCAGGGCCGGGATGACGACGATCAGGACGACGAGGACCGTGAGCACGGCCAGGGTCATCGAGCGGCGGAGCGCGTCGGTGAACCCGTCGGCGGAGACGATCTCGCCGTAGACGTTCGTGCCGTCCTGGACGGTGAACGCGAAGGAGGCCACGAGGGGGACGATGAAGTACAGCCCGACGAGGAGGAGAGCGAACCGGCGGATCACCGCAGCCACCTCGACGTCCGGTCGGTGCAGGAACTGGGACTCAGGCCGATCATCATGCCGTTCACCGCAGCCACCTCGACGTCCGACGCTGCAGGAGCCAGTACCCGATCATCATCACGCCGACGATGATCAGCATGTCGAGGGCCAGGGCCGCGCCGATCCCCTCGCCGCCGACCAGCACGTTGCCGCTGAGCACGTCGGCGATCTGCAGGGTGATCAGGGGCACGGAGCCGCCGACCAGGGCCGCCGCGGTCGCGTAGGCGCTGAACGCCCCGCAGAACAGCAGCAGCGCGCCCGCGCCGACGGGCGGGGCCAGCACCGGGGCGCCGATGTGCCGCCAGTAGTGCCAGCGCGAGCCGCCGAGGCTGGCCGCGGCCTCGCCCCACTGCGGCTTGACCGCGTCCAGGGCGGGAAGAACGACCAACACCATGAGGGGTACCAGGAAGTAGAGGTAGACCACGGACAGTCCGACCATGTTGTACAGCGAGAACCCGGTGTCGGCGAGCCCGAGCACCTTGGTCACGATGCCCGCGTTGCCGATCGTGGCCATGAACGCGAAGGCCAGCGGCACGCCGCCGAAGTTGGCGAGCACCCCCGACGCCGTGGTGACCACCTTGCGGAGCACCCCGGGCTTGCTCTTCACCACCGCCTGGGCGATGAGCGTGCCGAGAACGGCACCGAGCACCGCCGTGACCAGGGACAGCTTGAGGCTGCCGGCCAGGGCGATGCCGTATGCCCCACCGACGGTGTCGCCGAGGCTGGTCGCCCCGGTCGCCAACACGGCGACAGGAGCGACCAGACCGATCCCGACGAGCACTACGAAGGGGACGAGCGCGAACCACTTGCTCAAGAGGTGATCGCCTTCGCCCAGTTGTCGGCGAGCACCTTCTTCACGGCCGTGATCTGGTCCGGGGTCGGGAACTTAACGTCGCCCTCGACCTTCGGCAGCTTGGCGACCAGGTCGGCCTTCGCGGTGTTGGCGGCCGTCATCTTCGGCAGCCGGACCGGGCGGGCGTAGCCCTTCAGCCACAGGTTCTGGCCCTCGTCGGAGTAGAGGAACTCCTCCCACAGGCGCGCGGCGGCCGGGTGCGGGGCGGACTTGCTGATCGCCTGGTTGTAGTAGTTCGCGTACTTGCCGTCCGACGGCACCGCGACCTTCCAGTCGATGCCCTTGTCCTTGAACTTGTCGGCGTACCCGGCGTTCAGGTAGTCCCAGTCGATCGAGATCGGGGTCTCGCCCTTCTCGATCGTGGCCGGGGTCGACTCGACGGGCAGGAAGTTGCCGGCCTGCTTGAGCTTGGCGAACCAGTCGATGCCCGGCTGGATGTTGTCGAAGCTGCCGCCGTTGGCCAGGGCCGCGGCGTACACGCCGGCGAAGGCCGAGCCGGACTTGGTCGGGTTGCCGTTCAGGGCGACCTTGCCCTTGTACTCCGGCTTCAGCAGGTCAGCGAACGAGGTCGGGCAGACCGCGATCTTCTTGGCGTCACAGCCGATGGAGACGAAGCCGCCGTAGTCGTTGTAGGCCTTGCCGTCGGCGTCCTTCTGGTTCGCCGGGATCTCGTCCCACTTGGCGACCTTGTAGGGGGCGAACAGGTCCTCCTTGGCGCCGGACAGCGCGAAGGCGCTACCGAGGTCCAGCACGTCGGGGGCACGGTCCTGGCCCTTGAGGCTCTTGACGGCGTTGATCTCGTCGGAGGAGGAACCGTCCGGGTTGGCCTCGTCGAGCTTGATCCCGTACTTGTCCGAGAACGCCTTGAGGATCTCGCCGTAGTTCGCCCAGTCGTGGGGCAGCGTGATGACGTTGAGCTGCCCCTCCTTCTTGGCAGCCGCGATGAGCGCGTCCATGCCGCCCAGGTCGGCCGCGCTCTTCGCCTCGGCGGCACTGGTCGTCGCAGCCGCCTTCTCCTTGGCCTTCGACGACGAGCCACAACCGGCGAGGCCCGCAACCGCCACCATGGCGGCCACGCTCACCACTAGAACACGCTTCACTGCTTGCTCCTAAGCCTGGAATCAATGCCCCGTCAGAGTGGGCAGCATGGATGTCTGAGAGGTGAACACGACGTGAGTGCCGCTCGAACCCTGCGGGCCCGGGTGGCGACAGTCGGCTGAGCGGTGACCAAAGCCACTGCTCAGCAGGGTGAGGTGTTGATAAAAGTAGTGGTCTAGACCACTTCATCCACTTGATGCACCGCGCGCAGCGACAGAGGCCGCCCCGCCGTCTCGATCTCGGTCCTGGTCAGCGCCATCAGATCCCGGGACGCGCGCCAGCCGGCCGGCCCGCCCTCGTACCGCTCCGCACGGGACCTGGCGGTCACGATCCAGGACAGTCCGCGCCACCGCAGCCCGACGTGCCAGTACCGCAGGCAGCCGTCCACCGTCGTGAAAACCTCCATGTCACGCCAGATTCGACGACCGCGGGTACGCGTCCGCCGGGTCGGTCAGCACGTTGACCAGGTACGGCACCCCGGACGCGAACGCCCGGTTCAGCGCGCCGGACAGGTCCCCGGCCTTCGCCACGGTCTCCCCCGCCCCGCCCAGGCCGCGCACCACGTCGTCGTAGCGCAGGCCCGGCTGGAGATCAGCGGCCACGTCGTAGCCGTAGAGCTGGTGCATCGGGTGCTTCTCCAGCCCCCAGATGCCGTTGTTGCCGACGACGATGACCACAGGGAGATTCTGCCGGACCAACGATTCGACGTCCATCAGTGAGAACCCGGCGGCCCCGTCGCCCATCAGCACACAGATCTGCCGGTCGGGGTAGGTGTACCGCGCCCCCATCGCGTACCCCATCCCGGTGCCCAGGCAGCCGTATGGCCCCGGGTCCAGCCAGCACCCGGGGGTGGCCGGTTCGAGGTAGCGGCCGGCGTAGGACACGAAGTCGCCGCCGTCGCCGATGGTCACGGCGTCGCGGGCGAGCACCTTGCGCAGTTCCCCGTACACCCGGCTGGGCCTGATCAGGTCGCCGTCGGCCTCGAGGGCCACCTGGTCGTCCTCGCGGGCGGAGTCCTCGATCTCGCGGAGCTGCTCGATCCAGTCGTCGTGGTCGGCGCGGTGGCCCGCGTAGTCGGCCAGCGCCGTGAGCACCGCGCGCAGGTCGCCGGCCGGGGACACCTCGGGCTCGATGTGCGTGGCGCGCTGCGCCGGGTCGTCGACGATGTGCACGAGGGTGGCCGCGCCGAAGTCGCCGAAGTTGAGCCGGAAGTCCAGGGCCGTGCCGACGACGGCGACGACGTCCGCGTCGGACAACGCTGCCCGCCGGCTCTTGGAGAACGCCAGCTCGTGCTCCGGCGGCAGCGAGCCCCGTCCCATCCCGTTGGTGTAGACCGGCACCCGCAGGTTTTCCGCCGCGGCGCGCAGGGCGCCGACCGCGTCCCCGGTGTACACGTCGGACCCGGCGATGATCGCCGGTCGTTCCGCGCCGGCCAGCAGCGCCGCGGCCCGGGCGACGTCGTCCGGGTCGGCCTCGACGACCGGGGGCGCGAACATCCGGGGCAGGACGACGGGGGCCTCGGGGTGGCCGTAGAGCACCTCGAGCGGGAAGTCCAGGAACGCCGGTCCCTTGTGGCCGGTGATGGCCGCCATCGCCGCCCCGTACACGTCGCCGACGATGTCCTCGGTGTCCAGCACCGTCGCGGCGTGCTTGGTGACCGGGGCCAGCAGGGGCACGTGGTCGAGCTCCTGCAGGCTGCCGGCGCCCCAGCGCCACGACGGGGCCCTGCCGCCGAACACCAGGACCGGCGAGCCGTTGAACTGGGCGGTGGTGACCGCCGAGACCCCGTTGGTGACGCCGGGGCCGGCCGTCAGCGCCGCGCACGCCGGGCGGCGCTGGAGCTTGGCGACGGCCTCGGCGGCGAACACCGCGGACTGTTCGTGCCGGACGTCGAGGATGCGCAGGCCGGCGCGCCGAGCCGCGTCGTACAACGGAAAGATGTGTCCGCCGGACAACGTGAACAGCTCGTTGACGCCGAAGCCGCGCAGAGCCGCCAGGGCGAGATCGCCGCCGTGGCCCCCGATCGTCTCAGTCATCCCCGAACCTTACCGGGGAGTAGATAGGGTGTCAGCCCCCGAAAACTACCGCCCGGTGAACTTCGCGGCACGCTTCTCGACGAACGCGGCCATGCCCTCCGTCTTGTCGTCCGTGGCGAACAGCCCGGCGAACAGCTGGCTCTCCCAGGCCAGGCCCGTGGCGAGGTCCACGTCGAGACCGCCGTCGATGGCCTGCTTGGCGGCCTTCAGCGCCTGCGCCGGCCCCTCTGCGAACTTCTCCACCAGCTCGTTGGCCGCCGTGAACACGTCGGCGGCCGGTACGACCCGGTCGACGAGCCCGATCCGGTACGCCTCCTCGGCGTCCACCATCCGGCCCGAGAAGATCAGGTCCTTGGCGCGCGCCGGCCCGACGAGCCGGGCGAGCCGCTGGGTGCCGCCGGCCCCGGGGATGATGCCCAGCAGGATCTCCGGCTGGCCGAGCTTCGCGTCGTCGGCCGCCACCCGCCAGTCACACGCCAGGGCCAGCTCGCAGCCGCCGCCCAGCGCGTACCCGGTGATCGCGGCGACCACGGGCTTGGGGATCCGGGCCACGGCGTCGAACGCGCTGGACAGGTCGCGGGCGCGGGCGCTCATCGCCACGTACCCCATGTCGGCCATCTCCTTGATGTCCGCGCCGGCCGCGAAGACCTTCTCGCCGCCGTAGACGATGACGGCCCGGACGTCGTCGCGCGCGGTGGCCTCGTGGGCGGCCGCGCGCAGCTCCTCCTGGACCTGCATGTTCAGCGCGTTCATCTTCGGCCGATCCAGACGGATCACCGCGATGCCACTCTTACCGGTCTCCAGCTTGACGAACTCACCCATGACCGACCTCCACTGCCGACGACCCTGTCGGGGCCCAGACTAAAGGAGAGGCGCGCGGCGGCGCGGAAGGCTATCGTGCGCGCGTGACGAACTGGCAGGAAGTTCTGGACAACGACTACGCCATCCCCACCGACCGGCCGCTGTCCGAGCTGATCGACGAGCTCGTTGAGCTGCTGAGATCCCCGGATCCACACGTCCGCGACGTCCTGTCCTACGACATCCTCACCGAGTGGGTCGAGCATCTCGACGAGCCGGCCCGCGTCGCGCTCGGCGACACGATGGCCACCCGGATGACCGACGACCCCGAGATCCAGGCCCGCACGTTCGCGCCGCTGATCCTGGACTGCGTGGTGTCGGAGGGCACGTTCCGGCCGGAGTGGCTCGACGCCTTCATCAAGTGGTACCCGTCGGAGTCCGATCTTCGCGGGCACCACCCGGAGCTGGGCTGGCTGCACGCCGTGGCGCACGGCGCGGACCTGCTGGGCGCGTTCGGCCGGAGCACGGCCGTGGACGTGGACGACCTGGTCACCCTGCTCGACGTCGGCATCGACCGGCTGCTGGCCCCCACGGCGCACGTGTTCGACGCGCAGGAGGACGACCGGCTCGCCTACGCGCTGGCCATCGTGCTCACCCGGCCGGAGCTGACCGAGGACGAGGCGGTCGACTGGCTGGAGCCGTGCCGGGAGGCGTTCTCCGTCCGGCTGCGCACCGGGCCCAGCGCGCAGGTGTCGAACACGATGCGCACGCTGCGGATGCTGTACATGTTCGCCGACCGGGGGGTGCACCTCGACGGCGAGACCGCGCCGGTGGCGATCCCGCACGCGCGGGCGGTGAAGAAGGCCCTCGGCGCGGTGCTACGGATGACGTTCTCCCGGATGGGCTGACGCCCGGTGAGCTCCGTCGGGGCGGGCCGGAGGTCGGAGCCCGCGCCCGCCCCGACGGCACAAACCTGAGGGCTTTTTCTGGTACCGGCGCTACAGCGTCTCGGTGACCTTCTTCAACCCGCGCGGCGCGTCGGGATCCTCGCCCCTGGCCAGCGCCAGCGACAGCACGAGCTGCTGCAACGGCAGGATGTCCAACAGCGGCGCGTACTTCTCGTCCACGGCCGGCGTCCCGATCGTCATGCCGGCCCCGATGGTCACCACGTCGGCCCGGCGCTCGCCGAGCTTGGCCAGCACCTCCCGCATGGACTCCCCGCCCGGCCCCGAGCCGGCGACGGCGAGCACCGGCACGTCCGGGTCCGTCATCGCCAGCGGCCCGTGCAGCAGGTCGGCGCCCGAGAACGCCAGCCCGGCGATGTAGGACGTCTCCATCAACTTCAGGGCGGTCTCCCGGGCCGTCGGGTACGCGTACCCCCGGCCCGTCGTCACGATCCGGTCGGCGAACCGGTAGCGGGGCGCGAGCTCGGCGGCCGTCGGGTCGGCGAGCAGCTTCTCGGCGAGCCCCGGGATCCGCTCCAGCTCGGCGCGCTCGTCGGCGGGCAGCTCCCCGCCGGCCTTCACGCCCTCGATGAGCATGAGCAACGCGAACAGCTCCGCCGTGTACGTCTTCGTCGCCGCCACCGCGCGCTCGTGCCCGGCGAGCACGTCCACGTGCAGCTCGGCGGCGGCGGCCAGCGGCGAGGCGGCGTTGTTGGTGACGGCGAGGGTGTGCGCACCCTGCTCGCGGGCGACCCGCACGACCTCGACCAGGTCGGGCGATCCGCCGCTCTGGGACACGCCGACGACCAGGGCGTCGGCGAACCGCGGCCGCGCCCCGAACAGCGTGACGGCGCTCGGCGACACCAGCCCGACGGGAATCCCGAGCTGGATCTCCGTGAGGTACGCCGCGTACAGCGCGGCGTGGTCGGAGGTGCCGCGCGCGGTGAACAGCACGAACTTGGGCTGCCACTCGGCGATCTGGGCCGCGACCCGCGCGATCGCGCCGGCGCCCTCGTCCAGCAGCCGGGCGTATCCGGCGGGCTGCTCGGCGATGTCGGTGGCCATGCCGACCCCGGCCTGATGTGCGGTCACTGCACCCTCCTCCATGACGTTTCTCTGCGAACAGCATGCTCGAAAATGCTCGGGAAGTCCAGTCACCAAGCTTAAACGCGCAAGGTTCGCGCGCGTTTCGCGCACGCATCCGCAGCGAGGCGCTACTTTTGTCATCATTCGCACACAGGAAAGCGCCCGCCATCACCGATGGCGGGCGCTCGGACGAGCAGCGGGGACTAGGCCTCCACCAGCTCCTTCTCCGGCTCCTCCGGCGCGCCGGGCGCCCTGCGCCGCAGCGGCACGTGCTGGATGAACAGCCCCAGCACCGTCGCCAGGCCCGTGAACAGCACGCCCCAGCCGAACACCGTCGCGGTGGCGTCCGCCACGGCCTGGCCGAACATCGTCTTGGCCTCGATCGGCAACTTCGCCAGATCCGCGGCGCTCATCCGCGCCCCGCTCCTGGCCAGCCGGTCCGCGACGTCGACCGGCAGCCCCGACAGCCCGGTACGCAGCGTGTGCGTGAAGATCGCGCCGAAGATGGACACGCCGAACGCGCCGCCGATCGACCGGAAGAACATCGAGGTGCTGCTCGCCACGCCCATGTCCTTCGGGCCGACGCTGTTCTGGGCGATCATGCCGACGATCTGCATGAGCAGGCCCATCCCGACACCGAGCACGACCATGTACAGCGACGTCATCACCTTCGAGGTGTCCACGTCGATCGTGGCGAGCGCCAGCATGCCGCCCGTCATCACCGCGGCCCCGGCGAACGGGAACCACCGGTACTTTCCGGTCTTCGCGATCAGCTGGCCGGCGATCATGGACGCCGCCATCATGCCGACCATCAGCGGCAGCAGGAGCAGCCCGGAACTGGTGGCCGACGAGTGCTGCACGAGCTGCAGGAACAGCGGCAGGAACACGATCGCGCCGAACATGCCGAAGCTCTGGAAGAAGCCGATCGCCGCGACGAGCGAGAAGTTCCGGTTGGCGAACAGGTTCAGCGGCAGGACCGGCTCGCTGGCCCGCGTCTCGACCCAGAGGAACAGGCCGAGCCCGATGCCGGCGGCCACCGCCAGGCCGATGATCTGCGGGGACCCCCAGGCGTACTCGGTGCCGGCCCACGTGGTGAGCAGCACCAGCGCCGTGGCCACCCCGGACAGCAGCGCGATGCCCAGGTAGTCGATCCGGTGGCTGACGGTGTTCCGCGGCGTGTGCAGCTTGGCGAGGATCATGACCAGCGCGATCGCGCCGAGCGGCACGTTGACGTAGAAGCACCAGCGCCAGGAGATGTGGTCGGTGAAGAAGCCGCCGACCAGCGGGCCGCCGACCATGGCCAGGGCCATCACCGCCGCGGAGTAGCCCTGGTACTTGCCCCGGTCGCGCGGGGCCACCAGGTCGCCGACGATGGCGAGCACGCCGACCATCAGGCCGCCGGCACCCAGGCCCTGCAGCGCGCGGAACACGATCAGCTGGGTCATGTCCTGCGCCAGCCCGGACAGCGCCGAGCCGGTGAGGAAGATCAGGATCGCGGTGATGAACAGCCGCTTGCGGCCGTAGAGGTCGCCCAGCTTGCCGTACAGCGGGGTGGTGATCGTCGAGGCGACGATGTAGCTCGTGGCGACCCAGGCGAAGTGCTGCATCCCGCCGAGGTCCGTGACGATGGTCGGCATCGCGGTGCCGACGATCGTGTTGTCCAGCATGGCCAGCAGCATGACCAGGAGCAGTCCTGGCAGCACCGCGAGGATGGCTCTACGCTCCGCCGTCGGGGACTCCGTCTGTGTCACCATGTTCTCCGTTACGTCTGGCCGCTTACTTGCCGGCCGGCTAGTAGACTGAGGCGAAGATACCCCGCCTACTTGCCGGCCGGCAAGTAGGTTGACGAGAGGTGTGAAGTGGATACCCGTGAACGGATCATGGTCGAGGCACTCGACCTGTTCGCCGAGCGTGGCTACGGGGAGACGTCACTGCGGGAGATCGCCGAGAGGATCGGCATCACCAAGGCCGCCGTCTACTACCACTTCAAGACGAAGGACGACATCCTCAACGGACTGCTCGACACGATGGGTCAGCAGATCGACGAGATCATCGCCTGGGGCCAGACCCAGCCGCGCACGGCGGAGACCCGCCAGGAGGTGGCCCGGCGGTACGCGGCCCGGATCCGCGAGGGCGCGAAGGTGATGCGGTTCCTGCACGAAAACCAGACGGCGCTGCGCGGCATCGACGCCGGGGCCCGGTTCCGCGAGCGGATGGGCCGGCTACACGACCTGTTCGTCGGGCCGGACCCGGACCTGGCCGAGCGGCTGCGGGGGCTCGCGGCGATCATGACGATGCACGCGGGCTGGATGCTGCGCGAGGAGCACGCGACCAGCGACGACCAGATGGCCGACACCATCCTGGAAGTCGCACTGGAACTGGTCAACGGCAAGCCCTGACCGGGCCCGGCGGCCCCTGTCGCGCCCGCGCCATCCGCCGCGGCCAGATCCGGCCGCTGGCGCGTGGCCCGCACGGAATCGTCGTCCGAACCCGGTTCAGCGCGCCAGGCCGGCCAGCTCCAACCGCCAGGCGTCCAGCGTCACGCCGGTGACCGGCGACCAGTCCAGCTCCGGCGTGCGGACGAAACCCATCTTCGTGTACAGCCGCCGCGCCGGCAGCGCCACCGACTCGTCGCGGGTGCACAGCACCATGGCCGTGCAGCCCAACCCGACGGCCCGGTCCAGGCAGGCGCGAACCAGCGCCTCGCCCACCCCCCGGCCCTGGGCGGCGCGGTCCACGGCCAGCATCCGGAACTCGGCCTCGCCGGGGCGGGTCAGTTCGGCGTAGCGCTGGCCGTGCACGCAGAACGTGACAGCGCCGAGCACCGTGTCGTCGTCGTCCACCGCGACGAGCAGGTCCGCGCCGGCAGCGCGCCCGGCGGCGTCGGCGAGCGCCAGCTCGTACCCGCTGCCGTCGCCGGACACCTGCCCGCCGTGCACGTACGCCGCGACGGTGATCGCGCCGATCGCCGTCATGTCCGCGGGCCCAGCGAGCCGGACCCTCATTACTCGATGACCGCCAGCAGATCGCCTTCCTGCACGACGTCACCCATCGACTTGGCGTCGTCGGGGTCGCCGCCGTTGACCGCGATCTTCGTGACGGTGCCGTCCTCCTCCGCGATCACCGGGATCTCCATCTTCATGGACTCCAGGATCATCAGGGTGTCGCCGTCCTCGACCGTGTCGCCCTCCTTGACAAGGACCCTCCACACGTTCGCGACCATCTCGGCACGGACCTCGGTCATCGTCGAACCTCCTCATTGAGTGGGCTACCGCGCGTATCCAATCATGCGGAACGCCCCAGGGGTGGCGCACCCCACCCTGTTACCGGTGGGAAACAACGAAAAGACCGGCCCATCAGGCCGGTCTTTTCTGCGTGGTGCTGTAGTCGTGCGGTGCGCCCAGTGACTAGGCGTTGGGACGACGACCGTGGTTGGCCTTGCTGTTCTTGCGGCTGCGCTTCTTGCGGGCCTTCTTACCCATGATCATCTCTCCCTGCGTGTACTGCACCGAATCCCTACGAGCTTAGAGCCCGTCCGGATTGATCACCGTCTCGGGTACCTACGCGAGGTCGCGCAGCTCGGCCTCGAACGACGGCTCGGCGGCGATCTCCTCGATCCGCATCCGCAGCCGGTCGCGCAGCTCGGTCGGGGCGGACTCGCCGCCGCAGCACCGGGCCACCAGCGCCTTGACCTCCTGCTCGATGCCGAACTCCCGCAGGCACGGCGTGCACTCGTCGAGGTGGGTCTGGATCAGGCCACGGCGACCCTCGTCGCATTCCAGGTCGAGGTAGAGATAGACCTCGGCGAGCACCTCGCGGCAGTCGGCGGCGTCGTCGCTCACGACTGCACCTCCTGCCGGGCCTGCCCCTGACGCTCGGAACCGCCGAAGCCGCGCTCGGCGGCGTAGCTCTCGAGCAGACCGCGCAGGTTGCGCCGGCCGCGGTGCAGCCGGGACATCACGGTGCCGATCGGGGTACCCATGATGTCGGCGATCTCCTTGTACGAGAAGCCCTCGACATCCGCCAGATACACCGCGAGCCGGAACTCCTCCGGCAGCCGCTGGAGCGCGTCCTTGACGTCGGAGTCGGGCAGCCGCTCGAGCGCCTCGGTCTCGGCGGACTTCAGCCCGGAGGACGTGTGCGACTCGGCCTCGGCCAGCTGCCAGTCCGTGATCTCCTCGGTGGGCGCCTGGATGGGCTGCCGCTGCCGCTTGCGGTAGGAGTTGATGTACGCGTTCGTCAGGATCCGGTACAGCCAGGCCTTGAGGTTCGTGCCCTGCTCGAACTGGTGGAAGGCGGCGAACGCCTTCATGAACGTCTCCTGGACCAGGTCCTCGGCGTCCGCCGGGTTCCGGGTCATCCGCAGGGCGGCCGCGTAGAGCTGGTCGAGGAACGGCATCGCGTCCCGCTCGAACCGGGCCCTCTGCTCCCCGACGCCCTCGGCTACTGGCACTGTGCGATCCCCCCTGGTCCGCGTGGTGCGGCTCTGGAGAGAGGATACGGCCCGAACCTGGAAGACATCGCCTGAGGTTGCGGGCCACTCGGGTGCCGTCAGCAGCTGCTGCAAGTGCTCGCTGCCCTGCTCCCGCAGGATGGTCGCCACGTGCGTGCTCCCCTCCAGCCCTGCCGACCAGAGCTTCACAGGGGAGAACAGCGACAAAGCCACGGACATTCCCTCTCCTGGGGCCGGTGAGGTGAGTCACCGGCCCCAGGGAGGGTTGTGGAGGTTCCCCGCGAGGTGCCGGGTACGTCCTGTCTAACGACCGGCGTCCGCGTAGGTTGCGTCTCCGGCCGTGCGCCAGGCGACCAGCATCGCTCGCCTCTCGCGGGGCAGAGTTCCGCCCCAGACGCCGTTGATGTCACCGGACTCCAGCGCCCAGGCTAGACATGCGCCGGATACGACGCACGAGCCGCACAGCGCCATGGCTGCGTCGGCTTGATCCCGTTCTGTCGGAGCTGGGAAGAACATCTCGGGATCGACTGAGCGGCATCGTCCGTCGATGCGCCAGCCGGCATCCATCTCCCGCTGCTCGTGGGCCTGCAGAAGCCGCGGGTCGCGGCGTGCTGCGGCCACCTCGTGTGGGCGTGGCATACGCGCCCTTGTCATTGACCACCTCCCCCGTGCTGCCGGCGGGTCACAACGCCGGCGCTGTGTTTTACCGCACAGAAAGCCGGCCCGACAAGGGGTTAGCCGTGGATTGTTCAACATGTGAAATCATAAATTTACTCAATTCATGACAATGCGCTGGTGGACCCGGCGAATGTCGGCGGGGCTTTCCCCGCGGCGGCACTCGACCCGGCAGACTGGACCGGTGACCGAAACCTCCTGGACAGCACCCACCGCGACCGGACCGATCCACGGCACCGTCAGGCTGCCCGGTTCGAAGTCCATGACCGCCCGTGCCCTCGTCCTCGCGGCAGCGAGTGTCGACGCCTCCACGCTCCGCCGGCCGCTCAGCGCCCGGGACACCGACCTGATGGCCGCCGCCCTCCGGGGCCTCGGCGCGCAGGTCACCGTCGAGGACGAACTCTGGACGATCCGTCCGCGCCCCCCGCGCGGCCCGGCACACATCGACGTGGGCCTCGCCGGCACGATCATGCGTTTCCTCCCCCCGTTCGCGGCGCTGGCCGACGGGGACATCACGTTCGACGGCGACCCCTACGCGCGGCGCAGGCCGCTCAAGCCGCTCCTCGACGCGCTGCGCTCCCTCGGGGTCAAGGTCACCGGTGACGGGCTGCCGCTCACCGTGCACGGCACCGGCCGGGTCCGGGGCGGCGAGGTCACCATCGACGCGTCCCTGTCCAGCCAGTTCGTGTCCGGGCTGCTGCTCGCGGCCACCGACTTCGACGAGGGCGTCGTCGTGCGGCACGTCGGGCCGCCCGTGCCGTCCGCGCCGCACCTGAAGATGACGATCCAGATGCTGCGCGACGCCGGCGCCGGGGTCGACGACTCCGTGCCCAACGTGTGGCGGGTCGAGCCGGGCAAGCTCGCCGGTCGGGCCTGGAACATCGAACCGGACCTGTCCAACGCCGCGCCGTTCCTGGCCGCGGCGCTGGTCACCGGCGGCGAGGTCAAGGTGCTCGACTGGCCGCGGTCGACGACCCAGCCCGGCGACCAGCTCCGGATCCTGCTCGGCCAGATGGGCGGCTCCTGGACGCTGGACACCGACGGCCTGACCTTCCGGGGTACCGGGAACCTGCGCGGGATCGACGCCGACCTGTCCCAGGTGGGCGAGCTGACCCCGGTGATCGCCGCGTTGTGCGCGCTGGCCGACTCGCCGTCGCACCTGCGCGGCATCGGCCACATCCGCAACCACGAGACCGACCGGCTGGCCGCGCTGGCCCGCGAGCTGTCCAAGGTCGGCGCGCAGGTCGACGAGACCGAGGACGGGCTCGCGATCACCCCCGGCAAGCCCAGCGGCGCGGTCTTCGAGACCTACGACGACCACCGGCTCGCGCACGCCGCGGCGGTGATCGGCCTGCGGGTCGAGGGGATCGAGCTCACCGATGTCAGTTGCACGTCGAAGACGATGCCCGAGTTCCCGCAGCTGTGGACCGGGCTCCTGAAGGGCCAGAACTCCTGAAGCAGTCGAAGGATTTTGACGAGGACGACGTCCGGGTCCGGCCAGGGAAGCGCTCCCGGCCCCGGACCCGGATCCGTCCCAAGCACACCGACGCGACGGCCGGGCTCGTGATCGCCGTCGACCGGGGCCGCTACACCTGCGTCACCGACGACGGCGAGCTCACCGCCATGCGGGCCCGCGAGCTGGGCCGCAAGTCCGTCGTCGTCGGCGACCGGGTGGGGCTGGTCGGCGACGTGACCGGCTCCGCCGGGTCGCTGGCCCGGATCGTCCGGATCGAGGAGCGGGTGTCCACGCTGATGCGGACGGCCGACGACGACGACCCGACCGAGCGCGTCGTCGTCGCCAACGCCGACCAGCTCGTCATCGTGGCGGCGCTGGCCGACCCGCAGCCCCGGACCGGGTTCATCGACCGGTGCCTGGTCGCGGCGTACCACACGGGGATCACGCCGCTGCTGTGTCTCACGAAGGGCGACCTGGCCGGCCCGGAGGAGTTGCTCGACTACTACTCCGACCTGGACCTGGCCTGGCTCGTCATGCAGCCCGGCTCCTCGATCGACCCGCTGGTCGACGCCCTGGACGGCAAGCTGTCCGTGCTCGTCGGGCATTCAGGGGTCGGGAAGTCCACGCTGGTCAACCGGCTGGTGCCCGGTACCGACCGGGCCGTCGGGGTGGTCAGCGCCATCGGCAAGGGCCGGCACACGTCCACCAGTGCAGTGGCCCTGCCACTGGTCAGCGGCGACGGCTGGATCATCGACACGCCCGGGATCCGCTCGTTCGGCCTGGCGCACGTGTCGGCGCACAGCCTGCTGTACGGCTTCGACGACCTGGTCGACGGCACCTTGGACTGCCCGCCGAACTGCGAGCACGACGAGCACTCGCCGGACTGTGCGCTGACCGGCTGGGTCGCGGCGGGCAACGCCGACCCGCGCCGGCTCGCGTCCTACCGGCGGCTGCTGGCGTCCCGCGCGGGCGAGGAACTGTCGGGGCCCGACCGGACCTGAGGCCCCGCGGAAGGGCCGGCGCTGCCGAAGGGAACGCCTCGCGGAGGTGCCGCCGCTGCCGGCCCAGGTGCGCGACATAGTCAGATAATGGGGTTAGTTTGTCATTGTATTTGGCAAATGAGGGCCCAGGTAGCCGACGTAAATGGTGCCCGTGGTGGCTGTCGCGTCGTGGAAGTGCAGGCGGGGGGCGATCGCCCCGGACGCGCCGATCCGGATGTGCGCGCCCATGAAGATCCGGCCGGCGGGGTGCACGGCCGTCGGCACCGGCAGCATCCGGTGATTGGCGAACTTGGCGGTGTTCACCACCGTGTCCGACTCCGCCGGCGCGACCTTGCGGGCCGTGATCGCCAGGCCGCCCGGTGGGGGCTGGCGGCACCAGGCGTAGAAGTTGTTGCTGAACTCGCCGGCCGCGCGGGCCCGGGCGTAGTCGGCGAGGGCGCGCAGGGCGTCCCAGGCGGACACCGCCCAGGTGGAGTACTCGTGCTGTTCCTCCAGCGCCAGGGTCCGCTGCCGGTCCCCGGTGAACACGACCCGGGGCAGTTCGCCCGTGTCGAGGCGGTCCAGGAGTTCGTCGAAGGACTTGGGCGGTTCCTCGATCGGCGGGCCGGCGTAGACGCGGTCGCCGTCGCCGGACTCCGTGAGCAGGCGTTCGAGGTAGCGGACCCGATCGACCAGGCGGCTGCGTTCGCGCTGCTCGGTCTCCAGTTCGCTGTTGGCGTCGAACAGGCGGCTGTCGAGCTCGTCGCGGCGGGAGCGGGCCTGGTCGCGTTCCCACTCGATCTCCTTGAGCAGGTGTTCGAGGTCCTCGTAGCGGCCGCGCAGCTGGGTGAGCTCCACCTCCGACTCGCCGCCGGAACGGGCGAAGCTCACCTTGGCCAGGGCCGCCGGCAGCGGGCGGGAGGCGGCCAGCCGGCGGGGCAGCAGGCCGATCAGTTGCCGGGCCCGAGCCGGGTCGGCCTCGATCCGCCGGCGGGGCAGCACGGGGTGCCGGGGCGCGTCGTCGGTGATCGCCGGGTCGGTCTCCTCCAGGTACGTCCGCAGGCAGCCCATCGCGAGCTGGTGACCGCAGCCGCCCATCCCGTGGTTGAACTCGGCGAGTGCCGGCGGGTCCAGGATGTACACGCTGGCCAGGCCCGCCAGGTCCTCGGTCACGCCCGTCACGTCCTGGCGCCAGTCGTCGAACGGCCGGTCCGGGTGCGGGGCGGCCACCACCACCGGCAGCCGGCGGTGCGGGGAGCAGACGACGTCGAGGAGGTCCTCGACCCGGTCGGGGCGGATCAGCTCGGGGGTGGCCCGGAGCACCGCCTCGTCGTCGTACGCGTCGAACTCCTCCAGCAGCAGCCGGGCCAGCTTCGGCACGTGCGCCGGCTGCGGCTCACCGCCCGTGACCGGGACGTGCTCGATGTCGAGGGCGACCCAGCTGCGGGTCGTGGTCTCCGCCTGCACGGTCAGCGTGCTCAGCCAGGTGCCCTCGTGGTCGCGCTCGCGGAGCTGCCAGCCCCGGGTGCCGGTCGGGCGCACGTAGCGCATGTAGACGCTGGGGGCGAGGTTCTGCAGCTCGTTGTCGTACGCGGAGACGCTGTAGTGCTTGTCGCGGAGCCAGGTGCGCAGCTCCTGCTCGGCGCGTTCCCGCGCCTCGCGGAAGGCCAGGTCGATGTGGAAGGCGGTCCGGTAGGGCAAGCCTGCGTCCACGCGAACCTCCCATCGACTCCCATCAAAGATACCGGTGGGTCCCGGCTCGGCAGATCCTCTGAACCGGCATCGGATAGGTTTTCGCCATGACGAGCTACTCGGACGACCTCGGCCTGGCCCATCTCCTGGCGGACACCGCCGACGCCATCTCGATGTCCCGGTTCCGGGCGCTCGACCTGGTGGTGGACTCCAAGCCGGACCTGACCCCGGTCAGCGACGCCGACACCGCCGTCGAGAAGGCGCTGCGCGCGACGCTGGCCCGCAGCCGGCCCCGGGACGGGGTGCTGGGCGAGGAGTTCGGCACCACCGCGGCCAAGGCCGGGCCGGGCAACCGGCAGTGGGTGCTGGACCCGATCGACGGCACGAAGAACTTCGTTCGAGGGGTACCGATCTGGGGCACCCTGATCGCCCTCCTCGAGGGCGGCGAGCCGGTCCTCGGTCTCGTGTCGGCCCCGGCGCTCGGCCGGCGCTGGTGGGGGGCGCGCGGGCACGGCGCGTTCGCCGGGAAGCACGCGGCGCAGGCCACCCGGATCCGGGTGTCGGCGGTCTCGAAGCTGTCGGACGCCTCGCTGAGCTACTCCTCGCTGGGCGGCTGGGAGGAGGCCGGCCGGCTCGACGGCATGCTGGACCTGATGCGCGGGGCGTGGCGGTCGCGGGCGTACGGCGACTTCTACGGGCACATGCTGGTCGCCGAGGGCGCGGTGGACGCGATGGTGGAGCCGGACCTGGCCCTGTGGGACATGGCGGCGCTGGTGCCGATCGTCACCGAGGCCGGCGGGACGTGCACGAACCGGGCCGGTGAGCCGCTGCGCGGGCCGGGCAGCGTGCTGATCAGCAACGGCCGGATCCACGACGTGTTGTTGGACAAGCTCGGAGAGTGACTTGAGCCCGCCTGCTGAGGACCGGGCACCGGTCGGGACTAAGCTCGATCGGTGTCCTCCGGTTGGTTTTTCCTCGCAGCGATGGTCGTCGCGTACGGCGTGGCCAACCTCTTGCAGTCAATCGGGGTAAACAAGACAAAAGCGCGCAATAACATGCACCCGAAGCTGCTGGTCCGACTGTTCGGCCAGCGGGTGTACCTGCTGGGCCTGCTCTGCCAGATCGGCGGCTTCGTGCTCGCGTTCCTGGCCCGCAAGGACCTGCCGCTCTTCCTCGTCCAGGCGTGCATGACCGCCGGGCTCGGCGTCACCGCCGTGCTCGGCGTGCTCGTGCTCAAGTGGCGGCTGCCCCGCGCGGAGGTGGGGCTGCTGGCCCTGCTCGGCGCCGGGCTCGTCGGGCTCGTGTTCGCCGCGCACCCCGCGCCGTCCCGCCAGCTCGGCCTGCTCGGCATCGTGCTGCTCATCGTCGCCCTGATCGGCATCGCCACGGCCGGGGCGTTCGCGGCCAAGCTGCCGGGGGTGCGCGGCTCGATGACGCTCGGCTCGCTCGCCGGGCTGAACTTCGCGGCGGCGGCGATGGCCTCGCGCCCGCTGGCGAATGTGAACAACTTCGTCACGTTCGTGTCCGACCCGCTGCTGTACCTCTTGATCGTGCACTCGCTGTGCGGCTCCCTGCTCCTGGCCCTCGGCATGCAGCGCGGCTCGACCATGGCGGCGATCGCCGGCATGGACGCCGCCGCCGCCGTCCCCGCCGCCGTGCTCGGCCTGCTGTTCCTCGGCGACCAGATGGTCGCGGGCCGCGAATGGCTCGCCGGGCTGGGCTTCCTGGTCACGCTGGCGGCCGTGCTCGCCCTCACCAGGTACTCGGCTCCGCAGCAACTGCCCGCCCGGTCCGAGAAAGCCGTTGCGGAAGTGTCATAGCGTCGCGATACCGTGCGTGCGTGTCCCTGATTCACGCGCGCGACCTCGTCAAACGATTCGGTGACTTCACCGCCGTCAACGGCATCGACGTCGACGTCGCCCCCGGTGAGGCGTTCGGATTCCTCGGGCCGAACGGCGCTGGCAAGTCCTCCACCATGAAGATGATCGGCTGCGTCTCCCGGCCCACGTCCGGCGAGCTGCGGATCCTCGGCCTGGACCCGGTGGCCGACGCCAGCGCGATCAAGGCCCGGATCGGCGTCGTCCCGCAGACCGACAACCTCGACCAGGAGCTGACCGTCCGGGAGAACCTGACGGTCTACGCGCGGTTCTTCGGAATCTCCCGGTCCGTGGCCCGCGAGCGCGCGGCGGAGCTGCTCGACTTCGTCCAGCTCACCGAGCGGGCCGACGACCGGGTCGAGCCGCTGTCCGGGGGCATGAAGCGCCGGCTGACCATCGCCAGGGCGCTGATCAACGAGCCGGAGCTGGTCCTGCTCGACGAGCCGACCACCGGGCTGGACCCGCAGGCCCGGCACCTCGTCTGGGAGCGGCTGTTCCGGCTCAAGCAGCGCGGCGTCACCCTCGTGCTGACCACGCACTACATGGACGAGGCCGAGCAGCTCTGCGACCGGCTCGTCGTGATGGACGGCGGGCGGATCGTCGCCGAGGGCTCGCCCCGCGAGCTGATCGAGCGGCACTCGACCCGGGAGGTGCTGGAGCTGCGGTTCGCCCTCACCGAGATGGACGAGCTGGGCGCGTTCGCCGAGAAGCTCGACGGGATCGCCGACCGGATCGAGATCCTGCCCGACCGGCTGCTGCTCTACACCGCCGACGGCGACGCGGCGACGGCCGAGGTGCACGCCAGGGGCGTCACACCGGCCTCCGTACTGGCCAGGCGCGCGACCCTGGAGGACGTGTTCCTGCACATCACCGGCCGGACGCTGGTCGACTGATGGCCGGCACCCTAGCTGTCTACGAGTTCTTCGCCGTCGGGTACCGGCGGCTGTGGCGGGCCAGCATCTTCGGCCAGTTCATCTCCCCGCTGCTGTTCGTGGTGGGCATCGGGATGGGCGTCGGCACGTTCGTGAACCGGGCCGGCGTGCTCGGCGTCGACTACGTGAGCTACCTGGTGCCCGGCATGCTGGTCTCCGTCGCGCTCCAGCTCGCGGTCGGCGAGTCCACGTTCCCGGTATTCGGCCACTTCCACTGGAACCGCTACTACTACGCGATGCAGGCCACCCCGGTCGCCGAGCGCGACATGGTCGCCGGCCAGCTCGCGTTCCTCGTCACCCGGGTGCTGCTGGCCGGGTCGGTGTTCCTGGGCGTGACGGCGGCGTTCGGCAAGGTGCACACCTGGTGGGTGATCGGCTGCCTCGGCGTCGCGGTGCTGATCGGGCTGGCCGGCGGCTCGGCCACGATGGCGTACACGGCGTGGATCACGTCCGAGAGTTCGTTCGCCGTGCTGTTCCGGTTCGTGCTCACCCCGCTGACCCTGTTCTCCGGGGTGTTCTTCCCCGTGGCCCAGCTGCCGGTCTGGCTGCGCCCGGCCGCCTACGTCTCCCCGCTGTGGCACGCCGTCGAGCTGAGCCGGCAGTTCGCGTTCGCCCGGTTCCACCTGTGGCCGGCGCTCGGCCACACCGGCTACCTGCTCGTCTGGGTCGCGGTCGGGTTCGCGCTGACCCGCCGCGCCTTCGCCCGCCGGCTCTCGTCGTGAGGACACCATGAACACCCTGATGGCTTCCGCCCGCCGGTCGGGCGCTCTGATCGAGCGCAACATCGCGGTGTACAGGCGGATCCCGTGGACGATCCTGTCCGGCTTCCTGGAGCCGGTGTTCTACCTGTTCAGCCTGGGCATCGGGGTCGGGGCGCTGGTGAAGGCGACGTTCGAGGTGGACGGCACCCCGATGTCGTACGCGCTGTTCGTCGCCCCCGCGATGATGGCCAACGCCGCGTTCGTCGGGGCGGTGACCGAGAGCGTGTTCAACTTCTTCGGCAAGATGAAGTTCGCCCGGCTCTACGACGCGGTGCTGGCCACCCCGGTGCAGCCGCTGGAGATCGCCGCCGGTGAGCTGACGTTCGCGCTGGCCAGGGGCGGGCTCTACTCGGCGGCGTTCCTCGCGCTGATGTCCACGATGGGCCTGGTCACCTCGTGGTGGGCGCTCGCGGCCCTGCCGGCGGCGCTCCTGGTCGGGATGGCGGCCGGCGGGCTGGGCCTGGCGGTGTCGACGTTCCTGCGGGGCTGGCAGGACTTCGACTACGTCGGCGGCATGCTGGGCGTGCTGTTCCTGTTCTCCGGCACGTTCGCGCCGCTGGAGCTGTATCCGACGTGGGCGCAGTGGCTGATCCAGGCCACCCCGCTCTACCACGGGGTGGAGCTGATCCGGGGGCTGACCACCGGGCACGTGCACCCGGGGCTGCTGGTGCACGTGGCGTACCTGCTGGCGCTCGGGGCCCTGGGGCTGTGGGTGGCGAGCCGGAGGATGACGAAACTCCTGCTCCGGTAGGTTTACCGCCCGTATTGTCGGGAACATGTCGCAGCAGAGGCGCAGTGTCGGGGTCATCATCGGCGCGCTGATGCTCGCCATGCTGCTCGCCGCGCTCGACCAGACCATCGTGTCCACGGCGCTGCCCACGATCGTCCGGGAGCTGGGCGGGCTGGAGCACCTGTCGTGGGTGGTCACGGCGTACATGCTCGGGTCGACCGTGGCGACGCCGCTGTGGGGGAAGCTCGGCGACCAGTACGGCCGGAAGAACCTGTTCCTCGGGGCGATCGTCATTTTCCTGGCCGGCTCGGCGCTGTGCGGGCAGGCCGGCTCCCTCGGCGAGCTGATCGCGTTCCGCGCGGTGCAGGGCGTCGGCGGCGGCGGGCTGATGGCGCTGGCGGCGGCGATCGTCGGCGACGTGGTGCCGCCCCGGGAGCGCGGCCGCTACCAGGGCCTGTTCGGCGCGGTGTTCGGCGTGAGCAGCGTCGCCGGTCCGCTGCTCGGCGGACTGTTCGTCGACCACCTCAACTGGCGCTGGGTGTTCTACGTGAACCTGCCCCTCGGCGTCCTCGCCCTCGTCGCGGTCGCCGCCGCGCTGCACTCCACCGAGGTGAAGACCCAGCACAAGGTCGACTTCCTCGGGATCGGACTGCTCGCGGCGGCCGTGAGCTGCCTGGTGCTGCTGACCAGCTGGGGCGGGACCACGTACGCGTGGGGGTCCGTCGAGATCCTCGGGCTCGGGGTGGCAGCGGTGCTGCTCGGGATCGGCTGGTGGCTGTCCGCGCGCCGGGCCGCCGAGCCGGTGCTCCCGCTGCACCTGTTCCGGATGCGGGTCTTCACCCTCGGCGCGGCGATCAGCTTCGTGATCGGCTTCGCGATGTTCGGGGCGCTGACGTTCCTGCCGCTGTTCCTGCAGGTGGTGCACGGGGTGAGTGCGACGATGTCCGGCGTGTACCTGCTGCCGATGGTCGGCGGCATGCTGCTGACCTCGATCACCAGCGGCCAGCTGATCAGCCGGACGGGGCACTACCGGATCTATCCCATCGTCGGCACCGTGGTCACGGCCGGCGGACTGTTCCTGCTGTCCCGGATGGACGAGCACACCTCGGCACCCGTCTACAGCGGCTACTTCTTCATCCTCGGCGCCGGCCTCGGCCTCGTGATGCAGGTGCTGGTCATCGCCGTGCAGAACTCCGTCGGCTACCGCGACCTGGGCGTCGCCACCTCCGGGGTGACGTTCTTCCGCTCGATCGGCGGCTCGTTCGGGGTGTCGGTGTTCGGCACGATCTTCTCCAACCGGCTGAAGGCCACGCTGGGCACCGCCCGGCCGGGCACGCCGGAGTACCTGCACGCCTACTCGGCCTCGTTGCAGACCGTCTTCGCGATCGCCACGCCCATCGCGCTGCTGGCCTTCGTCTTCGCGCTCCTGCTCCGCGAGGAACCCCTGCGCGACGGCCTCACGAACTCCGACCTGGGCGAGTCGCTGGGCGGCGCGCCCACCCAGCGCACCAGCCTCGCCGAGATCGAGAAGGCGCTCTCCCAGCGGGCCGACACGGAACTCCGACACGGGTACTACCGCTGGCTCGCCGCCGAGTCCGGCCTGGCGATCAGCCCCGCCGGGTGCTGGATCGTGGCCCGGTTGTCCCAGCTCGGGCCCACCCCGGCGGCGGAGCTGGCCGACCTGGCGGGGACAACGGTCGAGAAGGGCCGGCCGTACACCGACGACCTGGTCGAGGCCGGGCTGCTCCGGCGGGCGAACGGGACGCTGGAGCTGACCATGCCCGGCGAGCAGGCCGCAGAGCGGTTGTTCGCGCTGCGCCGGGCCGGGTTGGTCCGGCTGCTCGGGGACTGGACGCCGGACACCGAGCCGGACCTGGACGCGTTGCTGGACCGGATGAGCCGGGCGCTGCTGGGGGCGGACGCTGACCGGGGGTCGGTGCGGGTCGGAGGTCGGGCGGCCTGAACCGGCGAGGGTGCGACGTCCGGCCGCGCCGGGGGCCCCGGGGCGGGCGGGCTCGGGCCGGCGCGCCGACGAGGCTCGGGCCGGGGCCTACAGCGGCACGAGGGTGAACCGGTTCTTCAGCGTCGGAATCAACCGACGGTACGCCTCGATCGTGTCCGGCTTCCCGTTGTCGTGGGACAACACGATCGACCCCGGCCGCGTCGACGAGTTCACCGCACCCACCACGTGCTCGATCATCGGCCCGCCCGTGCCGTACTTGGCGCTCTCCCAGTCCCGGGGGTCCACGTCCCAGTACGCCGAGCGCATGCCCATCTGCCGGGCCATCGCGACCAGCCCCGGGGTGAAGTTGCCGCCGGGCGCCCGGAACAGCGTGATCGGCACGCCGGGCGCGGCATTGTGGATGGCGTCGTTGGTGCGCTGCAGGTCGGCACGGATGTACCCGTCGTCGTGCTTGGCGAGGTCGAGCAGGTGCTGCCAGGAGTGGTTGCACAGGCTGTGCCCCTCGGCGGCGATCCTGCGGACCAGCTCGGGGTGGTCGCGGGCCCGGAAGCCGACCAGGCAGAACGTGGCCTTGACCCCGTTCTGCTTGAGGATGTCGAGGATCCGCGGTGTGTTCACCGGGTCGGGGCCGTCGTCGAAAGTGAGCGCCACGGCGCTGGTACCCGTGAAGCGCATCGCACCGCTGGGGCCGTCGGCCACGGGCGGGGCCGGGGCCTGCGCCGACGGGGACGCCGAGGGCGACGGCGACGGCGAGGGGGTCGGCGACGGGGTGGGGCTCGGGGCGAGCGTCGGCGTCATCGGGCCCGCCGGTTGCCAGAGCGCCTCGCGGCGGGAACGGCCCGCGACTCCGCCGGCCCAGGCCCCGCCGAGCACGACAACGATGGCGAGCGCAGCCACGAGAGTACGGCGCAATGCGAGCTCCGGAGGGTCGAACGGGACGTCCGGCCAGGTTACGCCAGGTTGTCCGCCAACACAGCCCTCTGGGTCGGCAACGCCTCCGTGTACCGCTGGGCGCCGGTGTCCGTGAGCTTCACGTAGACACCCCGGCGGTCGGTCGCGCAGATCTCGCGGGTGACGAGGAAGTCCCGTTCGAGTCGGGCGACGACCCGGGACAGCGCGCTCTGGCTCAGGTGCACGCTGGCGGCGAGCTCCTGGATCCGCATGCACTCCTCGTTCTGGTCCAGGCGTTCCAGCACCTCGAACTCGCTGACGCCGAGCTGGTGCTTCTCGTTCAGCTCACGGTCGAGGGCACAGGAGGTGGCGTGGTAGCGCTCCAGAAGGCCGCGCCAGGCGTTGACGAGCTCGGTGTCGGTCACGGCCGGATCCTACCAGGACCCATACATAAAATGTAAGTGCATTTTTTGCAGTTGCATTAATTGCATGTGCATGTAGATTGGTGATCATGACCTCCGCGGCAACCCTTGCCCCTCCAGCCCCAACAGTCACCTGGACCCCTCGCCTCTGGGGCGCGCTCGTCGTGCTCTGCGGCGCGCTCTTCCTCGACGGACTCGACATCTCGATGGTCGGCGTCGCGCTCCCGTCGATCGCCGGCGAGCTGGGCCTGAACCCCTCGTCCCTGCAGTGGATCGTGAGCGGCTACATCCTCGGCTACGGCGGCCTGCTCCTGCTCGGCGGTCGCACCGCCGACCTGCTCGGCCGGCGCAGGGTGTTCCTGATCGCCCTCGCCGTCTTCGCCGCCGCCTCCCTGCTCGGCGGCCTGGTCAGCGACCCGACGCTGCTGATCGCGACCCGGTTCATCAAGGGCGTCGCCGCGGCGTTCACCGCCCCGGCGGGCCTGTCCATCATCACGACCACGTTCCCGGAGGGCCCGGCCCGCAACAAGGCGCTGAGCATCTACGCCGGGTTCGGCGCCACCGGCTTCTCCTCGGGCCTGATCCTCGGCGGCCTGATGACCTCGGTCGGATGGCGGTGGACGTTCCTGCTGCCGGTCCCGATCGCGCTGGCCGTCCTCGCGTTCGGCGCCCGACTCATCCCCCGCGACCACGCGCCGGAGAACCGGGGCGGCTACGACATCGCCGGTGCCGTGACCAGCACCGCCGGCCTGCTGATCCTGGTGTACGCCGTCGTGCAGGCCCCCACGGTCGGCTGGCTCGCGGTGAGCACCCTCCTGGAGATCGCCCTGGCCGTCGCCCTGCTCGTCGCGTTCGTCGCCATCGAACTGCGGGCGGCGCACCCGCTCGTCCGGTTCGGCATCTTCCGCAACCGGTCGGTGGTCTCGGCGAACCTGGCCGCGATGTCGATGTTCGGCTCCTACGTGGGCTTCCAGTTCATCGGCACGATGTACATGCAGTCGCTGCTCGGTTGGTCCCCGCTGAGCATGGCGCTGGCGTTCCTGCCCGCCGGCCTGATGGTGGCCGTCGGCGCGCCGCGCGCCGGGTTCCTGGTCAACCGGTTCGGCGCCGGAAAGGTCGTCGCCGCCGGATTCGTGTTCTTCGTGGTCGGCTACGCGCTGTTCCTGCGGATCGGGGCCGAGCCGCACTACGTCTCCGAGGTGCTGCCGAGCATCATCTGCCTCGGATTCGGCTTCGCGCTGGCGTTCCCGACCCTCAACATCCAGGCCACCACCGGGGTCGAGGACTCCGAGCAGGGCCTGGCCTCCGGGCTGGTGCAGACGTCGATGCAGGTCGGCGGCGCGATCGTGATCGCTGCGGTGACGGCCGTGATCGCCTCGGCCGGCAAGGTCAGCACGCCCCGGGAGGTGCTGGACAGCTACTACCCGGCGCTGACCGTGGTCACGGCGGTGGCCATCGCGGGGTTGGCCTTCACCATGCTGGGCATCCGCAAAAACCGTTAAACCTCTATCCGGTTACGGCGACACCTCCCCCGGCACGCGCCGGTCTCCGGGGCACTCCCGGAGCCGGTTTCTCAGAAGCACTCCCGGAGCCGGCGCAGCCCCTCCTCCACCCGCGACACCGCGCCCCAGCCGATCACCAGACCGTGCTGGGGCGCGTCGCCGCAGTAGTTCGCCAGGGACTCCACGGCCACCCCGACGGCGGCGGCCCTGGCCATGATCTCCCCGGCCTCCGGCCCCGACCGGGCGCACAGGTGCAGCCCGGCCGCCGACGGCACCAGCTCGAACCGGTCGGCCACGGCAGCGATGATCCGCTCCCGGCGTTGGCCGTACTCCCGGCTCGCCCGTCGGATGTGCCGGGCGAGCGAGCCGTCCTCGATGAACCGGGCCATCGCCCCCTGGGCGTACAGGTCACCGTGCCAGTCCGTGAGCTGCTTGGCGGTGCGCAGCGCGTCGTGCAGCGAGGCGGGGGCGATCAGGAACCCGAGCCGCAGCGCCGGGAGCATCGTCTTGGAGAACGAGCCCACGTAGATCACCCGGCCGGCGCTGTCCAGGCTCTGCAACGGTTCGAGGGGCCGGTCGGAGTACCGGAACTCGCTGTCGTAGTCGTCCTCCACGATCACGGTGCGGTGCAGCTCCGCCCAGCCGAGCAGCGCCGCCCGCCGGCCGGGTGACATGGGCGTGCCCAGCGGGAACTGGTGCGACGGGGTGACGTAGACCAGCCGCGCCTCGGGCGGGATCGCGTCGACGACCAGTCCCTCGGCGTCCACTGGCACGCCCACCACCCGGGCGCCGAGGGACCCGAACAGCCGGCGGGCCGGCGGGTAGCCCGGCTCCTCGACCGCGACGCAGCCGCCCGGTTCGAGCAGTACCCGGCCCACCAGGTCCAGGGCCTGCTGCGCGCCCTGGGTGACGAGGACGTCGTCGGCGCCGGCCCGCACCGAGCGGGACACCCCGACGTGCCGGGCGATCGCCGCGCGCAGACCGGGGTGGCCGGCGGGGTCGGCATAGGCGGCCGGGGGGACGGTACGCAGCTCGGCGGAGACGAGCCGCCGCCACTCCCCGGCCGGGAACAGCCCCCGGTCGGGCATGCCGACCCGGAAGTCGAACTCCGGCGGCGGCCCGGGCGGCGCCGGGACCGGGATCGTCGACCACAGCCGGCGGGGGCGCAGGCTGCGGCCGGGCGGCGCGTGCCGGGACGCCCGGCGGGCGGCGACCCGGGTCACCGACTCGTCGGCGACGAAGGTGCCCGCGCCCACCCGGCCGACGAGGAAGCCCTCGGCTGTGAGCTGGTCGTACGCCGCGGCGACCGTGTTGCGGGACACCTCCAGGCTCGCGGCCAGCTCCCGGGTCGGGGGCAGCCGCTCGCCGGTCCGCAGCCGGCCGTCGAGGATCGCGTCGAGGAGCTGGCGGTAGATCCGGGCGGTCAGGTCGCCGCGCCCGGCCAGGGTCACGTGGAAGTCCACCGATTGGCCCACCCGTACTCGTCAAAATTGGATCTTCTACCTGGCCAATCTACTCCCTAGAGTGAACGCCATGGAGATCATCGACATGTGGTTCGACCCCCGGTGCCCGTGGGCATGGATCGCCTCGCGGTGGCTGTTGGAGGCCGAACGGGTCCGCGACGTGCGGGTCCGCTTCCACGTCATGAGCCTCGTGGTGCTCAACGACGGCCGGGAGATCGACCCGTGGTACCGCGAGTGGCTGACCCCCGGCATGGGCCCGGTCCGGGTCGCCATCGCCGTCGAGGACAAGTACGGCCCGGACGCGCTGCGGGACTTCTACACCGCGATCGGCGAGCGGATCCACCTGGACAAGGCCCCGATCGGCCCCGAACTGTACGTCGCGGCCCTCACCGCCCTGGGCCTCGACCCGGTGCTCGCCGACGCCGCCGACACCTCCGACCACGACGAGTCGCTGCTGGCCAGCCACAGGGCCGGGATGGATCTGGTGGGCGACGCCGCCGGTACCCCCGTGATCCAGGTCGCCGGGGCGGCCTTCTTCGGGCCGGTGGTCAGCCCCACCCCGCGCGGCGAGGAGGCCGGCCGGCTGTGGGACGCGGTGCGGACCCTGGCCACGATCGACGGGTTCTCCGAGATCAAGCGGCCCCGCAACGGGAGACCGGTGGTGGAGAGATGAGCAGGTCCCCCGGGCGGCGGCTGGCTCTCGCCCAGCTAGCCAGTTCCGTCGGCGACGGCGCGTTCATCGTCTGCTCCGCGCTGTACTTCGCCCGGGTGATCGGCCTGTCCGCCCCCCAGATCGGATTCGCGCTGACCATCGGCTGGGCCGTCGGGGCCGTCGCCGGAGTCCCGCTCGGGCACCTCGCCGACCGCCGGGGCCCACGCGGCACGGCCGTCGCGCTCGCCGTCGCCACCGGGGTGTCCGTGTCGGCGTTCCTGGTCGTCCGGTCGTTCCCACTGTTCGTGCTCGCCGCGTGCGTGTACGCCTGCTGCCAGTGCGGACTGACCGCCGCCCGCCAGGCACTGCTCGCCGGCCTCGTCGACCCGGGCGACCGCACCAGGGTCCGCGCGGCCCTCCAGTCGACCGTGAACGCCGGGCTCGCCGTCGGCGCGGCCCTCGGCGGGATCGCGCTGTACCTGGACACCCCGCGCGCGTACCTCGCGGTGTTCACCGTCGACGCGCTGAGCTTCCTGCTCGCCGCGCTCGTCCTGCGCCGGCTACCGTCGGTGGCCGCCGTGCCGGCCGGGGTCACGGGGGAACCCCGGCTGGCCGTGCTCCGCGACCGGCCGTACGCGCTGATCACGCTGCTCAACACCGTGCTGCTGCTGTACATGCCGCTGTTCAGTCTGGTTATCCCGCTGTGGATCGTGACGAGGACCGAGGCGCCGCGCTGGTTGGTGTCCGCGCTGCTCGTGCTCAACACGCTCAGCGTCGTGCTGTTCCAGGTCCGGGTCGCCCGGCGGGTCACGGACCTGCGCTCGGCGACCCGGCTGATCCGGTACGCCGGAGCCGTCATGCTCGGCTCCTGCGCCGTGTACGCCCTATCAGGCGACGGCCGCCCGAAGTGGACCTCGGCCGCCATCCTGCTGCTCGCCGCCGCGCTGCAGGTGATCGGCGAGATGATGCAGGCCAGTGGCGCGTGGGAGATCAGTTTCGGGCTGGCCCCGGCGGGCAAGCAGGGGCAGTACCAGGGGTTCTTCGGGACCGGGACCGCCGTGGCCAGGATGCTCGGGCCGGTGCTGCTCACGACCCTGGTCCTCGGCTGGGGCGCCCCCGGGTGGGTCCTGCTCGGCGGGCTGTTCCTGGTGGCGGCCTGCGCGATGGGGCCGGCGGTGCGGTGGGCGGAACGGGACCGGGCGCGCCGGCGGGTGGAGGCGGGGGCGGCCGTTGCGGGGTGACAGCGCGGCTGGAGGCCACCGAATCGGCGGCCTCCCTGCCACGTTGCAGATCACTGTCGGGCCGGGACCAGCGTCTCGGCCGGGCCGGCGTCCGCCGGGGTCTCCTCGATCACCTTCGGGACCGACCGCAGGGTGACCAGCGCGGCCAGTGCCACCAGGGCCGCCATCCCGGCGCTGCAGTACAGGGCCACGTGCATGCCGTCCAGGAACGCCCCCTGCGCCGCGCGCACCACCTGACCGGCGAGCTGCTCCGGCAACCCCCGGGCCACCTGCATCGCGCCGCCGAGCGAGTCGCGCACCCCGTCGACGGCCCCGGCCGGCAGCCCGGCCGGCAGGTCGAGGCTCCCCCGGTACGCCGCGTTCAGCACGCTGCCCAGCACCGCCATGCCCAGCGCCCCGCCCAGCTCGGTGGCCGTCTCGGAGATCGCCGAGGCCGCGCCGGCCCGGTCCTTGGACACCGAGGCGAGGATCGTGTCGGAGGTGACGGTGAGCGCCATGCCCATCCCGAACCCGGACGGGACCATCGCGCCGAGCATGGGCAGATAGCCGCCGTCGGCACCGGTGACCAGGACGTAGAGGACGAAGCCCGCCGCGCAGATCGCCATGCCGAGTGCAACGACCCGCGCCCGGCCCATCGCCGTGATCAGCGGGGCGGCCAGCGCGCCGCCGGTCATCGCCGCGAGCGCCCCGGGCAGACCGGCGAGTCCCGCCTGCCACGGCGACCAGCCGAGCACGAGCTGGAAGTACTGGGCGAAGATCAGGGACTGGGCCACCATCGCGAACATGGCGAACAGGTTCGCGCCGATGGAGCCGGAGAACGCCGCCCGGCGGAACAGCCGCACGTCGATCAGGGGCTCGGCGAGCCGGGACTGCCGGCGGACGAACAGCGCCAGGCCGACCAGGCCGATCCCGAGGGCCACCAGCACCTTGGGCTGGGTGACGCCGCCGTGGGTGGACTCGGTGATGGCGTACACGACGCCGAGCACGCCGACGATGGACAGCGGCACGCTGGGGACGTCCAGGCGGCCCGGCCTCGGGTCCCGCGACTCCGGGAGCACGAACACGGCGGCGAGCAGGATCGCGGCCATGATCGGCACGTTGATCAGGAACACCGAGCCCCACCAGAAGTGGTCGAGGACCGCGCCGCCGAGTACCGGTCCGAGGCCGATGCCGGCGCCCACCACGCCGGTGGAGATGCCGACGGCCGCCGTGCGCTCCTTCGGGTCGGTGAACACGTTCCGCACGATCGACAGGGTCGACGGCATGATCGTGGCGCCCGCGACGCCGAGCAGTGCCCGGGCCGCGATCAGGAGTTCGGGGCTGGCGGCGTAGGCGGTGGCGGCCGACGCGGCGGCGAAGGCGGCCATGCCGATCAGCAGCAGGCGCTTGCGGCCGATCCGGTCACCGAGGCCGCCCATGGTGACGAGGAGGCCGGCGAGGGCGAAGCCGTACGCGTCGGCGATCCACAGGATCTGGGTGGCGGTGGGGTCGAGATCCCGGATCAGGCCGGGGATGGCCAGGTGCAGGGCCGTCATGTCGATGGCGAGGACGAGACCGGCGAGGCAGCAGACGACGAGGGTGGCCCACTTGCGGGCCGGCGAGATGCTCATGGGGGTACTGTCGGCGCGCGCGCTGACCGGTCGCGCACCGTGCGCTGACAGGCTAGCGCCGCAGGAGCGCGAGCACCTCGTCGCGGGTCATGCCGGCACCCCGCGCGTGGGCCGCGGCGAACCCGTCCTCGCCCAGCAGCTCCGTCGTCGCGGCCACGGTCCCCGCCACGTCGCGGTCCCCGGCGAGCGACGCACCCCGCAGCGGGACGACCGTGCCGAGCAGGAGCGCCGCCCGCTCCGGGTCCCCGTCGAGCAGCGCGACCCCGGCGAGCGCCTCGACGACGAGGGCGACCGTGAGCATGTTCGGGTGGTCCATGCCGATCCGCAGGGCCTGCCCGAGCGTGGTCCGCGCCTCGTCGGCGGCCCCCTCGGCGACCTGCACCCGGCCGAGTCCGGTCAGGATCACCGCGCGGGCCATCTCGCCGCCGAACGTCGCCGTCGTGCACTCGCGCAGCGCGGTCTCGAACAGCCGGCGGGCCGCGGGCAGGTCGCCGCGGTACCGGGCCAGGTCGCCGAGCCGCCCGTGCGCGCCGGCCAGCTTCTCCGGCGCGCCGGCCCGGCGGATCAGCTCCTCGGACCGCTCGTAGTCGACGCCGGCCGCGTCGAGGTCCCCGCGCCGGACGAGGCTGTCGCCGCGCCGGCCGAGCAGGTCCGCCAGGTCCTCCAGCGCGCCGAGCTGTTCGACCAGTTCCAGGGCTTCGCCCATCAGCGCGATGGACCGGTCGTGGTCGCCGCGCGCCTCGGCGAGCAGGGCCAGCGGGTCGAGGGTGTTGGCCATCCCCCACCGGTCGCCGAGTTCGCGGAACGCCGCCAGCCCCGCCTCGAACTCCGGCTCGGACTCGGCCAGGTTCCCGCCGAACTGGTGCTGGTAGCCCATACCTAGCCGGTACAGCGCCAGGGACCAGGGGTCGGAGCCGAGCTGCCGCAGGTACGCGCCCTCATCCGTGCGGTGCGGCCCGGCGGCCAACGCCCAGAGCACCGTCGTGAACGGGTACTTCAGCGTGTGGTCGATGCCGGCCATCAGCTCCTGGGCCCGTTCGAGCCGCTCGACGAGCACCGGCTGGCCCGTGCCGACGGCCATCGTGTTGAGCACGCACAGCACGTACTCCTCGTGCAGGTCCGCCGGTGGACTGGTCCCCACGGCGTCGAGGATCTCACCGGCCAGCGGCGCGCCCTCGCCGCGCAGGCCGCGCAGCCACCAGTCCCAGGACAGGGCCGCCACCAGGTGCAACGCCAGCGCCGGGTCGGCGCGTGCCGCCCAGCGCACGGCGGCCTGCGTGTTGGGGTGCTCAGCGGCGAGCCGGGCGAGCCAGGTCAGCTGCCCGTGTCCGCGCAGGAACGTGTCGGCGCGCCGGGCGAGGTCGAGGAAGTACCCGGCGTGCGCGCGGCGGAACCGCTCCTCCTCGCCGGACTCGGCCAGCCGTTCGGCGCAGAACACCCGGATGGTGTCGAGCATCCGGTACCGGCCGCCGGCGTCCTCGATCAGTGACTTGTCGGCGAGGTCGGCGAGCAGTTCGTCCACGTCTTCGGCCGGCAACCCGCATACGGCGGCTGCCGCTTCGAGGGTGAGCCCCCCGTTGAACACGGTCAGCCGCCGGGCCAGGGTCTTCTCCGCGTCGGACAGCAGGTCCCAGCTCCACTCGACGACGGCGCGCAGCGTCTGGTGCCGGGCGGCGGCGGTCCGACTGCCCCGGGACAGCAGCCGGAACCGGTCGTCGAGCCGGGCGTCGACCTCCGCCACGGTCAGGGACCGCAGCCGGGCCGCCGCCAGCTCGATCGCCAGCGGCGAACCGTCGAGCGCCGCGCAGATCCGCAGCACGCCGTCCACGGTGTCGTCGAGCGCGAAGTCGGGGCGCACGGCGGTCGCCCGGTCGACGAACAGCCGGACCGCCGGGTACCCGACCGCCTGCCCGGCCGGGGTGCCGGGCGGCGGCAGCGGCAGTTGGCGCACCGGGCACAGGGACTCGCCGGTGATGCCGAGCGCCTCGCGGCTGGTGGCGAGCACCCGCAGCCCCGGGCACGCGCCGAGCAGCCGGTGGGCCAGCCGGGCGGCGTGGTCGATGACGTGCTCGCAGTTGTCGAGGATCAGGAGCAGCGGCCGGTCGGTGAGTGCCGCGACCAGCCGTTCCGTCGGGTCCGCCGGGCCGCCCGCCGACGGCAGCAGGCCGCCCTCGCGCAGGCCGAGCGCCGCGAGCACCGCCTGCGGCACCTCCGCCCCGTCGCCCAGCGGCGCCAGGTCCACGAAGCACGCCTCACCCCGGCCGAGCCCGCTCGCCTCGATCGCGAGCCGGGTCTTGCCGGCCCCGCCCGGCCCGGTGAGGGTGACCAGCCGGGTGCCGGCGAGCAGCGCCGCGATCCGGTCCAGCTCCTCTGCCCGGCCGACGAAGCTGGTCAACTGGGCGGGCAGCCCGAGCCGCTGCCGCGACGGGGCGGCGATCTCACCCCGCAGAACGGAGACGTGTACGGCCGTGAGCTCCGCCGACGGGTCGGCCCCCAGCTCCTCGGCGAGCAGTCGCCGGGTGTCCTCGTACTCGGCGAGGGCTTCGGCCTGTCGGCCGCTGCCGGACAGCGCGCGCATCAGTTGCCCGCGTGCCCGCTCCCGCAACGGGTACTCCGCGACCAGCTCCCGCAGCCGCGCCACCACCTCCCGGTGCCCGCCGAGCGCCAGGTCCGCCTCCGCCCGGTCCTCGACGGCCGCCGCCCGCAGCTCCGCGAGCCGTGCAGCCTGGCCCTCAGCGAACGGCGCGTCGGTCACGTCGGCGAGCGCCGGCCCGCGCCACAGGTCGAGCGCCTCGCGCAACAGGTCGGCGGCTCCGGCGTGGTCCCCGGCGGCGAGGGCGCGCTGGCCGTCGCGGGCGAGCCGCTCGAACCGGTGCGCGTCCACGTCCTGCGGGTCGACGGCGAGCCGGTAGCCGGCCGGGTGGAACTCGACCAGGTCGCTGTCGCCCAGTCCCCTGCGGAGCCGGCTGACCTGGGACTGGAGCGCGTTGGCCGCGCCGGTCGGCGGGTGTTCGCCGTACAGGCCGTCGACCAGGCGTTCTGTCGGGACCAGGCGGCCGGCGTCGAGGAGGAGCAGCGCGAGCAGACCTCGCACCCTGGGGCCGCCGACCGCAACGGGGGTCCCGTCCGCGTGCCGTGCCTCGACCGGTCCCAGGATTGTGAAGATCACTGACTGATTCTGCCCCACGCGCCCCGGAAACGGGTCACCTGCCGATCCCGGCCGACGCACCCGGCCACGGCCAGCGCGCCTCCGCGGTCGACCCGCGCCTCAGGCGGCGTCGCGGAGTTCCGTGAGGACCCGGGCGCGGAGGTCGTCGAGGGTGAGCCCGGAGCCGGTAAGGATCCGCGCGGCCAGCCCCTCGCCCTCCCGGACCAGCCCGAGCAGCAGATGCTCCGAGCCGATGTAGCGGTGCCCCAGATGCAGCGCCTCCCGCAGCGACAGCTCCAACACCTTCTTCGCCCGGGGCGTGAACCACCGCCCGCCCGTCGCCCGGCGGCGGAGGAATCCCCGGCCCCGCTCCGGTTCGGCCGGCTGGAGCGCCCCTTCCCCGAACGTCTCCTCGACCCGGGCCCGGACAGCGTCGAGGTCGATCCCGATCGCCCGCAGTGCCGCGGCGTCGTCCTCGCCGAGCTGCCGGGGCGCTGAAAGCCGCCGCACCTCCTCGCGGACCCGGTCGCGGTCGACCCCCGCGGCGTGCAGCACCGTGTACGCCAGACCCGCCTCCGGGTCGAGCACCGCGAGCAGCAGGTGCTCTGTACCGACCTTGGCGGCACCGAGGTCCCGTGCCTCCCGCTGGGCGCGGACGACCGCCGCGCGGGCCTGGACAGTGAACCGTTCGAACATCGTTCCTCCCGTGGACCGTGATGGTGTGGCCCCGTCAGGAGCCTGAGAGCGGCGGACGGCCAGAGTGCTTCTTGTGCACCGCCTGCTTGCTCACCTCGAGCGCTTCGGCGATCTCCTGCCAGGACCAGCCCTGCCGTCGGGCGTTGTCCACCTGAAGGGCCTCCAGCGCCTCGGCCAGCCGACGCAGGGCGAGCACGGCTTTGAGGCCGGCCTTCGCGTCCGCTCCGCTGGCCGCCGTGGCGAGTTCCTCCGGTTCCGTCATGCGTCAACTTTAGTTGACGACCTCTCGGATCGTCAACCTAAGTTGACGCCTTCGGACGTGCGGAGCCCGCGGCCAGGTCTATCCAGATCAGTCGATTCCACGCTACGGTCGGGGAAGCACCGCCCGTAGCGTCGGGAAGGCGGTCCGTGATGAGCGAACGGCAGACGTGGGCGCGACTCGACCCCGGGTTCTCCTGGGCCGGGGTGGCCGGGCTGCGGCCGGGAATCACCCTCGGCGAGGCCGCCGAGGAGTACGCGGCCGCCGGCCTGCCCGTCCTCCCCCTGCACAACCCGGCCCCCACCGCCTGCTCGTGCCGGCGGCCCGACTGCTCCTCCCCGGGCAAGCACCCCAGACTGCCCCGGGGCCTGCTCCAGGCGAGTACCGATGTCGGGCAGGTCAGAGCCTGGTGGCGACGGTGGCCGGACGCGAACATCGGACTGCGCACCGGCACGCTCGCCGACGTGTGCGACATCGACCGGCCAGGGCAGTTCACCGTGGTGCTCGGCCTGCTCGCCGGCCACCCCCTCGGCCCGGTCGTGCGCACCGGCTCCGGCGGCTGGCACCTGTGGTGGGCGGCCACGGGTCACGGCAACCGGGTCCGGATCCTCGACGGCGTGGACTGGCGCGGGGTCGGCGGCTACGTGGTCGCCCCGCCGTCCCGGCACGCGTCCGGCCACCGGTACGAGTGGCTCCGCCCGGCGGAGTTCCCCCTCCCGCCCTGCCCGCCCCGCCTGCTGCGCCTGACCTCGACCCCGCGCCGCTCCCCCGCCCCGGACCGCCCGGGTCCGCCCAGGGTCCCCCGCCCCCGCCGCGCCGAGGCCACCGCCTGGGTCCGCGCTGCCGTGGAGGGCGAGGCCCACCGGGTAGCCGCCGCCCAACCCGGCGAGCGCAACGACACCCTGAACGCTGCGGCCTTCCGCCTCGGCCAACTCGTCGGTGCCGACCTCCTGGACGCCCACACCGTCCGATCAGCCCTGACCACGGCGGCCAGGCACTGCGGCCTGGACGCCCACGAGACGGCCCGCACCATCCACTCAGGCCTGACCGCCGGCCGCCTGCACCCCCGAGGCCCGGCCTGAACCCCTCACCACCCCAGCGGCGCGATCTCCGCCGCCGAGGTCCACGCCCCGCGCCCGCCGGCCTCCGTCAACGCCCGCAGCCGCACGTACCGCGCCGCCGTCGGCCAGCACCGCACCACCTTCTCCGTCGCGTCGTCCGCGAACACCCCTGTCGCCACCGGGCTCCCCCAGGTGTTCCCGTCGGAGCTCAGGTACATCTCGTACGCCCCGATCCGGCCGTTGACCCCGCTCTGCCGGGGAAGGTAGGACACCCCGGTCACGGTCCGCGACGCCCCCAGGTCTAGCTGGATCTCGTGTGGCAGCGTGCCGCCCGACCACGCGGTGTGCCAGATCGTCGTCGTCGACCCGTCCACGGCGTTGACCGCGGCGTTGTTCGCCGCGACCGTCTCCTCGCTGTCGACGTAGCGCACGGTGCCGGCCAGCCGGCCGGACCCCATCACCGGGTCACTGGTGCTGACCGCCCCCGTCTCCATGTGCCCGGCGAACCGGCGGAGGAACCCGTCAGGACCGGTGACCGTCAGGTCGTACCAGTTGTTCGTCCCGCCGACCGTGTAGAAGTCCTCGGTGTTCGCGCCCGCCGCCACCGGGTACGACCACGTGCCCGGCCGGTTGCCGGCCCGCACCGTGAACACGCACGACGCGCCTCCGGTGTTGACGAACCTCAGGTACACCCGGCCCTCGGCGGGCGAGTACCGCAGCGTCACCTCGGGATTGGCCCCGCCGTTGGTGGCCGTGATCCGGTTGCCTACGAACCGCCGGACGAACCCGTTGGGCCCGTGAGCCGTCAGGTCGTACGCCCCGGTCGGCGTGCCGCCCGTGAACGTGTCGGTCAGCGTCTTGCCCGCCTCGACCGTGTACCGCCACGGCCCGTCGGTGCGGTACGCGTTGGCGTACACGGAGAAGTGCGCCCCTGCAGCCCCGGCGTTGCCGAAGTCGAAGAAGACGGTGCCGCTGGTGACCCGGGCGGCGACGCTCAGGGAGTAGGGCAGGGGCCGGGCCGGCCGGACTCCCGGTTCCTGCGCCGGCAGCGCCTGGGAGGCGGGCGGCGTCGGCGAGGTGGGCCGGGGCCCGGTGGAGACCACCGGCGTCGGCAGCGACGGGAAGGCGGCGTTCGCGCTGGTCAGGTCCAGGGCCGCCGTCAGGTCCCCGCACACGGCGCGCCGCCACGCCGAGATGTTCGGCTCGGCGACCCCGGTCCACTTCTCCAGGAACTGGATCACCGAGGTGTGGTCGAACACCTGCGAGCACACGGCCCCGCCCCGGCTCCAGGGCGACACGACGATCATCGGCACCCGCACGCCGAGGCCGATCGGCACGCTCAGCGCGATCTCGCCGGCCGTGGACACCGTGGACATCCCGTCGCTGCCGTCGCCCACCACCGGGGCGGTCGGCGGCGGCACGTGGTCGAAGAAGCCGTCGTTCTCGTCGTAGGTGAGGAGGAACACCGTCTTGTTCCACACCGCCGGGTTCGAGGCCAGGGCGTCGAGCAGCTGTCTGGTCAGCTCGGCCCCGTTGTTCGGGCCGGAGGACGGGTGCTCGGACTGCTGGTAGTTCGCCACCAGCCAGGACACGGCCGGCAGCCGGTCGGCGGCCACGTCCGCCCGGAAGGCCGCGGCGAGCTGGCCGGTGCGCTCGCGGCGCAGCGCCCGGTCGTAGAGGCTTCGCTCGGCGGCGGTCAGGGTGGCCACACCCTGGGCGAGCTTGCCCAGCAGAACATCCTGCTGTGCGGGCGCGGCTCCCTGCACGGCGTTGTAGAAGGCCTCGACCTTCGTGTACCCGGTGGACGCGAGCGCTTTCCTGGCCACGTTCATGAAGGTCACGAAGAACTCGAGCGGGTTGTCGGTGTAGTTGTCCCACTCCTGGTAGACCCGCCAGCTCCTGCCGGCAGCCTCGAGGCGTTCGGCGTAGGTGGTCCAGGAGTAGCCGGCGTGGTTGGCGCCGTAGGCGTCGTTGTCGATCGCGCGCCGGCCGTCGGGCTCGTTGCCGACCGTACCCGTGAACAGGTAGTTGCGGTTGGGGTTGGTCGGGCCGAACTCGGAGCAGTGGTAGGAGTCGCAGATCGTGAACGCGTCGGCGAGCGCGAAGTAGAACGGCAGGTCCCCGCGCCGGAACGTGGTCATGGTGCGCACGCTCTTGTTCGGCACCCACTTGTCGTAACGCCCGTTGTTCCACGCCGCGTGCCCGCCACCCCAGCTGTGGTCGCACCCGTCCATGTACTGGTCGTGCACCGGATAGGGCAGCACGTACCCGGTCCCGTTGGGCTGCCGGAACACCGACGCGCCGCCCGGCAGGGTGATCGCGGCCGGGTCGTTGAAGCCACGCACCCCGCGCAACGTGCCGTAGTAGTGGTCGAAGGACCGGTTCTCCTGCATCAGGATCACCACGTGCTCGATGACCTCCAGGCCCCCGGTCGGGGCGGCCATCGCCAGGGCCTGTCGCACGCTGTCGGGCAGCAGGCCGAACGCCGCGGCGGCCGTGGCCGTGGCCGCGCCGGCGCGCAGGAAGGTACGCCTCTCCATCGTCTACCTCTCACTCTGGTCGGGCACGACGGCGCCGCGGTCGTCGAGGACGGGGCCGGGGACGCCGTCACTGTCGACGTACCCGGTGGTGGAGCAGGGGTATGGCGTCGTGCGGGCCGGCTTCGGCTCGATGAACATCGGGTTGACGAGCCACCGCCCATCGGCGTTCGCGAACGCCCGGCACATCAGCTCGGTCTTGTTCCTGTTGACCACGAGCCGCAGGGCGGCGGCGTCCCGGACGAACGTGACGTCGGTGTCGGAGTCACCGGCCGCGAACACCTGCCGGTCGCGCTGCCGCTCGAACGCGCGCGGCCCGCGCACGCCGAGGATCTCCTGGTTGATGAAGCACCGCTTGCCATCGATGTAGGTGATGACATTCCTGGCGCCGCCGCAGCCCTCCAGCGTGTAGCCGAGCCGGCCGTGCCGGATCTCGTTGCGGATCCCGACCACTTGCCGCCAGTCGACGCCGACGCCGCCCGCCCACACCTCGACCACGGGCTGCGGGGACGCGGACACGATCCACACGTCGAATCCGGCCCGCCGCATGACCGTGATCAGGTCACGCTGCTGGTCGTAGTAGCGGACCCAGGCGGTGACCTTGTGCGTGCCGACGACCTGGGTGGCGTCGACCGGGGCCGCCAGGTTCTCGGCGCGCGCGGCCTCGGCGAAACCCCGAACCTCCCTTTCGGTGTACCCGGCGACGAGCTGGGCCGCCCACGCGTACGCCGGCTCCATCCGCCGGTGGTCGTACCCGTCGAAGGCAACCGCCCCGGCGGACGTCCGCCCGCCGTAGACGGCGAGGATCTCGTCGGCGCAGCCGGTGTCCGCACTGGTGCGCAGCGGTGCCCCCGAGCCACAGGCCGCCCGGAGTGCCGAAGCCGCAGCAGCGGTGATGAATGGACTGGTACGGCTCCAATCACCGGGCTGACGGACCTTGTCGTGCCGGAGCAGCCAGTACACCGTGGCGTCCCCGACGTCGTTCTTGACGACGGTGTTGTCCCAGTCGAACACGGCCAGCGGATGCCCGCCCCGGCCGCACCGGCCGTAGCTGTCGACAAGTTCCTGGAGGTGGGCCCGGTTGTCTCCGGCCCAGGCCAGGCCCAGATCCAGGACGGGACAGCCGCGTCCGGCCAGGCCGGTCTCCGGCTCCGCCGACGCGCCAGGGGCGGGCGACGCCACCCCGATGACCGCGGCCAGCGCCAGGACGCCGAGCCATCGTGAAGTCTTCAATGGGCCATCTCCATACCAATAAGGTGAGCTCTTTTTAGCAGCGCCGCCGCCCCAGAACAAGACGCATGCCCATCAGTGAATATTCACGCGCGCCCAATCCGGCCAACCCGACAACCCACCGGAAACGGCAACTTCCTGCCAGGAGACCCGCCCGACGGCCACGATGGGCACAGGATCCGGACACCAGGAGGCGGCCATGCGATACGACGTCATCGTGGTCGGCGCGCGCTGCGCCGGCTCCCCGACCGCGATGCTGCTGGCGAGGCGGGGCCACAAGGTGCTGCTCGTCGACCGGGCGACCTTCCCCAGCGACACGATCTCGACGCACATCCTCCAGCCGCCCGGCGTCGCGGCGCTGGCCCGGTGGGGCCTCCTCGACCGCCTGCTGGCAACCGGCTGCCCACCGATCGACACCTACGCCTTCGACTTCGGCCCGGTCACGATCACCGGCTCGCCCGGCACGGCGGAGCACCCGGCCTCGTACTGCCCCCGGCGCACCGTGCTCGACAAGATCCTGGTGGACGCCGCGGCCGAGGCGGGGGCGGAGGTCCGTGAGGCCTTCACTGTCACCGGGATCGTCACCGACGACGGCCGGGTGACCGGCATCCGGGGCCGCGACCGGGCCGGCGCGACGGTCACCGAACACGCCCGGGTCGTCGTGGGGGCCGACGGGGTGCACTCGATGGTCGCCAAGGCGGTGCTGCCGGGGCGGTACCACGAGAAACCCGAGCTCATCGCCACCTACTACGCCTACTTCAGCGACCTGCCGATGGCCGGGCGGTTCGAGATGTACGGCCGCCCCGAACGCGGCTTCTGCGCCGCCCCCACCCACGACGGGCTGACCATCGTCGTGGGCGGCTGGCCGCACGCCCAACTGGAGGCCAACCGGGCCGACATCGAGGGCACCCTGCTCGCGGCGCTGGACCTGGCCCCGCCGTTCGCCGACCGGGTCCGGTCCGCGACCCGCGAAACCCGTTTTGTCGGCATGTCCGTCCCCAACTTCTTCCGGGTGCCGTCCGGCCCCGGCTGGGCCCTGGTCGGCGACGCCGGCTACACCAGGGATCCGATCACGGCCCAGGGCATCTCCGACGCCTTCCGCGAGGCCGAGTCCTGCGCCGAGGCCCTGCACGACCACCTTTCGGGTACGACCCCCTACGCCGACGCCATGGCCGACTACCAGTCGTCCCGCGACGAACAGGTCCTGCCGATCTACGAGTTCACCACCCAGCTGGCCACCCTCGAACCCCCGCCGCCCGACCTCCAGCGGCTGCTGGACGCGATGCCCGGCAACCAGGAGGCGATGGACGGCTTCGCCCGGGTCAACTCCGGGGTGACGTCCCCCGCCGACTTCTTCTCCGCGGCGAACGTCGACAGCATCCTCGCCGGCGCCACCCCGTGACGCGATCGTGTGGCTGGGGCGTAGGCCCCAGCCACACGATCGTGACCTAGATGAGGTGCGTGTTCGGCTCGAGACCGCACAGCACGCGGCCGTAGGTCTCCGAGACGGTGTTCGGGTGCAGGACGCCGTTCAGGTTGAGCGCCTGGATGTCCCGCTCGATGCGCTGCATCGGCTGGTCCGAGTAGATGGACGACCCGCCGCTGGCCGTGTTGAGCACGTCCACCGACTCCTTCGCCCGCAGACAGGCCATGGCCGCGTCCATCTTCCCGACGGCGCGCTCCTCCAGCGTCCACTGCTCGCCGCGCATCCCCTTGGTGTCCAGGCGCTCCGCCGCGCGGCGCACGTGGAACTCGGCCTCGTCGAGCTTCACCGCCGCCTCGGCCACCTGGAGGTGGGTGATCGGCGCCTCGGACTGCTGCTCGTAGCCGGTGTAGGCGATCTTCCGGGTGGGCAGCTTCTCGAAGAACGCCTCCCGGGCCGCCTTCGCCATGCCCACCGCCGACGAGCTGGTCACAGCGGTCGCGTGCGCCACGAACGGGAGCTTCCACGTGACGGCGTCGGCGTTCAGCTTCGAGAGATGTTGACCGTGCATCATCAGGGGAAGCATCGGCAGTACGCGCGCCTGCGGCACGAACACGTCCTGCGCGATGGTGGTCACGCTACCCGTGGCCCGAAGACCGGCGGTGTGCCAGTCGTCGACGATCGTCAGGTCGGACATCGGCACAACGATCGTGGCCGGCTCCATCCCGCCGTCCGCGGTCGCCAGCATCACGGAGAGGGTGTCCCACTGGCTGTGCGGCGCACCGGAGACGAAATGCCAACGGCCGTTGAGGATCACGCCGCCGTCGGTCGGCGTGGCGACGCCCGACGCGGTGACGCCGCCACAGAGCCGGACGCTCGGGTCGGAGAAGATCTCGTCCTGCACCTCGTCCGGGAACAGGCCGGCCAGCCAGGAGCCCATCGTCCACGTGCTCACGGTCCACCCGACGGCGCCGTCGCCCCGCGCGAGCTCGGAGATCACGGAGGTGATGGTCCGCACGTCGCTCTCGTAGCCGCCGTAGCGCACCGGAACCCGCATCTTCATGATCCCGGCGTCGGTGAGTCCCTGCAGGACCTCCTCGTGCAGGACCCGGTTCTCCTCTTGCCACGTCGCGTGCTTCCGGATCACCTCGACCAGGCCCGTTGCCCGGCCGACGAGGTCAGTCTGCGGTGGCGCGTCACTAATCGTCATTTGTGCTCCTCGGTACGATGACAGGGGCGGGAAAGTGGAGTGGAACTTCCGCCGGACCCGGCGGTATGAAATAACTCTGGCACGGTGCGGCAATGCGCGGATTCTCCGAAGTTGCTGAGTTCGGGGCGTGTATCACGCGCGAATCACGGTGCCTTATTCACCACAGCTGACCGCCCCACGGGACGGCCATTGTGGAATGAAGCGGCGGGGCTTTCGACTACAGGGCGCCCAGGAACTTCAGCAGCTCCGCGTTGACCTCCTCCGGCCCCTCCTGCTGCGTCCAGTGCCCGACCCCGGGAAGTACCACGGTGCGCGTCAGATTGGGCACCAGGTACTGCAGGTTGGCGATCAGCTGGTCCAGGCCCGGGAGCTGGACGCTGCCGTCCCGCTCGCCGTACACGTACAGCGCCGGGGTCGTCATCGGCGCGCCCTGCCAGGGCGCCGTCAGCTCCCAGCTCAGGTCCATCGTCCGCCACCAGTTCAGGCCGCCCGTGAAGCCGGTCCGCGCGAAGGCCTCCGCGTAGACGTCGAGGTCGGCCTCGGTCAGCCACGCCGGCAGCGCGCCGGCCTCCGGCAGGATGTCGGAGAGAGTGCCGCCCTCGGGCACCATCGGCAGGGTGGCCGCCTCGGCGTGCGGGGAGTCGCCGAAGCCCCACTGGAAGAGCCGCAGGACGCTGGCCCGCGGGTCCCGCGCCAGCTCAGCGTCCGCCACACCGGGCTGCTGCAGGTAGTTCATGTAGAAGCCGGGGCCGAGCGCATGGGTCATTCCGGCCACCGCGCTCATGGGGCCGCGGGGGAAATACGGAAGGCCCAGCGCGACGACGCCACGGACCCGGTCGGGTCGCAGCAGCGCGGTGTTCCAGGCGACCTGTGAGCCCCAGTCGTGGCCGACCAGCACGGCCTGCTCCTCGCCCAGCGCGTCGAGCAGACCGATGATGTCGCCGACCAGGTGCAGCTGCGAGTAATGCTCGACCGCCTCCGGGCGGTCGGTCCGGCCGTAGCCGCGCTGGTCGGGAGCGACGACGTGGTAGCCGGCCGCCGCGAGAGCCGCGAACTGGTGGCGCCAGGAGTGCGAAGTCTCCGGGAAGCCGTGCAGCAGCACGACCAGCGGCCCTTCGCCCTGCTCGGCAATGTGCATCTGGATGCCGTTGGTCTGCACGAACCGGTGACTGACCTCGGCTGTCCCACCCTGGCTCGGGATGTTCATGGCACACCTTTTCTGTGTGTGTGAAGGGGTTTAACCAACCCTCTCACCGCGGTCGCGCCCGCTCCCACTCCTCCCTTGCCCACATTGGCCCGGGGCCGCCGCCGAATAGTCCATCGGCGGCGTCCCGCGCGGCGCACGAAAAAAGCACGGTGGCGACGGAATCGAACTCCGCCACCACCGTGCCGATGTCTGTGTTGCGTTATGCGGGTTCGGGTACCGACTGGGCGGTCGCCGTCGACTCCTCGACCACCGGCGGCTTCAGGTAGCTGCTGCCCCAGGCGACCAGGATGGTGACCACCGCGAGGATCACACCGGTGATCACGGGGGCGGAGGCGCTGTAGTTCTTGATCGCGATACCGCCGGCGAACGCACCGAACGCGATCCCGATGTTGGCCGCGGACACCGGCAGCGACTGCGCCAGCTGGCCACCGGGGCCGGCCAGGGTGATCACCCGAACCTGGAGCGAGGCCACGATGCCGTAGTGCGACAGGCCCAACGCGACCAGCACGATCGCCACGAGGAACGCGACTGAGCCGACGAAGTAGAGCGCCAGCAGGGAGACCGCCATGCCGATGCCCCCGATGATCAGGGCACGCCCGGCGTTCCAGTCTGCGAACTTGCCGCCACCGAACGAGCCGACCGCCGTCGCAGCACCGTAGGCCAGCAGGAACACACTCAGCATGGATCCGGAGATCCCGGTGACGTCCTGCAGGAACGGCACGATGTAGGTCCATGCCGCGAACGCGGTCGCGAACACGATGAAGTTCAGGAACAGCACGGCGAGCACCCGGGGGGCGAACGCGTACTTGGCCTGGTGGCCGACACCACCGCCAGAGGCCGCGACGGACGGGATCAGCGCCGCCGCTCCGATCAGGACCACGACCGCGACGCCCGCGATCGCCAGGAACGAACCGCGCCAGCCGATGACCGGGGCGACCGCCGTGCCCAGCGGCACGCCGAGCGCACCCGCCATCGCGACACCCGAGATGACGATCCCGATCGCCTTGCCCATGCGCTCCGGCGGGACGACCGAGACGGCCGCGGTGAACCCGACCGCGATGAACAGGCCGGCCAACGCGCCGATGAAGAAGCGCACGCCGAGGAACACGCCGTAGCTGGTGGTCATTGTCATGGCCACATTGGACGCTGCGAACAGCAGGAGCGTGCCGAGGAGGACGACCTTCTTGTCCAGCTTGATCGTCAGCGCGGTCAGGATCGGACCACCGAGGGCGAGGCCCAGCGCGTACGCCGTCACCAGGGTGCCGGCCGCGGGAATGGTCACCTTGAGGTCGGCGGCGATCCGGTCCAGAACGCCGACCACGAGTAGTTCGCCGCTGACCATCACGAACATTGCTAAGAACAGCGTGGCCAGGGCCAGGTTGGCCTTGCCTGGGCTCACCGCCGTTTGCTGGGTGCTCATGTGCACTCTTCCTTCTTTGTCATGTTGCGCGGAGTCGTCTCAACGAACGGGGTCGACCGACCTACCTACGAACCTGGTGCGACCGTGTGGAGGGCCACGGTCCTGTCACGGAACTAGAGGACTACTTCCACTCGATGATCTGGAGGTAGTTCCCATCGGGGTCGGCGAACGTGCCGAACTTGCCCTTCTCCCGGTCCTCGATCGTGATCCACTCCACGCCGGCCGCGTTCAGCTGGGCCTCCATGGCGTCGAAGTCCTCGACGTGGAAGTTGATGATCGCGCGGGCCGGGTCGTTGTTCTTCGCCTCGACGTCGTCGCGCCCGTCGATGACCAGCAGGAAGCCGTCAAGGTCGATCGCGCCCTCGCCGGTGAACTCCGGCGCCAGCGCCTTGATGTACCACGCCCGCATCTCGGCGGGACGGGTCGTGCCGAGCAGCATGCTTCCAGGCTTCAGAGTCGTCATGTCGAATCTCCCTCGTTCTGTGATCACAGATCGCGGCGGAGGCTGTCGCCACACCACGTGTCCAGGTGCTACGTGAGATCGTGTTCCGCCGCCTCAGCGACGCGCTTGATGGCCGCCAGCCGACGGTCCCAGTCGGCCGCGAGCGAGGACATCCACCGCGTGGTGGCGTCCAGGCCAGCTGGCCGCAGCGAATACCTCACCTCGCGCCCGACCCGGTTGCCGACGACGAGCCCGGCGGCGTCCAGGACGGCGAGGTGCTTGACGATCGCCTGTCGGGAGACGGGAAGCCGCCCGGCGAGCGTCGTCGCGGTGGCCGCGCCCAGCGCGGCGAGAAGGTCGAGCAGTCGGCGACGGGTGGGGTCGGCGAGCGCGCCGAGAACGCTGCCGACCTCCTCGACCGCTCTGTCGGGTTCTGCTATCACACAGTCGACGCTTCGACGCGGTTCTTCGCCTCGTTGAGGACCTCGGGCCAGCCGGCGGACAGGTTCTTGATCGTGTTGGCCCGCACCTCTTCGGACACGGCCAGCGCGGCGAACCCGCTCTCGACCACCGTGAGGCGGGTCTTGTCACCCTCGGGGGACAGCGTGAACTCCACAAGGGTGCTGTTGCCCTCGGTCAGCTCCTGACCGGGGGAGGCCGGAGCCCACCGGTACGCGACATACGACTGCGGCTCGACCTTCACCACGCGCACCGGGAACTCGCCGTGGTCCGGGTTCTTCGCCACCATCGACTCACCCTCGACGGCGGTCGTGCCCTTGATGCTCTCCGGGTCGGCGACCCAGAAACCGGGTGCGGACACCAGCGACCACACGCGCTCGACCGAAGCGTCGATCAGAGTGTCACGCTCGATCATGTCGTTGCTCATGAGGAACTCCTTCAAGTGCCAGCATTGAGTGCAACCGAATTATTGCACGTCAGCCGATCTTCGTGCAACCAAAACGTTGCACAAGGGTCAGCGCCGGAGTGATGACGCCGGTCCTGGCCTGGTGCGCGGGTCGCCGCGCCCCCAAGGCTTCCAGTGGCGACTTCGACGTGGTTCTTCCTGCGTGCGCTCTTCACGTGGAGCCGCGTGGCAGGCTCACTCCCGCCGGCGGCGCGGCGCGGCCGGCGGGCGCGCGGGGACCGGGCACGGCGTACCCGATGAAGGTTGGTTCCGGGGACGTGAAACGGCCTCCCCTGGAAGGCCGTTCTTCGCGGCCGCGGGGTGCGCTGGCCGAAACCTGGGAGGCCCGACCTCGGGGGCTACATGATCGCGCGATGCCCGGACAGGTGGACGATCACGTCATCGGTGCCGGTGACGTACGTCTGAACGCACACTTCCCGCATGTCGATGAAGGACTTGCCACGGCAGGCCGACCCGTCGCTGTCGAGCCGCCAGCCGTGCTGGTCCTCAAGGTGCTTGCGGACCTGTTGGAGCACCTGGGCGGATGAGGCACCGGACGTACTCCGTACCGTGACGCGCCAACTACAGGTGCCGGATCCGCAGTTCCTCCAGCTGGTCGCCTCCACCTCACCGGTCAGCCCGGCGGGCATGGGCAGCGCCTCATCACGATCCGGCAGAAACGGTTCAGATAGCGTGATGTAGAACAAAAATCCACCACAGCAGACCAGCATGATCGCGAAGGCGCCGGCAATCAGCACAGCCCTGGTACGCATGAGGCCACATTGTGCCACTCGAATGTCCACATCCGAGCCGCTGCCGCCACTCACGCGCGAAAACGGCCTCCCAGGTCTCCCTGGAAAGCCGTTCTTCGTGGTAGCGGGGACAGGATTTGAACCTGTGACCTCTGGGTTATGAGCCCAGCGAGCTACCGAGCTGCTCCACCCCGCGTCGTCTGGAGCCGCGATTCCGCCGCACCAGCTTGGGCGACTCTAGCCCAGTTGGACCGAATCACCTAGCCGGGGGTCTACGAGCAGGTAATACAGGGGATCTCACCGGACGAACAGCTTGACAGTTCATCTGTCAATCTGTTCACAGCTGCCTGGGCGGTCGACCGGCGGCAGTCAGCAGCTGAAGCCGCCACCTCGTCTACCCAAGCCGAACGGTAAATTGATTTGGTGACGTATACGGGTCCTCAAGGCGCCGCCGCTCTTGAACGACGCTGTGGCGGATGTTCTTGAGTTCCGGGGTGGCGACGTAGTAACGGCCTTTCGTTTCCCCCATAGGCTGCAAGAGGCCAGCCTCGACCAACATCCTGAGGTCGCGGTTGGCTGTTCCCAACTCCACATCGGCATCTTTTTCGTATGCGAGTCGCCGAACCTTTAGCCCGAGAGCCGCCGAGTAAAGGGCAAAGCTTGTTCGCTCTGGCAGTTTCTTACCGGCCGTCACCCGGTCCAATTCGGCCCAGGTTCGCCTGGCGTCGTCGACCCGACGCAGGACCGTTTGAGCCTGCATATGGTGGGCAACAAGGTTGAATCGAACCCATGACTTGGTACTGCGCTCCGGATGCCAGGCACCCCCGCCCGTGTCAGCGAGCACCGAGTAGTAGGCCGTGGTGTTCCTGCCCAACCACTCCTCGATGCTGCTGAACTCTGGGGTCAGAATCTTCTCCCGAGCCAGCACCATGGTTTGAAGGGCTCGGGCCATCCTTCCGTTGCCATCCCGAAACGGGTGAATCATCACCAGATTCAAGTGGGCCATTGCAGCTCGGACAAAGACAGGCGAGCCATCCGATTCGAGGTATTCGACCAGCTCGCGCATCAGGCCCTGCACGAGATCAGCTTCTGGCCCCTCATACACCCTGAGGTCATGTTCATCGTCGTGCACGAATATCTGGCCTTGGCGGTATCGACCAGGACTCTTACTGAGGTCATGCCCGAGCATCATGAAATGCAGGCTACGCATCAAGGACTCATCCAGAGCGAACGAAGTATCGTCCGCAAGCTGCTGGATATAGGTCAAAGCGTTCCGGTAGCCGATGATCTCCAGCGAGGTGCGACGATCCGCATCCAGCGGCTCCTCGTCCTCCATGAGCGCCAAGGCGTCATCCAGGGAGACGTCGTACCCTTCGATGCTGTTCGAACCTCTGACCGCACGCGCTTTCAGGTTGCGGCGCAGCTGCCCATTCCAGCGTCGAGGCTCGTGGAGGTGAACGCGCAGCTTCTGGCGAAGATCGTTGATCTCAGCGATCACACGGTCGTCCTCGCCATCAAGTTCAGGCACTTCGAACAACATGACCACAGCATCTCATCTTGATAGATTATCTGTCAAGATGAATAGATGATTTGTCAATCAACACGGTCGCCGCGAACTCCGATCCGCCTGATGCGATGGCCGTTGGGCACAAAAAAGTGGCCCGGACCATTTCTGGTCCGGGCCACTTCCGGTGGTAGCGGGGACAGGATTTGAACCTGTGACCTCTGGGTTATGAGCCCAGCGAGCTACCGAGCTGCTCCACCCCGCGTTGCCTCAGCGATTCTTTCGCGTTCCGTTCCTCGCTGACTTGAGTAACAGTAGCCCATGGCGTGTGGATCAACAAATCGGCCCCTCCCCACCCGTGAACAGGCGGAAAGGGGCCGATGTCGTCAGGGTGTCCCCGTCCGCTTCTTCGCCTCTTCGAACTCCTTGATCGCGGTGTCCAGGTTCTTCAGCGCCCTGCCGTACGCCTCGAAGTCCCCGGCCTGCTGGGCGCGTTTCGCCTCGTCGATCGCCGCCTGCATCTTGGCCACCGCCGCCGCCAGGTCACCGGTGGTGGCCGGTGGCGTGGGAGTCGCCGTCGGGGGCGTGGTCGTGGTCGGGGGGACGGGCGTGGTGGTCGGCGGGCGGCCGGCCGCGGCTGCCGCCTGGCGGACGATCTGGTCGAGCGCCGCCTCCAGGGTGTCGCCGTAGCCGACGTAGTCGCCCTGGCCGAAGGTGACGAGCACCTTCTTGGCCTGCGGGTAGTTGGTGCCGCCGGTGCCGCCCTGGATGTAGAGGGGCTCGACGTAGAGCAGGCCGCCGCCGATCGGCAGGGTGAGCAGGTTGCCCTTGATGAGTTTCGAGGGCGCCGTGTTGAACAGTGCGATGTCCCGGTTCACGTCGGGGCTGCTCAGGAGCTTCTGCTGGGCGAGGCCGGGGCCGAGGAGGCCCTGGACGCTGGCGAGGTCGATCAGGTCGATCTTCGGGGTGCCGTCAGCGGAGTAGTAGGCCGACATCATCGACGCCAGGTTGGGCCGGTTGCGCGGCGTCATCGACGCGGTCAGCTGGAAGGTCTGCTTCTCCTGCCCGGGGAACTGGGTGAGCAGGTAGTACGCCGGCTGCGGCGACTTCACCTCGTGGGTCGGGTCGTCCGGCACCTGCCAGAAGTCGTCCCCGGAGAAGTACTGCTTCGGGTCGCTGACGTGGAACTTGGTCAGCAGGTCGCGCTGCACCTTGAACAGGTCCTCGGGATAGCGCATGTGCGCCATCAGCTCCGGGGAGATCGCGGACTTCGGCTTGACGATGTCGCCGCCGAAGGCCTTGTTCCAGGCCTTGAGGATCGGGTCGGCCTCGTCCCAGGCGAACAGGTTCACCGTGCCGTCGTAGGCGTCGACGGTGGCCTTAACCGAGTTGCGCATGTAGTTGACGTCCTGGCGGACCTGCGCGACGGTGCCGGTGCCGGTCTGGGCGTCACGGGCGGCGTCGCGGAGGTTGACCTTCTGCGAGTACGGCACGGTGGAGGAGGTCGTGTAGCCGTCCACGATCCAGACGACCCGGCCCTTCACCACCGCCGGGTACGGGTCGCCGTCCACCGTGAGGAACGGCGCGGCCTTCTCGACCCTGTCGCGCGGGTTGCGCACGTACAGCACCCGGGAGTTGTCGTTGAGGGCGCTGGAGAGCAGGAAGTTCGCCTCGCGGTACTTGAGCGCGAACAGCGTCCTGCGCAACAGGTTGTCGACCTTCACGCCGCCGGTGCCGTCGTAGGTGAAGTTGGTCTGCTGCCCGCCGGCCGTCGGCTTGTCGAACTCGATGTCCTTGTCCCCGCCGGACTTGCCGACGATGGAGTAGTCGCTCATCAGCTCGCCGTAGTACACCCGGGGCTGCTCGGTCGGGATCTTGTCGCCCCGGTCCACGCAGTCGGTGCTCTGGCTGCTCTTGCCGTCGTCGAGGAAGCCGGAGGAGAAGTACGGCTGGCCGCCGCAGACGACCTTGTCGGCCGGGGCGCCCACGAAACCGTACCCGTGGGTGTAGACGGTGTGCCTGTTCTGCCAGTTGGTCTGGTTGTCCCGGAGGTTGTTCGGGTTGATCTCGCGCACGCCGACGACGTAGTCCTGGGTCTTGCCGTCGGACGTGTACCGGTCGATGTCGAGCTTCGGGCCGAAGTCGTAGAAGCCGCGCACCTGCTGGAGCTGGGTGTACGTCTCGGACACCACCGCCGGGTCGAGGAGCCGCACGTTGGAGACGCTCGGGTCGCTGGCCAGGTTGGCCGGTGGTGTGGTCGTCGGCGTGTACGTCGATCTGGCCACCTTGTCGAGCCCGTAGCCGTACCGGGTCGAGTCGATGGCGCGTTTGATGTAGTCGGCCTCCTTCTCCCGGCTGTTCGGCTTGACCTCGATGGCCTGCACGGCCGCCGGGTAGATGCCGCCGACCGCGACGGCGGCGAGCCCGAGCAGAGCCAGGGCGGCGCCGGGCCAGACCAGGTTGCGCATCACGGCGTTGGAGAACACCAGGATCGCGATGGCCACCACGATGGAGATCCAGGCCAGGATCTCCTTGGCGGGCAACAGCGCGTTGATGTCGGTGTAGCCGGCGCCGGCCACGTCGGTGCTCTGGTTCTGGCCGAGCAGCATGCCGCGCCGGTCGAGCCAGTAGGCGACGGCCTTGAGGAGCACGAACGCCGCCACGAGGGCGGTCAGGTGCGCGCGGGCCGCGGCCGACATCCGGTCGCCGGAGCCCTCCAGGCGCACCCCGCCGTAGAGGTAGTGCAGGGCGAGCGCGCCGAGCAGACACAGCACAGTGGTGGTGAAGGCGACGCCGAGCAGGTACCGCCAGAACGGGTACTCGAAGACGTAGAAGCCGAGGTCGACCTTGAACTGCGGGTCGACGACGCCGAAGTTCCCGCCGTTGCGGAACAGCAGCCACTGCTGCCAGTGGCCCTGGGCCGACAGGCCGGTGAGTACTCCGAGCAGGGCCGCGGTGCCGCCGAGCACCCAGCGGATCCGGGGGGTGAGCGCCATCCGGTACCGGTCGAGCGCGCGTTGCGCCGGCGACCCCGACGGCAGCAGCGGCCGGAGCCGGAACGCCAGGAAGAGGTTGCCGCCGACCAGCGCGGCGACGCCGAGCCCGAACGCGAGGAACATCAGGATCCTGGTGGTCAGCACCTCGCGGAACACCGCGGTGTACTTGACCTCCGCGAACCACAACCAGTCCGTGTACGCGTCGACCGCCCAACTCAGGACCGTCATCAGGACGAGCAGCACGGCGAGGGTGCCCATCACCCGTCGGCCACGCCGGCTGACCCTCGGTATCGGAGTACGCATCGCCACAGCTGGTTCTCCCAAGTCTCGTGAGCTTGGGAACCAGACTACGGGCTACTTACCATCACTGGCGCCGCACAGCACGGGCTCGCGGTGTTCGCGGATCGCCGCGAGGGCCGCGAGGGCGTCGTCGAGGGTCTTCACCTTGGCCAGCGGCAGCCCCGGCTGGGCGTTCTTCACGGCCTCCGCGCAGTTGTCCGCGGGGGTGAGGAAGAACTTCGCGCCGTCCCGCTTCGCGCCGACGAGCTTCTGCGCGATGCCGCCGATCGGCCCCACCGCTCCGCTGTCGTCCATGGTGCCAGTGCCGGCGATGACGACGCCGCCGGTCAGGTCGGTGGCGTCGAGCTTGGCGAGGATGCCGAGGGTGAACATCAGGCCGGCGGACGGGCCGCCGATGTCGCCGAGCTTCACGTCGATCTTGAACGGGTGCGGCTGGGCCTGCTCCAGGCTGACCCCGATCGCCGGCTCGCCCTTCTCGTTGGCCGCCGAGACGACCGGCACGGAACCCTTGACGCCGTCGCGGGTGTAGTCGACGACGAAGCTGGTGCCGACCGGCTTGGCCTTGATCAGCGGGGCGACGTCCGGTACGCCGGAAATGGCGTGCCCGTCGACCGCGGTGATGATGTCGCCGGCCTTGAGCTTCCCGTCGGCCGGCTTGCCGGCGACGATCTCCTTGACGCCGACCTTCACCGGGTAGCCGAGCTTGCTGAGCGCCGCGGTCTCCGCGCTGGACTGCGAGCGCTGGAACTGCTGGGCGTTCTCGTTGTCGACCTGCTTCTGGCTCTTGTCCGGCGGGTAGACCAGCTCGCGGGGCACGACGGCCGTGTCGGTGTCGAACCAGTAGTAGATGGCGTCCAGCAGGCTGATCTCGGGGCTGACCGAGACCGTGACCAGCCGGAGCTGCCCCTTCGGGTTGTAGGACTCCCGGCCGTCGATCGTGATGATCGTCGCGTCCTTGTACGAGCCGAGGGTGTTCACCGTCGGGCCCGGGCCCAGCGCCACGTACGGCACCTTCACCCAGAGCAGTGAACCGGTGAGTATGCCCACCAGCACGATGCCGATCAGTACGGTCACGCCCCGACGCCTCATGGTACGAGAGCGTATCGCGTACCTTTGAAAGCGTGATCGGGACGGAGAGCAACTATGAGCGATAACCCTCCGTTCGGCTTCGGGGTGCCCGGTGGTGGCGTGCCCGACCCGAACGATCCTCAGATGCGCCAGATCATGGCCCAGCTGCAACAGATCCTGAGCGCCCAGCCGGGCACCGGCCCGGTGAACTGGGACCTGGCCAGGCAACTCGCCGTGCAGGAGCTCGGCGAGGACCCGCAGCCCACCCAGGCCCAGAAGGACGCCGTGGCCGAGTCGCTGCGGCTCGCCGACCACTGGTTGGACCCGGAGTCGGCCATGCCGTCCGGTTCGTCCAGCGCGGTGGCCTGGAGCCGCAACGAGTGGCTGTACAACACCCTCGACGTGTGGAAGCCGCTGTGCGACCCCCTCGCCGCCCGGATGGTCGCGGCGCTCGGCGACCTGATCCCCGAGGAGCTGCGCACCCAGCTCGGCCCGATGAACGCGATGATCGGCCAGCTCGGCGGGGCCATGTTCGGCCAGCAGTTGGGCGCGGCGCTGGCCAAGCTCGCCGCGGAGGTGCTCTCGGCCAGCGACATCGGCCTGCCGCTCGGCCCGGCCGGGGTCGCGGCCCTGGTGCCGGCCAACATCGCGGTGTACGAGGAGGGCATGGACGTCACCGAGGACGAGATCCGGCTCTACGTGGCGCTGCGCGAGGCCGCCCACCAGCGGCTGTTCGGGCACGTGCCGTGGCTGCGGTCGCACGTGCTGTCGGCCGTCGAGGCGTACGCGCGGGGCATCTCGATCGACCGGGACGCCGTGGAGGACGTGGTCGGCCGGATCGACCCGACGAACCCGGAGTCGATGCAGGAGGTGTCGTTCGAGGGGATGTTCTCCTCCGCCGACGACAACCCCGAGCAGCAGGCCGCCCTGCGCCGCCTCGAGACGATCCTGGCCCTGATCGAGGGCTGGGTCTGCCACGTGGTGGACAAGGCGTGCGCCGGCCGGCTGCCCGACGCCGACCGGCTGGGCGAGGCGTTCCGCCGCCGCCGGGCCGCCGGCGGGCCGGCCGAGCAGACCTTCGGCACCCTGGTGGGGCTGCAACTGCGGCCGCGCCGGCTGCGGGAGGCCGCCGCGCTGTGGGCCGCCGTGGGCGAGGTGCGCGGCGTCGAGGGCCGCGACAGCATCTGGGAGCACCCGGACCTGCTGCCCACCGACGAGGACTTCACCGACCCGACGGCGTTCGCGAACCGGACGCTCGGCGACTTCACCGACATCGGCGACCTGTTCACGGACGAGAAGCCGAAGGACGAAGAAGCCTAAGACGGTTACGGCGACACCTGCCCCGGTCTCCAGCGGCGACTCCCCGCTGGAGACCACCGGCGTCAGAGAACCAGTCGACGGCACGCCGACATGCCGTCGCGCCTACTCCTGGGCTGGCCCGCCGACCAGCGCCCCCACCAGCCGGCGGAGCGCGTCGCGCGGGTCCTGGCCGCCGGCCCAGCTCGTCATGAGCAGGTGGTGGGCTGTGCCGACGATGGCCAGCGCGACGCTGCCGACATCCACCCCGGCCCCGACCCGGCCCAGCCCTTTCTCCGCGTCGAGGTATTCGACGATCGCGGCCTCGACCGTGCCCAGCCCCGGCGCCCCGGCCGCCATCGCCGCCCGGATCCGTGCGGACACGCCGGCCCTGGTCATCGCCAGACCCGCCACGGCCGGGGCGTGCGCGTCGAGCATCGAGGCCGCGGCGTCGGCGAGGTTGCCGGCCACCGTCTCCCGCCCGGCGAGCGTCGGTAGCACCGCCACCCGCTCGGCGGTCCGGCGGAACCGGTCCAGGACCAGCGCGGCCACGAACTCGTCCAGGTCGGCGAAGTGGTTGTAGAGCAACCCCTTGGCGCAGCCGGCCTCCGTGGTGACCGCCCTGCTGGTCAGCCCGTCGGGCCCCGCCGCGGCGAGCACCCGTTCCGCGGCGTCGAAGAGCCGCTGCCGCACGTCTGGTACCGCCACGCCGCGTGGTGACATCCCACTCCCCTTGCCAAGTATGGGCGATCGCCCATACCGTATGGGCGCGCGCCCATACTACCGGTGGGCCGCGTCCCGGAGGAGATCTGATGCACCCGATCGCCAACACCGACCAGTCCACGGCCTGGAACGGCTACGAGGGCACCCACTGGGCGGACAACGCCCAGCGCTGGAACACGGTCAACGCCGTCGTCAACGAACCACTGCTCCGGGCGGCGGCGATCGCCTCCGACGGCCGGGTGCTCGACATCGGCTGCGGTACCGGGCAGACCACCCGGCTCGCCGCGCGCAGCGCCCCACGGGGCCACGCCGTCGGCACGGACCTGTCGGCACCGATGCTGGAGCGCGCCCGGGCCACCACGGCGGCGGAGCGCATCCCCAACGCGCGTTTCGACCAGGGCGACGCCCAGGTCCACCCGTTCCCGCCCGCCGGGTACGACGCCGCGATCAGCCGGTTCGGGGTGATGTTCTTCGCCGACCCCGCTGCGGCGTTCGCCAACATCGGCCGGGCACTGCGCCCCGGCGGGCGGCTGGCCTTCGTCTGCGCGGCCGACCCTGGGCGGACCGACTGGGTGCGGGCCCTCGCCGCGATGGGCGACCACGTGCCGGTCCCCGACTTCCGGGTCGGCGCGCCGGGCATGTTCTCCCTCGGGGAACCCGACCGGATCCACGCACTGCTGACCGGGGCCGGATTCGCCACCCCCACCGTCGAGGCGCTGGAGGTCGACGCGCCCTGGGGCCGCGACGCCGGGGACGCGGCCGGCTTTCTGCTCGACTCCGGCCCCGGGCGGCACGTGCTCGGCCAGGTGGACCCGGCCACCGCGGCCCGGGCCCACGAGGCGCTCAGGTCAGCGCTGCGCGTCCACGAGACGGCCGGCGGCCTCCTGCTGCACGGCTCGTGCTGGCTGGTCACGGCGATCCGCGCCTGACGGACGCCGGGGATTGCCGCTGGAAACCGGATGAGGTGTCGCCGTAACGGAAGAAGGTCTCAGGAGAGCAGGGCCCGGGTGGCGTCCCAGCCCTCCAGCGCCTCGTCGAGGCGGGCGAAACCGGCCGGGGAGTCCAGCCGGTGCCACGGGGTCGTGACCGCGGCCTCCGGAGGCGGCTCGGAGGACCAGTCCAGGTCGGGGATGCCGCCGGCCAGCCGGGCCGCGATGCCGTAGATGCCGCCGCCGACGGCCGGGGCGACCGCCAGGTCCCGGCTGCTCAGCGGGCGGAGCAGCTTGCCGACGAGCATCGCCGGCAGGTCCGGCGCGTCGGCGGCGAGGACGGCGGCCAGGTCGTAGCCGTCGTCGGCCGCCGCGGCGAGGGCCTGCAACGGGCTGGTGGCGGAGTACACCTTCATGGTCGGCCAGCGCACCGCCTCGACCAGGTCGACGGCCTCCGGCGGCGCGGCGACGGCGGCGTCGGTCTCCGCCAGGCCCGCGACCAGGTCGACCATGTCCTCGGCGAGGGCCGCCCGCCACTTCTCGGGGTCGACACCGGGCGGGGCCCAGACGGGCGGGGTCAGCAGGACGATCACGCAGCGGGAGGTCACGTCTCATCTTCGGTCACGCCCGTACCCGGCGTCACCCTCGGTCGGGCCGTGTCGGCGTCCGCCCGCCGGGGGTGTTCCCGGTCAGGCCTGGTCCGCGTCGTCCTGGGTCAGGGCGAGTCCCGCGTCGTCGCCGGTCAGGTCGAGTCCGGCTGCGGCCGCGACCCCTTCGAGATAGCCCTGGGCGCGCTCGGCCTTCGGGAACCGCCCGACCAGCGCCCAGAATGCCGGCCCGTGCCCGGCGACCACGAGATGGCTCAACTCGTGCAGCAGCACGTAGTCGATCACCCACTCGGGCATGCCCCGGAGCCGGTCGGACAGCCGGATGCTGCGCTCCGCCGGGGTGCACGACCCCCACCGGCTGTTCTGGTTGCCGACCCAGCGCACGGTCTCCGGCGGGGTCTTCAGCTCGGGGAGGAAGCGACGACCGAGCTGGATCGCCCGGTCGTAGAGTTCCGTGTCGCTGCGGCGGCGGCGTTGACCTCGGGCCGCGATCCGGTCGAGCATCCGGTCGACCCACTCGCGCTCCTCGGCGCGGCTGAACTGGTTGGGAATGAGCACCACAACCCGGTCGCCGTCCTGGTAGGCGGACACCGTACGTCGGCGGCGATCACTGCGCCGTACCTCGACGTCTGGCCTCTGGGGTGCCACTAGGGCACGCTAACCGGTCCTGGGCCGCTCTCCAAGCCCTTCACGGTGAAATTGTCAAGTCGACCCTTAACAGATGCATTCTGAGCGCTATAAAGTGTCATACTTCAGACATACTCGGCGTGTCTCGGGTCAACCGGGCCGGGAGAGGCCCCCCATCAGGGCAGACTCACGGGGTCGACTTCCTCACAGTGTCGACGTGGCGCTGACGCTTCACCCGTTCGGGGTGGGTACTGTCCGCCGAACCGGTGGTCGCGACCCGCGGCCGGGAGAGCATCAAGGAGGGGTCGCCGTGGCTCAGTACAACGGCTACTGCGTGAAGTGCAAGGAGAAGCGGGACTTCGAGGGGACCGTCGAGGTCTCGAAGACCGGGATGAACATGGCGAAGGGCATCTGTCCGGTGTGCGGAACCAAGATGAACCGCATCCTCGGCAAGGCTCCCGTGGCCTAGGTACATGGGGGGCGGCCGTCAGGCCGCCCCTTTGTCTGTTTTCGGACCGCAGTACCGGATTTCCTGTGGATAACGCGGGTTTCCCTGTGGATAACCCGGTGGACGGGCCCGCGCCTGTGGACAACGCGGCCCGCGACCGGGGCCCAGCGCCAGCCTGAGGTCATGCGTCCACTCCTCGCCCTGCGCCGGCTCCGCCGCGACCCGGGCAGCGTCCAACTCGGCGTCGACCCCGCGCACGCGGCCCTCCTCGACCTCGCCGACCCCCGCCTCGTGCGCCTCCTCGACCTGCTCGACGGCTCCCGCGCCCCCGCCCAGCTGCGGCTCGCGGCCCGCCGGCTCGGCCTGCCCGACGACGCCCTGCCGGCCCTCCTCGACGTCCTCGCCGCCGCCGGCCTGCTCCGGAACGGCACCCTGCCCGCCGGCCTGCCCGAACGGGCCCGCCCCGCACTGCTCACCGAGGCACGGGCGCTCGCGGTCCGGACCGAACCGGCCGGGGCCCTGCGCCGGCGGTGGGCCGCCACGGTGGCCCTCGTCGGGGAGGACCGGCTCTGCGTGCCCCTCGCCGCCGCCCTCGCCAGCTCCGGAGTCGGCCGGGTCGGCTTCGGCCTGACCGGGGTCGCCGGGCGCGTCGACGCCCTGCCCGGCGGCCTGTGCCCCGACGACACCGGCCGGGGGCGGTCCGTGGCCGCCGCCGACGCCGTCCGCCGGGCGGCCCCGCACACCAGGGTGGGCGGCGGGCCGGCGACGCTGGTGGTCCACGTCGGCCACCTGGACCGGCCGGCCCGGCTCGTCGCGCTCGGCCACGCCCGGGGCGGCACCCCGCACCTGGCGGTCACCATCCGTGACGGCAGGATCGCGGTCGGCCCGCTGGTCCGGCCGGGGTCGACGGCCTGCCTCGGGTGCGTCGACCTGTACCGCACGGCCCGCGACCCGCGCTGGCCGTTCCTCGCCGCCCAGCTGGCCACCACCCCGTCCCGCGCGGAGCCCTGCGAGGCGGCGCTGGCCGTCCTCGCCGTCGGGTACGCGACCGCCCAGGTCCTCGTCCAGCTCGACGGCGGCGACCCCGAGACCCTGGACACCACCGTGGAATGGGCCCCGGACGGCTCGGCCCGCCGCCAGTCCTGGCGGAGGAATCCGGACTGTGACTGCATTGGTCGGTGGCCCGGGCGGCACAACGCCCCCGGGGCGGGGACAATGGGCGGGTGACCGACATCCCGCGCCGCGCGCTCTCCCGCACCGCGAAGCTCGCCTCGCTGCCCCTCGGCTTCGCCGGCCGGGCAGCCCTCGGCTTCGGCAAGCGGATGACCGGACTGGCCTCCGACGTGATCAGCGAGGAGATCCAGCAGCGCACAGCCGAGCAGCTGTTCAGCGTGCTGGGGCAGCTCAAGGGTGGGGCGATGAAGCTCGGCCAGGCCCTGAGCGTGTTCGAGGCGGCGCTGCCGGAGTCCCTCGCGGGGCCATACCGGGAGGCGCTGACCAAGCTGCAGGAAGCCGCCCCGCCGCTGCCGGCCGCGACCGTCCACAAGGTGCTCGCCCAGGAGTTGGGGGCCGACTGGCGCAGTCAGTTCCAGGAGTTCGACGACACGCCGACCGCCGCGGCGAGCATCGGGCAGGTGCACCGCGCGGTCTGGGCGGACGGCCGGGACGTGGCGGTCAAGGTGCAGTACCCGGGGGCGGGCGACGCGCTGGTCGCCGACCTGAACCAGCTGGCCCGGTTCTCGGCCCTGTTCAAGATCCTCCAGCCGGGGCTGGACGTGAAACCCCTGGTCAACGAGCTGCGCGAGCGGGTGGTCGAGGAGCTCGACTATGAGCTGGAGGCGAGCTATCAGAAGCAGTTCGCCGCGGCGTACCAGGATGATCCGGAGATCTTCGTTCCGCAGGTAGTCGCCGCCGGGCCACGGGTGATCGTCACCGAATGGATGGCGGGCACCCCCCTGTCGAAGATCATTTCCGGGGGTACGCGGGAGCAGCGCGACCTCGCGGGCCTGCGGATGTCCACCCTGCACTTCTCCGGCCCCACCCGGGCGGGCCTCCTGCACGCCGACCCGCACCCGGGCAACTTCCGGCTGCTCGACGACGGCCGGCTCGGGGTCCTCGACTTCGGCGCGTGCGCCCGGCTGCCCGAGGGCCACCCCGAGCCGCTCGGCCGGCTGACCCGGCTCGCGCTGGCCGGCGAGGCGGACCTGGTGCTCGCCGGGCTACGCGGCGAGGGCTTCGTCAAACCCAACGTCGACATCGACGCCGAGGCGGTTCTGGAGTACGTGCTGCCGATGCTCGCGCCGATCGCCCAGGACGAGTTCCAGTTCTCCCGGGCGTGGCTGCGCGCGGAGGCAACCCGGATCGCGAACCCGAAGAGCCCCGCCTACACGCTCGGCAAGCAGATGAACCTGCCGCCGTCCTACCTGCTGATCCACCGGGTCACCCTCGGCTCGATCGGCGTCCTCTGCCAACTGGAGGCCAAAGCCTCCTACCGTTCGGTGCTCACCCGGTGGCTACCCGGCTTCGCCGACGAGTAGACCCGTCCTCGATCGCGAGGAGATTGGCCCGGGCGCAGAACGCGCACAGCCACAGCCGGCCGCCCGGGCCGAGTTGCAGGGCCCAGCCGTCCAGCGGCGGATCCTCGGCATCCCGGTCGCAGAGCGCACAGTAGACGGTCTCGTCCATGACCCCTCCCCCGGTTGACGCACCGTAACAATTCTCGACGGTACGCCGGCCACGCCCCGGTTGTGGGGGACGCACCGTAACGATCCGCGCATGCGAAACGCCCGCCCCGGCCAGTGGCCGGGACGGGCGGTGTGTGTACTAGGGGGTCCCCGTTCTCAGTGCTGGGTCGAACTAGGCGTCGTTACGACGCGCGACCCACAGAGCGATGCGACGGGCTGCACGGGACGCCCCCTGGCGTACCGGCGCAGCCTTGGGCATTCGTGCCCGGCTCATCGCTTCGTACTGAATATGGTTCACGTGGTTGATTTCGAAGTTCATCGATCTTCCTCTGCTACTCGAAGTATGTCTGTGGTGCTCAGGCCGCGCGGAGCTGCGCGTCCCGGGCGAGGTCTTCCTTACGCGGACGGCCCCGGGGCCGCTTCCGCGGTACTACGGTGCCGCGCTCGAAGATCTCGCCACCCCACACGCCCCACGGCTCCTGCCGCTCCAGCGCGCCAGCGAGGCACTCCACCCGGACCGGGCAGGCACCACACAGGGTCTTGGCGTTCTCCAGCTCAGCCGGCGCCTCCGCGAACCACAGGTCCGGGTTGTTGCGCCGACACGGCAGGTCGTCACGGTCGGTGTCGATGGCCCGTTCCACGGGGACCAACGCCAGGCTCATGCCCGGTTCACCTCTTCCTGTCTCGTTCCACTACGGCGTCGCCCCTGTTTGGAGCAACGAATAAGGCCGCGGATCCCGGTTATCGGGTTCCGCGGCCTCGAGGTGAGCCGTCGCCTGGTGGTTACCAGGTTTCTCTCCCTCGAGGCGGGGTCCCGCCCACGTACGCCCCCGGCCGCTTATCGGCGGTCGACGGACCTTCGGCCAGCTCGCCCGTGATCGGCGCGGTCTGGACCAGTTCACTCATCTGCACGGACTGCGACCCGGACTCGGGCCGGCGAGCCAGCATGACCGACAGGTTCAGCTCGGTGTTGCAACCGGCACCGAAGCCGAATCCGAGACCCCACGCGTCGCCACCACGGTGGGCGGGGGCGAGCAGGGACGGCGCGACAGCGCTCCGGGCGTGGCCGGCCAGCATCGACAGCTGTGCCGTCGTCTTCTCGATGATCACCATTGTCAACACCTCCCGACTAACTCCCGATCCGGACATGGTCACCGCAGCCAGATTCCTCTGGTGTGGTGCCATGAGGCTATGCCTCGCGTAGCAAACGTCGCAACCTAATTTACGGTGCCGTTATCCAGGAACTTTGTGTCAGCACGCGACTACGGCTGGCGGCACTCTCAGGGTACGCGACCAGGGCCCGGCGCGTGGCCCGGTAAGGACCGCCGGGCGTCCTCACCCGGTTGCCCCTTCGGGCAGGACGTCGGCAACGGACTTCCCGGCCACCAGGGCCAGAACCGCCTCGCCGTACAGGCCGAGTTTGCGGGGGCCGATGCCCGCGATGGCCACCAGCTGCGGCTCGCCCGACGGGAGCTGCTCGGCGATCGCGGTGAGCGTCGCGTCCGTGAACACCACGTACGAGGGCACCCGGGCCGCCTGGGCGACCAGCGCCCGCCACGCCTGCAACCGCTCCAGCAGCTCCTCGTCCATCGTCGAGGGGCAGGTGGCGCAGCGGCCCAGCTTGCGTTCCATGGCGTCCATCAAGGTCACGCCGCACACCCGGCAGGACACCGACCTCGCCACCGCGCGGTCCCGCTTCTTCGGGACGGGCTGGGTCGTGGTCCCGGCGCGGGCCGGGCCGGCCGGGAGGAACCGGCTCGGCCGGCGGGACTGCCGCCCCCCGGCCGCGCGGGCCGCCGCCCAGGACAGCCACAGCCACTCCCTGGCGCGGGTGATGCCCACGTAGAGGAGACGACGCTCCTCCTCCAGGGCCTCCGGCGTCTTCGCGTATGTCGTGGGCAGCGTGCCGTCCGCGAGGCCGACCAGGAAGACGGCGTCCCACTCCAGGCCCTTGGCGGAGTGCAGGGAGGCGAGGGTGACGCCCTCGACGGTGGGGGCGTGCTGGGCGGCGGCGCGGCGGTCGAGTTCGGCGGTGAAGGCGGCGAGGCTGGTGTCGGGCCCGGCCGGATCGTCCCACCCGGGCTGGCCGCCGTGCCCGGTGTCGTCGCCGCGGTCGGCCCGGGTCGTGCCGGTCGACCTCGACGCCGCGAACTCCTCCGCGAGGCCGACCAGGGCGGCCAACGCCTCCCACTTCTCCCGGGCCGCGCCGCCGGCCGGCGGGTTCTCCGACCGCCAACCCACGGCGTCCAGCGCCTCGGCGACCGTCGGCACCAGCGGGGCGCCCGGGTCGGCCGTGCGGGTGGCCACGCGCAGGGCCACCATCGCCTGGCGGACCTCGCCGCGTTCGAAGAACCTCTCGGAGCCCTGCAGGACGTAGGGGACGCCGGCGTCGGCGAGGGCGCCCTCGTACACCTCTGATTGGGCGTTGATGCGGTAGAGGACCGCGATCTCGCTCGGCGGGGTGCCGGCGTCGATCAGCGCGGCGCACCGGGCGGCCACGGCCGCGGCCTCCGCGGGCTCGTCGGGGAAGTCGCGCACCTCGGGCTCCGGGCCCGGGGCGCGCTGGCCGACCAGCTCCAGGCGCAACCGGGCCTCAGCGCCGCGCGCCTGGCTGATCACGGTGTTGGCCAGGGCCACGACCTGCGGCGTGGACCGGTAGTCGCGGAACAACCGGACCACGGTCGCGTCCTTGTGTTGCCGGGGAAAATCGACAAGGTAGCCGGAGGTGGCGCCGGTGAACGAGTAGATCGTCTGGCTGGCGTCCCCGACCACGGTCAGGTCGTCGCGGCCGGCCAGCCAGGTCTCCAGGAGCTTCTGCTGCACCGGGTTCACGTCCTGGTACTCGTCGACCACGAAATGCCGGTACTGCGAGCGGATCTGCTCCGCCACGTCCTGGTGCTCCTCCATCGCCCAGGCCGCGGCCCGCAGCACGTCCTCGAAGTCGATCATGCCGGCCGCCCGCTTGGCCCGCTCGTACTCCGCGAACACCGCCGCCACCTGGTCGGCCGCCAGCGGCAGCTCCCGGCCGGCCTTCGTCGCGACGGCCGGGTAGTCCCCCGGCTCCACCAGGGAGGACTTGGCCCACTCGATCTCGCCCGCCAGGTCCCGGGCCAGGGTGCGCTCGCCCCGGTGCCCGGTCTTCGCCGCCGCCAGGGTGACCAGCCGGGCCTTGGAGTCCACCAGCTCCGGCATCGCGCGGCCATGGAAGATCCGGGGGGCGAAATACCGCAACTGCCGCAGAGCAGCCGCATGGAACGTGCGCGCCGACACACCCCCGGCGCCGAGCATGCCCAGCCGGGCCCGCAACTCCGCGGCCGCCCGCGCCGTGAACGTGACCGCCAACACCTGCTGCGGCTGCACCTGTCCGGAACGCACCCTGTGCGCGATCCGGTGCGTGATGGCCCTGGTCTTGCCCGTGCCCGCGCCCGCCAGAATGCACAACGGGCCGGCCGGGGCTGTCACCGCCGCGCGCTGCTCGTCGTCCAGTCCCGCCAGTACGTCGTCCACGGTCACCGATTCTTTCATCTTGCTCTTCTCCGTGTTCGTCGCCACAACGGAGACTGAAACCCACCATCGCGACGTTGACCCGGATAGCGTGCGCCCCCAGGAGGTTTGAACAGATGCTGACGATGTACTCCACCACATGGTGCGGCTACTGCCGGCGACTCAAGTCGCAGTTCGACCGGGAGGGCATCACCTATCAGGTGATCGACATCGAGGAGTCGCCGAGTCACGCGGAGTTCGTGATGAGCGTCAACGGTGGGAATCAGACAGTTCCGACAATTCAATTCTCGGACGGTACGGCGATGACCAACCCGTCGATCGTCCAGGTCAAGGAACAGCTCGCGGCCATCGCGGCCCGCTAGCTCGCCTACGGCCCGGGAGGCCTGACCTCCCGGGCCACCCAACGCCGGGCGGTACGGCTGGGACCTCCGGACCTAGACTGCGGCGCATGTTCCTCGCCCCCGCAGCCTTCCCGTTCGTCCAGGCGCTGACGGCTGCATGGACCGACGTACGCGACGAGTACCTGGCCCTGCCCGAGGACTCGTTCGACCCTTGGGTGCAGCGCGAGATGTACGGCGACGGCTGGTCCGTGTATGGCCTGGTCGCGTACGGCGATCGCATCGAACCGGCGCTCGCGGCATGCCCGCGTACCGCGGCAGCCCTGGAACAGATCCCAGGCCTGACGACCGCCGGGTTCTCCCGGTTGGCACCCGGCACACACATCAAGCCTCACGAGGGCTGGGTGACTACCGTGTACCGGGCGCACCTCGGGCTCATCGTTCCCGAGGACTGCGGCCTCCGGGTCGGCGCGACCACGCGGTCGTGGGCACCCGGCGAGGTGCTGATCTTCGATGACACGGTCAACCACGAGGCGTGTAACCGCGCCGCCTCGACCCGGACCGTTCTCCTTTTCGATTTCCTGCGCCCTGGCGAGAGCCGACAGGACGAGGCCCCGCCGGAGGTCGCAGAGTTCCTGCGTCACCGACGAGACGGCGCGTAGCGAGCCGGTCCTCGCGCCCTACCATGACGACCATGGAAGCCCTGTGGGATCCCGCCAGCGGCCTGTCCGACGCGGACCGTGCGCATTTCTCGAATCTGTGGGACTCCCGGTGCGCGTTGAACGTGCCCGGGCCGTTCTACACCGGCGAGACGGACACCTGCTGGACCGGCCGGCTGGTCGCGCCCGACAACGTGCTGTACGGAGGCGAGTACTTCACGGAGTACATCTTCCGCCAGCCGCGGGGTGCCGACGAAGTTCAGGGCGTCATGGAGGCTGCTCGGTTGGACCCTTTCGCTGGCTACGCGTGCGACGGGAACGACCATTGGACTCCCCCATCGGTCCGCGCCTGGTGGGAGTCCCGGAGCTGGGTCATAGACAGCGTGACCGAGAGCCTGAGGGTTCTGGAGTCCGAGGAACGTGCGGCGTCCCGGGACGCGGCCGAGGGCGCGCGTCAGTTCCTCGCCTACATCGGGACCGGCCTCGAGGACGACCTGCGTGCCTACGCCGTGCTGCTCGGGGGTGTGGACGACGACTGGTGACCCGGCACACTGGCCAGCCCGGGAGGGCGGCGGAACCTTCCGCGTTGCGCGTACCGGTCAGGTTCGGGCCCCGGTGATCAGGGCGTGCACCTTGTCGATCGGGCCGACGTTGCGCAGGACCACCGACGGGTACGTCCCGTACCGGCGCTTGCCCTGCCACACCGACACCACTGTGTCCCACGCGCTCGGGAACCGGCCGAACGCGATCGAGCCGGCCCCGTCGGCGCCCGGCCGGACGACCGGCGGGAACAGCACGTCATGCGGCACCGAGGCGGAGGATCTGTCGGTCTCCGTGCAGATGTTGCGGTCCGTCACCGTGTACCAGGTCTTGCTCAGCCACACCGCCCGCACCAACGGGTGACCCAGCGTCAGGACCGTGCCGACGAGCAGGCCGCTGAGCCGCCACGCGAAGGAGATCGGGTTCGCGGGGATGCCGCCCACGGCCAGGAGCCCGACCCAGCAGGCCAGCCACCCGACGCCCAGCACCATGACCAGCCAGTCGGACCGTTCGACGAACACGAGCCGTTCAGGCCGGCCCCGCCACAACACGTTCTCGCACTCGACCTCGTCGAGTCCCCCGCTGCCCAGAGTCATGCGGCCCAGTATGGGGAATCGGGCCGGGCCCCACCACCCGGTGTCGGCGACGTCGCAGCGCCCCAGCGCCTCAGGGGAGTTTGCCGGCCAGCCAGTTGTCGATCATCATCCGGGAGATCGAGATCCGGGCCGGCAGCAGCACGTCACTGGACCGCAGTTCGGCCCGGGTGCGCCATTCCGCCTCCGCGATCTCCGCCGGGTCCAGCACGAGTGGCTGGTCCGGATCCGCCAGGGCCGTGAAGCCCACCATCAGCTCGTCGGCGAAGGGCCAGCCCTCGCTCGCCACGTACCGGATGTCGGAGACCACGACGCCCAGCTCCTCGAAGGACTCCCGGGCCACGGTGCCCTCCAGGCTCTCGCCCGGGGAGACGAACCCGGCGGTGACCGAGCGGACGTTCCCCGGGCGTGCCACGTTGCGCGACAGCAGGATGCGGCCGTTGTCGCCCGTGACCCCGTCGTGGATGAGCACCAGGACGGCCGGGTTGGTCCGGGGCCAGGTCAGGTCGCCGGCCTCGGTCTGCTGTACCCAGCCGGCGTGCACCGGCCGGGTCGGGTGGCCGGTGCGGGGGTGGAACAGGTGGCTCTCGTGCCAGTTGGCCAGGGCGACGGCTGCCAGGGCCAGCTCGACGAAGAGGTCCGACGGCGGGTCGAGGAGCACCTCGCGGAGCAGGGTCATGTCCGGCACCTCGGACATCACGGCGAAGTAGGGCGTGCCCTCCCCGTCGACACCGAGGAACAGCCGCGCCGCGGCGTCCGCCGACGCCAGCCCACCGCCCGGCAACCCCGAGGGGGTGTCGGACATCGCCGACACCCGGCCGCCGTGTACCGCGAAGACCCGGGCGCGACCCCAGGCCTCCGCTAACCACTCAGGGTCGGTGCGCCGGAACTCCGAACGGTCGATCATGCCCGGACGACTCCGGCGAGGGCCCGCAGGGACGGCTCGACGACGTCCGCCTCGCCGAGGATGACGATCGCGGCGTTCGCCGGGGCGAGGTAGCGCGCGGACGCGGCGGCGACCTGCTCCAGGGTGGTGTTCGCGAGCCGGTCGCAGTGCGCGGCCAGCCAGTCGAGGTCGAGGCCGAAGCCCTCCAGCATGGACGTGAGGCTCGCGATGCCGGCCTGGGTGGCCATGCCGAGCCGGAGGCTGCCCAGCGCGTACTCCCGGGCCTGTTCGAGCTCCTCGGCCTCGGGGGGCAGGACGGACATCCGGCCCAGCTCGTACAGCGTCTCCAGCAGGGCCGGGGCCGTGACCTCGGTGGCCACGTCCGCCGTGATCATGACCGTGGAACCGGCCAGGGAGTGCTCGACGCCGGAGTGCGGGGAGTAGGTGTAACCCTTGTCCTCGCGGATGTTGCCGACCAGCCGGGACGAGAAGTATCCCCCGAAGACCAGGTTGGCGAGGGTGAGCGCCGGGTGGTCCGGGTGGCTGCGCGGCACGCCGGGCAGGGCGATCCGCAGACAGGACTGCACCGAGCCCGGGCGGTCGACCAGGGTGATCGGGCCGCCGCCGAGGGCCGGCACCGCAGGGAACGTGACGGTCGGCGCCGGGCCGGTCCAGGCGGACAGGGCCTGGGCGACCGAGTCGAGAGCCTTTTCGGGTACGACGTCGCCGACGAGCACCAGCGTCGCCCCCTCGGGGCGCACCCGCTCGGCGTGCATCGCCGCCAGCTGCTCGCGGGTGACGGCCCGGACCTGCTCCGGCTCCGGGGTCTGCACCTCGTAGGGGTGGCCCGGGTAGATCCGCTTGAGGAGCGCGACCCGCGCCAGGTGACCCGGCTGGGTGCGGGCCAGGCTGATCCGGTCGGCGATCCGCTCGGCCTCGGTCTCGACCTCGCCCTCCGGGTACACCGCGCCGTTCAACGTGATCGCCAGGAGCTCGAGCAGCCGGTCGAGGCCGTCGACCAGGCAGTTGCCGGAGATGGTGAGCCGGTCCATGTCCGTACCGGCGGCGAGCCCGCCACCGACGGCCTGCAGCTCGGTGGTGATGGCGTAGATGTCCATCTCGTCGGTACCGGCGAACAGGGTGCCGGCCAGGAGACCGGCCTGCGCCAGGTCGGCCTGCACCAACGGCACCCGCAGCCGCAGCTCGACCAGCGGGATCGACGAACGCCGGATCGCGATCACCTTGAGCCCGTTGGGCAGGGTGCGCTCGGCACGCTCCGGCAGGACCAGCGGGCCGGCGGGGGTCAGGCCCGGCACCTCGCGGGGCGTGGATTCAGTGCTCATGCCGACACTCCCGGAATGACCTCGACGCTCGCGCGGCGCTGCGGGCGCAGGGTGGCCGCCGCCGCGATGATCTGTGCCTCTGTGACCTCGCCGAGCAGCCTCGGCAGGTCGTTGATCAGGGCGGGGTCGCCGTGCTGCAGCTCCAGCACCGCGAGGCGGACCGCCCGGTTGGTGACCGCGTCGGACTCCCGCAGGAAGTGCGTGACGAACCGGGCCTGGATCCGGGCCAGCTCGCCCTCGGCGAGGCCGTCGGTGACCAGGCGGTCGATCTCCTCGTCGACGGTGCGCAGCACCTTGTCCGCGTCGCCGCCGGGCGGCATGAACACCTGGAGCAGCAGCGCCGTGGGGTCGCGGACCTCGAACGGCTCGCCCATGAACCCGATGTAGCCGCCCACGCTGGTGGCGGTGCGGTCGCGGAGCACCATCCGCTCCTGGAGCCTGGCGGCCTCGCCGTCGGTGAGGACCTCGGCCAGCAGCACGTACGGCAGGTAGTCGGCGAACTCCGCGATCGGGTCCGGCACCCGCCAGGCCAGGGCGATCGCCGGCAGCGGGGCCATCGCGTCGGTGTAGGACGCGCGGCGCTCCGCCGTCAGGTCCGGCTCGGCGAAGGACGGCCGGACCGGGGCCGGGCGGCCCGTGATGTCACCGAAGTGCTTCTCGACCAGGGCGCGCGCGTGGCCGACCTCGAAGTCGCCGGAGACGGCGAGGACGGCGTTGCCCGTCGCGTAGTACTCCGCGAAGAACTGGGTCGCGCCCTCGACCGTGGCGGACTCCAGGTCGACGAACGAGCCGTACCCGTCGTGGGAGTTGGCGAACGTGTCGAACATGACCGGCGGCAGCTTCAGCCACGGGAACCCGCCGTACGGCCGGTTCAGCACGTTGACCCGGATCTCCTCCTTGACCACGTCGATCTGGTTGGCGACGTTCTCCTCGTTGAGCCGGGGACCGCGCATCCGGTCGGCCTCGAGGAACAACGCCCGCTCGAGCGCGCCGGCCGGCAGCGACTCGTAGTAGTCGGTGTAGTCGAAGTGGGTGGAGCCGTTGAACGTGCCGCCGGCCCCCTGCACGTACTTGAAGTGGGCCAGCTTCTCCAGGTTCTCCGAGCCCTGGAACATCAGGTGCTCGAAGAGGTGGGCGAAGCCGGTGCGCCCCTCCGGCTCCGACCGGATCCCGACGTCGTAGACGACGGTCACGCCGACGACGGGCGCCGAACTGTCGGGCTGGAGCACGACACGCAGGCCGTTGGCCAGGGTGAACCGCTCGATGGTGTAGCTCGTGGCTGGAATCCGCACCCCCCGACCCTAGCGCGTGCGGGGCGCGAGGTGTGGCCGGCGGCGCGGTGCGGAGCGCCGCGCCGCCGGCGACCGGCTCACCGGCCGGCGTAGCGCACCGAGTCCAGCACCTCGTCGACCACGTAGTCGAACTGCTTGTGCGTGCCCGGGATCGAGATGTACAGCACGGCCGCCTCCGGGCGGCCCACGTCGATCATCGCGATGGCGACCAGCTCGTCCTTGGCGGTCAGCCCGCGACGGGACGCGTCGAAGTGCAGCCGGAACTTGCTCACCCACGCCGGCCGGCCGCCGAGCACCGCCGCCTCGTCGCGGATCATCTCCATCGTGTTGGGCTGCGGATAGTAGGACACCCGGGCGTCCGCCGCCACCTGGCGGCCCGTGCACTTCAGGTCCAGCTGGGTGCCGTCGTTGGCCGTCGCCGGCACCGAGCCGGACAGGATCGAGGCGTGGTAGGTGCCCTCGGAATACCGCTCGGTGATGATGTCCTGCCCGATCCGGTACTGCACCCGCAGCGTCCCCGCCGACCAACTGTCCCGCCAGGGCTGCCACGGCTCGCCGTAGGCCTTGTAGGAGATGGCGGCCTTCTCGTCCACGGTGCGCGGACCGGCCGGCACCGGGGGCGCGTCGTAGCTCGGCTCCGGATAGGACGTCGGCGGCGGGCACAACTTCGCCAGGGGCGGCCGGCGGTCCGGGCCGTTCTGCGCGTGCGACTGCAACGGGTTCACGTCGCCGGTGAGGACCAGGGCCAGCATGACGACGATGCCGAGGAGCAGCACGCCGGCCGCGCCGCCGCCGAACCACATCAGCAGGCGCTTGTTCGGGTCGGTGCGCGGGAGCGGTGGTGGGGCGGTGCGGGTCGCCGGTCGGGTCGCGAAGGTCACCAGGCCACCGAGGTGCTGGTGGGCCGGCTGCGGCGGGGCTGCGGCGGGCGCCGGCGGGACGACGATGTCGCCGTCCCCGCTCGCCCACGGCGATTCACTGGTCGTCATGACTCCCCCAGTGTGCCACCGGACCGCAAGGGCACGCCCGCCACGAGCGCCGCCAGACCCTCGGCGTCGAGAAGATCGACCGGGCGGACCGTGCGGTCCTCGCGGACGTAGTGGAACGCCGCCCGGACCCTGTCGAGGGGTACGCCGACCAGCTCCGCCCACGCCAGCCGGTACGCGGCCAGCTGCACCGCCGCGGCCCTGGCCGCCTCCCCCGAAGGCGGCCGTCCGGTCTTCCAGTCCACGACGTCGTAGGTGTCCCCGTCGCGGAACACGGCGTCCATCCGGCCCCGCAGCAACACCCCGCCGACCAGGGTGGAGAACGGCACCTCGATCCGGTACGGCACCCGGTCGGCCCACGAGCCGGCCTCGAACGCCGCGCGCAGGTCGGCGAAGTCCGCGTCCGGTGCGGCGTCCGCGTCGGCGGCGCCGGGCAGTTCGTGCAGGTCGAGCAGGGTTTCCGCCCCGTTGCGCCGTTCGAGCCACGAGTGGAACGCCGTGCCGCGGCGCGCGTGGGTGGCCGGGCGCTCCGGCAGCGGACGCCGCAGCCGGCGGGCCAACTCCGCCGGGTCCCTGGCCAGGGTCACGAGCTGGGAGACCGTGAGCCGGTCGGGGAGGGCCACGGCACCGCTGTCGTCGGCCGTGCCGTCGCGTTCGGCGAGGAGCAGGCTGACCTCCTCGGAGAGCTCGCACGGCGTACCCAGAAAGGATCTGACCAGGTCGGCACCCGCCGACAGCGCCCGGCGGCGGTCGGCGGACAGCGGGTCGTGCGGCCAGGGTTTGTGCTGGCGGACCGCGCGCAGCGGGTTCTCGGGACCGGGGTCGTCGACCCAGACGTCCGTGTCGGCGTGCGCGCGGATCTCGGTCAGGAACGGGCTCGGCTGGCTGGGCCGCTTGTTGTCCGACCAGCGGTAGCCGGAGCACAGCAGCAGGTCCCTGGCCCGGGTCACGGCGACGTAGGCCAGCCGGCGCTCCTCGCGCTCGCCGTGCGCCTTCCACGCCGCGTCGAAGTCCTTGATCGTGCCCGTGAACTCGGGCAGTTCCGCGGCGTCGCCCCGCAGGGGGAACGGCAGCACGCCCAGGCCCTGCAGCCACGCGTCGGCCTTGCCGGCCGGGTCGGGGAACAGGCCGTCGTTGAGGCCTGCGACGGCCACCACGTCCCACTCCAGGCCCTTGGCGCTGTGCACGGTGACGAGTTGTACCGCGTTGTCGGCGACCTGTGCCGGGCCCTGTTCGAGGCCGCGTTCCTCCCGGGCTGCGGCGTCCAGGTAGCTGAGGAACGCGCCCAGGCCGGGGCCGCGGGACTCGGCGGCGAACCGGGCCGCGACGTCGCCGAACTCCGCGAGGTGGACCATGCCGTCGGTGGCCGGCCGGGTGATGACCTCGACGTCGAGGCCGATCGTGGTGATGACGTCGGCGACCAGGTCGGGGAGGCTGCGGTCGAGGTGGGAGCGGAGGGCCCGCAGCTCGCGGGCGAAGTCGCCGAGGCGGCGGGCGCCCTCTGCGGAGAAATCGGGTCGGGACGACTCCGGCTCGTCGAGCGGCTCGGCCTCATCCGCCAGGGAGTCCAACGCCTCGATGATCGAGGACTCCTCGCCCAGGTCCCGCGACCACCGGTACAACCGCATCACGTCGCGCGGCCCGATCCGCCACCGCGGCCCGGTCAGCAGCCGCAGTAGCGCCCCGCCGGCCGTCGGATCCGCGAGCACCCGCAGCGTGCTGAGCACCTCCACCACCTCGGGGGTGTCGAGCAGCCCGCCCAGTCCGACGACCTCGACCGGCAGCCCCCTGGCCCGCAGCGCCGCCTCGATTCTGGCCATCTGCGACCGCTTGCGGACCAGCACGGCGGCGGTCGGCCGGGCGTCGTCCTCCCAGTAGCTGCGCAGCGCCCGGTCGAGGCGGTCGGCGATCCAGTCGGCCTCGGCGTCGGCGGTCAGGTGCAGCGCGCAGCGCACGGCCGGGCGGCCGTGGTCGGGGCGGCCGGCCCGGAGCACGGCCTTGCTCTCCAGCCCGGCGGACAGGGCGTTGGCGGCCGTCAGGATGCCCGGCTGGTTGCGCCAGGAAACGCTCAACTCTTTTCTGGTACCCCCGAAGCTGTCCAGGAACCGCTCCAGGCTCCCCGCGCTCGCGCCCCGCCAGCCGTAGATCGCCTGGGCGGGGTCGCCGACGGCCGTGACCGGGTACCCGTCGCCGAACAGCGCCTGGAGCAGCACGAACTGCCCGTGACTCGTGTCCTGGTACTCATCCAGCAGCACCACCGTGAACCGGCCCCGCTCGGCGGCCCGCACCTCGGGATGGTCCCGGGCGATCAGCGCCGACCGGCTCAACTGGTCCCCGAAGGCCATCACCTCCGCGGCTTCCAATTTGTTCTGATAAGACCGGATCAGCGGCACGAGCTGGGCCCGGGCCCGCTGGGTGCTCTCCGCGGTCCGACCCCGCAACGGGGGAAGCCGCGCCTGGAACAAGGCCAGGTCCTCCGGAGTGCGCAACTGCCCGGCCAGGTCCCCGGCGAGCCGCAACACCGCCTCCGTCACGGCACCCGGACTCTTGTCGATCTCCGACATGTCACCGTCGTACGCGCGGACCACCGAGTCGGCGAACCGCCACCGCTCGGCCTCCGTGATCAGCCGGGTACTCGGCTCGTAGCCGCCGCGCAGCCCGTGCTCGGCGTGGATCCGCCCGGCGTACGCGTCGTAGGTGGAGATCGTCGGCTCGCCCGCGAACTTGTCGTCGGGCCCGACCTGCGCCTCCAACTGGCCCAACCGGCGGCGGATCCGGGCCCCCAGCTCGCCGGCGGCCTTCCTCGTGAACGTCAGGCCCAGCACCTGCTCGGGGCGGACCAGATCGTTCGCGATCAGCCACAGCACCCGGGCTGCCATCGTCTCCGTCTTGCCGGAACCGGCCCCGGCGACCACCAGCATCGGCTCCAGCGGCGCGCTGATGATGGCGGCCTGCTGCTCCGTCGGGGGCGGCAGCCGGAGCAGCTCGGCCAAAGACACCGGCGTGAACCTCACTCCGTCACCCCCTTGACGTGCATCGGGCAGCACACCCGGACCGGACACTGCCGACACTTCTCGTTCACGATCGCCAGCACCGTCGCCCCGCCGACCACCTTGCCGGCCGCCGTGACCAGGTCCGCGCCCCAGCCCGGGTCCTCGGCCTCCGACAGCGGGGTCTGGCGCTGCTCGGGATCCGCCTTCAACCGCAGCCGGACCAGCGCGGCCCCGCCGGACACCCCGCCCTCGGGGAACGCCCCTGCCTCCACCGCCGCCTGGTACGTCGCCAACTGCTTGCTGGTCTCCGCGTCCTCGGACGCCGACCCGGTCTTGAAGTCGTACACCACGAGCCGGCCGTGCTCGTCGCGCTCCAGGCGGTCCACCCGGCCGACCAACTCCACGTCGTCGCCGAAGTCGATGCGGAACGCCTGCTCGACGCCGACCAGCCGGGGCGCGCGGCCCTCCGTCCAGCTCAGCAACTTGTCGATCATGCCTTCGACGTCCTGCCACTGCCGGCGCGAGTACCACTTCGCCCCGGTGTCGATCTGCGCGAACCTGCGGCGCACCTCGTCGAAGATCTCCGCCCGGGTGATCCCGTCCCTGGCCGACAGCTCGGCCGCGTAGTGCACCAGGGTGCCGATCGAGCCGGCCGCGCTCGCCGCGTCGCCGCCGTGCCGGCTGAGCAGCCACCGCAGCCCGCAGGTCAGCGCGGTCTCCACAGTAGAGGGTGACACCCGGACCCGCTCCCCGGGCAGGGCCATCGGCCGCGCGTCGGACAGGTCCCGCAGCCCCCACCAGTCGTCCGGGTGCGCGCCGGGCACACCCGCGTCGGCCAGCGCGGCGAGCTGCCGGGCGGCGTCCTCGTCCGGCAGCCGGCGCCGCAGATCCGCCACCAGGCCCGACAGGGTCAACGCCTTCGGCAGCGGCGTGTACTCCACCACCACCTGCTCCGGGTTCTGCGACCGGACCCGCAGCTCGTCCAGGAACCGGCTCGGCTGCTCCTCCTTGCCGGCCACCGCCGTGGCGATCAGACGACCGCGGGCCCGGGTGGCGGCGACGTAGAACAGCCGGCGCTCCTCGTCCAGCAGCGCCACGACCGACGGGTCCCGCTCGGCGACCACGTCGACCAGCTGCTCGGAGCCCAGCAGGGAGCCACGCGGCTTCAGGTTGGGCCACACGCCCTCCTGCACCCCGGCCACGACCACCACGTCCCACTCCAGGCCCTTGGCGGAGTGCGCGGTGAGGACCCGGACCGCCTCGCCCCGGTCCGCGGTCGGCGCGAGCGAGTCGCCGGGCAGCTCCTGGCCGAGGACGTGGTCCACGAACAGGTGCGCGCCGGCCCCGGGCAACCGGTCCACGAACCGGCCGGCGGCCTCGAACAGCGCGACGACGGCGTCGAGGTCCCGATCGGCGGCGGCCCCGCGTTCGCCACCGGCGAGGGCGGCGCGCTCCCAGCGGTCGGCGAGCCCGGACGCACTCCACACCGCCCAGAGCGCCTCCTCGGCGTTGGGCACCGTGCCGGCCCCGGAGGCAGGGGCTGCCCCGGAGAGCGGGGCGGTCCCAGAAACCGAGGCGGTCCCGGAGCCCGGAGCGTCGTCGGGGCCGGCCCGGCGGGCGGCGGTGAGCAGCGCGTGCAGCCGGCGGGCCGGCTCGGCCCAGGCGTCCTCGGGCGGGTTCTCGATCAGCTCGGCGAGAGACTGCGGCACGGGCATCGGCTCAGGGTCCGGCATCCGCGCCGGATCGTCGCCGTCGTCCCCGCTCCCCGGCTCGGACGCGACGTCGGGCCAGGGGGCGTCGTCCGGCCAGAGGTCGGCGTGCGTGTCCGGCTCCGGGTGGGGCTGGGCAGCGCGCCCGATGCCGTGCCGGTGCCTGATGCCGGGGCGGATGTCGGGTCCGGCCAGCGGGCCGAGGGTTTCCCGACCGTGCGCGGACTCAGACCAGCCCTCATCCGGCCCGCTCTCCGGCCAGGCTTCCTCCGGCTCGGCCTCAGGCCAGGCCTCCTCCGGCCCGGCGTCCTCAGTCTCGGGCCAGGCCTCCTCGGCCCGGGCGGCGTTCAGTTCCTCCCGGGGTGCCGGGATGTGCGGCACCGGCTCGGGCCGACGCGCCGCCAGCACCGCCAACCCCTGCCGCAACCGCCGCTCCGCCAACGGATCAGCCCCGCCCAACGGCGAGTGCAGCAACACCACCGCCGTGTCCTCGTCCAGGTTCTCCGGATTCGCCGCACAGTCCAGCAGCGTCAGCAACGCCCGCACCACGGGCTGCGCCGGCAGGGGCAGATCGGCGGCGGCCGTCTCGACCGGTACCCCCGCCATCGTCATCGCCCGCCGCAGCGGCCCGAGCGCCGCGGCCGTGGACCGGACGATCACGGCCATCCGCGACCACGGCACCCGGTCGAGCAGGTGGGCGGCCCGCAGCCGGTACGCGACGTAACTCGCCTCCTCGCTGGCCGAGTGCAGCAGCGCGACCTCGTACTCGCCCGAGCCGCGCGCGGCGACGGCCCGGTGCCGGGCGGCCCCGCGCAGCCGTCGGCCGACCCGTTGGGTGGCCGCGAGCAGGGTGCCGCCGGTCCGCCAGTTCGTCTCGAGCGTGAGGGTCTCCGGGGCGAAGTCGCGCAGCCCCGAGGGGTCGGCGCCCCGGAAGGTGAACGTCACGGAGTCGGGGTCGGCGAACCCGACCGGCCGGTCGGTGACCATGTGCAGGAGCTGGAGCTGGGCCGGGTCGAGGTCCTGGGCGTCGTCGACGTACACGTGCCGGAGTCGGGCCCGCTCGGTCTCCAGCAGGTCGGGGTCCTCGCGCAGTTCGGCGATCGCCGACCGGATCAGCTCCGCCGGGTCGTACCCGCCGGGGTCGCGCAGCAGCCGCACGTCGATGTACTCGTCCAGGAACCGCGCCGCCGACACCCAGTCGGGCCGGCCGTGCTGTCGGCCCCACGCGGCCAGCTGACCGGAGGACACCCCGCGCTCGACGGCCCGGAGCAGCAGGTCGCGTAGTTCTGTCGCGAAGCCGCGGGTGAGCAGGGCCGGGCGCAACCCGGCCGGCCAGTCCTCCCGGCCGTCCTCGAGCGCGCCGCGCAGCAGCTCCCGGATGACCAGGTCCTGTTCCGGGCCGGTGATCAGTTTCGGCGTCGGGTCGCCCCGGCGGGCCGCCGCGAGCCGGAGCAGGGAGAACGCGTACCCGTGCGGGGTGCGGACCAGGGGTTCCGTCACGCCGGGGCTGCGGGCGGCCACCCCGTCGCGCAGGCCGGTGGCGGCGTGCCGGTTGAAGGCCCAGACCAGTACCCGGTCAGGCTCCGCCCCTTCGGCGATCCGGGCCGCGACCGCCGCCAACAGCGTGGTGGTCTTCCCTGTGCCGGGCGCGCCCACGACCAGCAGCGGACCCCGGTGGGCGACCACGGCGGCCTGGACCGGGTCGAGGACCGGCGCGGTGCGCGTTGCCGCAGGTCGCCGCACCAGTCGATAGGTCACGGACTCCATTCCACCACGAGCGCCCGACACCGGGCCTTCCACCTGCGCCCCGCCGCCCGACGGCCCGCGCCCGGCCGTCCTACGGCCCACTTTCCCGACAAACCGACTACTCTCGCCCTGTGGAAGCCTCTCATCGAGCCGCTGTCGCCGCCGGCCACCCCGCCACCGCCGAGGTCGGGGCCCAGATCCTCGCCGCCGGCGGGAGCGCCGCCGACGCCGCGGTCGCCGCGGTCCTGGCCAGCTGTGTCGGCGAGACCATCCTGACCGGGCTGGGCGGCGGCGGCTTCGGCACGTACTACGACGCGGCCACCGGCGAGGTCACCTGCCTCGACTTCTTCGTCGCGGTCCCCGGCCTGGGCTCCACCACCGAGCCAGCCCCGATGACCCCGATCAACGTCATGTTCGGCAGCGTCCCGATCCCGTACTCGGCCGGCGCGTCCAGCGTCGCCGTCCCCGGCGTACCGGCCGGCTGCGGGGAGCTGCACCGCCGGTTCGGCCGCCTCGACTGGGCGGACGTGGTCAAGCCGTCGATCGAGCTGGCCCGCGCGGGCGTCCCGCTGCCGCACGCCCAGGCACTGTCCCTGATCTCGATCGCGCCGGCCATGCTCCCCGGCGACGGCGCGTCGATCTACGCGCCCACCGGCCGACTGCTCGAGGGCGGCGACACCCTGTACCACCCGGGCCTGGCCACGGCGCTGGCCCAGCTCGCCGAGGAGGGCCCGGCGCTGTTCTACACCGGACGGATCGGCAAACTGATCGTGGACATGGTCGCGGCCGGGGGCGGGGTGCTCACGGACGCGGACCTGGCCTCGTACCAGGTGCTGGACCTGCCGGTGGTCTCAGCGACCTTCGCCGGCCGCACGGTCCGGGCCCGCGAGGACCTCAACCGCACCATCGCCACCCTCGGCGCGCTGGCCGCCACCGACCCGGTCAGCGTCGCACGCGCCCTGGCCGAGCCCGGCCCGCCGAGCAACGGCAACACCACCAACGTGTCCGTCGTGGACGCCGACGGCAATGCCTGCGTGGTCACCACGACCCTCGGGATCGGCTCCGGGGTGTGGCTGCCGGGCCTCGGCGTCCACCTCAACTCCATGCTCGGCGAGGGCGAACTGCTCACCCCGGGACTCCCCGCCGGCGGCCGGATGGCGAGCATGATGTGCCCCCTGGTCGTCACCGACGACGACGGCCTGGTGCTGGCGGCCGGCTCGGCGGGCGCGTCCCGGATCCGCACGGCCCTGGTGCACACCCTGATCGGCGTACTCGTCGACGGCATCGCCCTCGCCGACGCCATCGCCCGCCCCCGCATCCACCCGGCGGCCGGCATCCTGCACGCCGAGCCCGGGTTCCCCGCCGACGCCCTGACCGCGCTGTCCGCCGCCGGCTACCAGCTCCGGATGTGGGACACCCTCGACCACTACTTCGGCGGGGTGAGCGCGGCCGGCCGGGGCGCGGCGGCGGGTGACCCGCGCCGCGGCGGAAGAGGCATGACCCTCTAAACCCTTTTTCCGATTACGGAGGTCCCCGACCCACCACGCACCGGCCCAGCCCAGCGCACCCGGCCCACCCGACAGCGGCCCGCCCAGCGGCTACCGACCGCCTACGCCGGCGTCTCCGGATACCACGCGTACCGCGCCATGTTCACCTTGTCCGTGCGGAACAGCACGCCCTCGGCCATGAGCTTCTGCATCTGCTTCTGTTCGTGGTGCGGCACGAGCCGCCCGTTGGCCGCGACGACCCGGTGCCACGCGACGGGCGCGCCGTGCACGGCCATCACCTGGCCGACGATCCGCGCTGACCCGAGCCCGAGGTAGTCGGCGATCGCCCCGTAGGACATCACCTTGCCCTCGGGAATCGTCTCCACCACAGCCAACACAGCCTCGACAACATCCACCCACCCACCTTATCCGCAGCCCTCAGGCCCGCCGGCCGATGCCGTGAGTCCCACACGCGGCCCGCTGTCGGCCCTGGGCCCGCGACGCTACGAGCCGTCGGATCGGAGGAACTCCAGGAATTCCTCTTCGGACTCGAACACATGGCCGCGCCCGCCCCGCGACCGCTCCGCCTCGATCTCCCGCTCCCCGGCCTGCCATCCGGCGGCCCAGAACGACGATTGATCGCTGGGCAACGTGACCCCTGTGTCGGTATGGGCGCCACCGACGATGCTCAAACGCTCTGACACGGCGGTCATGTCCTCCAACGACTACTCGGAAATCAGGTGAAGGCCTACAGCAGGGCGATGTCGTCGCGGTGGATCAGTTCGCGGTCGTAGCCCGGGTCGAGGTCACGGGTCGAGCGGCCCAGCAGCGGGGGCAGCTCGATCGAGTCGTAGTTGACCAGGCCGCGGGCCACCGGCCGCCCCGCCGGGTCGAGCAGGTCCACCGGATCCCCGGCCGTGAACGTGCCGTCCACCGCCGTCACCCCGGCCGGCAGCAGCGACGCGCGCCGGTCGACCACGGCAGCGACCGCTCCGGCGTCGAGGTGCAGGCGGCCCTGCGGGGTGGTGGCGTGCGCGAGCCAGAACAGCCGCGACGTGGGGCGGCGGCGCAGCCGGTGGAACAGGGTGCCGACCGGCTCGCCGGCCAGGGCGGCCCCAGCGTGCGGTGCGCCGGTCAGGACGACCGGGATGCCCGAGGTCGTGGCGATCCGGGCGGCCTCGATCTTGGTGACCATGCCCCCGGTGCCGAGGCCGGCCGAGCCCGCGCCGCCGATCGTGATGTGCGCCAGGTCCTCCGGGGAGCGTACGTCCGAGATGCGCAGGGAGCCGGGCCGACCGGGCGGGCCGGTGTACAGGGCGTCCACGTCGGACAGCAGCACCAGCAGGTCGGCGTGCACGAGTGCCGCGACGAGGGCGGCGAGCCGGTCGTTGTCGCCGAACCGGATCTCGTCGGTGGCCACGGTGTCGTTCTCGTTGACGACGGGCAGCGCGCCGAGGCCGAGCAGCGTCGTCAGGGTCTGGTGCGCGTTGCGGTAGTGCACCCGGCGGACCAGGTCGTCCACGGTGAGCAGTACCTGGCCGACCCGGATGCCGTACCGGGCGAAGGACTGGGTGTAGCGGTTGACCAGCAGGCCCTGGCCGACGCTGGCGGCGGCCTGCTGGCTGGCGAGGTCGCGTGGCCGGCGGGCGAAGCCGAGCGGGGCCAGCCCGGCGGCGATGGCCCCTGAGGAGACGAGGACGACCTCCACCCCGGCGGCCTGCCGCGCGGCGAGCACGTCGACGAGCGCGTCCACCCGGGCCGGGTCGAGTCCACCGGCTGCCGTGGTGAGCGAGGAAGATCCGATCTTGACGACGATGCGTCGGGCTCCGGTCACGGTTTCACGCACCCGCCCATTCTTGTGGATCGGCGGGTACCGACAGCCACCGCCCCGACCGCCACCCGACCCGTCCCGACCTGCGGGCCCCGGCCGCGCCCGCCGCGCCACGGTCCGCCCACCTACTAGGCTCGGAACATGGCACACGACGTCCGCACCGCCGCGCTCGCCGCCCGCGAGGCCGCCGACATTCTGGCGCTCACCACCCGGGCCGCCAAGGACGCCGCACTGGTGGCGATGGCCGGGGCGCTGGTGGCGCGTACCCCCGAAATTGTGAAGGCAAACGACGAGGACGTGGCGCGCGGTCGCGTGGCCGGGTTCTCCGAGGCGCTGCTCGACCGGCTGGCGCTGACCGAGGCCCGGGTCGGGGCGATCGCCGCAGGCCTGCGCCAGGTGGCCGGGCTGCCCGACCCGGTGGGCGAGGTGGTCCGGGGCTCGACCCTGCCGAACGGCCTGGAGTTGCGCCAGGTCCGGGTCCCGTTCGGGGTGGTCGGCATCATCTACGAGGCCCGGCCGAACGTGACCGTGGACGCCGCCGGCCTGTGTCTGAAGTCGGGCAACGCCGCCCTGCTGCGCGGCTCGTCCTCGGCCCGGTCGTCGAACGCCGCCCTGGTCGAGGTGCTGCGCGACGCTCTCGCCGCGCAGGGGCTGCCGGCCGACGCGGTCCAGCTCCTCGACGCCGAGTCGCGGGAGTCCGTGCACGAGCTGATGCGGGCCCGGGGCCTGGTGGACGTGCTGATCCCGCGCGGCGGGGCGGACCTGATCCGGACCGTGGTCGAGGGCTCGACGGTGCCGGTGATCGAGACCGGGGTCGGCAACTGCCACATCTACGTGGACGCCGACGCCGACCTGGACATGGCGCTGCGGATCCTGCTGAACGCGAAGACCCAGCGGCCGAGCGTGTGCAACGCGGCCGAGTCGCTGCTGGTGCACGCGGCCGTGGCGGAGGAGTTCCTGGCGAAGGCCCTGCCGGCCCTCGCCGACGCCGGGGTGACCGTGCACGCCGACCCGGCGGTGTTCGCCGGCGCGGTCGCGGTGACCGACGAGGACTTCGGGACGGAGTACCTGTCGTTGGATCTCTCGGCGGCCGTCGTCGACTCCCTCGACGCGGCGGTCAGACACATCAAGGTGTACGGCACGGGCCACTCCGAGGCCATCATCACCCGTTCCCAGGCGGCGGCCCGGGCGTTCACGGCCCGGGTGGACGCGGCGGCGGTGCTGGTCAACGCGTCGACCCGGTTCACGGATGGCGAGGAGTTCGGCTTCGGGGCCGAGATCGGCATCTCCACCCAGAAGCTGCACGCCAGGGGCCCGATGGGGCTGCCCGAGCTGACCTCGACCAAGTACGTGGTCACGGGAGACGGGCACATCCGCTAGGACGTGCCCGTCCGCCGTGGCTAGAACTGCAGGGACCAGAGGTCGATCTTGCCGGTGTCCGCGCTCGCGATGTCCTGGACGCGGAGTTTCCACACCCCGTTCGCGGCTGACGGGACGGTCGCCGAGTAGGACTTCAGCACGTTGTCGGCGCTGTCGCCGTTCGGGAAGTCCTCCAGCACCACGACCGTGCCGTCCGGCTTGACCAGGCTGATCACCAGGTCACCCCGGTAGGTGTGTTTGATGTCGACGTTCACGGTGACCGTGGTCTTGCCGGACACCCCGGTCACCGTGATCGGGCTCTCCACCGTCGTGTTGTCGGGGATCGCGACGTCGGTGGCGTTCTCGAACCTGGGGCCGGGCGGCTGGGTGGTGCCGCAGTACTGCTGCTCCTTGCCGATCGAGCGCTGCGGGCAGTCGGCGTACTCGACGAGCGTGAGCACCGCCTCCTTGTTCCGGGAGGTCTGCGCGGGGATCACCTCGTCGGGCGGGTAGAAGCCGTAGCTGCCGCCGTACATCTCGAAGGTGTAGGCGAAGATCTTCTGGCTGCCCCACATCCAGTCGAGGATGTCGCCGTCGGTGATGTAGTCGTCGGCCGACTGCTCGGGCGTGTAGCTGTTGGTGCCGGCCATCTGCTGGCCCATGGTCGAGAAGGTGGCGTTGTCGTCGGCGGTCATCCCCGACGGGGTGTGGTTCGTGGTGTAGCCGAACGGCCACAGCACCAGCTCGCCGTACGTGTGGAAGTCGATCCCGACCCGGATCTGCTGCTTGCCTCCCACGACCCGGCTGAGCACCCAGTCGGAGACCTTCTTCGTCTCCGGCGCGGAGAACGCCGACGGCCCCCGGTAGGTCTCGCTCGAGGTGCTGCTCGACGAGCCGTTGCAGCAGCCCCAGTTGTAGGACCAGTTCCGGTTGGGGTCGGTGCCGACGTTGGACGAGCCGGAGTTGGGCTGCCGGTTCTTCCGCCAGGACCGGTAGGAGCCCGACGCGATGTCGTACTCGCCGCCGTCCGGGTTCATGTCCGGGATCACCCAGATCTCGCGGGTGTTCACCAGGTTGGTGATCCGCGGGTCGGTGCCGTAGTTGTCGATGAACAGGTGCAGCAGGTACACCGACATCTCGACGGTCAGGTGCTCGCGGGCGTGCTGGTGGGCGTCGAACAGCACCTCCGGCTCGTCCTCGTCGGTGGCCACGTTGTCGGAGATCTTGACCAGCATCAGATCCCGGCCCTCGTACGACGTGCCGAGGCTGTACTTCTTCGCGATCGCCGGCTTGGAGGCGACCAGGTTGTTCACCTCGGTCGTCAGCTCGGCGTAGTTGTGGTAGTTCGAGTCGGCCGACGGGAAGTCGTCGATGGCGGCCTTGCCCCGGTCGGTCGGCACGGTGACCTTCTGCGCCGTGAAGCCGAGTTTCAGGATCTCCCGCAGCTCCGAGGGGGTGGCGGTCACGCTGATCCGGCCGCCCTCGACGTGGTCCACCGAGGCCCCGGTACCAGCCACGGCGTTGACGCGGTCGCGGGTGAGGGGCCCGCTGAGCACGTATTCGGCGGAGGACTCGGCGGGGTCGTGGCGCGGGTCGGCCGTCGCGGGCCCGGCGAGCGCCAGGCCGAGCAACGCGACGACGCCGACGGTCAACCACCGTCGGCGTCCGAAGCGGACTGTCATGGATCCTCCAGGAGGGGTGCGAGCCCCCTCAAAAGGGAGCTCCAGTGGTGACAGCCACTCAAACAACCCTGGAAGATCACATCAATATATTGTTATCTATGTGTAATTCACGTGGTCAGTACGTCGGCAACGACGGGTCGACCGTGTTGATCCACGCGAGGACCCCGCCCTGGACGTGCACCGAGTCCTTGAACCCTGCCGCCTTCAGCGCGGCCAGCGCCTCGGCCGAGCGCACCCCCGACTTACAGTGCAGGACGATCTGCCGGTCCTGCGGGAGACCCGCCAGCGCCGAGCCGTTCAGGATCTCGCCCTTGGGGATGAGCACGCTGCCCGGGATGCTGACGATCTCGTACTCGGCAGGCTCGCGCACGTCCACCAGGTACGGCGGCTTCTCCGAGGCCAGCATGTCGCGCAGCTCCAGCGCCGTGATCGTCGAGCCGTGGGCCGCCTCCTGGGCCTCGGCCGACACCGCGCCGCAGAAGTCGTCGTAGTCGATCAGGCCGGTGACCGTCGGATTCTCCCCACACAGCGCGCAGTTGGGGTCCTTGCGCACCTTCACCTGGCGGTAGGACATCTCCAGCGCGTCGTAGACCATCAGCCGGCCGACCAGCGGCTCGCCGATGCCCGTGAGCAGCTTGATCGTCTCGGTGACCTGGATCGAGCCGATGCTCGCGCACAGCACGCCGAGCACGCCGCCCTCGGCGCAGCTGGGCACCATGCCGGGCGGCGGCGGCTCCGGGTACAGGCAGCGGTAGCAGGGGCCGTGCTCGGCCCAGAACACGCTGGCCTGGCCGTCGAACCGGTAGATCGAGCCCCAGACGTACGGCTTGCCGAGGAGCACGGCGGCGTCGTTCACCAGGTACCGCGTCGCGAAGTTGTCCGTGCCGTCCACGATCAGGTCGTACTGCCCGAAGATCTCGAAGACGTTGTCGTTGTCGAGGGCCACATTGTGAATGACCACGTTCACGAGGGGGTTGATCTCGCGGATGCTGTTGGCCGCCGACTCGGCCTTCGGCCGGCCGATGTCGGACTGGCCGTGGATGATCTGCCGCTGCAGGTTCGACTCGTCGACCGTGTCGAATTCGACGATGCCGAGGGTGCCGACGCCGGCCGCCGCCAGGTACATCAGCGCTGGCGAGCCGAGGCCGCCGGCCCCGACGCACAGGACCTTGGCGTTCTTCAGGCGCTTCTGGCCGTCCATCGCCACGTCGGGGATGATCAGATGCCGGCTGTACCGACGGACCTCGTCAACGGTGAGCTCCGCCGCGGGTTCGACGAGTGGGGGCAGGGACACAGCGGTGCCTTTCGGTCGCAATTCGCAGTCGCGTCAGGGGCCGGGGCGGGCGGCCATCCTGCCATTGTGCCCCGCGACACCGGTGTTCGGCGGTGACCCGGGACTCAGTTTCGACAACCCCTAGTTTTCGGGTACGTACGACCCCGGCGGCCCGGTCAGCCGCTTCCCGTCGACGTAGGGCCAGGAGTTGGCCGTGCAGCCGTACAGGCCGAGGTTCTGCTGGAGCATCACCGGGGCAGGCCCGCCGGGGGCCGGGCAGCGCTCGTGCACCGCGCCGAGCTGGTGGCCGACCTCGTGGTTGACCGCGAACTCCCGGTACGCGCCGAGCGGGGCCCCGTAGTCCGGCACGGCCGTCAGCCACCGGCTCAGGTTGATGATCACCTTGTTGCTCTTCAGCCGGCAGGACAGGAACTGCTTGGCCTGGATGCCGTCCTCTCGGCAGAGGGCGTCGGTGGTGGCCTCCGTGGCCAGGTACACCGTGAACTCCCCGCCGGTCGGCACCCGCTGCAGCCGCAGGTCCCCGGCGGCCGTCCAGCCGCGGGGGTCGCCGAGTACCCGGTCGACCTCGGCGGCGAAGTTCCCGACGTCCTGGGCGGATCCGTCCTCGACGGCCACCCGGTATTGCCTGATCTGTCCAGCTTTGCCGAACACGGCGCCGGTCCCGGCCGCGAAGGAGTAGGTCCCCGCCCCGGACCTCGGGAAGGCCGCAGGGGTCGGCTGGCCGGAAGGACCCGCGGCAGCACCGCTGGCCCCGGCCACCACCCCGGCATGGGCGCCACCGGCGGCACTCGCCCGGGCACCGGTTGCCGCCCTGGCGGAGTCACCCGGGGCGCGCGGCTCCATCACCGGCTCCGGACGGGGCACCCGAGCCGCCGCCGGCATCTCCGCCGGCAGGCTCAGCCCGCGGACGAAGTCGACCGTGACCAGCAGCCCGGCCAGCAGCAACAGGCAGATCAGCACCGTCCGCTGCCGCCGGCGCAGCATCTCCCGATGGGGGTCCGGGCGGGTCTCCGGGTCCGTGCTCAGGCTGGCCCTCGACATGGCCCCACCATGACATTCCGGGCAACTCGACCATCGATGACACGCCGAACGGCCCGGCGAACCGGGCCGTTCGGAAACGAACTTTCCCCGCCGGCGCTGATCCCCACACGAAGATCACCTTTGGGGTACCGGGCGGAGACTAACCGGCGGTGAACCCCACGGTCCGGGTCACCAGCTCAGCGATCTCCACATAGGCGAGCTTGTCGACCGGCACGATCACCCGGCGACCCTTCTCGTCCTCCAGGCTCAGGATCTTGGACTCGGAGTTCAGAGCCTCGATCACGGCCTTCTCGACCTCGGCCGGCGACTGGGCACTCTCCACGACGAGCTCGCGCGGGGCGAACTGCACGCCGATCTTGACCTCCACGTACCCTCCTCTATGAGCTTTCATTGCCTACGAGCGGGAAGTTCGAGATACCACGCCAGGCCAGGGTGGCCATGAGCGCCACGGCCTCCTCCTTGGGCACCTGCTGGCCGCTCGCCAGCCAGTACCGCGCGCCGATCTCCGCCGCGCCGGTCAGCCCGACGGCAAGCAGCTCGGCCCGCTCCCGGGGGATCGACGTGTCCGACGTGATGGTCTGGGTGATGGCGGCGATGCAGCCCTGCTCGACCCGGTCGACCCGCTCGCGCACGGCGGGGTCGTTGCGCAGGTCGGACTCGAACACCAGCCGGTACGCCTCGCCGTTGCCGTCGACGAAGTCGAAGTACGCCTGCATGGCGGCCTCGACCCGGAGCTTGTTGTCGCTCAACTCGGCCATGGCGTCCTGCAGCCGGCGCACGAGCGCGTCGCAGTGCACGTCGAGCAGCGCGAGGTAGAGCTCCAGTTTGCCGGGAAAGTGTTGGTACAGCACTGGTTTCGACACGCCGGCGCGCTCAGCGATGTCATCCATCGCGGCCGCGTGGTAACCCTGAGCTACGAAGACCTCCTGGGCGGCGGCGAGGAGCTGCTTACGCCGCGCGGACCTGGGCAGTCGTACCGGGCGCCCGGTGGTCTGCGCGCCAGTGGTAGGAGCGGCAGCCATTGGTCACCTCCGTCTAGCCGGGTCATTGGTACCGGCACCCGTTGAGCGTATCCCGTGATCAGCCATGTATCTGAGGCACACTCTCCGTGTGAAGCGCGCACGGATGGTTCCAGAGCAGACCCTGTCCCCCGAAACTGGCCCCTGGCCAGCGTGGCCCGGCCGTGAGGTCACCCTGGACGGCACGGTCATCCATGTCCGCGACACGCCCGGGACGACACCGGACACCGAACCGGCGCTCTACATCCACGGTCTCGGCGGTTCCGGACAGAACTGGACAGATCTCGCGGGCCTCCTCGCCGGCAAGCTCGACGGCCAGGCGATCGACCTCCCCGGGTTCGGCCTGAGCGAGCCGGCGAAGCGGTACGGCGTCGCGGCCTTCGCCGCCCGGGTGATCCGCTGGATCGAGGAGTCCGACCGGGGCCCGGTGCACCTGTTCGGCAACTCCCTGGGCGGGGCGGTGTCGGTCCGGGTCGCCGCGAACCGGCCGGACCTGGTCCGGACCCTGACTCTGATCTCGCCGGCCATGCCGTTCATGGACCCGCGCTGGTCGGCGCACTCGAAGCTGCTCCCGATGCTCCTGCTCCCCAACGTCGAGAAGATCGCGACGAAGCGGATCCAGGCGATGGCCCCGGCGGACATCACCCGCGCGGCGCTCGAGCTCTGCTACGCCGACCCGACCCGGATCACCGAGGACGTGTTCCAGCGCTACACCGACGAGGCGGCGGTCCGGGTGGCGCAGCCCTGGTACGCCGAGGCCTGGGTGCGCACATTCCGCGACCTGGTCGGCAACTTCGTCCGCGCGTACCTGCCCGGCAGCGGCTCGCTGTGGAACCTCGCGGCGCACGTGGAGGCCCCGACGCTGGTCATCGCCGGCAACGAGGACCGGCTCGTCGACGTCCGGGTCGCGCCGAAGGTGGCCACCACGATCCCGGACAGCCGGCTGCTGATCCTCGACCACGTGGGGCACGTCGCCCAGCTCGAAGCGCCCCGGACGGTGGCCCGCGCGGTGCTCGGCCTGCTCGAGGAATTATCTTGAACGCGTGAAGCTGCTGCACTCCGGCAAGGTCCGGGACGTATACCTCGACGGCGACGACATCATCCTGGTCGCATCCGACCGGGTCTCGATCTACGACGTGGTCCTGCCGACCCCGATCCCGGACAAGGGCGCGCTGCTCACCGCCCTGAGCCTGTGGTGGTTCGAGCAGCTGGCCGACGTGCTGCCCAACCACGTGATCTCCACGACCGACGTGCCGGCCGAGTTCGCCGGCCGGGCCATCCGGTGCCGGAGCCTGAAGATGGTGCCGGTCGAGTGCATCGCCCGGGGCTACCTGGTCGGGATGGGCCTGGAGGAGTACAACAAGACGGGCACGGTCTCCGGCATCGCGCTGCCGGAGGGCCTGGTCGAGGGCTCGAAGCTGCCCGAGCCGATCTTCACCCCGACCACGAAGGCCGCGGTCGGCGAGCACGACGAGTTCATGACCTTCGACGAGGTGGTCACGGAGGTCGGTTCGGCGACGGCCCAGGAGCTGCGCAGGATCACCCTCGAGTTGTACTCGCGGGGTGCGGCCGTCGCCGCCGAGCGCGGCATCCTGGTCGCGGACACCAAGATCGAGCTGGGCTGGGACCCGGCCGGCAACCTGGTGCTGGCCGACGAGGTGCTCACGTCCGACTCGTCCCGGTACTGGGACGCCGCCGCCTGGGCGCCGGGCGGGCCGCAGAAGTCGTTCGACAAGCAGTACCTGCGCGAGTGGTCGCAGACCCTGGACTGGGACCGGACCGCTCCGGGACCGGAGATCCCGGCCGAGGTCGTGGAGGGCGTCCGGGCCCGCTACATCGACGTGTACGAGCGCCTGACCGGCAAGTCCTGGATCTAAGCGTCTTGGCCCGCTGAGGGCGGGGAGGCGCTGTGCTGCCCTGCGCGCCTCCGGCGCGACCAGCAGAGGTTCCGGCATACCGGTGTTGTATGCCGGGTTCTCTGCAACGCACGCATCGTCGTCCTCAGCGGGCCCACACTCAGGTGTTGAGGCCGACGACGGCCATCCTGGCCGTGTGCGCCGCCGTCAGCCGCTTGAACAGCGCGTTGACGGCCGCGAGGTCGCCGGAGCCGTGCACGACGAGCTCGGTCAGCGCGTCCTGCTCGGAGGCCACCCGCTGGGCCTGGGACAACGCCTCGCCGACCAGCCGCCGCGCCCACAGCGCCAGCCGGCTGGCCACCTTCGGGTCGGCCTCGACGGCGGCCCGGATCTCACCGGCGATGAAGTCCACGTGCCGGGTGTCGTGCAGCACGTCGAGGATCAGCTCGCGGTCGGGGCTGGCGAGGAAGCCGGCGATCTCCCGGTAGAAGTCATCGGCGATCGAGTCGCCGACATAGGCCTTGACCAGGCCTTCCAGCCAGTCCCGCGGCTCGGTCTGGTCGTGGTAGTCGTCGATGGCCGCCACGAACGGGGCCATCGCCGCCACCGGGTCCACGCCGAGCTGGGTGAGCCGGTCGACGAGCCGGCGGTAGTTGGCGATCTCCGCGCCGGCCATCTCCGACAGCGCCGCCCGCCGGGCGTGGTCGGGGGCGAGCCGCGCGTCCTCGGCCATCCGGTCGAAGGCGCTCAGCTCCCCGTACGCGAGGACGGCTAGCAGGTCGGTCACGGCAAGGGAGGACTCAGACACGACCGCAGGCTACCTTTTTCGGGCCGGAAATCCCGTGTTTCGGTGAGATGAGCCACAGCCGAGCCTGTCGGAGACGTCACGGAGCGAATTGGTCACGGCGCGTCGAGCGATAAACCGTTACCATGGCTGTTAATAGCAGGAGCGCCTTGGCCGATCGAGGCCCCGCGCCTGCACCGATACGCCACTGGCGCCGCGGCGCGCAGGCCGATGACCCGCACTGAGGTCGCACACAGGCCCGCGTCACGTCGCGACACGCTCTCCGCGCCCGTGGCCGCCTGAGAGGGACACCAAACTGCTTCCCGCACAGCACGACCACAGTGACGAAATTACCGCAGAACCACTGATCCCGATCGCCGTCGACACGCAGGCCCCGACTTTCGCAGAGCTGGGCGTGCGCGCCGAGACCGTCGAGTCGCTCGCCGCCGTCGGCATCACCCGCGCCTTCGCGATCCAGGAGTACGCGCTCCCGATCGCCATGCGCGGTGGCGACGTGATCGGCCAGGCCCCGACCGGTACCGGCAAGACGCTCGGCTTCGGCATTCCGATCCTCGAGCGCACCCTCGACGTCAGCGAGGGTGCCGACGGCGCCCCGCAGGCCCTGATCGTCGTCCCGACCCGCGAGCTCAACGTGCAGGTCGCCCGCGACCTGGCCGCCGCCGGCAAGGTGCGTGGCATCCGCGTCCTCGCCGTCTACGGCGGCGTGGCCTACGAGCCGCAGGTCGACGCGCTCGCCAAGGGCGTCGACATCGTCGTCGGTACCCCGGGCCGGCTCATGGACCTCGCCAAGCAGAAGAAGCTCGACCTGGGCAAGGTCCGCACCCTCGTCCTGGACGAGGCGGACCGGATGCTCGACCTGGGCTTCCTCGAGGACGTGACCAAGATCCTGGCGATGCTGCCGGAGCAGCGGCAGACCATGCTGTTCTCCGCGACCATGCCGGACCCGATCGTGGCCCTGTCCCGCCGGTTCCTGAAGAACCCGGTGACCATCCACGCCGGGCACAACGACAACAGTGCGCCGAACCCGCTGACCAAGCAGTTCGTCTACCGCACGCACCCGATGAACAAGGCAGAGGTCGTCGCCCGCATCCTGCAGGCGAAGGACCGGGGCCTGACGATGATCTTCTGCCGGACCAAGCGGGCCACCCAGAACCTCGCCGAGGACCTGGACTTCCGCGGCTTCGCGGCCGGCGCCGTGCACGGTGACCTGGGCCAGGGCGCCCGGGAGCGTGCGCTGCGCGCGTTCCGGGCCGGCAAGGTCGACGTGCTGGTCGCCACCGACGTCGCCGCCCGCGGCATCGACGTCACGGCGGTCACCCACGTGATCAACTACGACTGCCCCGAGGACCAGGAGACGTACGTGCACCGGATCGGCCGCACCGGCCGCGCCGGGGCGACCGGTGTCGCCGTCACGTTCGTCGACTGGGAGGACGCTCCGCGCTGGAGCCTCATCGACAAGAACCTGCACCTCGACCAGCCGAACCCGCCGGAGACGTACCACACGTCCCCGCACCTGCTCACCGACCTCGACATCCCGGAGGGCGTCACCGGCACCCTGCCGTCCGCCCAGCGGACCCGTTCCGGGCTGAGCTCCGAGGCCATCGAGGACATCGAGGGCGGCCCCCGCAAGGGCGGCCGTGACCGGGACCGCGGCGACCGCAAGGCCGGCGGCCGTGGTGGCCGGTCCGAGCGCCCGGCGGCCCCGACCGAGGTGGCGGCCGACAAGCCGCCGCGCCAGCGTCGCCGGTCGCGTCGGGTCGCCGAGGGTGAGTCCGTGGTGGCATCGGAGGGTCAGACCTCGGCGTCGGACGTGAGCCTGGGTTCGGCGTCGGACGTGGATCTGGACTCCGCGCCGGTCTCCGCCTCCGTCTCGTCGAAGTCGGCTACGCGGTCGCGGTCGCGCACGCGGTCCGGTTCGGTTTCCGAGCGGTCGGGGTCGGTTTCCGACTCGGCTCCGGTCGCGGCCGAGTCGGTGGCCCTGGATTCGGTGACCTCCGAGTCGGCGGCCTCCGGGTCGACCGAATCGGGCTCGTCGGCGCCGCGCGCCCGGCGGTCGCGGTCCTCCGCTCCGGCTCCGGCCGTGGCGCTGGGCACGCCGTTCGCGTCGGGTGTCGTGGCTCCGGTGTTCGCGGCCCCGGTTCTCGACAGTGCTCAGGACGACGTCGACGGCTCGTTCGACGATGGCTCCGACGCGGCACGCAAGCCGCGCCGCCGTCGCCGTCGCCCGGCGACCAGCTCGGCCGAGTAACACGCGTTCGAAGGAGGCCCCCACCCAGCCGGGTGGGGGCCTCCTTTTCGCCTGGCGGCACCATGCGGCTTCGCCTCGCGGGACCACGCGGCCCGCAGCACTGCAGCCACGGCCCTGGCCGTCCAGGAGGTCCGCCAGCCATGGGTGGGACGGTCCGCGCACCGGACCGCTACGGTGGGCTGGTGACGGATGAATACTGGCGCCGCCCCGCCCACGGCCAGCCGGCCCCACCGGCGCCCCCTGCACGCCCGGCGGCTCCGGAGTACACGGGTCCGCCGCCGTCGAGCCCGCCGCCGCCCGGGTGGCGTCCGCCGACGATCGTGGAGGTGCCGCCGGCCCGCCAGATGCCCCGCCAGGAGCACCGCGCCCTCGACGAGGAGGAGCGCGCGGGCCGGACGATCACCTACGGGGTCGGCATGGTGGCCGGGGCCGTCGCGGTGGTGCTGGTCCTGATCCTGTGCGGCCGGGCCCTGTTCGTCTGACCCCGGCTCACGCCCCGAATCCGGCCCAGGTGTCGGTCCGATGCACGCCGGGGCCGGGCCCCACCGTAGTCGAATGAGGGTTTAGAAACCGTTCCAGGCGATCCGTGCGCCGGCGTCGCCGGTCTTGTAGACGTACCAGCCGGAGAAGCCGGCCAGGACCAGCACCGCGAGGCCGAATACGATCATCATGATCATGCGCCCGCGGGCCGCCGGAGGCGCCGCGATCTCCCCGCCGGCCGGGGCCGGTCCGATGTTGGCGTTGGCGCGGCGCCGCCCGGCGTCGAGTGCCATGAACAGCAGGGACACGACGGCCAGGCCGCAGACGAACCAGAGCATCTTCGTGCCGTGGTCCTGGTGCACATTGATCTTGGCGGCGAGGTCCGGGGGCATGACGCCCTTGGAGTTCATCCGCTGCTCGAAGCGTTCGCCGCTCTCCTTGGCCACCCAGGAGACGACGGGGGCGATGAGGGCGAGCAGGACGAACACCCAGGTGAACCGGGCCCGGAGGGGTGGCACGAGTACGTAGACCACACCCATGAGCGCGAGTAGTGGCACGAAGACGACGGCGGCGTGGACGAGCAACGGGTGCGCCGGCAGACCCATGATCTCATCGAACATCGCGTCAGTGTGGGGGCTCCGCGTCAGCCGGGGCAATCCTCCACACCGCCCGTGGGATTTATTTGACTCATTCCAGAAAACCTGGTTACCTGGTGGTCATGCCAAGTGACCAGCAGCTCCGAGCGCATGGCCTCCGGGTCACGAAGCCGCGTCTCGCGGTGCTCGACGTGCTGGCCGGCGGGGGCCACCTCGACGTGGACGAGATCACCCGCCAGGTGCGCGACCGGCTCGACAGCGTCTCCACCCAGGCGGTCTACGACGTGCTGGGCGCGCTCACGCGTTCCGGGCTCGCCCGAAGGATAGAGCCGGCCGGTCATCCCGCCCGGTTCGAGGCGCGGACGGGTGACAACCACCACCACGTGGTGTGCCGGGGCTGTGGAGCAATCGACGATGTTGACTGCGCCGTGCATTACACCCCATGCTTGACCCCGTCGAAAAGTCATGGCTTCATCCTCGACGAGGCTGAGGTCACCTATTGGGGCCTGTGCCCTAAGTGTCAGGAAGTCACCGAAGACTGAGATCCGGGAGTCCGGGTCTCGCCCCTAAGTTGGAGGAGAGACGTTGACCGAGCACTCCACGACCGAGACCGGCTCCCCGGCCCCCAGCGACGCGTTCTCGCTGACCGCCGGAGCCGACGGACCGATCCTGCTGCACGACCATCACTTCATCGCCCAGATGGCGCACTTCAACCGTGAGCGGGTGCCGGAGCGCAACGTGCACGCGAAGGGCGGCGGCGCGTTCGGGCACTTCACGGTCACGGCCGACGTCAGCGCCTTCACGAAGGCCGCCGTCTTCCAGCCCGGCACGACGACGGAGACCCTGCTGCGGTTCTCCACGGTCGCCGGTGAGCAGGGCAGTGCCGACACGGCCCGCGACCCGCGCGGTTTCGCGCTGAAGTTCTACACGACCGAGGGCAACTACGACCTGGTCGGCAACAACACCCCGGTCTTCTTCATCCGGGACCCCATCAAGTTCCCGCACTTCATCCGGTCGCAGAAGCGGCTGCCGGACACCGGGCTGCGCGACAACGACATGCAGTGGGACTTCTGGACGCTCAACCCGGAGTCCGCGCACCAGGTGACGACCCTGTTCACCGACCGGGGCACCCCGGCGACGTGGCGCGAGCAGCACGGCTTCGGCTCGCACACCTACAGCTGGGTGAACGCTGGCGGCGAGCGGTTCTGGGTGAAGTACCACTTCGTCACCGAGCAGGGCATCCGCAACCTGAGCGCGTCCGAGGCCGCGACGATCTCGGCGGAGGACCCGGACTTCCACCGCCGGGACCTGATCGAGCACATCAAGCGGGGCGACCATCCGTCGTGGACGCTGAAGGTGCAGATCATGCCCTACGCCGACGCGCCCGGCTACCGGTTCAACCCGTTCGACCTGACCAAGGTCTGGCCGCACGGCGACTACCCGCTGATCGAGGTCGGCCGGCTGACCCTGGACCGCAACCCGGAGAACTTCTTCGCCCAGATCGAGCAGTCGGCCTTCGAGCCGTCGGCGCTGGTCCCGGGGATCGGGGTGTCCCCGGACAAGATGCTGCTGGGCCGGATGTTCGCCTACGCCGACACCCACCGGCACCGGATCGGCACCAACTACACCCAGCTGCCGGTGAACCAGCCGAAGGTGCCGGTGAACACGTACACGTTCGACGGGGCGATGCGCTTCGAGCACAGCGGGAACTCGCCGGTCTACTCCCCCAACTCGTACGGCGGCCCGGTCGCCGACGAGGTCAGGGGCGCCGAGATCGGCTGGGAGGTCGACGGCGAGATGGTCCGCTCGGCCGCGACCCTGCACGCCGAGGACGACGACTTCGGCCAGCCGGGCACGCTGGTCCGCGAGGTGCTCTCCGACTCCGAGCGGGCCGCGCTGGCCGGCAACGTGGTCGGCCACCTCAAGGGCGGGGTGTCCGCGCCGATCCTCGCGAAGGCGCTCGCGTACTGGCGGGCGATCGACAAGAGCCTCGGCGACGCCATCGCCAACGGAGTGAATGGGCACTGACCTGGCGATGATCTCCATGTATCGATAGACTCGGCCTCCCTCGCCCGTTCGAGGGAGGCCGAGTTTGCATGGGTTTGTGCGATAATCGGGCCAACGGTAGGGGGTGTGCAGGTGACCACAGGATGGACTGACGCGCTGGCCGCCGACGCCCGGGACGCCCAGACCCTCCGCCGGATCCTCGCCGATCCGACGAATCCGGAGGTCTATCCGGACTCCATCCCGCACGAGCTGGTCAACGGAGCGATCATCGTGACGCCACCGGCAGGACCCACGCACGGCTCCCTGCTCGTCCTCCTCGGCACCCACCTCCGCCGCCAGGTCCCCCGCGACCTCTGGCTCGGCATCGACACCTGGCTCTACCTGGACCGGCAGAACCACCCGGCCCCGGACCTGATGCTGTGCCCCCGGCCGGACAGCGAGATGAAGCGGCCGGCCGAGGCGCTGCTCGTGCTGGAGATCCTGTCCCCGGCGACGGCCGACCGCGACCGGGGCGAGAAGCGCGCGGTGTACGCCCGGCACGCCATCCCCAGCTACCTGATCGTGGATCCGGAGCCGCTGACCATCACCGAGCTGCGGCTGGACGGCGAGACCTATGTGGAGCGCCAGTCCGCGACGGCGCCGGGCATCTTCACCACCGAGGCCCCGTGCCCGCTGACGATCAACCTGGGTTCCCTGGCCCGGGAGTTGGCCGCCTGGTGAAAGATCAAGATCCTGTGACGGTTACGCCGCGTTCCCGACCGGGCGCGCGACGGTCGACCGGAATGCCCCCGCGAACGGAATGATCCCCAACACGAGCACCAACGGGATGACGAAGCCCAGCCGCAGGTTGCCGACGAGCCCGACCAGGGGCGCGCCGAGGACGAACCCGGCGTAGTTGAAGAGGTTCACCCGGGCGATCGCCACCCCGGTGTTGTCCGGGTCGAGCCGGGCCGCGGCCGTGAACGACTGCGGCACGATCGCGCACAGCCCGAGCCCGAGCACCCCGAAGCCGGCGATCCCCCACCACGGGCTCTGCGCCGACACCACCATCGCGAGCCCCAAGGTGCCGACGAGTGCACCCACCACCACAGTCCGCACCGACCCGAACCGCTCGCCCAGCCGGTCGGCTCCCGAGCGCCCGAGCACCTGGAAGCCCTGGTAGAAGAAGTACGCCCACGGCGCGACGGACTCCGAACTCCCCAACTCCTTGAGCAGGTACGGCCCGTGCCAGTTCGACGTGGACGAGTCGGCGATGTACATGAACATCATCGCGATCCCGATCATGAGCACCGGCTTCCACGGCACCCTGGCAACGGCCTCCCTGGTGGTGACCGCCGTGCCGGCCGCCCCCTCGGCAACCGGCACGGCGGAACTCTGCGCACCCCGGATCTCGACCCTCTTCAGGAGCCCCGGGCCGACGACCAGCGCGAGGGCCACCCCGACCGCCCCGACGATGCCCAGGTGCACCGACAGCGGGATCCACTTCGCCGCGGCCACGCTGGCCAGCGCGCCGAGGATGCCGGCGACGCTCCACACGGCGTGCAGCGAGGCGAGGATGCTCCGGCCGTACCGGGCCTGGACCGCCACGCCCTGCATGTTCATCGTCGCGTCCACCGCCCCGACGCCGAGCCCGAAGACGACGAGGACCGCGAACAGCGCCGGGCGGTTGGGGGCCGCCCCCGTGGCGGCGATCGTCGCGCACACCAGGGGACCGGCGATCCGGAGCAGCGCCCCGCTGCCGAACCGGGCCGCGAGCCAGCCGGACAGTGCGCTGCCGATCCCGGCGAACACCGGCACGGCGAGCAGGACGAGCGACAGTTCCTCGTCGGTGAAGTGGTGCTTGGCCTGGATCGCCGGGACCCGGGTGACCAGGGCGGCGAAACACAGGCCCTGGACGAAGTACGCCCCTGCGATGGCGAGGCGGGCGCGGCGGTCCCGATCGAGGCTCATAACTGAGGGATTCTCGCGTTACCGGGTGCCCAAAGCAATAGCCCGAACCGGCCGGCCGACCCCGGCACCCGCGCCGGCCGCATCAGGGCCCGGCCCAGCTGTCTCGCGAGGGTGCCAGGCCGCCCGGCGGCCGGTCGGTCACGGTTCCGGGACGGCGGGCGGGCCCGGCTGCCTCGGGACCACCGGCAGGGTGGTGTAGCCCTCCACGGCCGTCCACGGCTCCTTCTTCGGGGCCTCCCGACCGGCGGGGCACGACGAGCGGAAGTCGCAGAACGAGCACAGCGCGCTGGGCCGCATCGGGAACTCCCGGTCCGCCTGGATATCGGCGACCGTCGCCTCGGCCCGGGCCACGTGCCGCGCCACGCTGTCGACCGTGTGCTCGTGCGCCGCGACCGTACCGGTCGGCAGGTGGTGCAACTCCACCTTCCGGCACGGCTTGTGGAACATCCGCTCTGCCGCGTACGCGTACAGCGCCAGGGCCCGGGAGCCGCGCGCGTCGTCCTGGTCGAGCCCCGTGCGCCCCGTCTTGTAGTCGACGATCACCAGCTCGCCGTCGCGCGCGTCGAGCCGGTCGACCCGCCCGGACAGGGCCAGGGTCTCGGTCTTCGCCGCCACGGTGCGCTCCACCCCGAGCGGGTCGCCCGCCGGCAGCCCGGCGACATACCGCTCCAGCCAGCCCAGCGCCGTCTGGTAGACCGCCTTGATCTGGGCCGCGTCGCGGTACCCGTCGGTCGCCCAGGCTCCGGTGAGCAGCCGGGGCAACACCTCCGACGTACGCTGGGAGGCCGGCAGGTCATACCACCGCTTCAGCGCGTTGTGCACGCTCGCGCCGAGGGAGTTGTGCGCCCACGCGGGGCCTCTGGGCGGCGCTGGGCGGTCCAGGTAGGCGTGCCGGTACTTCCGGGGGCAGTCCTCGTAGGTGGTGATCCTGCTCGGCGTACAACTGAAGAGCTTGGGTGGCGCGGAGAAAAGGGCAAGCTGATCATCTTCGTCCGGTTTCGCGCTCGGCATATTCCCATGCTCCCACCCGGGTGCGACACTGGAACATCTAGCAGGGGGAGGGCACGGTCATGGGCTTACTGCGCTGGCTGCGCGGCGGCGACGAGGACAACGCCTCGGCGGGCTCACTGTCGGCCGGCATGGCTGAGCTGGGGGGGTTCTTCTCTCCCGGGCAGCGTAAGCAGACCGAGCACGTGGAGGAGCAGAAGCGGCTCCGCCGGGACGTGACCTCCGCCGACGGCGGCAACCGGATCGATCTGGAGCGCGGCGTGGCCGTGATCCGCAAGGCGGCCCCGGCCGAGGGCTGAGCCGGCAGGACCGGCCGAGGGCCGAGTCCGCAGAACCCCTCAGAAGTGGTTCTTCACGTACTCCACGACGGCGTCGGCGATCAGCTGCACCGCGATGGCCGCCAGCAGGAGACCGGCGATCCTGGTCAGCACCTCGATGCCGCTCGGCTTGAGGATCCGCACGATGATCGTCGAGAAGCGCAGCACCAGGAAAATGATGGTGTGGACGGCGACGATGGCCCCGGCGATCGCCAGGTAGCCCCCGACGGCGTGCGTCCCGCGCACCGCGAGCATCGTCGCCACGATCGCACCCGGCCCCGCCAGGAGCGGGGTCCCGAGCGGCACCAGGGCCACATTCGACGTGACCTCCCGGGACGGGTCGTCCGACTTCCCGGTGAGCAGTTCCAACGCCACGAGCAGCAGCAGGATCCCGCCCGCCGCGCGCAACGCGAACAACTCGATGTGCAGGTACTTGAAGATCTGCTCCCCGACCACCGCGAACGTCACGATCACGCCGAACGACAGCAGCACGGACTGCAACGCGGCCCGCCGCCGGTTGCGGACATCCATGCTGGAGGTGAGCGCCAGGAAGATCGGCACCAGCCCAGGCGGGTCGGTGATCACGATCAGGGTCAGGAAGGTCGCCCCGAGCAGCTTGAAGTCCACGTGCCCACTCTAGGGTCGCTACCCTCGGGCGGGCCCGGAAACCCTCGGCGGCGTGCCGTGGCTCTCGGCGACGATCCGCTCGTACACGGCCATGCTCGTCGTGCGGGCGCCGAGCCGGACCGTCTTGTTCGCACCGTGGTAGTCGCTGGAACCGGTGACGAACAGGCCCAGGTCGTGGGCGAGCGCGAGCAGCTCGTCGCGTTCGGCGTCGGTGTGGTCGGTGTGCTCGGCCTCCAGCCCGAACAGGCCGTGCGCCGCCAGCTGGACGATCATCGAGTCGGGCACCACCCGGCCGCGCTTGGACGCCCGGGGGTGGGCGAACACCGGCACCCCGCCGGCCGCGCGCACCAGGTCGACGGCCTCGAACACGTCGACGGCGGCCTTGGGCAGCTTCCACCGGGCGCCGAGGTACTCCGCCCCGAACGCCTCGTCCACGGAACCGACCACGCCCAGCTCGACCAGCGCGCGGGCCAGGTGCGGGCGGCCGACGGAGCCGCCGGCCGCGTAGCCGAGGACCTGTTCCCAGGTGATGTCGACGCCGTCGGCGCGGATCAGGTCGACCATCCGCTCGCCGCGGTGCGCCCGGTCGTCGACCAGGCCGGCCATGACGCCGGCGAGTTCGGCGTGTTCCGGGTCGAAGAGGTAGGCGAGCAGGTGCAGCTCCATGCCTTCGCGGTCGGCATCGGACCGGACTCCCTCGCCGGCGACGTCGGACCGGCCACCCGTGCCGGCGGCGTCGGGCCGTCCGGCCTTCCACACCGAAGCCCCATGGTCGTCCCACTGACCGCTGGACGTGCCGCCGTCCCACCAGCAGGAGATCTCCGCCCCCGGCACCAGGGTCAGCCCGGCCGGCAGCGCGGCGGTCGCCGCGTCCCAACCGGACGTGGTGTCGTGGTCGGTGAGCGCGACGATGTCCAGCCCGGCGGCCCGCGCCTCGGCCATCAGGGCACCCGGCGGGACGGTCCCGTCACTCGCCGTGGAATGGACGTGGAGATCGATGCGCATGTCGGCGACGCTACGCGTCGTCGGCGCCGCCGCCCTCCTCGCCCCGGCCGAGCCTGGCCTCGACGGCCTCCGGCTCGTACATCTCCTCGCAGACCCGCAGGTAGAGCTCGTTCGGGTTCGGCAGGTGCTTGACCTCGCGGAGCGCCTGCTCCTGGCCGGCGGACTCCAGCACGAAGGTGCCGTAGTTGAGCATCCGGCCGACGGGCGACTGCTCGTACTTCATGTCCGTGACCCGGGCGAGCGGCATCATGGCGACCTTGCGCGTGACGATGCCGGAGACGACCATGACCCGCTTGTTGGTCAGGATGAAGCGGTCGAAATACCAGTCGAGGTGCTTCCAGCCGACCCAGACGAGGACGGCGATCCACAGGAGCACGACGACCCCGGTGACCCCGCCCTGGTTGTGCTTGGCGAGCAGCCCCGACGCGTACCCCATGACGAAGGTGGCCCCGACGCCGATGGCCAGCTCGGGGACGAGGTGGATCCAGTGCCGCCGCCACTCGCCCCGGTACCTCTCCGTTGGGAAGAGGTAGCGCGAGACGAGCGGACTCGGTTCGGGCTCGAGCGGCAGGACCCTGCGGGGACCCACCGGCAGGCCGGCGGCGTCGAAACGCAGACCCTCTAGCTCCTCCTCCGTCAGCACTGGAGCAGAAGCCGGAACGTCCCCAGACGTGGAGGCGTACAGATCCTCCACCGATGGCTCCGGGCGTGCCCGGGGGATCGGCTCGGTGTCCCGGTTCGGTGTCTCGTCCGGGCCGTTGCGTCCGTCGTCGGCCATATCAGCGATCAGCCAACCACACCAGCGAGGAAGTCGCCCATTCCACTCAGCACTTCTCCAATCGTGTCGCCGATCTTCCCAGCCACACCGGCTGCGGAATCAGGCCGATACGCGATGAAGAAGACCAGGAACGCGAGGCCACCCCACGTGAGAATCTTTTTGACCATGGCGAGAATTCCCCTCCCCACTTACTTGCCGCGGCGTTACCCAGAGTATCAGTTACGAGTCGTACAGTGAATGTCTCAGTAGAACTTCAGTCCTCCCCATGAAGATACGGGGACGGAGCCCCGAAGACGAGTGCACTGGGGAGCGATTCCACGAGGTCGTGCAGGACGACCTCTTCCGCCAGTACGTAACCCGCCGTGGCTGGCCAGGCCACCGCATACAGCCAGAAGCCCTTGGCCTCGCCCACGTAGGCGCTGCGGTCGGGCGGCGCGTCGAAGGCCCATAGTGGAGTGGGATGGCCGGCCGCTGTCACTTTCGCGTGCGGCAGGCCTTCCGCCATTCCTGGTCCAGGATCAGCACCCAGTAGGCCGGCGAACCGGGGGCCCAACCCGACCCCGAGCTCCTCGGCGACCAGGACCACATCGGCCGGTCCGCCTTCCAGCGGCGCCGGGCCGCTACAGGCCACAGCCGTCGCCCGGGCGCCCGACCGCTCGTCCCCGACCCAGCCGACCCCGGTGACCGTCCACCCCGGAAGTAAGGGCCACAGGCACCACAAAGGGACCTTTGACCTGTTCCGGACCGTGTCCAGGACCGCCAGGCTCGGCCGGTGGGCACTGCGGAAGGGCAGGACCGGACCGTGCTCGGGGCACCGCCAGTCAGAGTGCATCAGGTCCGGCGGCGACACTCTCCCGCCGCACCGCGGGCAACTGACCGCGACGCTCACAAAATCAGGCTACTCCGCATAGGAGAGGAAAATCACTTTCGAGGTACTCATTCACGCGTGCTGTCGGATCCACGCGTGCATCGCGATCCCACCCGCCACCCCGGCGTTGATCGACCGTGTCGACCCGAACTGCGCGATCGAACAGACCAGGCTCGCCGCCGCCCTGGCCGGCTCCGAGAGCCCCGGCCCCTCCTGGCCGAACAGCAGCACGCAGCGGCGGGGCAGCTCCACCGACTCCAGCGGCACCGCCCCGGGCAGGTTGTCGATCCCGACGATCGGCAGATCCTCGGACCTCGCCCAGGCCAGCAGGTCCTCGACGGTCTCGTGGTGGAACACGTGCTGGTAACGGTCGGTGACCATCGCCCCGCGCCGGTTCCACCGCCGCCGACCCACGATGTGCACCGCCCGGGCCAGGAACGCGTTGGCGGTCCGCACCACGGTGCCGATGTTCATGTCGTGCTGCCAGTTCTCGATGGCCACGTGGAAGTCGTGCCGGCGGAGGTCGAGGTCCGCGACGACTGCCTCGCGGGTCCAGTACCGGTACCGGTCCACCACGTTGCGCCGGTCGCCGTGTTCGAGCAGCTCCGGGTCGTACCGGTCGTCGGTCGGCCACGGGCCCACCCAGGGGCCCACGCCGACCTCGACCTCGTCCTCCGTCACACCGGTCAGGCTAGCGCTCTCGCCAGATCGTCCATGAACCGCTGCTCGGCGGAGGTGACCCGGTCACCGCCCAGGCCGAGGAAGCCGCCGGAGTGCGCCGCCTCGGAGACCGAACCGGCGATCCGGTGCAGCCAGACCCGGTAGGCGGCGGCGTCGGCCGGCTCGGCCTTCGCCGCGAGCACCCGGGCCGCGCGGCGGGCGTCGTCGAGCACCTCGGCGAGGCCGGCCGCCCGGTTGTTGAACTCCTCGGCGGCCGGCAGCTCGTCGGCGTCGGGGTCGGCCTCCAGCAGGAAGAGGTCCGCGTAGACCGCGCGGACCAGAGCACTGTCGTCGATCTCGCCCGCCTGAATGCCGGCGTGCCCGGCGATGCCCTCGTTGACGGTGCGCCGGGGGCCGTCGGCCTCGGCCGAGGTCGCGGCGATCACCACGGATCGGGGCAGCTCCACGAGGAGTTCCCATTCGGCGCCGGTGTACTGGTCACGCATGCCGACCTCCCTGAACGTCACCTTTGTGACGTCCAGGATATGGCTATTCCGGCTTTTTCGGGACCATGACGCGGCGGCGGAAGATGCACACCATCGTGCCGTCCTGGTTGAAGCCCTTGGTCTCCACGTAGACGATGCCCCGGTCCGGCTTCGAGCTGGACTCCTTGACCTCGAGCACCTCGGTCTGGCCGTAGATCGTGTCGCCGTGGAAGGTCGGCGCGACGTGCTTGAGGGACTCGACCTCGAGGTTCGCGATGGCCTTACCGGACACGTCAGCCACCGACATGCCGAGGAGCAGCGAGTAAATGTAGTTGCCGACCACCACGTTCTTGCCGAATTCTGTGGACGTCGCGGCGTAGTGCGCGTCCAGGTGCAGCGGGTGGTGGTTCATCGTGAGCAGACAGAAGAGGTGATCGTCGTACTCGGTGACGGTCTTTCCGGGCCAGTGCTTGTAGATCGCACCGACCTCGAACTCCTCGAAATACCGACCGAACTGCATCTGCGGGCTCCTCACGCGATGGGTTACCGGCCAGTAGCATAACTTTTTCCCCACAAACAGCAACGAGCGGCGAGGCCTCAAGACGCCCGCCGCCCGCGCTTTTTGTTGTGGGGATGATCCTGCTCTGTAAATCTTTGGTTTGCTGTGACGTGCGCCATAGTTACGCAACCGTAAGCACCCATCGACCGAAAGGACTACGTCAGCCCTGGCCGGGCGAGGGATGCCGGCGATTCTAGAATCTCCGATATGCGACTCCGGGTGACGATCACCACACTCGTCGCGGTGGCCCTGCTCCTCGGAACCCTGTTCGGCTCCGACGACGACTTCCCCTTCGGCCCCATCCGGATGTACGCGACCACCGACGCCCTCGACGCGCCCGTCCGCGACACCCGGGTCACGGCCCTCGACGACTCCGGGGCCGTCCTCGAACTCGACGAGCGCGACACCGGACTCCGCCGCGCCGAGGTCGAGGGGCGACTCGGGCTGCCCGACCTGCCCCGGCTGCTCGCGGAGGCCTACGCCCGCCGCAACCCCGCCGCGCCCGCGCTGCGCAGGGTCACCATCGTGGTCACCTGGCACGAGCTGCACGCCGGCCAGCCGACCGGCCGGACCTCAGAGGAGACGGTGGCGTCATGGGAACGGTGAACCTGCTGCGGCCGGCCCGGGCGACCGCCCCGGGCTGGCTGTGCGCCCCCGTGCCTCTCGGCCGGATCGCCGTCTTCCGCACGCTCGTTTACCTGTTCGTCGCCGCCGACCTCGTGTTCTTCACGCCCTGGGTACTCGGGCACGCGACGGCGCCCGCCGGGCTGTACCGGCCGCTGCTCGTCGCCCGGCTGCTGCACCTGCCCGCCCCGACCCCGGTGCTCGTGCACGGCGTGTTCTGGGCGCTGCTCGGGGCGGCCCTGGTCGCGGCGACCGGCCGGTGGCCCCGGGGGTTCGGCTGGACGGTGTTCGCGCTGTACTCCGTCTGGATGCTCGTCGCCATGGGCTACGGCAAGGTCGACCACGACCGGCTCGGGCTCCTCGTCGCCCTCGCGGCGCTGCCCACGGTCGGCCGGGCCCGGTTCGGCTCGACGGAGCCCTCGGCCGCCGGGGGCTGGGCGCTGCGGGTCACCCAGCTCGCCGTCGTGGCCACCTACTTCCTCGCCGCCTGGGCCAAGCTGCGGTTCGGCGGGATCGGCTGGCTCACCGGGGCCACAATGACCCGGGCTGTGCTGCGCCGGGGCACCTGGTTCGGCGGGCTGCTCGTCGGGGTGCCGGGGCTGCTCACGGCGAGCCAGTTCGGGATCGTGGCGTTCGAGCTGGCCAGCCCCGCGGTGTTCCTGGTCCGCGACCGGGTCCGCTATCTCGTGGTCGGCGGGTTCTACCTCTTCCACGTGCTCGTCTTCGCCACGGTCACCATCGCCTTCGCGCCGCACCTGGTGGCCATGGCGAGCTTCCTCCCGCTGGAAAAGGCGGTGAGTAGGCTGCTCGGGTGCCCTACGGACTCGTCAAGGTGATCGCCGGCCCCCTCTTCAAGGTGTACTGCCGGGCCGCCGTCACCGGCCTCGAACACCTGCCGGCCACGGGCCCCGTCCTGCTCGCCTCCAACCACCTCGGCACCATCGACCCGCTGATCCTGCCGGCGCTCCTGCCGCGCCGGGTGACGTTCGTGGCCAAGTCGGAGTACTTCGCCGAGGGGCGGATCACCGGGAAGCTGCTCCGGGCGTTCGGCCAGCTCCCCGTCGAGCGCCGGGCCGGGGCCGCCGCCACCGAGGCCCTGGAGACCGCGCTCGACGTGCTGCGGGCCGGCGAGGTGTTCGGCATCTACCCGGAGGGCACCCGCTCCCCCGACGGCCGGCTGTACCGGGGCCGGGTCGGCGTCGGGTGGCTCGCGCTGGCGTCCGGCGCGCCGGTGATCCCGGTCGGGATGCTCGGCACCGACCGGGTCATGCCGCGCGGGGCCAGTTTCCCCCGGCCGGCGAAGGTTCGGATCCGACTCGGGGCACCCATGACGGTGAGTGGGTCAGAGAAGAGTGCCCGCGACCGACGCCTCGCCACGGACGCGATCATGGCCGCGATCGGGGAGCTGACCGGTCAGGAACGGGCCGGGGAGTACGCGCCGCTGCCGGCCTGAGGCCTTATGGGGTGGAGGTGTCGCACCGGCCGGGACCGGGGACGCCCCGCCGTAACCGTCTAACGCTCTGCCTGGGGCAGCGAGCACGCGGCGGTGCCGCCGGGCATCCGGTGCCGGTTGCGGGCCACCCAGCGGTAGGCCGGCCAGGCCAGCCACAGCACGGGGCGCAGGCCGAGCAGCCAGCCCAGGGGCCGCCACGGGCCGCCGGCGTCGCGGAGCAGCCGGGAGATCGCCACCGGGCCGGCGGCCACCCCGCGCGCGTCGACCCACTGCACGGCACCCTCGGCGTCCTCGCTGGTCACACCCAGCGCGGCGAGGTCGGTGCGCTGCCACGGCACGACCCGGGCCCCGGTCGGGATCCGGCGCTCGACGAACCGGGCGCAGGTGGAGCAGAAGGCACAGTCGCCGTCGTACACGAAGGTGGCGCTCATGGGGTCATCATCCTCCCGCCAGGCGTGCGGACGCGCTCTCGACGCCGTGAGTCGCGCCACGCCGTGAACGTGGACAGTAGTTCGAACATGTGTTCTAGTATTGAGCATGCGCTGGAGTCATCTGCAAGCCACCGAGCCGACCGCCACCGACGGCGAGCTGCCCCTGCGCCTCCCCGACGCGACGGTCCGCACCTTCGACACCCCCGGCTTCGCGGGCATGACGTTCCACGAGATCCACGCGAAGTCGATCATCAACAAGGTCCCCGGGGAGAGTTCGATGTTCCAGTGGACGGTCAATCCGTACCGTGGCTGCTCGCACGCCTGCGTCTACTGCCTGACCGGTGACACCCCGATCCTGATGGCCGACGGCCGCACCCGACCGCTCGCCGAGGTCCAGGTCGGCGACGAGATCTACGGCACCGAGCGCCAGGGCAACTACCGGCGGTATGTCACGACGACCGTGCTGGACCACTGGTCCACCGTGAAGCCGGCGTACCGGATCACGCTCGCCGACGGCACGTCGCTGGTGGCCAGCGGCGACCACCGGTTCCTCACCGAGCGCGGCTGGAAGCACGTCACCGGGGCCGAGCGCGGCTTCGGCAAGCGGCCGTACCTGACGACGAGCAACAAGCTGATGGGCACCGGGCGGTTCGCGACCCCGCCGGAGGAGTCCGACGAGTACCAGCTGGGGTATCTGGCCGGCATCATCCGGGGCGACGAGGGGCTGAGCAGCTTCCCCCGCTCGCCGTACCGGTTCCGGCTCACCGTCGCCGAGGTCGAGGCGCTCGACCGGACCAGGGCGTATCTGGCGCACTTCGACGTCGCCACCGAGCGGCTCACCTCGCAGCGGCCCGGCCGGCCGCCGACCCTGCGCACCTCCCAGCGCGACGCCGTCGAGGCCATCGGCCGGCTCGTCGCCTGGCCCGGCTCCCCCACCGACGACTGGTGCAAAGGCTTCCTCGCCGGCATGTTCGACTCCGCCGGCAGCTACTCGCGCGGCATCCTGCGCGTCCCCAGCGCCGACAAGGACATCGTCGACGCACTGGAGACGGCGTTCACGGCGCTCGAGTTCGACTACGTGATCGAGGACCGGGGCTTCGCGTGCTTCCGGCTCCTCGGCGGGCTGCGCGAACACCTCCGGTTCTTCCACACCGTCGACCCGGCCATCACCGCCAAGTGGACGATCACCAACACGGCCCTGAAGAGCAACGCGCCGCTGGGCATCACGGCCATCGAGGACCTCGGCGTGCGGCTGCCGATGTTCGACATCACGACGGGTACGGGGGACTTCATCGCCAACGGCGTCGTCAGCCACAACTGCTTCGCCCGCAACACGCACACCTACCTCGACCTCGACGCCGGGCGCGACTTCGACACCCAGGTCATCGTCAAGGTGAACTCCCCCGCGCTGCTCCGCCGCGAGCTGTCCGCCCCGAAATGGCGCGGCGCGCACATCGCCATGGGCACCAACGTCGACTGCTACCAGCGCGCCGAGGGCCGGTACGAGCTGATGCCCGGCATCATCAGCGCCCTCACCGACTTCCGGAACCCGTTCTCCATCCTCACCAAGGGCACCCTGATCCTCCGCGACCTCGACCTGCTCCGCGCCGCCTCCGAGGTGACCTCGGTCGGGATCGCCGTCTCCGTCGGGTTCACCGACACCGACCTGTGGCGGGCCGTCGAGCCCGGCGCGCCCAGCCCAAACCGGCGGCTCGACGTGGTCCGCCGGCTCACCGACGCCGGGCTGGCCGTCAGCGTGCTGATGGCCCCGGTGCTGCCGGGGCTCACCGACACCGCCGAGGAGATCGAGCACACCGTCGCCGCCATCGCCGCCGCCGGGGCCGTGAGCGTCACGCCCCTCGGCCTGCACCTGAAGCCGGGGGCGCGGGAGTGGTACCTGGCGTGGCTGGCCCGGGAGCATCCGGCCCTCGTCCAGGTCTACGAACGGCTGTACGCGGGCGGGGCCTTCCTCCCCCAGGGGTACCAGCGGGAGTTGACGGCGCGGGTGCGGGCCGCGGCGCGGCGGCACGGGATCGGGGGGCCCGGGCCCGGTGGGGCGCGGAACACGCCGGCTTCGCCGTCGCAGGCGCGGGCGGCGGAGCTGGTGCCGGAGGGGGCCGGGCAGCTGACGCTGCTGTAGGGGGCGCGGACGGGCCGGTCAGCCTGGGTAGCTGGCCACGATGGTCACCAGGTCGGGGGTCACGCGGACCTCGGCCGCCCGGAGCAGCGGGTGGGTCAGCCAGTACAGCCGGGGGTTGTCGACCTCGCCGGCGTAGGTGGGCGGCCAGCCGGTCGACGGGGTGAAGTCGTCGATCACGAGCATGCCGCCCGGGCGGAGCCACTGTGCCGGGTCGATCGGCGGCTCGCCCTTCTTGCCCTGGCCGCCGCCGTCGAGGACGAGCAGGTCGAACGGGCCGTGGCCGCGGAGTTCACGCCAGTCGGCCCCGATGACCTCGACCTGCGGCCCACCGGTGGCGTCCGGCCCGGGCCGGTCGGCGGTGGCGGACCTGGGCCCGTTGACGGCATCAGGCCACGACCGACCTGTGGTGGCGCTCCCCGGCCGGCTGACGGCCCTGGGCGTGGGGTGGTCGGCGAACACCGCCGCCGCGAGGGCAGCCCGGAACGGGTCCCGTTCGACGCTGACCAGGCGGGCGTCCGGGTGCGCGCCGCTGGCCAGCCACGCCAGGCCCACGCCGCAGCCGGTGCCGGTCTCGCCGATCAGGCCGGGGCCGATGCCCCGGGCGAGAACGCGGAGGAGTTCGCCGTGCGCGGGCACGCACGACAACGGGAAGTCGGCCTTCTTCGCCACGTCGACGGCCGTCGCCACCAGGGCGGGCAGGTCGGAGAGTCCACTGTAGGCGTCAGTTCCTCGGAAAGACATGCCACTATTCCTACCGCGTGTAGTCGAGCGAGTACAGAGTGGGCTGACGCCGGGCGGAGGTGTGGCTGACGCCGGGTGGGAGTGCGGCGGACGGCCGGTGGAAACCGGGTCGGTGGTCACCGTAACCGGAAAATGGGGTTGATCTGGGAAAAGGAGTGCGGCCCGGTCGGGGACCGGGCCGCACTGGTGGAGCAGGGGCTATGCGCGGTAGTCGCGCAGCAGGCCGCGGGAGATGATCGTCTTCTGGATCTCCGAGGTGCCCTCGCCGATCAGCAGGAACGGGGCCTCGCGCATCAGGCGCTCGATCTCGTACTCCTTGGCGTAGCCGTAGCCGCCGTGGATCCGGAACGCCTCCTGGACGATCTCGGCGCAGTACTCCGACGCGAGGAGCTTGGCCATGCCGGCCTCGACGTCGTTGCGCTGGCCGGCGTCCTTGAGCCGCGCGGCGTTGACCATCATCGCGTGCGCCGCCTCGATCTTCGTGCCCATCTCGGCGAGCTTGAACGCGATGGCCTGGTGCTTGTACAGCGGCTGGCCGAACGTCTGGCGCTGCTGGGCGTACGCGATGCCGAGCTCGAAGGCGCGGATCGAGATGCCGCACGCCCGGGCGGCGACGTTGACCCGGCCGACCTCGACGCCGTCCATCATCTGGTAGAAGCCCTTGCCGGTCTCGCCGCCGAGCAGCGCGGTCTCGGGCACCACGTGGCCGTCGAGGAGCATCTCGGTCGTCTCGACGCCCTTGTAGCCCATCTTCTCGATCTTGCCCGGGATGGTGAGGCCGGGGGCGGTCTCACCGAAGCCGGGCTCCTTCTCCAGAAGGAAGGTCGACATGTTGCCGTAGGGGGTGTCGGCACCCAGCTCGGTGCGGACCAGGGTGGCGACGATCGAGGAGTAGCCGCCGTTGGTCAGCCACATCTTCTGGCCGTCGAGCCGCCAACCGCCGTCGACGGGGACGGCCTTGGAGCGGATCGCCGCCACGTCGGAGCCACAGCCGGGCTCGGACATGGAGAACGCGCCGCGCGCCTCGCCGGTGGCCATCCGGGGCAGCAGCCGGGCCTTCTGCTCGGGGGTGCCGTGCTGCTGGAGCAGGTAGGCCACGATGAAGTGCGTGTTCACGATGCCGGAGACGCTCATCCAGCCCCGGGACAGCTCCTCGACGACGAGGGCGTAGGTCAGCAGGGACTCGCCGAGCCCGCCGTACTCCTCGGAGATCGTGAGACCGAACAGGCCCAGCTCCTGCATCCCGGCGACGATCTTCTCGGGATAGATGTCGCCGTGCTCGAGCGTCTGAGCGTGCGGGATGACCTCTTTGTCGACGAACTCCCGGACAGTCGACAGAATGTCGCGCTGCACTTCGGTGAGGTCGCGGGTCTGCGCGAGGCGGGGCATGGCACCTCCAGGCCAATCCAGTATTACCGGTGAGTATGAACGGTCGTTCAGGTGAGCGGGAAGTGACTGCCGTGTGACCCTGACCACCTGCTGAGGGCCGCGGACGTCGCCTTCCCGACCGTTGTCGCGACCCACAGGCCTCAGGCTATGCGCGGGTGGCGCGGTACAGGTACCGTCTGGCGGGTAGAGGGAGGAAAGTCAATGACGTACCCGCAAGATCCATATAACCCCCAGGGTCAGCAGCCGCAGCAGCCGGGTCAGCCGGGCTACGGCCAGCCGAGCGGGTATGACCAGAGCGGCTACCCGCAGTACGACCAGCCGTACAGCGCGCCGCCGAGCACGGGCGCCCCGTACGACCCGTACGCGCAGCAGCAGCCCTACCAGCCCGGCTACCAGCAGCCCTACGCCCAGCAGCCGTACGGGTACGTGCAGCCCCGGGGCACCAACACCATGGCGATCCTGGCGCTGGTGTTCGCGTTCGTCTTCTCCCCGGTCGCGATCGTGCTGGGCCACATGGCCAAGAAGCAGATCAAGCAGACCGGCGAGGACGGCGACGGCCTGGCGACGGCCGGCCTGGTGATCGGCTACATCTTCACCGGCTTCTTCCTGCTCTACTGCTGCGGCGTCTTCGGTCTCGGCATGTTCGGCGCCATGACCGACGGCAGCACCAGCAGCTACTGAGCCTTCCGACTCACGGCGCGGCCCCGTTGCGGGGACCGCGCCGTCGTCGCATACCCGACACCTACCGGTAGTTGGACTCGCGGACGCTGTTGCCGCCGTCGACCACCAGAACCTGGCCGGTCACGTAGGACGCCGCCGGCGTGCAGAAGAACGTGATCGCCGCGGCCACCTCCTCCGGCAGGCCCGGGCGGGCCATCGGGGTGTCCAGACCGTGCCGCAGCTCCGCGACCGTGGACGAGCCGGTGCGGATCGTGCCCGGGGCCACGGCGTTGACCGTGATGCCGTCGGCGACGACCTCCATGGCCAGCGCGCGGGTCAGGCCGATGACGCCGGCCTTCGCCGCCGCGTACGCCGCCGCGGCCGGCATCGCGTTGAGGTAGCCGGCCGTGGCCGCCACGTTCACGATCCGGCCCCAGCCGCGCTCCGTCATTCCGCCCACGAAGGCCCGGCTGACCAGGAACGCCGTGCTCAGGTTCCGGTCGATCTCGGCCTTCCACTCCTCGTAGGTGAGCTGGGAGACCGGACGGAACACCTCCGGGCTGCTCTTGCTGGCCAGGCCGGCGTTGTTCACGATGATGTCGACCTCACCGAGCTGCTCGATCACCGCGTCGGCGAGCCCGGCGACCTCCGCGTCGTCGGTCAGGTCCACGACGAATCCCAGGGCGTCGATCTCCTTGCTGCGCTCGTGGATGCGCTTGGTGGTCGACACGATGGCGACCTCCGCGCCGAGCGCGCGCAACCGCAGGGCGGTGGCGAAGCCGATGCCGTCCGGGCTGCCGGCACCCGTCACCAGGGCTACCTTGCCGTCCAGTCGGTCAGTGGGGGCCATTGTGGGTGCTGGGGCGGCGAGTACCGCGGGCTGTGCTGCCATGCCGTGATCCTGCCCCTTAGACACGTTTGCCGGCAACCACCCGTCGGGCGAGTCGTGTACGCCACGCCTGCGGGGGCTGCGGATACCGGGTCCAGGCACCACGATGGGTACCCATGACCTATCCGCACCCCCAGAATGACCCCTACCAGCAGGGCGCGCCCCAGAACTCCCCGGATCCGCTCGATTTCCAGGTGCCGACGCCGTACGGCTACCAGCAGCAACCGCCGGCCCAGCCCGGCTACCCGGGTTACGACCAGCAGGCGTACCCGCAGTACGACCAGCCGTACAGCGCGCCGCCGGTGACCGGGGGCCCGTACATGCCGTACCAGCAGCAGCCGTACGGCCCGCCGAGGGCCAACGGCATGGCCCTCGCCTCGATGATCGTCTCGATCTGCGCGCTCGGCCTGGTGGTGTGCTGCTCTGCGTCCGGTCTGGTCGGCGCCGTCGGCGCGATCCTCGGGCACGTGGCCCGCAAGCAGATCCGGGAACGGGGCGAGGCCGGGGCCGGCAAGGCGCTCGCCGGGATCATCTGCGGCTGGATCGCTTTCGGGCTGTTCTTCGTGATGGTCGCGGTTGCCCTGATCATGTACCCGGGCGACATCGCCCATGTGCTCAACCCGACGAGATAGCTTGCGCCGGCCAGCACAATGGGGAGCATGACGTACCCCACGCAGGACCCGAACCAGTGGGATCCGAATCAGCACTGGGACCCGAACCAGCCGGTCACCGGCGCGCCGTATCCGCCGCAGTACGCCTACCCGCCGCAGTACGTGGCCCGGCGCACCAACGGGTTGGCGATCGCCGCCATGGTCACGTCGATCTGCGCCCTCGTGATGTGCTTCGGCTCGTTCGGCTTCATCGGCGCGATCCTCGGCCATGTCGCGCGCAAGCAGATCCGCGAGCGCGACGAGGAGGGTGACGGCATGGCGCTGGCCGGCATCATCATCGGCTGGATCGGCACGGCGATCGGCGTGCTCGTGATCGCGTTCTACGTGGTCTTCTTCGTGTGGGCGTTCAACGAGGCGAACAACCACACCTACGACGGGTACTGAGAAGGGTGCCCCCGGTCGGGGGCACCCTCTCTTTCGGGCTACGCCGGCGGCGTGAAGCTCGTCGTGCGGGTCATGCCCGCCGCGCGCCCCTTGCCCGCGATGACCAGCGCCATCTTCCGCGAGGCCTCGTCGATCATCTCGTCGCCGAGCATGACCGCGCCGAGCCGGCCGCCGGCCTCGGAGGTGTAGTAGTCGTACGCGTCGAGGATCAGCTCCGCGTGGTCGTAGTCGCCCTGGTCCGGCGAGAACAGCTCGTTGGCGGCGTCGATCTGGCCGGGGTGCAGGACCCACTTGCCGTCGTAGCCGAGGGCCGCGGACCGGCCGGCGACCCGGCGGAAGCCGTCCACGTCGCGGATCTGCAGGTACGGGCCGTCGATGACCTGCAGGTCGTGCGCCCGGGCGGCCATCAGCAGCCGGGACAGGATGTAGTGGTAGGCGTCGCCGACGTCGTAGCCGGGCGGTTGTTCGCCCACGACCAGGGACTTCATGTTGATCGACGCCATGAAGTCCGCCGGGCCGAAGATGATCGTCTCGACCCGGGGCGAGGCGCCGGCGATGTCGTCGACGTTGACCAGGCCGCGGGCGTTCTCGATCTGGGCCTCGATGCCGATCCCGCCGACCGGCAGGCCGAGGGTCTTCTCGATCTGGGTGAGCAGCAGGTCCAGCCACTGGACGTGCGCGACGGTCTGCACCTTGGGGAGCATGATCGCGTCAAGGTGGGTACCGGCGCCCTCGACGATGTCGATGACGTCCCGGTAGGTCCACGGGGTGGTCAGGTCGTTGACCCGGACGACCCGGGTCTTGCCGGCCCAGTCGCCCTCGGTCAGCGCCGCGACGATGTTCTTGCGCGCGTCGGCCTTCGCCAGCGGGGCGACCGAGTCCTCCAGGTCGAGGAAGACCTGGTCGGCGGCCAGCCCCTGCGCCTTGCCGAGCATCTTCGTGCTCGAGCCGGGCACGGCGAGGCAGGACCGGCGGGGACGTCCGAGTGCACCCATGTTCGATCTCCCTGGTAGTCGCGCTGGTGGGTGGGCGCTCCGCCGAAGAGTCGAGCGCGCCGAGTTACCCGCGAGTAGCTAAGTTACCGGCAGGTAGTCGGGAGCGTAGCTTCAGCCTAGGACCGGACAGAACAGCCCTGTGGGATATAGCACACCGCGTGTTGCCGCCGTGACCCGGAAGCCCCTGCCTCACGTGGACCGCCGCATCTTATGCACCTGCAACTCATGCGCGCACAACCGATCGGGAGACGCCTTCGATCGGGAGCCGCCGCCGATCGGGATACCTCGCTGATCGAGAGAGACACCGGGCCGGTGGGACAGTCACCGCCCGGCCCCGTGCCCGTCCCACCAGGCCCCTAGCATTCGGGCCGTGACCACCCCCCGCGCCCACTGGCCCACCTATGCCGCGCTCGCCGTCGGCATCCTCGCCGTCTCGGCCTCCGGACCGATGATCGCGGCGACCGCGGCCCCGGCGCTGGCCATCGCGTTCTGGCGGAACGCGATGGCGGTCGGCGCGCTCGCCCCGGTCGTCGCCGTCCGCCGCCGCGAGGAACTCGGCGCGCTGAACAAGCGGCAGATCGCGCTGTGCGTGCTGGCCGGGGTGGCGCTGGCGGCACACTTCGGCACTTGGGTACCGAGCGCGACCCTGACCAGCGTCGCGACGGCCACGGCACTGGCGACCACCCAGCCGATCTGGACCGGGGTGTTCGCGTTCCTCCGGGGCGAGAAGCTGGGCCGGTCGATGTGGCTGGGGATCTGGCTGGCGTTCGCCGGGGCCGTGGTGGCGACCGGGGCGGACATCAACGGCAGCCCCGAGGCGCTGTTGGGCGACGGGCTGGCCCTGCTCGGCGGGCTGTTCGCCGCAGTGTACGTGAGCTTCGGCGAAAAGGTCCGCGCCGACGTGAGCACGACGACGTACACGCTGCTCTGCTACGGGGTGTGCGCCTTCGTGCTGCTGGCGGTGTGCGTGCTGTGGGACGTGCCGCTGACCGGGTACTCCACGACGGCCTGGCTGCTGCTCGTCGCGCTCACCGTCGGGCCGCAGCTGCTCGGGCACTCCCTGTTCAACTTCTCGCTGAAGCGGGTACCCGCGCATGTGCTGTCGGTGTTGATCCTGCTCGAGGTGCCGGGCGCGGCGCTGCTCGGTTGGCTGATCGTGCACCAGGTTCCGGCCCTCAGCGCGCTGCCGGGCCTCGCTCTGCTGGTCACGGGCGTGTGCGTGGTGGTGCTCAGCCCGAAGTTGACGGCACGGCGGTCATCCAGGGGATAACGCAGCGTTCATCCGATCGCTACTCTTTCGCCATGACCCTCGATCTTGGCGCCCCCGCGTCCGGTCCCGTCCGTGCCGTCCTCTTCGACTTCTTCGGAACACTCACCCACGCCGTGGCCCGTGGCGTCGCGCACGACCACGTCGCCGAGCTGCTCGGCGTGTCCTCCGCGGCCCTGGGTGACGCCCTGAGCGAGACGTTCTACTCCCGGGCCACCGGCGCCTGGGGCGACCTGCCGGCGACGGTCCGGATGCTCGCCAGCCGGCTCGGGGTCACGCCCTCGGAGGACCAGGTGCGCGACGCGTGCACGGCGCGGATGGAGGTGCTGCGGCACGACGCGCGGCTGCGGGAGGACGCGGTGGCCACCCTGGCGGCGCTGCGGTCCCGGGACATCCGGGTCGGGCTGGTCAGCGACTGCACGAACGAGTTGCCGCTGCTGTGGTCGACGCTGGCCGTCGCGCCGTACGTGCAGGCGACCGTCTTCTCCTTCGAGACCGGCTACTGCAAGCCGGACCCGGCGATGTACTCGACGGCGTACAAGGCCCTCGACGTGCTCCCCGAGGAGTGCCTGTACGTCGGCGACGGCGGCAGCAACGAGCTGACCGGCGCGCTCCGGGCCGGCCTGCGCCCGATCCGGCTGCTCGCCCCGGACGCGGCCGAGCACCTGACCTACAACGCGGAGCCCGACTGGCGGGGGCCGACGATCCCCAGCCTGTCCGGGGTGCTGGCACACTGTGGGGCATGACCGACCCGCAGACCGACGCGCAGGCCGAGCCGGCCCGGCCCGAGCCGGCTGAGACGTCCACAACGGTGGCCCCCCGTCTCGATCCGCTGATCGAGGAAGCCGCGAAGAAGGCAGCGATCGCCTGGCTGACCCCGGGCGGCGCGGTCTGGTGCCTGTGGGTGGACGGCGCGTTGTACGTGGTCACCGGCCCCGGCGAGCAGCCGGCCGCCGGGCTGGCCCCGGGCACCGCGACCGTGACCCTGCGCGGCGACCACGGCGGCCGGATCGTGGACTGGACGGCGCAGGTGTCCACGGTGCCCCCGGGCTCGCAGGACTGGGAGGCCGTGGCCCCGCAGCTCGCGGCGAAGCGGCTGAACCTCGCGGCGGCCGAGGACACCGTCGCCCGGTGGGCATCGACGTGCGTCGTGTACCGGTTGACGCCCACCGGGGCGACGATCGCGCTCACCGACGGGTCCGGCGCGGCGGAGGCTCCGGCCACCACGGCGGCCCGGCGCACGAAGAGTCCGTTCAGGCTGCACCGGGTCAAACGGCCCCGCTAGGCTGGGCCCGTGACCACGGCGACCCGCGTATTTGTCGCCCGGCTCGCCGGCATCGCTGTCTTCGACCCCAACGGCGACCAGGTCGGTCGGGTCCGGGACGTGCTGGCCCGTGCCCGCACGGACGGCCAGCCCTGCCGGGTGATCGGCATCATCGCGGAGATCCCCGCCGTGCGGCGGATCTTCATCCCGATGGGCCGGGTGACCGCGATGGACGCCGACGCCGTGGTGCTGTCCACCGGCACGATCAGCCTGCGCCGGTTCGAGAAGCGCCCAGGCGAGCTGTTGGTCCTCGAGGAACTCCTGGACCGCCGGGTGGACCTGCCCGACGGCAGGTACGGCACCGTGGTCGACATCGGGATGGAGCGCGAGCGGGCCGGCGACTGGATGCTGAACCGAGTGGCGGTCCGCGAGCACACCGGCCGGCTGACCCGCCGGGGGCACATCCAGCAGCTGAGCTGGGGCGACGTCCCCGACCTGATCGGCGTGCCCGAGGAGCAGGGCACGGCGTCGCTGCTGGCCACGATGGACAACATGCGCGCCGCCGACGTGGCGAACGTGCTGCAGGACCTCGACGAGACCCGCCGGTTCGCCGTGGCCGCCGCGTTCAACGACGAGCGGCTCGCCGACGTGCTCCAGGAGCTGCCCGAGCACGACCAGGTGGAGATCCTGACCGCGCTGGACAAGGAGCGGGCCGCCGACGTCCTGGAGGAGATGGACCCGGACGACGCCGCGGACCTGCTGCACGAGCTGCCCCGGTCCGACCAGGCGGAGCTGCTGGGCCTCATGGAGCCGGACGAGGCGCACCCGGTGCGTCAGCTGCTCGCGTACCTGCCCGGCACCGCGGGTTCGCTGATGACGAGCGAGCCGATCGTGCTCACCCCGGACGCGACGGTGGCCGAGGCGCTGGCCCGGATCCGCGAACCGCAGCTGCCGCCGGCCGTGGCGGCCCAGGTGTTCGTGTGCCGGTCGCCGATGCAGACGCCGACGGGCAAGTACCTGGGCGTCGCGCACTTCCAGTCCCTGCTCCGCGAGCCGCCGGCCGAGCTGGTCGGCGGGATCGTGGACAACGACATCGACCCGCTGTCCCCGGATATCACGATGCCGGAGATCACCCGGCGGATGGCGACGTACAACCTGGTGGCGATGCCGGTCGTGGACGACGCCGGCCGCCTGGTCGGCGCGGTGACCGTCGACGACCTGCTCGACCACCTGCTGCCGCGCGACTGGCGAGACCGTGGACATGACTGACACCCGCAGCCGGCGGCTCGACCAACCGGCCGACCGGGGCATGCGGCTGCCCAGGATCCGGCTGGACTCGGAGGTGTTCGGCAAGTTCGCCGAGACCTTCGCCCGGTTCATGGGGACGGCCCGGTTCATCTTCTACATGACGATCTTCGTGATCGTGTGGATCGTGCTCAACGTGGTCGGGCTGTGGAAGCTGCACTGGGACCCGTACCCGTTCATCCTGCTCAACCTGTTCTTCTCCACCCAGGCTTCCTACGCGGCCCCGCTGATCCTGCTCGCCCAGAACCGGCAGACCGACCGCGACAAGCTGTCGCTGGAGGAGGACCGGCGGCGGGCCACGGCGCAGAAGGCCGACACGGAGTACCTGGCCAGGGAGATCGCGTCGTTGCGGATCGCGCTCGGCGAGGTGGCCACCCGCGACTTCATCCGCTCGGAGCTGGCCAAGCTCGCCGACGAGCAGCGCAAGTAAGCTTGCCCACAATCAACCCCATTTTCCGGGTACGCCGGGGCAGGGTTGTTCGATGGCGTCACCCAAACTGGAACTGAACCTCGTTCAAGTTGTCGCCGGTACCCTCGCGGCGGTCTCCGCGGCGTTCGCCCTGTCGAAGCTCGGGATCGGTGGCACCCTGACCGGTGCGGCCGTGGCCAGCGTGGTGGCCGGCATCGGCAGCTCCCTCTACCAGCACTCGATCCACCGAGCCAAGGAGCAGCTGAAACGGGTCATCCCCGTGACGGAGCTGGCCGAGCAGCACCCGGAGAGCTTCCCGACCGACGACGACGGCCCGCACACGGGGGCGTTGCCCGGCGCGCCCGGCCTCCGGCCCGACGGCTCCGTGCCCGTGATCGGCGGGCGGCCCGAGGACGGGCCCGAGACCCGGGTGATCCGGCCCGCCGCGGTCGGCATGGCCCGGGTCCCGACCGGCACCCTCTACGCCCCGGCACCGGCGAAGCGCCGCACGATACCGACGTGGGCGAGCGTCACGATCGCCGTCGTGTCCACATTCCTCCTGGCCCTGGGCACGATCGAGGTCGTGGAGCGGCTCGTGTTGGGCGAGTCGATGGCCAGCGTGTTCAACAAGAGCGACCACCGGGGCTCGACCCTGTTCGGCGGGACCAACCGGCAGGACCCGGCCCCGGCTCCCTCGCCGACCCCGTCGGAGTCCCCGCACGACCGGGAGCCGCCCCCGGAGTCCCCCGGCCCGTCGCCGTCGACGCCCAGCCCCACCCCGTCGACCAGCCCGTCGGGCTCGCCCAGCCCGTCGGCCACCCCGACGCCGACGCCGAGCGGGAAGTCGGCCACCCCGAAGCCGTAGCTAGCCCGCCGGCTACGGCAGCACCCTCCCGAACAGCGAGGACTCCCCGTCCAGGTCCTCCACGAGCGCCGACCAGCCCCGGTTGAGGTACAACCTCCGGGCCGGGGTGTCGAACCGCCACGTGCTCAGCACCGCGCGCCGGTGCGGCAGGCCGGCCAGCAGCGCGTCGTGCAGCGCAGCGCCGAGCCCGCGCCCCTGGTGGCCGGGCAGCACGGCCAGTTCGACGAACTCGAAGTGGTCGCCCAGCCACTCCGCCGACAGTTCGGGGGCGATGAGGGAGGCGACCCGGTCGGTCCACCACTGGCCGTACCCGCCGGTATAGCCGTAGCCGAAGCCCAGCACCCGGCCCTTCTCGCGGACAACGGCGCACCGGAACCCTTCCCGGCCGGTGTGCCGGAGCGTGAACGTCTGCCGCCACGTCTCGGCCTGTTCGGCGTCCTCGAAGTAGGGCTCGGTGCCGAAGGCCGCCGCGTACACCTCGCGGAACTCGTCGGCGAGGCGGACGGCCGCGCGCCTTCCGACCAGCAACGTCACGCCCCACAGCCAAGCAGGTGGTGTGCGTCACGTCCAGCCCCGAGTACCGGAGGCCCCGGGAGGTGGCGCGGGCTCCGACGTAGCATGAGATTCATGTCAGCCCCAGCGATTCAGCTCAAGGACGCGATCCGCGCTGCCCTCGCCACCGTCAACGACCCCGAGATCCGGCGGCCGATCACCGATCTCGGCATGGTCCGCGACGTCACGGTGACCGGTGACGGCCTGGTGACCGTGGGCATCGATCTGACCATCGCGGGTTGTCCGCTCAAGGACAAGCTGACCTCGGACGTCACGGCGGCCGTGTCCGCCGTCGCCGGGGTGACCGCCGTCAAGGTCGAGTTCGGCGTGATGACGGACACCCAGCGCAAGGAGTTGCAGTCCTCGCTGCGCGGCGGCGCGACGGCAGAACCGGTCATCCCGTTCGCCCAGCCGAACTCCCGCACCCGGGTGTACGCGATCGCGTCCGGCAAGGGCGGCGTCGGCAAGTCCAGCGTCACGGTCAACCTGGCGGCGGCGCTCGCGGCGAAGGGCCTGGCCGTCGGAATCGTCGACGCGGACATCTACGGCCACTCGGTGCCCCGGATGCTCGGCACGGACGCCCGGCCCACCCAGGTCGAGGACATGATCATGCCGCCGCAGGCGCACGGCGTGAAGGTGATCTCGATCGGCATGTTCACCCAGGGCAACGCGGCCGTCGTCTGGCGCGGCCCGATGCTGCACCGGGCGCTCCAGCAGTTCCTCGCCGACGTCTACTGGGGCGACCTGGACGTCCTGCTCCTCGACCTGCCCCCGGGCACCGGCGACATCGCGATCTCCGTCGCACAGCTGCTGCCGAACGCCGAGATCGTGGTCGTGACCACCCCGCAGGCTGCGGCCGCCGAGGTGGCCGAGCGGGCCGGGGCGATCGCCCTGCAGACCCACCAGCGGATCGTCGGCGTCATCGAGAACATGTCGTGGCTCGACCTGCCGGACGGCAGCCGGATGGAGCTGTTCGGCTCCGGCGGCGGCCAGCAGGTCTCCGACGCCCTGACCCAGATCATCGGCGCCCCGGTGCCGGTCCTCGGCCAGATCCCGATCGACACCCTGGTCCGGTCGGGCGGCGACATCGGCGAGCCGGTCACGCTGAACCCGAACTCGGTCGCCGGCGCGGCCCTGCGCAAGGTGGCCGACAAGCTGGCCGTCCGCCGCGAGAGCCTGGTCGGCAAGCCACTGGGTCTCTCACCTTCATCCCGCTGACCTGCACAGAAAAGCCCCGCGCGATCCAGCGCGGGGCTTTTCCAGATCAAGATCATTAATCGGCTACGAGTGGGCCACCGACCCAGCAGCGTCGGCCGGGGCCTCGCTCAGGTCGCGTCGGCGTCGAATTTCCGCGCCCGGGGCTCGGTCGACGCCGGGGTCTCGGCGACCACCGGCACGTACTCATCCATCCGGACGTCCTTGCGCGGGTCCTTCAGCGCGTCGTTCAGCTCGCGGCGCAGGTCCTCGGCGTGGTTGCGGAACAGCGACTGGTCTTCGTCGCTGAGCACGTGCTTGCGGATGAACGTCTTCGGGTTCAGGTCCTCGAGCTTGATGTCCGTGCCGATCTCGCGGCTCAGGTCGGACGTGGCGTTGGTGGCCATCGCCCGCACGTTGCGCACGAACTTGAGGCCGTCGTTGATCGCCTTCGGCAGCTTCTCCGGCCCGAAGATGAACAGGCCGACGAGCACCAGGACGACGATCTCCATCCAGCCGAGATTCTCGAACACCGTCCCACTCCCCTCTTAGCGCGCCAGCGCCACGGTACCCGGGTCCGGCGCACGGGCGCCAGCCACCGGATGGTGACTATTTGCTGTCGGCCGCGAGCGTGAGCTGGGCCGTGCGCTTCCCGCCCTCGCGCTGGAACTCGATCGCGACCACCGCGCCCGGCCCCTGCTTGGCGATCTGGGCGATCAGGTCGGGACCGTCCTGAACGGGACGCCCGGCGAACACCGTGATCACGTCGCCGCTCTTGAGCCCGGCCTTGGCCGCCGGGCCGCCCTCCGTGGCCCCCAGCAGCTTCGCGCCGCCGGACGCACCCTGGAAGGCCGGGTCGATCGACGCGCCGATCACGGTCCGCCTGGCGGCCCCCGTGGTCATGATCTCGGTGGCGACCCGCCGGGCCTGGTTGATCGGGATCGCGAACCCGATGCCGATGTTGCCGGAACCGGCCGCCTTGTCGTCCTTGCTGCCCGTGATGATCTGCTGGTTGACCCCGATCACCCGGCCGGCGGCGTCGATGAGCGGCCCGCCGGAGTTGCCGTGGTTGATCGCGGCGTCGGTCTGGATGGCGGCGAAGAAGGCCGAGACGCCGCCGACGTCGTTGGCCGGGGCCGGCCGGGCCCGGTTCAGCGCGCTGACGATGCCGAAGGTGGCGGTGCGCTCCTGGCCGAGCGGGGTGCCCAGGGCGATGACGGGGTCCCCGGCCGCGAGCTTGTCGGAGTCGCCGAACGTGATCGGGGTCAGCCCGCTCCGGTCGATCTTCAACACGGCGATGTCGGACACGCCGTCCATCCCGATCAGGGTGGCGGTCACCTCCTCGCCGCTGTCGAGCAGCACCGAGTACTTCCCCTTGGGGGTCTCGGACACCACGTGCTGGTTGGTGACGATGTACCCGTCAGGGGAGACGATGAAGCCGGAGCCGGTGCTCAGCGCGCGGGTGTCCTGCGCGTGCACCGTCACGAGGCTCGGCAACGCCCTCTTCACGGCGCCGGCCAGGGACTCCGGCGCGCGGTTGGTCACCGGGGCCGGCTTGCTGTCGGACTGGCCGACCAGGGCCCCGCCGCCGCCGACCCCGTTGCGGGCGGCGAAGACGTAGCCCAGGGTGCCGCCGAGCGCGCCGGCGAGCAGCGCGGAGATCAGGGCCACGGTGAGGATCAGGCCGAGCCCGGCGCGGGCGGTGCCCTGGCGGGCGGGCGCCGGTGGCTCGAGGGCCGGCGCCGTGGCTGTCGGATGTGCGATCAGCACGGCCGGTGTGCTGGCGTTGCGCCACGGATCGTGCTGGCCGTCGGACCACCAGGGTGATTCCGGGCCGTACACACGGGGCGATTCTGTGCCATTCGGTGTATTCTGCGGCGCAGTTCCGGAAAGGTGCGGCACCCCAACTCCTCCCCTCAACGCGATCCTTTCCAGCATCGCACGTGGAGTCCAGTCCAGGGCCGCTGGTTACCGCGAACCATCTAGGCTGGGTCCGACCACAGGAGGTGTGCCATCGACAGGACCGTGCTCGCTCGCGAGGCGCGCGAGTTCGCGGAGTCGTACGTTGTCGAGGATGCCGTGTTGGCCGCCGCCAGGGCAAGGGGCGCCGAGCTGGGTCTCACCCCGATCCAGCCGGGCGGCGGGGCGGCGCTGCGGGCACTGGCGGCCGCCGCGCACGCGAAGGCGGTCGTCGAGGTCGGTACCGGTACCGGTGTGAGCGGCGTGTGGCTGCTGCGCGGCATGCGCCCCGACGGCGTGCTCACCACGATGGACGCCGAGGCCGAGCACCAGCGGTATGCCCGCCAGGCCTTCCTGGAGGCCGGTTTCGCCCCGGGGCGCACGAGGTTGATCACCGGCCGCGCGCTGGACGTGCTGCCCCGCCTGGCCGACGCGGCGTACGACCTGGTGTTCGTGGACGGCGAGAAGAGCGAGTACCCGCAGTACGCGGACGAGGCGGCCCGGCTGCTGCGGCCGGGCGGCGTGCTGGCCCTGGACAACGCGCTGTGGGGCGGCCGGGTGCTGGACCCGGCGGCCCGCGACACCGAGACGGTCGCGGTGCGCGAGACGGTGAAGTGGCTGCGGGAGTCCTCGGAGTGGATCTCCGCCCTGCTCCCGGTCGGCGACGGCCTGCTCGTGGCCGTGAAGGCCCTCTGAGAAACCCAGAGGGCCCTTCCGGTCACGCCGCTACGGTCTCCAACCAGCGGAGGAGGGTGCGCACGCCCCAGCCGGTCGCGCCCTTCGACAGGTCCTTGTCGACGCCGTCCGACCACGCCACGGACGACATGTCGAGGTGCGCCCACCGGGGCCGCAGCGCGCCGGCGAACTCCCGCAGGTACAGCGCGGCCATCACCGAACCGGCACCGACCTCTGTGGAGTTCACCCAGTCGGCGACGTCGCTGACCAGATCCTCCACATAGTCCTCTGGCAGCGGCAGCCGCCACATCCGCTCGCCGGCCTCCGCGCCCGCGACGGTGAGCGCCTCGGCGAGTTCGTCGCTGTCGGCGTACAGGGCGGCGGTGCGCTTGCCCAGGGCCACGTTCTGGGCACCGGTCAGGGTGGCCAGGTCGACGAGGACGTCGGGCTTGAGCTTCTTCACCGCGTACGCCAGCGCGTCGGCGAGCACGACCCGCCCCTCGGCGTCGGTGTTCAGGATCTCGGACGTGCCGCCGCCGTAGTGCCGGACGATGTCGCCAGGCCGGAACGCCGTACCACTCACGGCGTTCTCCGCGAGGGGGGCCAGGACCGTCACCTTGACGGGCAGCCCGAGCTGGGCCGCGCCGAGCAGGGCGCCGGTGACCGCCGCCGCGCCGCCCATGTCCTTGCGCATCAGGAGCATGCCGGCCGCCGGCTTGATCGAGATGCCACCGGTGTCGAAGGTGATGCCCTTGCCCACCAGTACCACATGCTTCGTGGCGTTCTTGGGGTTGTACGTGAGCTCGACCAGCCGGGGGCCGCGGGCGGACCCGCCGCCGACGGCCAGGATGCCGCCGAAGCCCTCGTCGGCCAGCTCCCGGGGCTCGCGGATCCGGACCTTGACGCCGGCGACCTTGGCCGCGGCCTTCTCCATCCGGCCGGCGAGCCACGCCGGGCTCTTCTCGGCGCTGTGCTTGTTCACCCAGTCGCGGGCCAGGAGGGTCACCTCGGCGGTGACCCGCCCGGCGGTGACGGCTGCCTCGTCGGTCGGGCCCGCGAGGTGCACCCTGCGCAGCCGGGGGGCCTTGTCGGCCGGCACCGGGACCTCACGGAACCGGTAGGAGGCCAGGTGCAGGCCCTCGACCAGGGCCCGGAGCCGGTCGCCGTCGAGGTCGGCGGGCAGCTCGACCGTGACGGACGTCTCCCGGGACGCCGACCTGGTCACAGCGGCACCAAACGCCCGCCAGCCGGCCGGGCCGCCGTCGCCGATCCCGATCAGATACACCTTGTGGGGCTTGCGGAGGGGCCTGGGCAGTGCCGCGGTCTCACCCGGCCCGCCCTTGTGCTCGGCATCGTGGAGGAAGGCGTTGAGCTCGTCCTCCCCGGGCAGGTTCACCGACTCCCCCTCCCCGGGCGGGGAGACCGGCCGCACGAGCGCCCCCTGGCCGCGTGGGGTGGTGAGACGGACGTCGAGCTGCACAGGGCCTCCATCAACTTCGAGCCAACGTTGTCAAGTGCCGGCGGCCCCGGCTCGCCACAGGTGGGTGTGGCAGGCTCGGGGCCGATCAGCCTGAGATGGGTACTACCCCACCACGTCCCGCAGTGCCTCTCCGAGCGCCTTGGCCTCGTCGGGAGTCATCTCCACGACAAGCCGACCGCCACCCTCCAGCGGAACGCGCATCACGATGCCGCGTCCTTCCTTGGTGACCTCCAGCGGACCGTCACCGGTCCGCGGCTTCATGGCCGCCATGCTGTCTCCCCTCAATCAAGCCGCCTAGTACCGCACACGTGGACGGCCCCGTACCCACTGGGCGTGCCGGCACACGTGCCAACCAATGATTTTCCCTGATAACTGCCCCTGATCCCAAACCGCCCCAGCGCAAATGTGACAGAAGTTTGGATTTTCGGGCGTCTAACTGTCACACTCTGCGGATGCAAGCGCGCTCGGCGCTCTTCGATCTGTACGGAGACCACCTCCGGCCACGCGGCGGAGCCGCCCCCGTGGCAGCCCTCGTGCGCCTCCTAGCCCCCCTCGGCATCGCCGCCCCGGCCGTCCGGACCGCCGTGTCCCGGATGGTGCGCCAGGGCTGGCTGCAACCGGTCAAACTGCCCGAAGGGCCCGGTTACCGGCTCACCCACAAGGCGTCCCGCCGGCTCGACGAGGCCGCCGCCCGGATCTACCGCACCGAGCGGCTCGGCTGGGACGGCCGCTTCGACTTGATAATCATCACGTTGCCGCTGGACCGGGCCGAGCGCGGCAGGCTCGCCGCCGACCTCGGCTTCCTCGGCTACGGTGCTCTGGACCCCGGCACGTGGCTGTCCCCCCGCCCCGCGCCCGATGTCGACGCGCTGCTCACCGATGCCGGAATCCGTTATGAAAGGTTCACCGCCGAGCACTTCGCCGGGGCCGGAGGCGCGGCGGCCCTGGTCCGGCGGGCGTGGGACCTGGAGGACCTCGGGCGCAAGTACGCGGAGTTCGTGTCGGGGCAGCAGCCCATCGTCCGGCTGGGCCCAGAGGCCCCCGACGAGGCGGCGTACGCGGCCCGGTTCCGGCTCGTGCACGCCTGGCGTACTTTTCTCTTCCAGGACCCGCAGCTGCCACCGGCCCTGCTCCCCGAGCGGTGGACCGGCACGACGGCCGCGGCGTTCTTCGACCGACACGCCGGGCGGCTGCGCCCGGCCGCCGACCGATTCGTGGACACGTGCCTCCAGGAGCTCACATGACCGACCCGCTGCTCGTCGAGTACGCCGACGGGATCGCCACCCTGACCTTCAACCGGCCGGAGGCGTACAACGCGCTGAACCTGGCCCTCAAGGAGAAGCTGCGCCTCGTCCTCAACGACGTGGCCGCCGACCGGTCGGTGCGCGCCGTGCTGATCACCGGGGCCGGCAAGGCGTTCTGCGCCGGCCAGGACCTGCGTGAACACCTCGCGACCCTGGAGAGCGGCACCGGCAACCCGCTGCAGACCGTGCACGACCACTACAACCCGATCGCCCAGCGGCTCGCCAGCCTGCCCAAGCCCGTCGTCGCCGCCGTCAACGGCTCCGCGGCCGGGGCCGGGCTGTCGCTGGCCCTGCTGGCCGACTTCCGGGTCGGCGGGCCGAAGACCAGCATGCTGATGGCGTTCGCGAAGGTCGGGCTGGCCGCGGACTCCGGCTCCTCGTGGATCCTGCCCCGGATGGTCGGGCACGCCAAGGCCACCGAGCTGCTGATGCTCGCCGAGCCGGTGAACGCCGCCGAGGCGCTGCGGCTGGGCCTGCTCACCAAGCTCGTCGAGGACGACGCGGACGTGGTGCCGGCGGCCCGGGAGCTGGCGCTGCGGCTGGCCGAGGGGCCGACGATCGCGTACGGCGCGATCAAGCGGCAGCTGTCCATCGCCGAGGCCAGCGTGCTCGCCGACTCCCTGGCCGTGGAGGCCGAGGCCCAGTCGATCTGCGGCCGGACCGAGGACCACCGGGCGTCGACCATGGCGTTCGTGGCCAAGGAGAAGCCGGTCTACCAGGGCAGGTAGCCCGGCTGCCCGGGCATGAGGTCCGTGCCGCCGTGCGGTTTACCGAGGCCGACGGTTTTTCCCACCGATTTCCCAGGGTTCGGGGTCTACCGTCGGCCGCATGTCCACCAGGACCGAGATCGCACGACTGCTCCGGCGCGCCACCTTCGGGCCCCGCGCCACCGACGTCGACGCCGCCGAGCGGGTCGGCACCGCCGCCACGCTGGAGGCGCTGCTGCACCCGCCGGCCGTCGACCCCGGCGCCTCCAGGACCCCGGCGCCCGTGCTGAACCCGGGCACGGAGAAGAAGGACAAGGAAGCCGTCCGCCAGGTCGTCGCGTGGTGGCTGGACCGGATGGCCGCCGCCGAACACTCCGCCACCGAGAAGCTGATCTTCTTCTGGCATGGGCACTGGGCCACCAGCGTCAAGAAGGTCGGCCCGGCGCTGATGCTCCGCCAGCACGAGACCCTGCGGGCCAACGCCTGGGGCGACTTCCGCCCGATGGCCCGGGCCATGGTCACCGACCCCGCGCTGCTCTACTGGCTCGACGGCCAGCAGAACACGAAGAAGGCCCCGAACGAGAACCTGGCCCGCGAGCTGATGGAGCTGTTCACCCTCGGGGTGGGCAACTACACCGAGGACGACATCAAGGCCGGCGCGCGGGCCCTGACCGGGTGGAAGATCGACAAGAACTCCGGGGACGTGTCGTTGCTGCCCAACCAGCACGACCCGTCCCCGGTCACCATCCTCGGCCAGACCAGCGCCTTCACCGCGCAGTCCTATGTGGATCTACTGGTGGACCAGCCGGCCTGCGGCAAGCACCTGGCCGACCGGGTGGGCCAGTTCTACGGCGCGACCCCTTCGCCGGGTACCGACATCCGTGCGCTGCTGACCTCCGCGTGGACCCACCTCGCCGACGACCACGTGAAGACCCCGGTCGACTGGTTCGTCGGGGCGTGCCGGCAGCTCGGGGTGCGGCCCAGCTCGTTGAAGGGCAACCCGCTCGCGGCGCTCGGCCAGGTGCCGATGGCCCCGCCCAACGTGGGCGGCTGGGCGACCGGCGCCGCCTGGCTGACCACCTCGGCCGCGCAGGCCCGGCTCCAGGTCGCCGGCATGCTCGCCGAGGCGGCCGACCTGTCGGCGTTGGACGGCGTGTCCCCGGGCCAGCGGCCGGAGGAACTCGCCAGGACCCTGGTCGTGGACGCCTGGAGCGACCGGACCCGCACAGCCCTCGCCGGGGTCTCCGGCAACCCGCGCCGCCTGGTGACGGTGGCGCTGGCCAGCCCCGAATACCTGATCTCGTGACCGGCGCAGGGGGCGACATGCCGAACCCGACGAGGAACCCGGCGACCCGCGCGCGGACCGCCGATTCGCGCCAGCCGGCCGGCGCGCCCGCTGCCGTGACGCTCCGGCCGGCCGCCCGGGCGATCGACATCCAGCTCCGCACGGCCGGCCCGGAGGCTCGGGTGACCGGTGCCCGGCTCGTCCTGACGACAGTAGTGAGGAGTCCAGCATGGACACTGTGACCCGGCGCCGGTTCCTGATCGGCAGCGGCGTCGTCGCCGCGGGGGCCATCGCCGCCGGTGGGGCCGCACTCAGCCTGCCCGAGCTGCTGTCCACGGCGAGCCCGACCTGGCGTGGCGGCCGCACCCTCGTCGTGATCACCCTGTACGGCGGCAACGACGGCCTCAACACCCTCGTCCCGTACGCCGACGACGCCTACCACGCGGCGCGCCCCGACCTGGCCTACAAGCCCGACCAGGTGATCGCGCTCGACAAGGAACTCGGCCTCAACCCGGCGCTCAAGGGCTTCAAGAAGCTGTGGGACGCCAAGAAGCTCGCGGTCGTACGCGGGGTCGGCTACCCGCGGCCCAACCGGAGCCACTTCAGCTCCATGGACATCTGGCAGACCGGCTCCCCGGAGACCCCGGTCCGCACCGGCTGGCTCGGCCGGTGGCTCGACGTGACGAAGCGGGCGCCGGTCGACGCGATCTCCCTGGATCCGGTGCTGCCGCCGATGTTGGCGGGGGCGGGGGTGGCGGGGGGATCCGTACCCCTCAAAGGGTTGAAACTGCCCAAGGACCTGCCGGTGGCGGCGCTCGCCAAGGCCGCCCCCGGCGAGTCGCCGCTGCGGTCGCGCGCCGCGGCCTCCTACGCCGACCTGCTGTCCGTGAACGCGCTGGTCTCGAAGGTGCAGGGCACCGAACCCGAGGACCCGGACGCGCTCGGCGTCCAACTGGACCTCGTCGCGCGCTGCGTCGAGGCCAACATCCCCACCAAGGTGTACTCCGTGAGCCTCGACGGCTTCGACACCCACGCCGTGGAGCACAACGTGTCCGAACGGCTCCTCGGGGAACTCGACACGGCGGTGACGGCGTTCCTGGACCGGATGGCGAAGATCCCGGCCGGGGAGGGGGTCGTCGTGCTGGTCTACTCCGAGTTCGGCCGCCGGGTGAAGGGCAACGCGTCGGAGGGCACCGACCACGGGACGGCCGGGGTGGCGTTCGTGGCCGGCACGCCCGTGAAGGGTGGCTTCCACGGCCGGCAGCCGAGCCTGACCGACCTCGACAACGGGGACCTGCGGGTGAGCACGGACTTCCGCGACGTGTACGCGACGCTCCTGGCGGGGGTGCTCGACACCGACCCGGGGAAGGTGCTGGCGGGCTGGTCGGGGCGGGTGCCCCTGCTGTGACCTCCGGCGACCCCCGGCCCCGCCGGCGACTGCGGTCAGACGTTGACCGGGTAGTTCAGGGTCAGCTCGTCACCCGGCAGCCCCCGGATCCCCCAGTCACTCGCCGGCGTCTCGAACAGCGTGATCTCCACGTCGTCCGGCGCCAGCCCACACCGCTCGCCGAGCCGCTCGAACAGCAACCGGATCAGCGTCTTCTTCGCCTCGACGGACCGACCTTCGAACATCGAGACCTCAATGATCGTGTACCGGTCCGTCCGCGGCTCCGGGAACACGAAGTCCCCGGCGGCCAGCGGGATGAACCTCTGGAACTTCTTCGACTCGGGCATCGACAGGCCGTCGACGATGCACGAGTGCACAGTGTCGGACAGCTCGGTGCGGGCGGTCGCCAGGTGGGTGGCGTGCGCGTAGATCTTGACCTGCGGCACGGCTACTCCTCCTCGGGGTCGAGGTTGACCTCGACACCGGACACGTACGCGGCCATGGCGAGCTCGTCGTCGGCCGGCGACACGAAGACCGGCAGCTCCGAGGGCCCGAGCTCGCGCAGGTACGCCCAGAACTGCTCGACGGCCGCCGCCGGACTCTCCGCCTCGATCGGCAGATCAACACTCACCAACCAGGAACGCATGCCCCCACTCTAAGCCGCGCGGAAATCCAGTCGATCAAGCGTCACGACGTGACCAGCACCCTGACCACAGAATGTCCACCTGACCGAAACACCCCACCTGGGGACGATGCTAGCAATTTTTCCCGAAATCGGACCCGGCATCGACCCGGCTCAGCCCTCGAGCACGGCACCAACGCACCCTGCGGAACTCAGCCGGGGAGCTCGCAGCCGACCAGGTGGTCGTTCGTCATCCCCGTGGCCTGCATCAGCGCATACGCCGTCGTCGGCCCGAAGAACTTGAACCCGGCCTTCTTCAGCGCCTTCGCCATCGCCGTCGACTCCGGCGTGATCGCCGGGACATCCGCCCCGGTCGCCGGCCTGGGCCGCTCCACGGCGAAGCCCCACAGCAGCGCCGAGAGCCCCTCCGGCAGGTCGAGGGCGACCCGCGCGTTGTTGACCGCAGCCTCGATCTTCGCCCGGTTGCGGACGATGCCGGGGTCGGCCATCAGCCGCTCGACGTCCTCGGAGGTGAACGCCGCGACCTTCTCCATCGAGAAGTCGACGAACGCCGCCCGGAAGGCCGGGCGTTTGCGCAGGATCGTGATCCAGGACAGGCCCGACTGGAAGGCCTCCAGGGTCAGCCGCTCGTAGAGCGCCTCGTCGCCCCGGATCACCTGCCCCCACTCGGTGTCGTGGTATTCCAGGTATTCGGGTGCCGAATAGGCCCAGTGGCACCGGGCCCGACCGTCGTCACCGACAACCAGTGAAGTCATTCCCCGACGGTAGAGGAGGGGTCCGACAACTTCACGGAACCGGAGGTCCCGGCATTTCCGCCAACCCGCGAACCGGGCCCGGCCCGCGAGGCCGCCGGGCTACCCGGCCGCGGAGTCGGTCGACGCGGGGTCCTCGGCGGCGTCGGAACCTTCCGGCAGGGCGTCCGCATCCGCGTCCGGCACAGTCGCGACGGAGGCCGCCGACGACACCGACGACTTCTGCCGCGCGTCCCGCAGCGCGTCGGCGTCGGCACCCCGCCCGGCCCGCAACGCCGACACCTCGGACTCCAGGACGCTGATCAGCTCCTGCTTGTAGCCGACGTCGTAGCTGAGCCGTTCGATGGCCGCGTCGACCTGGTCCGGCCGGTACCCCCGCAGGCCGGTGTCGAAGCGCAGCTCCGACAGGTCCGGCTCGGCGAGCGGCCGGTCGCCGGGCAGCGGCACGGCGTGGCCGTCGGGGTCCACGTCGGCGAGGCCCGGGTCTGAGCCGGTCATCAGGGCGGCGACGCCGAACACGATGCCGCCGGCGACGAGCGCCACCACGAGAAGGAGCAGAAGCTGGCTCATACGGCTGATGCTAGAGGAACCGGGGCCCCGAACACAGCACTCACAACAGTGCCAGCGCCGCGTCCAGGTCACCGACGACCGTGACGGCCTTGACCGCGTCGGCCCGGACCATGCCGTCGGCGACCGCCCGGTCGAGCCAGGCGAGCAGCCCGTCGTAGAAGCCGTCGGCGTTGACCACGATGATCGGTTTCGGGTGGAAGCCCAGGCCGGCCACGGTCCACACCTCGAAGAGCTCGTCGAGGGTGCCCAGGCCGCCGGGCAGCACCACGAACGCGTCCGACCGCTCGATCAGCAGGGTCTTGCGGTCGGCCATCGTCTCGGTGACGACCAGTTCGTCGGCGTCGAGGTCGGCGACCTCACGGTCCTGGAGCTGGCGGGGGATGATCCCGACGGTGTGTCCGCCGGCGCCCCGGGCCCCGGCGGCGACGGCGCCCATCATGCCGACCCGGCCGCCGCCGGAGACCAGGACGTGCCCGGCCTCGGCGAGCGCTGCCCCGGTGGCGGTCGCCAGGTTCAGGAACCCTGGCGCCAGTGTCGTCGAGGACGCGCAGAACACGCAGATCGCGGCCACCGGGTCAGCCTCCGGCCGCGAGGATGTGCCGGACGGCGTCGCCCACGTCGTCGGTCAGGTGGATGAGGTCGAGGTCCCCGGGGCTGACCTTGCCGTCGGCGAGCATCGTGGCGCGCATCCAGTCCAGCAGGCCCGTCCAGTAGTCGACGCCCATCAGGACGACCGGGAACTCGGTGACCTTGTGCGTCTGGACCAGGGTCAGGGACTCGAACAGCTCGTCGAGGGTGCCAAGACCGCCGGGCAGGACGACGAACGCCTGGGCGTACTTCAGGAACATCACCTTGCGGGCGAAGAAGTACCGGAAGTCGATGCCGATGTCGCACCACTCGTTGAGGCCCTGCTCGAAGGGCAGTTCGATGCCGAGGCCCACGGACAGCCCGCCGGCCTCCGAGCAGCCCTTGTTGGCCGCCTCCATGACGCCGGGGCCGCCGCCCGTGATGACCGCGTATCCGGCGTGGGCCAGGGCGGCGCCCAACTCCTCGGCCATCACGCACTCGGGGCTGTCGGGCTTGCTGCGCGCCGAGCCGAACACGCTGACGGCCGACGGCAGCTCGGAGAGGGTGTCGAAGCCCTCGACGAACTCGGCCTGGATCCGCAGCGCACGCCAGGCGTCGCCGACCCGCCAGTCCTGCCTGCCCCGGGAGTCCAGCAGCCGCTGGTCGGCGGTGACGAGCTGGTTGGCGGCCTCGCGGCGCAGGGTGACCGGGCCCCGGTGTCGCTCGGGACCCTTGTGGGAGTTTGTCATTTTTCCTTACCCAACCAGTTCCGCAGCAGGGCCGCACCATCGATGATCTTCGGGATCTCGACGTTCTCGTCACGCTTGTGCGCGAGGTTCGGGTCCCCCGGGCCGAAGTTCACGGCCGGCACGCCCAGCGTGGCGAACCGGGCCACATCGGTCCAGCCGAGCTTGGCCCGGGGTTGCTGCCCGACCATCGCGATGAAGTCGGCGACGGCGGGCGTGGTCAGGCCCGGCATCGCGCCGGGGGCGGAGTCCGCCAGCTCGACCTCGAACCCGTCGAACACCTCGTGCAGGTGGGCCAGCGCGGCCCGCTCGTCGCGGTCGGGGGCGAACCGGAAGTTGGCCGTGACCACGCACTCGTCCGGCACCACGTTGCCGGCCACGCCGCCGGAGATCAGGACGGCGTTGAGGCCCTCGCGGTACTCGCAGCCGTCGATCACGACCGTGCGCGGCTCGTAGGACTCCAGGCGGCGGAGCACTTCGCCCATGCCGTGGATCGCGTTGACGCCCAGCCAGGACCTGGCCGAGTGCGCACGCCGCCCCGTGGTGGTGACCCGGACCCGCATGGTGCCCTGGCAACCGGCCTCCACCAGCCCGTACGTCGGCTCCAGCAGCACGGCGAAGTCTGCGGCCAGCCACTCTGGGCGCTCCCGGGCGATCACGTTGAGCCCGTTGCGCTCGGCCTCGATCTCCTCGCAGTCGTAGAAGAAGTACGTCACGTCGTGGATCGGCTCGGTCAGGGTCGCGGCGAGGTGCAGGGCGATCGCGGTGCCGGACTTCATGTCGGACGTGCCACAGCCCCACATCAGGTCGCCGTCGAGCCGGGACGGGAAGTTGTCGGCGTGCGGGACGGTGTCGAGGTGCCCGGCCAGCACGACGCGGGTGCCGCGGCCCAGTTCCGTGCGGGCCATCACGGTGTTGCCCAGTCTGCTGACCGTCAGGTGTGGTTTCTTCAGCGCCGCCTCCACCAGGTCCGCAATATCTCTCTCATCGCCGGACACGGACGGGATATCGACGAGGGCGCGGGTGAGCGCCACCGGGTCTGCGAGCAGGTCATCGGTCAGCACCCCCGTAGACTAGCCCGTCGTGAGCAGCGAATTCCTGAATGAGACCGCGTGGGGCGTCGGCCTCGCCACCGTCACCGCCGAGGGCCAGGTCCTGGAGGTGTGGTTCCCGAAGCTCGGGTTCGGCACGCCCGAGGACGTCACCCTGCCCGAGAGCGAGCGGGCGCTGGGCATGCGCCGGGTCCGGGTGACCGCGACCGCGAGCCTGGCGGAGCCGCCGAAGGACACGGCGGACGCGTACCTGCGGCTGCACCTGCTCTCGCACCGGCTGATCAGGCCGCACCAGGCGAACCTGGACGGGATCTTCGGGATCCTGCCGAACATCGCGTGGACCTCGGCCGGCCCGGTGCTGCCGGAGCGGGTGGACGAGCTGCGGCTGACCGTGGGGCACCTGACCGTGTTCTCTGTCGACAAGTTCCCGCGGATGGTCGACTACGTCGTGCCGTCCGGGGTGCGGATCGCCGACGCGGACCGGGTGCGGCTGGGCGCGCACCTGGCTGTCGGTACCACGGTGATGCACGAGGGTTTCGTGAACTTCAACGCCGGCACCCTGGGCCAGTCGATGGTCGAGGGCCGGATCGTGATGGGCGTCGTGGTCGGCGACGGTTCCGACATCGGCGCCGGCGCGTCGATCATGGGCACCCTGTCGGGCGGCGGCAAGCAGGTCATCTCGATCGGTGAGCGCTGCCTGGTCGGCGCGAACGGCGGGATCGGCATCTCCCTCGGCGACGACTGCGTGGTGGAGGCCGGCCTCTATGTCACGGCCGGCACGAAGGTCACCCTGCCGGACGGCACGGTCGTGAAGGCGCTGGAGCTGTCCGGTTCCTCCGGCGTCCTCTACCTCCGCAACTCGGTCACCGGGGCGGTCGAGGCCCGGCCGCGCACCGGCGGCGGCATCACGCTGAACGAGGCGCTGCACGCGCACAACTGACGGCGGCGGGCCGCCCCCGCGGGCGGCCCGACCCGACCGCTCAAGCCTGGGCCGCGAGGGCCCGGGTGCGCTCGACGATGTCGGGCCAGAGCGCTTCGGGGAGGCTGTGTCCCATGCCCGGGTACGCGACGAACGTGGCTCCGGGGATCTGGCGGGCCGTGTCCCGGCCGGCCGCGGGGCGGACCAGCGGGTCGTCGGCGCCGTGGATGACGAGAGTCGGCTGGCTGATCGTCCTCAGTGGCGGGACCTTGAACCGCCGGCCGGCCACGGTCTGGCGCTGGGTCGCGCCGAGGTCGCGCGGGGCCCGGTCGTAGCTCTCCCCCGCCGCCTCGCGGGCCCACGCCTCGGGGAACGGGTAGCCGGGGGACGACATGGCCCGGTAGACGGTGACCACGTTGTCGATCTCCTCCTCGCGGGTGGTCGGCTTCGGCAGTCGGGCGAGCTTGACGACGGTGCCGATCCGGATCTGGGTCAGGGTCTTCAACACGCCGGCGGTGGCGGGCCCGCCCATGCAGCTGACCAGCGAACGGACCCGCTCGGGGTGCAGCAGCGCGAGCCCCTGGGCGATACTCGCGCCGAGGGACGCGCCGAACACGTTGGCGCTCTTCCAGCCGACGGCGTCGAGGACGGCCACGGTGTCGGCGACCATGTCGTTGCCGCGGTAGGAGTCGCCCTTGGCGAGGTGGGTGGACAGGCCCGCGTCGCGGTTGTCGAAGCGCACGACAGCGAACCCGGCGTCGACGAGCTGCTGGCAGAACGCGTCGGGCCACCAGATCATCTGGAAGTCGAGCCCCATGATCAGCAACAGCGGCACTCCGGTGTTCGGGTCGCCCAGCACCTCGTAGGCGATCCGGACGTCGTCGTTGGTCGTGTAGCGCACCGTCATGTCTCCGCCTTCCAGTTTCGCAATGCGACCGCATTGCGACCGCGTTTTTATAATACACTCGCATGGTGAAAGGGGTGGACCGGTGCCGAAGAAGGTCGATCACGAGGAACGGCGACGGGCTCTCGCCGAGGCGGTCTTCGCGGTGATCGGCGACCGGGGCGTCGAGGCCGTCAGCCTGCGCGACGTCGCCCGGGAGGCCGACGTGTCGATGGGCGCGGTCCAGCACTACTTCGCCAGCCGTAAGGAGATGCTGCTCTTCGCGCTCGGACACCTCGGCGAACGGGTCGGACGTCGCCTACAGACCCGGATGGCCCAGCTGCCGCAGCCGGACAGCCGGCGCGCAGCGATCCATCAGCTGCTGTGCGCCGCGATGCCGGTCGACGAGCCCAGCAGGCAGGAGGCCGTCGTCAACATCGCCTTCTTCACGTACGCGACCGTCGACGCCGCGTACGCCGACCGGCTGCGCGAGGGCTACACCCGGATCCTGTCCCTGGTCACCCAGCGGCTGGCCGAGGCCCAGGCCGCCGGGGAACTGCGCCCCGGCGTGGACGTGGCGATCGAGGGGCCCTCGCTGTTCGTGCTCAGCCAGGGGTTCGTCGGCCCACTGCTGATCGGGGTGTTCACCCCGGCGGAGGCCGTGGCGCGGGTGGACCACGCCCTCGACCGGATCTTCCGCGCGGACCCGGCCCAGAGCCTGTCCGGCCGACAGGACGCCACCGCCGGGCCCTAGTCGCTCGACCCGCTGTTCCCGCTCGGGAAGAACGGCCGCAGCACCCCGGCGAGAGCCTCGATGTTGCGGGTCTGCATCAGCAGCGTCCCGGGCCCGGTGAACGTCGCGACCAGCCCCTCCCCCGAGGTCACCGACCGGAACAGGCTCTTCGTGGCCTTGTTGATCGTGTACGCCATCCCCGCGTGCCACGCCACCAGATGCCCCGTGTCCACGACGTAGCGCTCCCCGTCGGCGAGCACCCGCCGGTGCAGGGCCCCGAACGCCGTCACCAGCAGCACCCCGGTCCCGCTGACCTGGAGCACGAACGCGCTGTCGCTGCTGAAGAAGCTCCTCGCCCCGCCCCAGCCGGTCTCCACGCCCAGCGAGAGCTCGGCGGCGAGGTAGCAGGACGCGGCCACGTTGTAGGTGTCCCCAGCGACGTGCAGCGGCACCACATCCCCCGGGGTGGCCGGCGCCAGGGTGAGCTCGCCGGGCCCGCCGCGCGCCGTGTACGTCGACACGAACGCGCTGCGCCCGCCGACCCCGCGCTTGACGGCTCCCCACAGCCCGCCCTCCATCTTGGACGCCAGCTCCACGTTGCCGGACATGCTGACCATCGCGCCGGCCTCGGCCTTCACCGACTGCTCGGGGCCGAGTACGAGAGTGGCCAGCGCGAACGCCGGCCGGTAGTCGATCCGGTAGCTGAACGCCCCGGCCTGGCCGGCATCCGGCAACACGTTCAATTCGGTCATCCGCCCAGGGTAGTGCGGGCCGCGCGCCGAAGCGGCGGGTTCGCCGGAAGGAGAGGGCCGAGCAGCGCGCCCGGCCGGCAGGAGCACCCGGGGGACCGCTGCGCGCCGGGGACGCCCCACCGTAACCGGAAAAAGGGTGTTCGGGTTTTACGACAGCCGGGTGGCGACCGCGGCGAACTGGGCGTCCGTGCCGGTCAGCGCGACCCGGACGTGCCGGTCGCCGGTCGGGCCGTAGGTCGAGCCGGCGGCCACCAGGATGCCGTGGCCTGCGAACCAGTCCAGGGTGGACCAGCAGTCCTCGTCGCGGGTGGCCCAGAGGTACAGCCCCGCCTCGGAGTGGTCGATCCGGAAGCCCGCGCGCTCCAGGGCCGGCTTGAGGACGGCGCGGCGCGCGGCGTACAGGTCGCGCTGGGCGGTCACGTGCGCCTCGTCGCCCAGGGCCGCGACCATGGCGGCCTGCACCGGGCCGGGCACGATCATGCCGGCGTGTTTGCGGACCGCGAGCAGCTCGCGGACGATCGCCGGGTCCCCGGCGACGAAGCCGGCGCGATAGCCGGCGAGGTTGGAGCGCTTGGACAGCGAGTGCACGGCGAGCACGCCCGTGTAGTCGCCGTCGCAGACCGACAGGATCGACCGGGGCGTGGTCTCCCAGCCCAGTTCGAGATAGCACTCGTCGCTGACCACCACGGCTCCGCGCTCGCGGGCCCAGGTGACGACCTTACGCAGGTGCGCCTCGGGCAGCACCCTTCCGGTCGGGTTCGACGGCGAGTTCAGCCAGACGAGCGACACCCGCTCGGGGCCCGCGGAGGTCAGCGAGTCGGAGCGCAGCAGCCGCGCCCCGGCGAGCTTCACGCCGATCTCGTACGTCGGGTACGCCAGCTCCGGGATCATCACCGTGTCGGAGGCCCCGAGCCCGAGCAGGGTCGGCAGCCAGGCGACCAGCTCCTTGGAGCCGATCGTGGGCAGCACGTCGAAGCCGTCCACGGCCCCGCACCGCCGCCCCACCCAGTCGGTGAGGGCGGCGCGCAGCGTCGGCGAGCCGGTCGTCACGGGATACCCGTGCGCGTCGGACGCGTCAGCCAGGGCCTGACGGACCACGTCGGGCACCGGGTCGACGGGCGTGCCGATCGACAGGTCGATCAGCCCGCCCGGGTGGGCCCGAGCTTTCTCCTGGTACGGAATCAAGACGTCCCAGGGAAACTCGGGCAAACCCTGCGAGACGGTCAGTGTCCCTCACCCATCGGGGGAAGGGCCGCGATGAACGCCGCGTCCTTCTCGATCTTGCCGACCTTGGAGGCGCCGCCCGGGGAACCGAGCTCCTCGAAGAACTCGTAGTTCGCCGGGGTGTAGGTGCCCTGCCACTGCTTCGGGACGTCGTCCTCGTAGAAGATGGCCTCCACGGGGCAGACGGGCTCGCACGCACCGCAGTCGACGCACTCGTCGGGGTGGATGTAGAGCATCCGGCCGCCCTCGTAGATGCAGTCCACGGGGCATTCCTCGATGCACGCCTTGTCCAGCACGTCCACACACGGTTCGGCAATGATGTACGTCACGGTCGTCCTCTCCGCACTGAATCCACGGCTTTACCCGCCGACGAGTAAGCCTAAGGTGTCCCCGGCGGGCAATCCACCGGGAGGGGCACCGTGCTTTCGAAAGACGATGTTGGGCGGAGGGTCGTTATTCGCCGCAGGTTGCCAGAAGGCCAGCTTACTGATGCTCTCGGCGAGCTGCGCGGGGTGGTTGACCTTGGTCTCATTCTACGGATCGACGACGGGGAGCTCTTTGTCCCATTCGCGGATATCGTTGCGGCGAAGGTGGTTCCGCCCCGGCCGGTGAGGTACTCCGAGATCGCGGCCCTGGAGCTTTCCGCGGCGGGTGGGTGGCCCGCCCCGGAGACCGCCCGGCTCGGGGACTGGCTGCTGCGGGCCGGCGGCGGGTGGACGAACCGGGCGAACAGTGCGTTGGCCGTCGGGGATCCCGGGATCTCGCTCGAGGAAGCGGTGGACCGGGTCGCCGACTGGTACCGGGAGCGGGGGCTCGTGCCCCGGTTCGCGGTGCCGTTGCCTCTCGCGCGGCAGACGGACCGGTTGCTGGAGCGGATGGGGTGGGAGGCGTACACGCCGACGCTGGTGATGACCCGGGACCTCGCGCGGCCAACGGCCGGCGCGGCTCCGGCCGCAGGCCAGGACCCGGCGGGCGGCGCGGCGGCCGGGGAGCCGTTGATCCGGCTCAGTGCCACCCCGGACCCCGCCTGGATCGCGATGATGGCCGGGCACAAGGGCGCGCTCCCCGACGTCGCGGCCCCGATCCTCACCGGCCCGGACAAGGTCGCCTTCGCCGCCCTGATCCTCGACGGCGACCTGGTCGCGATCGGCCGGGGCGCGGTCACCGACGACTGGCTCGGTCTGTCCCTGGTCCAGGTGCTGCCGGAGCACCGCCGGCGGGGCCACGCGGCCCGGGTGGTGGACGCGTTGGCCGCCTGGGGTGGCACCCGGGGCGCGACCAGGGCGTACCTCCAGGTGGAGGAGGGCAACGCCGCGGCGGTGGCGCTCTACGGATATCTGGGCTTCCAGGTCCACCATAACTACATACACCGTAAAATAGACATTTAAGTTAATATCGGGCGATGGTGCCCGCCCTGTTGACTCTCGTCCTCGCGTTCGGGCGGATCCTCAGCCCCGTGGAGCAGTACCCGGTGGACGGCGTGGACGTCGCGAGCTGGCAGCACCCCTGGGGCGCCCCGATCGACTGGGCACAGGTGCACGACGCCGGGGTGGACTTCGCCACCGTCAAGGCCACCGAGGGCTCACCCTCCGACGGCACGGCGTACGTGAACCCGTGGTTCCGCACCGACTTCGACGGGGCCAGGGCCGCCGGACTGCCCGTCGCGCCGTACCACTTCTACCTGGGCCGCACCTCCGGCACCGGGTCCGGGCAGGCGGCCTTCTTCGTCGGAGAACTCCGCGCGGCCGGCTACACCGGGCAGGGCCCGCTCGAACTGCCGCCCATCCTCGACCTGGAGTGGGACTGGCGGGCCCGGAGCTGTCCGGCCCACGGCACTGTCGACGACGCGCTGGACTGGCTGCGGACGGTCGCGGACGCGTTCGGCCGGCCACCGGTGGTGTACACGAACCGGTACTTCGTCGCCGACTGCCTCGGGGGCGGCACGGTACTGGGCGGCTACCCGTTACAGATCGCCCAGTACGGCACCGCGGAGCCCACGGACCTCCCCGCCGGCTGGACAGACTGGCTGCTGTGGCAGTGGACGGCCCGCGACTCGGTGCCGGGCATCCCGTCCGACCGGGTCACCCGCAGCGTCTTCCGCGGCACCCGGGCGAACCTGGACGCGCTGGCGAACCTGGATGGACTAGCGCGCCGAGCGGTTCCGCCGGGCGTTGAGGCTGTCCTCGTGCCGCTTCCAGGCCCGGGTCTTCCAGTCCTTGCCGAGCGCGATCACCCCGAGGATGCCCAGGCCGGCCCCGAGGCCGGCGAGCGCCAGATACATCACGAGCTGGCCGAGGACCATGCCGATCCCGCCGTCGAACACCGCCTTGCCGCTGAACAGCGGGCCGATCACCACGGAGAGCAGGGCCGCCGACCCGCCGGCGACGAGCAGGTCTGCCGCGACCCTGTCCAGCGGATACCGCAGCGCCCACCAGGCGGCGGCCGCGACGCACAGCACGGCGATCGCACCGAACGTGATCATGCCGATCCGGGTCTGCTCGGCGTCCTTCGCGATGTCGGCCTTCCACACGATCAGCCTCGCCACGGCGTTGATGACGAAGAGCGCCGCGGCGAGCACGCCGACCGGCATCCATCGTTGTCTCATCGGGAATTCATACCCCATCCACCGGGTACCGCTCAACAGGCCGGGGCGGCAACGGCGGCATCACGACCTTGTACGCGCCGTACGCCGCGGCGGCCGAGCCGGCGATCAGGTAGACCAGCCCGGTCCAGCTCCCTGTGATCACGTGGTCCCCCTCGCGCGGGGTCGTCGACCAGTAGACGGCGACCAGCAGCCACAGGACCGCCGGGATCATCGACATCCGGCGCAGCCCGGTCACCCGGTGGGTCACCGTGGACAGGAACGGGGTCACGACCAGCGCGGCGACCGCCGACACCGGGAGCAGCACCCCGAACAGCCGGAACGGGGTGAAGAACGCCTCGGCCGTCGAGGTCACCACAGCCATCCAGCAGGCCACGATCACGACGACCGTGTCGTGGAACGGCCGCCAGAGGGGCCGCAGCACCTCGAGCGCCGTGGACCAGAAGGACCGCTCGGACAGGCCAGGGACATGCTCCGGAACGCTCACTCCGACAGGGTAACGCCCGCGAACAGGTCGTTCTCCCAGCCGTAGGGTCCGACGCCCGGGCCCTTCTCCCCGACCGGCAGGGTGTAGAACTCCACGCCCATCATGTCCGAGCCCGAGCCCGCGGCCAGCGTGAACATCCACGACGTGGGCGGCACCTGGGTGGCGTGCGCGCGCAGGGCCGCCATCTTCTCCTCCGCGTACGGCGTCGCGTCGATCCGGGCGGCGATCAGCTCGTCCGGGGTGCCGAACGGCAGGTCGTCCACGTTCTCCACGCCGGAGAACGGGTTGTCGGTGGAGCCGGAGAACTCGGCCATCCCGGCCTCCATGACGCTGCGGGGCACCGCCGTCCAGTACACCTTCTGCGGGGCGGCGTCGCCGGCCAGCTCGCAGGCGCGCATCGTCACCCGGTGGGCCTGGATGTGGTCGGGGTGGCCGTAGAACCCGATCTCGTCGTAGGTGACGACGACCTGCGGCCGGACCTCCTCGAACACCTTCACCAGGTGCCCGGCGGCCTCGTCGAGGTCGGCGCCCCAGAAGGCGCGCGGGTGGTTGTTGGCCGGGGTGTCCATCATCCCGGAGTCGCGGTAGCGCCCCGCGCCGCCCAGGAACCGGACGTCCGACACGCCGAGCGCCCGGCAGGCCACGGTCAGCTCGGAGACCCGGAAACCGCCCAACTGGTCGGCTTCGGCGGCGATCAGCCCGGCCAGCTCGGGGACGTGGATCTCGCCTTCCTCGCCCAAAGTACAGGTCACCAGCGTCACGTTCGCGCCCTCTGCGGCGTATCGGGCCATGGTGGCCCCGGTGCCGATGGTCTCGTCGTCGGGATGAGCGTGCACGAATACGATGCTGCGGGAGGTCACTCGGCTACTTTAGACCGTATGGTGGACTTTCCCGAGCTCGCCGCACGGACCCACGGGTTCAGCAGCGGCACGCCCCGCGCCGTCACCGTTTCCCCCGACGGCTCACGGGTCGTCTTCCTGAGATCGACGGGCCCCACTGATCCGTACGACCAGCTCTGGATCATGGATCTACCTGCGGGAACAGAGCGTCGGATCGGCCCGAGGGTCACCGAGGACGCGCCGACGGCCGCCGAGGCCGCCCTGCGCGAGCGGCTGCGCCTGAACACCCTGGGCATCGGGGCGTACTCGACGGACGCCGCCGCCCGCACCGCCGTCTACACCGCGGCCGGGCGGCTGTACCGGGCGGATCTGCTCACCGGCGCCGCCGAGGAGGTGCCCACGGCCGGCCCGGTCACCGAACCCCGGCTGGACCCGACGGGCCAGCGGATCGCGTACGTGACGGACGGCCAGCTCCGGGTCATCCACCCCGACGGCACGGACGTGCTGCTCGCCGGGGAGGCCAACGTGACCTGGGGGCTGGCGGAGTTCGTCGCCGCCGAGGAGCTGGGCAGGTCCCGGGGCTACTGGTGGGCCCCCGACGGCGAGCGCCTGCTCGTCGCCCGGGTGGACGAGAGCCGGCTGACCCGGTTCGTGCTCGCCGACCCGTCCGACCCGTCGGCCGAGCCCCGGGTGGTGCGCCGGCCGGTGCCGGGCGGCGACAACGCCCAGGTGTCGCTGCACGTCCTCGACCTCGACGGGGGCTGGGTGGACGTGCACTGGGACCGGGCCGCGTACCCGTATCTGGTCTCCGCCGAATGGGGCGCCTCCGGCCCGCTGGTCACGGTGCTCCGCCGACTGCAACAGCACGGCCTGGCCCTGACCATCGACCCCCGGACCGGCGAGACCCAGGTGCACGCCGAGCTGTCCGACCCGCACTGGGTCGAGCCGGTGCCCGGCACCCCGACCCGACTGCCCGACGGCCGGGTGCTGCTGTCCGGCGAGCTGGTCCGCGACGGCCTGGACGCCCGGTGCCTGTTCGCCGACGGCGCGCTGCTCACCCCGCCGGCGCTGTACCCGCGCTCGATCTGCGGGCTGCTCGACGACGGGCTGCTGGTGGCCGCGAGTGAGGGCGAGCCCAGTGAACAGCACCTCTACCTGGTCAGCCTCGCGCCGAGCACCGCCCCGCGCCGGCTGACGTCCGCGCCCGGCTGGCACACCGGGGTGGCGACCGGTTCCACGTACGTGCGCTGCTCCACCTCCCTGGACCACCCGCGGCCACGGTGGACCGTCGTCACCCCGACCGGGGAGCACGAGCTGCGCAGCCTGTCGGCGGAGCACCCGTACCCGGCCCGGCCAGCGCTCGCCCGGGTCACCGACCGGGAGATCCCGACCTCCGTGCTGTACCCGACCGGGCACGTGGCCGGCCAGCGCCGGCTCCCGGTGCTGGTGAACAGCTACGGCGGCCCGTCCGGCCAGATGGTGCTGGCCCGGCGGGGCGTGTGGCAGGAGCGCCAGTGGTGGGCCGAGCAGGGCTTCGCCGTGGTGACGATCGACGGGCGGGGCACGCCGGGGTGCTCCCCGCAGTACGAGAAGATCATCCACCACCGGCTGGCCGACATCGCACTGTCCGACCAGTGCGACGCCCTCGCCGCGCTCGCCGCCAAGCACCCCGACCTGGACCTGGACCGGGTCGCGATCCGCGGCTGGTCCTTCGGCGGCTGGCTCGCCGCGGCGGCCGTCCTCCGCCGACCCGACGTCTTCCACGCCGCGATCGCCGGCGCGCCGGTCACCGAGTGGGAGCTGACCGACACGGCGTTCACGGAACGCTACCTGGGCCTGCCCGAGGAACAGCCAGAGGTCTACGCCCGGCACAGCCTGCTGGCCGACGCCGAGGCCCTGTCCCGCCCACTGCTCCTGATCCACGGCCTGGCCGACGACAACGTGCACGTCGCGCACACCCTGAAACTCTCGGCTGCCCTGACGGCTGCCGGCCGCCCGCACTCGGTCCTCCCCCTGGTGGGCGCCACCCACATGGGCCTGAACACCCTCCCGCTGGAACTGGACTTCCTCAGAAGAGCTTTCAACCTCTGACGGCTACGGAGGGGCCCGACCCGGCGCGCGCCGGTCAGGCCCCGGGGGCCCGGTCGAAGTCGCCGGCCTTGACCCCGCCGAGGAAGGAGAGCCACTCGCCTGACGGGTAGGTGAGGAGTGGCCCGAGGCCGTGCTGTTTGGAGTCCCGGACAACGGCGGCGCCATCCACAGTGCGCGCGACCTCAACACAGCCGTTGGGGTCGTTGCCGCTCCTGGTCGACTTCTTGAAGTTCAGCTCCATGTCATCCCTTACTCAGCCGGTCGTGCTCGTCCGCCACCTCCCTGATCAGCTCGACCGACGCGCGCGGCGACAGGGCCAGCGCCTGGAGGTGTGCATGGAGAATCCTAAACTCCGAGTAGTCGGCTTCCTCGTCGGATATTGAGCCGCCGGCCACGCCCGACGCGTAGACGTAGCGGTCCTGTTCGCCGAAGACAGTGAGAGCACCGACAGTCGTCAGGAAGCCCGCCTCGAAGCGCACGACTTGCAGTAGGACTCTCGGTCGATCCACGAGCGCCAGCAGATGTCGAAGCTGGTCAGCCATGAGTGCATGACTTCCCACCACTCGGCGAAGCACCGACTCGTCGATCACCGCGAGGTACTCGGGCGGCCCCTCCTTGCCCAACACCGAGTCCTGCCGCGCCAGCCTGATGTCGACAAATCTCCGGGTCATTTCCTCGTTGCCATGTGGATATCCGGTCTCGTAGACGGCCAGGGCATAGGCCTCGGTCTGGAGCAGCCCGGGCACGACGACCCCCGAGAACTCCTGGATGACCGTGGCTTCAGCCTCGATGTCGCAATAGAGCGCGTGCGTCGAGGACAGCAACGCCGCGTGCTGCTCCAGCCAGCCTGTCTTCTTGCTGTCGCGGAGCATCTGCTCCACTTTCGAGCGAGTCGTCTCGTCCATGACCTCATACGTATTCATCAGGTCACGCAGCCCGGCACGGGTCAACCGGGAATGGCCGTTCTCGAAGCGGCTCAGAGTCAGTCGGGTGATGTCCAGCTTCTCGGCAGCCTGGTCCTGGGTGAACCCGGCATCCTCGCGGAACTTCTTCAACTCCGCGCCCAACCGACGGAGACGGATGTTCGGTTTGGGCACGATGATCACTCCTCGACTCGTCCTTCCTAGATCGACTATTTTCCTGCGTGTCAGGGCTTTACACAAGTACCTGATACGTATCACACTCATACGCATCTAGGTGACTCGCCGCGCACACCGTGATCACCTAGTGCGAGGGGCTGGGCCGGGGCGCTGTCTTCCCCCGCCCCGGTTCGGCCCCCGCCCAATCGCCCTCGATCAACTACACGTAGTTGCGGTTTTCGACCCCGAAAAAGTGCAACTACGCGTAGTTGATCACTCGGATGAGACCCGAACTCAGGAGGACCCATGTCTGTCGTCACCCGGATCGGCACTCTCGACACGCTGCAGGAGGGTTCGCTGTCGGCGATCCTGCAGCTGCGGCTGGAGAACGACGGCTACCACGACTACTGGCTGTTCGACGGTGACACGTACGTGCTGCGCCACGACGAGCACCAGTGGCGGGTCACCGGTGGATCGTGGTTCGAGGACGGGCACGTCTACCGGCTCACCCAGGCCGGCCGGCCCGTCGCCACCGTGCCGACCAGCGACGGGATCGGCAGCGTCCTGTTGCTGCGGCCGTTCGAGTACCTCTTCCACCAGGGCGGAAACGGGGACTGGCTCGTGTCCCAGTGCGTGTGAACGCGTCGGACCGGCGCGCGCCGGGGACACCCCGCCGTAACCATCTGATGGTCTTGACGTGAGGGTCAGAAGATGTGGTGGGGCACCTCGAGTTCGGCGTGCAGGGCCGCGCTCTCCGCCGTGTGCGCCGCGTCCCCGGTGGCTTCGCCGAGAACCGCCAGGCTCCGGGCCAGCCCGAGCCGGTATCCGATGGTCCGACAGCCCTCGACGGCCTGCCGGGCCTGCGCGGCGGACCCGGCCCGGTCGCCCGTGTCGAGCAGCACCCGCGCCAGGACGATACGGGCCTTGAACTGCTCCAGGGGCATCTTCCCGCCGAGCCGGACCGCCTCGACGGCCTCGGCCAGCGCCTCATCGTGCCGGCCGTGCGTGCGGTGCAACAGGGCGAGGACCACCCGGGCCTCGGACTCCAGGCCGGACGCCGGCATCCGGGCGCAGTGCCCCAGTACCTCGTCGAGGCACTGCCCCGCCCGCTCGTGCTGGCCGAGCCGGTGGTGCACGCACGCCATCGCGATCAGGATCGGCAGCTCGGCGGTCAGTCGATGCGTCTCCTTCACCGAGCGCATCGCGGCATCGAGATGCGCCAGCGCCTCGTCGTGTCGCCCCAGATCGATGTGGATCCACGCGAGATGCGTCGTGTGGATGCCCAGCAGGTGCGGCCCCAGCTCGGCGAGGGTGGCCAGCGACGCGGTGATCAGCTCCAGCGCCTCGGGGAACCGGCCCAGGAAGCGGTAGATGACGGCCAGCATGCTCTGGGTCACGGCGTACCCGTCGCGGTCCGCTTCGCTCAGGGCGAACAACGGCAGGGCCGCCGCGTACCTGCGGGCGGCCTCGTCCAGGTCACCGGTGTTCCGCAGGGACCAGCCCGACCAGATCAGGTAGATGGCCTCCGCGGTCGGTTCCCCGCTCCGGCGGGCCCAGTCGAGCGCCAGGTCGAAGTACCGCTGGGCGTCCGCGTAGTTCTCCCGCTCCTGGAGTTGCGCGCCGACGCTGAAGTGCATGGCCGCCTGGACCCGGGGGTCGGGGCTGTCCCTGGCGATGGCCAACGCCGCGTACGCCATCTCCAGGGCCTGCGCCATGTACACCCGGAGCAGGAAGTAGAACCGCACCCCGTCGGCGAGCAGCCACACGGCCTCCGGGTCGGTACCCTCCGGCGGGTCGGTGACCGCAGCGAAGAACCCGTCCCGTTCCATGTCGCACCAGGCCAGGGCCTGTTCCCGGTCCGCGAGCGCCACCGGCTCCGACGTGGTGAACGAGTCCGGGATCGGCAGGTGCAGCCGGTCGGGGGACAACAGCCAGGCCGCGGCGTCGGCCGAGCGCACGTACCAGTGGTAGAACCGGCGGAGCGCCTCGTCCCGCTCGGGGTCGGTGGCGACCTGGTCCGCCGCGTACAGCCGCATCAGGTCGTGGAAGCCGTGCCGGTCCGCGCCGCGCGGCTCGATCAGGTGTGCCGTGGTCAGGATGTGCAGCAGCCGGGTCGCCTCGCGCCGGTCGACGCCGGCGAGCGCCGCCGCGGCCTCCACCCCGAACTCCGGCCCGGGGACCAGCCCGAGCAGCCGGAAGAGTCGGGCGGCCTCCGGCTTGAGCCCGGTGTAGGAATGGCCGAACGCCACCCGGACCGAGGCGTCGTCGTCCTCCGGCAGCGCCAGCGCCGCGAGGCGGTCGCCGGCCTCCAGGTCCTCGACGTGCCGGGCGAGGCTCAGCTCCGGGCGCTCGGCGAGCTGGGCGGCCGTGATCCGGATCGCCAGCGGCAGCCGGCCGCACAGGTCGACGAGCCGGGCCGCCGCCGGGCGGTCCGCCGCGACCCGGTCCGCGCCGATCACCCGGGCGAGGAGGTCCACGGCCTCGTCGACGGGCAGGGATTCGAGGGTGAGCCTGCGAGCGCCGTCGAGGGCCGTCAGGCCGGCGAGCCGGTCCCGACTGGTGATCAGGGCTAGGCTGCCCGGGCCGCTGGGCAGCAGTGGCCGGACCTGGCCGGCGTACCCGGCGTTGTCGAGGACGACGAGCATCTGGAGGCCGGCGATCCGGCTGCGGTACAGCGCCGCGGCCTCGTCCAGGTCCGCCGGCACCTGCTCCGGGGGCACCCCGAGGGCCCGCAGGAACCGGCCCAGCGCCTCGGCCGGGGACACCGGGGCGGAGGCGGAGTAGCCGTGCAGGTTGATGTGCAGCTGGCCGTCGGGGTAGGCGTGCCGGGCCCGGTGCGCCCAGTACAGCGCGAGCGCGGTCTTGCCCACGCCGCCCACCCCGCCGATCGTGCTGATCACCACCGCGCCCGGTTGCTCCGTGAGCCGGTCGAGGGCCTCGAGCTGGTCCTGCCGGCCGGTGAAGTCCGGCACCGCCGGGGGCAGCAGGGCCGGCACGACGATCCCGGCTCCGGAGGGCGGCCCGGTCAGCGCGGGATCGGAGCGCAGGATCTGGGCGTGCAGCTCCCGGAGCCCCTGGCCCAGATCGTTCTCGCGGCGGGCCGCGGCGTAGGCGTCCAGGGCCTCCTGCCGGCGACCCGCCCGGTACAGGCCGAGCATCAGGAGTTCGACCAGGCGGTCCCGATCCGGATGTGCCGCCGCCAGGATCGCCAGCTCGCCCGTCACCTCGCCGTGCTGGCCCAACGCGAGCCGGGCCTCGAAGGACAGTTCCTGCGCCACCAGGTACAGCTCCTCCAGCGCCGGCACCACCACCCGGCGGACCTCGTCGGTGGCCGAGTCGCCCAGCGGCGGACCCTGCCAGAGGGCCAGTGCCGACCGGAGCAGCACGAGCCGGTCCACGGGGTCGGACACCCCCCGCGCCTGTTCGCACAGCTGGCGGAACCGGTGGGCATCGACCCTGGCGGGGTCGCCCTCCAGCACGTAGCCGTCGCCGCGGGTCAGGAGCCGCACGCCGTACTCCTCGGCGCCGGCCGCCGCCAGCCACGCCCGCAGCCGGGAGACCAGCACCTGGAGGGCCGCCTTCGACCGCTCCGGTGGCCGGTCGCCCCACAGCAGGTCCGTCAGCCGGCCGACGGTGACCCTGGTGCCCAGGTCGAGGAGCAGGATCCCGAGCAGGCAGCGCTCCATCCTGCGTCGGCTCAGCTCGACCGGCGCGCCGTCGACGTGGGCGAGCACCGGACCCAATACCTGGAACTGCATGCCGCGAGGCTAGCTCGCCACGGTGACGGTCCGCGCGGCCGTCCCACAGTGGACCGGCCCCGGTGGGGACTCAGCCCCCGACCGTCAGGCGGACGGCCACCGTGTCGCCCACGTCGATCCCCTCGGCCTTGCGCACCCACGCCTTCACCGGCACGATGTACTGCCCATCCTTCGGCCACAGCGACGTCGTCCACTCGGTGTCCCCGATCCGGACGGCGACCGGGATCATGCCCCAGCCGTAGGTCACCGACGCGGCCGTCGCGGCCAGCTCACCGCACTCCTCCGCCGGAACCGTGACGAAGTGCCACGGCGCCGGCCCCCGCCAGAACCACATCTCGCCAGTGAATTCCAGATTCATGCGAACAGGATAGGAGCCGGGGCCCCGTTGGCGCGGATGGCGGCGAGCACCGCGCTGGCCCTGGCCTCGCGCAGCGGGAAGTTCGCCTCCCTCGCCAACCGGACGGCCTCCTCCGCCGGCGCGGGATCGGGTCGCCCCAGGCTGAGGAGCGTTTCGGCCACCCCGGTCAGGGCGTCGATCTCGCCGTGCCGGATGTTGTGCTGCCGCGACAGCGTGCGGGCCTGCTCGTGGCGGGCCAGCGCCTCGTGGAACTGGCCACGGCGGTGCAGGATCGTGCCCAGTGCGACCATCGACTGCGCCTCAGCCCGGTACTCGCCGACCTTGCGGGCCAGTTCCAGTGCCGCGTTGGCGTCCGTCCACGCCTGGTCGAGCCGCCCGGCGTCGCGGTGGACCTCCGCGAGACCGCGGAGCGCTTCGGCCTGCGACTCCTCGCTGCCGACCTCCCGGGCCAGCGCCAGGCACTTCGTGTGGCACTCGACGGCCAGATCCAGTTCGCCGCGGGCGTGGTACAGCTCCCCGAGGTTGCCGAGGATGGCGGCCTCCATGAAGCGCGCCCCGGCCGCCTGCGCCAGGGGCATCGCCTCCAGGAGATCGGCGAGGGCGTCGTCGAGTTGCCCCAGTTTCGTGTTGAGGCCGCCGCGGTTGGTGAGGTTGATCGCCGCGCCGGTCTCCCGGCCGATCCTGCGGTTGATGCCCAGCGCCTGGGTGTAGTACCCGACGGCGTCGGCGAGCCGGCCGAGCTCGTTGGCGCTGGTCCCCAGCGTGCCCAACGCGGCAGCCTGGTACTCGGGCCACTCCTCGTGCTCGCTCAGGGCCAGCGCCCTGGTGCTGTGCGCGATCGCCTGCTCGTGCCTGCTGGCGCTGGCGAAGGCCAGACCGAGACTCTGGTGCGCGGTCGCCTGCCCCTTCGCGTCCCCCTCGGCCTCCGCCGCGGCGAGCGCCGCCTGGGCCGCTGCCAGCCAGTCGACGGTGTGCCGCCGGATCCAGAAGTACCCGCGGAGCGCGTCGGCGATCCGCCAGGCGGCCTCCCGCTGTCCCGACTCCGCTCCCCCGACGACGGCGGCCACGAGGTTCCCGCGTTCGCCGTCCAGCCAGGCCAGTGCTTCGACGTGGTCGGCGAAGGCGAAGCTGTCGGACGGCGCCACCGGCAGCCGCAGGTTGTGCGGGTACAGCTTGCGGGCGGCGGCGTCGACCCCGCACAGGTACCACTCCATCAGGCTGCCCATTGCCGACTGGGCCCCGGCTGGATCGGCCTTCTCCCGCGCGTACAGCCTGAGCAGGTCGTGCAACGTGTACCGGTCCGCCCCCGCGACCTCGACCAGGTGCGCGGCGAGCAGCCGGCTGAGGTACCGCCGGGCTTCCGGCACGTCCGACCCGGTCAGCGCGGCGACAGCCTCCGGAGTGAAGTCCTGCCCCGGCACCAGGCCGAGCAACCCGAACGCCCACGCCGTCGCGGGGTCCAACGCCGCGTAGGACAGCTCGAACGTCGCCCGGATCGAGCTCAGCTCGTCACCGTCGACGGCGAGCGCGGTGAGCCGGTCGCCGGCCCGCAACTGGGCCAGGTAGTCGGCGATCGTGCGGGTCGGGTCGTCGGCCAGGTGCGCCGCAGCGATGCGCAGTGCGAGCGGCAGGTGCCCACAGGCGTCCGCCAGGTCGGCCGCGGCCTCCCGTTCGGCGTCGAGCCGGCCCCGGCCCAGGATCCGGCCGAACAGCGCGAGGGACTCCGCGCCGTCGAGCACCTCGAGGTCCAACCGCCGGGCGCCGTCCCTGGCGACGAGCCCGCCGAGCCGACTGCGGCTGGTGATGAGCGCCAGGTTTCCCGCTCCGCCCGGCAGCAGCGACCGGACCTGCTCCGGGCTGTGCGCGTTGTCCAGCAGGATCAGCATCCGCTTGTCGGCGATCTGGCTCCGGTACATGCTGCTGGCCTCCTCGACGTCCAGCGGAATCTGCTCGGCTGGAACTCCCAACGCGCGCAGGAACCGGGCGAGAGCGTCGATCGGGCGGGTCACGGGCGCAGGGGAGAAGCCGTGCAGATTGAGGTAGAGCTGCCCGTCGGGGAACCGGTCGCGCACCTGGTGCGCCCAGTGCACGGCGAGCGCCGTCTTTCCGACCCCGCCGACCCCGCCGATGGTACTGATCACCACGGCACCGGGGTTGTCCAGCAACCCGTCGAGGAACTCGATCTGCGCGCGCCGCCCCGTGAAGTCGGGCACGGCCTGTGGCAGCTGCGCCGGGCCGGTCTGCCTCGGCGGCCCGGGGTCGACCAGGGCCGGGTCGGACCGCAGGATTCTGCGGTGCAGGTCCGCCAGTTCCGGCCGGGGATCCAGGCCGACGTGTTCGGCCAGCGTGCGGCGGGTGTCGTCGTATACCGCCAACGCGTCCTTCTGCCGGCCGGCCCGGTACAGGCTGAGCATCAACTGTTCGGCGAACCGCTCCCGGAACGGGTACTCGGCGACGAGCACGCTGAGCTCACCGACCAGATCCACGTGCTGTCCGAGCTCGAGCTGGGCGTCGAATCGCAGCTCGGTCGAGTCCAGGTAGAGCTCCTCCAACGCCTGCCCGACGGCCTGGCGCACATACTCGGTGCCGACATCCGCGATCGGTGGCCCGTGCCACAGGGCGAGACCCTTGCGGAGCAGCGCCAGCCGGTCGACCGGGTCCGACGCCGACCGGCCCTCCTCGCACAGCCGCCGGAACCGGTGCGCGTCCACCCGCTCCGGGTCGCCCTCGAGGACGTACCCGCCGGCCCGGGTGACCAGGCGCACGCCGTACTCGTCAGCCCGGTGGGCCGTCAGCCAGGCCCGCAGGCGGGACACCAGTACCTGCAGGGTGCTCCGCGACTGCTCCGGAGGGTGTTCACCCCAGAGCAGGAAGGTCAGCCGGTCGATCGTGACCGGCGCGCCGATATTGAGGAGAAACAGGCCGAACAGGCAGCGCTCCATCCGGCGTTTACCCAGTTCAAGGGATTCACCCTCGATGCGGACGCCGACAGAACCCAGTACCTGGAACTCCATGCTGTGAGGCTAACTGTCCGTCAGTCCGGGAACGACTGTGCCCCGGTCAGCCTGGGGCTGCCGGGGCACGATCGGACTGACTACGCGCGCTCGACCTCCGGGAAGTGGCACGCCGCGGCCTGGGCCGGGCCGCCGACCTGGAGCAGCTGCGGCTCCTCGGTCGCGCAGATGTCCTGCGCCTTCCAGCACCGGGTGCGGAACCGGCAGCCGGACGGCGGGTTCAGCGGCGTCGGGACGTCACCCTTGAGCAGGATGCGGCCCTGCGACGCGCCGAGCCGGGACACGTCGGGCACCGCGGAGAGCAGCGCCTTGGTGTACGGGTGCGACGGGTTCTTGTAGATGTCCTCGCGCTCGCCGATCTCGACCATCTTGCCGAGGTACATGACGCCGATCCGCTGGCAGAAGTGCCGGACCACGGCCAGGTCGTGCGCGATGAACACGAACGCCAGGTTGAACTCGCGCTGCAGGTCCCGGAGCAGGTTGATGACCTGGGCCTGGATCGACACGTCGAGGGCGGAGACCGGCTCGTCGGCGATGATGATCTTCGGCCGGAGGGCCAGCGACCGGGCGATGCCGATCCGCTGGCGCTGACCGCCGGAGAACTCGTGCGGGTACCGGTTGAAGTGCTCCGGGTTCAGACCGACGATCTCCAGCAGCTCCTGGACCCGCTTCTTCACGCCACCGGGCGGGTTGATTCCGTTGACCTCGAGCGGCATCGCGATGATCTTGCCGACCGTGTGCCGCGGGTTCAGCGACGAGTACGGGTCCTGGAAGATGATCTGCATGTCCTGGCGCAGGGCACGCATGCCCTGGTTACCGACCCGGGTGATGTCGCGACCCTCGAAGGTGATCTTGCCCGAGGTCGACTCCAGCAGCCGGACGAGCATCCGGCCGGTCGTGGTCTTGCCACAACCGGACTCACCCACGAGGCCCAGGGTCTCACCGGCGTTGACGTGGAAGCTGACCCCGTCGACGGCCTTGACGACCTGCTTGGAGCCGAAGAAGCCACCGCGCACCGGGAAGTGCTTGGTCAGGTTCTCGACCTTGAGCAGCGGCTCCACCGAGGAGGCCGGGACGACGGGCGCCGGGGCGCCGTTCTCGATGGTTGTCACTTCGCCACTCCCGTGTGTGCCACGTCGCGCTGGTAGGTCTCGACCCGCTCCTGCTCCGGCAGGTGGCAGGCCACGAGGTGACCGCGCTCCTGCACCTGGAGGAGCTGCGGAACCTCGATGTCACAGGGCTTGCCGTCGCCCAGCATCGCGTACCGGCAGCGCGGGTTGAACGCGCAGCCCGACGGCAGGTTGATCAGCGACGGCGGGTTGCCCTTGATCGGGACGAGGTCGTCGTCGGCGTCACCGGTCAGGGACGGCACGCTGGAGAGCAGACCCCAGGTGTACGGGTGCTGCGGGCGGCGGAGCACCTGCTCCACGGTGCCCTTCTCGACGGCGCGGCCGCCGTACATCACGAGGACGTCGTCGGCGATCTGGCTGATCACGCCCAGGTCGTGGGTGATCATGATGATCGCGGAGTTGAACTCCTTCTGCAGGTCCAGCAGCAGATCGAGGATCTGGGCCTGGACCGTCACGTCGAGCGCGGTGGTCGGCTCGTCGGCGATGATCAGGTTCGGGTCGTTCACCAGGGACATCGCGATCATGGCCCGCTGGCGCATACCGCCGGAGAACTCGTGCGGGTACTGGTCCGCCCGCTTCGCCGGCTGCGGGATACCCACCCGGTCGAGCATCTCGATGGCGCGCTTCTTCGCGTCGCGCTTGTTCACCTTGTGGTGGACCTGGTAGGCCTCCACGATCTGGTGCCCGATCGTGTAGAACGGGTGCAGCGCGGACAGCGGGTCCTGGAAGATCATGGAGATCTGCTTGCCGCGCAGTTCGCGGAGCTTCTCCTCCTCCAGGTTCAGGATGTTGCGCCCCTCCACGAGGACCTCACCGGTCATCGCGGTGCGCTTGCGGTTGTGCAGGCCCATGATGGACAGGCTCGTCACGCTCTTGCCCGAGCCGGACTCGCCCACGATGCCGAGCGTCTTGCCGCGCTCGACGGAGAACGACACCCCGTCGACGGCCTTGACGATGCCGTCTTCGGTCTTGAACTGCACGCGCAGGTCCTTGACCTGGAGGTACGGGTTCTGGTCAGCCATTGGTGTCACTCCTCTCAGGCCAGCTTGACGCGGGGGTCGATGACCGCGTACATCATGTCGACGATCACGTTGAACAGCACCACGAACACGGCAGCGAGCAGCACCGTCGCCATGACGATGGGCAGGTTGTCGTCATTGACGGCCTTGACCGACAGCTTCCCGATCCCGGCCATGTCGAACGTGGTCTCCGTGATCGCGGCGCCACCGAGGAGGCCACCGAGCTGGAGGCCGAAGATCGTGATGATCGAGCTGAGCGAGGCGCGCAGCGCGTGCTTGATGTTGACGGCGCGCGGGGTCAGGCCCTTGGCCCGGGCGGTGCGGACGAAGTCCTCGGAGAGGATCTCGAGCATCTCGGCGCGGGAGAACCGGGCGTAGGTCGCGGCGCTCAGGAAGCCGAGGGTGATCCACGGCAGTGACATGCCCATCAACCAGCCGCCGAAGTCCTCCGCGGGGCTCACGTACTTGGGCCGTGGCAGCCAGCCCATCTGGTACACGAGGACCATCTGGAGGAGCAGGCCGAGGAAGAAGATCTGGAGCGACGCGCCGGTGAGCGCGAAGCTGATGGAGAACTTGTCGAGCCACCCGCCACGCTTGAGCGCGGAGGCCACGCCGAGTCCGACGCCCATCAGGACGGAGATCAGGGCGCCGCCGATGGCGATGCTGGCCGAGATGGGCACGCCTCGGGCCAGAATCGTCGAGACCGGCTCGTTGCTGCGGAACGACACGCCGAAGCACGGCGCGGGGCACTCGATGGCGTCTGCGCCCTCACCGATCGTCCGACCGGTGAAGATGCCGCCCATGTACTCGGAGTACTGGACATAGAGCGGGCGGTCGAGGCCGAGCGACTTCGTGATCCGCTCGATCTTGGCCTGGTCACAAGCCTTGCCGCCACACATCGAGGCGGCCGGGTTCGCGGAACCGGCGAAGAACAACAGGAACGTCGTCACGGAGATGACCGCGAGGGTGATCACCGCGATCAGAGAACGCTTGATGAAATACCGCAGCATTGGGGGCCTTCCAAGGTCCTGCCCGGGCGTCCGGTCGGAGCGGAACGGGGTTGTGCTTGGCATGCCGCGGGCGACCGGTGTGATACCGATCGCCCGCGGCGTGCGGCGCCTCCTACTCGGAGGAGACGCCGCACACCAGGGTCACCGAGTGACTACGCCTTGACGTAGACGTTGGTGAGGTTGACCTGGGCGTAGTTGGGGCTGAGGAACGCCCCACCCAGCTTCGAGCCCACCAGGGTGTAAGCCCGGGTGTAGACCGTCGGGATCAGCGGCGCGTACTTCTCCATGATCTCCTGGTCGAGGTCACCGTAGGCCTTGGCGGCCTTGGCACGGTCGGGCTCAAGCGCGAGCTCCTTGAGCTTCTTGTTGACCTCGGCGTTGTCGAAGTAGGAGTAGTTCTGGTTGCCGTTGTCCTTGATCTGCGAGCCGTCCATCAGGACACCCAGCGTGGACTGGTTGTCCGGGTAGTCGGCACCCCAGCCAGAGGCCATCAGGTCACAGGTCGTGCCCTTCTTGCCAATGGTGGTGTAGTAGTCCTTGCGGTCGATCGGGTTCAGCGCGATCTGGATCAGGTTCTCACGCTCGAGGCTGGTCTTGACGATCGCAGCGGCCTTCTGACCGTTCGCCGTGTTGGCGAAGCAGTAGGACAGCTTCGGCACGGTCTTGCCCGCGAGCAGCGCCTTGGCCTTGGCAACGTCACCGTTGGGGCCGGCCTTGTAGACGTCGTAGTCCTTGTAGCCCGGGACGTTCGGAGCGGTGATCGTCGTCGAAGCGATGGCGACCTTGCTACCGCCGGCGTTCTTGATCGCCGCGTCCTTGTCGTACAGGTAGATCAGGGCCTTGCGAACGTCAACGTCGGTCACCTTGGTGGTGTTGATGTTGATGTAGTTGTCGTACGGCGTCCGACCGGACAGAACCCGCTTGGTCAGCTCCGGGTCGGCGGCGACGGTGGCGATGTTCTCCTGCGCGACGTTGGAGGTCATGGTCGCGGTCGCGTCCTCACCCTGGCTCGCGATCAGACGCTGGGTCTGGGTCGCGCGGTTCGGGGTGAAGTCAGCCTTGATGGTGTCCACGTACTGGTGACGGATCGGGTCCGTCTTCGGGTCCCAGTTCGGGTTCCGCTCAAGGATGAGGTAGTTGTCGATCTTGTATTCCTTGCGCTTGTACGGGCCCGAGGAGATCCACTCGGTCTCGTACTTGTCCTTCGTGTCCTTCGCGGCCGGGACCGGGGTGGTGGTCGGGAAGACCGCCAGCTCCGGGAACTCCGGGTGCGGGTCCTTCATCGTGAAGATGATGGTCTTGTCGTCCGGGGTGGTGATACCCGGGACGTCGCCGTCACCCTTCTCGTCCGGGCCCTTGTACTTGCGGTCCGGGTCCAGAGCGTTCTGGATGTACTGCGGACCCTGCTCGCCGTACTTGCCCATCGCGCGGGCGACGCCGTGCTTGATGTCCGCGGACTTGATCGGGCTGCCGTCCTCGTACTTGAGGCCGTCGCGCAGGGTGTACTTCCAGGTCTTACCACCGTCGGTGGTCTCACCGGCGTTGACCGCGAGGTCACCGACGACCTTGAGGGTGCCGCCCTCCTCCGTCGGCTCGATGTAACCGGTGAGCGTCCGGTGGAACAGGTTCGTGCTGAAGCTCAGCGCGTCCCCGACGTATTCCTGACCCGGGTCGAGGTGCTCGAAGTTGCCGTCCGCCAGCCACAGGACCTGGCCACCCTTGCGGGCGTCCTTGACCTCCGGCGCGGGCACCGGGGTGGTGCCCTTGTAGTCGATCGAGATCGACTGCTTCTGGTCCTTGGCGGCTTCCTCGCCCTTGCCATTTCCAGTCTTGCTGCAACCAGCGGCGGCGAGGCCGATGGCGAGGGCGCTGATGGTCAGCACCCGTACGCGGTGTCGCACGGTATCTCCTCTCTCAGGCCCGACACTCAGGGCTCGCCCGGAAGGGCCAGTCCAGGTGTGGGACGTCTGTGGGTGGTGCAGCCGCTACTTCGTCGACTTGGGGTCGAGCGCGTCGCGGAGTGCGTCGCCGAACAAGTTGAAGGCGAGCACCAGGATGAAGATCGAAATACCCGGGATGAGCATGTACATCGGCTGCTCGCGGTACCAGGCGACGCTGTCGTTGATCATGCGGCCCCAGTCCGGGGTCGGCTCCACTACGCCGATGCCCAGGAAGGAGAGCGCCGCCTCACCGGTCACGGTCGCGGGCACCGACAGGGAGAACGTCACCAGGATCGGGGCCCACAGGTTCGGGAGGAGCTGGCGGAACAGGATGTGGTTGACGCCGGCACCGGCCGCGCGGGCCGCCTCGACGTACTCACGCTCGCGGAGCGAGAGGACCTGGCCCCGGACGAGTCGCGCGGTGCCCATCCAGCCGAACACCGAGAAGATCACGATGATCGTCCAGATCCGGCTGGTCTCGGAGACCTCGCCCTTCTCGTCCGCCAGCCAGGTGTTGACGATCGGGATGGCGGCGAAGGCGAAGATCAGGAACGGGAACGCCAGCATGTAGTCGGTGAACCAGTTCAGGAAGGAGTCGATCCAGCCGCCGACGTACGCGGCGACGATGCCGATCACGACGCCGATGACCAGGGAGATCACGGTCGCCGACAGCGAGATGAGCAGCGAGGTGCGCGCGCCGTAGACCAGCTGCATGAACATGTCCCGGCCGGTGCCCGGCTGCACACCGAGGATGTGCATGTGGTTCGACGCATTGTCCGAGCTGAACGTGATGCCGCCGAGGTAGCCCAGCGGGAGGCTGTCCTCGTTGAGCAGGTGGGAGTTGTTCGTCGTCGGGCCGTACCCGTAGATCAGCTCCACGAGCGGGGCCAGCATCGACACGACGAAGAACACCAGGACGATGCCCAGCGAGAAGACACCGACCCTGTCGCGCCTGAGTCGCAGCCAGGCCAACTGGCCCGGGGAACGGCCGATGATCGCGGCCTTCTTCTCCGCGGGCTTGTCCGCCACCAGGGTCGCGCCGGACTCGGGGGCCTGCCCCGTGCCGGTCGACGTCGTATCGCTCATGAACGTGCCTCCTCCAAGCGGGTGGGCCCGTCTCGCCCTCCCACGTCGGAAAAGTAGCGGGCGTCACGGACTTCGTGGACGCCGCGCGGCATCGTTCCGATAACAGCTCGGTCACGCGGGCCCAAATACCCGGTTGATTGGACCGGTTTTACCCGCGAAAGGCAATTATAGGAGCTTTGAAAGAATAGTGGTGTACTGGTGGTTTGTCCTGATTTTGCGTCACCATCAGTAGTGTTCGCTGTGCGAGGGGTAGCGCAATGCGCTCACGTTGAATCACGAGCTGGCTAGTCGCCACCCCGCCCCGTCGGCTCGCCCCCGCGTCACCACTTTCTGACAGGAGACTTTGCCGAACTGGAGGGCCCCGCGCAAGGCAATACGGGTACCTGACGGGCTCCCGACCGTGCAACGCTGGTCACAACGTCCATGCAGGAGGTTCACATATGGCACTATTCGACGTCGCCACCGCGGCAGTCGAGGCCGCTCTGGCCGCCGGCGCGCGGTACGCCGACGCGCGGGTCATGAGTCGGCGTTACGAATCCATGTCCGCACGGAACGGGGAGATCGAGGATCTGACCCAGCAGGCGGACGCCGGGATCGGCGTCCGCGCCCTCGTCGGCTCGTCCTGGGGCTTCCAGGCCGTGCCCGACCTGACCGAGAAGGCCGCGCGGGAGGCGGGGAGCGCCGCGACCGCCATCGCGAAGGCCAGCGGCCTGGTCGCCGGCCCGGCGCTCGACCTCGTCCCGACCGAGACCCGCCAGGACGCCTGGACCGGGCCGTGCCAGGTCGACCCGTTCGCCGTTCCGATGTCAGTGAAGGGTGACCTGCTCGTCTCGGTCACCCAGACGATGCGGGACCACGGGGCGGACCAGGCCGAGGCGCTCTACCAGCTCTGGGAGCAGCGGTCCTGGTTCGTGTCCAGCGCAGGGCACCGCATCGAGCAGAAGATCGTGAAGTCCGGGGGCGGGATCAGCGCGACGGCGAACGGGGAGTTCGAGACCCAGCGCCGGTCGTACCCGTGCTACCGGGGGCAGTACGGCACGGCCGGTTGGGAGCTGGTCGAACAGCTCGACCTGCCGGCGCACGCCGCGCGGGTCGCCGCCGAGGCGCGCGAGCTGCTCACGGCGCCGGAGTGCCCGTCGACCACCACGGACCTGATCCTGGGTGGCGAGCAGCTGGCCCTGCAGATCCACGAGTCCGTCGGGCACGCCATCGAGCTGGACCGGATCCTCGGCTGGGAGGCTGCGTTCGCCGGCACCTCGTGGCTGGAGCTCGACAAGCTCGGCAGCCTGCGGTACGGCTCGGAGCTGATGAACATCACGATCGACCCGACGATCCCCGGCGCGCTGGGTTCGTTCGGCTACGACGACGAGGGCACCCCCGCGGTCGCCCGCGACGCGGTGCGCGACGGGATCTGGGTCGGCGTGCTCGCCGGCCGGGACTCCGCCGCCGTCGCCGGGCTGGACTACGGCGGCAGCGTCCGGTCCGAGGGCTGGTCCCGGCTGCCCATGGTGCGGATGACCAACGTGGGGCTCGAACCCGGGCCGCACACACTGGCGGAGATCATCGCGGCCACGGACGACGGCGTGATGATGGAGACCAACCGGTCGTGGTCGATCGACGACAAGCGGCTCAACTTCCAGTTCGGCACGGAGATCGGCTGGGAGGTCAAGAACGGGGCGCTGGGCAGGATGCTGCGCAACCCCACGTACACGGGAATCGGTCCGCTGTTCTGGCGGTCGATGGACATGCTGTCCTCGGAGTCGGTGCCCTGGGGCACCCCGAACTGCGGCAAGGGGCAGCCGGGCCAGACCGGCCACACCGGGCACCCCGCCGCGCCGGCCCGCTTCAAGGGAGTACGAGTAGGAGTGCGCTCATGACGAACCTCCTTGTCGAGCAGGTGCTCGACCTGGTCGGGGGCCGCGCGGAGGCCGACGTGCACGTCGACGACGCCGTCTTGTCCCTGACCCGGTTCGCGAACTCGTTCATCCACCAGAACGTCTCCGACCGGGCCGTCACCGTGCGGCTCCGGCTGCACCTGGACGGCCGGACCGCCGGCGGCACCACCACGATCACCGACCCGGCGGCGCTCGCCGAGTTCGTGGAGCGGACCATCGCCGCGGCCAAGCTGTGCCCGCCGGACCCGACGTGGCCGGGGCTCACCCCGCCGACCGCGCCGACCGGCACCGGCAACTACGACCGGGCCACGGCGGAAGCCGACCCGGCGAGCCGGGCCGGGGCGGTCCGGGCGTTCGTGGACGCGGCCGGCGGCCTGTCCACCGCCGGGTACTGCCGGACCACCGCCAGCACGGTCACGTACGGCAACACCGCCGGCCACGTGCTGACCGGGGCCATCTCCTCGGCGGCCATGGACGGCATCGCCCGGGCGCCGGGCTCCGACGGGGTCGCCCGGTGGAGCGGCGTCTCCCTCGACGGCCTCGACGGTGGCCGGCTCGGTGCGGTCGCCGCGGCCAAGGCCCGCGCCGGCGTGGACCCGGTCGAACTCCCGCCGGGCCGGTACGAGGTCGTGCTGGAGCGCGGCGCGGTACAGGACCTGCTGTTGTTCCTGTCCACGTACGCGTTCAACGGCAAGGCCGTGGCGGAGGGCCGGTCGTGCCTGCGCACCGGCGAGGCACAGTTCGATCCGGCGCTGACGCTGCTCGAGGACCCGGTCGGGCCGCTGTCGGTGGGCACGCCGTTCGACCTGGACGGGACGCCGCGCGACACCCGGTGGCTGATCCGGGAGGGCGTCTCCCAGGGTCCGCTGCACGACCGGCGCACGGCGGCGGCGGCCGGCGCGGCGAGTACCGGCAGCGCCGTCACGGACAGCGAGCGCTGGGGCCCGCGCCCCTCGCACCTGTCCCTGGCGACCGGAGCCACCCCCGAGGTGCGCTCGGACGGCCCGGTGTCGGACGACTCGGTCGGCGGCCTGATCGGCGGGGTGAGCAGGGGTCTGCTGGTCACTGACTTCTGGTACACCCGGGTGCTCGACCCGCGCAGCCTGGTCGTCACGGGCCTGACCCGCAACGGCGTCTGGCTGATCGAGGACGGCGTGATCACCCGTCCGGTGCGCAACCTCCGGTTCACCCAGTCCTACCCGGAGGCCCTGGCCCCCGGTGCCGTGCTGGGGATCGGATCGGTCGCCGAGTCCACGCCGGTCAGTTGGTCGTTGGAGTCGGTGACCGCGCCGGGACTGCGCCTCGGGTCCTGGAACTTCACCGGCGGCGCGTCCGGGTAACCGCTCCCAGCGGCCACGGCGTAACGTGTGCGGGCGCGGGCGACGTGTTGATGATCACTGGGTGATGATCGACACGCCGCCCGATCCGAAACACGCCGGAAGCGCTGAATCTCAGGGAGCGCAGGGAATGACGACTACGGCAACGACGCCGCCGCGGCCACGGGCCGCCATCGCGGCCAAGACGTTGCGGACAGACCGCTGGTGGCTGGCGCCACTGTTGACCGTCCTCGGACTCGTCGCGTGGGTCACCTACGCCACGGTCCGGGTGTTCCAGCAGGACAACTACTGGGTGGACAAGTACCACTACCTCACCCCGTTCTACTCGCCGTGCGTGTCGCACGGGTGCGTCAAGGCGTCCTCGGAGTTCGGACAGTTCCTGCCGGACCACCCGCTGCTGCCGTACGCGGCGCTCACCCTGCCGTTCCTGCTCCTCTTCCGGCTGACGTGCTACTACTACCGGAAGGCGTACTACCGCAGCTTCTGGCTGTCGCCGCCAGCCTGCGCGGTGCCGGACGGGCACAAGAACTACAAGGGCGAGACCAAGTTCCCGCTGCTGGGCCAGAACCTGCACCGGTACTTCTTCTACGCCGCCGTCGCGATCTCCCTCATCAACACCTGGGACGCCGTCGTCGCGATGCACTCGCCGGACGGTTTCGGTTTCGGCCTCGGCAACGTGGTGCTCTGGGTCAACGTGATCGCGCTGTGGGCCTACACCGCCTCATGCCACTCCTGCCGGCACATCATGGGCGGCCGGCTCAAGCACTTCTCCAAGCACCCGGTGCGCTACCGCGCCTGGTCCTTCGTGTCCAAGCTGAACACCCGGCACATGGGCCTGGCCTGGACGACCCTGGCCACGCTGGCGCTCACCGACTTCTACGTGATGGCCGTCGCCGCCAAGTGGATCACCGACTTCAGGTTCGTGGGATAAATGACCAACATTGAGAAGTACCAATATGACGTGGTCGTGATCGGCGCCGGCGGCGCGGGTCTGCGCGCGGCCATCGAGGCGCGACTGGCCGGCAAGAAGACGGCGATCATCTCGAAGTCGCTGTTCGGCAAGGCGCACACCGTCATGGCCGAGGGAGGCGCGGCTGCCTCGATGGGCAACGTGAACTCCAAGGACAACTGGATGGTGCACTTCCGGGACACCATGCGGGGCGGGAAGTTCCTGAACCACTACCGGATGGCCGAGCTGCACGCCAAGGAGGCTCCGGCCCGGATCTGGGAACTGGAGACCTACGGCGCGCTGTTCGACCGCACCCCGGACGGCAAGATCTCGCAGCGCAACTTCGGCGGGCACGAGTACCCGCGGCTCGCGCACGTCGGCGACCGCACCGGCCTGGAGATGATCCGCACCCTGCAGCAGAAGATCGTGTCCCTGCAGCAGGAGGACTTCGCCGCGACGGGTGACTACGACTCGCACATCCGGGTGTTCCACGAGACCACGATCACCGAGCTGCTGCTGACCGACGGAAAGATCTCGGGCGCTTTCGGGTACGTCCGCGAGTCCGGCGAGTTCCTGCTCTTCGAGACGCCGGCGGTCATCCTGGCCACCGGCGGGATCGGCCGGTCCTACAAGGTCACGTCGAACTCGTGGGAGTACACCGGCGACGGGCACGCGCTCGCGCTGCGGGCCGGCGGCACCCTGGTCAACATGGAGTTCCTCCAGTTCCACCCGACCGGCATGGTCTGGCCGCCGTCGGTCAAGGGCATCCTGGTCACCGAGTCGGTGCGCGGTGACGGCGGGATCCTGAAGAACTCCGAGGGCAAGCGGTTCATGTTCGACTACGTCCCGGACGTCTTCCGCAAGCAGTACGCGGAGACGCCCGAGGAGGCGGACCGCTGGTACAAGGACCCGGACAACAACCGGCGGCCCCCGGAGCTGCTGCCCCGCGACGAGGTGGCCCGGGCGATCAACTCCGAGGTCAAGGCCGGGCGCGGCACGAAGGCCGGCGGCGTGTACCTGGACATCGCCAGCCGACTGCCCGCCGAGGAGATCCGCAAGCGGCTGCCCTCGATGTACCACCAGTTCAAGGAGCTGGCGGACGTCGACATCACGGCCGAGCCGATGGAGGTCGGCCCGACCTGCCACTACGTAATGGGTGGCGTCGAGGTCGACCCCGACTCCGCGCAGGCCCGCGTTCCCGGCCTGTTCGCGGCCGGCGAGGTGTCCGGCGGCATGCACGGCTCCAACCGGCTCGGCGGCAACTCGCTGTCCGACCTGCTGGTGTTCGGCAAGCGGGCCGGCGAGCACGCCGCGGCGCACGCCACGGCCCACGGCCCCGCCACGGTCGCGCAGGCCGATGTGGACGCCGCCGTCGCGCACGCCCTGTCGCCGTTCGGCAACGACGGGGAGAACCCCTACGCCCTCCAGCACGAGCTGCAGGAGGTCATGGGCGACCTGGTCGGCATCATCCGCACCGCCGCGGAGCTGGAGTCGGCGATCGAGCGGCTCGCCGTGATCCGGGAGAAGGTCGGGCGGGTCAAGGCGACCGGCGGCCGGCGGTACAACCCGGGCTGGCACCTGGCCCTCGACCTGCGCAACATGCTGGTGGTCTCCGAGTGCACGGCCCGCGCGGCCCTCGAACGCACCGAGAGCCGGGGCGGGCACACCCGCGAGGACTTCGGGAAGATGGACGCCAACTGGCGCAAGGTCAACCTGATCTGCTCGCTCGACGGCGACAAGGTCGCCCTCAACCCGCAGCCGCTGCCGCCGATGCCGCACGAGCTGCTGAGCCTGTTCGACACGTCCGAGCTGAAGAAGTACATGACCGCCGAGGAACTGGAGGGGCTCACCGATGGCAACTAAGCGCCAGTTCCGGGTGTGGCGTGGCGACGACACCGGCGGTCAGCTGGAGGACTTCGAGATCGAGGTCAAGGAGGGTGAGGTCGTCCTCGACATCATCCACCGCCTCCAGGCCACCGAGGCCCCCGACCTCGCCTGCCGGTGGAACTGCAAGGCCGGCAAGTGCGGCTCGTGCTCCATGGAGATCAACGGCTTGCCCCGCCTGGGCTGCATGACCCGGATGTCCACCTTCACCGAGGAGGAGACGGTCACGATCACGCCGCTGCGCACCTTCCCGGTGATCCGCGACCTCGTGACCGACGTGTCCTTCAACTACGAGAAGGCCCGCGAGACCCCGGCGTTCGCGCCGCCGGTCGGGGTGGCACCGGGTGACTACCGGATGCAGCAGATCGACGTGGAACGCTCCCAGGAGTTCCGCAAGTGCATCGAGTGCTTCCTGTGCCAGAACACCTGCCACGTGGTCCGCGACCACGAGGACAACAAGGAGGCCTTCTCCGGCCCCCGGTACTTCATCCGCGCCGCCGAGCTGGACATGCACCCGCTCGACGCGCGCACCGACCGCAAGGACTACGCGGTCGAGGAGCAGGGCCTCGGGATGTGCAACATCACGAAGTGCTGCACCGAGGTGTGCCCCGAGCACATCAAGATCACGGACAACGCGATCATTCCGATGAAGGAACGCGCCGTGGACCGCAAGTACGACCCGCTGGTGTGGCTGGGTTCGAAGATCTTCCGCAGGTCTGAGGCCAACAGCTAGCACCGCACTGTCGACGGCCCTGCCTCCCCAGTGGAGGTGGGGCCGTCGGCGTCCGGGCTCCTCTGATCGGGCGGCGCAGGGAACCGACGCGGAGCCGCTCGCGGTCGGGTGGGATGGGCGACAGCCACCTGCCGAGGCACCTCGCGGTCAGGCCGGCCGGCGTTCGCCAGGGGGTCGGGGTGGGCCGCCGTGCCGTTCGGCGAGGGGTCGCCGATGGAACCCGGGTCGGACCCCTCCGTAATCGGATGATGCGTTTGATCTGTGGCCTCGACCCGGCGCGTCACCCGGCGGCCGGACCGTCGCTACTCCCTGTGAGGTCTGACGGCCACCCCGGGCTCCCGTGTCACCGCACCGGGGAGGCTCGGCGCGGCCATCGGTGATGGGCATCGGCGGCACCAGGATGCGCCGGTCGCACCCTCTGAGCCCGCGCGCGGAACCAGGGCGCGGATGACCTCGCCGGACGGCGAGCGACGTGCGGGGCTGCCCGGAGCCCGACGGACAAGGGCACGCCAGCGGTGGCGCTACGGTCACGGACGGTCAGGGCACCAGGTACCCCCTGAGCGCCTCGACGATCGGCGCGTCCGCCGGCAACCAGTCGACGCTGTCCAGCTCGCCGGCGGCCAGCCAGCGCAGCTCCTCGTGTTCGACGGCCTGCGGCTCGCCCTCGACCAGACTCGCCAGCCAGACCCGGAGCACGGCCTTGCCGTGCGGGAGCAGCACATCGGGGCCGACCCGCTCGCCGACCTCCACCTTGACGGCGAGTTCCTCGTCGATCTCGCGGAGCAGGGCGTCGACCTCGAGTTCCCCGGGTTCGACCTTGCCACCAGGGAATTCCCACCGGCCGGCCAGCTCCGGAGGCTCGGCGCGGGCACAGGCCAGCACCCGACCATCCCTGACAATTGCCGCACCGACGATCAGCTGAAGCACGGGTTCACTCTGCACGGGGCCCAAGAGTGCCAGATCCCGCGAAAGATTGTTGTGCAGCCGCGTCCGGAACATCCGGACGTGCCGAATTTGTGTCCGTAGACACAGGTGGCCGTGACCTGAAGACTCTAGGCACCGCTGATGTACCTGGGACGTCCCTTGGGTCACGAACCCACAACACCGGAGGTGGACCGTTCACCCGCTCGATCGCGCAGCGTTGCGTGACGCGCTCTCCCAGCTCGACGGCTGGCGGGGGGACGCCGACCACATCCAGCGCTCACTCCCCCTGAACGAGGCCCAGCACGCCGACCTCACCGAGCGCGTGAAGGTGTTCGCTGACGCGCTCCAGTTGCGCCCGGAGATCCGGCGCGCCGACGGACAGACGCATATCCGACTCCGGAGCCCGGACGGCGTGTTGACGACCTCCGAGGTGGCCCTCGCCGCACGCATCGACGTGGCGTACCGAGCGGTCACCGAGTGAGGTTCATGCCCTGTTCACACGCGGTGTCCCGGGCCTCTGACATGCGCGGCCACAAACCTCACCACTTCGGCTGGGGACGTGCTACCGTTGCCGTGTTACGCATTCAGTTGTCATGAGATTCATGTGCGCCTGTGGGAAGTGACCACAGGCGTTTTGTTTTCTTATATGGCCGCTGCGGTGCGTGAGTAACCGGGATCCGCGCAGAAGCGGAACCCACAAGATTTAGAGGAAAAACATGGCTGTTCAGGGCACTGTCAAGTGGTTCAACGCGGAGAAGGGCTTCGGCTTCATCTCTCCCGACGACGGCGGCGCCGACGTCTTCGCTCACTTCTCCGCCATCGCGACCAGCGGCTACCGTAGCCTGGACGAGAACCAGCGGGTTGAGTTCGAGATCACCCAGGGCCAGAAGGGCCCGCAGGCGGACAACATCCGCCCGATCTAAGGGCTTATGAGACTGGCCCGGTTCGCTCACGCGAACCGGGCCAGTTTTGTGTCTGCGGAGAGGTCGGGGCGCGCGTCAGACCGGTCCCGGTGGGCCGGACAGGTCGCGGCGGGACTGCGGGCGGCGGTGAGTGGCGGCGAGGCTGTGGTGGCTGAGGAACTGCGGGCGGCGGCGAGGCTGTGGGTGGTTTCGGGGCTGCGGGTGGCCGACATCCCGGCCTAGGCTCGCCCGATGACCTTCGAAACCGGACAGGACATCCTGCGACGGGACGTGCACCGCGACGGCAGGATCGCCTGGGCCCAGACCGCCCGGGTCGTCAGCGACGACGAGCGCGGCGTCCTGACCTGGACGGCGGCGGGCTCCGAGACCATGGTCCGCACCACGCTGGCCGGGGACCTGATCCGCAGGATGACCCTGGCCGAGCGGTCCGCCGTCCCCACCATGCTGAGCCCCCGACCGTGGCGGGACACCAACGTCCTGATCCTCACCCCGCCGGGCGTCGCGCACTCGATCTGGTGGTTCTTCGACCTGGCCGGCACGTTCCTCGGCTGGTACGTGAACCTCGAGTCGCCAGCCGTCCGCTGGTCCGGCGGACTGGACGCCACCGACTTCGCGCTCGACGTCCGCGTGGAGCCCGACAGGTCCTGGGCGTGGAAGGACGAGGACGAGTTCGCCGAGCGCACCGGACACCGGGCGTACTGGACCGCGGCCGAGGCCCCCGGGATCCGGGCGGAGGGCGAACGGCTCGTGGCACTCGCCGAGGCGGGGGCCTATCCGTTCGACGGGTCCCTGGTCGACTTCAGGCCCGACCCGTCCTGGAAGCCGTCGGTCCTGGCCCCGGACTGGGACATCACCGCCTGAGGCACCCGGGCCGCCCTTCCGGCGGACCCGCGTGCCGGGCGCGCCCTAGACGTTGAACCGGAAGTCGACCACGTCGCCGTCGGCCATCACATACTCTTTGCCCTCGATGCGCACCTTGCCGGCGGCCTTCGCGGCGTTCATCGAGCCGGCGGCCATCAGGTCGTCGTACGACACGATCTCGGCCTTGATGAAGCCGCGCTGGAAGTCAGTGTGGATCACGCCGGCCGCCTCGGGCGCGGTCGCCCCGATCGGGATCGTCCAGGCGCGGACCTCCTTGGGCCCGGCCGTCAGGTACGTCTGCAGCCCCAGGGTGGCGAACCCGACCCGGATCAGCTGGTTCAGGCCGGGCTCGTGCTGGCCGACGGACTCGAGCAGCTCGCGCGCCTCCTCCTCGGGCAGGTCGATCAGCTCGGACTCGATCTTCGCGTCGAGGAAGATCGCCTCGGCGGGGGCGACCAGGTCGCGGAGCGACTGGAGGAACTCCTCCTCGCCGAGTTCCGTCTCGTCGACGTTGAACACGTAGAGGAACGGCTTGGCGGTGAGCAGGTGCAGCTCGCGGAGGAGTTCGGTCTCGATGCCCTTGGCCTTCGCGCCCGCGTACAGCGTGGTGCCGTCGTTGAGCAGCTCGGTCGCGGCCTTGGCGGCGGCGACCACCGGGACCTTGTCCTTCTGCATCCGGGCTTCCTTCTCCAACCGGGGCAGCGCCTTCTCCAGGGTCTGCAGGTCGGCAAGGATCAGCTCGGTGTTGATGGTCTCGATGTCGTCGGCCGGCGAGACCTTGCCGTCGACGTGCACGACGTTCGGGTCGGAGAAGGCGCGGACCACCTGGCAGATCGCGGCGGCGTCGCGGATGTTCGCGAGGAACGCGTTGCCCCGGCCCTGGCCCTTCGACGCGCCCCGGACCAGGCCGGCGATGTCGACGAAGTCCACGGTCGCCGGCAGCAGCTTCTGCGAGCTATGGATCTTGGCCAGCTCGGCGAGCCGGGGGTCGGGCACGCCGACCACGCCGACATTCGGCTCAATCGTGGCAAAAGGGTAGTTCGCGGCGAGGACATTATTCTTCGTCAACGCGTTGAACAGGGTGCTCTTGCCGACGTTGGGCAGGCCGACGATCCCGATTTGAAGACTCACGGTGACCGAGTCTACGGGGTGCCACGCCCCGCACTACGGCCGTGTATATACCTTCGGAGGAGGTGTCGTCGATGACGCAACGCGTGTGGGACTTTGACCGGATCACCCCCGAGGCCGGTAGGGAGGCAGTCGCGTTGATCACTCGACGCTGGCGCCCCGAGGACCTCTCGGCCCTTCCCCGGACCGACGACCGGTACGAGATCCTGCGGGGCAAACTGCTCGTGACCAAGGCGGCCTCGGAGGAGCACCAGTCCTGGTGCGCGTGGGCGCACGACGCGCTGCGGGCCGCCGCCCCGCACGGCTGGCGGGTGCACTGGAGCCTGGGCATCGCCATCGACGACGACCGACTCATCCCGGACCTGCTGGTCCTGTCCCCCGAGGCTCCCGGCGCCCACCGGGCGTACAACCTCGTCACCCCGGCACTGGTCGTCGAGGTCGAGTCCGACGGGACCAAGGGCGTGGACCGGACCGGCAAGCACGAGGCCTACGCGTTCGCCGGTATCCGGGCCTACTGGCGGATCGAGCGCACCGGCGTGCTGCACGTCTACCGGCTCCAGGGTTCGGAGTACACAGAGGAGAGGGTTCTGCGACCCGGCGAGTCCGCCACCCTCGACTGGCCCTTCCCCGTCACGGTCTCGATGCCCTGACAACCCGACAACCAAAGATCAGACGGTTACACCGTGTCCCTCCCCCGACGCGCATCGGCACCGCCCAGCGGGGCAGGGCCCCGCAACGTCGAGCCGCCCGGTCACCGGGCGATGTAGTGCAGGATCACGTTGTGGGCGTGCTGGGACTTGTCCGCGCCCCGGAAGTCGATCTCGTAGGTGTGCGTCCCCACGTGCACGGCGATGGAGCCGGTCGAGAAGTACGACCCCGCCCAGGACTTGTTGCTGACCACGCTGACGCTGGAGATCTTCGAGTACGGGATCGAGGTGATGGCCACCTTCTTCCCCACGAACGACTTGTCCTGGATGATCACCCGGCGGTTGGTGAGCCCGATGAAGCCCGTGCCGACGCCGATCGCGTCGTACACCGCGATGATCTCCTCGCCGGGCATCAGCCCGCTCTGGATCTGGGACAGTTGCTCCTTGCGGTCGTACACGATGTTGGCCATGTCCCAAAAATAACCGGTCACGTCCACGTCCGTTTTCCGCGAGCCGCGGCCCCTGACCGGGGGCATCATGGTCACGTGGACCTGGATTTCGAGCAGTGCTACCGGACGATCGAGACGCGCGACGCGCGCTTCGACGGCTGCTTCATCCTGGCCGTGCGCACGACGGGCATCTACTGCCGGCCGAGCTGCCCGGCGGTGAAGCCCAAACGGCAGAACGTCTCCTTCTACCCCTCGGCGGCGGCGGCCCAGCGCGGCGGCTACCGGGCGTGCATGCGCTGCCGCCCGGACGCCTCGCCCGGCTCCCCGGACTGGGACGTCCGGGCCGACCTCGTCGGTCGGGCGCTGCGCCTGATCGGCGACGGCGTGGTGGACCGCGACGGGGTGCCGGGGCTGGCCCGCCGGCTCGGATACACCGAGCGGCACCTCAACCGGCTGCTCACCACCGAACTGGGCGCCGGCCCGCTCGCGCTGGCCCGGGCGCAACGGGCCCGCACGGCGCGGACCCTGATCGAGAACACCGACCTGGGCCTGGGCGAGATCGCGTTCGCGGCCGGGTTCGGCAGCATCCGGCAGTTCAACGACACGATCCGCGAGGTGTACGCGGTGGCGCCCTCCCACCTGCGCCGCGACCAGCGCGCCTCGGGCCCTGGCGGCCTGCGCCTGAAGCTGCCGTACCGGGAGCCGTTCGACGCGAAGGGCATGTTCGACTTCCTCGTCGGGCACGCCGTCGCGGGGGTGGAGTCCACCGAGGGCACGTACTCCCGGTCGTTGCGGCTGCCGCACGGTACGGGCCGGGTGGAGCTGGAGCCGGCCGACGGGCACGTGCTGGCGACGCTGACCCTGGCCGACCTGCGGGACCTGGCCCCGGCCGTGGCCCGCTGCCGCCGGCTGCTCGACCTCGACGCCGACCCGGCCGCCGTGGACGCGGTGCTCGCCGCGGACCCGGTGCTGGCCGGCTCGGTGCGCGACAACCCGGGGATCCGGATCCCGCGCGCCGTGGACGGCTTCGAGGTCGCGGTCCGCGCGATCGTCGGCCAGCAGATCTCCGTCGCCGCGGCGTGCGGGGTGGCGGCGAAGCTGGTCCGCGACGGCCTGTTCCCGGACGCCCCGGCCCTCCTGGAGCTGCCTGACGAGGCGTTCTCGATGCCTGTGAAACGTAGGGAGACCCTGCGCGCGCTCGCTCAGGCCGTGGTCGACGGCGACGTGGACCTGGAGCCCGGAGCGGACCGTGACGCCGCCGAGAGGGCACTGCTGGCCATCCCTGGCATCGGACCGTGGACGGCCGGCTACGTGGCGTTGCGGGCCCTCGGCGCCCCCGACGTACTGCTCGACACCGACCTCGTCATCCGCCGGACCGCCGAGCGGCTCGGCATCACCGACCTACCGACCCACGCGGAACGGTGGCGCCCCTGGCGCTCCTACGCGATGCTGCACCTCTGGAGGCTGTCATGGACTACACAGTGATCCCGACCCCCGCCGGCCCGTTCACCCTCGTCGTCGATGTCGACGGCGTGGTGCTGACCAGCGGGTTCACGACCGATCTCGGCGAGTTGTGGCCGCAGGTACACCCGAAGCTCAGACCCTCCGGGGACCTGCGCGAGCGGGCCGACCTCGGCGACCTGAACACGGTCGTGGACCGGTATTTCGAGGGCGAGGTCACCGCGATCGACAAGGTCGAGGTGCGCCAGCGCGGCGGCGAGTTCATCGGCGCGGCCTGGGACGTCCTGCGGACGGTCACCACCCCGGTGACGTACTCGGAGTTCGCCGCCCTGGCCGGCCGGCCGGCGGCGGTGCGGGCGGCGGCGCAGGCGTGCGCCCGCAACGCTGTCGCCCTGTTTGTCCCATGCCACCGCGTGATCCGGACCGACGGGAGCCTCGGCGGTTTCCGCTGGGGACTGAAAGTGAAGGAACAGCTACTTCACCACGAGGCTCAGATCAGGTAAGAAAGTGTCGTGTCCAGACTCAGAGTGGCCGCGCTCACACTCGCGGCGTTGATCCTCGCCGGTGGGGTGGTCGTCACCGCGATGCCGCGGTCGCGCGGCGTCACCCGGCTGTTCCCGGTGACGTTCGCGGCCGGCGGCGTCGACCAGCGCCGGGTCGCCGAGTCGGACGGGAAGGACTGCCTCGAGATCGCGGGGTACACGCCGGGGGCCCCGGTCTCCGAGCAGGTCCAGGCCGCGCTGAAGGAATCGGGCTGCCGGCAGGCGCTGCGGGCGGCGTTCACCAGGGACGGCGACGGCATCGTCGTCACCCTGGCCGCCGTCCGGCTCGCCGATCCGGCCGCTGCCCAGGCGCTGGCCGAGCGGCTCACGCCCCTGCACCCGGCGCTGAAGGGGCTCGCGCTCGGGCCGCGGCGGCTCGGGGCCGACGCGGGCAAGTACAAGATCCAGTATTCGGCGGACGGGGACAACGTCGTCGTGCCACCCCAGGCGGTCGGGGCGTGGCTCGTGCTGACCACGGCCACGTACGGTGACGGCCAGGACGACGGGGTGTCCACCGAGCCGCTGCGGGCCGCGACCGAGGCCATCACCTCCTACTTCACCCTTGCCATCAACCAAAGTTGAGGTTTCACACTCGGAGGCGTGAAAAAGGGACAGCGCGGCGCGGCCGGACGGGACTATCGTCGGGCTGTGCCGACTGATGACGTTACTCCCAGGAAACCAGTCCGCTCCTTACACAATCTGTGGCGCCTCCGGCAGTATGTGCGGCCGTACGTGCCGGTCATGGCGCTCATGGTGCTCGCAGGCCTCCTCGGTGTCGGCACCAGCATCATGGTCCCGCTCCTCGTCCGCCGGGTGGTCGACGGTCCCATCCGGCACGGCGACTCCGCCGGCCTGCTCTGGCTCGGCCTGCTGGCCCTGGCGTTCGGCGTCGTCGAGTCCGCGCTGATCCTGATCCGCCGGTGGACCCAGTCCGGCGTGACCCTGCGGATCGAGGCCGCGATCCGCTCGGACCTCTACCGGCACCTGCAACGGCTTCCGGTGTCCTTCCACGACCAGTGGCAGTCGGGCCAATTGCTGTCCCGGGCGACGAGCGACCTGGGCATCATCCGCCGGTTCCTCGCCTTCGGGATCATCTTCCTCGTGGTCAACACGGCCACGTTCGTGACGGTGGTGATACTGCTCCTCCAGCTGTACTGGCCGCTGGGCGTCCTCGTCGCCCTGTCGGCGATCCCACTGTTCCTGACCAGTCGCCGGTTCAGCCGCACCTACATCACGATGTCGCGCCGGGTCCAGGACCAGGGCGGCGACCTGGCCACCCTGGTCGAGGAGTCGGCGGTCGGCATCCGGGCGATCAAGTCCTTCGGCCGGCACAGGTTCATGGCCGACCGGTTCGACCAGGCCTCCGGCTCGCTGCGCAACACCGCGATCGACCGGGCCAGGATGCTGTCGCGGTTCTCGCCGACGTTCGACTCGGTGTCCGGGGTGACGCTGGGCGTCGTGCTCGTCGCCGGGGTGTACGCGGTGTCCGCCGGCCACATGACCATCGGCGGCCTGGTCGCGTTCGTGTCCCTGCAGCTCATGCTCGTCTGGCCGATCGAGACGATGGGCTGGATCATCGCGAACGGCCAGGAGGCGATGACCGGGGCCGACCGGCTCTACGACGTGTTCGACACGGTGCCGACGGTCGTCGACCGCCCCGACGCCCGCGAGGTGTCGCCGGCCGACGTCGAGGGGCACCTGCGCTTCGAGGACGTCCGATTCGGCTACCCGGGCGTCGACCAGCAGATCCTGCGCGGCGTGGACCTCGACATCCGGCCCGGGGAGACCGTGGCCCTCGTCGGGCTGACCGGCTGCGGCAAGACCACCCTGGTGTCCCTGGTCGGCCGGCTGTACGACGTGTCCGCCGGCCGGATCACCCTGGACGGCACCGACATCCGCGACCTGACCCTGGACTCGCTGCGCCAGTCGGTGTCGATGGCGTTCGAGGAGCCGACCCTGTTCTCGATGAGCGTCCGGGAGAACGTGACCCTCGGCGTGCCGGACGCGACCGACGACGACGTCGCCGAGGCGCTGCGGGTCGCGCAGGCCGAGTTCGTGTTCGACCTGCCCTGGGGCCTGGCCACCCGGGTCGGCGAGCAGGGGCTGTCCCTGTCCGGCGGCCAGCGCCAGCGCCTCGCCCTGGCCCGCGCCGTGCTCGGCCGGCCCCGGGTCCTGGTGCTCGACGACCCGCTGTCGGCGCTCGACGTGCACACCGAGGCCCTGGTCGAGGACGCGCTGCGCCAGGTCCTCACCGGCACGACGGCCCTGCTCGTCGTGCACCGGCCGTCGACAGTGGCCCTCGCCGACCGGGTCGCGCTGCTGGCCGACGGGCGGATCGTGGCCGTCGGCACCCACTCGGAGCTGCTGGCGACGGTCCCGGAGTACCGGGCCGTGCTGGCCTCCGCCGCGGACGAGACGGAGAGCGTGCGATGAGTATCGATGTCACCCAGTGGCGCGGGGTCGCCGCCGAGGAGGACGCGGAGCGCACCGCCGCCGAGAGCACCGACCGCGAGTCGGTGCGCAAGCTGCGCCTGCGGAGCAAGCTGCTGCTGCGCTCTCTGGTCCGCCCGCACCGGAGGATGATCGGGCTGGCCGTCGTGCTGCTGCTCGTGCAGAACTTCGCGGGCATGGCCGGGCCGTACCTGGTGAAGATCGGGATCGACACCGGCATCCCGCCACTGGTCCGGGGCGAGGGCCCGCAGGCCGTGATCGCGGTCGGGGTGGCGTTCGCGGTGGCCGTGGCGCTGGAGTACGCGACGAAGCGGGGCTTCCTCTTCCTGTCCGGCAAGATCGGCCAGTCGATCGTCTACGACCTGCGCCGCCGCGTGTACGACCACTTCCAGCGGCTGTCGGTCGGCTTCCACGAGAAGTACACGTCGGGTCGGGTCATCGCCCGGTCCACCAGCGACATCGACGCGATCTCCGAGCTGGTGTCCGGCGGCATCGACGACCTGGTGCTCGCCGTGCTGTCCGTGGTGAGCGTCGCCGGCGTGCTGATCTGGATGGACTGGCCGCTGGCCCTGGCCACGCTCGGCTCGTTCCCGTTCCTGCTGCTGCTGTCGGCGTGGTTCCAGCGCCAGTCGGTGATCGCCTACCGGCGGACCCGGGAGAAGATCGCCCTGGTCATCGTCCACTTCGTCGAGTCGATGGGCGGGATCCGGGCGGTGCAGGCGTTCCGCCGCGAGCCGCGCAACCAGCAGATCTTTGACGTGGTGAACGAGGAGTACCGCGACACCAGCAAGAAGGCGTTCCGGCTGATCGCGGTCTACGCGCCCGGCATCCAACTGATCGGCAACGTGACGACGGCCGTGGTGCTCACCTACGGCGGTTACCGGGTGCTGCACGGCCACGCCGACGTCGGGGTGCTCGCCGCGTTCCTGCTCTACCTGCGCCGGTTCTTCGCCCCGATGCAGGAGCTGGCCCAGTTCTACAACTCGCTGCAGTCGGCGACCGCGGCCCTGGAGAAGCTCTCGGGGGTGCTCGACGAGAAGCCCGGCGTCCCCGAGCCCACCGAGCCCACCCCGCTGCCGGCGGCGCACGGCGCGCTGCGGTTCTCGAAGGTCGAGTTCGCCTACCGCCCCGACCGCCCGGTGCTACACCGGCTGGAGCTGGACATCCCGGCCGGCCAGACCGTGGCGGTGGTCGGCGCGACCGGAGCCGGCAAGACGACGATCGCCAAGCTCGTGTCCCGGTTCTACGACCCGACGGCCGGCACGATGACCCTGGACGGCGTCGACCTGCGCCAGATCGGCACGGACGACCTGCGCCGGGCCGTGGTGATGGTGACCCAGGAGAACTTCCTGTTCACCGGCTCGATCGCCGACAACATCGCCTTCGGCAAGCCGGACGCGACCCGTGCGGAGATCGAGGAGGCCGCCGCCGCGATCGGGGCGGACACGTTCATCCGCGGGCTGCCCGACGGGTACGACACCCAGATCCGCAAGCGCGGCGGCCGACTGTCGGCGGGGCAGCGGCAGCTCGTGGCGTTCGCGCGGGCGTTCCTCGCCGACCCGGCGGTGCTGATCCTCGACGAGGCGACGAGTTCGTTGGACATCCCGAGCGAGCGGGCCGTGCAGCGGGCGCTGCGCACCATCCTCGCGGACCGCACGGCGATCGTGATCGCGCACCGGCTGTCGACGGTGGAGATCGCGGACCGGGTGCTGGTGCTGGAGGCGGGGCGGATCGTGGAGGACGGGTCACCGGCGGAGCTGATCACGGATGGTGGTCGGTACGCCACGCTGCACTCGCAGTGGGCGGATTCCCTGGTGTGATTGGACCCGCTGAGAGCGACGATGCGCGCGTTGTCGTGCCGGAGGCGTGCCAACATGCACAGCGCCTCCCCGCTCTCAGCGGGCCACTGCGCCTTAGATCAAGTTCTTAGAAGTCCCCGCCGCCACCGAAGTCGCCCCCGCCGCCCCAGTCCCCGCCGCCGCCCCAGTCGCCACCGCCGCCGGAGTCCGACCACGAGCCGATGTCCTGGCCGCCGCCGTCGCTGGGGTCGCCGCCCCAGTCGCCCTGGTCCTGGCCGGCTTCGAGGCCCTGCTGGTAGCCGTCGCCGTACCCGTCGCCGTAGGCGCTGTAGCCCGGGTCCGCGAACGCCGGGCTGAACAGCGCGTCCATGATCAGGATGGTGCCGAGGGTGCCGGCCCCGGCCACGAGGGCCGTCTTCCACCACGGGGTCGAATACCACCCGCCCGGGGCCGGCCGGCCGTTGACCATGCCGCCCGGGTAGTAGTAGGGCGTCTGCTGCCCGTACTGCGGCCCCGCGCGCAGCGTCTCACCGGCGACCTCGACCTCGCGCTCCTTGGTGATCACGCCGGTGCGCCGCTGGGTGGACAGCTGCGGCAGGTCCGGCCCCGGGTCGTAACCGAGGCCGATCCGGGCGGCCTTGACGTACATCAGGCCCTCCAGCGCAGTGTCCCCGGCGAGCTCGAACTGGCGGACCGACGTGGCCCGGGACAGCTGGCTGCCCGCCGCGTTGTACCGCTCGTTGGCGTCGAGCAGCGCCTGACGGGTCGGGTCGTCCGTGCCGGCCAGGTTCATCACCTGGCCACCGAGGCGCTCGTGCCACCTCTGGGCCTCCTCGCGGGCGTCCGCGAGCTGTTGTTTCTTCCGCTTACCGAAGATCCACACGACGCCCCCTGCTACGACCGCGAGCAACACCAGCGCAATAAGAAGTCCCACTCCTCGAAGGTACCCGAGACATGGTGCATCCTCGGTGCATGGAGATTGTGCTGCTTCTGCTGGGTCTCGGCATCGGTGTCGCGTTGGGCTGGTTCGCCGCGCGGGCCCGGGCCGCAGCCGAGACCGGCCGGCTGGCCGCTGCCCGCGACGGCGAGGGCCGGCTCGAACAGTCGCTGCGGGCGCTGACGGCCGACGCCGCGCGCGCCCAGCGGGAGAGCTTCGCGCACATCGTCGACCCGCTCCGCGAGAGCCTGGCCCGGTACGAGCAGCGGGTCGCCGAGCTCGAACACGACCGGCTCGACGCGTACGCGCAGCTGCGCACCCAGGTCGGCCAGATGGCCGTCGTGTCCGACCAGCTGCGCACCGAGACCAGCCAGCTGGTGGCGGCGCTGCGGGCGCCGCAGGTCCGGGGCCGGTGGGGCGAGCACCAGCTGCGCCGGATCGTGGAGGCCGCCGGGCTGCTCGAGCACTGCGACTTCTCGGAACAGGTGACGACCAGCACCGGTCTGCGGCCGGACATGGTGGTCCGGCTCGCCGGGGACAAGCAGGTGGTGGTGGACGCGAAGGTCCCGTTCAGCGGGTACCTGTCCGCGATGGAGTCCCGCGACGACGCCGAGCGCGCCGGGCACCTGACCCGGCACGCCCGCCAGCTCCGCGCGCACGTGGACTCCCTCGCCGCGAAGGAGTACTGGTCGGCGTTCGACAACTCCCCCGAGTTCGTGGTGCTGTTCGTTCCGGCCGACGCGTTCCTGGACGCGGCGCTGCAGCACGACCCGGTGCTGTTGGAGCACGCGTTCGCCCGCAACATCGTGCTGGCCACGCCCGCGACGCTGGTGGCGCTGCTCCGCACGATCGCGTACGCCTGGCGGCAGGAGGCCCTGGCCGCGAACGCGATGCACGTGCACCGGGTGGCCAAGGAGCTCTACAGCCGGCTGGCCACGATGGGCAGCCACCTGGGGAAGGTGGGCGCTTCGCTGGGCGGGGCCGTGACGGCGTACAACAAAGCGGTCGGGTCTCTGGAGTCCCGGGTCCTGGTGAGCGCGCGCAAGCTGGCCGACCTCGGGGTCTCCGGCGACGTGCTGGAGACCCCGGGCCAGGTGGAGTCCACCCCGCGCCAGCTCCAGTCCCCCGAGCTGGTGGCCAGCGAGAACGACCACCTCATCCCACTGGAACGCCGGGCCTGAGCCGGCCGCCGGGGGCGGGTGCCGGGCCCGGCACCCGGGCCCGGCTAGACCAGCACCGCCCGCCCCGCCCCCAGCTCCAGGCGCCGGGTGACCCCGACCGCCTCCGCGAAGTAGGAGTCGTGGGTGACCAGCACCAGCGTCCCCTCGAACGCCCGCAACGCCTCCTCGACCACGTCGAGCATGTCGAAGTCGAGGTAGTTCGTCGGCTCGTCGAGCAGCAGCACCCGCCCCGGCGTGTTCACCATGACGGCCAGCAGCAGCCGCCGCAGCTCCCCCGCCGACAGGGTCCGCAGCGCCGCACCCCACTCGTCGGGCCCGAACAGGTACCCGGTGAGCAGCGACTCCGCCTCGTCCACATACACCGGCACGTGCGCCCGGAAGTAGTCGAGCACGGCCACGTCGGTGCGCAGCTCGTCGTGCACCTGGGGCAGCAGCATGGCCCGGTCGGACTCCAACTGCCGCAGCAGCGTCGTCTTGCCCGCGCCGTTCGGCCCGGTGACGAGCAGCCGGTCGCCGGCCTCCAGCACCAGGTCCAGCCCCTCGAACAGCCCCGGGGCCGCGAGATCCGTGGCGTGCAGCACCGGTCCCTCTTCCGCCGGGAAGGCCAGGGTCAGAGCCGGTCGGGTCGACGGCTCGGCGATCCACCGGGCCGACGTGAGCTGCCTGGTCAACCGGCGCTGCCGGACGACGGCCTTGCGGGCCACCATCCGGGCGATCCGCCGCTTGTGCGGGGCCCGCGGGTTGGCGATCTCGTTGGCGAGGGACTTCTCCTTCATCTTCGCGATCTCCTCCTCCAGCTTCACCCGGTACTTCTCCTGCGCCTCGTAGTCGAGCAGCAGCCGCTGCCAGCGCCGGGACTTCTCGGCGCGGTAGGCGGTGTAGCCGCCCTCGTACACCTGGAGTTCCTCGTGGATGCCGTCCAGTTCGTAGATCCGGTTGGCGAACGCGTCCAGGAACGCCCGGTCATGGCTGATCACGAGCACCCCGCCAGCGAACGCCGCGAGGAACTCCCCCAGCCACGCCGCGCCGTCGGCGTCGAGGTGGTTGGTCGGCTCGTCGAGCACCAGCAGGTCAGGCTCGGTGAGCAGCACCCCGGCCAGCATCAGCCGGGCCTGTTCGCCGCCGCTGACCCGACCGAGCGGCCGGTCGTCGGGCAGGTGGTCGACGCCGAGCCGCTGGCGGACGTCGGTCAGCCGGGCCTCGAAGCCCCAGCCGTCCAACGCCTCCCACCGTTCCAGGGCCGCGCCGTAGCTCGCCATGTCCTGGGTCCTCGCGTGCCGGTCGAGCTCCGCCGCCAGCGCACCGAGGTCGCCACGGAGAAAATCACCCACCCTGAGACCCGGATCCGGTACCTGCTGGGCGAAGTAGCCGAGCCGCAGCCCCGGCGAGTACTCCACCTGCCCGGTCGTCGGCCGTTCCGCCCCGGTCAGGATCCGCAGCAGAGTGGACTTGCCCGCGCCGTTCGGGCCGACGACGCCGACCCGGTCGCCCCGGCCCAGGGTGAGGTTGAGGTCGGTGAACAGGGGCTCACCGTCGAAGGTCTTGCTGAGGGAAAGGGTTTTTAACATACGAGCCTCCGCACACCGGTACCAGAAAATGGACAGACGGCATGGATGCGCCAGAGGCTGAAAAAAGAGACCTCTAATCCGACAACGGGGCGAGCACCAACGGCTCAGCGCATCCGGCGGATTACAGGATCAACGGGCCACTCCGATCGGTCGACAACAGGACCCGACGCAACAGTGCCCTGTCCCGGGTGGATCCGCAACTGATTATCGGCGGCTGCATGTTCCTGCAATCCGGACCGACAATTCGGGCACGGCACTGACTGTGGCCCGCGCCGGTGGTGTGCTGTTCACCGGAAGGCAGCCCGTCGCCAAGTTGTAACGGGGGGCGACGGGCAGCCATCCGAAAGGGCATTGCCTATGGGGCTCGCCACCGGCAAGATTCTGAGTCATGGGGGATCTGAATCGGCTGGTGATGCCACGTGCGGCGGTGCCTCCGCTCACCCGGTGGGGCGTTTCGCCCACCGCCGACCTGGTGTTCCGCACCCTGACCGAATGTGGACCGAGCGTGATTGGAGTACTCGGCAAATCGCTGGGGTTACCGACCCGCCGGGTCCGGATAGCCCTCGACGAACTCAACTCTGTCGGGGCCGCCCGACCCGAGCGGATGGCGACGCCGACCGGCCCGGTCCGGGTGTGGCGCGGCGGGCAACCCGAGGCGGTGGTGACATCGTTGCGGGAGCGCACGGTGCACGCGGTCAAGGCCCGACACCTGCTCCGCCAGCGGCTCAGCGGGCTGGACCTGTCCGATGTCATGAACCATCCTGATCTGACGGCCGCCGACGCCGTCCGGCCACTGTACGGACTAGCCCAGGTCCGGGCCCGGTTCGTCGAACTGGCCCCGACGGCGCGCACGGAGGAAATGGTCCTCAACCCTGAGCCGGTGCTTCCCGAGAGTGCCGTCCGGGCCGGGGCGCCACTGGAGAGGGCATCCGCGCAGCGTGGCGTCTCGACGCTGTCGCTGGGCGTGCCGGCCGGAGTGGGTGACGCCTCGCTGTCGCTGCACTACGAGATGATCGCGCTGGGCACGAAATACCGCGAACTACCACAGCTTCCCGCCCGGATCCTCATCATCGATCGCCGCACCGCGATCGTCCCCATCGACCCCGCCATCCTCGGCAAGGGGGCGCTCGAAGTGACGGCGCCCGTCGTGGTGGACCAACTGGTCGGGCTCTTCCTCCAGTACTGGAGCAGGGCCAAGGCTCCGGAGCGGCCCATGCCAGCCAACCTGCCCCTCACACCCCGCGAACAGGCGATCATCGCGCTGCTGGCCACCGGCCAGACCGACGCGAAGACGGCCGAGCAGCTCGGGGTCAGCGTGCGCACGATCGCGTACACGTTGAGCGACCTGATGAGCCGATACGGCGTACAGAACCGATTCCAGCTCGGCATGGTGCTGGGCGCGCAGGGCGCCCGACCGACGACTATCCAGAAGGAACAGCAGAAATGACAGCACGACTGAGGACACTCTTGGCGGTCGCCGCCGGCTCCTTGCTCGCCGTGAGCATGACGACTCCGGCACACGCGGTGGTCAACCAGCCCGTCGCCGGCTACACGGCGTTTCTGGATTGCCCGTCCGGAACCGCCACCACCGGCTCGATGCTCCTCCTCACCCAGGGCACGATCAAGCCCTGCGCCACTCCCAGGTCGTATGTCTTCGCTCTCGCCGGCTACGGCAGCCGCACCGACTGGGGTGGCCTGACCGCCTATGGGACGCCGTACCACTTCATCACGGACACCGACCGGTACGGAACCGAGTTCACCATCAAGCCGGGCACCACTGTCGTGTGCCTCCTGGCCTCGCAGGACAAGAAGCTCGACTGCATCGAGGTCGTCTGGAACGCCGCCGGCCAGGCGACCGAGGGCGCACACGTCCCCGGCACCGACCCGCGCGTACAGATGCCGGCGGCGATCGACGGCTCGACCAACCCGACGGACCCGGGCTGCGTCTACTGCTGGACTGAGCCGAGCAACGACTAGTAGGCCCGCCGCATTCAGGTTTCCGCGACGGCGGTGTGTCGAACACATAGCTGACCACGGTCGGCCTGGCCTTCAGCGCGTCCATGACCAGCTCGTCTGGCACGGACCGCCGGGGATCGGGCCGGCCGTGTTCGCGTTTGCCCACCGGCGCGGACCGGCCACTGCATGATCCTGCAATCTGCGCGGACAAACCGGACCACCCCCTGACCTGGACGCCCCGAGCTGATGTGCTGTTCCCCGGAAGGCAGCCCGTCGCCGAGTTGTTACGGGGGGCGACGGGCAGCCGACCGAAAGGGCGTTGTCCCCGGGGCTGTTCACCGGCAGGATCCTGAACCATGGGGGATCGGAATGAGCTGGTGGTGCCACGGGTCACAGTGCCTCCGTTGACGAGGTGGGGCATTTCTCCCACCGCAGATCTGGTGTTTCGCACCCTGACCGAATGTGGACCGAGCGTGATCGGAGTACTCAGCAGATCGCTGGGCCTGCCGGCCAACAGGGTCCGGATCGCGCTCGACGAACTCAACTCCGTCGGGGCGGCCCGGCCCGAACGGACGGCATCGCCCACGGGACCTGTCCAGATCTGGCGGGGCCGGCGACCGGACGCCGTGGTGACCTCGCTGCGGGACCGGGAACTGCAGGCCGCCCAGGCCCGGCACCTTCTCCGCCGGCAGCTCACCGGCCTCGACCTGGCCGACATCATGAACCATCCCGACATGTCCGCGCCCCAGGCCGTGGTGACACTCAACGGCTGGCGTCAGGTGCAGGCCCGGCTCGGCGAGCTCACCCCGCGGACGCGGCAGGAGGCGCTGGCCATCATGCCCGAGGCGGTTCTCGACGCGCAGACCGTCCGGGCGGGAGCCGACAACGACCGCGACCTGGCCCGGCGCGGAATCCTGGCGCGGAGAATCGGCGTGCCGTCCGGGGTCGGCGACGCGTCGCGGGCCCTGCACGCCGAAATGGCCGCCCACAGCTTCAACCACTACCGACAGGTCGCGCACCTGCCCGCCCGGATCATCATCATGGACCGGCGAACAGCGATCCTGCCGATCGATCCGGCCCGGGTCAGCCGTGGCGCGTTGGAAGTGACCGCGCCCGCCGCCGTGGCACGACTGGTCGAACTGTTCCATACCTATTGGGACAAAGCCCTCCCGCCGGAGCAACCCATGTCCCCTGACATCGTCCTCACCCCCCGCGAGGCGGCGATCATCGCGCTGCTCACCGAAGGCCACACCGACGCCAGCGTCTCGGCGGAGCTCGGGATCAGCGTCCGGACCATCGCGTACTCGATCAGCGACCTGATGAGTCGGTGCGGGGTCCAGAACCGGTTCCAACTGGGTCTGGTCCTCGGCTCGCAGACCATCACGCCCCGCACCACGGAAAAGGAACCAGAACAATGACCTGGAAGTCCCGGCTGGTCGGCACTATCGCCGCCCTCTCCCTCGCGATGCTCGGCATGGCGGGCCAGGCCACGGCGAGCGGGTCCGTCCCTCAACCGCAGTGGATGAAGTGCCCCAGGCCAGTGGTCACCGGCGACGTGTACTCGATCACGGTGGGCCAGCAGGTCTCCGCCGGCTACTGGGACCTGTCCGTGGCCGGCACCGTGACGCCGTGCCACACGCCGGGCGAACTCGAATCCTTCACCGTCGTCACCTTCAGCAACGGACAGGACACCTCGGGCTGGGCCGACCATTACGCGGATCTGACGAACGGCAACCAGTTCGCGGGGGTGCACGTCGAGGCTCCCACGACGGCCGACGCGGTCTGCCTGGCCACGGCGCCGAGCACCAGGCTCGCGTGCTTCGCCGTCACCTGGCCCAACGGCACCGCGGCCGCACCCGTGATCGGCGACCGGATTCCGTTGGCCGTCACGGAGCACTGGGGCAACATGACCCTGCGGTGGCAGCCGACCAGCGGCCCGACCTGCGGCTTCTGCTGGCCGGTCAGCGGCTGACAGCGCCTCGGTCAGTGGCGCACCGGGCGGGTCGCGGTCAGCGGCCCGCCGCGCGCATGTCGCGCTTGAGCTCCTGCGGCAGCGAGAACGTCAGATGCTCCTCGGCCGTCTCGAACTCGGTGACGTCCGCGTACCCCCGCTCGGCCAGGAACGCCAGCACGTCCATGACCAGCTCGTCGGGCACGGACGCGCCGGACGTCAGGCCGACCGTGGTCGCGCCCTCCAGCCACTCCTCGCGGATCTCGTGCGCGTAGTCGACGAGGTAGCCGGCGCGGGCGCCCGCGTCCACGGCCACCTCGACGAGCCGGACGGAGTTCGACGAGTTGGTCGAGCCGACGACGAGGACGACGTCGCACTCGGGGGCCAGTTCCTTGACGGCGAGCTGGCGGTTCTGGGTGGCGTAGCAGATGTCGTCCGACGGCGGGGAGACCAGCAGCGGCAGCTTGGTGCGCAGCTTCGCCACGGTCGCCATGGTCTCGTCCACCGACAGCGTGGTCTGGGACAGCCAGACGACCCTGGCCGGATCGCGGACCTCGACGGCGTCGACGCCGGCCGGGCCGTCGACGAGCTGGATGCTGGCGGGGGCCTCACCCATGGTGCCGATGACCTCTTCGTGGCCTTCGTGGCCGATGAGCACGATGTCGTACCCCTCGGACGCGAAGCGTTTGGCCTCGTTGTGCACCTTGGTCACGAGCGGGCAGGTGGCGTCGATGGCGCGGAGGTTGCGCTGCCGGGCCTCCTCGTAGACCACGGGGGCGACGCCGTGCGCGGAGAAGATGACGGTCGCGCCCTCGGGGACCTCGTCGTTCTCCTCCACGAAGATCGCGCCCTGGTCCTGCAGCGTCTGCACGACGTGCCGGTTGTGCACGATCTCCTTGCGCACGTAGATCGGCGCCCCGTACAGCGCGAGAGCCTCCTTGACCGTCTCCACGGCGCGGTCGACCCCGGCGCAGTAACCACGGGGCTTGGCGAGCAGGACACGCTTCACAGGATCGGACACTCCCCCATCGTAGGCTTGCTCCATGACCGGACGCAGTGAGGGCATTGACGGCCGCCCCGCCATCGAGCGTAACGAGACGGCGTGACCGCGCCCAGGAGCAGCCCGGAGGAGCCGTGGCCGGTCCGGGTCGTCAGTAGCAAGATCGCGGAGTGGATCGCCCGGTTGGGTGCCGTGTGGGTGGATGGCGAGGTGGCGCAGCTCTCCCGCCGGCCCGGTCAGGGCATGGTGTTCCTCACCCTGCGCGACCCGTCCGCCGACGTCAGCCTGCAGGTCACCGCGCGCCGCGCTGTCCTGGACTCCTGTGACCCACCTCTCACCGAGGGCGCGCGGGTCGTCGTGCACGCCAAGCCCAACTTCTACGCCGCCCGGGGCACGTTCTCCCTCGCCGCCGACGAGATGCGCCAGGTCGGCCTGGGCGAGCTGCTCGCCCGGCTGGAGAAGCTGAAGAAGCTGCTGGCCGCCGAGGGGCTGTTCGACCGGGCCCGCAAGCGCAGGCTGCCGTTCCTGCCGAACCGGGTCGGGCTGATCACCGGCCGGGCCAGCGCCGCGGAGCGCGACGTGCACATGGTCGCCGAGCGGCGGTGGCCGGCCGTGGAGTTCGTCACGATCAACACGCCGGTGCAGGGCGGCAGCGCGGTGCCGGCGATCATCGCGGCGTTGAAGACGCTGGACGACGACCCGACCGTGGACGTGATCATCCTGGCCAGGGGCGGTGGCAGCGTCGAGGACCTGTTGCCGTTCTCCGACGAGGCGCTGTGCCGGGCGGTGTTCGCGTGCCGTACCCCGGTGATCTCCGCGATCGGCCACGAGCCGGACACCCCGCTGGTGGACTTCGTGGCCGACGTGCGGGCCGCGACCCCGACCGACGCCGCGAAGCGCGTGGTGCCGGACCTCACCGAGGAGCTGCGCGGCCTGGCGATCGCCCGGACCCGGCTGGACCGGGGCATCGGCACCATGCTGGAACGCGAGCAGCACCGGATCACCGCCCTGCGGTCCCGGCCGGTCCTGGCCCGGCCGGAGGTGATCGTCGACGGCCGGCAGTCCGACGTCGACGCGCTGCGGCACCGGGCGGCCCGGGTGGTGGCGCACCGGATCGACAACGCGCGCAACGAACTGGGCCACACCCTGGCGCGCCTGCGGGCGTTGTCCCCGGCGGCGACCCTGCAACGGGGGTACGCGATCGTCCAGCGCGCCGACGGCCACGTGGTCCGGGCGCCCGACGAGGTGGCGCCCGGCGATACCCTCCGGATCCGACTCAACGAAGGCGAACTGGCCGCGAAGGTGGAGAGATGAGCGCACAGCCCAGCTACGAGGAGGCCCGGGCCGAGCTGGCCCAGGTCGTGGAGCAGTTGGAGGCCGGCGGGGCGAGCCTGGAGGAGTCGCTGGCCCTGTGGGAGCGGGGCGAGAAGTTGGCGACGGTGTGCCAGACGTGGCTGGACGGGGCCCGGGAACGCCTGGACGCCGCGCGCCGCACGTCCGACTGACGCGCTACTTCAACGACCGCGCGAACTCCACCATCGTCGCGTCCGGCGCCTGGCCGGCGAGCACGATCGTCCGGCCGTTCTCGGCGAGCACGACGGCGCTGACGCCCTGGGCCCCGGAGTACCGCTGCCAGGTCCTGCCGCCGATCTCCGCCGAGCCGAGCAGGGTCGATCCGCCGCCCACCGCGGAGTTCAGCACCCCGTCGAGGGGCGCGCTGGACTCCGTGAGCTGCAGGAACTCCCCGTCCGGGCCGGCGTACCCGATCCGGAGCACCAGGTGCCCGTCCTGCTGGGCGGTCTTCGCGGTGGACGTCCGCCAACCGGACGGCAGGCCGGACGGCGCCCACACCTGGTACGACGCGCGGGCCCGGGCGTCGGTCAACGCCGCGCTCGGATCGACGGTCGTCGGGGACTCCCCGCCCAGAAAGCGGTAGAGCACCAGCATCAGGACAATCGGGATGAGCAGAGCCAGCATGGAGTACGCCAGGTCCTTGGCCCCGCGCGTCTTGCGGGCCTCCTTGACCGGGACGGCCGTCCCGCCGGAGAAAACGCTCACGGTTTCGCTGGTCTCACTCACCCCGCCATCCTCCCCGATGACCCAAGTCACGGCCCGACCAGGGCAACGTGAAAAGATTCAGGTTGCATCGCTCGGCCGTTCCACCACCCGGCGCTACCCGCCTGGTGATGTAGCGGCTGCACCCGTCGACGAGGAGGACACCGATGTCCGGAGCCCGCCGTACCGAGGAGCTTGACCGCAACCTCGCCCTGGACCTGGTCCGCGTGACCGAGGCCGCCGCCATGGCCGCCGGCCGCTGGGTCGGACGAGGCGACAAGGAGGGCGGCGACGGTGCCGCCGTGGACGCGATGCGGCTGCTGATCAATTCGGTGCCGATGCGCGGCGTCGTCGTGATCGGCGAGGGCGAGAAGGACAACGCCCCGATGCTGTTCAACGGGGAGCACGTGGGCGACGGCACCGGCGCGGAGGTCGACGTCGCCGTGGACCCGGTCGACGGCACCACCCTGATGGCCAAGGGCATGCCGAACTCGATCGCCGTACTGGCGGTGACCGAGCGGGGCGCGATGTTCGACCCGTCGGCGGTCTTCTACATGGACAAGATCGCGGTGGGCCCCGACGCGGCCGACGTCATCGACATCACGGCGCCCGTGGCGGAGAACCTGCGCCGGATCGCCAAGGCGAAGAAGGGCAGCCTGTCGGACGTGACGGTCTGCATCCTCGACCGCCCCCGGCACGACAAGCTCGTGCAGGAGGTCCGGGAGACGGGCGCGCGGATCCGGTTCATCTCCGACGGCGACGTGGCCGGCGCGATCAGCGCGGCCCGGGAGGGCAGCGAGGTCGACGTGCTGCTCGGCATCGGCGGCACCCCGGAGGGCATCATCGCCGCCGTGGCGCTCAAGTGCCTGGGCGGCGCGATGCAGGGCATGCTGTGGCCGCGCGACGACGACGAGAAGCAGAAGGCCATCGACGCCGGGCACGACCTGGACCGGGTGCTGGGCCTCGACGACCTGGTCAGCGGGGACAACATGTTCTTCTGCGCGACCGGCGTGACGACGGGCGACCTGCTCAAGGGCGTGCGCTACAAGGCCGGCGGCGCTTACACCCAGTCGATCGTGATGCGCTCGAAGTCGGGCACGACCCGCGTGATCGACTCCTACCACCGCCTGGAGAAGCTCCGCTCCTACTCCCTCGTCGACTTCGACGGCTCTTAGTGGGTGGGGCCCGCTGAGAGCGGCGATGCGCGCGTTGTCAGGAACCCGGCATACAACACCGGTATGCCGGAACCCTTCCGCCTTCGCCTCCCCGCTCTCAGCGGGCCAAGACGTTAGATCAAAAGCTAGATCATTATTTGATTACGGCGGGGCCTGATCGACACGCGTCGGCGGGGCCCAGCGGGTCAGTAACGGCGGCGACCTTCGAGGAGGTCGCCGCCGTTCCCGTTGGCCCGTGCCGGCGGTCAGCGCCCGCAGTCACCCGGGCGCCAGCGGTCACATGGCGGCGGCCGCCCGGGAGATGGCCGCCGCGAACCGCGACGCCTGGGTGTACACCCCGGGGAATCCGGCCCGCGCGCAGCCCTCGCCCCAGCTCACGATACCGACCTGCCGCCACGCCCCGGCGTCGTCCCGCCGGACCATCGGGCCGCCGGAGTCGCCCTGGCAGGAGTCGATCCCGCCGGTGTCCATCTTCCCGGCGCAGATCATGTCGCTGGCGACGAACCCGTACCCGGCCTTGCGGTAGGCGTCCCCGCACACCGCGTCGGACACGAACGGCACCTGCACCTTGCGCAGCGTCGCCGTGCCGGCGCCGCCCTCGCGGGTGGACCCCCAGCCGACCACCGTGAACAGTCCGCTGTCGGTGGCGGTGTCGGCCGCGACGGGCAGGGTGGCGCCGGTGAGCGGCCGGGCGAGACGGATCAGGGCCCAGTCGTTGCCCCCGGTGACGTCTGTGAAGCCGTCGGCCCGCTTGACCTGCGCCGACCTGACCCGTTGGGTCGGGTGGAACCGGTCGAGCCCGGTGGTCACCTCGATCGAGGAGTCCGAGCCGCTCCGCCCGACGCAGTGCGCGGCGGTGAGGACGACGGTGGGGCTGTAGAGCGCGCCGCCGCAGCCGACGGACAGGTGCACCGTCCAGGGGAACTCGCCGGCCCGCGCCGGGGCTCCCCCGACGATCTCGGGGTCGTCTGCGGACTTGTCGGTACTCGCGGCGGCCGGACCGGCCGGCAGCACGAGGCTGGTGGCGAGGACTACCAGGAGCAGGTACCAGCGACGCCGCATGAGAAGCCTCCCTTGCCAGACAATCAGGACAAGGCAAAGTCTATGAACATATTTCGCCCAGTGCGGCATTCTGGGAAAGTCGAGTCCCCGACAAGGCGAAAGGCCCGCTCGACACCGAGCGGGCCTTTTGCAACCGTTCTAGTACCAGCCGGTCGCCTTCGAATGCGACCACGCGCCGCACGGGTTGCCGTACCGGCCCTTGATATAGCCGAGGCCCCAGCGGATCTGGGTTTCCGCGCTGGTCTGCCAGTCCGGGCCGGCCGAGGCCATCTTGCTGCCCGGCAGCGCCTGCGGAATGCCGTACGCCCCGGAGGAGTTGTTCTTCGCCGCGGTGTTCCAGTGGCTTTCCTTGGTCCACAGCAGCACCAGGCAGGGCACCTGGTCGAGCCCGAAGCCCATCTCCAGCGTCAGGGCGCACCCGGCGGCCTGGTTGCCCGAGTACTCCGCGCAGGAGGCCGGGATCGGGCCGTCGTACGGCTTCGTCGGACCGGTGGTCGCGGCGGCCGTACCAGCCTTGGCGGCCTGAGCGTCGGCGTTCTTCACGGCGTCGGCCATGGCCTTGCCCGCCTCGTCGGCCTTGCCCTTGGCCTCGGTCTCGGCCTGTCGGACCGCCGCGCGGCTGGCCCGGTCGACCTCGCCGGTGCGCTGCCGCTCGTCCTGCAGCTGCGCCGTGGCGGCCACGAGGCTCTCGTTGGCGGTCTGCTTGCGCTCCCACTCCTGGGTGGCCAGGCCCATGAAGCCGCCACCGATCAGGGCCAGCACGAGGATGAGGCTCGCGAGGATTCGGATCGCTCCGCGTTGCACGCGCGAACTTCCTTCCATCGGGGACACACCTATCAGTCGCTCACTCTGACGCACCCCGGCCGCGGACACCAGTCCGCGGCCGGGTAATTGTGCTCCAGGTCACACTACTGTGAGTTACTCATCTATCACCCCGGCAGATCTTCGAGCAGGTCAGTGACTACCTCAGCAATTTGCGAACGCTCGGACCGCGTGAGCGTGACGTGCGCGAACAGCGGATGTCCCTTGAGGGCCTCGATCACGGCCGTCACGCCGTCGTGCCGGCCGACCCGGAGGTTGTCACGCTGCGCCACATCGTGGGTGAGGACGACCTTCGATCCGGTGCCGATCCGGGACAGGACGGTCAGCAGGACATTGCGCTCCAGGGACTGCGCCTCGTCCACGATCACGAACGCGTCGTGCAACGAACGGCCCCGGATGTGGGTCAGCGGCAGCACCTCGAGCATGCCCCGCGACATCACCTCGTCGAGCACGTTCTCGTGGCACACGGCGCCGAGGGTGTCGAAGACGGCCTGCGCCCAGGGCGACATCTTCTCCGACTCCGAGCCCGGCAGATAGCCCAGCTCCTGGCCGCCCACGGCGTAGAGCGGGCGGAACACGATGACCTTCTTGTGCCGGTGCCGCTCCAGGGTCTGCTCCAGGCCGGCGCACAGGGCCAGAGCCGACTTCCCGGTACCGGCGCGGCCGCCGAGCGACACGATGCCCACCGACTCGTCCAGCAGCAGGTCGAGCGCGACCCGCTGCTCTGCCGACCGGCCGTGCAACCCGAACACCTCGCGGTCGCCCCGCACCAGGCGGACCGACTTGTCCGGCTGGACCCGGCCGAGCGCGGAGCCCCTGGGCGAGTGCAGGACCAGCCCGGTGTGGCAGGGCAGGCCCTGGGCCTCGGCTATGTCGACACTCTCGCCGCCGTACAGCTGCTTGATCTCCTCCTCGGACACGTCAAGGTCGGACATACCGGTCCATGTTGGATCGGAGGCCTGCCCGTGCCTGTACTCGTCCGCCGGCAGACCGACCGCAGCCGCCTTGACCCGCAGCGGCATGTCCTTCGTGACCAGCACGACATCCTTCTTCTCCGCGAGCAGGCTGAGCGCCACCGCGAGGATCCGGACGTCGTTGCTGTCTGCCCTCAACCCCGGCGGCAACACCGTGGGATCGGAGTGGTTCAGCTCGACGACCAGGGTGCCGCCGACGTCGTTGACCGCAAGGGGCTGGTCAAGCCGCGCATGCTGGATGCGCAGGTCGTCGAGGAACCGCAGGGACTGTCGGGCGAACCAGCCGAGCTCCGGGTGGTGCCGCTTGGCCTCCAGCTCGGAAATGACCACGAGCGGGATGACGACCTCATGCTCGGCGAAGCGCAGGAACGCCGCCGGGTCAGAGAGCAGAACTGAAGTGTCAAGGACGAAAGTGCGTCGTGTGCTCACTCAGGCCTCCTGTATGACCCGGGCGCACCCCGGAGTCACATTTCGACGGTAGCCCCGAAAGTGGCCGACAGCTAGTCACAACGCGGTCAGGATTGAGTCATTCGCCGGCAGAATTGCAGGTCAGCCGCCAAAACGGCGCTGTCGGTCCGCGTAGGACCGCAGTGCGCGCAAAAAGTCCACATGCCGGAAGTCCGGCCAGTTTGCCTCGTGGAAATAAAACTCGGAATAGGCCGACTGCCAGAGAAGAAAGCCCGACATCCGCTGTTCACCGCTCGTACGGATGACGAGGTCGGGGTCCGGCTGGCCCTTCGTGTACATGTGCTCGGAGATGTGGTCGACGTCGAGCACCTCGGCGAGTTCCTCGATGGTCGTACCCGCCTCGGCGTGCTCCTGGAGCAGGGCCCGCACCGCGTCGGCGATCTCCTGCCGCCCGCCGTAGCCGACCGCGAGGTTGACCTCCGCCCCGGTGTCCCGGCCGACGGTGCGCTCCTCGGCGGCCTTGAGGGCCTGGGCGAGCTGGGCCGGGAGGATGTCGCGGTTGCCGACCACCCGCAGCCGCCAGGGGTTGCCCTCGTCGGCGAGGTCGGTGGCGAGGTCCTCGATGATCCGGACCAGGGGGTCGAGCTCCACCGCCGGCCGGTTGAGGTTGTCCGTCGACAGCAGGAACAGCGTGACGACCTCGATGCCGGCCTCGTCGCACCAGCGGATCAGATTCTCGATCTTGGCGGCTCCGACCCGGTGGCCGTCGTTGGGGTCGACGTACCCCATCTCCTTGGCCCACCGTCGGTTGCCGTCGACCATGACCCCGACATGGCGGGGGTGCGGCTTATTGGCGAGTTTGCCGACCAATAGCCGCTCATAGAAGGAATAGACCAGACTCCGTACACCCACGACCGCAGCCTAAACCCGGAAGCCCGGCCCGGGTACCCCCGGGCCGGAACCTCCACGGTTTCTCCTCTTTCTAGATGATGCCCCGCGCGTGGAACGCAGCCTTCACCGAGTTGGCGGCCGTGGTCCCGTACAGCGCCTGGGCCGTCGCGACGGTCTTGTTCGCCGCCGCCGGCATGCTGGTGTCGGGCGCGAACGAGAAGTGCGCCTCGAGGATCACCTTGTTGGCGTTGGTGCGGCCGAGGGCGATGTTGACGTCCTGGAGCGCCCGGGACCAGATCTCGCCGTCGTCGTGCACCTCGCCGTCGAGGTCACCGGGGTACATCTTGGTGCCGTCGGTGCGGCGCAGGCAGTGCGGGGTGCCCGAGGTGTAGGAGACCGAGTCCCAGTCGGCGATGCACGCCCACGGGGTCTTGGTCGTGTTCGGGCTGACCGCCTGGGACATCGTGTAGGCCCAGTAGTCGCCGAAGCCCTCGCCGATCGCGCCGGCCTCCTCGCTCATCCCGAAGTTCGGCACCTGCGAGTCCTGGATCGCGTGGCCGTACTCGTGCCAGATCACCTCGGCGTCCTCGGCGTCGTCCACGCCACCGGTGCCGAAGGTGATCTTGTCGACCGCCGGGTCGTAGAACGAGTTGTCGTCCGTCAGACCGGTGGTCTGGTAGTCCTGCGACTCGTTGTTCACGTTGGCGAACCCGAGGCTCTGGATGTACTCCTCGGCCGTCGTGATGTGGAAGTAGCCCTGGACCTGGGCGAACCCTGCCTGGGTCCGGTTGTAGGAGTACGTGCCGGAACTGGAGGACACCGGCTTCTTGCTCACGTTGTTGGCGTACCCGCCGACGAGCTTGTTCTTCGCGTACAGCCCGTTGAGGGTCACCGTGTTGTAGGTGAACGCCGAGTTCGGGCTGCTGTCCGTCAGCGTGTTGTTCTGCTGGGCGACGACCGGGTTGGGCAGGAACACCTTCCCGGTACCCGTCTCGTGCTTGACCAGGCTCGTCGAGGAGATGACCGCGCCGCTCGTCGCGTCGACCAGCGTGCTGACCGACCCGGTCGCCGGCTCGGTGTGCACCTGCCAGGCGAGCTTGGCCGCGCCACCGGGCACCACGACCAGCCGGGAGCGGTAGGCGCCCCCACCGGTCTGCTGCACGGCCGAGGCGTCGGCGCGGGCCGCGGTGACCGAAACGCCCCGCAGGCCGCGAGCGAGGCCCTGGACGGCCTTGCGCCCGTCGTCCACGGTGACCGCACCGCTGGCCTTGTCGACATGCTTGGCGTAGAAGCCGCCGAGGACCGGGTGGCCGTCGAACGTCTGCTCGTACCAGAAGTGGGTGCCGAGGAGGGAGTCCTGCACCGAGACGAGGGTCAGCCCCTCGGTCGCGTCAGGCTCGGAGTGGGCGGGCGTGGCCGCGAACACCGCGAGGAGCGCGGCGCCCACACCCAGTGTGCACAGGCGACGGACGGGGATGGCGAAGGACTTCACAGGCACCTCCGGCTGAGGGATATATGGCCGGAAGGTTAGTGCCCGATGACCGTTCGGGGGAAGAGATTATCCGGTGTGAATGCCTGTGGATAACAAAAATTTAAGGTGGGGACCCCCGGCCCGGGGTCCCCACCTGTCCTGTCGCCTGTGGTCGGTTACTCGACGCCGAGGCGGGCCTTCAGCGTGTCGAGCTCCGCGCCCAGCACCGCCGGGAGCTTGTCGCCGAACTTGTCGAACCACTCCTGGATCTGCGGGATCTCGGCCTTCCACTCCTCGACGTCCACCTTGAGGGCGGCCTCGAGGTCAGCGGCGGAGATGTCCAGGCCGGACACGTCGAGCGAGTCCGCGGTCGGCACGTAGCCGATCGGGGTCTCCACGGCCTCGGCCTTGCCCTCCAGGCGCTCCACGACCCACTTGAGGACGCGGGAGTTCTCGCCGAATCCGGGCCACAGGAACTGGCCCTCGTCGCCGCGGCGGAACCAGTTCACGTAGAAGATCTTCGGGAGCTTCGTGGCGTCGCCGTCGGAGCCCTTGCCCATCTCGATCCAGTGCCGGAAGTAGTCACCGGCGTTGTAGCCGATGAACGGCAGCATCGCCATCGGGTCACGCCGGACGACGCCGACCGCGCCGACGGCCGCGGCAGTGGTCTCACTCGACAGGGTCGCGCCCTGGAACACGCCGTGCGCCCAGTCGCGGGACTCGCTGACCAGCGGGATCGTCGTCTTGCGCCGGCCGCCGAACAGGATCGCGTCGATCGGCACGCCGTTCGGGTTGTCGAACTCCGGCGACAGGATCGGGCACTGCTCGATCGGGGTGCAGAACCGCGAGTTCGGGTGGCTGGAGACGCCCTCGGAGTCCGGGGTCCAGTCCTTGCCGTGCCAGTCGGTGAGGTGCGCCGGCGGCTCGCCCATGCCCTCCCACCAGATGTCCCCGTCGTCGGTCAGCGCGACGTTGGTGAACAGCGAGTTGCCCTTGGCGATCGTCTTCATCGCGTTCGGGTTCGTCGTGTGGTCGGTGCCCGGCGCGACGCCGAACAGGCCGAACTCCGGGTTCACCGCGTACAGCCGGCCGTCCTCGCCGAACCGCATCCACGCGATGTCGTCGCCCAGGGTCTCGACCTTCCAACCCGGGATGGTCGGCTCGAGCATCGCGAGGTTGGTCTTGCCGCAGGCGCTCGGGAACGCGCCGGTCACGTGGTAGACCTTGCCCTCCGGCGAGGTCAGCTTGAGGATCAGCATGTGCTCGGCGAGCCAGCCCTCGTCGCGGCCCATGACCGAGCCGATCCGCAGCGAGAAGCACTTCTTGCCGAGCAGCGAGTTGCCGCCGTAGCCGGAGCCGAAGCTCCAGATCAGGCGCTCCTCCGGGAAGTGGGTGATGTACTTCGTCTCGCTGCACGGCCACGCCACGTCCGCCTGGCCCGGCTGCAGCGGGGCACCGACGGAGTGCAGGGCCGGCACGAAGACCGCGTCGTCGCCCATCGCCTCGAGGACGTGCGCGCCCATCCGGGTCATGATCCGCATGCTGCACACGACGTAGGCGGAGTCGGTGATCTCGACGCCGAACATCGGGTTCTCCGCGGTCAGCGGGCCCATGCAGAACGGGATGACGTACAGGGTGCGGCCGGTCATGCAGCCCCGGTACAGATCCGTCATGAGCTGCTTCATGTCCGACGGCGCCATCCAGTTGTTGGTGGGGCCGGCGTCGGCCTCGTCCACCGAACAGATGTAGGTGCGCTCCTCGACCCGGGCCACGTCAGTGGGGTCGGTACGGGTCCAGAACGAGTTCGGCTTGATCTCGGGGTTGAGGCGGACCATGGTGCCGGCCTCGACGAGCTGGCCGGTCAGCCGCTCCCACTCCTCGTCGGAGCCGTCAACCCAGACGACCCGGTCGGGAGTGGTGAGCTCGGCGACCTCGCGCACCCAGGCCAGGAGCCGGGGGTGCTGCGTGGGGGCTGCGTCGAGCCCCGGAATGGTGGCCGGAGCGCTCATTCGAAATCTCCTCGTAGACGACAAAGCAGGCGCAAGCCCACTGGGTGGCATGAGCCTAAACCGACTGCTCACGGCGGTCATCCCGAACGCTTGTGAACAACTGCACAAGCGGCCGACAGGTACTGCATCCCTGCAGTTTCCTGCGTTGTCATGTCCGATTTGCGTCAAGTTTGCGCAGTCCCTGGACTTTTCACGGTCAAAATTGGCCCACGCCGGCGATTCTTTCTCACGCCTATACCCGTTATAAACTGGGTACCGTGCGACGGACGGACTACTCCAGGCTCGGCTGGCTCGGCGGCCCGCTGGCCCTCGACCTGGCGAACACCCTGCCCATGGCCCGCCCCGACACCCCGCTCGACCTGATCGGCACCGAGGAACAGTTGGGGCTGTGGCTCGCCCGGCAGGCGTACCGGTTGCCGGTCCCCCCGCCCGGCCTCGCCCGGTTCCACGGCTTCCGCCGGCTGCGGGACGCGTTGTTCGGGGCCTTCGCGGCCACGAGCGCCGGGCAACCACTGCCGCGCGAGATCATCGGCGCGCTCAACTCGGTCAGCAACCGCACGCCGGCCCAGCCCCGGTTGCTGGCGTTGCCGGACGGGCTGCAGGTGGAGTACCGGGGGGCGAATCCCGTCGACATCGCCCTCGCGCTGGTCGCGGCCTCCGGTGTGCGGCTGTTGGGCTCCGGGCTGGGGAATCTGCGCCGGTGCGGCGCGCCGGGATGCGGGCTGTTCTTCCTGGGTACCGCGCGGAAGAGATGGTGCACGGACGCGTGCGGCACCCGGGCCCGGGCAGCCCGCTACTACGGGCGAAACCAGGAGCCGGCCGGGGATGTCGGTTAGGCCTGGACCGTTTCCGGTACGGCGCCGTACGGCTGCGCGTGGGCCCGTCCCAGGGCAGGGCGCTACGTCAGCCACTCGCCGTCGATCATCAGATCCCGTCCTGCGATCTCGTTGACCTCGCGCCAGGCCTGGATCAGTTCGGGCCGGATCCGGAAGTACGGGTAGTTGCGCAGCTCGCGGGGGTCGAACCCGGTCTTGGCCGCGAACGCGTCGCCGACCTCGTCGGTGATCCCGTCGGCGACGACCGCGGATCCTTCGATCAGGACCACGTCGCGGGTCGGCCCGATCGCGAGCCGGACCCGGCCGCCGGCCCGGAGATTGCGGGCCGTGGGGTTGCCGGCCGCCGTCGAGATCAACAGGGTCTCGCCGTCCCAGAGGAACGACAGCGGCACCAGGTACGGCGTACCTACTCGGTCGGCGGTGGCCACCCAGGCGTCGACGTCTTCGTCGAGGCGGCGCCGGGCGTCCTGCGTGCGCTGGGCGAGGCGTCGGGGCGGGGCGGTCATCCTGTTTCGTCCTTAGAGGAGGTGGTGTGGGCAGGGTGATTCCTACGGATGGCGATCGCGCCGCAGCCGGAGTCGTGCTGTCAGGGGTCAGCCCCGCAGGGTGGCGATGGCCTGCTCGATCCGCCGCTGGCGCGTCTCGGGCTTCTTCGCGCTCTCGATGGCGCGGACGTGCTCGCGCTTGTGGCTGAACGCGAGGTTGTCGTACGCGGCGCGGGCGACCGGGTCGTCGTTGAGGGCCTGGGCGAAGTCCGCGGGCTCGACGACGACGCGCGGCTCGGTGTCGAGTTCGAGCTCGACCTCGATCTCCTCGCCGATCTCGACATCGGCGGCCCGCCGGTTGGCGTTGCTGAGGCCGAGCAGGTGGCGGCCCCGCATGATGGCGACCCGGCTCTTCCAGGAGTGCCCGTTGACGGTGATGGTCACCGGCGGCCGCGCGCCCCCGCCGAGCGCCTCCACCACCTCGGGCGGGACTTCCAGCCCCCGCATGGGCTCGGGTGGCTCCACGACGGTGCGAAACTTCACGGCGTACTCCTTGTCGATCTTGAAGCTCAGGTTCTCAGCGTAGAACCTCTCGGCGCGGTCCAGATTCTCAACGCCGGGCATGGTGGTGTTCATGGGCAGTGACACGGTTCGCTCAGTGGTCCCGCATCAGACCCTCGGCCTCGCCCACCCGTGACACCCCGCACCTTCGCCGAGTGAACTACGCGCCGCCGGAGCCCAGTGCCGCAAAGGCGGGCCGGCCGCCATGGAGCCGACACCCTCACCGTAGCCGTCTGATCTTGCTCTGGGGTTCTAGGCTGTCGGCGTAATCGGTCGAACTTGCGTTACGGCACTCACGGTGTAACGCTGTAATCATGCCTGGACCTTACGGATACCCGCGCACCGAAGCGCCCCCGACCGACGACGCCATCGGCTGGATCACCGGCCGCCTCCCCGAGGACTGGTTCGTCGGCCTGCAGATCTCGATCGACCGCGACGAGATCCTCATCGTGGGCCAGCTCCCCGAGCCGACCCTCCCCGAAGACGCCACCGAGATCGACAAGGCCGCCGCCGAGGCCGGCCGGATCGAACGGTTCCGCGAGCCCACCCGCGACCACCGGATCAAGCTCGCCCAGCAGATCGAGCACCGCTACCGGCGCAAGTGCAGCTGGGGCGCCACCTGCGGCGACACCAAAGAGCTGTTCACCACGCTGTCCGCGCCGGTGATGAGCCGGCTCAAGCAGAAGGACCGCCTCGTCCTCGACACCCTCGTCAACGCCGGGGTGGCCCGGTCGCGGTCCGAGGCGCTCGCGTGGTGCGTGCGGCTGGTCGGCGAGCACGCGAACGAGTGGCTCAGCGACCTGCGGGGCGCGATGGAGTCCGTGGACGAGCTGCGGCGCAAGGGGCCAGACCTGTAGGTCGGCGGGCGGGCCCGCACGATCCGGCACACGCCGGGGTCCGACGACAGTCGTCGCCGAACCCCGGCGTCGCGCGCTTTCGGTCCCGGCGTCGCGGTGTTCTACGCCGATTCCAGGCCGCTGGCCGCGCGTCGGCGGTCGTGGCGGCGGCCCAGTTGGGCGGCGACCGGCATCAGTACCGCGAGGGAGATCCACGACAGGCTGCACACCTTGGCGCTGACCAGGAACGCCAGCGGGATCGACAGGGTGAACACCAGCGCCGGCAGGCCGACCCGCTGGCGGAACTCGCGCAGCATCCGCGGCGGGGTGTCGTCGGCGAGGAGCTTGTCGCGGGCCACGCCGTTGAGCAGCAGGAGGAAGGCCCAGCCGACCCCGCCGAGGACGGTGGCGTAGATGACCGGGCCGGGCTGGGTGTCGTCGGCGTCGTTGAGGACCTTGCTCGCCCACGGGATGAGCGTGATGCCCAGCAGGCAGATCAGGTTTCGGAACAGCAGGCCGCGGCTCAGGTGGGTCACGTGCCGGAACAGGCCGTGGTGGGCCCGCCAGAAGCCGCCGATGATCAGGAAGCTGATCAGGAACATCAGGTACGCGCCGCCGGAGTCGGCCAGGCTGTGCCAGGCGGCTGCGTCGGAGGTGAGGTGCTCGGGCACCGGCAGTTCCAACGCGAGCAGCGTGATGGCGATCGCGATCACGGCGTCGGAGAAGAACACCAGTCGGTCGAGCTCTTTACGGTCGGGGGCCTCGGCATCGGTCACCGGGGCATCATGCCTGATCTTGGCAAGCCAGCCCAGCGGTCGGGGCCAGTCGGGAACCGGCGCCGGCGGCCGGGCGGACGCTGGGGCTAGCGGCGGGCTCCCGACGGTACCCCTCGACGGGTTTTGTCCTTTTTGGTGGGTCTGGTGGTGGGCGGCAGGGTCACCAGCGCCAGTGGGGTCAGCTCCCGGGCCGAGCCCAGCGGGTCGTCGCCGAGCGCCTCCGCCGGGAACTCCCCCGTGCCGGCCCAGCCCAGCACCCGCGCCCCGGAGACGATCGCGCATCCGCCCAGGGTCGCGTACGCGTCGGCGGGCAGGCCGGTTCGCAGCGCGCCGAGCAGCGCGGCGGCCACGGCGTCCGGGTCGTCCGGCGGCGCGATCACGGCGACGTCGGCCGGGAACACCGCGTCCTCGCGCGGGACGGCCACCGCCCGCAGCGCGGGTCCGCCCACCTTGTAGGCGAGCGTGCGCAGGCCCATCACCCGCAGGCCGCCCGCGCACACCACCCGGCCCAGGCCGGTCGCCTCGATCGCGAGCTGGGTCCGCCACGGGCCCCGGCGCACGCCGTCGCCGCGCGCGGTCAGCACCCGGGCGAACAGGCCGGGGACGATCTCCCACAGGTACCGGGCCCGGCCCTGCGCGACGGCCACCGGCTTGGCGGCGACCACCACGAACCACGGCGTGCCCAGCACCTTGCGGTAGTACTTGTCGGCGGCGAGGTGGCCGACGAACTCCGCGATGTGGTAGCGGATGTTGTCGGCGATCCGGTCGCCGGCCCCGATCATCGGGGTACGCACCGGGAACCGCAACCAGCCGCCCGACTCCAGCAGGTGTCCCGGATTGGGTTCGAGCGGGCCCCTGGGCATCGGGGCGGCCGTCGGGGCCTCCAGGAGGCGGAGCCAGCGTTCGACCAGGTAGAGCCGCCAGAAGTACTCGGCGTCGTTGCGGCGGCCGGCCAGCAGGGCCCCGAAGCCGGCGAGGGCCGCGCGCTGGTCGGCCCACGGCCGGGACGCGAACCGCTCCGACAGCAGGGTCGCGTAGATCCGGCCCCGGGACGCCGTCAGCAGTTCCCTGGTCGGGGCCGGGTGCCGGAGCTGGTCGGCCCCGGTCAGCTCCGCGGCGCGGGTCAGGCGGGCGAGCTCCCTGCGCAGGATGTCGCCGGAGCCGACGGCCTCCACGTACGGGGTGCGGACCGCCACGCCGAACCGGGCGGCGCACCGGTCGGCGACCCGGGCCAGGTACGCCGTCGCCGCGTGCCGGTGCGCGTTCGCCGGCATCCGGTCCCCCGCCATGAGCAGCAGGTTCGCGCCGGCCGGGTCGAGCAGCGCGTCGACCTCGCCGGCCGCGGAGCGGGCGGTCGCCCACACGAGGTAGCCGGTCGGGTCGGGCACCGGCTCTCCGAGGTCGGCGAGGAACGCGTCGAGGTCCCGCTCGAACTGGTCGGGGCCGGCGGTGACGGTCCGGTGGGTGGTGCGGTCGTCGGCGAGGCGGGACGCGTAGGCCTCCTCGCCGGTGTCGAGGGGGGCGAAGGTCGCGGAGTAGACCGGGATCGGGGCACCGCGATCCCGGCCCGCTCCCAGGTGGAAGGCACCGCCGGGCCGGTCGACCTCCGCTGGGTAGACGCCGGACTCCCGCCCGAAGAGGCCGGGCTCCTGATCGAAGGCACCGGAGTCCTGGACGAAGGGCCCGGGCTCCTGGGCGAAGGGGCCGGCCGCCGCTGGCCGCGCCGCCTCCAGCGCGACCGCGAGGACCGCCGCCCCGGCCACCCCCTCCGCGAGCCGCACCCCGATCCGGCCGGTCCGGGCAGCCGCCGTCAGGGTCGCCGTGGCCGGGGCGACGGCGCGCATCGGGGCCGGGCGGACCATGACCGGCTCGACCCCGTCGCGGGTGACGGTGATGACCTGGCCGGGGAGTACCCGTCGAATGGCGGTGTGGAAAGTGGCCTCGGTGTCGTCGCAGGCCCCGGTGGCCAGGAACCGGGCGACCGTCGCCGGGTCCGGGGTGGACGGCACCCCGGCGGCGAGCAGCGCGCCCGGCTCGGAGGCGACGAGCACGGTGTCGGGGAGGACTGCGTAGTACAGCGGCGCGCCGTCGCCGTTGCGGGCGAGGACCAGCACGCCCCGGGCGGGGTCGGCGAGGGCCATCGCGTACGGGTCGGTGCCGAGCAGGAGGGCGCGGGGGCCGTGGGCGGCGTACCGGCCGAGGAGCGTCGTCGCCTCCGCGATCCCGTCCAGGACGATCGCCGTGCCCGCCAGCACCTTGATCTCGGGCACGGCCGCGCGCAGCCCGAGGCCCAGCGCCGGCTGGCCGGGGGCGGAGTGCCAGGCGTTCGGGTCGCCGCCCCGGGGCGCGAGGGCGCGGGTGAGGTCGTCGAGGACAGCGGGCACTGACCCGAAGTACGCGGCAATTCCTGCCATCTCAGTCATCTCCTGCGGGCGGGATGACCGATCTTAGCGCTTCGTCTGAATTGCCCTGAAGGCACCCTGAAAAGGTGGCGGCCGGACCGGCGACCACCTCTCCACAGTCGACGATCGTTCCGTCGGATTCGCCCCGCCCGCGCTCTATCTCCCGGTCAGTCGGCGCACCAGGTCCGCCGGGTCGGTCACCGGCAGGTCACAGACAAAATCCTTACACGTGTACGCCGTCGCGACCCCGCCCAGCACCGGCCGGTCCGCCAACAACGGCACGCCCTCCTGATCCGGCACGCCGGCCACGATCACCGACCCGCCGGGCGCGTGCCGCCAGGCAGTCCTCAGCAGGTCACCCCCGCCGACGACGGCCACCTCCCACGGGCCGACCAGGTGCGACTCGGCCACGGCCGCGGCCCAGCCGGCGAACCGGGGGTACTTCGCGATCAGCGGCGCGGTCGTGGCCAGCGCGGCCTCCGCGGCCTCCCGGTACCGGCTCTCCCCGGTCAGCGCCGCGTACGCCGTCAACGCCCCGCACAGCGCCGTCACCCCGGACGGGCTCGCGTTGTCCGACGGGTCGCGCGGCCGGACGACCAGCGCCTCCCCGTCGGCGGCGGTGTCGAAGAAGCCGCCGTCGCCGTCGGTGAACTGCTCCAGGGCCACGTCGAGGAGCTGACCGGCCAGGGTGAGCCAGCGGCCCTCTCCCGTGAGCTGGTGCATCGCGCAGAAGGCCTCGGCGACGCAGCCGTAGTCGTCGAGGACGCCGGCCGGTGCGCCGACGACGCCGTCCCGGGACACCCTGCGCAGGCGGCCGTCGACGATGTGTCCGACCAGGTTCTCTGCGGCGGCCCAGATGTCGAGGGCGTTCCAGCCATGCTCGGTGAGGCCGCCTTGGGGGCCATGGTCCTCGACGATCGAGACGTATTCGATCAGCGCGGTGAGCGCGAGACCGTTCCAGGCCGCCACCACCTTGTCGTCCCGGGCGGGCTGCGGCCGGGCACTCCGCGCCGCCAGCAGCCTGGCCCGCGCGGACCGCCAGCGCGCCACGACCTCCGGGCCCGCCCCGTCGACGTCCATGCCGAGTTGGAGCACGCTCGTCCCGTGCTCGAAGGTGCCCTCCTTGGTGACCTTGAACAGATCGGCCGCCCAGGCCCCGTCGTCCGCGCCCAGGACCTCGACGAGCTGTTCCGGCGTCCACGCGTAGGTCAGGCCCTCGACGCCGTCGGTGTCGGCGTCCAGCGCGGCGGCGAACCCCCGCTGTGCCCACAGGCCGGTGGTCAGGAACTCGGCGGTCTCCTTGGCGACCCGCAGGGCGAGCTGGTCGCCGGTCACCTTCCACAGCTGGGTGTACACCCGCAGCAGCAGCGCGTTGTCGTACAGCATCTTCTCGAAGTGCGGGACCACCCACTCGGCGTCCACGGAGTAGCGCGCGAAGCCCCCGGCGAGTTGGTCGTACATCCCGCCCCTGGCCATCTGCTCGCAGGTGTGCCGGACCATCTCCAGCGCCTCGGCCGAGCCGGTGCGCTCGTGGTGCCGGAGCAGGAACGACAGCACCATGGACGGCGGGAACTTCGGGGCGCCGCCGAAACCGCCGCGCAGGTCGTCGTACCCGTCGCGGAGTTGACCCACGGCGGCGTCGAGCAGGCCGGCGGTGATCTCGCCCCGCCCGGAGGCCGCCGGCGCCAGCACCTCCACGATCGCGCGACCCTGGGCGAGGAGGTCGTCGCGCTGCTCCGACCAGGCCTTGCCGACGGCTTCGACGAGGGCGACGAAATGGTCGCGGGGGAAGTAGGTGCCGCAGTAGAACGGCTCGCCGTCCGGGGTGGCGAACGCCGTCATCGGCCAGCCGCCCTGGCCGGTGGTCGCCTGGGTGGCGGCCATGTACACGGCGTCGACGTCGGGGCGTTCCTCGCGGTCGACCTTGACGGGGACGGTGAGGGCGTTGACGACGGCCGCCACGTCCGGGTCCTCGAACGACTGGTGTGCCATGACGTGGCACCAGTGGCAGGCGCTGTAGCCGACGCTGATCAGGAGGGGGACGTCCCGGCGCTTCGCCTCGGCGAAGGCCTCCGGACCCCACTCCCACCAGTCGACCGGGTTCCCGGCGTGTTGCTGGAGATATGGCGACGTCGCGTTACCGAGCCGGTTCATGAGGCCACTCTCCCACACCCGCCGATTCCGACCCGATGGAGACACTCCAGGTGACCGGGCCACCCGTTCCGACAAGTACCCGATTGCAGCGGCCCGCCGACGCCCCTACTCTCGGCATTGATTTGCGTGAGTCACGCGGATGAAACGGGGAGAAATGTCCATTAAGGCTAGATCTATTGCCGTGCGCGGAGGTATCGCCGCGCTCGCGGTCACTCTGGGCGTCACCGGGCTGGCGGTGTTCGGCACCGCCGGGGCGGCCTCGGCCGCGCCGTACTACGAGTACGCGCCGGTCACGCAGTCCGGATACACCGACTCCAAGGACCCGCAGGCGACCTTTGACGGCGCCTCCGGGCAGGGGATGCCGATCGGCGGCTGGACCGACGCCGCCGGTGCCGTGCACAAGTCCCGGGCCTACATCACCTTCGACCTCGCGTCGTTCGGCAGCCGGAAGGTCAGCGGCGCGACGCTCTACTTCCGCGAGAAGAACGCGGCCGACTGCTCCAAGAGGGCCATCGAGATCTGGCGGACCAAGCCGATCGACGCCAACCCGAGCTGGTTCCGCTCGCCGGTGTCGATGACCAAGCTCGACGAGTCGCTGACTCCGGAGTACTGCCCGGCGCGGTTCTCCTCCGACGTGTCCGCCGCCGTCAACGACGCCCTCGCGACCCGGCAGAAGAAGATCACCATCAAGATCAAGGTGCCGGACAACCTCGAGGGCGACGTCAGCTACGGGCGTACGGTGGCCGACCCGATCCTGTCGGTGAAGTACAACTCGCTGCCGGTCGTCGACGAGACGCACCTGTTCAACGGCGGGCGTCCCTGCGCGACCAAGGCGCCGTTCCCCATCCTCGGCGGCTTCGGAAACATGCTCCAGGCCGTCGGGACCGACGCCGACGCGTGGGACTCGCTGCACCACGACTTCGCCGTGTGGCCGGTCGACAACCCGGCCGCGCGGACGGAGGTCGGGGCCGACTACGGCAGGTCCGGCCGGGTGAACACCGTCAACCTCCCCGCCAACGTGCTGGTCAGCGGCAAGACGTACGCGTGGCAGGTCCGGGTCTCCGACGGCACGGACACCTCGGCCTGGTCGAAGACGTGCACCTTCGCGTACGACAACGTGGCGCCGGCCACGACGCCCACCGTGACGTCCTCGAACTACCCCGCCGGTGGAGAGGAGTGGACGCCGCAGGGCGTTCCGGGCGAATTCACGTTCTCCGGTGGGGGCGACGCCGACGTCGCGGGCTTCGAGTACACCTGGGGATCGATCTTCGGCGTGCCCGGCTGCTCCTACAGCGGGGACGCCGGCCAGCTCGAGTGCGCGGCCGACCCGTTCGCCGGGCAGGGCATGGTCCGCGCCACCACGCCCGGCGGCACGGCGAAGGTCTCCCTGAGCCCGGTCGGGGACGGCCCGCAGCGCCTGATGGTGCGTTCCGTGGACCGGGCGGGCAACCGGTCCACCGGGCAGGCGGAGTACGAGGTGTTCGTGCGGGGCAGCGAACCGCAGGTCACGCCGGTCGGTACGCCCGAGTGGGGACAGCAGCTGACGCTGAAGTTCGCGCCGAGGGACGGGGTCGTGGGGGTCACCTCCTACGAGTACCAGCTCAACTGGGGTGAGGCGCGGCACGTGGCCGCCGGTCCGGACGGCACGGCGACTGTCTCCTTCCTCGCGGACAACGAGAACGGCTACACCGTCGCGGTGCGTTCGCACAGCGCGAACGGCTTCGTGTCCACCCAGGCGACGTGGGTGCACTACTTCGACCCGTGGCCGGGCGTCCGCTCGGACGTCTACCAGGCGACCGGGGAGCCGGTTGGGGGCGTCGGCGTGGCCGGCACCTTCACCTTCTCCCGGCCGGCCGGCTGGACGGCGGTGAAGGAGTACAGGTACTCGGTCAACGGCGAGGCGATGATCACGGTTCCGGCCGGCGCGGACGGGCGGGCCACCTTCACGTGGACGCCGACCGCCAGCGGTGACACCTACTTCGAGGTGTGGGCCGTGCGGCCGGACGGCACGGTGAGCGACTACTCGAACTCCTACGGGTTCACTGTCGCCTGACCAGCGAAAACGAGGGTGGGCTGAGACTTCGGCCCACCCTTCGCCGTCGGCGCGCGCAGGCGGCGCGGAGTGACGCCGGCCACAGTGGTCACATTCCCGGGACGGGGTTCGTCAGTGCTGTGTCGAACGAACTCCCGAGGAGAACAGTCATGCAGGCACGGATGAAGAACCCGGCGATGGTCCTGGCCGACGCTGGCAAGGCGATCAACGGGCTGTACAAGGTGGCCCACAGTTCCGGTGTCGCCCCGTCCACCCTGGAGCTGGTGCACCTGCGCGCCAGCCAGATCAACGGATGCAGCGCGTGCGTGTACGGCGGAACGCACAGCGCGAAGAAGAACGGCGAGACCGACGAGCGGCTGTTCACCGTCGCCGCCTGGCGCGAGGCCCCCTACTTCACGGACGCCGAGCGCGCGGCCCTGGCGCTGGCCGAGTACGCGACCCGGCTCGCCGACAACCCCGAAGGCGTCCCGGACGCGGTGTGGAACGAGGCCGCCGCGCACTACGACGAGCAGCAGCTGGCCGGGCTGGTGATGTGGATCGCCACCACCAACTTCTTCAACCGGCTCAACGCGACCACCCGGCAGCCCGCCGGTCAGACCTGGGGCTGAGCCCCTCCGACGGGTGGCGGCAGTCGCTGTCGCCACCCGGGTCGGGCCCTCAGGTGGGCAGCGAGCCCACGTTGATGATGTTGCCGTCCGGATCGGCGAACCACACGCCCCGCATGCCGTCCGTGATCGCGACGTCGTCCTTCCACGTGATGCCCTCGTACTCGAAGGTCATGAAGGAAACGCCCTTCTCGCGCAGTGCGTCGATCTCCGCGTCGAACTTCGCGTCGTCGACGCCGAAGGTGACCGCCGTGGCCTTGTTCGTGCCGGCGAAACCGGACACGTACACGAAGAGCATGCCGTCGCCGCAGGAGTAGAAGAGGCCACCGCCTTCCATCTCCTCGCGGAGGACCTTCAGGCCCAGCGTGCCCTCGTAGAACCGGCGTGCAACGGCCAGGTCCTTGACCGGCAGCGTGGCGGCCGGCATGAGCTCAGAAAACATGGCTTCGCCCCCTCTTGCTCATCTCCGACGCTACGCCTCGGTGCCCTCCACCGGACCGGATTCGCCGGGTACGCGGCTACTCGCAGCCGATGCCGTCGTGGTCGCCGTCGAGGCCGTAGATGTCCGTGCCGATCACGTAGACCGGGCCCCTGACGTATGCGGGGCCGTTGCCCTTGCCGCCCGCGCAGTCCACGTCACTGGCGATCGGGACGCAGGCCCCGCTGTAGTTCGGGTCGCACCGCTGGGCCGCGACCCTGGTGCCCACCGCCGTCACCTCAGCGACCGCCGGTGTCGTCACCACGTCACTGATCAGCTTTCGGCTCAGCTCGTGGCCGCCCGCGACTGTCACCGCATACGTGAGGGTCCGTTTCCCTTTCACGCCGGGGACCGTCACCAGGGTTGTGCCCTGGTCCAGCGACGGGTCGTCCACCGTAGTCCTCGCGAACGGGATGTCCTCGACCTCCCTGACGAGCACACAGGATGTGCCGCCGCGCGAAGGCGTGGGTCCCGCCGACGGGGACGCCGACGGTGCCGGGGCGCACGTTTCCGCCACGGACGGGGTGGGGGTGGGGGTTGGCTGCGCCAGGGCTGCCGACCAGAAACCCAGCACAAGCGCCGTCGCGGCAGCCGGAACTCCAAGCACACGAGCGGTGATCGACTGCATGGAGAGCCTCCCCCACAGCCTAACCCCGCAGCCCTCTCCCCAGACCGGTCCGAATCAGGCCGTTCCGGCGGGTTCCATCCGGATCGAGCCGTCGTCGAGCATCTCCACCCGCAGCAGCGTCCCCGGCACCACCTCGCGGAGGATGTCCGGCGGCAGGTGCACGGCCCCGTCGCGCGCGACGACCGCGAAGTCCTGCCCGTGCCGGCCCTCGGCTCCGACCCGGCCGTCGCGGATCGTGACCGTCCGGCCGAGGATCGCCCCGACGTCGGGGTCGTGGGTGACGGCGATGACCGTGGTGCCGGCCCGGTTGACGGCGGTGAAAGCCGCCAGGACCTCGTCGCGGGCGTCGTGGTCGAGCTGGCTGGTCGGCTCGTCGGCGAGCAGCAGGCCAGGGTTGGTGGCCATCGCGACGGCCACGGCGAGGCGCTGGCGTTCGCCCGGGGCCAGTTCGGCCGGTTTGGACCGGGCGATCCGGGACTCGTCGAGGCCGACGAGCGCGAGGACGTCGGCGGGGGCGAGCAGCTCGGAGCGCCGGTGCCGGGGCACGTCACTCTGCGCGAACGCGATGTTCTTCTCGGCCGTCAGGTACGGCAGCAGGTTGCGCGACGCGCCCTGCAGCACGACGCCCACGTCGAGCCCCCGCATCCGCTGCAGTTCGGCGTCGCTGGCCTTGGCCACGTCGTGCTCGCCGACCGTCAGCCGGCCGGCGGAGGGCTGGAGCAGGCCCGCCATCAGGGACAACAGGGTGGACTTGCCGGAGCCGGACGGGCCGACGAGCGCGACGGCCTCGCCGGGTTCGATGTCGAGGTCGACGCCGGAGAGGGCGACGACGTCGTAGCCCTCCAGCCGGTAGATGTAGACCAGGCCTCGGCAGGTGACCCGGATCCCCTTGCTGTCCGTCACGACGTTCCTTCCCGTAGACGCTGCGCGTGGCCGCGCCGCATCGTGGTTCGCATGGCGGTGACGGCGACCAGGCCGTACACCAGGATGATCGTTGCCAGGGCGACCGCGGCCTGGGCCGGGCCCGGCCAGTAGTCGACGGGCACCGCCGCCATCTGTCCGGCCGCCGGCAGCAGGTGCGGCAGGGTGAGCACGCCGGTCACCGTACCCGCGGCGATGCCGACCGCGACGGCGATCACGAGCAGCAGGGTGTACTCGCGCAGCACCGCCCGGCGCACCTGCCGCCCCGACAGACCGGCGACCCGCAGCGCCGCGGCCTCGTAGGCGCGGTCCTGGGCACCGGGGCGCGCGGTGAGCGGCACCCCGAGCATGCCGAGGAGCAGCGCCCCGACGGCGGCGATGACGTACAGCCGCAGGGCCACGGCCGAACCCTGTTCGTCGAGGGCCGACTGCCGGACCCCGAGCCGGTCGACGTCCATGACGACCAGCCCGACCGCGGTCAGCCGGGCCGCCAGGTCGGCGGGCGCGTCGGCACGGGCCCACACCATCGGGGTGGTGTCGGCGTCGATGGCGTACGTGGGCGCCGACCGGTCGCCGTAGGCCAGGTCGACGAGGATGCCCTGGCCGACGCCCGGCAGCACGGGGGCGGCCAGGACGCCGCGGTAGGGCTGTTCGACGCCGTACAGGCCGGTGCCGCGGAAGTCGCCGACCTTGTGGCGCGGGTCGGAGACGACGGCCGGCACCGGGTACGGCGCGTCGACGTGCAGCACCGACAGGTCCTCCCCCGGCGGGGCCGTGAACGTGATCCGCACCCCGCTCTCGCCGGCCACGACGGTGGCCACGGGCTGATCCGCCAGGATCGGCTCCGCGCCACGCCAGGCGGTGGCCGTCCGCAGTCGGTCGCCGAGGTCACCGGACGCGTCGCGCAGACCGGTGACCAGCAGGTCGCCCTGGAGCGTGGCGGTGGACGCGGCGCCGCCGGCCCGGTACACGTTGAATCCGACCAGGCGGCAGCTCGACCCGCAGTCGGGCACGTCGGCGGCGAACCGGTTGGGCCCGGACCCGATCTTCGTGAACGACACGGTCCGCCGCCCGGCCGGGGTGACCAGCTGCGCCCCGAACGTCAGCGACCCGGCGGGCTCCATGACCAGGGCGGTCACGTCGACCTCGATGTGCGGGCCGTGCAGCGTGATGGGCGCGTCGGCCGGCGGCCGGAGCAGGTCGGCGACGGTCGACACGTCGCTGCCGGCGGTGGCGGCGTTCCAGTAGCCCACGGCCGCCAGCCGGGTGGCGTCGACGCCGACGACGTGGGCGGTGTCGTCGCCGACGCCGATCATGGTGTCGACGGCGGCCATGGCGTACCGGCCCTGGGGGTCGACCTTCGCCACGGCGGCGAGCAGCTTGTCCGTGGAGACCGGTTCGAGGCGGTAGACGACGGGCGCTCCGGTGACGAAGCCGGCCCGGACCTCGCGGTTGTGCGCGGCCATCCCCCAGGAGAACAGCCCGTAGGCGCTCAGCGCCGTGGCGACCACGACCAGGGCGACCAGGCGTGGCCCGCCCTGCCTGCGACCGACGGCCGACCAGGCCAGCAGCGGCACCGGCCGGCCCCGGCGAATGGCCGCCGGTCCGCGCCGCCGGGCCAGCAGCGCGACGACCCGGCCGGCCAGCCCACCGGCGGCGAGCGCAGCCAGGCTGCCGGCGACCAGCGCGACATCGCTGTCCCCGGACCGGGTGACCAGCGCCCAGACGGAGAACCCGGCCACGACGAGCAGCAGCGCGTCGAGGAACCCGAACCGGCGGCGCAGCCCGGTGGAGACCCGCCGCAGCAGGCCCAGCACCGGGCGGCGCAGCGGGGCCGCGCTGGCGAGGACGGCCACGAGCAGCGCGCCGGCGAAGACAGCGCCCCCGGTGACGAGCATCGGCATCCGGTACTCGGCGCGCACGTCCAGCTCGCGCAGCTGCGCCCAGATCCCGCCCCGCACGGCCAGCCAGCCCAGCCCGGCGCCCACCGGCCCGGCGACGGCCACGAGCAGCACGGACTCGACCAGCCCGAACCGCAGTACCCGGGCGGCCCGGAAGCCGCGCAGCTTGGCGACGGCCAGCTCGGTGGAGCGGCTCTCGGCGAGGTTGGCCAGCACGAGGTAGACGACGAGCCAGCACAGCACCACGAGCTGGACGGCGACGAACAGCACCGAGCGCACGGCCACGGCCCGCTGCGCCGCGACGTCGAGCAGCACGTTGGACAGGTTGGTCTTCGCGGTCACCGTGGACAGCCGGTACTTGCGGTCGCACTCGGCGGCGGCCTCGGGACTCGGCTGCTGCCCCTGGCCGAGGAGCACCCGCGGACACGGGGTGTACCGCAGTCCGACCGGCCGCTTCAGCGCCGCGGTCAGGGCGTCGATCGTGGTGAGGTCGACCCTGGGCACGACCATCGGGTAGTCGAAGCTGGTCTCGGCGCCCTCCCTGCCCGCGGTCATCGGCGAGTACCTGGCGGCGCGCAGGGTGTCCTCTGCGGCGAACACCGAGCCGAAGTAGTCGCTGCTGCCTTGCTGGCCGACGGTGGCGTCGAAGTAGGATCTGGCCCCCCAGAAGGCCCGGTCGTTGGTGCCCTTGTACAGCCCGACGACCGTGCCGGTGGTGCTCAGCGCCCGGGACGCCACGGTGACCTTCGCGCCCAGGGCCAACCCGGATCCGACGGGTACCGCGAGCTCGCCGGCGACCTGCGGGCACCTGCCCACGGTGAGGACCAGTCGGGTGCACTGCCCCTCGCGGTACACGACCCGGCCGGTCACCGGATCGCCGCCGAAGTCGACCTTGCCCTCGAACCGGATCTCGCGGACGGGCGTGCCGTAGTACCGGTCGATGGGGTAGAACTCGCGGACCGCCCGGTCGATCTCCGCCGGGTCGGCGCCCTGGTTGTAGAACTGCGGGGCCGTCACGGTCAGCGTGGTCTGGGCGGGCAGGGCCGTGCGCAGCCCGTCCCGCAGCGACCACTGCTCCACGGCCCGGCTGTAGGCGGGCGCGAACACCGCGGCCGCCACCGAAATCGCGACGAGGAGTACCACAAGCAGCGAACTCGCCCTGCGGTGCCAGATCCCCGCGCAGGCCATCCGCAGCGTTCCCATCACTGGCCGCCGGTGCGCAGCAGCGCCGGGTCGGCCCGCCGGACGAGGCCCAGCACGAGCCAGACCACCCCGGCGAAGCCGAGCAGAGTGAGCGCCCCGGCGGTGCCCAGCTGGTACGGCGCCAGCTTGTAGACCGGCGTGATCGCGTCCTTCGCGGCACTGACCAGGGGAATCGCCGACACCATCAGCCCGGCGGACAGCAGCCCGACCACGCCGCCGACGACGAGCGGCACCCCGAGCAGGGTCGCGTACTCCCGCCGCACCCCGGCCCGCAGCGTGCCGGCCGGCAGACCGGCGATCCGCAGCGCCACCAGCTCGTACTGCCGGGCCCGCACCCCGATGTAGGCGTTGAGCAGCACCGCGCCCACGGCGAGCAGCACTGCGAGCACCCCGGCGGCCAGGTACAGCCACAGGGCGAGCGCCGGTGCCGCCCGGCTCAACCGCTCCAGCCGAGTGTCGCGGGACTGCACCTCCACGACCTGCACCCCGGCGGCGGCGAGCGCGGCGCGCAGGGTGTCCGGCGCGCCGGCCGCGACCCACACCTCGTAGGAGACGCTGCTGGAAGCGCTGAGGTTCGCGTCCACGGCGGCGGTCCACACCTCGGCCCGCAGGTCGACAAGGATGCCGTGCTCGCCGACCCGGGGCGCGAGCCCGGCCCGCTGGGCGACGTCGAACGGCTGCGGGTTGGCGCCGAGCGCGACGATGGAGAACTCGTCGCCCTTGCGGTTGGCGTCCGGGGTGGCCCCGGCGAGGACGGCGGGCAGCCGGTCGGGCAGGTCGGTGTAGCGCACCCGGTAGTCCTCCGAGCCGGAGCCCCGCACCGACACGGTCAGGCCGGGGGCGACGGTGCCCGCCGTCGAGTCGGCCGGCTTGACCTCCTGCCAGGCGCCGGCGAGGTCCAGGTGCGCGTCGACCGGCCTGGTGCCGTCGAGCAGCTTCGTGACGGTCAGGTCCACGGCGTACGGGGCCGACCGGCCCGGGAACCGCTGCACGATCAGGCCAAGGAGCCGGCAGCCGGCGGCACAGTCGGGCACTGCGGCCCGGTAGGTGCCGGTCCCGGTGCGCAGCGCGCCCATCGGCACCTCGCGCGGACCCTTGCCCGGGGTGGTGACCCACGCGGCGAGCTGCATCGGGTCGGTGCTCTCGACCTTCGTGGCGGTGACCTCGGCCGCGAACTCAGGCCCCTTGACCGTGATCGCCCGGGACTGGTCGACGGCGACCTTGTCCGCGACCTCCTGGGCGGTGCCGGGCTCGCCGTGCGGCCACAGTGCGACGTTCGGGAACCGGGTCGGGTCGATGCCGACGATGGTCAGGTTGTCGCCGGCGTAGAACTGGGAGACCCGGATCGCCGCCATCGCGTACGTGCCCGTCGGGTCGGCGCGCGCCACCCCGTCCATGAGGACCTGCGGGTCGGTGGCCAGCACCCGGTAGACGGTGGGCGCGCCGGCGTACGCGTCGGCGACCCGGACCCGGTTGTAGTCGGCCACGCTCCAGATCGCCGTGGAGAACCCCAGCAGCGACAACGCGACGGTGAGCACCATGCTCAACCGGACGGTGGACTGCCGCCGGCCCAGCTGGGCGCTGGCGAGCATCGCCGGCACCCGGCCGGAGCGCAGGGCCGCACCGACCCGGCGACGGCTCCACATCGCCAGGCCGCGGGCCACGCCGAGCCCGGCGAGCAGGGCCAGCAGCGGGGCGGCGAGCAGCGCCAGGGACGAGGTCCGGTCGCCCGCCGCGAGCACCTGGTACAGCGCGACGGCGGTGAGCGCGACGACGATCCCCTCGCCCACGGCGGCCTTGAACCGGGCGCGCGGCGGCACCCGGCGCAGCAGGGCCAGAGCCGGGGTGAGCAGGGTCCGCCGGGACGCCAGCCACACCGTGCCCATCCCGGCGACGACGGCGATCAGCGCGGCGGCGAGCAGCTCCCAGCGCAGCTCGACGATCACCCCGTCGGCGAGGATCGCCCCGGCGGCCAGCCAGGTGAAGCCGAGTCCGAGGAGCAGGCCGAGCGGGGTGGCGAGGGCCACCAGCACGAGGGCCTCGCCGAGCCCGAACCTCACGGTCCGGCCGGTGCCGAAGCCGCGCAGCTTGGCCAGCGCGATCTCCGGGCCGCGTTCCTCGGTGACGGACGCGACCGCCAGGTACAGCACGAACAGGCACAGCAGCAGGAGCGGCAGGGCGACCAGCGGGATACTGGCGGTCAGGGCGTCCTGCTCGGCGCGGATGTCGTCGAGCATCCCCGGCAGCAGGGAACCCCCGGCCTGGCGGGCGAGATCCTTGATGTCGGAGCCCAGCTGTCCGGTGTCGGAGAGGGCGACGGATCCACCCTTCAGCGGGTACTCCACGGTCACGCGCCGGTCCAGCGCCGTCACCTCCGCCGGGTTGCTCGTCAGCACCGGCGCGTCGAGCTTGTCGGTAGCCTCGGTGCCCGTACCCCCGAAGTAGTTGCTCCGGCCCCAGAACGGCGACAGCGTGTCGGTCGGGGTGTAGGTCCCGACCACGGTGCCGGTCCGGTCGACGGTCGTCCCGTTCACCACGACCTGGTACCCGAACGGCTGTCCCACCTTCGCGCCGACCAGCTCCGCGGCCTTGACCCCGAGCAGGATCTCGCCACCCCTGGTCGGGTCGGTGCAGGTGCCGGCCACGATCGTGACGTGGGCGCACACGCCCTGCCGGTAGACGTGCAGGGCCAGCGCGTGGTGCGGCCCGATCACGATCTTCTCCGAGGACCCGTCCACCCCGGTCGCGAAGTGCCGGCCGACCGCCGGACGTTCGGTCAGAATCCGGTCGGCGGCGGCGTGCAGGTCCGCGGGGCCCACCCCGCCCTGGGCCGCGGCGTCGAACCACAGCTCCGTCTGCCAGGACGCCGCGGTACTCAGCCCGTCCCGCAGCACCGAGTCCTGAGCCGCGCGGGTGTACGCGGGCACGAGCACCGCAGCGGCGGCTGCGAACACCGCGAGCACCAGGACGACCACGGAGAGTCCTCGCCGGTACCGGATGCCCTGCAGCGTGACGGAACTGGCCACGAAATGTCCCCTCGGGAGCGTCACTGGTGTCCCCGCACGCTACTGATCACGATGTCTATGGTTAGGCACCGCGAGGTTGCGGTTACGTCTCAGCGGTGTGGCCGGTCACATCCCGGCGTCACATCTCGGCGGCGCGCGCCAGTCCCACGAGAGCCGCGTTGGCCTTGTCCGGGAACAGCGGCGGGGAGAAATGGTAGCCCTGGGCCGCCGTGCAGCCCATCCCGATCAGGGTGGCCCGCTGCTCCGCGGTCTCCACCCCCTCGGCGACCACCCGCAGCCCGAGCGCCCGGCCCAGGTCCACAGTGGTCTTCACGATCGCCATCGCCTCCGGGGAATGCCCCATCTGCGACACGAACGCCCGGTCGACCTTGACCTCGTCCACCTGGAACCGGGTCAGCAGGGTCAACGACGAGTACCCGGTGCCGAAGTCGTCCACGGCGATCCGCACCCCGAGGGCGCGCAGGCCGATCAGCACCTCCTCGATCACCGGCGACTCGTCCATCATCACCGTCTCAGTGATCTCCAGGACCAGCCGGTCGGCCGGCACCCCGTACCGCGCGAGGGCCGCGGCCACCATCTGGGGCAGCTCCGGCTCCAACAGGTTGCGGGCCGACAGGTTGACCGCGACCGGCATGATCAGCCCGCCGCGCGCCCAGTCGGAGACGATCCGCAGCGCCAGGTCCAGGATGTAGCGCGAGAACGGCCCCACCAGGTCGCTGTGCTCGACCACCTCGATGAACGCGTCCGGCGCGAGCAGCCCACGACTCGGGTGGTGCCATCGGACCAGCGCCTCCGCGCCGATCGGGGCTCCCGTCGACAGCTCGACGGCCGGCTGCATCGCCAGGACCAGCTGGTCCTCGACCAACAGCGCCTCGCGCAGCTCCGCGAGCAGGATCATCCGCTCCGAGCCCACCGGCCCCTTGCGCGCGCCGGTCGGGTCGCCCTGGTGCAGCGCGTCGATCAGCTCGCGCAGCCGGCGGTGGGCCGCGACGTTGAGCAGCGCGGCGCCCAGCGTCCCCGCGTACGCCGACAGGGCCAGGTCCTCGCGCTCCGACATCGGCCCCGGGGACCGCAGCCACAGCCGCAGCTCGCCGATCCGGTGCGCGCCGACCCGGAGCGGGCGGGCCACTCCCCTGCCGCGCGGGCCCGCCGGGCCACTCGCGTAGACCCGCTCGGCGCCGTCGCCGGACCGGATGGCGATCTCCACCCGCTCCGGGGCGAACAGCCGACCCAGGCCGTGCAGCGCGGCGTCGACGACCTCGCGCTCGTCGAGCCGGAGCAGCCGGTGCGGGGCGGTGGCCAGCTCGCGCCAGATCCGGCGCTCCTCGAGAATCCTCAGCCAGTACCGGTAGGCCTGGTAGCACAGCCACAGGGCCGGGGCGGCGGCCAGCACCAGCCGCCACCAGGCCGGCCAGGCCGCGAGGGCCAGGCCGAGCACAGCGGCAGGTGCGGCGAAGCCGGTGAGCAACCAGCGACGACCCAACACCCAACCCCCCTCGCACAGCGAGCAGGGGACGCCCGGTGGCGGCCCCCTGAAGGCAAGGTTATGGGACATACCCAGGCCGCAACAGCCCTAAATGTGCGCTAGGTGCTCTACAACCGGTAGTCGAGAATTTCAAAAGCCGCGAAAACTACCGAGCGTTATCGTGCGGGCTCGGCGGAAAACGGTCGGGAAGCTTGCGGAGGTGGCGATTCATGCTCCGGTACAGGAAAAAGGTCGCCACGCCCAGCAACACGATGAGCAGCAACGCGAGCGGACCGGCGAGGCCGGGTCCCCGGGTGTCGCCGAAGTTGTTCTCCGCGAGGTACTGAAGCATGCCTCTACCGTACGCCAGCGAAGAGGTCACTCTCCGGCAGCGTGGTCGGAACGTTCGCCCGGACCAACTGGAAGTCCTCCGTGGGCCAGATCCGCAACTGGATCTCCATCGGGATCCCGAACCAGAAACCCTCCGGGTCCACCTGGGTCGCGTGCGCCCGCAGCGCGTCGTCGCGCACCCCGAAGAACTCGCCCGCGTCGACCGAGGTGGTGACGCGGTCGCCCTTGTCCTTCATCCACGCGCGGCCGCTGTCGATCCAGTCGGCGAAGGGCGACTCGAGGCCCTCGGCGAGCATCGCCTCGTGCAGCGCGAGCAGGCGCTTCTTGAAGAAGCCCATGTTGTAGTAGAGCTTCGCCGGGGTCCACGGCTCGCCGGCCTCCGGGTAACGCTCCGGGTCGCCGGCGGCGTCGAAGGCCACCATCGAAATCTTGTGGGTCATGATGTGGTCCGGGTGCGGATACCCGCCGTCCTCGTCGTACGTCGTCACGACGTGCGGGCGGAACTCGCGGATCAGCTTGACCAGGCGCTCGGCCGCCACCTCGGGGTCGACCACGCCGAAGCTGTCCTCGGGCAGCGCCGGGCGCTCCTCCTCCGAGGCCTCCAGGTAGCCGTCCGGCAGGCCCGAGTCGATGAACCCGAGCCACTCCTGGCGGATGCCGAGGATCTCGCGGGCGGCGTCCATCTCGGCCCGACGGATCTCGGTGATGTTCTCCCAGACCTCTGGCCGGTCGAGCTTCGGGTTCAGCACGCTGCCGCGCTCGCCACCCGTGCAGGTGACAACGAGGACGTCCACGCCCTCTTTCACATATTTCGCCATCACGGCGGCACCCTTGCTCGACTCGTCGTCGGGGTGTGCGTGTACCGCCATCATTCGGAGCCGCTCGGCCACCGTGACACTCCTCGTTCGGGTCCGGGATAATCGAATTCTTGCTGATGCCTATGACAAGAACACCGGAGTCCGACCGATCGTGACCGAGACCCACGCCACAATTTTCCCACCGGACCGCTACGGCCGGCGGCGGCAACCACGTCGTGCGCGACGGTGGCTACCCTTCGTGTTGGCCGCCGCGCTCGGACTGGGCGTAACGGGCATCGCGGTCAAGCTCTATCTGGCATACGGCGTCACGGACTACGCGGTGAATCTCACCTCGTACCACGACATCACGGACAATCAGGTTGTGCTCCAGTTCACGGTCACGAAACCCGAAGGCTCCCCGGCCGTGTGCGTGGTCCGGGCCCGGAACCGGGCCGGCGCGGAGGTCGGGCGGGCGGAGGTCGTGGTCCCCGAGCCTCCCAAACGGGTGGACGTCAGTTACACACTGTCAACAACCGGGCTCCCCGTCAGCGGCGAGACCGTAGGTTGCCGGGCCCAGCGCTGATATTCTCGTAGTTTCGCTTTTCTTAACCCTTGACCCGCCGTCTGAAGGAGTCGCCGTGCCCAACACCGACAGCAAGGCCGCGTGGCTGTCCCAGGACGCGTTCGACCGCCTGCAGGCCGAGCTGGAGAAGGCGATCGCCGACCGGCCCGCCGTCGCCGCCGAGATCAACGCCCGCCGCGAGGAGGGCGACCTCAAGGAGAACGGGGGCTACCACGCCGCCCGCGAGGAGCAGGGCAAGGCGGAGGCCCGCATCCGCTACCTCCAGGAGTTCCTGCGCACCGCCCGGGTCGGCGAGGCCCCGTCGAGCACGGTCGTCTCGCCCGGCATGGTCGTCACGATCCAGTTCGACGACGACCCGGACGACACCGAGACGTTCCTGCTCGGCTCCCGGGAGATCGCCGCGACCACGGACTACACCGTGTACAGCCCCGAGTCGGCGCTGGGCACGGCCATCCTGGGCTCCGAGGCCGGCAAGACCGTGACCTACGCGGCCCCGACCGGCGCGCAGATCACCGTGACCGTGGTCAAGTTCGAGCCGTTCTCCGGCTGACGCCCGCTACTCGAATCACGCCCACCGGGCCGCCTGCGGGCGGCCCGGTTCCGTGACCGGGGCCATGTCTCGGTTCCGGGCCCGGGTGGCCCGGTTCCTTGTCTGGGTTCCGGGTCTCGGTCTCGGTTCAGTGCTCGACCCAGCCGATGTCGCGGGCCTTTCGGCGGTAGAACCCGGCGAGTTCCTGGTCGATCCGGTCCGACTCCGCCTCCGACAACGCCACCCGGGGCTCCAGCCACGGACGCGACTCGACAAGCCGGGCCCGCATACCCGCCGGCGGGTGGCTGGCCAGGATCGACGTCTCGGTGCGGATGCTCAACTGGCGGAACCACGCCATCCTCGGGCGCATCGATACGCGCGCCTCGTCGGCGGCGGCCCGCCAGTCCCGGGGCTCGTCGCCGTTGCGGGCCGCCCGCCGGACCACCACGTCCAGGCCGGCCGCGCTCGCCAGCGAGTCGGTCAGGTCCCGGGCGGCCGAGCTGCCGGCGACCAGAACGGCGAGTTCGTCAGCGTGGTATTCGGCCCGCTGCGAACTGCGCTCGCCCACCATCGACATGCCGATGTGCACGAGCAGCAGGCTCCGACTGATCACCCACATGACCGGCCGCGCGATGAAGTCGACGAGCATGCTGAGGAAGCCGTAGACGTCACGGGGGCCCATCCTGGTCAGAGCCGCCAGGTTCCCGAACGTGGTCAGCGCCGGATAGGTCAGCAGACGGGTACGCGGGTCACCGTTCACGAAGTGGCCGAGTTCGTGGCCGAGGAGCGCGACCCGTTGCTGGGGCGGGAGGGCCGCCCACATCGGCAGCCCGAGGCACAGGACGCGGCGGCGTCGGAGCCCGTACGTCCGGGCGAACGCATTGAAGTCGGTGTCGACCGCGACGTGGTCGGGCACGGGCGCGGCGGCAGCGGCGGCCACCCGTTCGATCAGCGCGAACAGCGTCGGCGCCTGAGCCCGGTCCAGCAGCTCGAGGTCATCCGGCAGGCCGGGGAACTTGGGCAGCAGCACCCAGACCACACCGAGGGCGAGCAGGGCCACCGGCACGGTCACCCACGACGGATGCGCGACGACGAGCCAGCCGGCCAGGGCCAGTAGTCCGAGCATGCCAGCGAGCAGCAGAAGGGACACCGCGATCAGGAACACGCCGGCCAGCCCGAGCACCGGCCGGCCGATCGGGCGGCCGAAGAACTCCGTGAGCTGGGCGCGGTTGAGGCGGAACGCCGCCCGGTAGAGCAGCCGGTCGATCCAGCCGACGCCCGTCACGCTGTGGTCGGTGGGCTCGTCGATGCCCCACTCGCAGCTCGGACACCAGGGTTCGCCGGTGTCGGCCGAGGTCAGGGGGGTGTGGCAGTGGGGGCAGGCGGTTGCGAGGGACACGGTCGGGCATCCTGCCGGCGGACGGAGTGCCCGTCAACCGGGTTCCCCACAACGGTCCCGGACCGAGCCGTCCGAGGTCAGCTCCCCCAGACGCCACCCGGCGGTGGACCGTGCCGCCACGGCACGACGCGCGATCAGTCAGTCGAAGGTCACCGTGTGGCCGGCGGCGCGCAGCGCCGCGACCATCCGCTCCGCGTGGTCCTTGCCCCGGGTCTCCACGGAGAACGCCACCACCACCTCGCCCAGCGGCAGCCGCGCGTCGTAGCGCTCGTGCGCCACGTCGAGGACGTTGGCCCCGTTCTCCGCGATCAGGGCGAGCAGCCGGACCAGCTGGCCGGGGCGGTCGGCGCACCGGACCGTGAACCGCTGGTAACGACCGGCGGCGGCGAGGCCGTGCTCGAGTACCCGGAGCAGGAGGAGCGGGTCGATGTTGCCGCCGGACAGGACGGCGACGGCCGGGGTCTCGACCTTGACGACCTCGGCCATCAGGGCGGCGACCCCGACGGCGCCGGCCGGTTCGGCGAGCAGCTTGTTGCGCTCCAGGAGGGCGAGCAGGGCGCGGGAGATGTCCTCGTCGGTGACCGTGACGACCTCGTCGACGGTCTTCGCGATGTGCTCGAAGGTGAGCACGCCGGGGATGCTGACCCGGATGCCGTCGGCGATCGTGGAGGTCTCCGACAGCCGGACCGGGTGGCCGGCCAGCAGCGACGGTGGTACCGCCGCGGCGCCGGCAGCCTGCACCCCGATGATCCGGATGTCGGGACGCAGCGCTTTGGCCGCGATCGCCAGCCCGGAGATCAGCCCGCCGCCGCCGATCCCCGCGATGATCGTCTTCACCTCCGGGCACTGTTCGAGGATCTCCAGGGCGACCGTGCCCTGGCCGGCGATCACGTCCGGGTGGTCGAAGGGGTGGATGAACACGGCACCGGTACGCTCCGCGAACTCACTCGCGGCGACCAGCGCCTCCTCGACGGTGGCGCCGACGAGTTCGACGTGGGCCCCGTACCCCCGGGTGGCGGCGATCTTCGGCAGCGGCGCGCCGGTGGGCATGAAGACCGTCGACCGGGCACCCAGCGAAGTGGCGGCGAGCGCCACCCCCTGCGCGTGGTTGCCGGCGCTGGCGGCCACGACGCCCCGGGCCCGCTCGGCGTCGGACAACCGGGCGATCCGGACATAGGCCCCGCGTACCTTGTACGCCCCGGCCCGCTGCAGGTTCTCGCACTTCAGCCACACGGGGCCACCGAGCTGCGCGGACAGCGTGCGCGATGGCTCCATCGGCGTCTCGCGGACCACGCCCGAGAGCAGCTCCCGGGCGGCGCGGACGTCGTCGAGTGTGACCAGTGCCGTCATGCCCCAGATCGTGCCACCTCCTTGACCCGGCCGGTCAGCGGGCACGTTACCCCTGGGTACGGCTGGTCTGGGCTGCCGTGAGGACCCCGCCGGCCACCGCGATGGCCATCCCGACACAGGTGGCGATCACGAGGCCCCGTAGTGGCTTGAGCGCCGCCGGAGCAATCCCGACCTCGGAGTGGGCGCAGTTCTGGCACCAGGTCCAGGTGTCGGCCAGCGGGGTGTCGCACGTGGGGCACCGCACCGGTGTCACCATATCCGGGGCTGGCGGCTGACCTGGGCTGCCGTGATGCCCCGGATCACGATGACCGCCAGCACCCCCGCGGCGGTGAGCGCCACCAGGCCCGGCAGCCCCAGGGCGACCTTGGAGCCCAGCAGACCGGTGACCTTGTCGACGTCGAACGACTCGCCGGTCGAGTAGGGGGTGTAGAACTCCGTGTCGATCTCGCCGTCGTTGGCGTTGCCGAGCCGGGAGACGCAGTTGAACGCGAAGAACGTCAACCACCACCACGTGATCAGGGAGCCGGACACCTTCGTCCGGCCGCTCTCCGGGGCGGGCTCGCTGTTGAGTGCGATGTCCTTCAACGCCATCGGCACCAGGACGTACTGGGCGAGCGGGATGAACCAGCCGCCCACCGACATCCAGACGGGCTGCTGGGGCCAGGCATCCGGGATCAGGTCGGTGTTCTTCCGGGCCCGGTAGGTCCAGATCACCATGAAGACGACGCCGGCGACCAGGCCGAGAATCAACAGCAGATAGCCGGCGAGCTCGACCAACACTCCGTAGTTGAACTCCGCGTCGGACCGCACGACCGCGATCTCCAGCAGCGGCGACAGCGTCGCGATCAGCAGACCCACCAAGCTGACGGCGACCGCGACGTAGCTGCCGATGGCCGGGCCGGTCAGGGACAACAGCGGCCGGGGCTGCGCGACGAGGCCGGCCGGAAGGCCACAGGTGCGACAGGCCGGGTCGGTCTCGGACAGCGCGGCGTTGCAGGACGGGCAGTGCACGGGGGCTCCTGGGGCTTGAGGGGAGAGCACACGCTACGTGTCCCACTTCCGCCCCGCAAGGCCTCTAAATCGGCCTAGACTTTAAATATGGGTACATTTCTACGGCTGCTGCACGTACTCTCCGCCATCCTGATCATCGGGCCACTGGCGGTGATCCCCCTGCACGGCCTCCGCGGGCTGCGCGACCGGGACGTCGTCACCGTCCGCGAGGCCGGCAAGGCCGCCACCCGGCTCGGGTTCGCGTCGATCCTGGTGGCCGTGCTCGGCGGGATCCTGGCGAAGTACCTGAAGTACCGGACCGGCACGCCCTGGATCGTGATCGCCGCGACCCTGTACATCGTGCTCGTGGTCATCGTGTTGTTCTGGACCGCGCCGGCGCTCCGCAAGGCCGCGAGGACCATCGAGGCCGGCACCTTCGAGCTGCCGGCGCCCCCGGAGGGCGCGGACCAGCCGGCCACACCGGAGATGATGGCGGCGACCGGGAGCTATCTCACCACGAAGTCCGAGGTCGACAAGGCCGTCGGGCGGGTCGGCGCGGCCGCCGGGGTCACCCTGCTGCTCGTGGTCGCGATCGTGACGCTGATGGTGAGCAGGCCGTTCGGGCGCTGAGGGCGCTGGCGACCCCGGCCGGCACCCGGTGGGGCCGACGCTGCCGGTCACGCCCCACTCGTCACCGTCTCAAGATCTTGATCTTGGGGCTCTCGGCCAGCTCGGCGCGTGCCGGCGCCACGGGGCCGCCAGCTCCAGCAGCCCGGCCACGGCCAGCAGCATCAGCTCCGAGCCGGGCGGCCCGACCAGTTGCACGGCCGCCGGCAGGCCGTCGCCGCGCACCCCGGACGGCACCACGATCGCCGGCAGGCCCGCGACGTTCCACGGGGCGGAGTAGGGGGCGTAGCGCATGTTGGCCACCAGGTTCGCCCGCCACGGCCGGCGGGACCACTCGGCGGCCTCCAGCGGCGCCCCCGCCAGCGCCGGCGTGACCAGCAGGTCGTAGTCGCCCAGCCAGCTCAGAGCCTGGCCGCGCCACCGGGTCCGCTGCCCGGACGTGACCTCGGCCGTGCGCACCGCCTGCTCGCCGAGCGCCACGTGCCGCCGGGTGCGGCGTTGCAGCTCGGAGTAGTCCAGATCGCGGGAGTCCAGGTAGGACGAGGCCGTCCACGTCGCGAGAACCACGGCACCGAGCCTCTTCGGGTACGGCACCTCCGCCCGGATCGCCGAGTGCCCCGCCCCGACCAGCGACCGCACGGCCCGACTGACCGCCGCCCGGTTGTCGGCATCGGGGCTGACCCCGGGAATCGGGCTGTGCAGGGACACCGCCACCCGCAGCCGGCCCGGCTCGGTCAGCTTGTGCGTCCGCCGGCCGGCCAGCACCGCGAACCCGACCGCGGCGTCGGCGACCGTGGTGGCGAGGATGCCGTTCTCCGCCAGCCCGTACCACGCGTTGGCCCCGATCCCGGCCGGCACCACGCCCCGGCCCGGCTTCAGCCCGACGAGTCCGCAGCACGCCGCCGGGATCCGGATCGACCCCAGCCCGTCATTGCCGTGCGCGATCGGCACCAGCCCCGCGGAGACCGCCGCCGCCGAACCCCCCGACGACCCGCCCGGCGAGCGGTCCAGCCGCCACGGGTTGCGGGTCACGATCTCCTTGTCGTCGCACGTCCCCCACAGGCCCAGCTCGGGCATGCGGGACGTGCCCACCACGATCGCCCCGGCCCCGCGCAGCCGGCGGACCACCTCGTGGTCGGCGTCGGCCACGTGCGGCCAGTCGGCCCCCGACCGCTCACCGGCGACCGCGACGTTCTCCTTCACCGCCACCGGCACCCCGGCGAGGGGCAGGTTCGTCAGCTCCGGCAGCCCGTCCACGGCCTCGGCCTCGGCCAGCGCCCGCGGCCCCCGCAGTGCCCGGAACGCGCCCAGGTGCCGGTCCGTGGACCGGATGTAGTCCAGGTGGTCGGCCACCACCTCGGTCGCTGACGCATCGCCGCGCCGCACCGCCCGAGCGATCTCCCGCGCGGTTGCACCGACCCAGGCCATGACCGACCTCCTTCGTAAGTCGAATCCCTGCCCCGAGCCCCGGACCACGCCGGAGCCCGGAGCGCGGGATGCTGGCCGGCGCTCCGCTGTGGGCGGAGCGCCGGCGCGCGCGTTCCTGTGAGCCGGGCACCACTCGGCTCGTGCGCCGAGCACGACCCGGTGCGTTGGCCACGCGCGGCCCCTTCGCACGGGCCGAGCGCGACCCGGAGCTTGGGCCGTGTGCGGCCCGGCCCGGTTCTAGCCGAGTGCTTCGGCGAGGTCCGCGAGCAGGTCGTCGACGGTCTCGATGCCGACGGACAACCGCACCAGATCGGCGGGCACCTCCAGCGACGTGCCCGCCACCGAGGCGTGGGTCATCCGGCCCGGATGCTCGATCAACGACTCGACCCCGCCCAGAGACTCGCCCAGCGTGAACAGCGTGGCCCGGTTGCAGACCTCGACGGCCGCCTGCTCGCCGCCCTGCACCCGGAAACTGATCATGCCACCGAACCGGTGCATCTGCTTGGCCGCGATCTCGTGCCCCGGGTGCTCCGGGAGCCCCGGGTAGTAGACGGTGTGCACCTTCGGGTGCCGCACCAGGTACTCCGCGATCCGCTCAGCGTTGTCCGAGTGCCGCTCCATCCGCACGGCGAGGGTCTTGATCCCCCGCAGCGTGAGCCACGCGTCGAACGGACCGGCCACGGCCCCCATCGCGTTCTGGTGGTACGCCAGCTCCTCGCCCAGCCCGGCGTCCGCGGCGATCAGCGCGCCACCGACCACGTCCGAGTGCCCGCCCACGTACTTCGTCGTCGAGTGCACCACCACGTCCGCGCCGTGCGACAACGGCTGCTGCAGGTAAGGGGACGCGAACGTGTTGTCCACGACCAGCTTCGCCCCGCCCTCGTGCGCGACCCCGGCCAGCGCCGCGATGTCGGCGATCCCCAGCAGCGGGTTCGTCGGCGTCTCCACCCAGACGATCTTCGTCTCCGGCCGGATCGCCGCCCGCACCGCCGCCACGTCGGACAGCTTCGCCGACGTCCAGCTGATCCCCCAGCGCTCGGCGACCTTCGCGAACAGCCGGAACGTGCCCCCGTACGCGTCGTCGGGGATGACCACGTGGTCGCCCGGCTTGCACACGGTCCTGATCAGGGCGTCCTCGGCGGCCAGGCCGCTGGCGAACGCGAGACCCCGCTGCCCGCCCTCCAGCGCCTGCAGGCACTCCTCCAGCGCGGTGCGGGTCGGGTTGGCCGAACGGGAGTACTCATACCCCTCGCGCAGGCCACCCACGCCATCCTGCTTGTACGTGGACGTCTGGTATATGGGCACCACCACCGCGCCGGTGCGGGGGTCAGGCTCCTGACCGGCGTGAATGGCGAGCGTATCGAAGCCGTGTGTCATGACTCTGAGCGTAACCGTTGGCTCCGACAGACCGGCGGTAAGCACGTCGTAATGGGCAGGTGACCAGCGACTGCGGCATGCTGGTGTCATGCGCAGACCACGTGATCTCGACATCCCCACCGCTGAGCAGGCCCTGCCCGGCCGCGCGGAGGCCATCCGGGTCGCGGCCCGGCACACCGTCCTCGGTACCCCTCTCGTGGGCCCCTGGCCTTCCGGTTTCGAGGTGGCCATCCTCGGCCTCGGCTGCTTCTGGGGCGCGGAGCGGATCTTCTGGAGGCTCCCGGGGGTGTACTCGACCTCGGCGGGGTACGCCGGGGGACACACCCCGAATCCGACATACGAGGAGGTGTGCTCCGGGGGGACCGGGCACGCCGAGGTGGTCCAGGTCGTCTTCGACCCCGCCGTGATCTCCTACGAGACGGTGCTGAAGGAGTTCTGGGAGAACCACGACCCGACGCAGGGGATGCGGCAGGGCAACGACCTGGGGACGCAGTACCGGTCGGCGATCCTGACGACGACGGTGGAGCAGCAGGCGGTGGCGGAGGCGTCGCGGGCGGCGTTCGGGCCGGTGGTGGCGGGGGCCGGGCTCGGGGTGATCACCACGGAGATCGAGCCGGCGAGGGAGTTCTTCTACGCCGAGGACTACCACCAGCAGTACCTGGACAAGAACCCCGGGGGCTACTGCAACCACGGCCCCAACGGGCTGAGCTGCCCCATCGGCGTGGCCCGGGGGTGACCGCGCACTGCTGCGACACGATGGCCGTGCAACTGGCCCACGACTGCGACCTGCATCCGGACCCGTACGACTGTCCGGATGCGGTCGTGGTTTCGAGGCCGGGTGGCGGGCCTATGGCCTGCCCGTCCACGACGGCGGCGCGAGCTACATCGCCATCGTGCACTGTCCGTGGTGCGGGTCCCGGCTGCCGCAGACCGTCGAGGAGGAGTGGGAGGCCGCCGTCCGCGCCAGGGGGCTGGACCCCGACGCCGAGGACGACCTGCCGGCACACCTGGACTGGGAGCGCGCGGGATACCGGCGTGACTCGGCACTCCTGGCCGCGATCGGGGCGCATCTCGCTCCCCAGGTCAGTCGAATCAGTGTCCGACTGCCGCGCCAGTTGGCCGATGACGCCGTCGCCGCGTGGCATCGTGACGACGAGGGCGACATCGGCGAGGAGACACCGGAACAGGCCGCCGTGCGGGACCATGCCGCGTATCTGGCCCTGATCGGACTCGTCATCACACAGCGTGGCGTGGCCGACGGCGACGAGGTCGTGGTGGACCTGGACGTCACCCACGTCGGGGCCGCGCTACGAGCCGCAGAGGGCTGAGAGCCACATGCCGGACCGCTTGATTCATTATTCCGGATGGCGCGCGCGTGTCGGATATCTGAAGATCACGCCCAGTGGGGTAGCGCTGTGGTCGCGCTCAGGGTCACGGGCGGCAACGGCGTACCGGTCAACGGGGTGACGGCGGTGACGATGGACGTCACGGTCACGGCGCCGACCAGCTCGGGTTTCCTGAGCGTGGAGCCGCAGGGCGGCTGGGCCCGCGACGCGACGTCCAACCTCAACTGGGTGGCGGGCCTGACCGTGCCGAACCTGGTGGTCGTGCCGTCCGGGGACAATATGGTCCGGCTGCTCAACAGCGGATCCGGCACGGTGCACGTGGTCGCGGACCTCTACGGGTACTACACGGGCTGACCGGACACCGGGCCGCCCCCGCACGGGATCGACAAGACCCACTTCCGGAACCACAATGGTGCCCGGTAGACACCTCTCACGCTTCACGGGGATTTCAGAAGTGCGCAGACACCGCCTCATCGGCCTCGCCATGGCCACCCTCGCCGCGACCACGGGCCTGGTCGCCACCGCCGGCCCGGCCGCAGCGTCCAGCTCGATCTACGTCGACAATACCGGCAAGAACTATCCGTGCTCCGACTCCGGCGTCGGTGACGTCACCAGACCCTTCTGCACCTTGAACGCCGCAGCCGCGGTGACCGTTCCGGGCAGTGACGTCGTCGTCACGGGAACGTACGACGAACGGCTCACGATCACGAGGTCGGGCACGGCCGACCACCCGATCACGTTCTGGAGCAGCGACGGCACTCTGTCCGGCCCGCATGCCGCCATCGCGATCGAGGGCCAGCACGATGTCGGCATCGAGTTCCTGACGGTCTGGAACCAGGCCGACGTCCCGCCGATCGCCGTCAGCAACTCGACCCGGATCACCCTGGAGTATCCCCGGGTCAGCTCGTCCAGGGCCGCCGGAGTCCAGCTCACGGCTGTCACAAACTCCATGCTGAAGAACGTGCGGGTAGTGCAGGGCACGTCACCGGGGATCAGCCTGGACGCCGCGACCAGCGGGGTCACGGTCAGCGATGCGACGATCGAATCACCGGTCGCCACGTCCAGGGGAGCCGGTGTGCTGGTGCTCGGCTCCCACAACACGGTCACCCGGAACACGATCAAGGGGAACCGCACGGCGGGCGTCACGCTCGGCGCCGGCGCCACCGGCAACGCGGTGTCCGCTAACGTCATCACGCTCACGACGACCGACTCCGTGGGGGTCGACAACGCCGGGGCCACCGGCACCGGGATATCGAACAACGCCGTGACCAGCTCCTGCTCGGCGGCGATCCGGGTCGCCGACGGCTCGAGCGCCGTGTCCGTGCAGAACAACGTGGTGCGGGTCGGAGCGACCGGTACCTGCAACCCCGACAAGGCGATCGGCATCGGGGTGTACGGCACGGCAACGTCCACCACCACCGTCGACTACAACACCGTCCGCTCCGGCGCGACCAGCCGGCCGTACGCGTGGCCGACCACGGTCGCCTCGCTCGCGGAGTTCCGGTCCCTCTCGGGTCAGGGCGCGCACGATCTCGACTCCCCCGACGACGCGGTGAACATCGACTCGGCGAACTCGGCGGCTCCCGGCTTCCCCGAGGCAGACCTCCTCGGCCACCGCCCCCAGGACAATCCCGAGGTGACCAACTCGGGCACCGGCCCCGTCGGGTACGCCGACCGGGGCACCACTGAGCAGGTGAAGGCCCCGACGCTGAACGCCCGGCTGTCCGCGTCGGACCGGGGCCGGACGATCGCGGTCGACGCCAGCGGGTCCACGCCGGGTTGGGCGCCGATCGCGTCGTACACGTTCTTCTTCAACGACAACACCACGATCACCCAGGCCAGCCCGGTCGCCTCGCACACCTTTCCGCAGCGCAGCGAGCACGTACCGGTCACGGTGACGGTGACGGACACCAGCGGCCTGCAGGCCCGGGAGACCAAGCTCATCCAGCCCGGTGACAGCTATGTCCCGGTCCCGCCGGTCCGGGTGCTCGACACCCGGGAGCGGATCGGGGTCCCGACGACCACACCGATCGCTCCGGGCGGCCTGGTGACCCTGCAGGTGACGGACCACAACGGTGTGCCGGCGACCGGGGTCACGTCGGTGACGATGAACGTGACGGTCACCGAGCCGACGGCCTCCGGATTCCTGACGGCGTTCCCGCATGACATGTGGCCGGGCGGCGGGACGACGTCCAATCTGAACTGGGTGCGGGGCCAGACGGTGCCGAACCTCGTCGTGGTCCAGGTACACGACGGCAAGGTGGACTTCAGCAACTCCAGCAGCGGCACGGTGCACGTGGTGGCGGACCTGGTGGGCTACCACACGGACGGAGACGGCAGCAGGTATGTTCCGGCCAGCCCCACCCGGGTGCTGGACACCCGCGAGGCGGTCGGCAGGAACCCGGTTGCTCCCGGCGGCACGCTGACCCTCCAGGTCACGGGCGCGAACGGGGTGCCGGCCACGGGCGTCACCGCCGTCACGATGAACGTGACGGTCACCCAGCCGACGGCCAACGGCTTCCTCACGGTGTACCCGGACGGCCAGGCCCTGCCCAACGCCTCCAACCTGAACTGGACCCCCGGCCTGACCGCACCGAACCTGGTGGTCGTCCCCGTGGTCAACGGCAAGGTCGCCTTCCACAACACCAGCCCCGGCACGGTGCACGTCGTCGCGGACCTCGTCGGCTACCACACCACCGGTACCGGCAGCGTGTTCCACGCCTACCAACCGAAGCGGGTACTCGACACCCGGAGCCGGATCGGCACCGACGGCACCACGCCGGTCGCTCCGAACAGCGATCTGTCCCTTAACCTGTGGTCGCTGGCCGAACAGTCGGGTCCGATCACGGGCGTCGTACTCAACATGACCGTCACCGAGCCCACGGCGAACGGCTTCCTGACCGCCTACCCCGGTACGGCCCAGCAGCGGCCGAACGCCTCGAACCTGAACTGGGTTCCGGGGCAGACGGTGCCGAATCTGGTCGTCGTCCCGGTCGACAGTGACAACCAGATCCGGTTGTTCAACACCAGTCCCGGCACGGTGCACGTCGTCGCGGACGTCTACGGGTACTACACGAACTGATCACGGGCGGGGAGGGCGCGAGCGTGCCCTCCCCGTACACCGCTGAATAATTCTGACCATGTATGGTTAGAATTATGAAGAATGTCCGGATGGACGCCACGGTCGCCTTCCGGCTCAGTTCCCTGGCTGCCGCCGTCACCGACCAGTTCGCCGGCCGGATCGAGGGCCTCGGCCTCAAGCCCCGGCACGCCGACCTGATGGCGGCCGTCGCGGTCGGCGCGCCCCGCTCGCAACAGGACCTCGCCCGCACGATGGGCGTCGCCCCGAGCCTGATAGTCGCGCTCGCCGACCAGCTGGAAGACCTCAAAGCCCTTCATCGGGTACGCGATCCGCACGACCGCCGCCGCCAGGTCCTGACGCTGACCCGCAAGGGCCGAACCCTCCTGGCGGCGTGCACCGCGCACGCCCGGGCGGTAGACGCCGAGTTGACGGCCCGGCTGGTGCCGCTGGAGCGCGACATGCTGCACCACGTGCTCGGCACCCTGGCCCCCGGATCACCGCCGGCCGGCAGGTAGCAGTCGGCACCCGGCACCCGGCACCCGGCACCCGGCCAGGCTCCGTCAGAGCAGGCTGACGACCCGGAACCGTTGGGCGACCATCAGCGTGTCGTCGGTGATCGTGAACTCCGGATCGCCCAGCTCCTCGCGCACCTCGTCGCCGTGCCAGAACTTCTCGTGGTCCCGCCGCCACTCGGCCACGGTCGTGAACCCTTCCCCCTCGTCGATGGCGTGCTGGAGGTCGCAGTCGCCGACCCGCACGACCCGGACCTCCGTCATCTCGATCAGGGCGACGGGGCGGGCGTCGGAATCGATGAGCACGGCCCGCTCGCCTGGTTCCGGCAACGGACTGCCCTCCGTCTCGTAGTCGATGGCCAGGGCGCTGGTGGAGGTCTTCGCTCCGGACAGGACGGCGGCGACCAGTTGGTCGCGGAGGGGTCCGGGGAAGCCGAGTTCGAAAATCGGCAGCTCTTCGTGGGACATGACGCGACCGTAGCCGAGCCGGACCGGGATAACGATCCGAATTCGCCGCATCCGTACCGCCTGGCCCAAGGGCTCGCGTGATGAGACACGGGTTGCGCGCCGCCCTGGCACGAACTGTGGATACGAGATCTTGCCGGTGCCTTCTACAGTGTTGATCACACAGACACACGGAGGAAGACAATGAGCTCGGAGTTCTACGAGTCGGATGTCGACGGCGACGGCCACGCTGACACCATCGAGTACGACCAGCACGCCGACGGCAGCAGCGACATCCTCGTGGACACCAACCACGACGGCGTCGCCGACTACGAGGGTTCGGACACCGACGGTGACGGCCGGATCGACTACGTCGCCGCGGACACCGACCACGACGGCACGCACGACGTCGAGGCGTGGGACAAGAACAGCGACGGCAGCTTCGACTACGCCAACGTGGACACCAACAGCGACGGGGTGGCCGACTACTCGGGCAACCCGTGGGGTGCCGCGTAACCGAAGGACATGCGCTGGGGCCCGGAGACTGATCTCCGGGCCCCAGCTTTCTTTACCCTGTTCGCCGTGGGAGTCGCCACGCCGTCGGGGGGGAGACGCGCCACGCTCGGATGAGCTGGGCGAACCGGCGGGTCGGGCGTCGCGCCGCTGTCGGGGAGCGATGCTGCGCGATCGGCGTCGCAGGGTGGTCTACTAGAAGCGTGGACTCGGCCGGCGGTCCCTGCCGATGAACGTGTCCCGCCTGTTGGTACCGCTACTGGTGATCACTCCGGTCACAGCTGGCAGGTGCCCCCTCTCGTCGGCCGGCTCCGTGCTCCGCCACTCGGGCAGCGCGCGCATGCCGGCGATGTCGTGCCGGGCGGTCCACGCCTCACGCCACGGCTTGCGGGCAGCCGCAGCCGCGCGTTCCGCGAGGCGGCGCGGGGCGCAGGACCAGGCTCGGCCGCACCACACGCACAGTCCGCGCTCGTCGGGCCGCGAGTGCCGCCGGAGCATGAACTGAGCGTCGCGCCATAACAGAGGGTCCGTGACGTCCGCCGGAGTTTCCTCGGCCAGATCGACGGTGACCATCTTCTAACTCCCCCCATCGGGTGGTGACCCTCTGGAAGAACCTCCGGACACAACGTTATTTCTCCATCCCTCGCTGTCATCGGACAAGCTGTGCGATTTTCAAATTGGCACCCGGTTGACTTAGCTAAGCATGTTAGCTAAGGTCCTTAGTTATGACGACGACGAAGTTCCTGGACCTGACCGACGGCCGCCTCTCCTACGATGACCAGGGCGAAGGCCCCCTCGTGGTGTGCGTGCCGGCGATGATCGGGCTGCGCTCGGAGTTCCGCTTCACCACCCCGCTCCTGGTGGCCGCCGGGTTCCGGGTGGTCACTGTGGACATCCGCGGCATGGGCGAGTCGAGCGCCGCGTGGCCGGAGTACGGCAGCGGCCCGACCGGACACGACCTGGTCGCGCTGATCCGGCACCTCGACGCGGGTCCTGCGTTGATCGCCGGCTGCTCCTCCGGTGCGGGTTCCGCCGTCGTCGCCGCAGCCACGGCACCCGAGCTGGTGTCCGGGATCGCGCTGCTCAGCCCGTTCCTGCGGGACGCGAAGGGCGGGCTGGCGATGACCCTGGTCAGGGCGGCGGCCCGGGTCCCCGGCGTCGCGGGGGCGCTGTGGAAGAGCCACTACGTCCAGATGTACCCGGGGACGAAGCCCGCCGACTTCGCCGCCGAGCGCGCCCGGCTCGCCGCCAACCTGGCCCAGCCCGGCCGGGGTCGGGCCGCCAGGGCCTACATTTGCGACATGTCACACGCCGAGGCGGAGAGCCTCATCCCCCGGGTCACGGCCCCGGCCGTGGTCGTCATGGGCACCGCCGACCCCGACTTCCCCGACCCTGCCGCCGAGGCGAACTGGGCCGCGGAGTCGCTGCGCGCGGACCTGGTGATGGTCGAGGGCTCGGGACACCACCCGCAGGCGCAGGCGCCCGAGCAGGTCGTCGCGGCGATCCGCAAGCTCGCCGGTGTCTGAGTCGACGGCCGGAACCGGGTCGCGGTTGGGCCGGAAGGCCGGGCTGACCACCGGGAGCGTCATCGCCGCCGCCGCCGACCTGGCCGACGAGATCGGCCTGCACAACCTGACTCTCGCGGTCCTCGCCGACCGGCTCGGGGTCCGCTCCCCTTCGCTGTACCGGCACGTCAACGGCCTTCCGGAGCTGCTGTTCCAGATCGCGCTCCGCGGGGTCGAGGAACTCGCCGACGCCATGGCCGGCGCCCCGGACCTGGCGGCCGTCGCGCACGCCTACCGGAGGTACGCCGTGGCACACCCAGGCCGCTATGCCGCCAGCCTGCGGGCGGACCCGCGCCTCGACGAGGCCGGCGGGCGGGCGCTGGCCCCGATGTTCGCCCTGATCGCTTCCTATGGCGTGCCCGACGCGGACCGGGTGCACGCCGCCCGGATCGTGCGCAGCATGTTGCACGGCTTCGTGTCACTGGAACTCGCCGGCGGCTTCGGCCTTCCCGACAGCCTCGACGAGACGTATGAGCGGCTGATCGCCGCCGTGGAGCAAGGGCTCACGCGCAGCTGACGTGAGGGGAGGCTGCCGGGTTGGCTGTGGAGGGAGTCAAAGGCTCTTCTCCCTCCACAGCCAACCCGGCAGCCCGCCTACGCGCGCCGTGGGAGGGACGCGGCGTAATCAAAAAATGCGCTTGATCTGGCTCTTGATCTAAGGCGCAGTGGCCCGCTGAGGGCGAATCTGGCAAGCATCGCGGAGGGCCGCCAGGGCCCGCCCTGCGGCCCTCCGCGATGCGCAGTCCAGATTCGTTCTCAGCGGGTCCAAACGGCCTAGTCGGTGAGGTGGGCGAGGAGGTCCTGTCGGGTGACGACGCCCTGGGGCTTGCCGTCGATCAGGACCAGGGCCGCGTCGGCCTTCGCCAGCAGGCTCACGGCCTCCCCGACCGGCTCGCCGCCACCGATCATCGGCAGCGGGGCGGACATGTGCTGCTCGATCGAGTCGTGCAGGCTCGCCCGGCCGCTGAACACGGCGTCGAGGAGATCGCGCTCGACGACGGAACCGACGACCTCGGCCGTGACGACCGGCGGCTCGGCCTTGACGACCGGCATCTGCGAGACGTGGTACTCGCGGAGGATGTCGATCGCGTCGCGCACCGTCTCCGTCGGGTGGGTGTGCACCATGGCCGGCATCGCGCCGCCCTTGCCCGCCAGCACGTCCGCGACCGTCATCGAGGCGTCGCCGGTGCGCAGGAAGCCGTAGTGCGCCATCCACTTGTCGTTGAAGATCTTCGACAGGTACCCGCGGCCGTTGTCCGGCAGCAGCACCACGACCACGTCGTCGGGGCCGGCGTTGCGGGCCACCTCGAGCGCCGCCACGACGGCCATGCCGCAGGAGCCGCCGACGAGCAGGCCCTCCTCGCGGGCGAGCCGGCGGGTGATGTCGAACGAGTCGGAGTCGGAGACCGCGATGATCTCGTCGCAGACGTTCTGGTCGTACGCGGTCGGCCAGAAGTCCTCGCCGACGCCCTCCACCAGGTACGGCCGGCCGGTGCCGCCCGAGTAGACCGAGCCCTCCGGGTCGGCGCCGATCACCTTGACGTTCGGGTTCTGCTCCTTGAGGTAGCGCCCGGTGCCCGAGATCGTGCCGCCCGTACCGACGCCGGCGACGAAGTGCGTGATCCGGCCCTCGGTCTGGGCCCACAGCTCCGGACCGGTCGTCTCGTAGTGCGAGCGCGGGTTGTTCGCGTTCGAGTACTGGTCTGGCTTCCACGCGCCCGGGATCTCGGTCGCGAGGCGGTTGGACACGTTGTAGTACGACCGGGGGTCCTCGGGGGCCACGGCGGTCGGGCAGACCACGACCTCCGCCCCGTACGCGCGCAGTACGTTGATCTTGTCCTCGGAGACCTTGTCCGGGCAGACGAACACGCACTTGTAGCCCTTGGTCTGCGCGACCAGGGCCAGGCCCACACCGGTGTTGCCCGAGGTCGGCTCCACGATCGTGCCGCCGGGCTTGAGGAGACCCTCGCGCTCGGCCGCCTCGATCATCCGGCTCGCGATCCGGTCCTTGACGCTGCCGCCGGGGTTGAAATACTCCACCTTGGCGAGGACCGTTGCCGAGATCCCGTCGGTCACGCTGTTCAGCTTGACCAGCGGGGTGTTGCCTATCAGATCAACAACATTGTTGTAGTACTGCACGTCACGTGCCTTCCTGACTTGGGCGGTAGTCGTTACCCCGAGCGTACCGGGGGGCGCGTTCCCGGATAGTCGATGCCCGTTACCCGACGCTGCCCGTTATCCGCCGGGAATTGTCGCCGGAGCACGATAACCTCAGCCCATGAACCGGTTCGCGAAGGCGGCCGCATACGGCGGCGGTGGACTCGGCCTGGCGAGCGCCCTCCTGACGGGCGTGCTGTTCGGGCAGGTCCAGTGGGCCAAACGTGTCATCCCCCTGCCGGACGCCCCGCCACCGGACGGCAGCGGCTTCTTCCCCGGCGACGGGCCGACCATCCGGCTCGTCATGCTGGGCGACTCCTCCGCCGCCGGGCTCGGCGCGGACCACCCGGCCCAGACCCCGGGCGCCATGATCGCGGCCGCCATCGGACAACCGGTCGAATACCGCTGTCTGGCGGTCGTCGGCGCCGACAGCCGCCACCTCGCCCCCCAGGTCGAGGCGGCCCTCACCGAGCCCGTCGACCTCGCCGTCATGATCATCGGGGGGAACGACGTCACCCACGGCGTCCGGCAGGGCACCGCCGTCTCCCTGCTCACCACGGCCGTCCGCGCATTGCGGGAGCACGGCGCGCAGGTCGTCGTCGGCACCTGCCCCGACCTGGGCACCATCCAGCCCATCCGGCCCCCGCTGCGCTGGGTCGCCCGGCAGCTCAGCCGGCAGCTCGCCGTCGCGCAGACCGCGGCGATCGAGGCGGCCGGCGGGCACGCGGTGCAGCTCGGCACCCTGCTGGGCCCGGAGTTCGCAGCCGCGCCGGACGAGATGTTCAGCGCCGACCGGTACCACCCGTCGGCCGCCGGTTACGCCGCGGCGGCCAACGCCCTGTTGCCGGCGGTGCGGGCCACGTTGACCCGGGAGGCGGCGTGACCAGCGGGTTCCCCGAGCGCTGCCCAGACGTGGCGGTCCGACGGCCACGCCCGTCAAAGGGGCTGGCGTGAGCCGCGTCCAGGGGACGCGCGTGGTCGGCCCCGATCCCCGGAGGTCCCGGTGACCACGGCGCCCACCCCCCAGCAGCCAGGAGCAGTCGTGACCGCCAGGAGCAAGCTCGGATCGCTCGGCAGGGGCGCGACCCTCGCCGCGGCCGGTCTCGTCGGCCTCGTCGCGGTCGAGGCGGTGCTGGCCCGCAGCCGGCGGTACGCGCGGCCGCAGCTCAGCCTCGCCCTCCGCAGCAGCGTGGGACGCTCCGGCACGCCGGTGCGCCTCGTGCTGCTCGGCGACTCCACCGCGGCCGGCGTGGGGGTCGACCGGTTCGGCGACACGGTCGGCGGGCAGCTGGCCCAGCTCCTCGCCGACGACGGCCGCCGGGTCGAGCTGTCCAGCGTGGCCGTCGCCGGTGCCCGCTCGACCGAGCTCGCCACCCAGGTCGCCCGCGCGCTCCTCGGCCCGCACCCCGACATCGCCGTCATCCTGGTCGGCTCGCACGACGCCGTCCGGCCCGGGCGGATCGACAGCGCCGCCGCCCAGCTGGGTGGGGCGGTCCGTCGGCTCCGGCGCGCGGACGTGCCCGTCGTGGTGGGCACGTGTCCTGATCTCGGCGCGGCGCGGGCCATCGCCCAGCCGCTGCGGGCGCTGGTCAGCCAGCGGGGGCGGCGGTTGGCCCGGGCACAGGACGAGGCGGCGCGGGAGGCCGGCGGGGTGACCGTGGACCTGGCGGCCGAGACCGGGGTGCTGTTCCGGACGGACCCGGGGACGCTGTGCTGGGACGGGTACCACCCGTCGGCCGACGGGTACCGGTTGTGGGCGCACGCGCTGGCTCCGGCGGTGGTGGCGGCGCTGGGGACGCGCTCACCCCGGAGCTGAGGGCGGGCACGGCGGAACGTCGCGGCCGAGCGGCTTGCGGAGTCGAGACCATTCGAAGGTGGCCGACGTGCGGCTCGACGCGCTGCGGATCAGCCACTGGAGCCGAGGGAACCAGGGGCAGGTGTCGCCGTAACCGGATGAATGGGAAACGGCCGGCGGGTGCCCGCCGGCCGTGACCACGGTCGCCGCTAGGAGAGGCGCTCCAGCACGAGCGCCATGCCCTGGCCGCCGCCCACGCACATCGTCTCGACACCGATGGACTTGTCGTGCCAGTTCAGCGAGTTGAGCAGGGTGCCGGTGATCCGGGCCCCGGTCATGCCGAACGGGTGGCCGACCGCGATCGCGCCGCCCTGCACGTTGAGCTTCTCGATCGGGATGCCGAGGTCGCGGTAGGACGGGATGACCTGGGCCGCGAAGGCCTCGTTGATCTCGAACAGGTCGACGTCGTCCACGGTCATGCCGGCCCGCTTGAGGGCCTGCCGGGTGGCTTCGACCGGGCCGAGGCCCATGATCTCCGGGGACAGGCCGGTGACGCCGGTGGACACGATCCGGGCGAGCGGGGTGAGCCCCAGCTCCCGGGCGCGGATGTCGCTCATGACGACCACGGCCGCCGCGCCGTCGTTCAGCGGGCAGCAGTTGCCGGCGGTGATCAGGCCGTCGGGGCGGAAGACGGGCTTGAGCCCCTCGACGGCCTCCATGGTGACGCCGGCGCGCGGGCCGTCGTCGGTGCTGACGACCGTGCCGTCGGCGAGGGTGATCGGGGTGATCTCGCGGGCCCAGAAGCCGTTCTTGATGGCCTCTTCCGCGAGGTTCTGGCTGCGGACGCCGAACTCGTCCATGTCCCGCCGGGTGACGCCCTTGAGCTGGGCGAGGTTCTCGGCGGTCTGGCCCATCGTCAGGTAGATGTCGGGGAGTTCGCCGTCCTCGCGGGGGTCGTGCCAGGTCTGGCCGCCGGCCGCAGCGAGGTCGGAGCGCTCCTTGGCGCGCGCGAACGCCGGGTTCTGCCAGCCGCCGCCCACGGCAGCGGAGGCCGCGTCGGGGAGCCAGTCGGAGTTGCCGCGCGCGTAGCGGGACACGGCCTCGACGCCGGCGGAGATGAACACGTCGCCCTCGCCGGCCCTGATCGCGTGCAGCGCCATCCGGGTGGTCTGCAGCGAGGAGGCGCAGTACCGGGTGAGGGTGGCGGCGGGCAGGTTGTCGTACCCGAGGAGGATCGAGACGACGCGGCCCATGTTGAAGCCGGCCTCGCCACCGGGCAGGCCACAGCCCAGGTACAGGTCGTCGATGGTGTTCGGGTCGAGCTCCGGCACCTTCTCGAGCGCGGCCCGGATCGCGGTGGCGGCGAGCTCGTCGGGGCGGACGTCCTTCAGCGAGCCCTTGTGGGCGCGGCCGATCGGCGTACGGGCGGTGGCGACGATGACAGCTTCAGGCATGGCGACAGGTTACCCCTTAGTAACAAAGGGCGGGCCGTGACTCAGGTCACGGCCCGCCATCACAATCCGAAGGCTATCTGCGCAGGTAGCTGAGCATCCGGAGAACCTCCATGTACAGCCAGATCAGGCCGACGAGGAGGCCGAAGCCCATCGCCCACGCGTACTTCTCGGGCATGCCGTAGCGGATGCCCTGCTCGATCATGTCGAAGTCGATCACGAAGCTGAGCGCGGCGACGACGATCACGACGAGGCTGAACACGATCGGCAGCCAGCCGACCTTGCCGGTCATGCCGGCGCGGATGCCGATGCCGTTGTCGGAGAAGAAGTAGGCCACCAGGTTGACCAGCATCAGGCCGACGAGGCCGATCGTGGCGCCCACGATGACCTTGGTGAACCGGGGGCTGTTCCGGATGACCTTGAACTTGTACAGCATCGCCATGCCGAAGAAGATGCCGAACGTCGCGACGACGGCCTGCAGCACGATGCCGTGGTAGAACGACTCGAAGATCCGGCTGAAGATGCCGAGCACGAGACCCTGGGTCACGGCGTAGGCGCTGATCACGAACGGGTTGGTGACCCGCTTGAACGAGATCACCAGACCGAGGACCAGGCCGATGAGCGCCGCGCCGAGCACGACCGGCAGGGCCAGCGCGTCGGGGAGCAGGGTCCAGCTGAAGGCACCGGCGGCCCCGGTGACTGCGAGGAGGATCACCGTGCGGACGACGACGTCGTCCATGGTCATCGTGCGGACCTCGGGGGCGCCGTAGCCAGGCGCGCCGTACGGAGCCGGGTAGCCCGGCTGGGTGTAACTGTTGCGATCCTGGACCGCGCCAGCGACGACGCGGCCCAACGCACCGTTGGAACTCTTCAACTCTGGCCTCATAACCTCAAAGGGTAGCCCGATGTACCCAAGGGTAGCTGGGGTTGGCCGAGGTGGGTGCCCGGAGCGGGGGTCGAACCCGCACGCCTTGCGGCAGCCGATTTTAAGTCGGCCGTGTCTGCCATTCCACCACCCGGGCGCCGGAGCTCCCGGCAGGTCGCTCCGCTAGGGGCCACGGTAGCCCGAAGTGGCCCCTCCTTGGTACCCGCTTACTCCGTTAACGTGCTCCAGGTGACACGCAAATGGCCGCTGGATGTGGCGGCAGGGATGGGATATTTGGCGATTGCCGTATTTCTGACGGCAGGGCTGTGGTCGGATCCCAGTGCCCGTGCGTTGGGGGTGAATCCGGCCGACCAGACGTTGATCGAGTGGTTCCTCGCCCAGGGGTCGCGGTTCTGGCTGGGCGACCTGACGCTGGTCACCGACCGGATGAACAGTCCGGACGGGATCAACCTGCTGACCAACGCGACGAATCTGCTGGCCGGGGCGGTGCTGGCCCCCGTGACCTTCCTGTTCGGGGCGCCGACGTCGTTCGCCGCGCTGGTCGCGGGGAACCTGGCCGGCACGGCGCTGGGCTGGTATCTGCTGTTCGCCCGGGGCTTCGGGCTGCACCGCGCGGCGTCCGCGGCGGCCGGCGCGCTGTGCGGCTTCGCGCCGGCGATGATGTCGCAGTCCAACAGCCATACCCATATCACAATGCAATGGCTTTTACCCCCCATTGTGTACTGCCTGCTGCGGCTCACCCGGGCCCAGACCCCGATCCGCACCGGCCTCGCGCTGGGCGCCCTGATCACCGCGCAGTTCTTCGGCGGCCAGGAGGTGCTGTTCTTCGCGGCCATGACCCTGGGCCTGTTCACCGTGGGGTACGCGCTGTTCGACCGCGACCTGGTCCGGCGCGCCGCCCGGCCGGTCCTCCTCGGGCTGGGCGTGGCGGCCGGCCTGGCCGTGACGCTGCTGGCGTACCCGTTGTGGGTGGAGTTCAAGGGTCCCCAGTCGGTGCCCAACGGCCCGTTCTCCCCGGAGTACTTCTCCGCCGACCTGGCCAGCTACGCGAAGTTCTCCCCGCTGTCGTGGGCCGGCCGGAACGGCGACGGCGGCAACTACGCCCCGAACGCCACCGAGATGAACACGTTCCTCGGCATCCCCCTCCTGATCATGGCGGCGGCCTGCGTGGGCTACCTCTGGCGGCACCCGGCCGTCCGGGCCTCGGCGATCGTGGGCGTGCTGATGGCGTGGCTGTCGCTCGGCCCGACCGTGATCGTGTCCGGTGAGCAGACCGGCTTCCCCGCGCTGTACGGGCTGCTGCACGGCCTGCCGGTGATCGACGGGGCGCTGCCGAGCCGGTTCGCGCTCACCCTGCTGCCCCTGATCGCGACGGTGCTGGCCCTGGCCCTCGACGCCGCGCTGCGCGCCGGCGGCGTGGTGCGGTACGCGCTGCCGGCCGCCACCGCCGTCGCCCTCCTGCCGCTCCTGCCGCTCCCGCTGGACACGGTGCACCGGCCGGTCGTGCCGACGTTCTTCTCCGCCGGGCACTGGAAGACCTGCGTGCGGACGGGGGGCGTGCTCGTCCCGGTGCCCCTGCCGACCCCGACCGACCCGGAGCCGCTGCGCTGGGCCACCGCGGCCGACGTCGCGTTCGGGGTGCCGGAGGGCTTCTTCATCGGCCCGTACGGCGGGGAGGGCAAGGCCAGCATCGGGGTGTATCCGCAGCCGACCGCCGCCCTGCTCGGTGAGGTGCGCAGGACAGGCGTGGTGCCGCAGGTCACAGCGGAAGGCCGGAGGCTGGCACAGGCCGACGTTGGGCATTGGAATGCATCATGTATTACTCTCGGCCCCACAGTGCATCGCGACGAGCTGAAGGCGACACTGGACCTGCTGTACGGCCCCGGTGAGCGCGTCGCCGACGTCTGGGTGTGGAGGGTGAAACCGTGAGTGATTTCGTTACCGGCAGTCACGACTGGCCGGTTACCGAGGCTCTGACCGAGTTCATGAAGATCGGCTGGGCGGACTCGGAGCTCTCCCCCTCGCCGAGCGAGCAGGCGCCCTGGGCCGAGGCCCGGCGCAAGCGGCTCGCGGCGGCCTTCCCCGGCGAGCGGGTCATCGTGCCGGCCGGCCGGATGATCGCCCGCTCCAACGACCAGGACTACCGGTTCCGCGCGCACTCGGCGTACGTGTGGCTGACCGGCGACCAGACCTCCGACGGCGTGTACGTGCTCGAACCGTCCGGCGAGGGCACCCTCTACCTGCGGCCGCGCTCCAACCGCTCCGACGGCGAGTTCTTCACCGACCGCCGGTACGGCGAGCTGTGGGCCGGCCGCCGCCCCACCCTGCGCGAGTCCTCCGCGACCCTGGGCGTCGAGACCCGGCACATCGACGAGCTGGCCCTGTCCGGCCCGGCCCGGGTCCTGCGCGGCGTCGACGCCACGATCGACCACCTGGTGCCCGCGATCGGCGACGGCACCCGCGACCTCGAGCTCGCCGCCGTCCTCGCCGAGCTGCGCCTCGTCAAGGACGAGTGGGAGATCGCCGAGCTGCGCCGCGCCTGCGAGTCCACGGCCCGGGGCTTCGAGGACGTGGTCCGGGCGCTGGAGTTCGCCAAGTCCGGCGGCGGCGAGCGCTACCTGGAGGGCACCTTCTGGCGGCGGGCCCGCACCGAGGGCAACGACGTCGGCTACCACTCGATCGTCGCCGCTGGCTCGCACGCCACCACCCTGCACTGGATCGAGAACAACGGCCCGATCCTCGACGGCGACCTGCTCCTCCTGGACGCCGGCGTGGAACTACGCTCCCTGTACACCGCCGACGTGACCCGGGTCTTCCCGATCTCCGGCCGCTTCACCCCGCTCCAGCGCGACGTGTACGAGCTGTCCCGCCGGGCCAACGACGCCGCCCTCGGCGAGCTGCGGCCGGGTGCCGACTACCGCGACTTCCACCGGGCCGCCATGCGGGTGATGGCCCACGGGCTCGAGGACCTGGGCGTGCTCCCGGTGTCCGCCGAGCAGGCCCTCGACCCGGAGTCCACGATCTACCGGCGCTGGACGCTGTGCGGCTCCGGCCACATGCTCGGCCTCGACGTGCACGACTGCGCGCGGTCGCGGGCGTCGAAGTACCTGGACGGGAAGTTGGAGGTCGGCCACGTGCTCACCGTCGAGCCGGGGATCTACTTCCAGCCCGACGACCTGCTGATCCCGGCGGAGCTGCGCGGGATGGGCTTCCGGATCGAGGAGGACCTGGCGATCACCGCCGACGGGTACGAGATGCTGTCCGACCAGCTGCCGCGCACCGCCTCCGACGTCGAGGCGTGGATGGCGAACCTGGTCCGCTGAGCCGAAGGTGGCCCGTGCCCCTCATGTCCCCACGTTGGGGTGTGGGGGGCACGGCTCGTTGTCATGGCTTGGCCCCTTCAGGTGACCAGCCTCAATGTACTGACCTCCCCGCCATGACAGGCAGACGTAAGGGTGGGTGTGCATGATCGGTCGGGTCGGGGCGAGCACGGTGCGCCGACGGCCCGAGGCGTCCGTCCACAACGGCGTCACCTTCTCGATCATGGAGTGGCCCGATGAAGTCACTGATCATCCGGAGAGTCGTCGTGGTGGTCGCCGCGATGGGCGCGACGCTCGGCCTGCTGTCCACACCCGCCCACGCCGAGTCCGCGCCCGGCTGCTCCGACACCTTCCAGGTGTCCAGCACGGGATACATCGATGTGGACGGTCAGCGGGCCGCTTCCGTCAAGCAGTTCTGGTCGCCGAAGTGCCAGGCCAACTTCGGCTATCTCTACGTCTGGCAGTCCTTCCGGAACAGTCACCCGCACAGCGTCTGGACCGTGGACGTCGGTGTGACCTACCACGGCGGCCAGAGCGGGTCAGATGGCGGGTACTTCGAGAACACCTCGGGCAGTGACTTCTGGTCGGGTCCCTTCGCCGGTCGCGGAATCTGCACCGGCGTCACGGGGGAGTTCATCTTCAACGGCGTCGCCCATATTGCCGGCACCGGCGCGGCCTGCAACTGACCCGAAGAAAGGGATCTGAACTGTGAGAACTCTGACCCGGCTGGCCACGGTCAGCGCCCTGGCCACCTCGGCGCTGTTCGGCCTCAGCACCGCGGCCCACGCCGAAGCGGCCCCCGGCTGCTCCGACACGTACCAGTTGGGCTCCACCGGATACATCGACGTGGACGGTCAGCGGGCCGCTTCCGTCAAACAGTTCTGGTCGCCGAAGTGCCAAGCCAACTTCGCCTACGTCTACCTCTGGCAGTCCTTCCGGACCAGCCATCCCGGGAAGTGGACCGTACTGGTCGGATTGACCGTCCCCGGCCGCGATCCCGTGGGAATGAAGTACTACCCGGACACCACGGGCAGTGAATTCTGGTCGGCGCCCTTCGCTGGTCGCGGAGTGTGCACCTACGGCTACGCGTCCATCTACTACACGGTCGTCGACGCTGGCGACACCGACGGGCACTGTGGCTGATTCGTACCCCTCGAAAGGAACTGAGCTGTGAGAACTCTGACCCGGCTGGCCACGGTCAGCGCCCTGGCCACCTCGGCGCTGTTCGGCGTCAGCACCGCGGCCCACGCCGAGGCCGCGCCCGGCTGCGCCGACTCCTACCAGATCGGCACCACCGGATACATCAACTGGGGCGGTCAGCGGGCCGCTTCCGTGAAGCAGTTCTGGTCGCCGAAGTGCCAGGCCAACTTCGCATATGTCTTCGTCTGGCAGTCCTTCCGGGACAGCCATCCGGGCACCTGGGCCGTGTACGTCACCGAGGACATCCACGGCGGCGAAGCCGGAGGAGAAAGGTACTACCCACCCTCCCGGGGTTCGTACTTCTGGTCGGACCCCTACCCCGGTCTCGGAGTGTGCAGCTACGCCCTGGGGAACATCACCTATGCCGGCGTCCAGGCAGAGGGATTCACCGACGTGCGTTGCGGCTGATCCAGCCCACACCCCGAAGAGAGGAACTGAACTGTGAGAACTCTTACCCGACTGGCCGCGATCTGCGCCATGGTCGTGCCGGCACTGTTCGGCGTCAGCACCGCGGCTCACGCCGAAGCTGCGCCCGGCTGCTCCGACTCCTACCAGATCGGCCCCACGGCGCTCCTCTCCTGGAACGGAGAGAGTGCCGCCTCCGTGAAGCAGTTCTGGTCGCCCAGGTGCCAGGCCAACTTCGCATATCTCTACGTCTGGCAGTCCTTCCGGACCAACCATCCCACGGGGAACTGGTCCGTCAATGTCGGCGAGATCATCTGGGACGACGGGATGTCGGGGTGGATGAACTACTCCCCGAGCCGGTCCACCGACTTCTGGTCGAGGGCCGTCGCCGGCCTCGGACAGTGCACCCGCGCCTCGGCGGCATTCAACTTCAACGGCGTGTACGGCAATGCCACCACTGACCCGCGCTGCGGCTAAGCCCCTCCCCTGATCTCGGTGATCTTCATGCACCTCGGTAGTCATCGCTGCCCGGGCGCATGAAGATCACCGGTTGGGGGCCCCGGCCTAGGCCGCGAGAGTGCCCCGGCGGAGCGCCGAGGTGAACGCGCGCCAGTCGGCCGGGGCGAACGCGAGCACCGGCCCGGCCACGTCCTTGCTGTCCCGCACCCCGGTCACCCCGGACACCTGCGCGACCTCGACACACGATCCGGCGGCGTTGCTCCGACTCGACTTCCGCCATGCGGCGTCTGCCAATGCACTCATCTCAGTCGAACTCCTTCGCCATTCGCTCCAACAGCATCCGCGAGTCCGCCACGTTCAGCGAGCGGCCAACAATGTCGTCAAAAGCCTCCGAGAACTCGCCCACCTCGGCCGGCCTGTCAAGATAGAGATCGCCAGTGAAGCCATCCCTCATGACAACAGATGGTTCCCTGGCCCCCTGGGGTCCCTCAGGAAAGTCCAGGATCGAGAAGGCTGCGGTGTTCAGCCCAGCGTGCAGGCCGAACGCGAACGGCACGATCCTGATCGACACATTCGGCAGATGACTCATCCGGACAAGATGGCGTAGTTGAGCAGCCATGAGCGTCGGACTGCCGATCGGCCGGTGCAGGACCGCCTCATCCAGAACGGCGTCCACCTGCAGAGCTGTAGACGAAGTGCGGGTGAGAATCGCCTGGCGGGCCATGCGGACCTCAACCAGCCTCTTGAGCTCCTCGCCGGAGTATTTGGCTCCGATGATCTGCCTCGCGTAGTCGGGAGTCTGGAACAGGCCCAGGACCAGTTGCGCGTTGAACCACCGCATCCGCGAGGCCGCAGCCTCCAGGCTGACGTAGATCTCGTATTTCTCCATCAGCACGTCGCTGAAGGCGTGCCACCAACCTTTGTTCTTGGTTTCGGCGGCCAGGGAGACCATGCCGTCGCGGGTCGCCTCATCCACCTTGTACAGGCGGCACAGCGCCTCGATGTGCGACCGGCCGTACTTCACGCTCGAGTCGCCGTTCTCCATCCGCCACAGGGACTGGCGGGACACGTCGATCGCGGCGGAGACCTCGTCCGCGCGCAGGCCACGCTCGGCGCGCAGGGCACGCAGGCGGCGGCCGAGCTGGCGGCGGGGCACGGTGCTTCCCGAGCCCTCCGGCGTCGTACTCATCATGTGCAGCGGCTCCTCACCGGGCCGGCGTCCGCGTTCCAGAATAGACGCCGACGTAACCCGACGGCCTTCCTGGCTGGTTACGGAACGAAACAGTGGGTTCTTCCGAATCAGCCGAGAATTCTACGGTGCGCGCACGCGGGGGCCAGCGCCCGGGAGTCATAGGGTTCGATCGCCAGAGCTGTGCGTGACGCCCACCCCGGGAACGACGCGAGGCCCCGACCGGCGCGTGCCGGCGGGGCCCCACTCGTAACCGATAAAAAGGTTTTAGAAGCTGTCCTCGCGCCACTCGTGCTTGGGTGCCTGGAGTTGGCCCAGGGCGATGACCTCGCGCTTGAGGAACAGGGCGAGGGTCCAGTCCGCGACGACCCGGACCTTGCGGTTCAGGCTCGGGATCCGGCTCATGTGGTAGGTGCGGTGCACCCACCAGGCCGGCAAGCCCCGGATCTTGATGCCGAACAGGTAGGCGACGCCCTTGTGCAGGCCGAGGCTGGCGACGGAGCCTGCGTACTTGTGCCGGTACTCCTTCGGCTCCTGGCCGCGCACGACCGCCGCGATGTTGTCGGCGAGCCGGCTGGCCTGGCGCACCGCGTGCTGGGCGTTGGGGGCGCAGGTCGCGTCGGGGTCGTCGAGGGACAGGTCCGGCACCCGGGCGCAGTCGCCCGCGCTCCAGACGCCGTCGAGCGGCGCGCCGTTCTCGATGACCCGGAGGTACGCGTCGCAGGTGACCCGCTTGCGCTCGTCGCGCGGCAGGTCGGTGGAGTCGAGCATCGGGTGCGGCTTGACGCCGGCCGTCCACACGATCGTGTCGGACTCGAATGTGTCGCCGTCGGAGAGCACGACCTTGCCGTCGACGCACGACTCCAGCCGGGTCGACAGGCGCACGTCCATGCCGCGCTCGACGAGCTGCACCGCCGTGTACGCGCCGAGTTCCAGGCCCACCTCGGGGAGGATCTTCTCGGAGGCCTCGACGAGTACCCAGCGCAGATCCTTGCGGTCCAGTTCGGGGTAGTAGCGCAGGCCGTCGTCGACCATGTCGGCCATCTCGGCGAGGGCCTCGATGCCAGCGAAGCCGCCGCCGACGAAGACGAAGGTCAGGGCGCGCCGGCGGGTGGCCAGGTCGGCGGTGCTCGCGGCGATGTCGAGCTGGGCGAGCACCTGGTTGCGCAGCAGGATCGCCTCGCCGATCGTCTTGAAGCCGATCGCGTTCTCCTTCAGGCCCGGGATCGGCAGGGTCCGGGACACCGAACCGGGGGCCACGATGATGTGGTCGAACCCGGTCTCCCACTCCGGCCCGACGAGGGGCTGGATGGTGAGGGTCTTGGTCTTGGCAGACACGGAGGTCACCAGGCCGGTGATCACGTGACACTTGTTGCGGAGGATGCGGCGCAGCGGCACGACGGCGTGCCGGGGCGAGATGTTGCCGGCTGCCGCCTCGGGCAGGAACGGCTGGTACGTCATGTGGGGCTGGGGATCGATGACGATGATCTCCGCCTCGCGGGACTTGAGCTTCCTGGACAGCCTCAGAGCTGTATAAAGGCCGACGTGGCCGGCCCCGACTACGACAATCCGCTTCGCCATGTCCTCATGATGCGCCGCGCCGGGGGCTCCGTAGCGCCAGGTACGCCAATATCCCAGCAGCCAGAATGGCGCCGACCACACCGAGCAGCGGAAACACGAGCAAGGGGCTGGGTTTCGCACCCTCGGACAGCGTGACCACGACCACCCCGAGAACGCCCGTGATCAACATCACTCCGGCTGTTCGGGTAAACCACCGCAAAAGCACTGCTGGCAGAACCACGGCATCGAGGGGTACCGCGGCGGCCAGCGCGCACGCCGAGTGCTGCAGGTACAGCGCGCACGCCACCGAGATCAACGCCGTGGTGGACCGGCCGCCGCCGTCCATGGCCGTGCCGAGGAGCCACAGCACCACTGTGCCCAGCTGGACCATCGACACGAACGGCCCGCCCGGCGCGATCGCCGCGATGGCCGCCAGCACCGCGCCGGCCATCATCATCGGGCCGGTCAGCAACGAGCCCGGCAGCGCGATCCCGAAGGCCGCCACGCCGGTCGCGAGAACGATCGCCCGCAGCAGCAGCGGACCGGGGGCGGTCCGGGCCAGCGCCCGGGCCAGGGCCGTCAGGTTGTTCATCGCAGTCCAGCTCTCGGGGAGGCGTGGTTCATCGCAGTCCAGCTCTCGGTGCGGCGGCCAACTGGGACATGTCCCGCAGCACCTGGTCCAGGCTGCCGGCGCCCGCCCACGGAACCACCGGCACGCCGTGCTCCAGCAACTGGCCGATGATGTTCTCCCGCTCCAGACGCCAGATCCGGTACCCGACGTCGCCCCACTCGCTCGCCGTCGCCGGCCGGAGCATCGACGGCAGGGTGTCCACGGCGACCACGGTGCGCCCCGCCCGGGCCAGGCGGGCCAGCAGCCCGGCGCTGCGCACCTCCAGCAGCGGGGTCAGCACCACGAACAGCGCGTTGCCGGACCTCAGGTGCCGGCTGAAGATGCCGTCCAACGGGTCGTACTCCGTCCCGCCCGGCGCCACGTCCAACAGCCACTCCAACGCCGCCAGGTGGTGCCTGCGGCCACTGCCGGGTCGCAGCCACCGGGTGCGCGCGCCGTACTCCAGCATCGACACCCGGTCGCCGCAGCCCAGGTAGTGCTGGGCGATACCGGCCGCGGCGCGGACCGTCGTGTCGAGGACCGAGGCCCTGGTCGGGTTCCGGCCCTTCGAGGTGCCCTCGACCTCGTGCAGCACGTCGAGGACCAGCACCACCTCGGCGTCGCGGTCGGAGAGGGTGTGCGCGACGTGCAACTCCCTGGTCCGCAACGAGGTGCGCCAGTCGATCCGGCGCAGCCTGTCCCCGGAGGAGAAGGGGCGGATGCCGGCGAGTTCGCCGCCGTCGCCGTACCGGCGGGAGCGGTGCGCGCCGACCAGCCCGGCGGCCCGGGGCATCGCGTCATCGGCCTTGAACGGCTCCGTCTTCGGGAACACCCGCAGCAGCAGCGGCTGGGCCACGATCGGCCGGCTCTGCAACATCGCGTCACACGCCACGGCGTGCACCTCCAGCGGCCCGACCGGATGCCGGCCCCACCGCTCGGCCAGGCCGACCAGGTCCAGGTCGACCACGCCGAGCGCAGGCACCGGGGTCAGGAACGGCCGGTCGCCGTTGGGCACCTTCAGCCACGGCGACAGCTCGGTGCGGATCACGGCGATGTCGTACGGCGCGTGGTCGGGGTTGGCGACGCTGACCCGGACCTCGGCCTGCCCGCCCTCCGTCAGGTACGGCGCGGACGTGCCCACCACGGCGTCCGGCAGCTGGCGCGGCCGGTTGCGCAGGGCCACCGCCGCCCCGATCGCGAACGGCGAGGCCAGCACGATCAGATCCCACCGGCTGGTGACGGCGGCGGCGACCAGCAGGATCGTGGTCATGAAGACGGCCCGGCGCAGCGCCCGGGTGGGCACCCAGTCCGGGTCGTCGGAGGCGCGGGCTACTGCCATTGCCGGGCCTCGCCGACCGGCACCTCCTCGGTCGGATACCCGTACGTCGGCAACGCGCCGCTCGCCGGGGTGGGCACCGACTCCACGACCTCGCGGACCACGGTCTCCGGATCCACCCGGCGCAGCCACATCTCGGGCCGCAGGGTGATCCGGTGCGACAGCGCCGCCACGGCCACGCCCTTCACGTCCTCGGGCACCACGTAGTCGCGGCCGGCGAGGACGGCCCGGGCCCTGGCCAGCAGCAGCAGGGCCAGCGAGCCGCGCGGGGAGGCCCCGACGAGCACCCGGGTGTCCGAGCGGGTCGCGCCGACCAGCTCCACGACGTACCGGGAGATGGACTCCTCGACCGCCACGTACTCGATGGACTCCTGCATCGCCAGCAGCGTCGCCGCGTCCACGACCGGCTCGACAACGGCCTCCTCGCGGTGGCGGACCATGCGCCGGTTCAGCACGTCCAGCTCCTCCTCGGCGCTCGGATACCCGAACGACACCCGGAGCATGAACCGGTCGAGCTGCGCCTCCGGCAGCGGATACGTGCCCTCGTGCTCGATCGGGTTCGCGGTGGCGAGCACGTGGAACGGGGCGGCGAGGCGGTAGGTCGTGCCCTCCACCGACACCTGCTTCTCCTGCATCGCCTCCAGGAGCGCGGCCTGGGTCTTGGGCGGCGTCCGGTTGATCTCGTCGGCGAGCAGCAGGTTCGTGAACACCGGGCCCGGGCGGAACGTGAAGTCGTGGGTGCGCTGGTCGTACAGGAAGGAGCCGGTCACATCCGCCGGCAGCAGGTCCGGGGTGAACTGCAACCGGCGGAACTCGATGCCCAGCGCCTGGGCCATCGTCCGCGCGGTCAGGGTCTTGCCCAGCCCGGGCAGGTCCTCCAGCAGCACGTGCCCACCGGCCAGGATCCCGGCCAGCACCAACTCCAGCGAGTCGCGCTTGCCGACGACCACCGTGCCGACCCGGTCCAGGACAGCCCGGGCCAGCCGGCTGACCTCGTGCGGGGGCAGGTTCATAGCTCCTCCAACAGTTTCACGAGCTCCGACAGCTGGGCGTGGCTCGGTGCCCGCCGCTTCGGGGAGTCCAGGAAGTCAACGAGACGCGGGCCGAGCAACTCCGCCGCCCGCGCCGGGTGGGTGGCCCGGGTGATGCCGTGCCGCAGTCGCAGCCGCTCGTCGGCGAGCGCGGCGAACGCCGGCAACAGGGCCCGGTTGAACTGTTCGCCGTCGCCGCGCACCCAGTCCAGCCGGTCCACCCAGCGCTTGGCGTCGGCGAACGGCTTGTCCACGGCCCGGAAACCCGACTCCTCGCGGGGCGTGGGCCGGTACCTCGGGAAGGGCTCCGGCCGCAGCATCCCGCCGAGCCGCCAGCTGATCGCCACGGCCAGACACACTGTGAACACCAGGAGGAACGGCACGGAGTAGCCCGTGGCCGCGACCACCATCCAGAGGAACCCGGCAACCAGCGCCGCCCAGATCGCGGACCGCACCGTGGCCCCGAGCGGGGTCAGGCGCGCCTTCCGCCGCCGTGGCGCGGGCTCGGGCTCGCCGCCGAGCAGGTCGTCGATGCCGACGCTCACGCCGTCACCTCCCGGGCCAGCTCGTCGTGCAGCTGCGCGAGAGCCGAACGGGCCCGCAGGCGCATGTCCTCGTCGACGATGTGCGGGGCGTAGCGGGCGAGCCGGTACAGCTCCACGAAGTCGCCCAGCCCGCCGCTGCTCACGTGGTGCTCGGCCAGCAGCCGACCCACGAGCTCGGTGGGCGTGTCCCCGGTCTGACGGACCGTGCCCGCCTCGGCGGCGGCGGCCTCCAGGCCCAGCCAGCAGGCGATCACGGCGCGGCGCGGATCCCCGAGGTCGTCGAGCGCGTCCAGGCCGGCCCGCACGGCCGCCCGGACCTCCTCGACCCGCACCTCTGGCGCACCGTTCACCGGGTTCAGCGCCGCGTACGGCCGGACCCGGATCCGGATGTTGTCCTTCACCACGGTCCACAGCACGGCGACCACCACCGAGACCAGGATCGCGCCGACGATGCTCAGCAGAAGGATCCACACCCAGGAGGGCCAGCCTCCCGAGTCGGCCACCGCGCCGGCCGCGGGCTCGCCGCTCTGGATGGCTTTCTGCGGGATGTCCTCCGGCGGCGTGGGCGGCGGGTGCGTGAACATCGGCATGGGAAGCCGCGTCGCCTGCACGCTCGTCCGGGCCGCCGCCGTCGCGACCGCGCCGAGCAACGCGACCACGATCACCAGCGGCCCCCAGCGCCACAGCCCCCGCGCGATGTTCACGTGGTCACCCTATGCCCACGTTACTGGGAGTGTGAGGCACGGCACCGTAACAACTTGCGCTCTGTACAGTCGCGGTCGTGGAGACCGAACTGGCCGAGGCCCGGCTGGCCGCCGGAGCGCTGTTCCGCGACGCGTCGGGGCGGGTGCTGCTGGTGAAGCCGAGCTACAAGTCCGGCTGGGACATCCCCGGCGGGTATGTCGACGAGGGCGAGAGTCCGCTGCAGGCGTGCGTGCGGGAGGTCCGCGAGGAGATCGGCCTCACGGTCGCTCTCCGGGGGCCGCTGGTGGTCGACTGGTCGCCGAAGCCCCGGGCCGGGAACCGGGTGATGTTCGTGTTCGACGGCGGGTCGCTCACCGGCGGGCAGGAGGCGGGGATCCGACTCCAGAAGGACGAACTTTCCGGGTACCGGTACGTGGCGCCGGCCGACCTGGACCGGCACCTGGGCAAGCGGCTGCTGCCCCGGGTGCTCGCCGCGCTGGCCGCCCGGGAGTCGGGCACCACGGTGTACCTGGAGCACGGCCGGCCTCTGGCGGGGTGAGCCGGGTCCGGCTCGTCGGTCGCCGAGTCAGGCCAGGGACCAGGCGATCCCGTCGAGGATGTCGGACTCCGACGCGATCACCGAGTCCGCGCCCGTGCGCTCCATGATGGTCCGCAGGATCAGCGCCCCGGCCACGATCACGTCCGCCCGCCCCGGGTGCATCACCGGGATCGCCAGCCGCTCCTCGTGGTCGGCGGCGGCCAGCTCGGCGGAGACCCGGGCGACGTCGGCGTAGGGGACGACGGCGTGGTGGACGCGGGACGAGTCGTACCCGTCGAGGCCGAGGCTGATCGCCGTCACGGTCGTGACGGACCCGGCCAGGCCGACCAGGGTCACGCCCCGGCCGCCACCCACGTGCGCGAGCGCCCTGTCGACGGTGCCCGTGATGTCCACCAGGGCGGCGGCCAGTTCCGGCGTGCTCGCCGGGTCGGAGTGCAGGTGCCGCTCGGTCATCCGCACGCAGCCGACGTCCACGCTGATCGCGGCCTCGACGTCGGTGGACCCGACCACGAACTCGGTGGAGCCGCCCCCGATGTCCACCACCAGGTACGGCGGCTCGGCCGTCAGGCCCCGCGCCGCCCCGGTGAACGACAGCCGGGCCTCCTCGTCGCCGGTGACGACCTCCGGCTCGACGCCCAGCGTGTCGCGCACCATGGCGGTGAAGTCCGCGGCGTTGGCGGCGTCGCGGGACGCGCTGGTCGCGCACATCCGGATCCGGTCCGCGCCGAGCTCGGCGATCATCGCGGCGTACTCGACCAGGGCGACACGGGTGCGCTCGATCGCCGCCTCGGACAGCCGGCCGGTGCGGTCGACGCCCTCGCCCAGCCGGACGATCCGCATCTCGCGGCGCAGGTCGGTCAGGGTCTCGCCGTCGGTGTCGGCGATCAGGAGCCGGACGGAGTTGGTGCCGCAGTCGATGGCGGCGACGCGGTGGGTCACGCCGGGCCGTGCCGGTAGCGCTCGTCGGCCGCGATGTGGGCGGGATCGGTGGCACCCGTGGCGGGCGCGGCATGCGGGACGTCGCTCGCGGCGGGCCCGGGCGTGACACACGGCCCGGAGGCCCACCAGTCGCCCAGCCGCTCACGCACCTCGTCCCCGAACGGGTTCACCCCGGGACCGGCCGCCAGCGCGTGCCCCAGGTGCACGTGCAGGCACTTGACCCGCTCCGGCATCCCGCCGGCGGAGATCCCGGCGATCTCGGCGACGTGCTCGATGGCCTCGCGCCGGTCGAGGTAGTCCTGGTGCGCCTTCTGGTACCGCGCGGCCAGCTCCGGATCTTCGGCGAGCCTGGCCTGCTGGTCCTTCATCAGCCCCTCGGACTCCAGGCTGCTCGCGCCGGCCGTCGCCTTCGGGCACGTCAGGTAGAACGTGGTCGGGAACGGGGTGCCGTCGGGGAGCCTCGGCGACGTCTCCACGACGTCGGGGTTGCCGCACGGGCAGCGGTGCGCGACGGCCCGGGTGCCCCGGGGCTCGCGCCCGAGCTGCGCGGCGACCGCCGCCAGGTCCTGCTCGCTGACCATTGTTCTACTTTCGTCTGGGTTTGTCGGCTGCCTTGGTACTCGACCATAGCTTCCCGTACCAGGGGCCGTCGCTCGCAGCCTTGCCCCGGCTGGAGCCCTCGCCGTCCGGCGCGCCGCCGGCCACCGAGTCGGTCACCCGGTAGGCGGTGTCGCCGGGGAGCACGAGTTGCAGGCGCTCGCGGGCCTGCTGCGCGAAGTACTGCGGGTCGTCCCACTTCTTGCGTTGCAGGGACAGGCTGTCGATCCGGGTCTGCTGCGCGCGCAACTGGTCCTCGACCCGGGCCATCTCCGCGTTCTGGGTGAGATAGGTCCGCACCGGATACGCGTACGCCAGCACGAGGGTCGCCAGCAGGATGCCCAGGATCGCCGCGCGGCCGGTGAACTTCCGCTGCCGGGGTGGCCGGGTGCGCTGGGCCGCGCCGGGGGCCGCCGGGCGGCGGGCGGCGGCCGGGCGGGAGCCGGACCGGGTGGTCCGACGGCCCGGACCCTGCCGGCCAGGGGTGCGGCTCACGACACTCCTCAAGGGGGTGGGGTCCGACCCCGGCGCTGACGCGCCGGGGTCGGCAATCCCTTCTAGCCTCGCATACGGGGGAACGCCGAGGCACCCGCGTAACGCGCCGCAGAGTCCAGCTCCTCCTCGATCCGGAGCAGCTGGTTGTACTTCGCGACCCGCTCCGACCGCGCCGGGGCACCGGTCTTGATCTGGCCACAGCCGAGCGCGACGGCCAGGTCCGCGATCGTGGTGTCCTCGGTCTCGCCGGACCGGTGGCTCATCATGGTGCGGAAACCGGCCCGGTGGGCCATGTCCACGGCGTCCAGCGTCTCGGTCAGCGAGCCGATCTGGTTCACCTTGACGAGGACCGCGTTGGCGGTCTTCTCGGCGATGCCCCGGGCGATCCGCTCCGGGTTGGTGACGAACAGGTCGTCGCCCACGAGCTGGGTACGGTCGCCGATCAGGGTGGTCAGCGCGTGCCAGCCGGCCCAGTCGTCCTCGTCCAGCGGGTCCTCGATCGACACGATCGGGTAGCTGTCGAGCAGGCTCGCGTAGTACTTGGCCATGTCATCGGCCGACTTCTGCTGGCCCTCGAACGTGTACGAGCCGTCCTTGTGGAACTCGGTGGCCGCCACGTCCAGCGCGAGCGCGATGTCCGTGCCGAGCGCGTAGCCGGCGTTGCCGATGGCCTCGGCGATCAGGTCCAGGGCCGCGGCGTTGGTCGGCAGGTTCGGCGCGAAGCCGCCCTCGTCGCCGAGGCCGGTGGACAGGCCCTTCTTCTTCAGCACGGCCTTCAGCGCGTGGTAGACCTCGACGCCGGAGCGCAGGGCCTCCTTGAAGGTCGGCGCGCCGATCGGAGCGATCATGAACTCCTGGACGTCCACGTTGCTGTCGGCGTGCGAGCCGCCGTTGAGGATGTTCAGCATCGGGACCGGCAGCAGGTGCGCGTTCGGGCCGCCCAGGTAACGGAACAGCGGCAGTCCTGCCGAGTCCGCGGCGGCCTTGGCCACCGCGAGGGAGATGCCCAGGATCGCGTTCGCGCCCAGGTTCGCCTTGTTCGGGGTGCCGTCCAGGTCGAGCATCTTCTGGTCGATCGCGCGCTGGTCGGTCGCGTCGAAGCCGATCAGCTCCTCGGCGATCGTGGCGACGTTGTCCACGGCGTTTTCGACACCCTTGCCACCGTAACGACCGGTATCGCCGTCACGCAGCTCACATGCCTCGAACGCTCCTGTCGATGCCCCGGACGGCACGGCTGCCCGGGAAAACGTGCCGTCGTCCAGAAGTACCTCGACCTCGACGGTCGGATTGCCCCGAGAATCCAGGATTTCGCGGGCGGCGATGCCTTCAATCGTGGCCACGTGTGTCACTCCTCCGGTCGGGCGAATGAGGCCGCGCCGCTGCGGCCCAGGGCTGGTGAGACCCATCGCTGAGCGTAGCCACCCGCCGTGAACCGATTTGCAATGCCTCCCGCCACCAGGAAGGCTGGCGTCTATGCGTCGTTCGGCAGCCATACTTTTCGCGCTCCTGGCCCTCGCGGGGTGCGGCCGGGTCGCAGAGGCCGGCCCCACCGACCCCGCCAGGTTGATCAATTCTTTCGCCGCCAAGCTCGACGAGGCGACGAAGCGGACCTACACCGCCGAGTACCGGGTCGCCGACGGTGGGGCGGTGTCCGTCGCGCAGGCCCAGAAGCCGTCGCGGACCGCGTACACCCACCTCGGCGGGCGGGTGGTGATCGCACCGGAGGGGTTCACCACGTGTGAGGCCACCACGTGCGGCAAGCCGGTCCCGACGCCGGCTGCGGGCGTACCCGTCACGATTCCGGGGTTTCTGACCTCCGCCGACGCCCTGCGCGCGCTCAGCTCCGCCTCGCTCAACGACCGGGGCACCCTCACCTCGCACGACCGCACGGTCGCCGGCCAGCACGCGCTGTGCCTGACGATCGGGGCGCTGGACGCGTGCGTCACCGACCAGGGCGTGCTCGGCGCGTTCGTGGGCGAGGTCGACGGCGTCAAGATCGACATCATTCTCACCCGGTACGCCGAGTCGGTCACCGCCGACGCGTTCACGACCTCGTGACCAGCGTGGCGGCGCCCCGCTCGCGCCCGTCGGCCCGCGGCCGGCGCGCGGCGGTGACCTCGTGACCAGCCGGGCACCCGGCCCGCCCGGGGCGCGACTCGTCCCCGGCACCGTCGGCGACCTCACCCCGCACGTCGGCGACTGGCTGCTCCCGGTCTCCGGCGACCGCCTCGGCATGCCGACGGCCGTCACCGAGCCCACCGCCGACCTGCTCTACGTCGGCGAGTTCGACGGCCGGTCCGCGTGGGCGGCCGAGAGCCCCGAGGCGACCCTGCGCTGGCCGGAACTGGCCCAGCACCTCGACCGGGCCACCCTCGCCCTCGCCGGCCGCGCCCAGCAACTGGTGGCCTGGAAACGCACCCACCGGTACTGCGGCGCCTGCCGCGCCGAACTCGGCTACGAACCGCCCTACCCGTGGCCCCGGTGCACGGCCTGCGGCCTGCTCGTCCCGATGGCCCCGTGCCCCGTGGTGCTGGTCCTGATCCGGCGCGACGACCGGGTGCTGCTCGCCCGGCACTCCTACGCGCACAGCGACATGTGGGCGCTGGTCGCCGGGTACGTGGAGTACGGCGAGACGCTGGAGGAGGCCGCGCGGCGCGAGGTGTGGGAGGAGGTCGGCGTCGAGATCGACGACCTGTCCTACGTCGACAGCCAGCCGTGGACGCTGTCGGGGCCGGGGACACTGCTCGTCGGGTTCACCGCGCGGTGGGTCGCGGGGGAACCGACGGTGGACGGGGTGGAGCTGACCGCCGCCGAATGGTTCCCGGTGGCGGACCTGCCGGACGCGGTGCCGCCGGAGTACTCGCTGGCCCGGTGGATGCTGGACGCGGCCCGGGAGTCGGCCCCCCGCTAGGCAACGCGCGAGGGGCTCGGGGGCTCCGGGACTCAGACGCCCAGCAGGGTCCGCAGGTGCCTCGGGGCCGGGCTGCCGTGGCCGAGCATCGCGTCGTGCCACTCCCGCACCGACGTCCCCGCCGGCCGGGCCGCGGCGATCGACGACATCTCCGTGTACCCCACGAAGTAGGTCGACAGCTGGGTCGACGTCAACAGCGCCCGGCGCCACTTGCCGGCCGCCTCGCCGTCCTCCTGGAAGCCGCGCTCCAGCATCAGGGCCATGCCCTCGGCCTCGGACAGGTCCTCGCAGTGCGCCAGCTGGTCGAGGACGGCGTTGATCGCCATCCGGAGCTGCATCTTCAGCTGGGCCAGCTTCACCGGGTGGCCGCCGAAGCCGGCGTCGGCCATCAGCTCCTCGGTGTACACGGCCCAGCCCTCGGTGAACACGCCCGACCGGCACAGGGCCCTGGCCGGGTTGGAGCCCCGGAACCGGCGGCTGTGCGCGAGCTGCAGGTAGTGGCCCGGCATGGCTTCGTGCACCGCCAGGTTACGCAGCATGTGGTTGTTGTACTCGCGGTAGAACGACTCGACGCGCTCCGGGCTCCAGCTCCGCGGCGCAGGCGAGATCGCGAAGGTGGTCGGCAGTTCTGCGGTCTCGAAGGGGCCGACCGGCATGCAGTACGCCACGGCGACGCCGCGGGCGAACTCCGGCATCTCCTCGATCACCAGCGGGTCGGTGACCATGGTGACCAGGTCGTGCTCCCGGCAGAACTCCGTCGCCTCCGCCGTGAACCGCCGCGACAGCTCCAGGATCGTGGTGTTGTCGGGGCGGTCGGCGCCCAGGGCGTCGAGGGCCTCGCGGACCGGCACCCCGCCGCACAGGTCGACGAGCTGCGCCGTCGCGTCGTCGAGCGCCACCATCGCCCGGTCGAGCAGTTGGCTGGCCGGGAGCTCGGTGTCCAGCGTGTACCAGAGCTTGCCCTCCCAGAGCCGGCGGCCGAGCCTCGGGTCCCGCCCGGGCCGCAGCACCGCCTCGCGCAGCCAGCCGTCGAACTCGGCCAGCGCCGCCAGCGCGTCGTCGCGCGCCTTGTCGAGCGCCACGCCCGGGGCCTGTGCGGCGAACGCCGGCAGCTCGTCGCGGATCAGGGAGGCGACGCCGGCGAACTGGCCGATCGCCGTCTCCAGGTGCACGGTCGGGCAGTCCCGCAGGGTCTCGCGCGCCGTCGCCAGCGCGTCCGGCACGGCGGCGAGCCGGCCGGCGAGCACCTCGAGCCGGTCGGCGACCGGGGCGAACTCGCTCGTCAGCAGGCCGTGCAGCAGGACGCCCGGGTTGTGCGCCAGCGGGTCCCACTCGTGGTTGCGCACCTCGGTCAGGTCGAACAGCCGCCGGTCGACGGCGGTGCTCAACTGGGCGTGGTCGACCAGGTCCTCGGGCTCCAGCACGTCGGCGTCGACCTGTGCGAGGGCGTTGGCCGCGTCGTGCAGCATGGCGGTCCTGGCCGCGACCCCGCCGGACGAGAAGTCCGGCAGCCGGTCGTCCACCCGGTGGTCCCCGGCGTAGAACGCCGTGACCGGGTCGGACTGCAACAGGGCGTCGACGATGCGCCCGGCGAGGGCGGGAAAATCCTGGGACATGGGAGGACCCTACCTGTTCACCAGCTCCAGATGCCGCCCCACGAACGCGTCCACCTCGTCGGCGACGACGGCGGCGAAGAACTCGGCCGCGACCGGTTCGAGCTCCTCGCCCTGATAGCCGGCCCCGGTGCCGATGTTGTGCCCCGGGAGCTTGATCAGGGCGAGGCGGTCCTGGCCGATGCCGTGCAGGGCGACGGCGAAGTCGACGATGGACGCGCCCCTGCCGTCGAAGGTGAGCGCGTCGCCGGCCGCGCCCACCACCGCGCCGAGTTTGCCGGGGCTGGTCAGCACCGACAGGCTCGTCGCCTTCGCGACCAGGGCGCGGATGAACTGCTGCTGGTGGCGCTGGCGGGTGTAGTCGCCGCCCTCGGTGTAGCGCTGGCGGACGTAGTCCAGGGCCTCGGAGGCCGACAGGTGGCGCTGGCCCGGCTCGTACACCCGGTGCGGGGGGTCGCCGGGGATCTTCCACCGGGGCTCGCCGTCCGGGGTGAGGTGGATGGACTCGACGTGCTGGTCGATGTACATGTCCACACCGTCCAACTCGGCCACCACCTGCTGGAACCCGGCGAAGTTGATCACGAGCCCCGCGTCGAAGCTCGTGATCCCGGTGTACGCCGACACCGTCTTGGCCAGCAGCCCGAACCCGCTGGCCACGTCCGACGGCGCGCCCTCCCGCCGGGAGCCGTAGGTCATGGAGTGGGTCAGCTTGTCGTACCGGCTGCCGGCGAACTGGGCCCGCTCCCACGGCGGGATGTCGAGCAGCAGGTCACGCGGTAGCGAGAACAGGTAGGCCCGGTCGAGGTCGCGGGGCACGTGCAGGATCATCACCGAGTCGCCGTGCGGGGCCTCCTCCGGGTTCTCCGGGCGGGGGTCGATCCCGACGAGCAGGATGTTCAGCGGGCCGGTGATCCGCGCCCGGCCGCCCCGGTCGGCAGCCAGCTCCGGCAGCGGCCCGAACAGGTCCGCCGTGTGCACGGACCGCTCGATCTTCCGCTGGGCCTCATGGGTGACCACATACCCGCCGACGCTGGACAGGACGAGCACGCTGCCGAGAACCACGCATAACCACGCCCACGCCGGCCCCCGAGTTTTTCGCACACCTCCATGACGCGGCGCGGGCCCGAATGGTTGCACTCAGTCCGCCGGCGGCGCGTTCCGTTCGGCGTGCTTGATCAGGTTCCAGTTGGTGACGATGTCCTCGACGCTCGTCACCGTGACGCCGGCGAAGACGTGCGGGTTGCGCCGGACCATCTTGTCCACGAAGTCCCCGGCCACGTCGTCGATGCTGAACCGCTCGCCCTCGGGGAGTTCCTCGCCGAGCCGGGCGTGCAGCAGCACCTGCAGGAGCACGTCGCCCAGCTCGTCGCGCAGCGACTGCAGGTCGCCGGCCTCGATGGCGTCGACGGCTTCGCGGGCCTCCTCGAGCATGTACTTCGCCAGGCTCGCGTGCGTCTGCTGCCGCTTCCACAGGTCCTCGGCCCGCAGCCGGTCGGTGACCGCGACCGCGTCGAGGAGCCGGGCGCCCGGCGGGTCCCAGGAGCCGTAGCACAGCTCCAGGGTGGCCTGCTCGGGCTTGAGGAGCAGTTTGCGGCCGAGGGTCCTGGCGAAGTCGCCGTCACCGGTCGGCCCGGCCAGCCAGACGATCGTCTCGTCGAGGGCGAGCAGCGCGTCGAGGTCGGGCGGGCCGACCGTCAGCGTGACCCCGGCGTGCCGGAGCGCCTCGGTCTGGTCGGACTCCTGGCCCGCGTACACCGGGTGCGCGCGGACCAGGTCCCACGCCTCCGCCGTGAGCAGGCCTGCCGGCAGCCGGGGGGAGGTGACGAGCAGGACGATCCGGCGCGTCATCGGCTAGCCCAGCGGCCCGGGCTCGACCACCGGAAGGTCGGTGACCGCGGACCGGGTCGCGCCGAGCGGCACCTGGACGAGGCTGCCGGCGCCGTTCTGGAGCTGGAGCACGCCGTACGCGATGGGGCCGAACATCGGGTTGACGTCCGTCGTGTGCCGGGCCTGCGCGCCGAGCAGCAGCTGCTTGACGCCCAGCGCGGACGCCAGGGTCGCCGGCGGCAGGGCCTTGCGCATGTCGGCGATCTGGGCTGCCTCCGGGATGGCCTTGAGCTTGACGGCCTGCGCGAGCACCTCGGAGTAGTCCGCGTCGGTCGGCTGGACGGCCGGGGCCTTCACGATCACCGCCTGGTACGCCTTGAACTCGGCGATGATCCGGGTCAACTGGCTGTTCTCGGCAAGCCCGAACTGCTCGGCGCTGGCGGCGACGTCCACCTGAGCCGGCGGGAGCTTGCCCTCGGAGACGAGGTCCTTGCCCAGCTGGCCGATCACCCAGGAGCTGACGATCTGGGTACGCAGCCCGGCCTGGGCGACCTTGTCGTCCTTGGACTTCTGGGCCGTGGTGAACTCCTTGACCATCCCGTCGACCTGGGCGGTCGTCAGCCGCGCGTCGCCGACATACGCGGCGGTGTCGGGGCCCTGCTGGCAGCCGGTGAGCCCGAGGGCACCGACGGCGGCGATGGTGACGACGGCGAGTACCCGACGACGGTTCACGTGCGCTCCTCCCAGAGCGGAGATTGTCTACCCGCAGACTAGTCGAGCAGGCTGGACAGGAACTCCCGGCACCACCGCATCAGCGGCACGTCCCGCAGCGGCTCGCCGCCGACCCGGCGGGTCGAGGGCCTGGGCAGCGAGATCGTGTCCGCCGCCTGCTTGTACACGGCCTCCGGGTAGAGGCGCTTGAGGCGCATCTGCTTGGAGTCGGGGAGCACCAAAGGCCCGAACCGAACAAATTTTCCCTGTACCGAGATGTCGGCCAGCCCGTACTCGCGCGCGGCGAGCCGCAGGCCGGCCACCTCGACGAGGTTCGCGACCGGCTCGGGCGGGTTGCCGTACCGGTCCCGGAGCTCTGCCGTGACCGCTTCCAGCCCGGCGAGGTCGCGCACCTCGGCCAGCTTGCGGTACATCTCCAGGCGCAGCCGCTCGGCGGAGATGTAGTCGTGCGGGATGTGCGCGTCCACCGGCAGGTCGACCTTGACGTCGGCCGGCTCCTCCTCGGCCGTGTCGCCCTTGAACGACGCGACCGCCTCGCCGACCATCCGGATGTACAGGTCGAAACCGACGCCCTCGATGTGCCCGGACTGCTCGCCGCCGAGCAGGTTGCCGGCGCCCCGGATCTCCAGGTCCTTCATCGCCACGAACATGCCGGCCCCGAGTTCGGTGTGCTGCGCGATGGTGGCCAGCCGCTCGTGGGCGTGCTCGGTGAGCGGCTTCTCCGGCGGGTACAGGAAATAGGCGTAGGCCCTTTCCCTGCCCCGGCCGACCCGGCCGCGGATCTGGTGCAGCTGCGACAGGCCCAGCAGGTCGGCGCGCTCCACGATCAGGGTGTTGGCGTTCGGGATGTCGATGCCCGACTCGATGATCGTGGTCGCGATCAGGACGTCGAACTCCTTCTCCCAGAAGCCGACCATCACCTTCTCCAGCGCGTCCTCGCCCATCTGGCCGTGCGCCGTGACGATCCGGGCCTCGGGCACCAGCTCGCGGAGCTTCTTCGCCGTGCGGTCGATCGACTCGACCCGGTTGTGCAGGTAGAACACCTGGCCGTCGCGGAGCAGCTCCCGGCGGATGGTGGCCGCGACGGTCTTCTCCTCGTACGCCGCGACGGAGGTGAGCACCGGGTGCCGCTCCTCCGGCGGGGTGGCGATCGTGGACATCTCCCGGATGCCGGTGATCGCCATCTCCAGGGTGCGCGGGATCGGGGTCGCCGACATCGCCAGCACGTCGACGTTCGTGCGCAGGGCCTTGAGATGTTCCTTGTGCTCGACGCCGAACCGCTGCTCCTCGTCGACGATCACGAGCCCGAGCTGCTTGAACTTCGTCGAGGCCGACAGCAGCCGGTGGGTGCCGATCACGATGTCGGCGGAGCCGTTCGCCAGCGCCTCCAGGGTGAGGGTCGTTTCGCGAGGCGTCTGGAACCGCGACAGCTGCCTGATCGTCACCGGGAACTGGCTCATCCGCTCGGTGAACGTGTTGAAGTGCTGCTGGGCGAGCAGCGTCGTCGGCACCAGCACCGCGACCTGCTTGCCGTCCTGCACCGCCTTGAACGCGGCGCGGACCGCGATCTCCGTCTTGCCGTACCCGACGTCGCCGCAGATCAGCCTGTCCATCGGGACCTGCTTCTCCATGTCGCCCTTGACCTCGTCGATGGCCGACAGCTGGTCGGGGGTCTCCGTCCACGGGAACGCGTCCTCCAGCTCGCGCTGCCAGGGCGTGTCCGGGCCGAACGCGTGGCCCTTGGAGTTCTGCCGGGCCGCGTAGAGCTGGATGAGCTGGGCTGCGATCTCCCGGACCGCCTTGCGCGCGCGGGCCTTGGACTTCTGCCAGTCCGAGCCGCCCATCTTGTGCAGCGTCGGGTTCTCGCCGCCGACGTAGCGGGACAGCTGGTCGAGCTGGTCGGTGGGCACGAACAGCCGGTCGCCGGGCTGGTTCTTCTTCGTCGCCGCGTACTCGATGACCAGGTACTCGCGCTCCGCGCCGTTGACCGTGCGCTGGACCAGCTCGACGTAACGGCCGATGCCGTGCTGCTCGTGCACCACCAGATCGCCGGCCCGCAGTTCGAGGGGGTCGATGGTGTTCCGGCGGCGGGACGGCATCTTGACCGCGTCCCGGTTCGTCGCGCCCCGGCCGCCGGTGACGTCGTTGCCGGTGATGATCGCGAGCTTGTGCGCCTCGTCGATGAGGCCGTGTTCCAGGTTGCCGGTGGTGACCGTGATCCGGCCGCGCTCCGGCAGCGTGTCCAGGGACCGGGCGGACAGCGGGCCCATGTCGGCCTCGCGGAGCAGCTCCAGGGCGCGCTCGGCCGGGCCGTGGCCGGCGAAGACGAGCACGACCCGCCAGCCGTCGGCCGCCCAGCGGCGGACGTCGCCGAGCAGGGCCGCGCCGTCGCCGTGGTAGAGCGGGGCCGGCTGGGAGGTGGACTCCAGGCCGCCCAGGTCCGCCTCATCCACGATGCCGAACGGGCTCAGCGACCACCACCGCTGGCCCAGCTCGCGGGCGTGTTGGGCCACGTCGCCCAGGCTGCGGAAGGTCGCGGCGCCCAGGTCGATCGGCGCCTGGCCGCCGACCGCGGCTGCGGCCCAGCTCGCCTCCAGGAACTCCTCGGAGGTACGCACCAGGTCCGCCGCCCGGCCCCGGATCCGCTCCGGGTCGCACAGCACGACGGTCGTGTTGGTCGGCAGGCAGTCCAGCAGCAGCTCCAGCCGGCCGGCGCCGAGCACCGGGGCGAGGGACTCCATGCCCTCGACCGCGATGCCCTCGGCGAGCTTCGCGCACATCTCCGCCAGCCCCGGATACGCACCCGCCAGCTCGGCGGCCCTGGCCCGGACCGGGGCGGTGAGCAGCAGCTCGCGGCACGGCGGCGCGACCAGCACATCGGCCTTGTCGAGCGAACGCTGGTCGGCCACGGCGAAGTAGCGGATCTCCTCGACGTCGTCGCCCCAGAACTCGACCCGCAGCGGGTGCTGCTCGGTGGGCGGGAAGATGTCCAGGATGCCGCCGCGCACCGCGAACTCGCCGCGCTTCTCGACCAGATCCACCCGGTTGTACGCGATGTCGACGAGCCGGGTGACCGTGTCGTCGAGGTCGTAGCGCTGGCCGGCGCGCAGCTCGACCGGGACCAGGTCGCCGAGGCCCTCGAGCTGGGGCTGGAGCACGCTGCGCACCGGGGCGACGACCACCCGGACGTCGTTGGACCCCGCCAGGCGGCGCAGCACGGCGAGGCGGCGGCCGACCGTGTCCGACCGGGGGGACAGCCGCTCGTGCGGCAGGGTCTCCCAGGCCGGGAAGATCTCGACGGTGCCCTCGGGGAGGAGGTCGCCGAGGGCCGCCGCCAGCTCCTCGGCCTCGCGGGTGGTGGCGGTGACGGCGAGGACGGTGCCCTCTCCCGCCGCCGCGTTCGTCGCCGCAGCGGCCACGAACGGTCGAAGGGCCGGTGGGCCGGTCAGCTCCAGGTCGGTGCCGCCCTTGCGGGAGGCGGCTACGACGGGGTCGTCGAGGGTCGCGGCGAGCAGGCCGGCGAGCTGCATTGATCTACTCCAGGCACGGCGAAGATCCCAGCTCTGCGCGAACCGGGGGGACTTCAGCCTATCTCGGTCAGTAGCGGACGGTGACGCGTCGGGCGGGGCCGTCGATGGTGACGTGCCCGCCGTACGGCAGGAGGAGCTGCGGGTCGGTGTGCCCGATGTCCAGGTTGTGCACGACGAGCACGCCCGGCGCGTACTCCGCGAGGGCCCGGCGGACCGCCGCGCGCTGGGCGTCCGGGTAGTGCGGATCACGTCCGCGCAGGTCACCGGCCTTCGGGCGGCCCAGGAGCACGGCGGAGAACTGGCCGAGGATGCCGCGCTCGCCCATGCACATCAGCATCCGGTACACGTCCGTCGCGCTCGGGCGTTCCTCCGAGGTCTCCAGGAACAGGACGTGGCCGGAGTAGTCGGCGCCGATGTGGGTGCCCACCGCCAGGTTCCAGTCGAGGATCTCCAGGTTGCCGCCCCACAGCCGGCCCTCGACGACCCGGTCGGCGTTGTCCCAGGTCCAGCCGCCGCCCGGCATCAGGTCCGGCTCGGTCTCCAGGTGCTTCGGCTCCGCCCAGTCGCGGCTGACGTCGGTGAACCCGTCCGCAGGGGTCAGCTCGAAGTCGCCCCCGTCGAACAGGGCCGCGCGCCAGGACGCCTCGGTCAGCGGGTGCAGCGCGCCGCCCCGGCCCAGCTCGACCATCACGCTGCCGCCGTGCAGGCCGCTGACGCCCAGGGTGAACAGGTAGTTGAGGAGGTTGGTGTTGTCGGAGTACCCGATGAAGAGTTTGGGGGTGGCTCTGAGCAGCTCCGGGTCGAGGTGCCGCAGGAGGGTGATCTGGTCGTCGCCGCCGATGCTGGCGACCACGGCGCGGATGTCCGGATCGGCCCAGGCGGCGTGCAGGTCACGGGCCCGGTCGGCGGGCGCGGACCGCAGCACCCGCGTCGTCGGGTACTCCACCGGCACCAGGCCGAAGGTCTCCCGCAGCCGCCGGAGCCCCAGCTCGAACGGGTGCGGGAACAGCTCGGGGAGCCCGCCGGACAGGGAGAGGACGGCGACGCGGTCGCCGGGCTGGAGCCGGGCCGGGGTGATCATCCCCAGAGCCTGCCAGCCCGGATTCTCCCCCGCCACCGGTTTCCGGCGATCATGAAACGGGGCCAGCTGCGTGTTATTCCTCTTAACCGATATGTCAGCCCATAGGCTATCGGGGTGGAGGTGGCGAAATGAGCGACAAAAGCCCCAAGGGGAACCCGGGTCCCGCCGAGGAGCCGGCCGCTGCCTCCGGCGCTGGCGGGGCCGAGGCCGGGCCGGCCGACGCCGAACTGCCGTCCGTCGCCACCGACTGCTGGCCCACCGGGGAGAAGGTCGACCCCGCGGGCGGCACGAAGGATCCGGGCGAGGGCCAGGAGGCCGGCGGTGCGATGGCCGCTGCCGCGGGCTTCCCCGCCGAGGCCGGACCGCAGGACGGCGCGACCGGCACCGGTCCGCACACCGCCAGCGGATCGCACTTCGCCGGCGGCGACCCCGCCCAGGACGCCCCGACAGGGGCTTCCGCCGAGACTCCGGCCGACGCCGGCGGCTCCCACCGCAACGGCGCGAAGCGCGGCAAGCACGCCGCCCCCCGGCACCGGATCTGGCAGGCGCTGTGGTTCATCCCCGAGCCGGTCAACGACCGCTGGTGGCGCAGCTGGTTCTTCCGCTCCCTGCTCCTACTCACCGGGGTCCTGCTGCTCACCGGCCTGTTCATCGGCTCCTACGTCGGCGCGCTGCACAACCCCACCCCGAAGGACGTCCCGGTCGGGGTCGTCAAGGGCGACGCGACGGCGGCGTCCGTGCTGTCGCGGCTGCGGGAGGCGGGCGACACGCTCAAGGCCGTGGAGTACCCGGACGCCGCGGCGGCGACGTCGGCGCTGCAGAAGCGCCGGGTCTACGCGGTCCTCACGTTCACCTCCGACGCCACCGAGCCGCCGAAGGCCGACCAGCCGGCGCCGGCGACCGGGGCGGCGCTGACCGTGGCCACCGCGGCGAGCGCGTCGGCGGTCCAGGTGATCACGGGGGTACTGACGACGGCGCTGGACGCGGCGAGCGTACCCGTCACGGTCACCGACATCGCCCCGCTCGACGCCGAGGACCCGCACGGCCTGGCCCCGTTCTACCTGGTGGTGGGTTGGATCGTCGGCGGCTACCTGGCCGCGACCGTGCTGGCCCTGTCGACGGGCACCGTGCCGCGCAACTTCGAACGGGCGACCCTGAGGCTGGCGGCGCTGGCCGGCTTCGCTGCGCTGGCCGGCTTCATCGGGGCCCTGATCACCACGCACATCCTGGACATCTGGCCGGACCATCTGCTCGGGCTGAGCGTCGTGGGGGCGCTGGTCGTGTTCGCGGCGGCGGCGGCCGCGTCGGCGCTGTCGGGGTGGCTGGGGATGGCCGGCACCGGGGTCGCGATCCTGCTGTTCGTGATCCTCGGCAACCCGGGCTCCGGCGGCATCTACGCCCCGGAGCTGCTGCCGTCGTTCTTCCGGAGCCTGCACAACTGGGTACTCCCCGGCCTCGGCACCGACCTGGCCCGCTCCGTCGTCTACTTCGCCGCCAAGGGCCCCGGCCGGGCCGTCACCGGCCTGGTGGCCTACGCGGGGGTCGGCGTCCTCGGCCTGCTCGCCGCCACGGCGGTGCTCGGCAAGAAAGGTGACCGGTAAGTAAGAGACGCACGACACGGAGATCGGGGCCCGCACCTCCCGATAGGGTGAGGGCATTCCCGGACAGTGCGGTCAGGGGCCCCACCCACCGGAACCTCGCCGCGCCAGCGCGCCCGAGGGAAGGAGCCGTCCGTGCTCGAAGAAGACGCCGAACTCCGCGCCGACGTCCGCCGGCTGGGCACTCTGCTCGGCCAGGCCCTGGTCCGGCAGGAGGGGCCGGCGCTGCTGGATCTGGTCGAGGACGTCCGGGCCCTGGTCCGCTCCGACGCCGACGCGGCAGCCGCCCGGCTCGAGGCGCTCGACGTGGCGACCGGCATCCAGCTGAGCCGGGCGTTCGCGACGTACTTCCACCTGGCCAACATCGCCGAGCAAACCCACCGGGGCCGCGAGCTGCGCCGTCGCCGGGCCGCGGAGGGCGGCTGGCTGGAGCAGGTCGCCCGCGCGATCACGGCGAAGAACGTGCCCCGGTCCGAGATCGCCCGGGCCTCCGAGCGGCTCGCCGTGCGGCCGGTGTTCACCGCGCACCCGACCGAGGCGGCCCGCCGGTCGATCCTGACCAAGCTGCGCGCCGTGGCCGACATCCTCGACGCCGAGGCCGCGCAGCTCGCGCAGGGCTTCGCCTCCGACGCCGACGAGCGGCTCGCCGAGCAGATCGACCTGCTCTGGCAGACCGACGAGCTGCGGCTGTCCCGCCCTGACCCGACCGACGAGGCCCGCAACGCCGTGTACTACCTGGCCGACCTGTACGCGGAGGCCGCCCCCCAGGTGCTCACCGACCTGGCCGGCACCCTGTCGGGGCTGGGCGTCGAGCTGGCCCCGACCGCGCGCCCGCTGACGTTCGGCTCGTGGATCGGCGGGGACCGCGACGGCAATCCGTACGTGACCCCGCAGGTGACGCGGGACGTCCTGTTGTTGCAGCACGAGTACGGCATCCGGGCGGCGGAGAAGGCGATGGACGCGCTGCTCAACGAGTTGAGCGTGTCGCGACGGCTCCGCCCGGTCAGCCTCGACCTGGCCGCCAGCGTCGCCACCGACCTCGACCGGCTGCCCGAGCTGCCGGAGCGGGTCCGCCGGGTGAACGCCGAGGAGCCGTACCGGCTGAAGATCCGGTGCATCAAGCTCAAGCTGGCCAACACCCGCGAACGGCTCGCCGCCGGGGCTGCGCACCGGCCGGGCCACGACTACCTGGGCGCCGACCAGCTGATCACGGACCTGGAGCTGATCCGCGACTCGCTGGACCGCAACGGCGGGCACCTCGCGGCCACCGGCCGGCTCAGTTCCCTGATCCGGGTCGTCGCGGCGTTCGGGCTGCGGCTGGCGACCCTCGACGTGCGGGAGCACGCCGACGCCCACCACGGCGTGCTGGCGCAGCTCTACGCGCACGTCGGCGAGGTGGACTACAAGACCCTCAGCCGCGAGCAGCGCACGGAGCTGCTGATCGGCGAGCTGTCCTCCCGCCGCCCGCTGTCCACCCCGGACACCCCGCTCAACGCGGCCGGCACGAAGACCCTCGGCGTGTTCCGGGCGATCCGCGCGGCCAGGGACCTGTTCGGCCCGGACATCATCGAGTCCTACATCGTGTCCATGACCCAGGGCATCGACGACGTGCTCGCCGCCGTCGTGCTGGCCCGCGAGGCGGGGCTGACCGGCATCGGGTTCGTGCCGCTGCTGGAGACGCCGGCCGAGCTGTCGGCGGGCGGGGAGATCCTGGACGCGCTGCTCAGCGTCGCGCCGTACCGGAACCTGGTCGGCGACGTGCAGGAGGTGATGCTGGGCTACTCCGACTCGAACAAGGAGGCCGGCATCACGACGTCGCAGTGGGCCATCCACCAGGCCCAGCGCTCGCTGCGCGACGTCGCGGCCAAGCACGGGGTGCGGCTGCGGCTGTTCCACGGCCGGGGCGGCACGGTCGGGCGGGGCGGCGGGCCGACGCGGGAGGCGATCCTGGCCCAGCCGTACGGCACGCTCGACGGGGCGATCAAGGTGACCGAGCAGGGCGAGGTGATCTCGGACAAGTACACCCTGCCGGCCCTGGCCAGGGAGAACCTGGAGCTGTCGCTGGCCGCCGTCCTGGAGGCCTCGGTGCTTCACACCTCCCCCCGGCAGCCGTCGGCGTCGCTGGAGTCGTGGAACTCGGCGATGGACGTGGTCTCCGGTCGCGCGTTCACCACCTATCAGGGCTTGGTCAACGACCCGGAGCTGCCCGCGTACTACTGGGCGGCCAGCCCCACCGAACTGCTCGGCGCGCTGAACATCGGCTCCCGGCCGGCCAAGCGGCCCGACGCCGGCGCCGGGCTCGGCGGGCTGCGGGCCATCCCGTGGGTGTTCGGCTGGACCCAGTCCCGCCAGATCGTCCCCGGCTGGTACGGCGTGGGCTCCGGGCTGGCTGCCGCGCGCGAGGCGGGGCTGGGCGACTCCCTCGCCGAGATGTACGAGCGGTGGGACTTCTTCCGGACCTACCTCTCCAATGTGGAGATGACCCTGGCGAAGACGGACCTGGCGATCACCAGGCGCTACGTGACAGAGCTGGTCCCGGCGCACCTGCACCGGTTCTACGACCAGATCGTGGCCGAGCACGCCTCCACGGTCCGCGAGGTGCTCGCGATCACCGGCGAGTCGGAGCTGCTGGAGAACCAGCCGACGTTGCGCCGCACCCTGGTGGTCCGCGACACCTACCTGGAGCCGTTGCACCACCTGCAGGTCGCGCTGCTCAAGCGGCACCGGCAGAAGCCCGACCCGCTGCTGGAACGGGCCCTGCTGACCACGATCAACGGCATCGCGGCGGGGCTGCGCAACACCGGGTGAACCGCTACTGCGGCGTGGGCAGCAGGGCCAGCTCGGCGATCACCCGGACCCCGTAGCAGCAGGCCCCGGCCAGGCCGACCGCGACGAGCACCCAGACGAGGGCGAGCCACCTCGGACTCCGGGGTGGCTCCTCGTCGGCGTTCTGGTCCCACATCCGTTCAGGGTGCCACGGACGGCCGGGGCCGGTCCGGCCTGTTCGCGGGAAGCGCGACAACCGTCGACGATGTTAGATTCCTGTGCTCGTTTCGGTAGTCAGCAACATTCGGGGGTTTCGTTGCGCGTTCGTCGTGGCGTCTTGATCGGCGCCGTCGCATTCCTTGTCACAGCGGTCATTCCGCCCGGAACGGCCAGCGCGGCCCCGGTGCCGACCGCTCCCTACACCGCGTTCTCCATCGACGCCGGCGACAGCAACAACGTCCACGACCTCGGCGGATCGCAGCTGTACGACAGCAACAACGGCACCTTCACCGGCAGTTACACCAGCGCGAATGATGTCGTGGAACTGCGCGCGCGCGACAACGCCGCCACCGTGGGCTACACGTGGCGGGCGGCCCTGATGCCGCCGACCGGCTCGACGTGGGTGGCCGGTACCCGGTATCCGACCCAGAACGACCCGGACGCGACGCACGCCAGCCTGCACGTCCAGCCGGGCTCCGCCGTCTGCTCCGGCCCTGGGTCCGTCCTGATCCGGGAGGTGGTCCGCGACGGCGCGCAGAAGATCACCGCGTTCGCCGCCACCTACGCCGTCGACTGCTTTGCGGAGCAACCCCAGCAGCGCGTGACCGGTGAGCTGCGGTGGAACTCCAGCGTCGGCTACACCGCCGCGACGACCGAGAAGTGGGCCAAGTACTTCGGTAAGATGTACGCCGGGATGGACGGGCCGCCGCAGGCGATCACCCTCACGGCGAAGGGCACCGAGCCGACCACGTTCGGCGCGGTGACGTTCGGGGACCCAACGCTGTTCACCGTCACCGGCAACACCTGCTCCGGTGCGACGTTGGCGTACGGGGAGACGTGCGCCGTGACCCTGACGCCGCACCCGACCCAGCGGGGGTACCAGTACACCCAACTGTTCGTCGCCGACAACACGGCCGGTGGCCGCAAGGTCGTCCAGGTGAGCCTGGTCGGCCTGGACCCGCGCGAGGTCGCGCCGACGTACCTGGGGTCGTTCGGGCCGGTCGAGGCGGGGCATGCCGACGTCGTGCAGACCGTGACGGTGCAGTCCTACGGCATCCAGCCGACCCGGATGGGCAAGGCGTCGATCGACGGCGTGGCCCCGGGGTGGTTCACCATCACGGCCGACACCTGCTCGGGGACCACGCTCCCGGTCGGGGGCGCCTGCACGATCCAGGTGACGGCACACGGTCTCGAGGCTCCGTACCAGGATCGGACGCTGTTCATTCCGAACGACAGCCTGACCCCGCGCTACGAGGTGCGGCTGGGCGCGGACATCGGCGCCCGGGGCAGCTACTACCCGCTGACGCCCAACCGGATCCTCGACACCCGGGAGGGCAACGGCGCGCCCAGGCGGACGGTCGGCGGCGGCGAGACCGTCCATCTGCAGGTCAACGGCCGGGGCGGCGTGCCGGCCGCCGGGGTGTCGGCCGTGGTGCTCAACGTGACCGTCACCGAGCCGACCGCCGCGGGGTTCATCACGGTGTACCCCTCCGGCCTGCCGCGTCCCGTGGCGTCGTCGCTGAACCACGTGCCCGGCTGGACCGGGGCGAACTCCGTCACGGTCGGCGTGGGCGCCAACGGCCAGGTCGACCTGTACAGCCACGCCGGATCCACCCACGTGGTCGTCGACGTGGTCGGCTACTACGCGAAGGGCTACGCGGGGCCGGACGGTGGCCCGGCCGTCGGCGCCCAGTACGAGCCGATCGTGCCGCAGCGGCTGCTGGACACCCGCAGCGCCTGGGGCGACCCGCTGCCGGCCGGCCACTACGCCAAGGTGCCGGTCGACTTCGGGGCGAACGTCAACCCGCACATCCGGGCCCTGGCGGTCAACGTCACCGCGGTCGACCCGCGCGGGTCGGGCTTCCTGACCACCTGGGACGGGCAGGGCCCGCGCCCGAACGCCTCGACGCTCAACTACACGGCCGGCCGGAACGTGCCGAACATGGCGATCGTGCCCACCGCGAACTGCACCGACTGCGGCGTCGGGACCGGCCTGCCGTCGATCGGCGTGCACACGACGACGGACACCCACCTCGTGGTCGACGTGGTCGGGTTCTACGTCGACAACGGCGTGACGAGCGGACTGCGCTTCCAGCCGGTCAGGCCGACCCGGATCACCGACACCCGGCCGGACTACACCGGACCAGGCCTGCACGGTTCGATCGGCCCGGACTCCTCGGTCCCGGTCGCCGCCGACGGGGCCGTGTTCCCGGGCGCGGTCGCGGTGGGGCTCAACGTCACGGCCGTGGCGCCCACCTCGAACACGTTCCTGACCGTGTGGCCGTCGACGTATCCCGAGGTGGACCGGCCGGGGGTCAGCAACCTCAACCCGACCGCCGGGCAGGTCGTGGCCAACGCCGTGGTCACCGGCGTCGGCTTCAAGATCGGCTATGGCGGCGACCTGATGTTCAACGTGTACAACCTGGCCGGCCGGACCGACCTGGTCGTCGACGCGGTCGGGGCCTACTACTCCAGCACGACCGGCTACCGGCAGACCTACCTGCTCCTCAGCTACCCGCCGTCGACCCGGCACGGCTGACGAACGACGCCGCACCTCCGAGGGGAGGTGCGGCGTCGCCGTCGTCGGTCAGCGATGCGTGGGCTCCAGCCAGCCCTCGGCCGTCAGATACTCCAGGACCGTCGCCACCGCCTCGTCCACCGTGCCGGCGGTGTCCAGCGTCAACTCCGCGTCCGTGGGGATCTCGTACGGGTCGTGCACGCCCGTCATGTTGGTGATCTCGCCCGCGCGGGCCTTCGCGTACAGCCCCTTGCGGTCGCGGTGTTCGCACACCTCCAACGGGGTGGCGATGTGCACCAGGATGAAGCCGGCCCCGGCCTCGTGCGCGAGCTTGCGGGCCTCGGACCGCCCGTGCGCGTACGGCGCGATCGGGCAGCACAGCGCCAGCCCGCCGTGCCGGGCGACCTCGGCGGCCACGAACCCGATCCGGGTGATGTTCAGATCCCGGTCGGCCCGGGAGAAGCCCAGCCCGGACGACAGCAGCCGGCGGACGACGTCGCCGTCGAGCAGGCTCGCGTTGCGGTCCCCGCCCTCCAACAGCGCCTCGTGCACGCCCCGGGCGATCGTGGACTTGCCGGCCCCGGACAGCCCCGTGAACAGCACGACCAGGCCCCGCTCCCGGCGCGGCGGCCGGGACCGGCGCAGCTCGCGGGCCACTGCCGGCGGGGTGTGCCACTCGGGCAGGGTCACGCCCCGGTCCTGCAGGTCGGCGATCTCCCGGTTGGTGAGCGCGAGCCGGCGGGTGTGCGGGGGCACGTCGTCCCGGGAGCGCCACTGGCCGTCCCTGGCGTCGTAGGCCAGCTCACGGGGCAGCACCACGCGCAGCCCGCCGGCCGTGATGGTGGCCGCACCCGACAGCAGGTGCGTCACCCCGTAGGCCGCGGCGACCCGGCTGTGCAGCAGGGCGTCACGCACGTCGTCCCCGGTCCGGCTCAGCGGCACGGCGACGATGGTGGCCGCCGGCAGCCGGTCGCGGGCGGCGAGGACGGACCGGACCAGCGCCTCGGGCGGCAGGCCGTCCGGACCGGGGCCGCCGACCGGGACGATGATCAGCACGTGGCCGGCGATCGTACGGGCGGCGTGCGCGAGCTGGGCCAGCTGCGGCCGGTGCAGCGGCCGGTCGGCGATCACCCCGAGCACCCGCCCCGACGGCAGCACGTCGCGGACCTCCGCCGGGCCCATCCGGAGCTTCTTGAACGCGCCGCGCGGACCCTCGCCGAGCCGGCGGAGCTGCCCGGAGATGTACACCGAGCCGGCCCTGGCCTCCCAGGTCTCCGTGACGTCCAGGGCGGCGGCCGGCGCGGCCTCGGTGTCGGTGAGGACCAGGACCCGACGCATCGGGTTGGTCAGGTCGAGCTTCCCCGTGAGCTCGACCGGCACCTCCAGGGTGACCGGCGCCGACCAGGGGGTGCCGTCGGCGAGGCGTCCACGCCGGGTCACCGCCACCAGGTCGGCCCGGCTCAGAAAGCCCGTCAGCGGGGCGTACGCCCCGCTGAGCAGTAGTTCCAGATCGGCGAGTTCCCGTGGTCGGGGCGTGTACGTCGGTGCGCCCCGTAGTACTTCGTCTGGCAGAACCCAGCCGTTCATGACAGCCCCCTCCCTTGGCCCGTCGCCCCTGCGGGCCACATGGGGCCTGCGGCCCTGACAGTCTCCCAGCCTGTCAAGAAGAGGTCGAGCCGCCACCCAGGGCTGTCACTGTTACGTCAGATCGGCGGCCCCGAACGAGGCACTGAACCTTTTACACCAGATCGTCACACTCTTGTAGAGATCCAGGTCGGTGCCGGGCGGGATGTCGTACACCTGACTGCCCTTGTTGCCCTTGAGTCGGCCCAGCTCGACATGGCGCGAGGCATCGAGGTCCGTCACCGTCGCCGCCTGGTCGGTGATCCAGACCCGCAGGTCGGGGCCGTTGCTCGTGTCCAGGTCACGCAGGGCGAGCACGTGCCGGCCGTCGGCGAGCCGGACCAGTTCGGCGGATCCGGCCGTCGCGTGCTCGTGGCTGACGAAGCTCCCGTGGCGCACGACGGTGTCGGCGATCGTGGGCGCCGCCGCCGGCAGGGTCTCGTGCACCGTCCGGTCGACGACCAGCTTCCACGGCTGGAACCAGAACAGTCCGAAGGCGACGGCCACCGCGAGCGCGAGGCCGACGAGGACAAGTTTCTTCCGCATGCCCCTCAGCCTGCCCGCTCCGGGCCGATCCGCACCTTACGAGCCGGTTACCGGCCCCACCGGGCGGCTACCTCAGTCGGACGTCGAACATCCGGTTGCTCATCAGGTCCCGGAACGCCGCCGCCGCCTGCGGGGTCGCGTCGATCCGTGAGTCGCGGCCCTCGGCGTTCGGCGAGTCGAAGTACACCAGGGCCTTGACCCGGGGGAACAGCGCCATCTGGTCGGCGGTGGTCGCGAAGAACCACGGCTTGTGGCCCGGGTTCCCGCCCGACTGCCACACGCCCCACTCGGCGACCATCAGCGGCTTGTCCGGGAAGGTCCGCGCCGCCCACGAGTAGATGCCCGGCCAGGCCTTGCCGACCGAGGTGCGGTTGACCATCTCCACGAAGTCGCCGTAGCCGAAGCCGCCGTCGCTGTAGGCGTACACGTCCCAGCTGACCCAGTCGACCACGTCGTCGCCCGGGTAGAGCTCACCGAACCACGGCTGGACATTCCACGGCACGTAGGACATGTAGCACATCACCGTGACCGCGTTCGTCACTCCCTTGGCACGCAACCGCTCCACGACGTGCCGGTACATCGCGGCGTAGTCCCGGGCCGTCATGCCCGAGCCCGCGCCGGCGATCACGTCGTTCTCCGGCTCGTGGTGCACGGTCAGGTAGAACGGGTCGGTGTAGGTGGACGTGATGTGCGCGGCGAGCCGGTCGATCACCCGGTCGTAGTCCCCGGCGGCGACCCGGTCCCAGCGCATCAGGGGCTTCCAGTTCAGGAACAGCAGCCGCTCGTGGCCGGGTTCGCGGGCCAGCGCCACCTCCCACGGGGTCGGGAACAGCTCCTCGCCCCGGTGGTAGTGGTGGAAGATCTGCTGCCCCCGGCCTGCGGTCGCCTCGAACTCGCGGAGCGCCTGGTCCCGGGGCTGGCTGGTGTGTGCGGCCGGGGCGACGCCGGTGAGGATGCCGCAGGTGGGGACGAGCTTCGGGCCGACGACGCAGGGCGCGGCCGGCGGCTCCTCCGGGTCCTCGGAGGGCACGGCGGTCGGGATCGGGCTGACGGCGGGCGGGCTCGGCACCGCCGGGCTGGGCACGGTCGGGCTGGGCACCGTCGGGTCCGGCGGGACGGCGGTGGGCGCCGGCGGCGTCGGGGACGGGAGCTGCTGGCCGGGCGTCGACGGCACCGGCTGGGGGGCCGGCGGGCTCGGCTGCGGCGGGACCGGGCTGGGTTCCCCGCCGGACGGCGGGGTCGGCACGGGATCGGACGGCACGGGCACCGGATCGGCCGGGGGCAGCGGCGGCGGCACCGGGTCGGAGGCGGAGCCCGGATCGGGGCTGGGTTCGACGCTCGGCGAGGGGCTCCCAGGGGGCGGCGGCGTGGTGCCCGGGTCCTCGGCGGGCGCCGGCGACGCCGGATCCTGCCACCGGCCGGTGCGCGGGTCCTCCCGGGTCAGCCGCAGGGTCGGCGCGCCGGAGGGCGCCTCCGAGCTGCGGAACCGCTGCAACCGATCGGGGCTGGTCAGGGCGAAGGCGTACTTGCCGGTGGACTGCACCACCCGGCTCACGTCGAAGGTCAGGGTGGTGGCCGACGCGGTGACCGTGCTGGTGCCGAGCACCCGGCCGACCTGCGGCGCCCGGCTGGCCAGGGTGCGCTCGCTCCAGCCGGTGTCCGGCACCGAGACCAGCTCGACCAGGCCCGGCTTCGCCCCGGGCAGCGGGGTCAGGGTCAGCGTGCTGCGCAGCCGGCCGGTGCCGCGGGGCACCTCGCTGACCTGGAAGCGCAGGTAGGACACCATCGCCTCGGCGCCGGACCGGCCGGCGGCCAGCTCGGGGTCACGGGCGACGGCCGGGGTGCGGCCGTTGCGCAGGTACGCGTCGGCGGCCACCCGGACCAGAACGTCGGGCGTCACGGGCGAACTCGTGCAGGCGGCCAGTCCACCGCCCAGGCAGAGCACGGTGGTGACGAGGGCGACTCGACGGTCCACGCATCTCATACGTGCATATTTACAGTTTTTCGCGACACGAGGGGGTGAAAAACCGCAACTCGCCGCGCACCCTCGACCCCCCGCCGGTCGTTGGCCGTTTAGTCGGCCTGTGCGCATTGCCGCACATCGGAGGGAGGCCGGATTTGTTCTATAGTACTTTTTTCATAATTTGTCCTCGATTGTAACGATGCGAAAGGTCCCCGCATCCCCATGGACGTGTCTCGGCCGGCCACGTACGACCTCTCCGACTACCTCAGCGCCCTCCGCAGGAGCTGGTGGGTGGCCGTGCTGGCCGCGGCTCTCGGGTTCGCCGGGGCCACGGCGTTCACCATGACCCAGCACAAGCTGTACGAGTCCTCGGCCTCCGTTCTCGTCCAGCCCACCGGCGTCACCGACACGAACGTGACCGGCGGCCGGACCAAGGGCGACATCAACCTGGACACCGAGGCCCAACTCGTGAAGTCCACGGCCGTGGCCACCGACGCCGGGAAGCTGATGCGCAGCGCGAAGACCGCGCCGCAGCTCGCCCACCGGGTGTCGGTCGCCGTGCCGCCGAACACGTCGGTGCTGGTCATCACGTACTCCGAGCATTCGCCGCGCGCCGCGCAGGCCGGCGCGCACGCGTTCGCCGAGGCCTACCTCGCCAACCGCAACGAGAGCGCGAAGGCCGACCTGACCGGGCAGGCCGGCACGCTGGACCGCAAGATCAAGCAGGTGAACGCCGACCTGGCGAGCCTGCCGACCACCCTGGACCGGGCCCAGCCGGAGGTCGAGAGCCGGCGGTCCAACCTGTCCAACCAGCTCAACACGCTGACCTCCCGGTTGAACCAGCTCGCCACGACCACGGTCAACGGCGGCAAGATCATCAGCGACGCCGACCTGCCACACCAGGCCATCAAGCCCAGCGTGCCGCTCAACCTCGGCAGCGGAGCGCTCGCCGGACTCGTGATCGGGATCGGCATCGCCCTCGGCCGGGAACGCTTCGACCGCCGGGTCCGGCGCGGGATCGACCTGCCCCGGCGGGCCGGCGTGCCGCTGCTCGCCGAACTCGCCGAGATCGACGACCGGTACGACCCGGGCACGGAGAGCGGGCGCGCCTTCGCCCGGCTGCGCAACGAGATCGCGTGCGGGGAGCACCGGCTGATCGTGGTGACCGGGGCCGCCCCGGGTTCGGCGGCCACCCTGGTCGCGGCCAACCTGGCCGGGGCGTTCGCGCACGCCGGCAACAACGTCTCCCTGCTCACCCAGCACGCGCAGGACGCGACCGGGCAGCTGCAGGTCGAGTCCGTCCGCCGGACCCTGGACAAGCTGCGCGCCCGGGCCGACTACGTCATCATCGAGGCCCCGTCCACGGCCGCCAGCGCCGACGCCCAGAGCCTCGCCAGCCTGTGCGACGCGGCGATCATGGCCGTCGAGGCCCGCCGATGTACCCACGCCCAGGTCCTCGACGCCGCCGACCAGCTGCGCCGGGTGGACACCGCCCTGCTCGGCGGGGTGCTGACCCCGCGCCTGCGGGCCCAGGCCACCCGGCCAGCGCAGCCGGAACCGGTCGAGCCGCAGCCGCAGTTGACATGACGCTCACGACCGCCCCACCCTCCCCGCCGCTGGTGCGCCCCAGGGCGCCCCGCTGGCTCCCCCTGCCCCCGGCCTGGCCCCTGGTCGGGATCCTCGCCCTCTACCCGCTGTGGTGGGCGCTCGGCCTCGGCGTCCTGATCTTCCCGATGATGGCGCTGCCGATGGGCTGGTGGCTGCTGCGGAACCGGCCCATCCAGGTACCCCCCGGATTCGGTCTGTGGTTGCTCTTCCTGCTCGCGGTCCTGGGCAGCGTCATCGCGCTCGGCTACCAGCCGGCCGGCACCCTGCCGGGCGGCTTCGTCGGCCGGCTGCCCGGGGTGGGCTTCCGGGTGATCGAGTACGCGTCGCTGACCGTGCTGATGCTCTACGTCGGCAACCTGCCCCGGGCCGTGCTGCCGCAGCGGCGGATCGTGGCGCTGCTCGGCTGGCTGTTCGTCGTCACCGTCGGCGGCGGACTGCTCGGCGTGTTCGCCGGGCACTGGGAGTTCAACTCCCCGGTGGAGATGCTGCTCCCGCACAAGCTGCGCAGCATGGGCTTCATCAAGTCCCTGGTGCACCCGGCGGCCGCGCAGGTGATGGACGTGTTCGGCGGGATGGACATCCCCCGGCCGGCCGCCCCGTGGGGCTACACGAACACCTGGGGCAACAACTACTGCCTGCTGGTCGGCTTCTTCGTGATCTGGGCCTTCGCCACGAGACGCCGCTGGCTGGCCGCCGTGCTGCTGGTCGTGTCGGTGCTGCCGGTCGTCTACTCGCTCAACCGGGGCCTGTGGATCGGCCTCGGCATGCTGGCCCTCTACCTGGCCGCCCGGCTCGCCGCCCAGGGCCGGATGTGGCCGCTGTTCGGGCTCGCCGCCACCACGGCCGTCGTCGCGGTGCTGCTCGCCGCCAGCCCGCTCGGCACCCTGGTCAACGCCCGGGTCGAGCACGGCAAGTCCAACGACGTCCGGATGTACGTCACCGTCGAAGCGCTCCGAGGACTGCCCGAGTCCCCGCTGATCGGCTTCGGCTCGACCCGCAACACCTCGGGCGGGCGCAACTCGATCGCGGTCGGCAGCACCTCGGACTGCGAGCGGTGCGGCAACTTCACCCTGGGCGGCAACGGTCAGCTCTGGCAGACCCTGTACGCGCACGGGATCATCGGCACCCTCGCCTACTTCGGCTTCTTCGGCTACGGCATCTGGCGGTTCCGCCGGGACCGTACCGCGATCGGGCTCGTCTGCTCGGCCTGTCACGTCGTCAGCTTCTCGGCGATGTTCTGGTACAACGCGCTGGTCACACCACTGGCGTTCCAGCTGCTGGCCTACGCGCTGCTGTGGAGGAACACCCATGCCCACGAATAACGCGCCGGCGGCACTGACCGCCTCGGACTCCTCGCTGCGGGCCGCGTACCTCACCGAGGTGCTCGGGCTGCTGTACCCGACGGGTGAGGGGGCCGGGATCGAGTACCTCGTGGTGCCCGACGCGCGCCGGCCACGGCTCCTGGTACCCGCCAACGACCGCAGGCTCGCCGCGGCCGCCGTGCGCAGGTACGCCGAACCCACCTCCCGGCTCGCCCGGTTCAAGCGGGACGCCGTCGTCGCCGCGCTGCGCACCGGGGCCTCCGGACTGCTGCTCCGCGACCGGGTCACGGTGCGCGAGTCCGGCGGCATCGACGCGCACCTGTGCGAGGCGCTCGGCCAGCAGGTCCGGATCAGCGTGCACATCGGACCGGCCAGGGCCAACCGCAAGCCGGTCCTGCAACTGCTCGCCCCCGGCGGCACCACGGTCGGATTCGTCAAGCTCGGCGTCAACGAGCTGACCCGCCGGCTGGTCCGCGCCGAAACCAACGCGCTGGAGTCCCTGTCCTGCGCCGGGCTGCAACTGATCACCACGCCGTCCGTGCTGCACGCCGGCGGCTGGCGCGGCCACGAGGTGCTCGTCCAGTCCGCCCTGCCGATCTGGCGGCCCCGGGCCGCGGTCCGCGCCCGGCTGAACCCCGCGATGCGGGAGCTGGCCGAGGCGTTCGGGGTGACCCGGTGCCGGCTGTCGCAGAGCGAGTACCGGGGCCGGCTCACCACCCGGCTCGCCACGGTCAAGGTCTCCGACGACGGCCGGGTCCTCGAACGCGCCGCCGCCGAACTCCTCAAACGCGCCGGCAGCGCCCAGCTGTCCTTCGGCGCGTGGCACGGCGACTGGACCCCGTGGAACATGGCCGCCGTGCACGACACGCTGCTGGTCTGGGACTGGGAACGGTTCTGCACCGGGGTGCCCGTCGGCTTCGACGGCGCGCACTACGCCCTGCAGGCCGCCATCGTCACCGCCGGCCGGGAACCCGCCACGGCCGTCGACCAGGTGATCGACAACGCGCCGGCGCTGCTCGCCCCGTTCGGGGTCGGGGCCGCCGCCGCCCGGATCACCGTGCTGCTCTACCTCGTGGACCTCGCCACCCGGTACCTGACCGATCGCCAGGCGGAGGCCGGTGCCCGACTCGGGGTGCTGGGCACCTGGCTACTGCCGGCGTTGGTCCGCCGGGTTTCTCACCTATAGGAGAGGGTCGTGGACTCACACAAGGTCCCAGAGAAAGTCAAACAGTTGGTGCACTTCGGCTCCCGGTCACTCGGCCGGGCCACCGCGAACGCCCGACTGCTGCCGTCGTTCCTGCTGTGCGGGGGGCAGCGGTGCGGCACGACGTCGCTGTACCGGGCGCTCGCCGGGCACCCGGCCATCCTCAAGGCGGTGCTGCACAAGGGCGTGCACTACTTCGACACGTCCTACCACCAGGGATTCTCCTGGTACCGGGGCCACTTCCCGCTCCGGGTCAGCGCCCGACGCGTCGAGTCCCGGGTCCAGGTGCCGGTCCAGACGTTCGAGTCCAGCCCGTACTACATGTACCACCCGCACGCCGCCGAACGGATCGCCCGCGACCTGCCCGACGTGAAGCTCGTCGTCCTGGTCCGCGACCCGGTCGAGCGCGCCTACTCCCAGCACGCGCACGAGCTGGCCCGCGGCTTCGAACACATCGAGGAGTTCACCGAGGCCGTGGACCTCGAGCCGTCCCGGCTGTCCGGCGAGGCGGAGCGGCTGCGCACCGACCCGACGTACTACTCCTTCTCCCACCAGCACCACGGCTACCTGGCCCGCGGCCGGTACGTCGAATACCTCGAACGGCTCGCCGACATCTTCGGCCGGGACCGCATCCACGTCGTCGACAGCCACGACTTCTTCACCACCCCGCAGCCGGTGTTCGCCGACCTGCTGGGCTTCCTCGGCCTGCCGTGGCTCGGCGACCCGCCGTTCGAGCAGCACAACGCGCGGCCCAGGTCCACGATGCCGGAGTCGGTGCGCGAGGCGCTCGACGCGTACTTCGCGCCCCACGACGAACGCCTCGCCCGGTGGCTCGGCTGGACGCCCTCCTGGCGACGATGACGGTTCTCCAACAGCGCACCGCCTCAGACCGCGCCGACCTCGGTCGGGTGGCCCGGGGCGGCGTCCTCAACCTGGCCGGCGCCGGCTACGCGGGCCTCGCCGGCTTCGGCGTCACCTGGCTCGTCGCGCGCGGCCTGGCCCCCGCCGACGCCGGACGGTTCTTCGCGTCCACTGCGGCGTTCACGGTCGCCGTCACCGTCGCGAAGCTCGGCACCCCCACCGGCCTCGTCTACTGGCCGGCCCGGCTCCGCGACCGCCCGCACCTGCTCCGCCCCATGTTGCGCGCGGCGCTGAGCCCCGTCGCCGTCGCCGCTGTGCTCATCGCGGCGGGGCTGTGGGCCACCGGCAGACTCGGCCCCCTCGTCGTCTTCCTTCCCCTGGCCGCGCTCACCGACGCGCTGCTCGCCGCGACCCGTGGCTTCCGCAAACCCCGCCCAACGGTGCTCTACGACAAGCTGCTGCGGCCGACGTTGCAGCTCGGCGCGTTAGGGCTCGCGGTGTGGCTGGCGGGCGGGTCGCCGGGGGTGTTCACGGTGGCGTGGGCGTGGGCGTATCTGCCGGTGTTCTTCCTGGCCTGGCGGGCGCTGCCGACACTGCCCCCGACCGGGCCGAGTGACCCGATCGCCGGGCCGTTCTGGCGGTTCACCGCGCCCCGCGCCCTGGCCAGCGTCGCCCAGCAGGCCCTGCAACGCGTCGACGTCATACTGCTCGCCGCCCTGGTCAGCTTCACCCAGGCCGCCTACTACGCCGTCGCCGGCCGGTTCGTCATCGTCGGCCAGCTCGCCAACCAGGCCCTCGCCTACAGCGTGCAGCCCCAACTCGCGGAACTTCTCGCGGCCGGGGACCGGCCGGCCGCCCGCGCCCTCTACCAGTCGGCCACCGGCTGGGTGATCCTGCTGTCCTGGCCGGTCTACCTGCTGGCGGCCGTGTTCGCCCCGTTGTACCTGCACCTGTTCGGGCCGCAGTACCGGGCGGCCGGTGGGGTCGTCGTCATCCTCGCCGGGGCCATGATGGTCGGCTCCGGCTGCGGCATGGTCGACTCCGTGCTCGCGATGGCCGGCCGGACCAGCTGGAACCTCCTCAACGTCCTGGCGGCCCTCGGCGTCAACATCGGCGTGGACCTCGTGCTGATCCCCCGGTTCGGGGCGCTCGGCGCGGCCTGCGGGCTCGCGGCGGCCGTGCTGACCAACAACCTGGTGCCGCTCGCGCAGCTGGGCTGGGGACTCGGCCTGCACCCGTTCGGGCGGGGCACGCTGTGGGCGGGGCTGCTGACGTCGACGTGCTTCGGGGCGGTACCCGTCGGATCGGTCGCTCTGTTCGGCAGGGGCCTGCCCGGTCTCGCCGTGGCCCTCGGCGCCGGCGGCACCCTCTACGGCCTCGGCTGCTGGCGCCTGCGCCGCCCCCTGGCCCTGCCGACCGGCTCCGTCGCGCGGCTCCGTGGCCTCATCCGCTCCCTGCGCCGGAAGGTGTGACCGATGCGCCGCCTGCTCCTCGCCACCGTGCTCCTGTTGGCCGGCTGCACGGCAGCACCCCCGGACGAGCCCGGAACCCCGGACCTGGTGCCGGCGGCTCTGCAGCCCTCCGGCCCGGTCACCCTCCCCGACCGGGGCGCGCTGGTCGGCGCGTGGGTCCGCCCCGTCGACTACACGGATCTGGGCCGCACGGAGGCCGTCAGCGCCCTGGAGAAGGACCTGGGCCGCCCGCTCGACATCGTGCACGTCTACCACAAGTGGACGGACGACCTCATCGACCCGGCCGACAGGGCGTTCGTGAAGGCCGGCGCGACCCTGATGGTCTCCTGGGCCGGCGCGGACACCCGGATGGTGACGTCCGGCCGCCTCGATCCGGAGATCACCGCCCAGGCCGAGCGGGTGAAGAACCTGAAAAAGCCGATCCTTCTCCGGTACCGCTGGGAGATGGACCGCCCGAACCTGCGCGCCCAGATCTGGTCCCCCGAGGACTACATCGCGGCATGGCGACACGTCCGCGCGGTGTTCGCCACCGCCGGAGCCGCGAACGTGTCCTGGGTGTGGTGCCCCACCGCCGAGGGCTTCCAACGCGGCGACGCCGGATCGTTCTACCCGGGCGACGAGTCGGTCGACTGGACGTGCGTGGACGCGTACACGTCGGCGACCCTCAAGCCGCTGTCCGAGGTCGCGGCCCCGTTCCTGACCTGGGCGGCCACCCGCCCGAAGCCAGTGATCATCGGCGAGTACGGGGTCTCCCGCAAGTTCGCCCCCGAGCAACGCGCCTCATGGATGCTGGACGCGGCGCGGCTGTTCGAGGGCACGCCCAGAATCAAGGCGGTGAGCTACTTCAACTCGGACCCGGACGGCAACGACCGCGCGCACCAGTACGCCTTCGACCCGCCGACGCTCGCGGCGTTCAGGTCGATGGCCGTCCAGGACCACTTCCACCGGCCCCGGCACCCGTCCCCTTCGCCGTCGGCCTCCCGGTCCCGGCAGCGGCCGACGTCCCGGACGGAACCGTCGGACCCACCGTCGCCGTCGCCATCGCTCTCACTCCCGCCCTCGCCCTCGCCCTCGCCCTCGCCCTCGCCCTCACCCTCGCCGTCGTCCGCGCCCTCGTCCTCGTCCTCGCGGTGGCGTTGAGAGGATTCAGTCCTCGTTGACCCGCCACAAATCCCAGCCGCTGGCGGCGTCCTGGGCGATGTAGGTGTGGTCCGGGCGCCCCCAGGGCAACCGTCTGCCCGGCCTCCGCGAGTCGCCGGCCGCGTCGGCGTGGCCTGACGTCGCGGCAACGTTCCCCAATGGTCAGTCGGTGTCCGTAGCCGCCAGGATCGCCAGCCGTCGGCCGTCGGGTGAGAGGCACGCGAACCCGATGTCCCAGGCCACATGGTGGAACCACGTCGTGTTCGCCTCGAAGTGGTACCACTGGCAGGCAGCCACCCGCGCTTCGACCTCCGCGAACGACGACGAGGGGACGGCCCCCGACAGTCCGGCCAGCGACCGCCACGCCGCCAGGCGGCCGTAGGCTCCGTGCTCGCCCAGGTTGTACGCTCCACCGTTGGCCGCCGCATCGAAGAGTATCCGCCAGGCCTGGTCCGGCGGGCACTGCGAAACCGTCAGCGGGGCACGGGGGCCGCGCAGGCACTCGAGGTCCAGCGCGGTCAGGGTCTTCGGGACACCGTCGGTCACGAGGGGTTCGGAGGCGCTGAAGACCCTTGCTTCCACGCTGCCGTTGGACTGGTTGACCCAGTTGTCCACGGCGGCGGCGATCGTCTCCGCCGTGGCCGGCGTCGTGGTCTCCGTCAGGGTGGGGACCAGGGCCGCGGAGTTCTGCGGCACCGGCGTGGTCCCCGACGGCCCGGACAGCACCGTGCAACCGTGTCCCGTCGCGCTGTAGGTCGCCAGGTTGGGCTCGTTCTCGATCCGTACCAGGGAGAGTGGGAGCCAGCCCAGCGGGTGGTGGTGGGCGGACGTCGCCCAGCCCGCGAGGCCCGGTGTCGCCGCGACGTGAACGCCTCTCAGCGCCAGTTCGTGGGCGAGGCACGTTCGGAGTTCCTCCGAAACGCCGGACAGCGGCGATCCGAGGTCGAAGACGGCAGCCAACTCCGGCAGGGACCGGCTGGAGGCGAGCAGGGCCGCCACCTGGCGAGCCTGCCACTTGTCGCCGGTCACACCCGGTAGTGCCGCAACGATGTCCGTGATCCGATCCGCCATACACCTGAGCCTATGCCGGCCCGGACGGCACGCGGTGCCCCGCACCGACACCGGCCGGGGTCAGCCCTCCTTCTGGAGGACGACCAGGTACTCGGTGCGCAGCGCGTCGAGCTGGCCCAGGCTGGCCACCCGGGTCAGGCCCCGGGCCGCCCGCCACCCGACCCCCTTCAACCGCAGGATCTGGCGAAGCTTCCGCTGTTTGCTGTCCTCGAAGTATCCCTCGAAGGCCACAGTCAGCCCCAGGTCGACCGCCCGGCGCGCGAGATTGCGCGGCGCGATCGCCCGGCGCAGCGTCGTCGGGTACGGCCCGAACCCGGGCTTGCCGGCGTTCGCGGAGCCGGCCACCTTGCGGCGGAACCACACGTGGAAGCTGTGCGGCGTCCACTTGGTGACCAGCGACTTGGGGCTGCCCAGGTGCGGGACGGCCAACACCATGAGGCCGCCGGGGCGCAGCCAGTTGGCGAACCGTTCGATCAGCAGCTCCGGCCGGTCCACGTGCTCGAGGACGTACCAGCAGGTGATCAGGTCGAACGTACCGAATGGTGGGTTGTACTCCATCAGGTCGCACAGCACGCGCTCGTCGAGCCGGGTGTTCCACGCCAACGCGTCCGGGTCGGTGTCGACGCCGACGACGTAGGTGTCCGGGGGCAGGGACAGGCGGGTGCGTTTGCCCGCGCCGGCCTCCAGGGCCCGGGACCCGAGGTGCTCGCCGAGCAGCTCGTCCACCCGCGTTTGCAGCGCGGCGCAGGCGTCGGTGGGTCGGTCGAAGGTCAGCATCTCAGGCACGGTTCCTCACAGCGGAGCTCAGAAGGCGAATTGCGAAGGGCAGATCATGCATCAGGTACCGGCCGGCGAGCCGCCGCGGCTCGCTCAGCAGCCGGTGGGTCCATTCCAGACCGGAGCGTTGCATCCAGCGGGGCGCGCGGCGGAGTTCGCCGGCCACGAACTGCACGGAGGCGCCGCAGCCGACGAACCAGGCTCCGGGCAGTTCGGGGCGTAGCCGGTCGATGACGTGCTCCTGTTTGGGGAAGCCGAGGCCGACGTACACGATGTCGGGTTTCGCCTCTCTCACCCTGGCACACAGCTCGGCGTAGAAGTCGGTGTGTTCGAAGCCGAACGGCGGGCTGACGTGTCCGGCGATCCGCAGCCCCGGGCAGCCGGCCGCCAGGGTCGGGCCGGCCGAGGTGCCCGGGGTGCCGCCGATCAGGAACGCGGAGCGGCCGTCGAGGCCGGCACCCCGGGACAGGGTCCAGATCAGGCTGGAGCCGGCGACCCGTTCGGGCAGCGGGGTGCCGGCGAGTCTGGCCGCCCAGAGCAGGGGCATGCCGTCGGCGACGACAAGGCTGGCGTCGTCGAGGAAGCCGCGGGCCTCGGCGGCGCGCAGGGTGATGTCGACGTTGGGGGTGAGGATCCGGCCGCCCTCGCCCCGGTCGAGTGCCGCTCTGACGTGGGCGATCACCTCCTCCTCCGTGAGCGCGTCGAAGGCGATGTCGCCGACTGTCACTTTTGCTGCCAAAGCTCTGAGCCCCGTTCTCTCCGTAATGCTCGCTCGTTATAACGATCGGGCTGGTACAGGAGGGTATGAGTGGTTCGCGTAATTTTCATCGGCGCACTCGGCCGGAGCGGCACGACACTCCTGGAGCGGGTACTCGGCCAACTGCCGGGCGTCTGCGCCCTCGGCGAGGTGGTGCACCTGTGGGACCGCGACGTCCGCGACGACGAGCGGTGCGGGTGCGGGACCCGGTTCTCCCGGTGCGAGTTCTGGCAGGAGGTGGGCGACCGCGCGTTCGGCGGCTGGCACCGGCTCGACGTGCCCCGGCTGTTGGAGCTGCGCGACGCGGTCGAGCGGACCCGGTACATCCCGCGGCTCGCGGTGCGCGGCGGGGACGCCGTGTCCGACTACGCCTGGCACTACCGGCGGGTCTACCAGGCCGCGGCCGAGGTCAGCGGCGCGGAGGTCGTCATCGACTCCTCGAAGCACGCCGCGCTCGCCTACTGTCTGCGGTACTCCCCCGAGGTCGACCTGCGGGTCCTGCACGTGGTCCGCGACGCCCGGGGCGTGGCGTACTCGTGGACCAAGGAGGTCGCCCGGCCGGAGGCGGACGGGGACGCGATGACCCGGTACACCCCGACGAGGTCGGCGATGCTGTGGAACGCGCACAACGCGGCGTTCGCGGTACTCCGGCGGCGCGGCGTCCCCACCCGCCGGGTCCGGTACGAGAACTTCATGCGCGACCCGGTGGCCGTGACCCGCTCGCTCGCCCGGTTCGTCGGCGTGGACCCTGGGCCGATGGAGTTCCTGACCACCGACTCCGCCCGGCTGACCTCCTGTCACAGCGCCGCCGGGAACCCGATGCGGTTCACCGTGGGCCCGGTGCCGCTCCGCCGCGACGAGGCCTGGCGGACCTCGCTTCCTCCCCGACAGCGGCAGATCGTCCGGGCCCTGGCCGGGCCCCTGCTCAGCCGCTACGGCTACCTCCGGAGTCAATAACCCATGTACTGGCCGTCCATCGGTGTCGTCATCCCCACCCACCGCCGTCCCGACCAGCTGCGGGCGGCCATCGCGTCCGTGGTGGCCCAGGAGTACCCGGGCGAGCTGCGCGTCATCGTCGTCTACGACCGGGCCGAGCCCGACTTCATGGTCGCCAGGGGCGGAGACCGCCCGGTCATGGTCCTGTCGAACAACCGCACCCCCGGGCTGGCCGGGGCCCGCAACACCGGCATCCTGGCCCTCGACACCGACCTCGTCGCGTTCTGCGACGACGACGACGAGTGGCGGCCCGGCAAGATGGTCACGCAGTCGATGGCGCTGTGGCGCAAGCCGCTGGCCGAGTTCGGCACCTGCGCCATCGAGGTGGCCTACGACGGCCAGGTCAACGAGCGGCTCGCCGGCCGGACGGAGGTCAGCCACGCCGACCTGCTGGAGTCCCGGATGTCGATGCTGCACTCGTCGACGTTCGTGATCCGCCGGGCGGCGCTGATGGGCGGGCTGGGCCTGGTCGCCGAGGACGCGCCCGGCAGCCAGAACGAGGACTGGGACCTGCTGCTGCGCGCAGCGGCCCGGCACCCGATCGTGCACGTGGACCAGGCGTTGGTCCGGGTGGCGTGGGGGGTGGGTTCCCTGTTCGCGCGGCAGTACGACACGAAGATCTCGTCACTGCGGTGGATGCTGCACCGGCACCCGGAGATCGGTACCTGCCGGGCCGGCGCCGCCAGGGTCTACGGCCAGCTCGCCTGCTGGTACGCGGCGAAGGGCGACCGCAAGCAGTCGGTCCGCTGGGCGCGCGCGGCTCTGCGCCAACGGTGGCGCGAGCCCCGCGCGGCGATCGCCCTGGCTGCGTCGGCACGGATCGTCACGGTGGAATCGGTGGTCTCCGCGCTGCACAAGCGCGGCCACGGCATCTAGCCGGTCATCGTTCCAGCCGGTCGTCGTCCTAGGCGGTCGTCGTTCGCGGCCGGACGGCTCCGCGGACGGCGATCATGCCTGCTTCGTCAGGCCGATCGGGTTCGGGAACGGCAGCGCCTCGGCGGCGACGGCGGCCAGCGGGGCGAGCAGTTCGACCAGCCGCCCGGTGTCCACCCCGCGCCACACGTCGTCGGCGATCACATCCGTGCGCGCCTCCACCTGCGCGAACGCCGCCTCGCCGAACTCGGTCGGCCTGCCCGCCGCGTCGAGCCAGCCCTTCTCGACCAGCCGGCCCTCCGCCAGGGTCCATTCGTCGTCGGCCCAGCCCCTGGCCTGCTGCAACAGTCGGCGGTCGTTGTCGAGCGCCGCCCGCCACGCGAGGCTCTCGCAGCCGTCGAGCCCGGCGACCACGAGCGCCGCCACGTGCCCGTCGCCGCGGTGTTCGCGCAGCACGGTGGCGGCGTGCCACACGACGTCGAGCGGGTCGGTGGGCCAGGGCAGCGCGGCGTTGGCGGCGGCCAGGGGACGGCCGGCGGTGTCGACGGCCTCGGCCGCCTGCCGGAGCAGACCGGCGGCCTCGGCGAGGTCCCCGGCCGCCTCGGGCAGCAGCCGAAGCAGCGCGGCCCGCGCGCCTTCCGCCCGCGCCCGCAGCGCGACCTCCGGCGCCGCCAGCTCCCACAGGCCGGGCAGGGCCCGCTCCACCATCCGGGGCGCGAACCCGAAGAACATCGCGGCCACCGGCGCCGCCCCGACCGCCCCGAGCGGCGCGGACCGACCACCGAAGTAGCCGCGCCAGAAGCCGCGCAGCCCGGCCTCCTCGAAGGCGGCCCTGCACTCGGGCGCGAAGTACGTCACCGCGTGCAGCGGCTCGAACAGGGTCCACATCCGGCGTGCGATCATCGCCCCATCATGGTGCCCCGCGAAGAGCAAAACCATCATTTGTTACGGAGAAGACCGACCCGGCGCGCGTCGGTCCTCCCCCTCAGACGATGATCCCCGCGCCCACTGTCCGGTTCGTCGACTCGTCGATCACGATGAACCCGCCGGTCACCCGGTTGCGCCGGTACTCGTCGCACAGCAGCGGCACGGTCGTCCGCAGCCGGATCCGGCCGATCTCGTTGAGCCCGAGCGACGGCGCGGTCTCGTCCCGGTGCAGCGTGTTGATGTCGAGCCGGTAGTGCAGGTCCTTCACGATGGCCCGCGCGGTCCGCGTGGTGTGCTTGATCGCGTACTTCTTGCCCCGGACCAGTGGTGCCGTCTCGTCCATCCAGCACACCATGGCCTCGACGTCCTGGGACACCTGCGGCTGGTTGTTGGGCCGGCAGATCAGGTCGCCCCGGGAGATGTCGATCTCGTCGGTGAGCCGGACGGTCACCGACATCGGCGGGTACGCCTCGGCGACCGGCCCGTCGGCGGTCTCGATCGACGCGATCCGCGAGGTGAAGCCGGACGGCAGCACGGTCACCTCGTCGCCGGGCTTGAGCACCCCGGAGGCGACCTGGCCGGCGTAGCCCCGGTAGTCGCTGACGGAGGTGGACTGCGGCCGGATCACGTACTGCACCGGGAACCGGGTGTCGACCAGGTTGCGGTCGGACGCGATGTGCAGGTTCTCCAGGTGGTGCAGGAGCGCCGGGCCGTCGTACCACGGCATGTTCGTGGATCGGGTGACGATGTTGTCGCCCTTGAGCGCGGAGATCGGGATGACGGACAGGTCCGGCACCTCGAGCTTGGTCGCGAACGCCCGGAACTCGGACCGGATCTCCTCGAACCGCTCCTCCGACCAGTCGACCAGGTCCATCTTGTTGACGCACAGCACCATGTGCGGGACGCGCAGCAGGGAGCACAGGAACGCGTGCCGCCGCGACTGCTCGACGAGGCCCTTGCGCGCGTCGACCAGGATCAGCGCCAGGTCGGCGGTGGACGCCCCGGTGACCATGTTCCGGGTGTACTGGATGTGCCCCGGGGTGTCGGCGATGATGAACTTGCGCTTGGGCGTGGCGAAGTACCGGTAGGCGACGTCGATCGTGATGCCCTGCTCCCGCTCGGCGCGCAGGCCGTCGGTGAGCAGCGCCAGGTCGGTGTAGTCGTCGCCCCGGGCGGCGCTGGTGGCCTCGACGGCCGCCAACTGGTCCTCGAAGATGGACTTCGAGTCGTACAGCAGCCGGCCGATCAGCGTGGACTTGCCGTCGTCCACGGACCCGGCTGTGGCGAATCTCAGAATGTCCATCTTAGAAATATCCCTCGCGCTTGCGGTCCTCCATGGCTGCCTCGCTGACCCGGTCGTCGCCCCGGGTCGCGCCGCGCTCGGTGATCCGAGTGGAGGCGACCTCGTCGATCACCTTGGCCACGGTGTCGGCGTCGGACTTCACGGCCGCCGTGCAGGACGCGTCGCCGACCGTGCGGTAGCGGACCTGCTCCTTGAACGGCTTCTCACCGGCGCGCACCGGGAGGACGTCGTGCACCGCGTACAGCATGCCGTCGCGGTCGACGACCTCGCGTTCGTGCGCGAAGTAGATCGACGGGAGTTCGATGTTCTCCCGGGCGATGTAGTGCCAGACGTCCAGCTCGGTCCAGTTGGACAGCGGGAACACCCGGATCGACTCGCCCTGCTGGACCCGCGCGTTGTACAGCGACCACAGCTCGGGGCGCTGGTTCTTCGGGTCCCACTGGCCGAACTCGTCGCGGAAGCTGAACACCCGCTCCTTGGCCCGCGCCTTCTCCTCGTCGCGGCGCGCGCCACCGAACAACGCGTCGAACCGGTACTTCTCGACGGCGTCGAGCAGCACCGGGGTCTGGATCGGGTTGCGCATCCCCGACGGCGGCTCGACCACGAGGCCGGTGTCGATGGCCTCCTGCACGCTGGCGACGAGCAGCTGGCTGCCGAGCTCCTCGACCCGCTGGTCGCGGAAGTCGAGCACCTCGGCGAAGTTGTGCCCGGTGTCGACGTGCAGCAGCGGGAACGGGATCCGCCCGGGGGCGAACGCCTTCTCGGCGAGCCGGAGCAGGACGATCGAGTCCTTACCGCCCGAGAACAGCAGCACCGGGCGCTCGGATTCGGCCACCACCTCGCGGAACACGAAGATCGCCTCTGCTTCGAGGGCGTCGAGGTGCGTGACCGTATAACCCACTGGCGCGGTAGGGAATTCGGTCATTTATGTGCTCCGATAGACTAAAGGGACGAAATTGTGGCGAGCAGCCGGTGTGCGAGATCCTTGCGACAGACCAGCAGGTCAGGCAGCGTGGGGTCAGGCTGGTTGTAGTCCAGCACAGAACCGTCGATCCGGGAAGTATGCAGCCCCGTGGCCCGGGCCACAGCGACCGGGGCGGCCGAGTCCCACTCGTACTGGCCGCCGGCGTGCACGTACGCGTCCACCTCGCCCGTGACCACGGCGGACACCTTCACGCCGGCCGAGCCCATCGGGACCAGCTCGGCCCCCAACTCCTCGGCCAGGGCACTCAGGAAGGCCGGCGGGCGGGACCTGCTGCACGCGATCCGCAGGGTCTCGTGCGCGACGGCCGCCGGCGCCGTCCTCGCGCCGAGGACCGGAGCGCTCAGACTGCTCCGCAGCGGCGGGTAGGCCGGCGGGGCGTCGGTGCCCAGGATGATCCCCCGGGCCGGCATCCCGACCGCGCCGGCGACCAGGTCCCCCGGTCCGGGCCGGGCCAGGGCCCGCCGCCACAGCGCGACGTGCACGGCCCAGTCGGTGCGGCCCTCCTCGGAGAACTCCCGGGTGCCGTCGAGCGGGTCGATGATCCACACCCGGTCGGCGCCGAGCCGGGCCGAGCTGTCGGCGCCCTCCTCGGAGAGCACCGCGTCCCCGGGCCGCCAGCGCTCGAGAGCGCCCATCAGCAGCTCGTGCGAGATCTTGTCGCCCGCGTTCTTCAGCATCAGGGCGTCGTCGAAGCCGAGCTCCGCGCGCAGGGCGAGCAGGGCGTCACCGGCCGCCTTCGCCAACCAGCGGGCGAAGGCCGCATCTCCAGCCGGAGTGATCATCAGTACGCTCCCGAGGCCCGGCACACCGCAGTCAGTGTACGCAGCAGAATCACCAGATCCAATGACAGAGACCAATTCTCCACGTACCTCAGGTCAAGTCGGACCGCTTCCTCCCACGGGAGGTCCGAACGTCCGCTGACCTGCCACAACCCGGTCAGGCCGGGCTTGACGACGAGCCGGCGGCGCATGTCGTCCGGGTAGGCCGCCACCTCCTGGGGCAGCGGCGGGCGCGGCCCGACGAGCGACATGTCCCCGGCCAGCACATTGATCAACTGGGGCAGCTCGTCGAGGGAGAACCGGCGGAGGAACCGGCCCACCGGGGTCACCCGGGGGTCGTCGCGCATCTTGAACAGAACGCCGTCGGTCTCGCTGTCGAGGGCCGCCTTACGGGCCTCGGCGTCGACGTACATGCTGCGGAACTTCCACACCCCGAACAGCCGGCCGTGCTTGCCGACCCGCAGCTGACGGAACAGGATCGGCCCGCCCGGCTCGGCCCACCAGATCGCGAACCCGACGGCCATCCACAGGGGAGCGATCACGGCCAGGATCGCGAACGCGCCGACCCTGTCGAACAGCTCCTTGGCGAACCGCCGGGTGCCGGCGAGATTCGGATGTTCCACGTGCAACATCGGCAACCCGTCCACCGGGCGGATCGTCGTCCGGTCGCCGGCCACGTCGAGCAGCGCGCTGGCCACGATCAGGTCCACGTCGCCGCGCTCGAGCTCCCAGGCCAGCCGGCGCATCGCGATGCCGTCGATCTCGGGGCAGGACAGCACGACCACGGTGTCGGCCCCGGCGGCCTCGACCGCGCCGGCCACGTCGTCGAACGTGCCGCAGACCGGCACCTCCGCCGGCTCCGCACCCGGGGGCACGCACGCCCCGACCACGGTCAGCCCGTGGTAGGCCTCCCGGCGCAACTGCACCGCCAACTGCGCCACCGCGACACCGTGCCCGACCACGACGACCCGGCGCAGACACCGGCCGCGCTCGCGCAGCATGTGCAGTCCCCTGCGGACCAGGAAACGACTCAGAATTCCCGCCACGGTCGCCAATGGCAACACCATCAGGACATAACTGCGGGCGAGGGGAATCTCCAACGCGTAGGCCATCAGCGCGAGCCCGGCGGTCAGTCCCAGTCCGGAACGGAAGACCCTCTGATACTCGTCGGTGCCGACATACAGATAGCGTTTCTCATAGGCCCGGTTGAGGGTGAGCGCCGCGACCCAGGCGACGGGAAAGGCGAGAGAAAGAGCGAAATACCAGAGGTTGTACTCCGTGATCCGCTCCCCGAACCGCAGGCAGAACGCCACCCCGCCCGCGAGCAGCCCCACGGCCACGTCGGTGCTCAGCAGGTAGCGCAGATACCGCGACTCCCACGCCCTCGACGGCGCGGCAACCCGACGATCGTGCGCGAGATCGAGCTCAACAACCGCCATTGCCTTCCCCCCAGTGTCACCTACCGTGGTAACGAATTAGGGGTAAAACGGTCACGCTGCGTGGTAGGTATTCTGCGCCCACTCCACGCCATTGTCGGCGACCGCCTCAACGATGTCGGCCGTGCGGTCCACGAAATAGGGGAGTTCTTTTCTCTCCACTGAGGAGAAGTCACTCAGGACGAAATCGGCGGCGTCCTGGCGGCCGGGCGGACGGCCGATGCCGAAACGTACCCGGACATAGTCCTTCGTGCCCAACGACTGGCTCATCGAACGAAGCCCGTTGTGTCCGCCCTCCCCGCCGCCGATCTTGATCCGCAGCGACGTGAACGGCACGTCCAACTCGTCGTGCACGGCGATGATCCGCTCCGGCGGGATCTTGTAGAACCCGGCCAGCGCCGCCACCGGCGGACCCGACAGGTTCATGAACGTCAACGGCTTCACGAGCACCAGCTTCGGCCCGCCCGGCCGCACCCGGCCCTCGGCCACCTCGGCCTTCGGGGCCCGGGCGTGCCGGCCGAACTTCGCGCCCACCCGCTCCGCCAACAGGTCCGCGACCTGGAACCCGACATTGTGCCGGTTCCCCGCGTACTGCTTACCCGGATTGCCCAGGCCGACCACCAGGAACGTCTCGTCAGACACGCGGTACTCCTCAACGAAAACGACCCGGCTGATCGAGTCAGCCGGGCCGGAATTCTGCAGATGCTTACGCCTCGGCGGGAGCCTCGGCCGACTCGGCGTCAGCGGCGCTCGGGGTGGCCACGACGTTGACGATCAGGGTGTCGGGCTCGGTGATCAGCTCGGAGCCCTCCGGCAGCGCGATCTGACCGGCGGTCAGGTGCTCGCCGACGGCCAGGCCGTCCAGGGAGACCTCGATGCTGTCCGGCAGCTTCGTCGCGTCGGCGCTCAGCGACAGCGTGTTCAGGGCGTGCATGACCATGCCCGACTTGTCAGCCTCGCCGACGAAGTGGATCGGGACCTCGACCGTGACCTTCTCGCCGCGCTTGACGATCAGCATGTCGACGTGGTCGATCGTGTCCTTGATCGGGTCGCGCTGCAGGGCCTTCGGGAGCGCCAGGATCTTCTCGCCGGCGGTCGACTCGAGGGTGAAGAGCTGGTTGATGCCGCCACGACGGATCGCGTTGCTGAACTCCAGCGCCGGGAGGGCGATGTGCTTGGGGGCCTCACCGTGGCCGTAGAGCACGGCAGGAATCTTGCCGGCCCGACGGGTGCGACGAGCGCCACCCTTGCCGAACTCGGTGCGGGGCTCTGCGCTGATACGGACCTCGGACACGGGAGAACTCCTCCGGAAGGGCTTGGTCTTTTGTGCGAACATGTCATCGGTGTGCGGTGCCCGGTGCGGCGAGATGCACGGACGTCCTCGCCCAGAGCACCGCGTCGATGACGGAGCCCCCCATCAAAAGGGGCACCCTCGCCGTGGCAACCGCACCAGCCTACCGGAGCACCCCGGCGCGCGCTAAATCGGGTTGCCTACCACACAGAGATCCCCGGGCCTAGTGTCCAGGCTTGGCCGCTGTGTGGCGTTCACGCGCTGAGCACCCCCGAGGCTCCGACCGCCGCGCGCAGGGTGATGTGTCGCCGTAACCAAAAAATGATCTTGATCTGGCTCTTGATCTAACATCTTGGCCCGCTGAGGGCGGGGAGGCGAAGGCGGAGGTGCAGCCGCATACCGGTGTTGTATGCGGCTGTGCCGACAACGCACGCATCGTCGCCCTCAGCGGGTCCCCACTACCCGGAAAGGCCGCCGAAGAGGGTGGTTACCGATCCGTCGTCGAAGACCTCGCGCATCGCCCGGGCCACCATCGGCGCGATCGACAGCACCGTGATCTTGTCCAGCTGCTTCTCCGCCGGGATCGGCAGCGTGTTCGTCACCACGACCTCGCTGATCCGGCTGTTCTTGAACCGCTCCGTCGCCGGGTCCGACAGGATCGCATGCGTCGCGGCGACCACCACGTCCGTCGCGCCGCTGTCGAAGAGCACGTCGGCGGCCTTGCAGATCGTGCCACCCGAGTCGATCATGTCGTCGATGATCAGGCAGACCCGGCCCTCGATGTCCCCGACCACCCGGTTGGCGACCACCTGGTTGGGCTTCATCGGGTCGCGGGTCTTGTGCACGAACGCCAGCGGCACCCCGCCGAACTTGTTCGCCCACCGCTCGGCGACCTTGACCCGGCCGGCGTCCGGGGACACCACGGCCAGCGGCTTGCCCGCGTACTTCTCCAGCAGGTAGTCCGCGAGGGTGTCCATCGCGTACAGGTGGTCGACCGGGCCGTCGAAGAAGCCCTGGATCTGCGAGGCGTGCAGGTCGACGGTGAGGATCCGGTCCGCGCCGGCCGTCTTGAGCAGGTCGGCGACCAGACGCGCGGAGATGGGCTCGCGGCCGCGGTGCTTCTTGTCCTGCCGGCCGTACGGGTAGAACGGGAGGACCACGGTGACCCGCTTCGCGGAACCGCGCTTGAGCGCGTCCACCATGATCAGGGTCTCCATGACCCACTGGTTGATCGGCGTCGTCATCGACTGCACGACGAAGGCATCCGAACCGCGCACCGACTCCTGGTACCGGACGAAGGTCTCGCCGTTGGCGAAATCGTAGGCATCGGTCGGGGTCGGCTTGATCCCCAACTCCGATCCGATCTCCTCGGCGAGCGCGGGGTAGGCCCGGCCAGAGAAGAGCATCAGTGTTTTTCGGTTCTCCGCGACGATACTGCCCATCGGGTACGACCCTGTCTGCTCGTTAGTGACACAGCATTGGTGACACGGTGGTGGCGACACCACGTGCGGCTACGGACTCACGCCCAGTATCGCCGCTCGCGACCGTCCCGCGCCAAGCCGACCCGTACCTCGTGGCAAACTTCACGCCACCAGCTATTCAGCTGAACCGGACTCCTTGGCCCTCGCCGCCGCGGCGGCCGACTTCGTGCCCGCGCGCCGCCGCTCCACCCAGCCGTCGATGTTGCGCTGCTGCGGCCGGGTCACGCCCAGCGATCCCGCCGGGACGTCCTTGTAGATCACGCTGCCGGCCGCCACGTACGCGCCCGGGCCGACCTCGACCGGGGCGATCAGGTTCGTGTCGCAGCCGACGAAGGCCGCCTCGCCGACCGTGGTGTGGTGCTTGTTGACCCCGTCGTAGTTCACGAAGATCGTCGCCGCGCCGATGTTGGCGTCCGGGCCGATGGTGGCGTCCCCCGCGTACGTCAGGTGCGGGATCTTCGCCCCGGCCCCCACGGTCGCCTTCTTCGTCTCCACGAACGTGCCGATCTTCGCGCGCTCGTGCAGCACGGTCTCCGGCCGCAGGTACGCGAACGGACCCACCTGGGCCTTCGCCCCGATCACTGCCCCGATCGCGTGCGCCCGGATCACGATCGCGCCCTCGCCCACCGCGCAGTCCACCAGCGTCGTGTCCGGGCCGACCAGCGCGCCCGCCGCCACCGAGGTGCCGCCGCGCAGGATCACGCCGGGCTCCAGGGTCACGTCCGGCTCCAGGACGACCGTGACGTCGATCCACGAGGTCGCCGGGTCGATCATGGTCACGCCGTTGCGCATGTGCTCGCGGTTGACCCGGTCCCGCAGCAGGTAGCGCAGGTCCGACAGCTGGGCGCGGTCGTTGCAGCCGTACGTCTCCGTCACGTCCGGCGCGATATACGCCCCCACGGTCCGGCCCGACGCCACGAGCAGCCCCACGACGTCGGTCAGGTACTCCTCGCCCTGGTCGTTGTGCGCGGTCAGCACGCCGAGGGTGTCCCGCAGCGCCCCGGCCTCGAACACCATGATCCCGCTGTTGATCTCGCGGATGGCGCGCTGCTCCGGGGTCGCGTCGCGTTCCTCCACGATCCCGGTCACCCGGCCGTCGGCGTCCCGCAGGATCCGGCCCAGCCCGGTCGGGTCCTCCTGCGCGGCGGTCAGCACCGTGGCGGCGTCGCCGCTCGCCTCGTGCTCCGCGACCAGGTCGGTGATGGTCTCGGCCCGCAGCAGCGGGTTGTCCCCGAACAGCACCACGACGGTGCCCTCGACGTCCTTGAGCGCCTCGAACCCGACCCGGGCCGCGTGCCCCGTGCCGCCCTGGGTCTCCTGGAGCGCGGTGACCGCGCCCGGGACGGCGGTGGCGAGGTAGTCGGTGACCAGCTCCGAGCCGACCCCGACCACGACCACCGTGTGCTCAGGGTCGAGCGGAGCGGCGGCGGCCAGCACGTGGCCGACCAGGGGCCTGCCGAGGAGGGGGTGCATGACCTTGGGGAGCGCCGAGCGCATCCGCTTGCCCTGACCAGCAGCGAGAACGATGACAGTCCTGCGCACGCGCACACTCCAGGTAGTCGGCTTCGAGGGGGGCAGAAATCGAACCTGTAGCTGGGGTACCAGGATTCGAACCTGGACTGCGAGGCACCAAAGGCCTGCGGGCTGCCGTTACCCCATACCCCATCACCGGCTACCTTACCGAACGCGCGACACCCGTCATGACCCCCCGGACCGCGCCCCCCAGCTTCGCACACGCGTACCAAAATGTACGACAAGTCGGCACGTCCGACCGATGCGAAACTACGGGACCGTAGGTTACGGTGGCGTAGGTATGACCCCCCTGAACGTAGAGCGAGGCAGCATGACCCAGTCGACGACCGCCCAGGACCAGCTGCAGGGCGGCCCCAAACCGCTGACTGAGGGCTCACAGGGCACCGGGGTGATCATCGGCCTCTGGGCCTTCGTCGTGATCCCGTTCCTGGCCCTGCTCGCCGCGATCCCGTTCGCCTGGGGCTGGGGCCTGACCTGGACGGACGTGGTGATCACGATCGTGATGTACCACATCGCGGGCTGGGGCATCACCGTCGGTTTCCACCGGTACTTCACCCACGGCGGCTACAAGGCCAAGCGCTGGCTCCGGGTCACCCTCGCCGTCGCCGGCTCGATGGCCATCCAGGGCTCCCCGACCCAGTGGGTGGCCGACCACCGCCGGCACCACCAGTACTCGGACCTGGAGGGCGACCCGCACTCGCCGTGGCGGTACGGCTCCACGTTCAAGGGCCTGACCAAGGGCATGTTCCACGCGCACATCGGCTGGCTGTTCCACCGCGAGCTGTCGAACCGGGAGCGCTTCGCCCCCGACCTGGTGGCCGACAAGGACATCCGCCGGGTGGACGCGATGTTCGTGCCGCTGATCTTCACCTCGCTGCTGCTGCCGGGCGTCATCGGCGGCCTGATCACCTGGTCGTGGTGGGGCGCGCTGACCGCGTTCTTCTGGGGCGGCCTGGTCCGGGTCGGCCTGCTGCACCACACCACCTGGGCGATCAACTCCGTGTGCCACGTGGTCGGCAACCGGCCGTTCGAGATGCGCGAGGGCGACCGGGCCACCAACTTCTGGCCGATGGCGATCCTGTCCATGGGCGAGAGCTGGCACAACCTGCACCACGCGGACCCGACCTGCGCCCGGCACGGCGTGGACCGCGGCCAGCTCGACACGTCGGCCCGGGTGATCTGGGTGTTCGAGAAGCTGGGCTGGATCTCCAACGTGAAGTGGCCCAAGGCTGATCGCCTCGACGCCAAGCGTGTTAAATAAGCCTGGTGGTGGACACGGGGGACGCTAAGGCGACGACGCCGCGCCGGGTGAGGATGTCCTCGGCGCAGCGTCGTGAACAGCTCATCGCGATCGGCCGCCAGCTGTTCGCGGAGAAGGGCTTCGACGGCACCTCGGTGGAGGAGGTCGCGGCCCGGGCCAAGGTGAGCAAGCCCGTCGTGTACGAACACTTCGGCGGCAAAGAGGGCCTGTACGCGGTCGTCGTCGACCGCGAGGTCCTCGCCCTCCTCAACCGGGTCACGAACGCCCTCACCGGCGGCCACCCCCGCGAGCTGCTCGAACAGGCCGCGCTCGCCCTGCTCGACTACATCGAGTCGGACACCAACGGCTTCCGGGTGCTGGTCCGCGAGTCCCCGGTCGGCTCCAACAGCGGCAACTTCTCCAGCGTGCTCAACGACGTGGCGCACCAGGTGGAACACGTGCTCGCCGCGGAGTTCAAGAACCGGGGCTACGACCCGAAGCTGGCCGAGCTGTACTCGCAGGCGCTCGTCGGCATGGTGTCCCTCGCGGGCCGCTGGTGGCTCGAGGTCCGCAAGCCGCGGAAGGAAGCCGTCGCCGCCCACCTGGTCAATCTCGCGTGGAACGGGCTGAGCAACCTCGAGCCCAAGCCGACCCTGGGGCACGGCAGCCGATAGCGTAGGCGAGAATGCCGGTGGAGCGTTCAGACGAAGAGGGGCACGATGTCACACTTTCCGATCAACCACCACCTGCGGCCGGTGTACAGGGTCGTCACGGCTCTGATCAGCCTGTACTTCCTGGTGTTCGGCATCCTGGGCTTCGCGCAGACCACGGACCTGAGCTTCTTCGCCCAGACGGGTACGAAGATGGTGCTGGGCATGAAGGCGAACCCGGCGTTCTCGGTGCTGGCCATGGTGCTCGGCGCGGTGGGCCTGCTCGCAGCGGTGCTCGGCCGGAACATCGACGTCAAGGTCAACTGGTGGATCTCGTCCGTCCACCTGCTCGTCGGCACGGCGATGCTCGCGTTCCTGCGCACCGACCTCAACGTGCTGGGCTTCTCGATGTCCAACGTGATCGTCGTCTACATCGCCGGCATGCTGCTGATGGGCGCCGCCGTGTACGGCACGGTGGGCACCCCGGCCGAGGCTGAGGCCGAGGAGAGTTTCCGGCACTCGCACTAGTCGACTCGCGAAAGGCCCCGGGGAGATCCTCCCCGGGGCCTTTTCACGTTCCGGCCCAGCCCGTGGGGCCGGGCCTTGGCGCCCGGCCCGGGCCCGCTCAGCCGCCCAGTTGCTCCGCGAGCGCCAGCCACTGCTCCTCGGTGGACTCCTTCTCCGCCACCACCGCGTTGAGCTCCGCCTGCAACTCCGTGATCTTCGCGTAGTCGGTGGCGTGCTCGGCGAGCTGCGCGTGCAGCTTCTCCTCGCGCTGGTCGAGCTTCGTGATCGCCCGCTCCAGCCGGGACAGCTCCTTCTTCCCTGCCCGCGCCTCACCGGCCGACAGCCCGCCCGTCGTCGCCGAACCGCCGCCCGCGCTGGTCGGCATGTCCGCGGACACCGCCGACAACCGGCCGCCGACGTCGACTCCGGAGCTGACCCGGGTCAGGAACTCGTCGATGCCGCCCGGCAGGTGGGTGACCTTGCCGTCGCCCATCAGGGCGAAGACCTGGTCGCAGACCCGTTCCATCAGGTACCGGTCGTGGCTGGCGACCACGATCGTGCCCGGCCAGGAGTCCAGCAGGTCCTCCAGCGAGGCCAGCGTGTCGGTGTCGAGGTCGTTCGTCGGCTCGTCGAGGAGGAGCACGTTGGGCTCGGCCGCCAGCAGGCGCAGGAGCTGGAGCCGGCGGCGCTCGCCACCGGACAGGTCCTTGACCGGGGTCCACAGCCGGCGGTCGGTGAAGCCGAACTGCTCGGCCACCTGGCCGGCGGACAGCTCCTTGTCGCCGAGCACGATCCGCTTGGCGACCTCCTCGACGGCCTCGATGACCCGCAGGTGGCCGGGAAGCTCGGCCAGCTCCTGGGACAGGAACGCCGTCTTCACGGTCTTGCCGATCTTCACCTCCCCCGAGGTGGGCTTCGAGACGCCGGCGAGCAGCCGGAGCAGGGTGGTCTTGCCCGCGCCGTTGACGCCGACCAGGCCGATCCGGTCACCCGGGCCGACGTTCCAGTCGACGTGTTTGAGCAGGTTGCGGTCGCCCAGGGTGACCGTTGTGTCCTTGAGGCCGTAGACGTCCTTGCCGAGGCGCGCGGTGGCCATCTTCTGCAGGGACACGGTCTCGCGGACCGGCGGCACGTCCGCGATCAGCGCGTTGGCCGCGTCGATCCGGAACTTGGGCTTGGACGTCCGGGCCGGCGGGCCACGCCGCAGCCACGCGATCTCTTTGCGCAGCAGGTTCTGCCGACGGGCCTCCAGGGTCGACTCGACCCGCTGGCGTTCGATCCGGGCCAGGGTCCAGGCGGCGTACCCGCCGTCGTAGGCGCGGACCGTCGCGTCGGCGACCTCCCAGGTCCTGGTGCACACCGCGTCGAGGAACCACCGGTCGTGCGTGACGACCAGCAAAGCGCCGCGCCGGTTGTTCAGGAACTCGGCGAGCCAGGCGATGCCGGCCACGTCGAGGTGGTTGGTGGGCTCGTCGAGGATCAGCAGGTCCGTGGTGCGGATCAGCAGCGCGGCGAGGGCCACCCGCCGTCGCTCCCCACCGGACATGGTCCGCAGCTCGGCGTCGAGGCCCAGGCCTGGCATGCCGAGGCCGGCGAGGATGCCCCGGATCCCGGCGTCGGAGGCCCACTCGTGCTCGGTGGCGAACCCCTCGTCGAGCCAGCCGGTACCGAGGACGACGTCCTGCACCGTCACGCCCTCGGCGAAGGTGATCTGCTGGGGCAGGGCCGTGACCCGGGTGTCGCGGCGGCGGGTGACCCGGCCGTCGTCGGGTTCCACGGTGCCGAGGATCAGCTTGAGCAGGGTGGACTTGCCGGCCCCGTTGAGGCCGACGACGCCGATCCGGTCGGTCTCGTCGACGCCGAGGGACACGCCGTCGAAGATGGGGCCGGCGGCGTAGTGCTTGGAAACCTTGTCCAGGTTGACGATGTTCGCCACTACGACTCCTCGCTTCGCTCGGAGCCTCGTGCCGAGACGCCACTGAGTCTCTGGATGAGCTCGCAAGCTTCGCTCATCACGGCCACCCCACCGAGAACGGCCGTGCGACCGGTGGTCGGGCGGGCGGGGGTCAGGATCGCGCGGTTCATGCGGTCACCCGTGCCCCGGAGACCGGCCCGTGGGCGGTGCGGACGGTGCGGCACACCCCACGGCCAGCAAGGCTCGCCGCGAGGGTGTTAGCGTGCTCGGCGTCGCGCGCCAGGAACAGGCACGTCGGGCCGGAGCCCGAGACGAGGGCGGCGAGTGCGCCCTCGTCGATGCCGGCGTGCAGGGTGGTGCGGAGCTGGGGCCGTAGCGAGACGGCGGCCGCCTGTAGATCATTGGCTAGCACGGCGGCGAGGACCTCCGGGTCGGGTTGGCGGAGCGCGGCGAGCAACGGGTCGGGGCTGCCGGCGGGGTCAGGGGCGGTGCCGAGTTCGCGGAGACGGTCGATCTCGCGGTACACGGCGGGGGTGGACAGGCCACCGGCGGCGACGCCGACGACCCAGTGCCAGGTGCCTGCGGCGAGCACCGGGTTGACCTGTTCGCCGCGCCCGGTGCCGAGTGCCGTGCCCCCGAGGACGAGGAACGGGATGTCGGAGCCGAGCGTGGCGGCGATGGTGGCGAGCTCGTCGCGGGACAGGCCAGTGCCCCACAGCGCGTCGCAGGCGACCAGGGTGGCGGCGCAGTCGGCGCTGCCCCCGGCGAGGCCACCGGCGACCGGGATGTTCTTCGTGATGTGCAGCCGGGCGTGCGCGGGCAGGCCGGTGTGCGCGGCGAGCGCCTTGACGGCCCGGACGGCCAGGTTGTCGTCGTCCAGCGGCAGGCTGCCGGCGCCCTCGCCGTCGATGGTGAGCGCGAGGGTGTCGGAGCGGTGCGCGTGCACGTCGTCGTAGAGGGAGATGGCCTGGTAGACGGTCGCCAGGTCGTGGTACCCGTCGGCGCGCAGCGGCCCCACCCCGAGGTGCAGGTTGATCTTCGCGGGCACCCGGACCCGGACGGACCCGGAGGCCATGAAGTCGGGCTTCTCCTCGTAGGCGAGACTCACCCGGCCGCCACCTTCGCCGCGGCGATCGCGCAGAACTGCTGGATGTTGAGGGTCTCCGCCCGCGCGGTCGGGTCGACCCCGGCCGCCTGCAACAGCTCGGTGGCCCGCGCGGCGCTGCCGGCCCAGTCGGCCAGGGAGGACCGGAGCATCTTGCGGCGCTGGCCGAACGCGGCGTCCACGGCGGCGAACACGGCCTCGCGGGGGACGTCGGTGCGCGGGGGCTCGCGGCGGGTGAACGCGACGAGGCCGGAGTCCACGTTGGGCACCGGCCAGAACACGGCGCGCGGGACGGGGCCGGCCCAGTGCGAGCTGGCGTACCAGGCGAGCTTGAGGCTCGGTACCCCGTAGATCTTGGAACCGGGACCCGCGATCATCCGGTCGGCCACCTCGGCCTGGACCATCACGAGGCCCTTGGCGAGGCTGGGCAGCTCGGCGAGCAGGGTGAGCACGACGGGCACGGCCACGTTGTAGGGCAGGTTGGCCACCAGTGCGGTCGGCGGCGACGGGAAGTCGGCGGCCTTGACCTTCAACGCGTCGGCGGCGATCACGGTGAGCTTGCCGGCCTGGCCGGGGGCCTTGTCGGCGACGGTGCCGGGCAGCGCGGCGGCCAGCTTCGGGTCCAGCTCGACCGCGTGCACGGCAGCGGCATTGGGCAGCAGGGCCAGGGTCAGGGAGCCGAGCCCGGGGCCGACCTCCACGACGACGTCGTCGGGGGTGAGCCCGGCAGACGCCACGATCTTGCGGACCGTGTTGGCGTCGTGCACGAAGTTCTGGCCGAGGACCTTCGTCGGGGTGACCCCGAGGTCGGCGGCGAGCCGACGGATGTCCGCCGGGCCGAGCAGCTGGTCTACCACTGGCCGAACACCCGCTCGCCGTTGGCGGCCAGCGCCGTGCACATGTCCTCCAGGGAGTCCCCGCGCAGCTCGGCGAGGAACCGCACGACGTGCGGGATCAGGTAGGAGGCGTTGGGCCGGCCCCGGTACGGCATCGGGGTGAGGAACGGCGCGTCGGTCTCCACCAGGATCTGGTCGCGGGGCGCGACGAGCGCGGCCTCGCGCAGGTGCGCGGCGGACTTGAAGGTCACGTTGCCGGCGAAGCTCAGGTAGAAGCCGCGCTCGGCGCACTCGCGGGCGAACTCGGCGTCCCCGGAGAAGCAGTGCAGCACGACGGTGTCGGGCGCGCCCTCCTCCTTGAGGACCTTGAGCACGTCGGAGTGCGCTTCGCGGTCGTGGATGACGAGCGCCTTGCCGTACCGCTTGGCGAACGCGATGTGCGCGCGGAAGCTGGCCGTCTGCGCCTCGACCCCGCCCTCGCCGGTCCGGAAGTAGTCGAGCCCGGTCTCGCCGAGCCCGCGCACCCGGGGCAGGGCGGCCAGGGCCTCGATCTCGCGGAGCGCCTCGTCGAGGTCCGCGGTGCGGGGGGCCTCGTTGGGGTGCAGGGCGACCGTGGCCAGGACGTGCGGCGAGGCCGCGGCGAGGTCAGCGCCCCAGTGCGAGGACGGCAGGTCGACGCCGACCTGCACGAGCCGGGTGACGCCGACGGCGACCGCGGCGTCGATCTCGGCGCGGACCCGGTCGGCGTCGACGGTGACGGCGTCCTCCTGGGAGCCGTCGTCGACGTCACCCCGCCTGCCGACGACGATGTCGAGGTGGGTGTGCGAGTCGAGGACCGGAATCGGCAACGGCTCCGGGGCTGGCGGGCGCTCTTGGGCGTGGGCTCGAGACATCCCTACCAGGATAGGCGGTACGGAGTCTGGTGCTCCCGGACGTCGGTCAGCTCACTCCCGGGGGCCCACGCCTCGTAGACGCAGCGCTCCGCCGGCCGGGCACCGATCCGGACGATCGAGTCGGAATCGGGGCGGATCAGGCGGACCCGGAGCCAGTCGTTCTCGGCCCCGACGATCAGCACGTCCACGCCCCGCCACCTGCCGCGCACGTCCCGCCGGGCCAGTGACTCGACCGGATAGCGCGCCGCCCGGGTCTTGGCCAGCAGCCGGTACTCCCCCGGCGGGTCGGCCACGGCCTCCTGCACCTCGCCCTGGTAGCACCCGACGAGCCGGGCGAACGTGTCCGGCACCGGAATGAACTCCTGGTCGGCGTCGATCGGGGCCAGCAGCCTGCGCCACTGGGGCCCGGCCATCCGCGACCACGCCTTCTGCTCGGGCACGAAGTGGAACAGGGTCACCTCGGTGCCGTCGGGCAGGTACGCGATCAACTCACTGAACGCCGGCAGCGGCAGCTCCGCCAGGTCCGCGGTGACGAACTCGGGCACCAGGTGCTTGTTGCTCGGCGCGAAACCGGTGCCGAGCAGCGGCGGGCCGACCCGCTCGTGCGGCGGCAGCTCCATCACCCCGGGCAGCCGGGCGATCTCGTAGTCCTCGGGGCCGATGGCGCGCCAGCGCAGCGCGTAGACGGCGTCCTCGTCGTCGACCCCGAGGAACCGCAGATCGGCGGGGGTGCGCAGGTGCGCGATGTCGTGCTCGCGGTAGCAGCAGCCGTGCGGGAGCGCGCCCTGGCGGAGGTAGGCCCCGACCTGGGACGTGCTCAACGGCTTGATCATGCGGGTACCCGGCTTGATGGTCGCGGACTCGCGCACGGCGCGCACGTCCCCACCCGGGGTCTGGGAGAGGCGTTGGACACCCTCCCAGCTCATCGTCCTGGACAACGGAATGGTCAGGGGGGCGTCGAAGGGTTCGGCGCCCGGTACCTCCGAGGAGTGCACGAACATCCGGAACGGGTGCCGGGCCCCCGGTCGGGGGTTGGGCAGCGCACCGGGTTCGGGACCGTCCAGGTAGAGCTCGTACGCGGCTCCTCTGGCGAGTTCCTCGGCAGGGTACTGCTTTCCCGCGAACGTCACCGTCCGCTGCGCAGCTTCACCTACCAGGGTCATACCCGCCAACCTAGGGCCTGGCCCCGGACCGGCGCGTTAACAGAAAGCAAACAATCGCTCGCCGCCGCACGTTATCCACAACACAGGCCCGACCCGTGGAACGGGCCGGGCGGTGTATTGACAGGTCAGCCGGCCAGCCGGGCCAGCTCCTCGTCCACGACGGACGGGTCGAGCTTCTTGAAGATCGGCGTCGGCGCGGTCAGCGGCACCCCGGCCGCCAACGGCGCGGACTCCCACGCCGGGAACGCGTAGTCGCCGGTCAGCACCGGGTAGTCCGGCCCGCCGTCGAGGTCGGGCACCACCCGGATCTCCGGCATCGGGGCGAACACGCCCTCGCCGCCGAGCAGCTCGTGCACCTGCTGGGAGGAGTGCGGCAGGAACGGCGACAGCAGCGTCTTGCAGTCGTTGATCACCTGGAGGGCGACGTAGAGGACCGTGCCCATCCGGCTCTTGTCCTCCTTGAGCTTCCACGGGGCCTGGTCGGACAGGTACTTGTTCGCCTCAGCCACCACCCGCATCGCCTCGCCGATCGCGGCCTTCTGCTTGTGGTGCTCGATCAGACTCCCGACCGTGGCGAACGCTTCCTTCGCGACCGTCAGCACCGCACGGTCGTCCTCGGTCAGCTCGCCCGGGGTCGGCACCGCGCCGAAGTTCTTCGCCGCCATCGACACCGACCGGTTCACCAGGTTGCCCCAGCCTGCGACCAGCTCGTCGTTGTTGCGGCGGAGGAACTCCGTCCAGGTGAAGTCCGTGTCGTTGGTCTCCGGGCCGGCGACGGCGATGAAGTACCGCAGGGCGTCGGCGTCGTAGCGCTCCAGGAAGTCGCGCACGTAGATCACGATCTTGCGGGAGGACGAGAACTTCCGGCCCTCCATGGTCAGGAACTCACTCGACACCACCTCGGTCGGCAGCCCCAGCTCGCCCAGCTCGCCCGGCTTGCCGCCCTTGTCGCCCTTGCCGTCGTAGCCGAGCAGGATCGCCGGCCAGATCAGCGAGTGGAAGACGATGTTGTCCTTGCCCATGAAGTAGTAGGCCTTCTTGTCGGCCCCCTGCCACCACTGGCGCCAGGCATCCGGGTCGCCCGAGCGGCGGGCCCACTCGATCGACGCCGACAGGTAGCCGATCACGGCGTCGAACCAGACGTAGAACCGCTTGGTGTCCCAGCCCTCGCGCGGGATCGGCACGCCCCACTCCAGGTCCCGGGTGATCGCCCGGGGCCGCAGGTCCTCGACCAGGTTCTTCGAGAACTTCAGCACGTTCGGCCGCCAACCCTCGCGGGTGTCCAGCCACTGGCCCAGCGCGTCGGCGAACGCCGACAGGTCGAGGAAGTAGTGCTCGGTCTCCCGGAACTCCGGCGTCTCCCCGTTGATCTTCGACTTCGGGTTGATCAGGTCCACCGGGTCGAGCTGGTTGCCGCAGTTGTCGCACTGGTCGCCCCGCGCGCTGCCGTACCCGCAGATCGGGCAGGTGCCCTCGACGTACCGGTCCGGCAGGCCGCGCCCGGTCGACGGCGAGATCGCGGCCATCGCCACCTGGGACACGATGTAGCCGTTCGCGTCGAGCGCGTTGAACAGCTCCTGCACGACGGCGTAGTGGTTGCCGGTCGTGGTCCGGGTGAACAGGTCGTAGGACAGGCCGAGGGCGTGCAGGTCCTCGACGATCACCCTGTTGTACTTGTCCACCGCCTCGCGCGGCGTCAGCCCCTCCTCGTCGGCCTGCACCTGGATCGGCGTGCCGTGCTCGTCGGTGCCCGAGACCATGAGAACGTCATGCCCGGCCATCCGCATGTACCGGCTGAACACGTCGGACGGGATGCCGAAGCCGGAAACGTGGCCGATGTGGCGCGGGCCGTTGGCGTAGGGCCAGGCGACCGCGGCGAGAACGTGACTCATACGTGCAGAGTAGTTGGTCGCCCGGAACCAATTTCGACACGCCGCCGCGTTCCCACCCGACAAAAGCGTAGACAATGGTCAAATATGTCTATGACCGGAATAACCGCAGGTGACGACGCGGAAGCCCTGGCACCGCCCGCCCAGCGGATGCGTCCCGAGTCCGCGCCCGAGCCGCCAGAGGTCGACCACGCCTTCTGGCCCGACAGCAGCACCACTGCGGCCCCGCCCCGCCGCGCCCGGATCAAGCCGCCGAAGGACGGCCGCCGCCCGGCACTCGGCCTCCCACTGCTCGTCCTCTTCGCCCTGTGCGCGGCGTTCTTCGCCTGGGTCAGCGCCGACCCGATCTGGCTCGCCCTCGGCCACGGCGACCAGGGCACCCTCACGGTCACCGAGTGCGCCGGCAGCGGCCTCGCCGCCCGGTGCGAGGGCCGGTTCGTCGCCGCCGCCGGCTTCAGCGTCGAGAAGGCTGCGCTCGCCGGCGCCGCCGACGACGAACACCACACCGGCGACCAGCTCACCGCCCGCATGGTGTCCGACACGTCCAAGTTCGCGTACGCCGGCGACACCACCGGCCTGCACCTGCGCTGGTCGATCGGCCTCGGACTCCTGCTGCTCTGCGGCGCGGGCATCGCCTGGGCGACCGGCGCACTCCGCCTGCACGGCCGGGCCCGGGTCACCGTGCTGGCCCTCAGCCTGGGCGCCCCACTCCTGCTCCTCCTGGGCAACCTAGCCCTGACCTGGTAAAAGACCGGGTTTCGGATATCCAGACGAACTCACGCCGTGAGAAATACCCTGAACCTGGGTACGACCCACGACAAGGAGGTCGCAACCATGGAGCACGGGATCGACAGGCACGGAATGAACCTGGACCAGCAGCTCGCCGTGGAAGCCCGCGAGCTGATGACCGCGTGGCGGGACCCGGACCTCGGCGAGCCGGACGGCCGGGACCCCAGGGCCGCCGCCGCACCACGCGGAATGACCGAGTCCGACGTCAGCGGCCGGCACCAGCTGGCCCGCCACCTGCGCCGCAGCGAGTTCCCTGCCAACGCCGACCAGGTTCGCGCGATGGCCCGGGACGCCATGGCCCTCGACAACGTCATGGAAGAGCTGTCCCGGCTGCCCTCGGGCACCTACAAGAACATCAGCGAGGTGTGGTCCGCGCTCGGACACGGCGTCGAGGAACCCCGGGCACGGGGGTGAGCACCTCTGGGTGAGTGGCACCATAAACCCAAATCCGACGGTTACGCCACGTCCCCGACCCGGCGGCGTCGGCCGGTCCGGCCGGTGGCTCTAGGCGGTCAGCGCCAGGCTCCGGTCGATGTCGTGAGCCAGCTCGCGCATCTCCGGCCGGTGGGCGTGGGCGGCCGCCGCGTTGCGGACCCCGCACAGGTCCTCCCGGATCCGGACCGACCGGACGCCACCCACGGTCGCCAGCGCTGAACGGGCACGCAGGTCGTGATCGTCAGACGTCCACTGGCTTGGCCAGGTAGAGGAGGTCGAACTTCCGGCCGTCCCAGCCCTCCCCGGCGCTGCCGACGTGAATCCGGGTGACGATGTGGGAACTCTGCTCCGGCCCGCCGCCCAGAAACGCCTCGAGTTCGAACACGATGTCGTCGATATCCTCGACCACCTCGGGTGTCTCCCGGGTGACCGCGACATGCAGCACGATGGAGCCTGGTCGCGGTTCGACCGCGATGCCCTCGATCTCGCGACCGATGAGGCCAAGAGCTGCCTGGCCCACCTGGAGGAGCAGGTAGTTGCGCCGCTGGAGCGTACGCAGCTGATCAGGGGTCAGGTCCAGGTTGACATATTCCGGCACGGACTCGGTCACGCCCACAGACTACGGCCGAATCCCCACTCCCACGCGACCGAGTTATGCGACGTCCTGGGCAGGACGGGGCGGGAAGGTCATCACCTTCCGCACGGCGACCAGCGCGTCCACCCGCTGCCGGATCAACCCGGCCATGTCGAGGGCGTGTCGCTCGGCGAGCGCGTCGAGGTGCGCGGCATGGGCGTCGGCACCAGGAAGCTTGCCGAGCAGGATGCGCAGCTCGGTCTCGGCGAACACCAGCTTGCCGCCCACAGCACGGAGCGCAGGGTCCTCGGGGTCGGCCGCACCGAGTTCCGTCAGGCGGGCGGTGACCCTGTGCTCAAACTCGGGAAGGATGCTCATCGAGACCGCCAATCCTGCGCAGGTGGGCCACGGAATCAGCGTGGCGACCGTCCGGTATCGCGGAGCATATCCCTTCCAGGAGCTGCCGCATGGTCTGGGTGTGTTGCGCGGATGGGGTCCGTTCCACGGCGTGAACAGCGCTGTCGACAGCGCTCCTGGAGTCGCCACTGTGGCCGAGGGCGAGTGCTCTGTTGAGGTCCACCTGGACACCCCACCGGGTCAGGTTGGCTGGCCGCGCGGCGGCAACCTCGCCCAGCACCCGGTCGACGGTCACCGTGTCTCCAAGAGCCGCGTGGACGTATGTCTCGCGCAGGGCATAGCGCCACGCGGGCAGGTAGTACATCGACTCGGCCTCGTCCACGACGGTCAGCCTTTCATAAGCCCGGCGGGCCTCAGCCAAGGCGGCATGAGCACTCGACCGCTCTCCGAGCCTCGCGTATGCCCTGGCCACGGCCACCATGATCTCCATCCGACCGACCGAGGGACCTTCGGTCATGCCGGCGCTCAGCTGGGCGGCCTTCAGGATCGACCCAGGAGTGCCGTACCCGTCGTAGTCGCTGCGGAGCACCTCCCTGCCCCTGATCCAGGCCATCAGCGTGACGTCCCTGGTCGTCGCCGCCATTCTCTTGGCGGTCCGATACCACCCAGGAGCCGCGCGGATGTCACCCGCGCTGGCGGCACTCATCGCCATCAGCGTCGCCAGGCGTGCCGCGACGCTCCGCAGTTCTTCGTTGTCGCGGTCGGTCAGCTGATGCCGGAGGACGAGGAGGTCTCCGGTCAACCGCTCCAGCATGGCGGCAGGCGGAGTCGTCATGCAGTCGCGGCCGTGGGCCTCGCAGATCTCCTGCCAGTCGTCGACCGTGGCGGACTCGCCCAGGCCTGAGACGAGGCTCTTCCTGATCACCTCGGTCAACAGCGACGGCGCGAACGGACCAACGGGTAGAGCTGCAATCAGCGTTCGGCGTTCCATGGCGTCTCCGGGCACCTCGAAGCCGAGAACCTTCTCGTAGGCCTCCACGACCTCGATTGTCGCGGTCTTGCGGCCGTTCTCGACATTGCTCAGGTACGGCTTCGTGAAGTGGGTCCGCCGCTCCATCTCGGACAGGCTGAGACCGGCCGCGTCGCGTGCGGCCTTCAAGATGGCGCCCACTGCAGGCTGAGAATCGCTCATGACCTCATACGGAAACCCGGGGATACGGTCAGATACTTCAACGATCGTGTCCCATGGATGACGCTGTGTCCAGAGCGTCCCCCGTCGGTCGGGCAGGCCGGGTCCAGCACCGCCGACAGCCCTTAGCCGCAGGTGACAGCAAGGCGCCGGCGGGGGCTCGCTCACCCATTTCCAGACGAGGGGGCAGGGAGCTTCTGACGGCTCTCGCCCTGCCCCCTCTGACCCGAAGGGCTGAAACCATGCTCAAGACATCGCCGGCGCAGGTCAAGGAGTTGGGCGAGCGGATCGTCAGTTTTCTCGACAGTTACGGGCCAGCCGACGGGGACGCCGTGTTGTTCGTGGACGACGAGGGGCGGTTCGGCTTCGACGCGGGGCCCGACTGCCCCGCCGGTTGTCGGACGGTCATGAACCGGGCGGGGGTCGACCGGCTGATGGTGCTGCACGGGTACCTGCCGCAGGATCTCGGCCGGGCGGACACCCGTGCGGCGTTCGCGGAGCTGATCGGGGAGAACGCGTGGCTGTCGTGACTGCCGGTCCGACCCGGGAGCTGCCGGTCCTCCGGGACGGTACCCGCACCTGGCGAGGGGGCTGTCCGCGCTGCCGGGAGGGCATGGTCGCGCTCGACGACGCCGAGGCCACGCTGGTCATGGAGCTGTCCGGCGGCCGGAACGGCGACTGGCGTGCCGACCGGTGCGCGGACCGGTGCGCGGACCGGCGCAGCTGGCACCTGGTCAGGCGGACCCACCACGGGCGGCCCCGGGGAAGCCAGGCGTGGGCGTGGGTACTCGTCGTCGCGGCAGCACTGGTCGTGCTCGCCCTGATGTGACCGGGAACGAGTTCGGGGAGGGTCCGCCGCCCAGGCGGACCCTCCCCGATGGGGTGGCTCAGCGACTGTAGAAGCCCACCACGTCGGCCACGATGTGCACGCTGCCGGAGCTGGTGTTGTAGAACCGGACCCTACCGTTCTCCGGGTTCAGAGGGACCACTACCAGGTTCGGCACCGTCTGGCCGGGGCGCCAGTTCAGGTTCGACGCGTTCGGTTTCTCCTGCCTGAAGTCGCCCGTGACAGTCAGGAAGCCGAAGTCCTTCGGCTCGGTCACCGTGACGTTGAGGACGACAGCGGTCGCGCCGTCCGGGGACAGGCCGCCGACACCCAGTTCGTACAAATCGCCAGGCCCCACCGGATTCCCGCTGGGCCCACTCCGGGTGTCCAGTGCCCGGTACGGCGATTGGGCGTGGAAGACCGCGCCGTTGCCGGCGGTGGTGTAGTAGCCGACGAGGTCGGCGACGACATGCACCGTGCCCGGGCTGGTGTTGTGGAACGCCACCTTGCCGTTGACCACCGGCACCACGACCAGGTTCGGTGCGGTCAGGCCCGGGGTCCAGTTCAGGTTGGACGCGTTCGGCAGGGCCTGCCCGTCCGGGTACACCGTGAGGAAGCCGTTCGCGGCCGGTTGGGTGACCGTCACGTTCATGGTCACGGCCGTGACGCCGGTGGCCGGCACCCCGTTGCCGCCCGTCACCTGGAGGGTCAGAGTGCCGCCCGGGGCGATCGGTGTGGTGGTCGGGATCCCGATCCGCTCCCGGGTGTCGAGCACCCGGACCGGGCCGAGCGGGGCGAAAACACTGCCGCCGGCCGAGCTGTGGTAGCCCACGAGGTCCGCGACGACGTGCACCGTGCCCGGGCTGGTGTTGTGGAAGTCCACCTTGCCGTTCACGACCGACACCACGACCAGGTTCGGCACGGTGAGGCCCGGGGTCCAGTTCAGGTTCGACGCGTTCGGCAGGGACTGGCCGTCCGGGTACACCGACAGGAAGCCGTTCGCGGTCGGCTCGGTCACGGTGACGTTCATGGTCACCGAGGTCACGCCGTCGGCAGGCAGTCCGTTGGCGCCGGCGACCTGCAGAGTCACCGTGCCGCCGGGCGCGACCGGGGTCGTCGTGTCCACCCCGATCTTCGCCCGGGTGTCGAGCACCCGCACCGGGCTGACCGGGACGTACCCGTCGCCATCGGTGATGAACTTCTTCGCGCCGGTGTTCAGGTCGCCGTTGTCGTCCTTCACCGTCAACTGGACCGCGTGCTCGCCCCGGACCGTGAACGTGTGGTGCGCGACCGGGGTGGCCTGGGTGACGACAGTGCCGTCGCCGAAGTCGAATGTGTAGGACGTGATCGGCAGCCAGCCCGGCCGCGAGCCGGACGCGTCGGCGGTGACCTCGCTACCCGGCCTCTGAGTGAGCGCGAGCACGGCCGAGGGAGTCCGGGTCAGCTCCCGCGCGCCCCGGTCGGCGTAGGTGATCGGGCCGCTGCCTGTGTTGGGCACGTCGGGGTCGTCCACCGGGAACTTTCCGAAGTAGTCGAGTTGCCTGCCCGGGGCGGCGGAGTTGCCGGAGTCGATTCTCGCGTCGGGGTCGGTCGAGTCCAGGTCGTGGGCGCCCTGACCCGAGACCGCCCGGAACGCCTCAAGCGACGCCACCGGGGTCGTCCAGGCGTACAGAGACTTGCCCGTGCGCGGCTCCACGATGTTGTAGTCGACGGTAGTGCCGGACACCGCAGCGTCGTACACGCCCACTCCGACGCCCGTGGCCGCCGGGTCGCAGCCGTTCGGGTTCGCGTCATTGCTGTAGACGACGTTGTTCTGCACTGAGACGCCGGTGGACGCGCCGGACACCCGGATGCCGGTCGAGCACGGGTTGGCCACGTTGTTGTTGGTGATGGCGGTGCCGCTGGCCCCGGCGTTGTCGATGGCCGTGCCGAGCGCGCCGGTGACATAGTCACTGGCCAGCACGGTGCCTGTGGCCCCTGCGCCGACCAGGATGCCGGTGTCGACCGAGTAGTAGACCACGCTGCGGACGACGGAATTGTGCGGGCCGAGGATCTCGATGCCGCCTGGGTGCAGGCTGCCGTCGTTCACCCGGACGTACGCGGAGGTCACCACGACGCCGCTGGTCGCGGCGTCCATGGCGATCGCCGGGCGCACGTCGCGTTTGATCCGGATGCTGCGGAGTGCCGAATCCGTCACGGACGCCAGCCGGACGCCGGCGGTGGCGGCAGCCGAGACGCCGGAGTCGAGCGCCGCGAGTTCGATCCGCTCGATGGTCACCCGGGTGGAGTTCGCGACGTCCACGGTCGTACCCGTCGGAACGCCCTGGATCTGGAAACCGATGATCGTGACGTCGTGCTGGCCGGAGACGGTGATCCCGGCGTTGGTGCCGGTCAGCGCCACCCACGACGTGTCGCCGTCGACGGCCGGGCGGAAGGTCACCGGACTGCCGGCCGTGCCGGACTTCCCGATCGTGAGGTGCTCGGCATAGCTGCCGGTGACGCGGACGGTCTGCCCGGCGGTCACGGCCGCCGCACTGGCCGACAGGGTGCAGAACGGCTGGGCCGCGCTGCCCGGGCCGGCATCCGAACAGGAGACGGTGTTGTTGACGAAGAGTTCGGTCGTGGCGGCGTGCGCCGGGGAGGCGGTCGCGCCCACCCCCGCGAGGAGCGCGACCAGGATTGTGCCGAAGGAAACGGGTCTACGCACGGAAAACGTCCCTGAGGAGTAGGGGTGGGCCGAGTGCGCCGTCACCCTACAGAGTTTCCCGCGCGCCATGGGGGCACGCAGGTCTCACGGCACCCGGACACGGGTTCGGGGAGGTCCCGCAGGACCTCCCCGAACGAGTGGTTCAGTTGCCGTAGTAGCCCACGACGTCGGCGACGACGTGGACGCTGCCGGAGCTGGTGTTGTAGAACCTGGCCGTGCCGTTCACCGGGTTCAGCGGGACGACAACCAGGTTCGGCACCGTCTGACCGGGACGCCAGTTCAGGTTCGAGGCGTTCGGCTTCTCGTGGCCGAAGTCGCCCGTGACCGTGAGGAAACCGGACGCCTTCGGCTCGGTCACCGTGACGTTGAGGATGACGGCGGTCGCGCCCTCCCGGGCCATGCTCATGAGGTTCAGGTCGAGCCAGCCACCGGGCCACACCGGGGTGTTGGCGTCCGCGCCGATCCCGCTCCGGGTGTCCAGCACCCGGAACGGCGAACGGTCGTGGAACACGCTGCCGGCGCCGGTGGTGTGGTAGCCGACGAGGTCGGCGACGACGTGCACGGTGCCGGGGCTGGTGTTGTGGAACGCGACCTTCCCGTTGACCACCGGCACAACCACCAGGTTCGGTGCGGTCAGGCCGGGGGTCCAGTTCAGGTTGGAGGCGTTGGGCAGGGCCTGGCCGTCCGGGTACACCGTGAGGAAGCCGTTGGCCGTCGGGTCGGTGACCGTGACGTTCATGGTGACCGAGGTCACGCCGGTGGCCGGCACGCCGTTGCCACCGAGGGCCGGCAGGGTCAGGGTGCCGCCCGGGGCGATGGGGGTCGTGGTGTCGACTCCGATCTTCGCCCGGGTGTCGAGCACCCGGACCGGGCCCAGCGGGACGAAGACACTGCCGCCGACCGCGCTGTGGTAGCCCACGAGGTCCGCGACCACGTGCACCGTGCCGGAGCTTGTGTTGTGGAAGTCCACCTTGCCGTTCACGACCGACACCACGACCAGATTCGGCGCCGTCAGGCCCGGGGTCCAGTTCAGGTTGGAGGCGTTCGGCAGAAACTGGCCGTTCGGGTACACCGTGAGGAAGCCGTTGGCCGTCGGCTCGGTCACTGTGACGTTCATGGTCACGGACGTCACCCCGGTGGCCGGTAGTCCGTTGCTGCCTGCGACCTGCAGGGTCACCGTGCCGCCCGGCTCGACCGGGGTCGTGGTGCCGACGCCGATCTTCGCCCGGGTGTCGAGCACCCGGACCGGGCTGACCGGGACGTACCCGTCGCCGTTCACGAAGCCCTTCACCTGAATGCCCTGATCACCGTTGTCGTCCTTCACCGTGACCTCGACCTGGTGCAGACCCCGGTCGGCGTAGGTGTGGTGCGCGACCGGAGTGGCCTGGGTGACGACGGTCCCATCGACGAAATCGAAGGTGTACGACGTGATCGGCAGCCAGCCCGGCCGCGAGGTGGACGCGTCGACGGTGACCTCGCCGCCCGGCTTCTGGGTGATGGTGAGCTCGGCCGAGGGCGCCATGGTCAGCTCCCGCGCGCCCCGGTCGGCGTACGTGACCGGGCCGCTGCCCGTGTTGGGCACCTCGGGATCGTCCACCGGGGACTTTCCGTAGTAGTCGAGTTGCCTGCCCGGGGCGGCGGCGTTGCCGGAATCGACGTTCGCGTTGACGTCGGTCGAGTCCAGGTCGTGGGCACCCTGGCTCGAGGCAGCCCGGAACGCGGCGAGCGAAGCGACAGGGGTGGTCCAGGCGTACGGGGACTTGCCCGGATTCGGCCGCACGGTGTTGTAGTCGACCGTGGTGCCGGACACTGCGGCGTCGTACACGCCCACTCCGACGCCCGTGATCCCGTTGGCGCAGGTGGTCGAGTTCCCGCCGTAGCCGTAGACGAAGTTGTTCTGCACGGACACGCCGCTGGACGCGCCGGACACCCGGATGCCTGCCCCGCACGGGTTGGCCACGTTGTTGTTGGCGATGGCCGTGCCGCTGGCCCCGGAGTTGTCGATGCCCGTGCCGCCAGCGGTGCTGATGATATTGCTGGCCAGAACGGTGCCCGTGGCCTCGGCGGCGACCAGGATGCCGGTGCCGACCGGCCTGAGCATCGCGCTGCGGACCACGGTGTTGTGCGGCCCGAGGACCTCGATGCCGCCCGGGTGCCGGGCGGTGTTGCTCACCGCGATGTACGCGGAGGTCACCACGACACCGCTGGTCGCGGCGTCCAGGGTGATCGCGGGGTTCACGTCGCGGAACACCCGGATCTTGTTGAGCGCCGAGTCCGTCACGGACGCCAGGCGCACGCCGGCCCAGGCGGCGGCCGAGCCGGAGTCGAGCGGCAGGAGCTCGACGCGCTCGATGGTCATCCGGGTGGAGTTCACGACGTTCACGGCCGGACCCGCCGGCGCGCCCTGGATCTGGAAGCCGAGGATCGTGACGTCGTGCTGCCCGGAGACGGTGATCCCGGCGCTGGTGCCGGTAAGCTGCACCAACGAAGTGTCGCCGTCGGTGGCCGGGCGGAAGGTCACCGGGCTGCCGGCCGTGCCGGACTTCGCGATCGTGAGGTGCTCGGCGTAACTGCCGGTGACGCGGACGGTCTGCCCGGCGGTCACGGCCGCCGCACCGGCCGACAGGGTGCAGAACGGCTGGGCCTGGCTGCCGGGGCCGGCATCCGAGCAGACGACGGCGTTGTTGACGAAGAGGTCGGCGGGCGCGGCGTACGCCGGGGCAGCGGTCGCGCCCACCCCCGCGAGGAGCGCGGCTACCACGGTGCCGAAGGACACGGATCTACGCACGGAAAACGTCCCTGAGGAGTAGGGGTGAGCCGAGTGCGCCGTCACCCTACAGAATTTCCCGCAGGCCGTGGGGGCACGCGCGTCCCGGCATCGGCATCCGGACACCGGCCGACGCGTGGACCCACCACAGGGGAGGCCCAGCAGGACCTCCCCGAGGGAGCGGTTCAGCTGCCGTAGAAGCCCACCAGGTCTGCCACGACGTGCACCGTGCCCGGGCTGGTGTTGTAGAACCGGGCCGTGCCGTTCGCCGGATTCAACGGGACCACCACCAGGTTCGGCACCGTCTGACCCGGACGCCAGTTCAGGTTCGACGCGTTCGGCTTCGGCTGCCCGAAGTCACCGGTGACCGTGAGGAAACCGTCCCGGGTCGGTTCCGTGACCGTGACGTTGAGGATCGCGGCGGTGGCGCCCTCGTAGGTCAGGTGGCTGAGGTTCAGGTCGATCCAGCCGCCGGGCGACACCGGTCCGGGGCCGTTCGGGTAGGTGCCGATCGCGCTGCGGGTGTCGAGCATCCGGTACGGGCCGCGCGGGTGGAAGACGTCGCCCACGCCGCCGGTGTGGTAGCCCACGATGTCCGCTACCAGGTGCACGGTGCCCGGGCTGGTGTTGTGGAACGCGACCTTGCCGTTGACGACCGGCACCACGACCAGGTTCGGCACGGTGAGGCCTGGGGTCCAGTTCAGGTTGGAGGCGTTCGGCATGGTCTGGCCGTCCGGGTACACCGTGAGGAAGCCGTTGGCGGTCGGCCCGGTCACCGTAACGTTCATGGTCACGGCGGTCACCCCGGTGGCCGGCACCCTGTTCTGGCCGGCGACCTGCAGGGTCAGGGTGCCGCCGGGTGCCACCGGGGCGCCGGCCGCCTCCCGGGTGTCCAGCGCCCGCACCGGGCCGAGGGGCCGGAACGAGCCCCCGACCCCGGGCGAGTGGTAACCGACCAGGTCGGCGACCACGTGCACCGCGCCGATGCTCGAGTTGTGGATGTCGACCTTGCCGGCGGTGACGGAGGCGACCACCAGGTTCGGGACGGTCTGGCCCGCGACCCAGTTCAGGTTGGAGGAGTCGGGCAGGGTGCCGGAGTGCGGGTACACCGACAGGAAACCGCTGCTGGTCGACCCGGTGACCGTGACGTTCATGGTCACGGAGGTCACGTCGGCCGGCACCCCGTTGTGGTCGGCGAGGTCCAGGGTGAGGGTGCCGCCGGGGGCGACGGGGGTGGTGCCGGCCGTGCCGATCGCCGCGCGGGTGTCGAGCACCCGGACCGGCCCGACGGGGACGTAGCCGTCGCCGGGCGTGTGGCTCCTGGTCAGGGTGCTGGTCAGGCCGTTGATGTCCTGCACGGTGACGGTGATCTGGAACTGCGCCGACCGGGTGTACGTGTGGCTCGCGACCGGCCCGGGCTGCGTGACCACGGTGCCGTCGCCGAAGTCGAAGGTGTACGTGGCGATCGGCACCCACCCCGCGACCGAGGCGGACGCGTCGACGGCGACCACGCGACCGGTCCGCCCCGCCGCGGTGAACAGCGCGCTCGGCCCGAAGATCCGCTCCCGGGCGCCCCGGTCGACATAGCTGACCGCGCCGGCCCCGGTGTTGGGGACGTCGGGGTCGTCCTCGGGCGCGTAGCCGTAGTAGTCGACCGGCAGCCGGCCCGGCGCGGCGGCGTTGCCGGAGTCGACGTTGACACTGCCGTCGGCGGAGTCCAGGTCGTGGGCGCCCTGGCCCGATGCCGCCCGGAACGCCGTCAGCGAGGCCACCGGGTTCGTCCACGCGTACGGCGGGTTGTTCGGGGACGCGCGCACCGTGTTGTAGTCGACGGTGGTCCCGGAGACCGCCGCGCCGTACACGCCGAGGCCGACCTTCTCGACGAGCGCCGGGTCGCACGGCGGGGTGGCCGGGCCGCCGTTGCCGTAGACGACGTTGTTCTGCACCGAGACGCCGGTGGACGCGCCGGACACCCGGATGCCGGTCGAGCAGTTGTCGTAGGCGGTGTTGTTGGTGATCGCGGTGCCGGTCGCCCCGGCGTTGTGGATGCCCAGGCCGCGGCTGGAGCCGACGAGGTTGCCGGCGACGACGGTGTCCGTGGCGGTGGCGCCGACCAGGATCCCGGTGCCGGCCGCGCCGGTGACCGCGCTGCGCACGACGGAGTTGTGGGAGCCGTACACCTCGATGCCGGCCGAGTGCTTCGGGCCCGGCGTGGACAGGTAGGCGGAGGTCACCACGACGCCACTGGTCGCGGCGTCCAGGCTGATCGCCGGCGCCAGGTCGCGGAAGGTCTGCACGTTGCGCAGGGTGGAGTCGGTGACGGCCGTCAGCCTGACCCCCGGCACCGAGCCGGCGTTGAGCCCGGGGATCATCACCCGGTCGACGGTGACCCTGGCCGACTGGTTGATCGCCAGGATGGGGTCGGGGCCGACGACCATGGTGATCCGGAACCCGACGACCGACACGTCGTGCTGGCCGTCGATCGTGATCCCGGCGTTGTTGCCGACCAGGGCGGTGTACTTCTCGACGTCCGGGCTGGCGTTGCGGAACGTGATCGGGCTGCCCGGGGTGCCGGACCGCGCGATCGTGAACCGCTCGTTGAAGGTTCCGGTGGTCAGGACCGTCTGGCCGGGGTTCACGACGGCCGCCGCGGCCGCCAGGGTGCACAACGGCTGGGCCTGGCTGCCGGGGCCCGAGTCCGAGCAGGAGACGGTGTTGTTGACGAAGAGGTCGGCGGGGGCGGCGCTGGCGGGCACGGCCGTGAGGCCCACCCCCGCGACGAGCGCGGCCAGGACCGTGCAGATCGACGATGTTCTACGCACGAGGGCATCCCTGGGTGGTAGGGGATCGAGGCGAGTGCCCGTCACCCTACCGAAAACCGCCGGCTTCCTCAGCCCGCGCTGACCACCAGGTTGTAGACCTCGCGCCGGGACAGGCCGTGCAGCGAGGCCACCTCGGCGGCGGCGTCCCGCTTGGACGTTCCCGACGCGACCCGCTCGGCCACCATCGCCAGCAGCTCCTCGTCCGAGGGCCGGCCGGTCGAGCCCACGAACCCGGACACCACGAGGGTGATCTCGCCGCGCGGGCCGTTCTGCTCCGCCCAGGTGGCCAGCTCGCCGAGCGTGCCGCGGCGTACCTCCTCATAGGTCTTCGTCAGCTCCCGGCACACGGCTGCCTGGCGGTCCGCGCCGAACGCCCCGGCCAGGTCGCGCAGCGCCCCGGAGATCCGGTGGGTCGACTCGAAGAAGACGAGGGTGCGCTCCTCGGTGGCGAGCTTGCCGACCACCGCGCGCCGCTCGGCCATCTTGCGGGGCAGGAAGCCCTCGAAGCAGAACCGGTCGCACGGCAGCCCGGACACCGCCAGGGCGGTGGTCACCGCGCTCGGCCCGGGGGCCACCGTCACCGGGATGCCGGCGTCGATGGCGGCCCTGACCAGGCGGTATCCCGGGTCGGACACGCTCGGCATGCCGCCGTCGGTGACGAGGGCCACAGTCTGGCCTGCGACCATGGCCGCGGTCAGGTCGGGGGTGCGCAACTCCTCGTTGCCCTCGAAGTACGAAATGATCTTCGCCTTGAGTTCCACCCCGAGATCCTTGGCCAGCCTGAGCAGCCTGCGGGTGTCCTCCGCGGCGATGACATCAGCGTGCGCGAGGGCGTCGGCCAACCGTGGCGACGCGTCCCCCGTGTTCCCTAGCGGCGCGCCAACCAGGACAAGTCGACCATTCACCCGTAACCCCCTGCTGTTGTACTCCCCAACGGCCCCACCCACAGCCTACGATCGTGCGGTGGCAGTGACCGAGACGACGCCCCCCGCCGACGAACAGGCTCTGCCTGAGGCCGTCCGCAGGCGTCTTACCCCGCTGATCCCCCGCGACCCGATCTCGTGGGTCTGGACGGCGGCGGTGGCGCTCGTCGCCGCCGTGCTCCGCCTCGTGGGGCTGACCACCCCGAGAGGCAAGATCTTCGACGAGGTGTACTACGCCACGGACGCCCACAGCCTCCTCGAACACGGCTTCGAGTGGGACGACAAGAACAACTCCCCGGCGTTCGTGGTGCACCCGCCGCTCGGCAAGTGGTGCATCGCGATCGGTGAGAAGCTGTTCGGCGACGACGAGTTCGGCTGGCGGATCGCCTCGGTGGTCGCCGGGGTCGCCGCCGTCGTGGTGATCACCCGGCTGGCCCGGCGGATGTTCGGCTCGACGGTGCTGGGTTGCGCGGCCGGGCTGCTGATGACGCTCGACGGGTTCCAGTTCGTGCTGGCCAGGACGGCGCTGCTGGACATCTTCCTGCTCACGTTCGTAGTGGCGTCGTTCGCGTGCCTGGTGGCGGACCGCGACCAGCGCCGGGCCCGGTGGGTGGCGGCGCTGGAGGCCGGCAGGAAGCGGCCGGCGTTCCAGATCGCCTGGTGGCGGATCGGCAGCGCCGTGCTGCTGGGCTGCGCGCTGGCGACCAAGTGGAGCGCGGTGTGGTTCGCGGTCGCGTTCGTCATCATGATCGTGTGCTGGGAGGTGAGCGCCCGGCGCTCCGGCGGCGAGAAGCAGCCGCTGGTCGAGGGCCTGCTGTCCGGGATCGCCTGGGCCGCGACCTACACGGTCGTCACCATGACGGTGTACGTGGCCTCGTGGACCGGCTGGCTGAGCAGCGACAACGCGTACGACCGGCACTGGATGGCCTCGCAGGGCAAGTCGGAGTCGGACTGGCCGTTCGTCGGCGCGCTGTACAACCTGTACCAGTACCACCGGGCGGCGCTGGACTTCCACACCGGACTGGAGGCCTCACACCCCTACCAGTCGTGGCCCATGCAGTGGCTGCTGCTGAGCCGGCCGGTGGCGTTCCACTACTCGGGCGACCCGGGGTGCGGGGCGGCGCAATGCTCGTCGGAGGTGCTGCTGCTCGGTACCCCTCTGCTGTGGTGGTCCTTCGTTCCGGCCCTGTTGGGCGTGATCTACCTGGGGATCAGCCGGCGCGACTGGCGGGCGTGGCCGATCGTCGCCGGCGGCCTGCTGGGCATCGTCCCGTGGCTCTTCTTCGGCAACCGGACGATGTTCTACTTCTACGCCGCCCCGAGCGAGCCGTTCCTCATTCTGGCCGTCACGTTCGTGCTCGGCGCGATCGTCGGATCGGGCGCGGCGACCGCGACGAGACGCACGGTCGGCGCCATTGTGGCCGGCGGTTACGTGGGCCTGGTGGCGATATGTTTCGCGTACTTCTATCCGATCTACACCGGACGGTTGATCACGTACGCGTCCTGGTGGGCCCGGATGTGGCTCGGTAATCACTGGGTGTAGCTCCACGATAGGCAGCGCGTCGTCCCCTTGAGGGGCGGCGCGCTTTTTCGTGCCACTTTCATTGCCTCGACATAGGGATACGTGTATACCTTTCAATACTTAGGTTTCTTAACAGTTAGGGACCGGCACATGAAACTTCATCAGCGGCTCGCTGTTGCGGTTGCGGCAACCCTCGCCCTCCCCCTCGGGGCGGCCGCCGCACTCGCCAGCACCGTCCCCTCGGCGGCTCCGGCCGCAGCGGCCCCGACCAGTGGTGGAGTGAAGTTCGCGTACTTCACCCAGTGGGGCATCTACCTGAACGGCTTCTACCCGAAGAACATGCAGACCTCGGGTGCCGCAGCCAAGATCGACTTCATGAACTACGCGTTCGCCAACATCCACCCGACGAACCTCACCTGTTTCGAGGCCAACAAGGCGGCGTCGCAGGACGAGAACAACCCCAGCGCCGGGGACGGCGCCGGGGACTCGTTCGCCGACTACGGCAAGAGCTACGGCGCCGACATCAGCGTCGACGGCGTCGCCGACACCTGGAACCAGCCCCTGGCCGGCAACTTCAACCAGTTGAAGAAGCTCAAGGCCAAGAACCCGAACATGAAGATCCTGATCTCGATCGGCGGCTGGACGTACTCGAAGTACTTCTCCGACGTGGCGGCCACCGACGCGTCCCGGAAGAAGTTCGTCACCTCCTGTATCGACATGTTCATGAAGGGCAACGTGCCCGCCGACGGCGGCTACGGCGGCCCGGGCACCGCCGCCGGCATCTTCGACGGCATCGACATCGACTGGGAGTACCCGGGTTCGCCGGGCGGGCACCTGGGCAACCACACCAGCCCGGCCGACAAGGCGAACTACACCCTGTTGTTGAAGGAGCTGCGCACCCAGCTCGACGCGTTCGGCGCGGCCAACGGCGGCAAGAAGATGTGGCTGACCGCCGCGACCCCGGCCGGCCAGGACAAGATCGCGTACATCGAGACCGACAAGATCGGCGCGTACCTGGACTACTCCAACCTGATGACCTACGACATGCACGGCGGCTGGGAGGCCACCGGGCCGACCAACAACCAGTCCCCGGTGTACGAGGCCCCGAACGACCCGATGAACCCGGTCCCGCCGGGCAACCTGAAGTACTCGACCGACACCGCGGTCAAGGCGTGGACCACAGGTCTCCCCGCATACGGCATCCCCGGCGGCTTCCCGGCGAACAAGCTCACCATCGGGTACCCGTTCTACTACCGCGGCTGGACCGGCGTCCCCAACAACGGCAAGAACGGGCTCTACCAGACCGCGACCGGCCCGGCCCCGGGCGGCCCGCTGTCCGGCAGCGTCGCCGGCGTGGCCTACTACAAGGAACTCAGCGGCTTCGTCGACAACCCGTCGAAGACCTTCTGGGACCCGGCCTCGCAGAGCGCGTACTTCTACGACGGCAACGTCTTCTGGGGCGGCGACTCCAAGCAGTCCGTGCACGCCAAGGCCGACTACGCGCACTGCCAGGGCCTGGCCGGCGGCATGATGTACTCGATGGAGTCCCTCGACGCCGGCATGACCCTCTTCAACGAGGCCGTCAGCGCGATCAACGGCTCCACCCCGGGCTGCGTGGCCCCGACCACGGCGCCGCCGACCAGCAAGCCGCCGACGAGCGCTCCTCCGACGAGCCAGCCCCCGACGAGCGCGCCGCCCACCAGCAAGCCGCCGACGTCGGCTCCCCCGACCAGCCAGCCGCCCACGACCCAGCCCCCGACCTGCTCGGTGGCCGCGTGGAACGCCGCGACCGTCTACACCGGCGGGCAGCAGGCGTCGTACAACGGCCGGATCTGGAAGGCCAAGTGGTGGACCCAGGGCGAGACCCCCGGCGTCGCGGCCGTGTGGGAGAACGTCGGGGCCTGCGGGCCGGCGACGACCGCCCCGCCCGGCACCTGCACCGCTGAGGCCTGGAACTCGGCCACCGCCTACTCGGGTGGGGCGCTGGTGTCCTACACCGGGAAGAAGTACCGGGCGAAGTGGTGGACGCAGGGCGAGACCCCCGGCTCGGCGGCCGTGTGGGAGGACCTGGGCGTCTGCAACAGCTAGGTGATCTGACCCGCGCCGCCGGTCCCTCACGGTGGTGTGTGGCGCGCGTGGCATGACGTGCGAGGTGGCTCCCGGGATCCGTCCCGGGGGCCACTGCCGTCCGGGCCCGGACGCTCGGCAGATGACGGCGGGTGGTGGTCCGTGATACACAGAGGAGTCGAGAGTGGGGCCCCGGGTGTGCCCGGCGCTCGACGGACCGGGTGCGGGTGGAGGCGCCAACCGATGGCCCGCCCCGGTCGCCTCCCCTGGTGGTCAGCCCCTGATGGCCAGGATCCAGGAGTAGAGGCCCCAGACCCACGCGGCGAGCGGCACCACGGCCAGGATCAACAGGATCTCGACGACGTCCAGGACCCGGCCCCACACCGGGGAGATCCGCCGTCCGGCGACGCCGAGCCCGTACCCCAGGCTGACCCCGGCGACGACCAGCAGCCCGACCAGGACCCCGGCGAGCCGGAGCTGCACCGAAGCCGCCGCGAACGTGGCCACCGCGACCAGCCCCAGCCCGACCGCGCCGGCGACCAGCAAGGGCACCCGCTGCGCCCAGCCGGGGAACACCCGCGACTGGGTGAGCAGCACCAGGGACACCACGAGGCCGAGCAGCACGCCGGGCGGGCCGCCGCCGAGCACCACCAGGCAGAGGACGCCGAGGCCGGTGGCGGCGACCCCGCCGAGCAGCCCCGCCAGGTACCGGTCGGCGGAGTCCGCGCCCCGGCGGACCCGCGCGCCGTCCACGGTGCCGGTGTCGTCGCGCAGGTCCGCCGGCCCGGTCGGGACGGACGGCACGGGCAGCCTCGCGAGCCGGTACGCGTTCATCGGCAGCGACGGCAACGCGAGCACCAGGATCGCGGCCACCATGGCGGCACCCCCGGCGGCGGTGACCCCGCCGAACAGCACCCCGGCCAGCGCGCCGGTCAGAAACATGACAGCGACGATCCCCGCTCCGGCGAACACCGGCGCGACGTCCCCGACCGCGATCGCGGCGAGGAGCACGAACAGCACCATGGCCGCCGCGCCGACCAGGGCGTTGAGCGCGGTGAGCCCGCCGACGGACGGGGCGAGGAGCAGCAGGCCGCCCACCGCGCCGTACCCGGCGGCGACCAGGCCGCACACCGCGCCCACCACGCTGTCCCCCACGGCGCGGGACAGCGCGGCCGCGAGCACGAGGAGCAGCACGCCCAGCCCGAGGCCGACCGCGCCGGCCACCAGCGTCGCGCCGGAGAACAGCAGGACGAGCAGCCCGCCGGCGAGGGCCGCGACGCCCAGGCAGACCGCGTAGCCGCGGGTGTGCGGGAGCCGCCACCGGCCGGACCGGTCCACTGTGGCGCTGGCGACGGCGTCGACCGCGTCGTCGTACACATAGTCCGGGGCGACCTGGGAACGTGGCGTCAGGTAGAGGATCTCCCCGTCGCGCAGCTCCAGTTGGGTCGCCGTGCGGCCGCTGTCGAGCACGTCGCCGCCGAGCCGGGACAGCACCCAGCCGCCCTGGGAGGAGCCGTCGTCGGCGAGGTCCGATCCCGCGTACCGCAGCAGGGTGGGCAGCATGTCCGCGAACGGGACGTCACCGGGCAGCGAGACGTCCAGCCGGGAATTCGGAGCCTTGACGGTGATGCGACACAGCCCCGCCGTGACCGCCATCGATCCCCACTCCATTCCGCGCGCACTCCCGTCCGTCGGCCTGACTTGCCGAGAGTACCTAGTATGTCCAAGTCCGAGGAGGTGGCATGGGGACCGTCCTGTTCCGTAGACCGGCGCGGCAGGCCGGGCCGCAGATCCCGCGCGGGGAGCTGGTGCTCGAGGCCCCGCCGGACCTGCCGGCGCCCAGTCAGAAGGGGCTCGGCCAGATCCTGATGATCCTGCCGATGCTCGCCGGCATGGGCGCGATGATGTTCATGTACGCGGGCAGGGGCGGCGGCAACTCCGCCATCCCGTGGATCACCGGCGGCCTGTTCGGCATCTCGATGCTGGGCATGGGCATGAGCCAGTTCACGAGTGGCGGCGGGGAGAGCAGGGCCGCGCTCAACCATGCCCGGCGCGACTACATGCGCTACCTGGCCCAGATGCGCAAGCGGGCCCGCAAGGCCAGTACCCAGCAGCGTGAGGCCCTGCGGTGGCGCCAGCCGGAGCCGGATTCCCTGTGGTCGATCGCCGCGTCCTCGCGGCTTTGGGAGCGCCGGGCCACGGACAGCGACTTCGGCGAGACCAGGGTGGCGGTGGGCCCGCAGAAGCTCGCCGTCCAGCTGGTCACGCCGGAGACCAGACCGGTCGAGGACCTGGAGCCGATGAGCGCGATCGCGTTGCGCCGGTTCGTCCGCACCCACGCGACGGTGCCGGACGTGCCGATGGCGCTGTCGGTCCGGTCGTTCAGCCGGCTGGTGTTCCGGGGCGAGCGCGCGGTCTCGATGGACCTGGTCCGGTCGATGCTGTGCCAGCTGGCGACGTTCCACTCGCCGGAGGACCTGCGGATCGCCGTCGTGACCAACACCCAGCGGGTCGCCGAGTGGTCGTGGGTGAAGTGGCTGCCGCACGCGCTGCACGAGGGTCGCGGCGACGCCGCCGGCCCGCTGCGGACGGTGTTCAGCAGCCTGGAGGAGCTGGAGGACCTGTTCGGCGACGAGGTGTCCGGCCGGCCGCGGCACGCGCCGGACCAGAAGCCGATCACGACCCAACCGCATCTCGTCGTCGTCCTCGACGGCGGGGACTCCCCGCCGAGCTGCCACCTGGCCGGCCGGGGCCTGAAGGGCACGACGGTGCTGGACCTGTCGGGGGCCACCCCCCGGCACGGCTGGCCCGGCCTGCTGCCGCTGGACGTGACGGCGGCCTCGGTGCAGGGGGTGCGGGGCGAGCGGGTCATCCCGCTGGGCGTCCCGGACCGGATGACGCTGGCCCAGGCGGAGGGCCTGGCCCGACAGCTCGCGCCGTACCGGCTGTCGTTCCAGACCGCCGGCGGGCGGGGGGACGAGGCGCTGAACGTGGCGACCGAGCTGCCGGACCTGCTCGGCGTGGCCGACGCGGCCAAGGTCGATCCGCGCCGGAGCTGGCATCCCAGGCCGAACCGCGAGAAGCTGCGGATCCCGCTCGGCGTGGGCCCCGACGGCGTCCCGGTCGACCTGGACATCAAGGAGGCAGCGCAGGAGGGCATGGGCCCGCACGGCCTGATCATCGGCGCCACCGGATCCGGCAAGTCGGAGCTGCTGCGCACGATCGTGGCGGCGCTCGCGATCAACCACTCGTCCGAGGAGGTCAACTTCGTCCTCGTCGACTTCAAGGGCGGTGCGACGTTCGCGTCGCTGGACGTGCTGCCGCACACCAGCGCCGTGATCACCAACCTGTCCGACGAGTTGGCGATGGTCGACCGCATGCACGACGCCATCGCCGGCGAGATGACCCGGCGGCAGGAGCTGCTGCGCTCGGCCGGCAACTACGTCTCCCGGTACGAGTACGAGAAGGCCCGCCTCGCCGGTGAGCCCCTCGCCCCGCTGCCGACCCTGTTGATGATCTGCGACGAGTTCTCCGAGATGCTCGCGGCCAAGCCCGACTTCATCGACCTGTTCGTCCAGATCGGACGGATCGGCCGGTCGATCGGCGTGCACCTGCTGCTGGCCTCCCAGCGGTTGGAGGAGGGCAAGCTGCGCGGCCTGGACACGTACCTGTCGTACCGGATCGGGCTGCGGACCTTCTCCGCCGTGGAGTCCCGGATCGTCCTCGGCGTCAACGACGCGTACGAGCTGCCCAACGCCCCCGGCCACGGCTACCTGAAGTCCGACACGACGACGATGCACCGTTTCCGCGGCGCGTACGTGTCGGGGCCGTACCGGCCGGCCGGCGCGCGGGCCCGGTCGCACACCCAGCTGCACCGCCGGATCGTGCCGTACGACGTGGCCTACGTGCCCGTCCCCGACCCGCCGGCCGACGTGCCGGCGCCGTTCGAGGCGGTGGCGGCGCACGGCAAGGAGACGTCCATGCTCGACGTGATCGTGGACCGGTTGCGTGGCCAGGGCCCGCCAGCCCACCAGGTGTGGCTGCCGCCGCTGTCGGAGCCGCCGACGATCGCCGAGCTGCTCCCGCCGCTGGTCGCCGACCCGCTGCGCGGCCTGGCCCCGGCGGAGCGGACGCCCCGGCTCGCCGTGCCGGTCGGCATCGTGGACAAGCCGTTCGAGCAGCGCCGCGACCCGATGTGCCTGGAGTTGGACGGCGCGGGCGGCCACGTGGTCATCGTCGGCGGACCGCAGTCGGGCAAGTCCACGATGCTGCGGTCGCTGCTGGTCTCGCTGGCGTTGACGCACACCCCGCGCGAGGCCCAGTTCTACTGCGTCGACTTCGGCGGCGGCACCCTGACGACGTTGCGGGACCTGCCGCACGTCAGCGGGGTGTCCACCCGGGTGGACGTCGACGGCATCCGGCGGACGATCGCGGAGGTCACCTCGCTGCTCGACGCGCGGGAGGCCCGGTTCACGGCGGCGGGCGTCGACTCGATGGCCACGTACCGGCGGCGGCGCGACGCCGGCGAGTTCGCCGACGACCCGTTCGGGGACGTGTTCCTGGTGGTGGACGGCTGGGGCGCGTTCAAGCAGGAGTACGAGAACTTCGAGCAGACCTTCGCCAACCTCGGCGGCCGGGGCCTCGGCTTCGGCGTGCACCTGGTGCTCACCGCCACCCGGTGGGCCGAGGTGCGCCTCGCGATGCGCGACCTGTTCGGCACGAAGGTCGAGCTGCGGCTCGGCGACCCCGGCGAGTCGGAGCTGGACCGCCGGGCCGCGGCGAACGTGCCCGAGCGCTCCCCCGGCCGCGGCGTGACGAAGGAGAAGCTGCACTTCCTGACGGCGATTCCGCGGATGGACGGCAGAAGGGCCGTCGACGACCTGGCCGACGGCGTGGCGGGCCTGGTCGCGGCTGTCCGGGCGGCGTGGCCCGGCCGGACGGCCCCCAAGGTCCGGCTGCTCCCGGAGCGGCTGCACGTCTCCGAGCTGCCGACCGCGCGGGCCGGGGAGGGCATCCCGATCGGGATCAACGAGACGGCGCTCGCCCCGGTGCTGCTCGACATGGCCGCCGAACCGCACCTGATCGTGTTCGGCGACGCCGAGTGCGGCAAGAGCAGCCTGCTGCGCCTGATCGGGCAGACCGTCACCCGGCAGTACCCGCCGGAGCGGGCGCGGCTCATCGTCGCCGACTACCGGCGGTCCCTGCTCGGCCAGTTCAACCCCGACCACCTTCTGGGGTACGCGCCGTCGGGCACCGCCCTGACCGACATCCTCGGCTCGGTCAGGGCCGCGATGGCCGACCGGCTGCCCGGCCCGGACGTCACCCCGCACCAGTTGCGCGACCGCAGCTGGTGGCACGGGCCGGACGTCTACCTGCTCGTCGACGACTACGACCTGGTCGCCGGGGCCGGCGGCAACCCGTTGACGCTCCTGTCGGAGTACCTGCCGCAGGCCCGCGACCTCGGGCTGCACCTGATCATCACCCGCCGGATGGGCGGCGCGAGCCGCGCGCTGTACGACCCGGTGATCCAGCGGCTCCGCGAGCTGGACTGCCCGGGGCTGATGATGTCGGGCAACCGGGACGAGGGCGCGCTGTTCGGCAACCTGAAGCCGAGCCAGCTGCCCCCGGGCCGGGGCACGCTGATCCGCCGCCGCGACGGCGCGAACCTGATCCAGACAGCGTGGTCCGACCCCTCGTAAGGTTTTGATCTAGACATCTTGGCCCGCTGAGGGCGGGGAGGCGAAGGCTGAGGGGTTCCCGCATACCGGTGTTGTATGCGGGGTTCCCGACAACGCACGCATCGTCGTCCTCAGCGGGCCCCGTCCACCCCTGGCTACTCTGGGGGGATGACCAGTAACGTTCCTGACCGGCTGTGGCTTGTCGAGTCGTTGCTGAACTCCGTCGAGATCTACGAGACCGGAGCGGACGATCTTCGCGATCTCGGAACTTTCCGACAGTGGCTGGGCGCGCACGCGGCACTCGCCGCCGAGCGCGGCCGGCCCGACACCGCCGCTCGGCTGGCCGCCGAGCCGGCCGAGGCCGACCTGACCCTGGCCCGCCGGCTGCGCGACGAGCTGCGCGCCGAGGCGCTCACCCACCACCGGGGCGGACCGGCCCGGGACCAGGCCGGGTTGCGCGCCGTCGCCGCCGAGCTGCCGTTGGTGGCGCACCTCCCTTTTCTGGTACCGGCAGGGGAGGGCACCCGGGCGGCCCTCGCCGAGGTGCTGGCCGATATCGTGCAGTCCGGCCCGGAATGGCACCGGGTGAAGATCTGCCCGGCCGACGACTGCCAGTGGGCGTACTACGACGCGTCGAAGAACTCCTCGCGCCGGTGGTGCTCGATGGAGATCTGCGGCAACCGGAACAAGACCAAGAAGTACCGACAACGACAGGCCGCACATGCCCCAGCCACTGACTGACGTCCTCGACGAGCTGCACGGGCAGCTCAGCGACCCCGATCGGCTGGTCAGGGCGGTGGCGGCGGGCAAGCGCCGGTCCGGTACCCCGAAATGGGTCCGCGCCGAGCTGCGGCCCGTCACACTCAAGGGCGTCCGCCGGCTCCAGGTCGTGGTGACCTCCGACCGGCCGCACACCCGCAACGTCGACTTCACCGACCCGGTCGTCGCCGAGCTGCTCGCCGAGCCGTTCGGCAACTGGCACGTCGAGACGGTGTCGGAGACCATCCAGCTCCGGGTGACGAAGAAGGGCGAGGCCCAGGTGTCCCGGCAGGCCGCAGCGCACACCGCCGTGACCAGCCACGACCGGGCCAAGGAGCACCTTTTGGCCCCCGACGACCCGATCTACCGACTGATCGGCGGCAACGCGGCCAAGCGCCGCCAGGTCGACGCGTTCCTCCGGGCGCTCGACGCGACCCTGGGCCGCCGCGCCACCCACGACCAGCCGTCCGCGGCGCCCAACGGCCCCGTCGCGCCCGGTGGACCCGCCGGCGATGTGCCGATCCGCGGCGAGGACGTTCGACCGTTGCGGATCGTGGACCTGGGCTGCGGGAACGCCTACCTGACGTTCGCCGCGTACCGGTACCTCACCTCCCAGGGCATCGCCGCCGAGCTGATCGGCGTGGACGTCCGCGCCGACCAGCGCGACCGCAACACCGCGCTCGCGGCGGAGCTCGGCTGGGCGGACAAGGTCCGGTTCGTCGCCGGCACCATCCTCGACGCCCCGGTCGAATCCGCCGATGTCGTGCTCGCGCTGCACGCCTGCGACACGGCCACCGACGAGGCGCTGGCCCGGGCGGTCGGCTGGGGGGCCGAGCACATCCTGGTCGCCCCGTGCTGCCACCACGACATCGCCACCCAGCTGCGGAAGCACCCGTCGCCGCTGGTCGGGCAGCCGATCCTCCGGGAACGGTTCGCCGACGTGCTCACCGACAGCCTGCGTGCCCTGATTCTGCGCCAGCGGGGGTACAGGGTGGACGTCACCGAGTTCGTCGACTCCGCGCACACGCCGCGCAACCTGCTGCTCCGGGCGACCCGGGCGGGGGCGGCCACCGGGGGTGGCGAGTATGACGCGCTCGTCCGGGAGTGGGGCGTGACCCCGCACCTGGCGAAGCTGCTCGCGGAGTAGACCCCGGGTCACCCCGCCGGGCGGGAGTGGGCGCTGCGGCGCGGCCCCAGGTCACCCCGCTGGGCGGGGCCGGTGCTGCCGGGTCGGGCTCCTCCGTCATCGGATGATGGGGTTGATCTGGATCTGCGGGGGTCAGGCGCGCGGGGTGAAGCGGAACAGGCGGAGGCTGTTGCTGACCACCAGGACGCTCGACAGGGCCATCGCCGCGGCCGCGACCACCGGCGTGACCAGGCCCGCGACGGCCATCGGCAGCGCCACGAGGTTGTAGGAGAAGGCCCAGAACAGGTTCCCCTTGATCGTGCGCAGCGTGCTCCGGGACAACCGCAGCGCGTCGCCGGCGACCCGCAGATCGCCCCGCACCAGGGTCAGGTCGGCAGCGGCGATCGCCGCGTCGGTACCGGTGCCCATCGCGATGCCGAGGTCCGCCTGCGCGAGGGCGGCGGCGTCGTTGACCCCGTCACCGACCATCGCGACGACCTTGCCGGCCGCCTGGAGCCGCCGCACCTCCGCTACCTTGCCCGCCGGCAGCACCTCGGCGATCACGGTGTCGATCCCGACCTCCGCTGCGACCTTCTCGGCCGTGGCGCGGGCGTCGCCGGTGAGCAGGACGGGGGTGAGGCCGAGGGCGCGCAGGTCCGCGACCGCCCGGGCCGAGGTGTCCTTCACCCGGTCCTCGACCGTGATCGTGCCCTGGACTGCGTTGTCCCAGGCGACGAGGATGCCGTCGGCGTCGGTGGGGATGCCGTGGTCGCGGAGGAGCGCGGCCCGGCCGACGAGGACGCGGTGACCGTCCACTGTGCCGATCGCGCCGAGGCCCGGGAGGGACTGGAAGTCGGTGACCGGGTCGAGGAACGCTTCCTGGGTCGCCGGCACGTCGCTCACCCGGGCCGCCGCCCGCTTCCCGGCCTCGGCCGCGATGGCCCGCGCGATCGGATGCTCGGCGGCGTGTTCCACCGCCCCCGCGTACCGCAGCGTGTCGGGGTGCCCGGTCACCGACGTGACCGTCATCTGACCGGTCGTGACCGTGCCCGTCTTGTCCAGCAGCACGGTGTCGACCCGCCGGGTGGACTCCAGGATCTCCGGCCCCCGGATCAGGATGCCCAACTGGGCGCCCCGCCCGGTGCCCACCAGCAGAGCCGTCGGCGTCGCCAGCCCGAGGGCGCAGGGGCAGGCGATGATCAGCACGGCCACGGCCGCGGTGAACGCGCCGGTCAGTCCGTTGCCGCTCCCCCACCAGAAGCCCAGGGTCGCTACGGCCAGCACCAGGACCACCGGGACGAACACCGCCGCGACCCGGTCGGCGAGCCGCTGCACCGGGGCCTTGCCGCTCTGCGCGTCGGCGACCATCCGGCTGAGCTGGGCGAGCTGGGTGTCGGCCCCGACCCGGGTGGCTCGGACGACGATCCGGCCACCGGCGTTGACGGTCGCCCCGATGACGGTGTCGCCGGGCCCGACCTCGACGGGTACGGACTCCCCGGTCACGGCGCTGTTGTCGACGGCGCTGCCGCCCTCGGTGACCGTGCCGTCGGTCGCGACCTTCTCACCCGGCCGCACGACGAACAGGTCCCCGACGGCGAGCCGGTCGATCGGCACGGTCGAGCCGTCGAGCAGGGTGGCCTCCTTGGCGCCCAGCTCGGCGAGCGCCCGGAGCGCGACGCCGGCCTTCCGCTTGGCGCGGTGTTCGAAGTACCGGCCGGCGAGCAGGAACGTGGTCAGCGCGGCGCCGACCTCGAGGTAGAGGTGACTGCCGGTCGCGTCCCAACTCATCGACATCGTCATGCCGGATTCGCCGGCCCCGCCGAGGAACAGCGCCCACAGGCTCCAGGTGTAGGAGGCGACGACGCCGACGGAGATCAGGGTGTCCATCGTGGCCGCCGCGTGCCGCAGGTTGAGGAACGCCGCCCGGTGGAACGGCCACGCGCCCCAGGTCACGACCGGGGTGGCGAGGGTCAGGGCCGCCCACTGCCAGTAGGTGAACTGGGCGGCCGGCACCATCGACAGGATCAGCACCGGGAGGGTGAGCAGGGCGGAACCGATCAGACGGGTACGGCCATCGTCGGGCGTCCGCTCAACCGCTTCGGGGACCGGCGGCGCGGGCTCCCGGGCTGTGTACCCGGTCGCCTCCACGGTCGCGACCAGCTCGGCCACCGTGACCGGCGCGTCGAAGGACACCTTCGCCTTCTCGGTGGCGTAGTTGACCTGCGCGGTCACGCCGTCGAGCCGGTTGAGCTTCTTCTCGATCCGCGCCGCGCACGCCGCGCAGGTCATCCCGCCGATGTCGAGCAGAATCTCGGACATGTCAGACCACCACCGTGAACTCCGCGGTGCGCACCGTGCCGCCGACCTGGAAGTCGAGGAACGCACGGTACCGCCCGGGACCCGGCGCGGTGAACCAGAACTTGATCGCGCCTCCGGACAGCTCCGGCTCGGGGTGCGCGTGCACGTACCCCACGTCGCCCTCGCGGACGATGATCAGATGCCCGTACGCGCCCAGGTACCGCTCCAGGTTCGACACCGGCGCCCCGGCCGTGAACACCCGGAACATCAGCGGCTGACTGGCGCCGATCCGGGGCGTGCCCTCGTACGTCACGTCGAGGCCGCCGACCTTCGCCTCGCGCGCCGCCGCCGGTAGCGGGGTGGGCGTGTAGGAGCCGGCGACGGTCAGGTCCGCGCCGAGCACCAGCGCGATGGCGTTCGTCGTGAAGTCGGCAAACATCCGGTAGGAACCCGGCTCGCGCAGGGTCAGCGGCAGCTCCCAGGTCCCGTCGGCGCGCATCGTCGGGTGCACGTGCTGGTAGCCCGACAGATCGCGGCGCACCACGATCATGTGCAGCTTCTGCTCGTGCACCTGCGCGAACTCGGTGACCACCTTGCCACCGGGCCCCACGATCGTGAACGTGAACGGCCCGCCCTCCCCGGCGACCAGCTCGGCCCGCCCCGGCACCAGCGTGTACCCGAGGGAGCTGATCGCCAGCCCTGTCGCGTCGCCCGTGGTGCCGCCGTGGGTGTGACCGTCGCCGGCCGCCGCCGTCGACGTGCCGTGCACGTGCGGTGAGGCGCTGGCTGGCACGTTCTTCGGCCCGGCGACCTTGCCGATCAGAAAGCCGGAGAGCAGCGCGACACTCAGGCCGCCGATGAAGACGCCGAGCCGGACGGGCGGGCTGCTGGTCATGACAGCTCGTACCCGGCCTCGTCGACGGCGGCGCGGACCAGATCGAGCTCCAGCGGCCCGGCACTGGTCACGGTGACGGCCTTACTCTCGAGGTCGACAGCCACATTCTGCACGCCGGGGAGCTTGGTCAGCTCGGCGCTCACCGCGGAGACGCAGTGGCCACAGGTCATGCCGGCGACGGTGTAGGTCGTGTTCATGACCCCACCGTACCCCCGGGGGGTATGTTTCGCCAAGTCGCGTGTCCGAGTTGCCCATATTGTAGGTTTTTCCTATCCTCAAGCGTCTGGTTCACCCTGCTGTGGGAGGTTTCGGCATGCGCCTGACGGCCCTTCTCCTCGGCGCCCTCCTGCTCGCCCCCACCCCGGCATCGGCCGACCCGACAGCCAGTCCATCCCCGGCCACCGGCCCTTCCGCCGACGCCGCCACCGACGCCCAGCTCGACCAGACCCTCGCCCAACTCGAAACCATCATCGACAAGTACGACACCGCCCGCGAACAACTCACCACCACCCGCGCCCAGACCACGGCCCTCGCCGCCCGCCTCGCCCCCCTCCGCACCCAGGTCGCCACCCTCAACGCCGAAGTCGGCCGCCTCGCCTCAGCCCTCTACCAGGGCGGCTCCGCCAGCACAGCCAACGCCCTCGTCAACGCCACCTCCCCCGACCAGTTCGCCTCCAGACTCGCCATCATCGACCACCTCGCCCACCGCAACCGCCGCCAGATCGAAGCCCTCAACCAGGCCAAAGCCGGCCTCGAAACCCAGAAGAAGGCCCTCGACTCCGCCCTCCAGCAACAGACCCGCGCCGAACGCGAGATCGCCGCCAAGAAAGCGCACATCGAACAACAACTGACAGCGCTCACGGCCGCCCGCTGGGGATTCAACCGACTGGAAACCCGCGACAACTACGTGCCACCGTTCAAGCTGGGGCGGGGCGGGGCGGTGGTCCAATACGCGTACGGGGCGATCGGTACCCCCTATGTCTTCGGTGCCGAGGGCCCGGACGCCTACGACTGCTCCGGGCTGACCATGGCAGCCTGGCGCGCGGCGGGGGTGTCGTTGCCGCACAGCGCGGAGCTGCAGCGTTCGGTGACCGAGAACGTGCCGGCGTCCGACCTGCGACCCGGCGACCTGGTGTTCTACTACCCGGACGTGCACCACGTCGCGGTGTACGCCGGGGCCGGGCGGGTGATCCACGCGCCGCAGCCGGGGCAGCGGATCACGATGGCGCCGATGAATCAGATGCCGGTGCACAGTTTCGGGCGGCCGGGGGTGCGGGGTGGGCGTGCGGGGTGAGGGGGGTTCGCTAGACTCTCAGGGCCGCCCTCGTAGCTCAGGGGATAGAGCATCGGTTTCCTAAACCGTGTGTCGCAGGTTCGATTCCTGCCGGGGGCACCCCAGATTGACCACGCAAACAGGCCCTTGACCAGGGGATACCCCGGTCAAGGGCCTGAGTCTTTCTACCCGGCTGTACCCGGCCACCCGTGCCGGACCCACGCGACACGCACGCGTGCAGCATTGAACAGGGAATCTGGCCAGGGTCGAGGCGTAGACGGTCGGGCCTTCGAGGCGTTCCATCTGGCGTTGGGCTGCGACAGCTTCCGTTTGATCACACACCCGATATCCTCCAGCACGGCTCACCGGGCCATCGTTCTGCTCTACGAGGAGCTCCAGCCGGTTTCCCAGTGGTCCCCGTAGCCGGATCACTCTGCCCGTTCGACGGCGGGTGATCAAAGCCTGACACCTTCGTGCCGGGCATGTCGGGGCCAGCCTGCAGCTCGTGACAGCCCCACTGGGCTGCGGCAGGCTCATCCACATCGGAAGCGCCGCCCCGGACGAGGGCGGAAAGGCCGGAAAGTCAATCATTTAGCATTAAGCTAACGAGCGGAGTCTGCTCATGTCCAGGTTCGTCGCACTGATCCTCATCGCCGTGCCCCTCACCGGCAACAGCATCTGCGCCGCCGCGGCAGGCCAGGACAGCCGACGGTACTCGCCGACGGCGACAGCTGGGGCTGACATGACCGAGCGCAGGCTCCTACACTGGCTCTGGCCAGCTGGTTCTTCGAAGGAAACCCGTGAAGAAGCACATCAGACCGGTACTGGCCGGCGTCGGCGCGCTGGCCCCTACCGCGTGCGGCTCCGCCGCCGCCCGTCGACCGTACCGTCCGGAACGCCGACGGTAGCCCCCGCGACTCCCGCCAACCGTAACCACCCGAGAGACGGCGCCCCGCCGACCTACCGGCGGGCACATCCAGGCACACCACGGGGGCCCGGTAACGACTCCAGCGGCTGCGTGAGGTCTGCGAACTCAGCATCCGGCAGCTGGCTCCGCTCCCCGATCGGGGGTCATGCCCGGCCTGGACAAGACCGCCAAGACCCGGTCGTTGAAGATCAGCAACCTCCGCGGAGCCCGGCTGGCCCCGCGTTCGTCCGGTCGTACCTGCAAGCGTGCAGCGGCACGCCCGAGCAGGTCGATACGTGGCTGGGCGCCTACCGGCGTATCTACCCGGCGCAACGCACGGCCATGGCCGCATGCGTTTCCGTAAGTGACTAGTCTTCGGCATCCCCAGTTTCACCGTCAGGACCAGAGGTTGACCGAAGTCTTTGTTCACTGATCACGCTCGCGAGCTGCTCGATAGTGAGCCAGTCGCTGGCATTACGGTGGATCATGCGGTGACAGTTAGAACAAATGAGCGCGAGGTCCTCCAGCCGGGTCTTTGTGGGACCGCTCACCGACAATGGCGTGCGGTGATGGCACTCGATGTAGCCTTCACCCCGCGGTCCATATGTGCGAAAGAAATCAAACCCACACACCTCGCAGGCGATGGCGACCCCTAGGCGTCTAGCTGCCGCTAACTTGGCGGCTTTCAGCTTTGGGTCGCGTTCGCGGCGGAGGTGCCGGCGCTGCAGCACTCGCCCCTCGTCCGCCGAATGACCATCAAGGTCAGGGTCCACAACGGGTGATTGCCCTATCGAATCGCCCGCTTCGATTTCGGCGCGAAGAGCTTCGGCGTATGCGTGCATCTCCTCTGGGCGAGCAAGGAATTCTGACAATACCTCCCCATCGACTTTGTTTCCGTGCGTCGGCACACCGGCATAGCTGGGGTGACGGGTCGCAATGTCGGCGGTCTTGCGGACGACTCCGGCAGGATTGCGGAACCTCTCGCCGCGCACCTCAATGGGGTGGATCGCTGAGGTCTGCAACAGCTCTGATAGGTCCAGCACGCGCGGATCGTTGACTCCGACCACTTTCCAGTCGTTGGTCACCACAAGATCGCAGGCCAATACGATCTCATCGCGGGTCCAGTCGGGGTTGCGGATCTGTCGCACAATGAAGCCAAGGCTCCGAAGAAGCGTCGCTACCGTCTTGTCTCCACCGGTAAAGTCGCCAGGAAGAAGTTGGACATGTTGGCTAACTCCGTGGGCGTATCCAACGATGGCCTTGGAGTCATACCTCTGACCGTTGTGTTCGATGAAGTATTCACGGGCCGTGCCGAAGCCAGTCGACGCCAAGAATTCCTCCCGGCCAAGCCGATCAAACTCCGCGATGGCCTTCAACACATCCTGAGCAGTCACGTCTGCGAGTGTCACGACCCCACCTTAGGGCGAAACCTCGAAGCTCATCGACCCCGAACGCACCAGACCATCTAGTCGAGTAGCACCACCGACTGCACTGTGCTCATGTGATTGCCCCTCAGCTGTCCGGAGACGCGCAGCTGGCGACTCGCTCGATGGGCCTCGACCGCCTGCTCGTAGAGCGCCGGCGACAGGTTGGCGGTGAGTCGTGCCCCGACCCGTAGCAAGCCTGCTGGAGCCCGCAGCCGCAGGGTGACTCTGCCGAAGCCACGGTCGATGCGGTCCAGTTGGACCACCTGGACGATCAGTTGTACGTCGCGCTCCGCCACGAATCGTGGCAGCTTTCGCGCCGCGTCGCGTATGACGTCCACGAGATGCCGGTCGAATCGGAATCGGGGCAACGTCACCGCCGCCGGCAGAACCTGAGCCCAGGCGAATCTGAGGTCAAAGGCCTGTTGCCTGCCGATCATGGCGACGGCGTCACAGAGGTCGGCTGAGACGCCTTCAGGTGCCAGCCTCGCAAACGGTTCGACGCCGCCTGTTCGGAGTGCTTCGCCGGCCGCACGGTGGGTGGCGCTGATGGCGCGGTGCAGCTGAAGTACCACGTGACGGTTGAAGGGAAGCGTGCCCTCGTCCGGAGCGGACATGGGCGCAACCACCGGGACCTGGACGGAGAGCACGAAGCTTCCTGCGGACGGCGCCACCAGACGCGTGGTCTGGACGAAGCGGATCGCTTCGGGCGCTAGTTGAGTGGGCTGGACCAGCGCCGGTTGGCCTGTTGTCGCAAAGTGCGCAGCGGCGAACATGAGCTTGCGAACGCCGTAGAGCGCGGTGGAGCCCTCAATGAGGCCAATACTCCCCGACGGCAGGTCGGGCAACAGCCGGAAGTGTTGGGTGTCCACCGCGACCGCGGAGATGTCGCTCAGAATCGCCCCGGGTTCCCGGTCCTCCGCGAGCGCCAGGGTGCATATCCCGTCCCACAACCGGGACCTGTAGTCCCGGAAGGAGGCGTCGAGCGGCACGAGCAGTTCGAGTTCGTCGTCCGCGACTCCGAGTGTCCACACCGAAGCATGGGGCGCTCGGCTCTGCTCGGTCCAGCCTGCGCTGCGCACGTACCGCTCGACATTTTCGGGGTCGAGCGCGTCGAGGTCGTCGAGGCGCGGGATCACAGGGACCTCCGCTGGAGGGGCATCACGACGGGAGAGGCGGGAAAGAGGTGGTGGATCGAGTGTGCGGTCAGCAGATTGTCCTTCGGTACATCCACTGTCACCGAACCGGCGTCGGTGACCGGAATCTGGTTCCTGAACGAGGCCCAGTAACCGGCGTGGTGCAGTCGAAGCGCGTCACGGTCCGCCCGCGCATAGGAGTCCTCGTCCGGTGGAACGACAATCAGGAAGAGGAATCGAGGCACATAGAATTCGGTGCCGGCCAATTCGTTGAAGTGTTCGGCCCGCATGCGAAATCGCCATGCGTTGTCGTTGCCCTTCGGAACGCTCCAGGACTTGACCTGCACCTCGATCTTGGGATATCGAACAGCGTTCCGACGACCCGGATACCCGATGATGAAGTCCTCGCCGGTGACATCGACTTCCATCCGGGCGACGACCAGCCCTGAAGCAGCCGCTAGGACCCGCACGAAGGCTTCTCCGTAATACCCCTGTCGCATCTGGGGATTGAGGCCGGTGGCCGATCTCATCTCACGCCTCGTTTCCCTCGGTCTGGCGGGGCGCCGGACCCTTTCCCACGCCGAGATGCGCCGGCTTCTCGCCGACCATGGCGCTGAAGCGGGCAGGAACCGGCACCGGTGGCACAGCTTGGGGGGCCGAATCCAACCGCGGCCTCAGCAACGCCGGGGCAGCAGGGTACTGGGCGCCAGGCACCAGCACCTGGCCGACAAGTGCCCGGGCTATCACTTCGCCTAGAAGAGGCGGCGTGGCGTTGCCTACCTGCTTGACCTGCTCGCCGAAGCGGCCCACCGGTTGCCAGTCGTCGGGGAAGCTCTGGAGCCGCAGTCGCTCCCGCACGCTGAGCGGTCGGTTGTCCCAGTGGAAGGGGCCGGTCGAAGGGCCAGGGCTTGCCGGCAGCGTCCAGGCGGGCTTGTCGCGCGCCAGTTTGAGGAGGAAGGACCAGTAGCGCGTCCGATACCCGAATAGTTCGCTACCCCCGCCGCGAGCCGTGAGGTACTGATAGTTGGACCCCTCCGGTATCGAGGGCAGCAGATCGGACCAGCCGCCGCTTCCAGACGGAACAACAGCCTCGCACAGGTCGCCCATCGCGTCCCATGCGGTCATTCGCTCCATGGCATGCGTGGGTGCGGGAAGCGCGAAGGCACTCCCGTCCCTGGTTGCCACCGCAATGACCCGCCGGCGATGCTGCGGCACGCCGTAGTCCGCAGCGTCCACGATCTCAGCCTGTAGCTGATACGAGGTACCGTGCCGCTTGTTGATCTTGTTGAGGCGACCTTCCACGAAGGGTTGTGCGGAGATCTTTCCTCGCAGAAAACCGGCCACGTTCTCGATCAGCAACACCCTGGGCAGGAATGCCTCTACCAGGTCCAGCATAGCGACCACCGTCTGTGCGCGTTCGTCGTCCATGCCGCGCCGTCCACTGCTGGTCCATTGCCCGGCCACCGAGAACGGCTGACATGGCGGGCCACCGGCGATCACGTCGAGAGCTCCGCTGCCGAGGCCCAAGTCGCGCGGGCGCAACTCGGTGGCGGCCTGAAGCACATCCGCGCAGTCGAGCAACTTCCAACCGGGGCGGTTCTCCTCCAGGGATCTCCGGCACAGTTCGTTCAACTCGACACAGCCGACCGTCTCCAGCCCGGCGGCTTCCAGACCACAGTCGAGGCCTCCGGTACCGGTGAAAAGCGAAAGGACGGTGAGTCGGGGTAATTCTGGAAGGGTCACTGGGCTGGTCTCCGGTTGATCTGTCGTCGCATTGTCAGGCAAACCCTCAGTGGCTCATCAGGCCAGCCACCAGCGCCCCGGGGCGTCGGAGCAGCTCGAAGGTCGACGTAAACGTGGTCTGTGGATACTGCTGAACCAGGCTGACGACCCGGTCATTCACCGATCCGTCCTCCAGATCCGCGAAGGGATGCATGATCGCCAGTCGACGACCACTGTTCCCGACGATCACCGGAGCCTCGTCCATGTCGTCCACGACGAGCCCGAAGTCCTTCGCGAACTGGGCGGCAGCGCTCCTGTCCCTCGCACGGGATCGGTCGACCAGTAGCGGTCTACCCCGCATCAGGTCCAACAGGTCGGCTGCCAACCGCCAGTCGAGGAGCGGGTGCCAGGAGCGGTTGCCATAGTCGCGCAGGCAACGGTGGCAACTGGAATCGCACGGATCCCCACCGTGCTTCTGCAGGCGTGCCATCCACGCGTCGGCCTCATCGAGGAGTTCCTCGAACTTCTCCCCGAACCGTGCGGCATATCCGGCCCCATTCTCCAGACTGTCCGCGATGAAGACCTCGCCGAGCAGGATGTCCTCACGAAGCTGCGGATGCACGCCGACCTGAATCTCATCCGGACCGATGTCGAGCCATGGCGCGGCGGCGTCACGCAGGAGGTAGCCGAGAGACGCCCAAGCACCCCGTCCAGAGGGGGCCTTCGGGCTAATCTGAAGGCCAGGGTCGAGATGGTCGAGACCGAGCACCAGGACATCCGTTCGCCGACGGGCCGAGATCGCGACCAGCTCCGACGACGCACCGGTGGGGGTATGAAAGGTTAGCCCGGCGCGGGCCTTCGACTGCGCCTCGGCGAGCAGGCCACCCTCCAGCAGCCCTGGCGTCAGCTCCTCTCTGCCCTGCCGGCTCCGCCATGTCGCGGTGGTGAACGCGTACAGCTTGCCGTTGTTGTCGTTGATAGCCAGGATCTCCCCGGAAACCGACCTTATGAGCGCATTGCTGTCCCGTCGTTCGTACTCGCCGCTCACCAGTGAGAGCCTCGGCTGGGACGCCTGCGCCGTCGGCTCGCCGAGCTGTTCATAGTCCCGGGACTGGAACGACGTGCGGTAGCCGGCAGGCTCTGCGAGGTCGACCTGCATGAAGTCCTCGTCACTACCGCACGTGGGGCAGCTGACCGCTGCCTCGTTGTCGGTAACACCGAGGCATGCCCGGCAGAGCCCTGCCCGGGACCGCGGGCCTAGCGGACTGTTGCCCTGCCCCCACCTGCCGTTGGGATGTTGGATGTAGTCGACGACACCGACGGCGGTGTGCACCGCCTTGTCCTTCACCACCTCGGCACCGGGCCCGAACTCCGAAATCGCCATCCCGGCGTCGCGGTCCAGGGTCCTCGGTTCCTGTCCGAATCGGGGTTGCTCGGTGTAGAGGACCCGTGACTGGGTGGGGAAGCCGAACATGGGCAGGACGCCGGCCTGGGCGAGCGCTTCCGACAGGTGAGGCACTCGACTCGTGCCGGCAGCCAGGTCGATGACGTCAGCGAGGTCCCCGCTGGCCCAGTCGGCGAGCTCGCGCTGGTCAAGTTTCGTCACCTGGGTGTCGACGAGCAGATGTGCCGCAATGTCCTCCCACATCGTGCGGCGCTCGGCGAGTATGGCCCTGACCGTCGCGGCGATCTCAGGGCGGTGCTGCCAGTCGACGACTGTGCCGAACTCGCCGTGCACGCTGCGGCCACCGATGAAGTCGTCCACGCGGACAGCAGTCTCACGGAAAACCCGAGTCAGCACCTCGGCCGCGAACGCACGTTGGAGAATGGGGGCGGATCGCATGTCCAGGAACGGCTGCGGCGGCAGGTCGCCGGTGATCGAGCCGGGGTTGGCGAAGTAGTGCTCGTCGTGACTGCGGGCACCGCGGCAGACGGTCAGGGCGACCGCGAGGTGCTCACTGCGTCGCCCTGCCCGGCCGACCCGCTGCTGGTAGTTGAAGCGCTGCGGCGGCATGTTGGCCATCACCACGCCGCGGAGGGCCCCGATGTCCACGCCCGCCTCCATGGTGGTGGTCACCGAAAGTACGTCGATCTCGTCGACGAGGGGCTGCTCGTCGCCATCAAGGAAGACGCCCTGGAACCGGGCCTGTCGCGCTTGCCCCTCCAGCGGGTCCGTCTGCCCGGTGAGTTCCTCGCAGTGCATGCGGTAGACACCGCCATCTTCCTTCGCCAGCCAGCTGTAGTAGTCCTGGCGAATCGCGGCCACCGGCTCGGCACTCTCGCTGAGCGGCCGCGAGCACGTGACACAGATGCCCGCACTGCGATGGAGGTGCTTCGTCCGGCACACGCCACAACGCCAGAAGCACGGCTCGTGCACCTGCAGGAGGCGCACCTGCGCGGGGTCTACCTGAAAGCCGGTCGACGCCCGGACGCCGATCCGTTCGCCGAGCGCCTCCAGCAGCGTCGGGCCCTCGCCTTCCCGGCCGTGGAACTTCGCGACCGCGGCCGCGTAGTCGCGCACCACTCTGGGCCAGTTGTCTTCCGGCTTGAGTGCCAGCATGCGCCGCTTGCGCCCGAGAAGGCGCAACACCGAGCAGGCGAACTGATCGGCGGCGCCCTTATCGAGCAGGCCGATCGTGACCGGCGCGGCCGGAACCGCATGGGCGATGCCGATCGACTCCATATCCCGGTCGCCGCCGGCGAAGACCGTCCGGACGATCTGGGTGCCCAGAGCCATCTCGATGTCGCTGCGCAGGTCACGAGCCGGGTTGTCGAGGACAGCCGCGTCCCGGCCCCGGATGGTGACGACGCTCCACTCGTACAACGTCGTCCAGGGCTTGTCGTTTGTCGTCTTCTGCTTCCCGGGACCGGGGCCGGCGGGGTTGACGCCCAGCCGGAGTAGCCGGGGCCCTACCTGGTGAGTGAGGTCGAGCATGCTGGGCCGGCCGCCAAGCGTTTCCGCGGCGGCGGCGAGCGCGGCCTCGTCTCCGTCGTCCAGCGGGAGGCCCTGCCGCTTGGACTCGATGGCGATCAACGCGGACGGGTGGCTCGCCTTGAGGCGGTTGCGGAGCGCGAGAACCTCAGGGCTCTGGTCGCCCTCGAGCAAACTCTGTAGGAGAATGCCATCCGTCGACAGGTCCGTGAGCGTCTCCACCACCATGGCTCGGACCAGGTCGAGGTAGTGCGCGAGTTCCAGGTTTGCGGAGACCCGCGCGGCGCCCTGTCGGCTGTCGGAGAAGACCACGAGACGCGAACCGAGCCGCCGCTTGAGCGCGCCGGTGAGCACCTGGTTCGCCCGGTCGAAACCAACGCCCTGTGTCCGGATCGGCGAGCGGGACCGCTGCCTGTCCTCCACCTTTCCCTTGCTCACATACTCCCAGTCGTCCCCGCAGGACGGGCACTCCGTCGGCAACGCTGGCATCCGGTCCTCGGCGCCGCCCCCGTCCAACTCGTACCGGTAGCCCGTGGCCCGCTGTCCGGTCTTGGCCTCCAGAAGTCCCGTGCCCGGCGAGAGGCGGACCCGCACGAAGCGCATCTTGTACTTGGGCGCCTTCGAATCCGTCGAGAGTTTCGTGCCGGTGTGCGACCAGGGCTTGGTCACGACGGGAGGCCGATCCGTCGGCCAGTACAGCCGGTAGCCAGCGGCATTGTTGCCACCGATCACCCTGTCGGGCAGCTGGTCCAACGCCGCGATGGTGGAGACCAGGAATTCCTTCGAACCCGAGAGGGCGACGTAGCCCCCCAGCATGCTCTCGCCGCAGGACTGGCAGTACAGCAGCTCCAGCACGCGTGAGCCGCACTCGCAGGTGAAGCGCGGAGTCGCGTACAACATGCCGATGCGACGGGTGGGGGACCGGAACTCCGGGTCGACAGCGGCGCACTCGGGGTCAGAGCAAGCCCAGAGACCTTGAAGGGTACGCACGAACATGTGACCCCGAAGCCGGGCGCTCGGCTCCTCCTGTCGTTCCAGCAGTGCGACCAGAGAACTCAGCGCCTGCCGGGCTTGGCCGCCGGGAAGCTTGGGGAAGACTCGCTCCGCCACTGTCCCTAGTGGCCGCGGGCGCAGGCCGTCCTCCTCGGTGAGCGCGCGAGCCAGCGCCCGTTGAACGGTGCCGTCAGCGGGCAACACCGACGGGTCGGCGTCGCCCACCAGCAGTGTCTCGGCGAGATTGGTTAGGTCGTCGTCACCCTCCGGGACGACGTGTTCACTATGGATGAACGTGAACCCCGCTCCCTCCGATCGCGCGAAGAACTCGCCCAGGAAGGCCCTGCCCTCATCGTTGTCCTGGATACTGGCCGACGTGCCGATCACACGCAACTGGTCGGGGCGCTGGTCCAGCCCCAAGGCCGCCATCAGTCGGCGCAGCAGATAGGCCACCTCGGTGCCCGCCGTGCCCCGGTACATGTGTAACTCGTCCACCACCAGGGTGAAGCAGTGCTCGGGTGACGCCTCGAGCCAGCGCCGGGTCGCCTCGATCATCGGCGCCTCGTCGGACCGAGCCAGGGCGATGGACAGCATGCTGTAGTTGGTGATGAAGATGTCCGGCACTGACCGCTGCATATCCCACCGGGACCGCATCTCGGCGCCGTCCATCGCAGGCAGGAAGTACCGGGCCGACTCCTGGATCTCTTCGTCGGCGATCCGCGCGAGTAGATTCGCGTGCCTGCGCTCCGCCTGAAACATCAATTTGCGCAGCCGGTCGACCTTGTCTGCCTTCGCGGTCTCAGCGGTGCCCGGAAGTGGGGTTCGTCCCGTGTATCGGCCGAAGTAGAAGCGGTGGCCGGGACGGTGCTGGTCGAACCACGCACGGGCGGCCGGCGAGTCCAGCGCCACGCGGAGCCGGACCATCTGGTCCTCGACAAGCGCATTCATCGGGTACAGCAGGAGTGCTCGGATACCAGGAAGCCGACCCTCGTGGCCGGTTCGTTGTGCCTGGAACGCGCCGCTGCCGCGCCACCATCGTGGCTGGATGACCGCCGCGCGAGGTGCCCATTCGCGGGACTCCCGGACGAGCTGGGCGAACACCGGCAACAAGAACGACTCGGTCTTACCCGAGCCTGTGCCCGTGCCGACGATGACGTCCTTTCCCGCCAACGAGGCGCGGAGAGCCTGCTCCTGATGGATGTAGGCCCGCTCATGTGGAAGCAGCCCCGCGGCGACGAGGTCAGCAGCCTCGCTGAGGCCGATGGCAGCGAAGGTCTCCGCCAGGGAATTCTCGGCGGAGGGAAAAGTGGGCATCAGCTCCACATAGGGGTCTGTGAACACCGAGCCGCCACGCTTCAGGAGCCGTCGACGTTCCCGTTCGATCTCGTTGTCCCGCAGCTCATAGGCTGTTTCGTAGTATCGAAGAAAGGCATCCTCGAGATATTCCTGCAGGCCGTCGAGTGTCAGGGAACTGCGAGCCTTCGGCGTGGTCACCGTTTGAATACTAGTGTTCCGTCGCTGTCCCGGAGGTCCTGTTTGAGCAGTGCCGCGACCTGATGTGCAGTCGGAGCATCAACATTTTCGTATACCAAACATGGCTGATCCGCGCGGCCCAAGCGGCCGCGGCAAGGCGGAAGGCCGGTACGTAGCGTAAGGGCACGATCGATGAGCTCCGGCAGCCGCGCGTTGGCCGGCGCCAGCAACCGCCTCGCGATCGGGTCATGCGTCAGGAGCTCGGTGTGGCCGTAGCTCGCCCGGGCAAGCCATTGACCGTTCTGACTCGAGACCAGAGTCATGATGCCCTCCGCGTCACGCCAGGCATGCTTCTTCTGGCCGTTCACTGTGTACTGATAGAACCCAGATGGCGCATCCGTGTTTCGTTGCACCCACTGCCAACCACCGGACGGCGTGGGACTCCATCGGTGCGGATCGGCCCCCGGGCTGACTTCCATCTGCTGACCGACGACAACCGCCTGGTCCAAGGAAGGCTGCATCTCCAGCAACCGCACAGGTACCTGACCGGAGAGACTCACGCCCAGCACGCCCAGGCCTGCACGGACACGGTCGCGGCAGCCACCATCCCACTCGACGTAGACGACAGTCGGCCCGAGCGGCTGGCCCGCCGCTGTTCTCGGATTTCGATAGTGGACAGTCAGGCTGATAACCGCTGCCGCAACCGCAGGATCGTCGTCATCCGGATCGTCGATGCGCTCAAGGAGTCGAAGGGGGCGGGCACCCGCGAGCACATGCAGGCCGGCGGCGGCCGGCAGTGCCACCAGTACCGCAGGCGAGACCGCCACCTGGCGCCGCGACCAGTCCGGTTCGACGTGGCCCAGTCGCATGAGCGTCAGGAGAGCCGACCGTGCTTGTCCAGCCGAGCTTTGCATGTCGTACCGGCCACACGCCCACGACCAGCTCTCCGCGAAGGCGTCGTACGACGCGCGACCATCCTCACGCTCGGACAGCCACTTGAGCACATCGTCGTAGGGGTTCCGCGGGTCGACCGCGTGTGTCACGTCGGCCCGGAGCGGCAGCTCGACGTGCTGCATCGGAGGCTCCGGAGGTGCCGTCTGTCGTCGACGCATCGCCGCTTCCAGGACCCGTGCCATCCCCTTGTCGGGCTCGCCCACCCACCGCCAACCGCGCTCCGCGACGAACTCGGGGACGAGATCCTGACGGGATTGTGAACGCGCGTGGCCCGGCAATCGGGCGGCACCGGATGGGATCGCCAGGACGTGCTTGACATGCTGGAGCCCGGAGCGGACCACAAAATACGCGGCATGGCTGAAGCTCGACCGGATCGTGTGCATGACATCGACGGAGGCCGGTTCGAGGCCAATCTCGCGAAGCCACTGCGGCGTGGACGGCCAGACCTGCCGGATGTCCCCTTCCGCGGTCAGCACCAGGCACTCTCCGCCGGGTGGACAACGCACCGTGAGTGCCTCGGGGATCGACACCCCGCGCAGGTCGGCTCCACTCAACGAGGCGGCGTGAGCGGCTCCGTCGCGTGCGGGTTCACCAAACTCATACCCTGCGTCATGGGGGCGGATCGGTCTGGCGAGTCGGCCGGTCCTTGCCGTCTCCCGGGCAAAGGAGATCGTCTGGAACCTGATCCGGCCGAACTCCGACGAGAAGACATGATCACCCGGTTCGGGTATGAACTCAGACAAGCTGACCCTGCGCTGATTCGGCGCGATGCTCAACATCTCCCCGTCGAAGCGCACCGACGACAGGCCGCCAACGGGGAGGTCGACATCGGGCTCGCCACCCACCAGATAGGTGTGGGGGCCGATCGGCAGGCCTCCGACCACAGATATCCGCTGACCGGACGCCGCCCCGAACCGGGCCAGATTCAGAGAGGTCAGCAGGTCGGACTCCGGATCAAGGCGGAGATCGAGAAACCACGACCAGCCGGCCACGTCGGCCGCCTGGGGCACAGCGCGAAGACCCGCTTCTCGCAACGCCGCCGCCACCTTGGCCGTCTGCCTCCTATGGGCCAGGACATGACAGGTGGTTGGCTGGTCGATACCTCGGCACTGCAATCGACCACCCAGTGACGGATCATTGCGGAACACATAGATTTCACGACCACCGAACTGAACCGCTGTCCGGTCAGTCAGTTCGTGCAGGTAGCCGATCTCCAGGAGTTGTGCGGCCGGGGTGTCTATGCCGACGATGGCGTACCGGTCGAACGAGTCGAACTCCTGGGACTGGCCGTGCCCGATGTCCAGGGGGACACCGTGCCACGCCGGGGCGACTTCGATCACGCCGCTAAAGACGCCCTCCCACTCGTCATACTGAAGCAGTCCCCGCCGGGGACTCGAAAGCCGCACCCGGAATCCGTCCCGCCGCCACCGCTTCGCCTCGTCGGCCAGGACCTCCTGCAGAATCTCGCGCGTTGACTCGTGAGCGAACCTTTGCAGCAGGCCAAAGGCCGTCGCGCCGCGATATCGCAGCCACTCCAGGAATTCCTGCACTGGCGGCGCTCCGTCACCCGGGAATGCCGACTCGTCGAGGAACTCCTCGATGAAGCGGCGCTCCGAATGACGGATCAGGCCTTGGCTGCGGGCCCAACCCTGGAGCGTCCAGCGCGGATGCGCACGGGCGGTGCGGGCCCCGTAAGCGGCGCCGGGCCCGTCCAGCCAGTCGTTCCACACCTGCCACAGCACCGGCACATGATGGTCGTAGCCGGGTGGAGCCGTCGCAACGGCGTCCAGGCCCAGGAGCTGGTTCTGCCTCCGGTAGATGCCATAGGGCCCCACCGGCTCCTCTGTCACGGCCAGAACGGTCATGGCGAGGTGGGCGGCCAGAGGCGGAGCGCCGGCAAAGCCCAGGCGCCGCCAGCGTTGTGCGGCCTCGGCTCCTCGACGGAATGGTTCCCTACCGGCATGCGCCTGAAAATCTCTCACGAACTCGCTGACGGCTTTCGCCGGCTCCAGTCCTGACAGCTTGCCGAGCAGTTCCCGATCAACATAGAGATAGAGCGGCACGCCGGCCTGACCACGCGCCATGACGTCTTCGAGCAGGGCTTTGTTCCACTGCTCAAGGCCCATCACCGCGGTCCAGCGATACACCGTACCGACGAAGGCTCAGAAGGAGATCCGGTGCCAGCAGTGCTCTCGAACTCTTGGCAGGCTGTGGAACGACATGATGCACCTGTCGTCAAGGAATTCCTCCCCGACACGTGATGGACGACGGGAATCTCCGCCGCACCTGGATATTATTCCATTGTCGACCTGCCAGTGAAATTCGTGGATCCTCCACTTGTCGGCAAGGACCGACCTGGTCGCCAGTCTTCCCCAACCGGGTGGCCGATCAGTTGGGCCAGGTCGGACGTCAGCGGGTATACCTGTTCCTCCGGCAGAGTGCGCACGGCACCGGCCTCATCACCACCTCGCACCAGCCCACGAATCCTGTTCGCGAGTCCTGTGACGTCGATGATTCCCACGATCCACTCATCGACATACCGACTCACCGCCTCGCCACCCAGTCCAACCTGGAGGGACCGGTGCGGCAACGGAGCCAGGCTCAACGACCGCTCCGGATCCCACTGCACCCGCACCGGACTGTTCCGCAACTCCCGCGCCCACTCCTCCCGGCTCGCGTGCCGATCGCGGTCGAAATGGCTGAGACAGGAGTGCGCCAGGGCCCGCTCACACCCGGGCCGCGTGATCTCCACAGCCAGGACGTGCTCCTGCCCAGGCTTGGTCCCCCAACCATCGTGCACCCGCCCGCCACCGGTTTTCCGATCAAACCCATCATGCGGTTACGAAAGGTCCCTCACCCGGGTTCCATCGGCGACACCGGACCCGCCCTGCGGGGCCCAGTCAGCAGGGACTCACGGGGCCAAGGTGTCCAGGATCCCCTGGCCGTACTTGGCCAGCTTGTTCTCGCCCACCCCGCTGATCGTCCCCAGCGCGGCCAGTGACGTCGGCTGTTCCGTCGCGATCTGGCGCAGGGTCGCGTCGTGGAAGATGACGTACGCCGGGACGCCCTGCTCCTTGGCCTGGGCGGCCCGCCACGCGCGGAGCGCCTCGAACACGGGCACGGCCTCGGGGGCCAGGTCGGTGACGGGCGTGCTCTTGGAGACCCGGGACGAGCGCGAGGCGCGTTCCGGTTCGCGGCGGAGCATCACCTGGCGGCGGGATTTCAGGACGTCGTCGCTGGACTCGGTGAGGACCAGGGTGCCGTAGTCGCCCTCGACGGCGAGCAGGCTCTGGGCGAGGAGCTGGCGGACGACGCCGCGCCACTCGGTGTCCTTGAGTTCTGTGCCGATGCCGAAGACCTTGAGCTGGTCGTGGTCGTGCTGGACGACCTTGTCGGTGCGCTTGCCGAGCAGGATGTCGATGGACTGGCCGGCGCCGAACTTCTGGTTGCGTTCGTTGCGGAGCCGGTAGACCGTGGAGAGGAGTTTCTGGGCCGGGACGGTGCCGTCCCAGGACTCGGGCGGGTTGAGGCAGGTGTCGCAGTTGCCGCAGGGGTCGCTCTTCTGGCCGAAGTAGGCGAGGAGTTGGACGCGGCGGCACTGGACGGTTTCGCACAGGGCGAGCATGGCGTCGAGGTGGGTGCCGAGGCGTCGGCGGTGCGCGGCGTCGCCCTCGGACGTGTCGATCATCTTGCGCTGCTGGACGACGTCCTGCAGCCCGTACGCGAGCCAGGCCGTGGACGGGAGGCCGTCGCGGCCTGCCCGGCCGGTCTCCTGGTAGTACCCCTCGACGGATTTTGGCAGGTCGAGGTGGGCCACGAAGCGGACGTCGGGCTTGTCGATGCCCATGCCGAAGGCGATGGTGGCGACCATGACCAGGCCGTCCTCGCGGAGGAAGCGGGACTGGTTGGCGGCGCGGACCCGGGAGTCGAGCCCCGCGTGGTACGGCAGGGCCGGGACGCCGTTGGCGACCAGGAACTCGGCGGTCTTCTCCACGGAGGCCCGCGACAGGCAGTAGACGATGCCGGCGTCGCCCGGGTGCTCGGTGCGCAGCAGGTCGAGGAGCTGCTTCTTCTGGTCATTCTTCGGCGCGATCCGGTACTGGATGTTGGGCCGGTCGAAGCTCGCGACGAAGTGCCGGGCGTCCTCCAGGTTGAGCCGGGTCGCGATCTCCGCGTGGGTGGCCTCGGTGGCGGTGGCGGTGAGCGCGATCCTGGGCACGTCCGGCCAGCGCTCGTGCAGCATCGACAGCGCGAGGTAGTCGGGGCGGAAGTCGTGGCCCCACTGCGCGACGCAGTGCGCCTCGTCGATGGCGAACAGGGAGATCTTGCCCTGGTCGAGGAGCCGGACCGTGGAGTCGACCCGCAGCCGCTCCGGGGCCAGGTAGAGCAGGTCGAGGTCGCCGGACAGGAAGTCCCGCTCGACCTGGCGGCGGGACTCGGCGTCCTGGGTGGAGTTGAGGAAGCCGGCGCGCACGCCGAGCGCGGTCAGCGCGTCGACCTGGTCCTGCATGAGCGCGATCAGCGGCGACACGACGACGCCGACGCCCGCGCGGACGAGCGCGGGGATCTGGTAGCACAGGGACTTGCCGCCACCGGTGGGCATGAGCACGAGCGCATCGCCGCCGGCCACCACCTGGTCGATGATCGCCTGCTGGTTGCCCCGGAAGGCGTCGTAGCCGAAGATCCGGTGCAGAACCTCGAGAGCGTCATTTCCGGTACTGGTGACAGCCATCCACCGATTCTACGGTGGCCCGTTTCCGCCGCCAACGGGCGTTTCGGCACTAGCATTGTCGGCATGATGAGGCGTGTGAGGTCGGGTGTCGCCGCCGTGGGCGGGTTGTTCGCCGGTGCGCTGGTCGCCGGCCCGGCCTGGGCCGACGGTCTGGAGGAGTCCCGGCGGGGAATGGGGGCGATCCGGGGCGTCGGGCTGGTGTGTTGCCTGGTGGTGGTGGGTCTGGTCGTGCTCGGGGCCCTGATCGGGATCTCGGTCACCCGCAAACGGCGCAAGTAGAAAGGGGTGCGTCCGATTCCTTCAAGACCTCCGCCCGGGCCGGGTCCTACGGTGGTCGTATGACAGCGCAGCTCAGTTTCGTCGGCATCGTCGTCGCCGACATGGCCAGGACTCTCGCCTTCTACCGCCGCCTCGGGCTGGACCTGCCGGCCGCGGCGGACAGCGAGCCGCACGTGGAGTACGACCTGCCCGGTGGGTTCAAGCTGGTCTGGGACACCGTCGACGTGGTCCGGTCGTTCGACCCGGACTGGACGGCGCCGGTCGGGGGGCACCGCACCAGCCTGGCGTTCCGGTTCGCCGACCCGGCGGAGGTCGACGGGGCGTACGCCGACCTGGTCGCCGAGGGCTACCGCGGCCACAAGGAGCCGTGGGACGCGTTCTGGGGTCAGCGGTACGCGGTGCTGCTGGACCCGGACGGCAACGGCGTCGACCTGCTGGCACCTCTGGCGTAGCCGTCAGCGCAGCTCGCCCAGTGTCACCCCGGTGAGCGCACGCACCTCCCGGGACAGGTGGGCCTGGTCGGCGTACCCGGCGGTCGTCGCCACGTCGGCGAACGCCCGGCCCGACCGGGCCAGCCCGAGCGCCCGGTCGAGGCGGAACACCCTGGCCAGGGTCTTGGCCCCGTACCCGAATCCCGCCAGGCTCCGGCGGTGCAGCTGCCGGTCGCTGAGCCCGACGGCCGCGGCGGTGCCCGCGACGGTGTGACCGGCGCGCAGCCGGCCGGCGACGGCCGCCAGCAGGGGGTCGGGCGGCCCCGTCTCGCCGAGCAGCTCCGCGACCAGGGACTCCAGCTCCCCGGGCCGGTCGGTCGAGCCGGTGATCCGGTCGGCGTACCGCCGGACCCGGGCCGCCGGCCACAGGTCGGCGAGCGGCACCCGCTGGTCGCGCACCTCGCAGGCGGGGACGCCGAGGACGGTCGGGCCGGTACCGGGCGCGAACCGCAGCCCGACGAACCGCGCTCCGGGCGCGGAGACCGCGAGGTGCGCCGTGGTGTCCGGTCCCGCGACGAGCAGCGTGCCGTCGGCCCAGATCAGGTCGAGGGAGCCGTCGGGGAGGATCCGGGACGTGCCGGCGTCCCCGGCGGGCACGGTGACGGCCCACAGGACTCCGCCGACGGCTGGACGTTCCCGGTACACCCCGGCAGTATCGCAGTCCGCGGAGATCACAGCCGGCGCACAGGTAACCGAAAGACCTCGCACAGCCTTCCCCGGCTCACTGGACGGGAACTGACGCGAGGGAGGGAACCGCCATGACGCACGACCACGATCAGGGCCTGTCCTGGGACCTGCCGAGGCTGGTGGACCGCCGGCTGGCCCTGGGCCTGCTGGGCGGGGTCGGCGTGGCCTCGCTGCTCGGCTGCTCGACCAGTGAGACAACGACACCGACAGCGACGCCGTCAGCCACCGGCACCACCGCCGACTGCGCCACGAAGATCCCCGAGGAGACGGCCGGGCCGTACCCGGGCGACGGCTCCAACGGGCCGAACATCCTCACCCGGTCGGGCATCGTCCGCGGCGACATCCGGTCCAGTTTCGCCGGTTCCTCAGGCGTCGCGCGGGGCGTGCCGCTCACGATCCGGCTCGCGGTGCTGCAAGATTGCACACCCCTGGCCAAGGCGGCCGTCTACCTGTGGCACTGCGATCAGGAGGGGCGGTACTCGATGTACTCCAACGGGGTCACGAACGAGAACTACCTCCGCGGCGTGCAGGAGACCGACGCCCAGGGCCAGGTGGCGTTCACGAGCGTCTTCCCCGCCGCGTACTCCGGCCGGTGGCCGCACATCCACTTCGAGGTGTACCCCAGCCTGTCCGCTGCCTCGACCGGCAAGGGCAAGCTGGTGACGTCCCAGCTCGCGCTGCCCTCGGCGGCCTGCCAGGCGGTGTACGCGACCGACGGCTACTCCGCCAGCGTGCGCAACCTGTCCCAGACGTCGCTCGGCTCGGACATGGTGTTCCGGGACGGCTACCAGACCCAGCTGGCGACGGTGACCGGCGGCGTGTCGGAGGGCTTCGTCGCGACTCTGTCCATGTCGGTCTAGCACGCGCTGACCGCCACGCTGGCACCGTCCGGCGCGGCCCGCAGATCTCGGCTCACCGTGCCGTACACCGCGAGGACCAGCATCAGGGCCGTGTCGACCAGGACGGTGCCGTGCGGGCCGAGCCAGGCGATCAGGGCCCCGGTGCCCAGGGTGCCGACCGGGAGCACGGCGTAGGACAGCAGGGTGACGAACGCCTGGATCCGGCCCAGTTCGTCCTCGGGCATGCCGGTGAGCATGTAACGCATCTGGATCACGTTCATCATCGAGATCGCCACGCTCAGCCCGGCCCAGACCAGGCCCACCCACACCGGGGCCAGGCCCAGCGCGAGCAGCGGGAACAGCGCGACGGTGGCCCAGCCCCGGAGCACCACTGCCGCGACGAGCCCGATGTGCCGTTCGATCCGGGGCGCGAGCAGCGCGCCGAGCACCCCGCCGGCCGCGGCGATCGCGAACACCACTCCGGTCCCGGTCGGGCTGCCGCCGTCCCGCCGGACCAGCAGGGTGATCAGGATGGCGATCCCCGCGAACGGCAGGTCCCCGGCGACCGTGATCAGGGTCAGCGCCCGCAGTCGCCGGTTCGTGGCCACCCGGTGCGCGCCGAGGGTGAGGTCGGCGCGCCAGTCGACCGGCGCGGGCGGGGCCTCGGCGTTCAGCCTGGCCCTGACGAGCGCCACGCAGCAGGCGACGACGCCGAAGGACAGCGCGTCCACGACGAACGGGCCGGTCGCCGACCGGGTGATCAGCAGCCCGGCCAGGGGCGGGCCGAGGATGGACGCCAGGTTCCAGATCACCTCCGACTGCCCGGCCGCCGCGCCGAGCCAGTCCTCGGGGACGATCCGGGGCAGCGCGGCGACCTGCGTGATGCTGAAGACGACGCCGGCACAACCGTTGACGAGAGCCACCCCATATATCAGGTACGACGTGAGCAGCCCGAACCCGTGCGCCAGCGGGATCGTCCCGGTGGCCGCCAGGCTGGTCAGGCTGGCCGCGATCAGGAGCGCCCGGCGGGGCAGCCGGTCGACGAGCGCGCCGACGGGCAGGCTGAGCAGCGCGTACGGCCCCACCTCGCACGCCGCGGCGATCCCAGCGCCGAGCGCGGAGCCGGTCACGTGCAGCACGAGCAGCGGGTAGGCGATCAGCGACATCGCCGTGCCGACGGTGGAGACCAGGTTGCCGAGCCACCACAGCCGGTAGTCCCGGCTCCCCCAGAGGTTCACCGCCGGATTGTGTCGTCCGGCGCATCGGCCGGCAACGGAATTCGACCGTCCCGCGCGGCCGTATCTATGATCAACTTGCTGACATGACGAACTCTCAACTCGATCAGGCCAGGGCCCTGCACGCTCTGCACCGTTCCGGGCGGGTGCTCGCCCTGCCCAACGCGTGGGACGTCGCCAGCGCCCGCGTCGTCGAGGACGCCGGCTCGCCGGCCGTCGCCACCACCAGCGCCGGGGTCGCCTGGAGCCTCGGCTTCCCCGACGGCGACCACCTGGCCGTCGACCGGGCGCTCGACCTGGTCGCCCGGATCGTCGCGGCCGTGGACGTGCCGGTCACGGCCGACATCGAAGGCGGGTACGGCGACGTGGCCGCCACGATCACCGGCGTCATCGCGGCGGGCGCGGTCGGCGTCAACCTGGAGGACAGCGGCACCGCCCGGCCCGAGCGGTACGCGACCGCCCGGCGCGCGGCCGAGGCCACCGGGATCCCGCTGTTCCTGAACGCGCGGATCGACACCTACCTGTTCGGCAACCCGGACTTCGAGGAGACGGTCAGCCGGGCGCATGCGTACCTCGCGGCCGGCGCGGACGGCATCTTCGTCCCCGGCGTCGCGGACCCCGAGGTGATCGCCGCGCTAGTCAAGGCGATCCCGGCCCCGGTGAACGTCCTCGTCGGTCCCGGTTCGCCCACTGTGGACGAGCTGGGCGCGCTCGGCGTGGCCCGGGCCAGCCTCGGCTCCTCGGTGGCCCAGGCGGCGTACGGCCTGGCCCGGCGGGCCGCCACCGAGTTCCTGTCCACCGGGGGCTACTCGGCGCTCACGGAGGCCGAGGACTACGGCCGGCTCAACGGCCTGCTCAGTCCGAAGAAGGACAACTAGCCGCGCGCCCGGCCGGGTCCCCGCTCCCGGCCGGGCCGCACCGCCGGATTCGGCTTCGGGCCCCGCCGGGCCCTGCGATGATCAGGGACGTGGCCGAGACGACTCCCCTGTGGTACCGCAGAATGACCTCCCGCACGTCCGACGAGCGGCACCGGGCGGCGACCCCGCTGGAGCTGTTCTTCGACCTGTGCTTCGTGGTGGCCGTCGCCCAGGCCGGGTCGAAGCTGCACCACGCCCTGTCGGAGAACCACGTCGGCCACGGCGTGCTCAGCTACCTGGCCGTGTTCTTCGCGATCTGGTGGGCGTGGATGAACTTCACCTGGTTCGCCTCGGCCTACGACACCGACGACGGCGTGTACCGGATCACCACCCTGGTCCAGATCGCCGGCGCCCTGATCGTGGCGGCCGGCGTGCCCCGGGCGTTCGACAGCGCCGACTACGGCGTGGTCACCTTCGGGTACGTCCTGATGCGCCTCGCCATGATCTTCCAGTGGCTCCGCGCGGCGCACGGCGACCCGGAGCACCGCCCGGTCGCGCTCCGCTACGCCCTCGGCGTCTTCCTGGTGCAGCTCGGCTGGGTGGCCCGCCTCGCGCTGCCGGAGAAGGTGTTCCTGCCGGCGTTCGCGTTCCTGGTGGTCTGCGAGCTGGCCGTCCCGGCGTGGGCGGAGCGGAGGAACCCCACCGCCTGGCACCCGCACCACATCGCCGAGCGCTACGGGCTGTTCACCCTGATCGTGCTGGGCGAGTCCGTCCTCGCGGCCACGCTGGCCATCCAGACGGCCCTGGACAGCGGACAGGCCGGGGCCGGGTTGTTCTCGCTGGCCGGCGCCGGCCTGGTGATCGTGTTCTCGATGTGGTGGATCTACTTCGACAAGCCGGCCCACGCGCTCCTGACCTCGCAGGGCACCGCCCTGCGCTGGGGCTACGGCCACTACCTCGTACTCGCCTCGGCGGCCGGTGTGGGCGCCGGCCTGGCGGTCTCCGTCGACTACGACGCGCACCAGGCACACATCTCCGGGACGGTCGCCGGTTTCGCGACGGCCGTACCGGTGGCGGTGTTCCTGGTGAGCGTCTGGTTCCTGATGGTCTGTCCACACCTGCGCGGCCCGGTCGCGGCTGCGATGCCGGTGACAGCGTGCCTCGTGTTGGCCACCCCGTTCACCGGCGCCCCGGTACACGTCATCGCCGGGTTGTTGGTGGTCCTGGTCGCGGTGCTGGTGGTGGACAGCCGGAGGACCCGGCTACTAGCGTAACCAGACTCCGTCTCGGACTACGGTGAAAGTGCCCATTGTTCTTTCCTCCATCGTGCAGGAAAGGGCACACCTGGGCGCGCGAAACTGAGCCAACATGCGTGGCAAATGAATTCCCCCGTGGTGCCCTACAGCGTTTACGTCTTGGCTGTCGCGACATCCACAATGGTGCCAGGGGATTTCACCATCGCCAATTCATTTCCGTTCGCGCAGAGCGTGACCGGCCCAGCGGATCGCCATCGCGAGGCCGAAGACCACGATCGCGATCACGGCGGAGGTCATCGCGACCCGGCCGTACCCGCCGTCGCGCCGGGGGTCGAGGAAGGGGTAGGGGTACCAGTGGACGATCGGGCCTCTGACCAGGGAGTACCCCAGGTAGGCGATCGGGAAGACGAGCCAGAGGAGTACCCGGCGGAACTCCAGGCGGCGGTGCGGCGGGTCGAGCACCCAGTCGAGGAGCACCACGACGGGCATCAGTCGGTGCACCACGAAGTTGCACCACGGCACCGTGGTGTCGACCTTGATGCCGGAGAGCAGGATGGCGTACACGATGCCGGTCGTCGTCATGTAGAGCGTGACGGCCCCTCTGAGCTGGTCGAATCGCCGGGAGCCGTATCTGGCGCACAACAGGAACGTCACAACCGTGAGAAGATTCGACAGGATCGTGAAGAAACTGAAGAAGTTTCCGATCCGATAGTCGGGAATGTTGCGCAACAGATACCCGAGTTGCCATCCGACGGCGAACAGGATCAACAAAGCGCCAAAGACACGGTATGCGCGCACCCAGTTGCTCATCACACCATTTCACCTCAATCGAGGCCCGGGTATGCTCGAAACCACTGTGACTACCATCGACACCAGCATCCGCACGTTCTACCCGCGCCGTGGCCGGGTGAGCCCCCTGCACGAGGACTCCAGCGCCCGCCTCTGGCCGGTCTACGGAGTGGCCCTCGACACCGCGACCACCTCCTTCGGGCGGGTCGCGCCCCTCGTCATGGAGATCGGCTCCGGGATGGGCGACGCGACCGCGGCGATGGCCGCCGCCGACCCCGACCGCGACTATCTGGCGGTGGAGGTGCACTTCCGGGGGGTGGCGAATCTGCTCCGCCTCGTCGAGGAGCGCGGCCTGACCAACGTCCGGGTCTTCGACGGCGACGCCCTCGACCTGGTCCGGGCCCTGCCCGAGGCGAGCCTCGACGCGGTGCACGTCTACTTCCCCGACCCGTGGCCCAAGGTCCGCCACCACAAGCGCCGGCTGATCCAGCCCGCGAACACCGCGCTGCTGCGCTCCCGGCTCGTGCCGGGCGGCACGCTGCACTGCGCGACGGACTGGGCGGAGTACGCCGAGGGGATGCTGGCGACCATGACCGCCGACCCGGAGCTGGTCAACGCCTTCGAGGGGTACGCGCCGCGGCCGGAGCACCGGCCGCTGACCAACTTCGAGAAGCGCGGCATCAAGCAGGGTCGCCGGATCTTCGACCTGATCTACCGCCGCACCGGCTGAACCGCAGGTGCCTGGCCGTTAGGTCTCGCGTTCCCGGGACCGGGCCGGCCGGTGCTCCTCGAACTCCACGGGCCCCACACTACCGACCGGTACCGGCGCGCCCGCACGGGGCCACAATGGCGTACTCGCAGGTCACAACGGTCGAAACGATGCCGTAGGCCCCCCAGCGCGTGGTAGGGCCAGTCCCGCCACGTGCCTCGTTCACCTTCCGATCACCGTGCGGTCACCCCGCCTCTCTAGCGTCCGGAGGGTAGAGCCCACTTCCGACAGAAGTCCTGATTGGATCGCCCGCCACGGCGTGATCTGACCGGGCGGGCCCATCCTCAGGGCCGGGCCTATCCGAACCTAAGGAGACGCGCGATGCAGCGCTTGCGCAACAGGGCGGTCACGGCGGGGGTTGTCCTCGCGGCGGCCGTCGCCGGACTGGTCGTCACCACGGCCGGGAGCGCCTCGGCCACCGACGAGCTGAGCGTCAACAGCAAGGTCCACAACGTGATCTACCTGCTGGGCGACGGCATGGGCCGCACCCACATCACCGCAGGCCGTCAGCGCTACTACGGCGCGGCCGGCAAGCTGAACATGGAGACGATGCCGTTCACCGGAGTGGTGTCCACCTACGCTGTCGAGCGGGGCACGTCCCGTCCGTCGCTGGTGACCGACTCGGCGAGTTCCGCGACCGCGTGGTCCTCCGGCGTGAAGACCTACAACGCCGCGCTCGGCATCGACAGCTTCGGCAAGCGCATGCCGACGCTGATGGAGCAGGCCAAGGCCGAGGGCTTCGACACCGGTAACGTCAGCACCGCCGAGATCACCGACGCCACCCCGGCCGGCATGTTCAGCCACGCGCTGCTGCGCGGCTGCCAGGGCCCGACGTACTCCGACGCGTCCTGCCTGATCAAGAAGGCCGACGGCACGTACGAGCCGGCCCCGGCCGACAAGACCCTCGTCACGCCGATCGCCGAGCAGATCGCTCGCAACAACACCGCCGACGTCATCTTCGGCGGCGGCCTGGCCCGGTTCGAGCCGGACGACCAGAAGGCCATGCAGGACAACGGCTACCAGGTGCTGGGCAGCTTCGGCGACCCGGCGCTGCCGTCGCAGACGGCGGCCAGCCAGAAGGTCGCCACCCACGCCGACCTCGACGCGGCCAAGGGCAAGAAGGTCATCGGTCTGTTCAACCGGGGCAACCTGACCGTCGAGGCCGCCAAGGGCGCGCTGCCCGACGGCGCGCCGCAGAAGGCCGAGCCGACCCTGGCCGAGTTGACCCGCAAGTCGATCGACCTGCTCGACGCCCGCCAGCGCGGGGTCGAGCACAAGGGCTTCCTGCTCCAGGTCGAGGGCGCGCAGATCGACAAGCGCTCGCACGCCAACGACGCCGCCCAGACCCTCGGTGAGGTGAAGGCGTTCGACGACGCGGTCGCCGTGGCACTGGACTTCGCCCGCCGCGACAAGCACACCCTGGTGATCGTGACGGCCGACCACGAGTGCGCCGGCTTCAACATCATCGAGAAGGGCAGCTACACCAACGCCGAGGCCGTCGCGCCGCCGGCCAACGTCGACGCGGGCAACCCCGCCAACAACAGCACTCCTTCGCGTCCCTCCTCGGGCGCCAAGGACCCGGTCCGCTCGTCGGGCTTCGTCAACGCTCCCGACGCGCCGAGCGGCAAGGACCCGAAGAACTTCGGCCCGGCCACGTTCCGCACCCCGGACGACGCGGCTGATGTGAAGGACGGCACGGCCGACGCCAGCCTGTGGCTGACGTACCTGTCCGGTAACCACACGGGTGCCGACGTGAATATCTTCGCGTTCGGGCCTGGCGGCCAGCAGTTCGCCGCGAGCCAGGACAACACCGAGCTCTACCGCAAGATGTACGTGGCGCTGCTCCACAAGACGCCGTAGTCACGCCCGGTGGGGGCGGGCTCCCCGCCCCCACCGACCACCCCTGAGGACTGTCGATGAGAGTTACCCGTGTCGTTGTGGCCGCCCTGTGCTGCCTCACCGCCGTCGCGCTGACCGGCTGCGACGACCAGAAGACGCCCCGTGTGGCGCAGCCCGCCGTCACGCTCACCCCGCGAGCCGCCCCCTCTCCGGCTGCGACCCTGGCCAGCCCGCCCCCGGCGGGCAGCGTGGTGATGGAGAGCGGACCGTTCAACGACCGGGTGAAGATCACTGGACTTGTCCTGAACGGCGGGGTCAAGCCGACCGTGCACGGTCACCTCGCGGTGACCTCCGACATCAGCTACCTGCTCGCCCTGGACGTGCGCGCGGCGTTCTACGACGCCAGCGGCGCGCTGGTCTGCGTCGGCCACTTCGAGTACCACGAGGAGGAGGACCAGCCGGGCGGCCTGGCGGCTGAGCACGACGGGATCGACTTCACGGTCACGCCTCCGGTCGGGGCGGCTTCGGCGGCCACCAGCGCCGTGCTGGCCATTCCCGTGCTCGTCAACGAGTAGCTCACACCACGTCGAAGTTGGCCATCATCGCCATGTCCTCGTGTTCGAGGTTGTGGCAGTGCAGCATGTAGCGCCCCTTGTAGCCGGCGAAGCGGACCAGCACCTCCACCACCCCGTACGGCCGGATGTCCACGGTGTCCTTCCAGCCGCCGTCCGACTCCTCCGGCTTGCGCCCGGTCCGGCTCAGGACCTGGAACTGCGCCAGATGCACGTGCACCGGATGGTGGAAGTCGCTGGTGAACCGCCACAACTCGACGGTGTCAAGCTTCGGCGCCGCGAGCGAACCTGACGGGTCGTAGGGCTGACCGTTGATGGTCCAGCGCCCTCCCTGGAGCCGGAAGTCGAACTGCCGGGTGGCGACCGCGTCCTCCCGCCGGAGCACCGGGACGGACCCCAGGGTCGCGGGGACCGGCGAGGAGGCGTCCCGCTCCGCGCGGGCCACCCGGAAGCGGAGCACGTCGCGGGTCCGGCCGTCGCCGAGCGCGTTGGTCCAGGTCAGCTCGGTGCCGACCGGGTATCCGGAGAAGTCGACGACGACGTCGTAGCGTTCGCCGGGGGCGAGGGTGACCGCGTCCAGCCGGACCGGCGCGGCGAGCAGCCCGCCGTCGCTGCCGATCTGGGTGAGGGGCAGGCCGGTGAGCTGGTAGCGGCGCGCGTTGGAGCCGTTGATCAGGCGGAACCGGTACCGGGTGTTGGCCACGTCCAGAACCGGCCACGGCGCGCCGTTGACGAGGATGACGTCCCCGAAGACGCCGGACATGTAGTCGTCGGTGACTCCCGGGTTGGTCAGCGTGGAGTCCAGTTCCGGGTAGCGGAACTCGCCGTGCGCGTCGAAGGACCGGTCGCAGATCAGGAGTGGGATGTCCTTGTCGCCGGTGGGGAGGCCGAGGCGGTCCTCGTCGTTGTCGCCGACCAGGAACGCCCCGGCGAGCCCGCGCCACACCTGCGGAGCGCTGAAGTCCATCCGGTGGTCGTGGTACCAGAGCGTGGCGGCGCGCTGGGTCATCGGGTACACGTAGTCGCGGGTGCGGTCGTGGATCGTGTAGTCGGACGGCTTCATGGCCATTCCGGCGTGACGGGTGTGCACCGGGTAGCCGGCGGGGACGACCAGGTCGGTGGGGAAGCCGTCGGAGTCGGGGGGCGTGACGCCGCCGTGCAGGTGGGTGGACGTGGGGACGGGCAGCTCGTTGCGGACCGTGACGACGACTTTGCGGCCGGCCCGGGCGCGGAAGGTGGGGCCGGGGAAGGTGCCGTCGTACCCCCAGATGGTGGTTCTGCTGCCCGGCAGGATCTCGACCCTCGCGACCTTCTGCACCACCTCGTAGTAGTCGGTGGTGTCGTCGCGGCGGACGGTTCTCGCGACCTGCGGGATGGGCAGCGGCACCTTGAAGGCCGGCGGGACCGGTGCCGTGCTGGGCAGCGCCTGGCCGGTGCCGGCCCCGTCCGTGGCGCAGCCGGCCAGGGTCGCGATCCCGGCGGCCCCGGCCAGTCCGAGCAGCCCGCGCCGGCCGATCACGCGCCGGTCCACTTCGGACGGTAGCGGAAGGACCACACGGTCAGCACGGCCAACACCCCGAAGATCGACATTCCGAGGGGTACGTGCCCCTGGAGCACCCGGCCGTAGCCGAGTCCGATCTGGGTGACGATCAGGATCCACAGCCCGGCCGAGGCCGGCACCGGCCACCACGGGCCGCGTCCGGGGCGCACCAGCAACGCCGTGCACGGCACCAGCACCGTGGCGATCAGTGCGATCAGGATGGCGTTGGCACTGTGGATGCCCAGCAGCGCCACGTGCCCGCTGATGAAGCCGCCGGCCAGGGCCGCCTGGGTGAGGACCAGTGCCGCCAGGAGCAGGCACAGCACCCGGACCGGGTAGATCGGCCACCGCTGGCCGCGTCTGAGGGGGGAGGACATATGTTGATCATGGTCGCCGGCCTGGTCGGGCGCCATCCGTTATTCCCCGGACCGGCCCCCTAGGGGAAGCCGCCCGCCGGTCCGGCGACGAACCGGGACTATCCCCAGCCCTCGCGGGCCGCGTACCAGCCGAGTTGGATTCTGGTCTGGACGCCCGCCAGCTCCATCAGGAAGTGCACCCGGCGCTGGACGGTGCGCATCGACATCCCCAGGTGCACCGAGATCGACCGGTCGGTGAGGCCGGCGAGCATCAGGGACAGGATCCGGGCGTCGTCGGGGGCCAGCGCCGCGCTGTCGGTGGGCCGCAGCGGCCGGGCCCGGGCCCAGGTGCCCTCGAACAACGCGATCAGGGCCTCCAGTAGCCCGCTGGCGTGCAGCATCACGGCCCCGGGCTCGCCGTGCTCGGACCTAGCTGGCTCAGTGGCGGGCAGCGACACGAGGGCCAGCTCCCGGTCGGCCATGATGAGCTTGACCGGCAGCTTCTCGACAACCCGGATCTCCTCGCCTGCCGCTACGGATGCCAAGGCCGCTTCAGCCGTGCCGGGTTCATCAAGTGCCGCTCGTTCGATCACCACCCGATAGCGGACACCTTTTGCGACCAATTTGTCCTCGGCGGCGTTCTCCTCGCGGGGCACGGCCACCGGCCGGGAGGTGACGAAGGCGCGGACCTCCTCGCGGGCCGAGCGCTGGATCTGGTCGAACCGGTGCCGGACGCCGTCCACGCCCGTGATGACCTCGATCAGGTCGCTGATCGCCCGGCCGGCCACGGCGCGCCGGTGCTCCTCGGCGAGGGTCGCGACCGCCAGCTCCGCCCGGCGCAGGTCGTCGTGCCGCTGGCCGAGCAGGGTGCCGAGCGCGACGGTCGGGGGCGCGGCGACGAACCGGTCCCGGTCGCCGCCGGAGCGGGCGGCCAGTCCCCGGGCCGCGAGGGTCTCCAGGGCGTGCATGATCTCGGCTGTACCCCGGCCGAGCAGCTCAGCGAGGTGCGGGGCGGTGGCGGAGGGCAGGGCGACCAGGCCCCGGTACGTGTCCTCCGCCAGGGCGTCGAGCCCCAGTACGCCCAGCGGGGTCGTCACCTGGCGAGTATGAGTCAGGGCGTAAATACGTCACAAGCAGTGTGTTCAGATTGTGACGCCTAAGTGCCAGGGTTACGCGCCTGGGCACCGGCGGGCGGGCGTCAGGTGAGCAAGCAGTCTACCCATACCCCCCAGGGGGTATGGGTAGACTGGACGGTATGACCACCCCGACCCGCGGCTACACCGCCACCAAGGATCAGCTCCTCGCCCGGCTCCGGCGGATCGAGGGCCAGGTGCGCGGGATCGAGAAGATGGTCGAGGAGGACCGGTACTGCATCGACGTCCTCACCCAGATCTCCGCCATCCAGGCCGCCCTCGACAAGGTCGGCCTGGGCCTGCTCGACGGCCACGCCCGGCACTGCATGCACGAGGGCGCGACGGAGGGCAAGGCCGAGGAGATGGCCGACGAGATGCTCTCCGCCGTCGCCCGGCTCATGCGGCGCGGCTGACGCCGGCCGGATGAGCCGGAACGACGGCTTCGCGGCGTGCGCTTCGCGCGACGCCGCGCGACATCACGGCCTGGTAAGGGCCGCCACCGGGTAGTTCGGGGTGAGGCTCGGCAGCTGCCCGCCGGTGAGGCTCCGCACCGCCGGAGGCCTCTCCAGCTGGTACGGCGGGATGTCGAACGTCCCGCTCACGTCGATCACCAGGTGCGTGTTCCCGGCGTGGTTGTACACGTTGAACCGGTTGTCCGTCCCGAGCAGGGTGATCGTGGCATTCGGCACGGTCTGCCCGCGGGCCGGGTTGAGGTTACTGGCGGTGGGCCGCTCCGGCAGCCCGGTGCGCCACAGGGTCAGGAAGGTGTTGTCGGTCGGGGTGACCCCCGTGACGTTGAGCCCGACGGCGACAGTCTTCGGTCCGGCGATCGCGCCCGGCACCTCGATGGGCGTGATGGACTGCGGGCCGAGGACGTGCGCGCCCTGACCCTCGCGGGTGTCCGCGATCCGGGTCGGCGTCAACGGGTTGAACCGTAGGCCGGTCTCCAGGCTGCCGCTGACGTACACGCCCACGATGTCCACCACGATGTGGGTGGTGGAGGTGAGGTGGTTGTACACCGAGAAGGACATGAACTCGGAGCAGTTCTGCAGCGGGCAGGGCATCACCGGGACGACGGCCAGGTTCGGCACGATCGTGTGCGGCGCGAAGTTCAGGGTCGAGGACTCCGGCGGGAGGTTGTTCCCGTTCCACGCGGTGAAGAAGCCCGGGCCCGTCGGGTCCACGGCCGTGATGTTCACCGCGACCGCCCGGATGTCGGGGGTCAGTCCGGTGTAGCCGAGCGGGATGGTGACCCAGTCGCCGCCGCCGAGCGGGCCGTAGCCCCACTCGCGGGAGTCCAGCAGCCGCTGCACCTTGACCGGGACGTACTCGTTCCCCAGGCCCCGGTTGTTGAGCACCTCGTTGTTCGCGGCGTAGAAGCCGACGACGTCGACGATGACGTGGGTGTTGCCGCCGTGGTTGTAGATCGACACCTGGCCGCCGTCGCCGACCCGGACGGTGACCGAGTTGGCACCGGTCCATCCGGCCGGGAAGTTGAGGTTGGACGCGGTCGGGCGGCCGACCCCCTTCGGGTAGACGGTGAGGAAGCTCGCGGAGGTGCCCTCGGTGACGGTCACGTTCAGCACGACGGAGGACACGCCACTCGACGGGATGTTCCCCCGGCCGGTGACCTGGAGGTTCAGCGTCGCGCCGGCCCCGACCTTGGCGGCGGGGGCGCCGTTGCCGGAGCGGGTGTCCAGGATCCGCGCGGAGTCCACCGGGTAGTAGGTGCCCTCGGCGCCGATGATGCCGTAGCCGTGCAGATCCACGGCCCTGCGGGTCCCGGCGGTGTCGTCGGGCATCGTCAGGGTGGCGGTCTGGTCGCCCTTGGCGGTGGGGTGTGCGGCGACGCTCACCGTGCAGCTCTTGCCGACGGCGAACACGTGGCCGGAACAGGTGTCGGACTTGATGCGGAAGGCTCCCGGCGCGGAGCCGGCGAAGGCCGCCTGGCCGAAGGTCACTGGCCCGGTGCCCCCGACCGTGAAGGTCACGTCCTTTGCCGGGGCGTCCCGGCCGATGTCGGTGCCGTCCCAGCCGAGGAACTTGGTGCTGCTCCGGGCGAGCTTGTAGCCCACGCTGGAGTTCCACCGCAGCTCGCCGGACATGCCCTTGCAGTTGGGGAACCGGTAGGACGCGGCGAAGACCGTGATGTCCCCGGCCTGGTTGCGCTGCACCTCGTGGATCGTCAGGGTCCCGGGCAGCTCGTTGTCCATGCACGCCTGGCCGTCGATCCCGTTGTCCAGACCGGCGTGGGTCGCGTCGGCGAACCGGGTCGTCGGGAACGTGCCGGGCACCAGCGCGGTGCCGGTCGGCGGCGTGATCCAGAGGTAGAGGTTTCCGCCGCCCTGGCCGTACGCGTACGTGCTGACGCCGTCGGTGCCGTAGCGGGAGAAGTTGATGTCCGACTCGAACGTGTAGTCGTGCCAGGTGCTCTCGACGGCCAGCACGTTGTAGGGCGCGCTGGGCGCCGCCTGAGCTGCCGTTCCGGTGGTCAGTGACGCGCCCAGGACAAGGGCCGCCAGGGCAAACATGCGCAATCCGCGCATTTGCACTCCCCGTGAAGTACTATGAAGGGTTTTGAAAAATCACGGTAACCGCGCGTTCTTCAGTGACGCAAGTGGATAGCCGACAGACGCTCAGTCGCCCGGCGACAACGCCACCCACAACGACAGGCCCGCGAGGACCGCGCACAGTGGGGAGTAGATGCGCAGGTCGAGCGCGTTGAACTCCGGCATCGAGGAGCCGCGCACCCCCGCCCCGACGAGCCCGCCGACGCCGCGCAGGCCGAGGACGGCCGCGACGGTGAAGGCTCCCGCCGCGTACACCCATCGGGGTCCGATCTCGGGGACCAGGCCCGCGCGGGCCGCGACCACGTAGCCCGCGACGGCGATCAGGCCGGCCACCAGCCCGGTGAGCGCGCCGGACGGCGTGCGGTCCTCGGGGACGCCGACGACGAGCCTCGCGAAGTCCGCGCGGGTGGCCAGCGGCCACGGCGAGAAGATCCAGATCACGTGCAGGGCCGAGATGAGCGCCAATGTCACGGCCGCGACGCCCGCTGCGATTCTCATCGGGTACTCCGATCCATACAGTTGTGTACGGAAGACCATACAGTACTGTATGTTGTATGCCGAAACCCCGACTGACCAGGGAAGACTGGACCCGGGCCGCCCTGGCTGCGATGTCGCGGGGCGGTCCAGCTGCGGTGGCCGTCGACCCGCTGGCCAAGATCCTCGGCGCGACCAGGGGCAGCTTCTACTGGCACTTCACCGACCGCGAGGCCCTCCTGGTCGCCGCCCTCGAACTGTGGGAACAGGTCGCCACCGAGGACCTGATCGCGGTGATGGAGAAGATCCGCAACCCGCTCGACCGGCTCCGCACCCTGCTGCACGAGGCCCTCCGGGACCGCCGGCCGAACGACGTCCACCTGGAGCCGGCGATCGTCGCGCACGCCCACGACCCGGTCGTCGCCCCGGTGCTGCGCCGGGTCACCGAGCGGCGGATCGGCTATCTCACGGAGTGCTACCGGCAGCTCGGCATGGCCCCGGACGCGGCCCGCCGGCAGGGCGTCGTGGCGTACGCGACATATCTGGGCTGGGTCGAACTGCGGGCCGCCGCGCCGGACATCGTCCCGGAGGTCACCAGGGACGCCTCCGCCATGGATCACCTTCTTGGTCAATTGACGCCGAAGACGGGCAATGACCACCTAGCGTGACCATATGAAGAAATGGGTGATCGCCCTCATCATCGGTCTGGTGGTCCTGCTGATCTGCTGCGGGGTCGGCCTCTTCGTGTTCTACAAGTTCTTCGACAAGGCGACCGCCACCCGCAGCGCGTACGACAGCGTCCAGGAGGGGGAGTCGCGCTCGGACGCCGAGAACGCGATGGGCAGCAGCGGGCTGCCGTCCGACCAGACGAAGAACCCGCCGTCGGGTACCGAGTGCCGGATGTGGATCAACCGCGACACCGCCAAGGAGGGCTTCGAGCTCTGCTACACCGACGGCCGGGTGAGCACGAAGACGACGTTCGCCGTGAACTGACCCCCGCCGGTGGCAACGCGGTTGCCGCTCCGGGGCATCGGCGGGGATGATCTTCGGGTGGATCTCACCGAGCAGCGCGTCACCTGGGCGGAGCTCTTCCTCGACCTGGTCTGGGTCTTCGCCGTCACCCAGATCGCGGGGGTGCTCGCCACCGCCGCCGGCCCGCTGGACATCGTCCGGGCCCTCCTGCTCCTCGCCCCACTGTGGTGGGGCTGGGTCGGCGTCACCCTGCTCGGCAACCTCACCGGCGCCCGGCTCGACGGGGCCCGCGGCCGGCTGACCCTGTTCGCGCTGGCCGGGTGCGGGCTGGGCATGGCCATCGCCGCCCCGCACGGCTTCAGCCGGTGGGGCGGCCTGGCCCTCGTCGGGTTCTACACGCTGCTCCGGCTGCTGCTCTGGCTCGCCGCCGTCCCGATCGTCGGCGCGCGGCACCTCGACCCGTTCTCGGTCACCCTGCTGGTGACCTGCCCCCTGTACCTGGTCGGCGCCCTCCTCGACGGGCCGTGGCGGCTCGGGGTCTGGTTCCTGGCGGCGTTCGTCGGGCCGTTCGTTTTCCGGCCCAAGGTCAAGGGCCACCGGTTCGAGGCCTCGCACCTGCCCGAGCGGTTCGGGCTGTTCGTGATCATCGCGCTGGGCGAGAGCGTCGTGGCGATCGGCGGGCAGGCCACCGGGAAGCTCTCCGACTGGGCGACGATCCCCCTTGCCCTGGTCACGATCGTGGGACTGTGGTGGACGTACTTCCACTACGGCGCGCCCGCCGTCCGGCACGCGTTGGAGACCGACCCGGTCCAGGCCAGGATCGTGCGCCAGGTGTTCAGCGTCGCGCACTTCGGGTACGTGTTCGCGATCATCCTCATCGCCGTCGGGCTGAAGAAGACGGTCGGACACCCGTTCGACCTGCCGCACAAGCCGGCCGAACTCATGCTCGCGCCCGGGGTGGCGCTCTATCTCGCCGGGTTCTGCTACGCCCGGTGGCGGATGTTCGGCGCGGCCCTGTGGCCCCGGCTCGGCGGCGCGCTCGCGGGCGTCGCACTCGCGTTCGCGGCGCCGTTCCTGCCGCAGATTCTCACGGCGGGCCTGGTCACGGCGGTGCTGCTCGCCGTGAACGGGATCGAGGCCTGGGTCGTCGAGACTGGCCGAACGCTGCCGGTGGTGGCTCTGCGACGCGGATAATGTCGCGTATGCGGGGAGTCGGGGTGTGGGCCGTCGGGGTCACCGGCGTCCTGCAGACCGGCGGCTGGATCGCCGACGAGATCCCGGCGGCACTCAGCCTGCCCCGCCCGCCGTCCTGGGTGTGGGCCATGCTCTGCCTGGTCAACGCCGTGCTGGTGTTCGCGCCGGCGGAGCTGCTGTCCCAGCGCGGCCGGAACCCCGCCGCCCGGATGGCCGGCCAGATCTGGGCGACGGCGGCGGTGGCGCTGGCGTTGATGGGGCTGGCCCGGCTCGTACCCATCCCGCACGACGAACTTTCCCTCGGCTCCCTGGCCGTGCTCACCGGCCTGGTGGCCGTCGGAGTACGGGTGTTCCGGGGGTGGCAGCGGCCCGCCGGCCGGCCCAGCGGCTGGGCCGTCGCGGTCGGGCTCGCCTGCCTGCTGCCCTGGCTGGTGTTCGGCGCGCTCGGCGGGCGGCTGGAGACGGCGATGGCGGTCCTCGCCGGCATCGCGGCCGGCGCGCTGGCCCGCTCGGTGCTCGACGGCCGGTTCTGGGCGGCGTTCGGCGGCGACCGGTTCCTCGCCGGCTCCGTCGCCGGAGTGGCGCTGTGCGTCCTGGCCGCCGGGATCGGCGCGTTCGGCATCAACCTCTTCGAACTCCTGCTCCTGCCGCCGTTGGGCTACGTGGCGGCCCGGCTGCGGCACACCTGGCTGCTGGTCGCGATCGCCGCCCTGGGGCCGCTGGCCTTCGTGGACCCCGAGGAGATGAACTTCGTCCTCGGCTTCTCCGACGTGCTGTTCTACGGGGTGGTCTCCGCGCTGTGCTCCGGGGCCATCGCCGCGGTGGCCGGGTTCGTGCTGCCCGGGACCCTGCGGCGCGGGTTCGCGGCGGCGCTGGTGATGACCGTGGTGGCCGGGTCGGCGTACGCGCTGCTCGGCAGCCCCGACTTCTACGGCAACCGACTCTTCGTGATCATGAAAGCCCAGGCGGCCGTGCAGGGCCTCGCCGGGCCGGTCGAGGTGCACCGCAAGCTCGTCGACACCGCGGAGACCAGCCAGGCGGACCTCCGCGAGCTGCTGACCAGCAAACACATCCCCTTCACCCCGTACTACCTGGTCAACGCCATCGAGCTCGACGGCGGCCCGGTGCTCCGCCTCCGGCTGGCCGCCCGCGCGGACGTCGACCGGGTCCTGATCAGCCAGCGGCTCCGCCCGATCAAGGAACGCGGCGAGCCCGACACCGGCACCCCCGGCCCGCTGACCGGCCCCACCTGGGACATCCGGAGCATCGGGGCCGACCGGGTCTGGCAGGACCTCGGGGTACGCGGCGCCGGCACCCTGGTCGGGCACGTCGATACCGGGGCCGACGGGCACCACCCGGCGCTCGCGGGGGGCTTCCGGGGCGGGGCCGACTCGTGGTTCGACCCCTGGTACCACTCCGGCGAGCCCCAGGACCTCGACGGCCACGGGACGGGCACCGCGAGCCTCGCCGTCGGCCGGGGCGGGGTCGGCGTGGCCCCCGACGCGCAGTGGATCGGCTGCTCGAACACCGCGCGGAACATGGCGAGCCCCGGGCTGCACCTGGACTGCCTGCAGTTCGTGTTCGCGCCGTTCCCGGCGGGCGGGGATCCGTTCAGGGACGGCGACCCGACCCGCGGGGCCCGGATCCTGACCAACTCGTGGGACTGCACCGACGAGGAGGGCTGCGACGCCCAGTCGCTGTACCCGGCTGCCAGAGCCCTGGAGGCCGCCGGCGTGTTCGTGGCGGCGGCAGCCGGCAACTCTGGGCCGTTCTGCCGGAGCATCACTGAGCCACTGGCCACGTATCCGCAGGTCACCACCGTGGGGGCCACGAACAAGGATGACCAGATCGCGTCGTACTCCAGCCGGGGCCCGGTCGGCCCGCTCGTGAAGCCCGACATCCTGGCCCCGGGGACCGACGTCGTCCTGGCCCGGCCGGGCGGCGGCTATGGCACGGCGTTCGGCACCTCGATGTCGACGCCGCTGGTGGCCGGGGTGGTGGCCCTGATGTGGTCGGCGAACCCGGCCCTGGTCGGGGACCTGGCCAGGACCCGGTCGATCCTGGCGCTGACCGCCCGGCCCACGGTGAAGATCCCGCCGTCGCACCACCTGTTCGAGCAGAGGAACTGCGGCAAAGTCGGCAATCCGGGCATCGTCGACGCGTATGCAGCGGTGTCGATGGCCCAAGGGCGGTCCTGACCCGGCGTGATCCACAACATGCCTGGTTGACAGTGGTGACGGCCCTCGGAACACTGACCATCAGTGACCGAGTGGGGAAAGTCCGGTGAGATTCCGGCGCTGACCCGCAACGGTAAGAGCCCGAGCACCCGCCGGTCACGTCGGTACACCCTCCCGTCGTGGTCTACGGGATGGCGCCCGGGGCCTCCGGGATCCATCATGGACCCGGACTGTAAAGGCCGAAATATGCGCAGATCCATGCTCCTGCCGGTCGCCGCCGTGGCCCTGAGCCTCGGGCTCGCCGCCCCGGCCCAGGCCGCCCCCACCGTCACCAAGGACGCCGCCCAGGCCGCCGCCGGCTGGCTGGCCACCCAGCTCAAGGACGGCGATCGCCTGCAGTCCTCCGGCTACGACGACGCCGGCCTGACCATCGACGCGGTCCTCGCGTTCGACGCGGTCGGCGTGGCCGGCGACGCCGCCGCCAAGGCCACCACGTGGCTGACCAAGCCCGACAGCGTCGCGAACTACGTCGGCGACGGCGTCAAGGAGTCCTACGCCGGCGCGCACGCCAAACTCGCGCTCCTCGCCCTGGCCCAGGGCCGCGACCCCGAGGCGGTCGGCGGTCGCAAGCTGTTCACCGAGCTGGCCGCACTCCAGGAGGAGTCGGGCCGCTACTCCGACAAGTCCGAGTACGGCAACTTCAGCAACACCTTCGGCCAGTCGTTCGCCGTGCTCGCCCTTCAGCGCACCCCGGCCAAGGCCCCGAAGAAAGCCGTGGACTTCCTGGTCGCCAGCCAGTGCGCCGACGGCGGGTTCCCGCAGGACTTCGCGCAGTCCACGTGCGTCAGCAGCGTCGACGCGACCGGCCTGGTCGTGCAGGCCCTGCTCGCCAGCGGGAAGTCGGCGGAAGCCACCAAGGCCCTCGACTGGCTGACCGGCCGGCAGCAGGCGGGCGGCGGGTTCACCTCCGGCGTCGCGGTGCCCGACAAGGACCACCCGGTCAACGCCAACAGCACCGGCAACGCCCTCGCAGCCCTGCGGGCCGGCGGCCGCACCGTTGCGGGGGACAAGGCCGCCGCGTACCTGACCGGTCTGCAGATCGGTTGTGCCGGGCCGGCCGACCAGCGCGGCGCGATCACGTTCGACGGCACGTTCACCGCCGGCAAGGCCCCCCGGGCCACGGCCGGCGCGCTGTTCAGCCTCGCCAAGGGCTCACTGGCCACGGTCAGCGACAAGGGCATCGCGGCCGGCGCCCCGAGCCTCGACTGCACCGTGCCGGCCACCTCCGCCCCGGCCACCGCCGGACCGCAGCTGCCCGTCACCGGCGCCCCGACCGGGCTTCTGGCCACGACCGGTGCCGCGCTGCTGGTCCTGGGCATGCTGGTCGTGACCCTGGCCCGGCGTCGGCGCTCGGCGTGACCCTCCGACGGCTCCTCGCCGCCGCGGCCTGTGCCGCGGCGGCGGTCGTCGTCCCAGCCGCCCCGGCACAGGCCGCCTGCTCGGGGGTGACCGTCGTCGTGGACTTCGGGTCGCTCGGCGGCGGCGTGCAGACCCGGTGCGCCGGCGGCGACCCGGGCACCGGCCTGGCGGCGCTGGACTCCGCCGGGTTCGGCTACACCTTCGTGCCCCGGCAACCCGGGCTGATCTGCCAGCTCAACAGCAGGCCCGACCCGTGCAACGGTGCGCCGAAGGACGCCTACTGGGCCTACTTCCACGCCCGTGCCGGCGGCTCGTGGACCTACAGCGACGAGGGCGCCGGTAGTTACGACCCGGCCCCGGGCAGCGTCGAGGGCTGGGCGTTCGGGGCCGGCCGGCAGCCCGGCATCGCGCCCCCGGCCGCCCCGGCTCCCCCGCCGCCCCCGGCCCCCGCCCCGCCCGCGCCGCAGACCCCGGGCCCGGGCCATCCGGAGCCGGAGAAAACCACGGCACCTGGCCCGCAGTCGGCCGCGCCGTCGGCGGCGACCGGCACGACGCCGGTTCCGGATTCCTCTTCGTTACGAGTGACCGAGGCCCCCACCGAGCCCGGCCGATCCCCGGTCGGGGCGGACCAGCGGCCGGAAGGGGCCACCAGCCTGCCCTGGCAGGGGGGTCTGCTTCTCGTGGCCGTGATCGCCGGGCTCGCGCTGTGGCAGGTCAAGCGGCGCCGTGCCGCCTAGGCTGCACCCGGGCGCGTGGTGGGTGTGGGCGCTGGCCCTCGGTACCGCCGCGAGCCGGACCACGAACCCGTGGCTGGGGGGCCTCGCCCTGGCGGTCGCGGGGTACGTGGTCGCCGCCCGGCGCTCGGCCGAGCCGTGGGCCGACTCGTACAAGGTGTTCCTCCGGTTCGGGCTGGTCGCGATCGCCTTCCGGCTCGGGTTCCACGCCCTCCTCGGCGGGTACGGCGGCACGCACGTCCTCGTCACCCTGCCCCGGATCCCGCTGCCCGACTGGGCGCACGGCATCCGCCTGGGCGGCCCGGTGACCGCCGAGGGCCTCGTCGCGTCGTTCTACGACGGGCTCCGGCTCGCCGTGCTCCTCGGCTGCATCGGGGCCGCGAATGCGCTGGCCAACCCGAAACGCCTGCTCCGCAGCCTGCCGGCCGCACTGTACGAGGTGAGCGTCGCCGTGGTCGTCGGCCTGACGGTCGCCCCGCAACTGGTCGCCAGCGTCCGGCAGGTCAGGCGGGCCCGGGCGCTGCGCGGGGACACGAAGCGCCGGGCGCGCGCGATCCTGGTCCCCGTCGTCACCGACGCCCTCGACCGGGCGCTGGCCCTGGCCGCGGCGATGGATTCCCGGGGCTACGGCCGGCGCGGCCCGGCACACCGGTTGACCGGCGCGTTGGTGCTGGTCGGTCTGCTCGGCGCGTGCCTCGGCCTGTACGCGCTCCTCGACGGCCGCAGCCCGGTCCTGGTCAGCGGCCCGATCCTGGCCCTCGGGCTGGCCCTCGCGGTCGGCGGGCTGGTGCTGGGCGGCCGACGGGTGACCCGCAGCCGGTACCGGCCGGACCGGTGGGGGTGGCGCGAGTGTGCCGTCGTCCTCAGTGGACTCCTGGCCGTGGCGGGTGTCTACCTCTTCCCCGCGGACCTCACCCCCGCCGTCGTGCCGCTGGCCGTGCCGGGGCTGCCGGCGTTACCCGCGCTCGGGGTGCTGTGCGCCCTGGCGCCCGCGTGGATCCGGAGTACCCGATGATCGAATTCGACGGTGTGAGCGTGACCTACCCGGACGCGCCAGGGCCGACACTGTGCGACGTGCGGCTGCACGTGCCCGAGGGCGAGTTGTGCCTGCTCGCCGGGCGGACCGGTTCGGGAAAGTCCACGCTGCTCAAGTGCGTCAACGGCCTCGTCCCGCACTTCACCGGCGGCACGCTGACCGGCACCGTGACCGTCGACGGCCGCGACACCCGCCTGCACCCGCCGCGCGAACTCGCCGACCTCGTCGGCTACGTCGGCCAGGACCCGGTCAGCGGTTTCGTCACCGACAACGTCGAGGACGAACTCGCCTACTCGATGGAGTCCCTCGGCCTGGCCAACCCGGTGATGCGCAAGCGGGTCGAGGAGACCATCGACCTGCTCGGCCTCGCCGACCTGCGGCACCGGCCGCTCGCCCAGCTGTCCGGCGGGCAGCAGCAGCGGGTCGCGATCGGGGCCGCGCTGACCGCCCACCCGCGGATCCTGGTGCTCGACGAGCCGACGTCGGCCCTCGACCCGGGCGCCGCCGAGGAGGTACTCGCGGCGCTGCACCGCCTCGTGCACGACCTCGGCGTGACCGTCCTGCTGGCCGAGCACCGCCTGGAACGGGTCGTGCAGTACGCCGACCGGGTCGTGCTGCTGCCGTCCGGGCTGGCCGGGACGCCCGGGGAGGTGCTGGCCGGCTCGGAGGTCGCGCCGCCGGTGGTCCGGCTGGGCGATGTCCTCGGCTGGGAGTCGCATCCCGTGTCGATCCGCGACGCCCGCCGGCTGGCGCGCGGAGCGGCCCTGCCCGCCGCCGGTGCCGCCAACTCCCCGGGCCCCGGTTCCGCTCAACCGCTCCTCACCGTGCGCGGCGCGGCCCTGCGCTACGGCTCCACCACCGCCCTGGCCGGCGTCGACCTCGCCGTCGCCCGGGGCGAGCGCCTGGCCGTCATGGGCCGCAACGGCGCCGGCAAGTCCAGCCTGCTCTGGGGGATCCAGGGCACCGGCGACCTCGACGCCGGCACGGTCACCGTCGACGGCGAACACCCCCGCGCGCTCCGGGCCGCCCACCGCCGCCGCCTCGCAGGCCTGGTCCCCCAGCAGCCCACCGACCTGCTGTATCTGGAGACCGTCGCCGCCGAGTGCGCCCAGGCCGACCTCGAGTCCGGGGCCCGGGCCGGAACCTGCCGCGCCATCCTCGACCGGCTCGCCCCGGGCCTGCGCGACGCGCTGCACCCCCGGGACGCCTCGGAAGGTCAACGACTTTCCCTGGTACTGGCCATCGCCCTCACCGCCAGCCCCGCCCTGCTCCTCCTCGACGAGCCGACCCGGGGCCTCGACCATCCGGGCAAGGCGGCCCTCGCGGCCCTTCTGGCCGACCTGTCCGCGCGGGGGCACGCCGTCATCGTGACAACCCACGACGTGGAGTTCGTCGCCGAGTACGCCACCCGGGTCGTCGTCCTCGCCGACGGCGAGGTCGTGGCGGACGGGCCGACGGCGGAGGTCGTGACGGCGTCCCCGGTGTTCGCCCCCCAGGTGTCGAAGATCCTGCCGGGTTACCTGACGGTCGAGGCCGTGGCGCGGGCCCTCGGCGAGGTCCGGCCGTGACCAGGCCACCGGGGGCCGCGCCGGATCTGCCGGCGCCACCGGTGTCCGGAGCCCCCGGCAGGGGCGGCGCCACCAGGCTCGTTCACCTACGGACCCGCTCCGTCCTCACCATCACCCTGGCCAGCCTCTTCGGCCTGGGTGCGGTCGGCTGGCCGCTGTTCATCAGCCCGCGCTCCACCCTCGCGCACGGCGTCGACGCCCCCTGGGTGTTCGCACTGATGCTGCCGCTGATCCTCGCGGTCGTCCTCGCCGAGATCAGCGAGGGCGGGATGGACGCGAAGGCCGTGGCCCTCCTCGGCGTGCTCTCCGCCGCCGGCGCGGCCCTGCGGCCCTTCGGTGCGGGCACCGCAGGGATCGAGACGGTGTTCTTCCTGCTCGTCCTGGGCGGCCGGGTGTTCGGGCCCGGCTTCGGCTTCGTGCTCGGCAGTACCACCCTGTTCACGTCCGCGCTGCTCACCGCGGGGGTCGGGCCGTGGCTGCCGTACCAGATGCTGGGTGCGGCCTGGTTCGGCCTCGGCGCGGGTCTCCTGCCCCGGCTGCGCGGCAGGCTCGAACCGGTCCTGCTCGCCGGCTACGCCGCGGTCGCCAGCCTCGGCTACGGCCTGGTGATGAACCTGTCGTTCTGGCCGTTCGGCACGGGCTCGGGCCTGAGCAGCATCGCGTACGTCCCGGGCGCCCCGGTCGGCGACAACCTGGTCCGCCTGGTCGGCTACATGCTGGCGACGTCCCTGGGCTGGGACGTGGGCCGCGCGCTCACCACGAGCGTCCTGGTCCTGGTCACGGCCCCGGTCATGCTCCGCACCCTGCGCCGCGCGGCCCGCCGCGCCACCTTCCCCATCCGCTGACGCCGGCAGCGCCCGGGCCGGCGGGCGTGGCCGCACCAGGCCGGACGGCGTTGTTCAGCCGCCCGCGACGGACGGCAGCACCTGCACCTCGGCCCCGTCCGGCACCGGCGTCTCCAACCCCGCCGGCTCCCCGTTGACATACACGTTCACATACCGCCGGATCGCACCCTGCTCATCGCGCACCCGCCGCTCCAGCAGCGGAAACTCCCGCCCGAGCGCGTCGAGCACCGCGCGCAGCTCCCCCGGCTCCCCCGCCAGCCGCGAGGCACCGCCCGCGTCGGCGCGCAGCACCCCGGGGAGCAGGATGGTCACGCCCACGACGCGGCCCGGACGACGAGCACGTCGGGGAGGTGCGACGCGACGAGGCCCCAGGTGTCGCCCTCGTCGGCGCTGCCGTAGACCTCGCCGTTGCGGGTGCCGAAGTAGACCCCGGCCGTGGGCGCGTCGTCGCAGCACATCGCGTCGCGCAGCACCGTGCCGTAATGGGCGGTCTCCGGCAGGCCAGCGCCGAGTTCGGACCAGGTCTGGCCCTCGTTCTCGGAGCGGTAGACCCGGGCCCGGTAGCCGACGGGCCAGCGTTTCGCATCGGCCTCCAGCGGGAAGTTGTAGATCACGCCGGGGCGGTGCGGGTGGTTGACCATCGCGAAGCCGAAGTCGCTGGGCAGACCCTCGGCGATGGACTGCCAGGTCGCGCCGGCGTCGTCGGACCGGTACACCCCGTGGTGGTTCTGGGCGAAGAACTGTTCCGGCCGGTCGGGGTGCCGGGACACCTTGTGCACGCACTGGCCGAACTCTGGCCACGGGTCGGGCAGGAAGTACGCCTTGATGCCGGTGTTGCTCGGAGCCCACGACGCGCCGCCGTCCCCGGTGCGGTACACCCCGCCGGTGGACATCGCGACCAGCATCGACGCCGGGTCGGTGGGGTGCGGGAGCACGGTGTGGATGGCCTGGCCGCCGAAGCCGGCGCCCCACTGGGGGCGGTGCGGGTGGTCCCACAGGGCCCGGACCAGCTCGAACGACCGGCCGCCGTCGGCCGACTTGAACAGCGCCGAGGGTTCGGTGCCGGCGAAGACGACGTCGGGTTCGGTGCCGGGGGTGAGCTGCCAGACCCGGCGCAGGGCCTCGCCGGTGTCGGCGGGGAACGCGATCGGCGCGGCGTCGGGTTCCTGCCAGGTCGCGCCGAGGTCGTCGCTGGTGGCCACGCTGGGCCCGAAGTGCGAGCTGTCGACGCCGACGAGCAGCCGGGGGCGGCCGGCCCTGGTGTCGATGGCGACCGAATACACCCCGGTCATGGGGAAGTGCGGGCCGGTGAGCTCCCAGGTGTGCCGGTCATCGCTCGTGGCGAGGAACAGCCCCTTCCCGGTACCGATCGCGAGGAGCACAGTCATCCGTCCAGTATCCGGCCGACTGTGGGGCCCCCGTCCCGTAGATTGAGAAACTTCACTGTCCATGACCTATCCGATCGGGCACGATCGGATAACGGTCCGGGAGTTTTTCCCGTGGGCCGTCGCAAGGGACATTAGGCGTGAGCCATCCATTCGGGACAGTTTCGCAAAGTGCCTGCTAGGCGGTGCTTAAATTTTCGGCCTTAACCATTCCCGTTCACACTGTTCGTGAATGGACTTTAGCGACCCTTAAGGTTCACTTGGGTTCCTCTTCATGCACAAACCTCGATACTTCGTTACATCCACTGGGCCGGCAGGCGGAGCAGACCCTGTCGGTTCGGTGGGATCAACTTTTCGGCAGTGACTTCAGGTACTCGTTGTACCGCACCCATTCGTCATCCTCCCCGCCCGCGGCGGAGCGGTCCGCCGCCCGGTCGAGGCGGCGCTGTTCGCGCTCGTCGGCCCGGATCCACTGGATGACGAGAATGACGAACACGATCGCGCTGGGGATCTCGCCGAAGCTCCACGTGATGCCGGCCCCGAGGTACTGGTCGGCCAGCGGGTCCGTCATCCACGGCGGCCGGACCAGGCTGAACCAGTCGTCGGCGATCAGCGACTGGGCCTGCATCAGGATGACGCCGAAGAACGCGTGGAACACCATCCCGCCGAAGTGGATCAGGATCAGCACGGGGTGCGAGACCTGCCGCCGGCCGGGGTCGATCCCGATGATCACCCAGAAGAAGAGGTACCCGGCGAGGATGAAGTGGGTCAGCATCGCCAGGTGACCGAGGTGGCTCTCCATCAGGGTGGCGAACAGCGAGCTGAAGTACAGCGCGTACAGGCTGACCACGAAGATGATCAGGGCTACGACGGGGTGGGTGAAGAACTTCAGCACCCGGCTGTGCAGGGCCAGCATCAGCCACTCGCGCGGGCCCCGGTCGCCGGCCGAGCGCGGGTCCGTCGCGGTGCCGGCCGGCCCGACCGGGCGCAGCGCGCGGAGCGCGAGGGTCAGGGGCGCGCCGAGCACCAACAGGATCGGGATCAGCATCGACAGGATCATGTGCTGCATCATGTGCGCGCTGAACAGCACGTACGCGTACCTGGCCAGGCCGAGGTTGGTGATCGCGCCGAGGAGGAGCAGGCCGCCGACCCAGGACAGGGTGCGGCCGAGCGGCCAGCGGACCCCGTTGCGGTGCAGCCGCCACACGCCGGCGAGGTAGAAGCCGATCCCGGCGAGCACCAGGGTCAGGAAGAACAGGTCCGGCAGGAACCCGCCGAACATCGACCCCAGGTCCGGGGCCGGCGGCATCGGGAAGCCGAGCAGGTCGGTGACCCGGTCGGGGTCCGCCGGGTTGGTGGGCACCGGGGTGGGCGTGCGCGACAGGCCGACCGCCAGGCCGAAGACCGCGGCCATCAGCAGCAGCTCGCCCGCCGCCAGTCGACGGAACAGGCCCGGCCGGTCGGCCAGCCGGCGCAGGACGTGGGTGCGGTGCGCGACGCCGCAGGCCCCGAGGAGCACCAGCCCGGCGACCTTGGCGAGCACCAGGCGGCCGTAGGAGCTGCCGAACACCTCTGCCCAGCTGCCGAGCCGGACTGCGGCGTTCGCGACCCCGGAGAAGACAACCAGAACAAAACACCCAAGAGCCATCCGACTGTACCGGCCGGCGGCCACCAGCAGCGCCGGCGTCCGCCGCACCGCGAGCAGCGCCGCGAGCCCGCCCAGCCACAGCACGGCCCCGCCGACGTGCAGCGCCATGCTGGTGACGGCGACCTGGTGGTTGCCGGCCCCGGCCGCGTGCCCGGTGAACGCCGGCGGCAGCGCCGTGACCAGCGCGAGGACCGCGAGCAGCGCCGCACCGGTCCGGGACAGCACCACCCGGCAGCCGACGAACAGCACGAGCGCGAGCACGACCTGCAACAGGTACGCCTTGCCCATCACCACCGTGGTCCAGAAGCTCCACAGCATCGTCGCGCTGAGCTCGTCGGCGGGCCGGCCGAGCAGGTTGGCGACGGTGAGCACGCTGAGCAGCACGGCGGCGACCGCCCAGGCCAGGGCCAGCCAGCCGGCCCGGCGGAGCAGCGGATAACCCTCGGGTCCGACCGTGGGCCCCTTGCCAGGGGTGAGGAACGCCGCGGCGACCGCGTACCCGACGGTGACCGCGCCGAGGACGTCGAGGAGCACCCGGGTCACCGGCAACCCGTAGGTCACCAGGTCACCGGGATCCGGCAGGCCGGGGACGGGGGAGCCCAGGGCGCCGCCCAGGTTCAGCACCCAGAGAAGAACCAGGACCGCGACGGCGCCGAAAGCGCCGACGAAGCCGATACTGCGCAATCGGCGACTTCCGCCTTTCAGCAAAGGGCGCTTCAAGTCGTCAGTCGTCTGCAACGTCACGCGCTTACTTTGCCCCTCTTCTTCCCGAGGACCAGACCCAGGGCCAGGACTGCGAGAAGTGCGCCACCCCCGGCGGCCCACCAGAGCCAGGCGGGCGCCGCGAAGTCGGACTCCGTGGACTTCTTCCCCGGCTTCGGGCCCTCGCTGGGCTCCTGGTCGCCCGGGATCGCCGCGGTGAAGCCGAACGCGCCCGTGACCGGGTGCCCGTCGGCGGACACGACCCGCCACGCGACCTTGTAGTCGCCGGACTTCAGCGGGTGCACCGGCTGGGACACGGTGTTGTCGGTGACGCTGAGGTCCCCGACGCTGTAGGACACGTTGCCCGGACCGTTGACGACCACGGTGCTGAACCGGCCGTCGACCCCCTCGTTGAACCGCAGGCTGACCTCGGTGATCTGCTGCTTGACGATCGCTCCGTCGGTGGGCGAACTGCCCTCCAACGTGCTGTGCGCGGCGGCCGGAGCCGCGGTGGCCAGCAACCCCGTGAACGCTAGTGCGACGACAACCAGCGCACGCTTCATGATCTTGAAACCTTCCGTAACGATGGGCGCTCCGGCTCTCGGCGAAGACCCGCCCTGAATTGGTAGTCGGCTACGCGTCGTCCACAGTTCCACTGGTGTCCCCCGTCACACGATCCTCCTTAGGGGTAAATCTCCGGGAGCGTCCCCGATTCGCTCAGGGGATTTCTCCGGCACGCTGTGGGCATGACGAAGCTCAGGAACGTGGCCGTGGGCGTGATCGCCCTGCTCAGTGTCGGCGCACTGGCCGCATGCGGGCTGGACGACTTGACCGAGAACCGCGAGGAGAACGCGTACGAGGTGACCGACGCCGTCACCAAGCTGGACATCCAGGCCCAGGCCGGCGCGGTCACGGTCCGGGCCGGCACCGGTCCGATCAAGGTCAAGGAGATCCTCCGGTACAACGGCTCGAAGCCCAAGGCCACCCACGTCGTCGCCGACGGCACGCTCCGGCTCGTCGACGGCGGCTGCTCCGGCATCCGCAACTGCGGGGTGGAGTACGAGGTGACGGTACCCGCCACCCTGGGCGTGACGGTCAAGACCAGCGCCGGCGCGGTGGACGCCTCCGGGCTGAGCGGCGAGGTGAGCCTGGAGACGAACGCCGGCAGCGTCGAGGCGCTGACCATGGGCACCAAGAAGCTGAGGATCCGCAGCGACGCCGGCCGGATCCGCGCGGAGTTCACGGTCGTGCCCGACGACGTGGACGTGCAGACCAGCGCCGGCTCGGTGGCGGTGGTGGTGCCGTCCGGCTCGACGTACGCGGTGGACGCGAAGACCAGCGCCGGCAGCCGGGACATCACGGTGCAGACGGATCCCGCGTCCGGGCACAAGATCCGGGCGGAGACGAGCGCCGGGAAGATCGAGGTCCGTAACGGGTGACCCAGGTCTCACGCCAGACACTTGAACGTGTTCAACTCGGGGGTCTACTCTCCTGTTGAACACGTTCAAGTCTGGAGTGTAGCAATGGACCTCACCGTCATCTCGTACATCGCCTACCTGCTGATCAGCATCGGGCTCACCGTCTGGGTCGCCCAGACCCTCAGCAAGGCCGGCAAGATCTTCCTGATCGACGTCTTCAAGGGCAACGCCGAACTCAGCTCGTCGGTGAACCACCTGCTCGTCGTCGGGTTCTACCTGCTCAACCTCGGGTTCGTCGCCCTGTTCATGAAGATGACCGACCAGGTCAACGGCCAACGACAGGTCTTCGAGGCCGTCGCGCTCAAGGTCGGCACCGTGCTGCTCGTGCTCGGCGTCCTGCACCTGTTCAACCTGTACGTGCTGAACAAGTTCCGGCGGCGCAGTGCCATGGACGGCCAGAAGTTCCCGCCGGTGCCGCCGCAGATGATGACCCGGATCGCGCCCCCGCAGCAGCAGTTCCGGCCGCCGATGGCCCCGCCGGCCGCCCCGCAGATGTGATGGACCGCCTCACCGTGCTCTACGACGAGCACTGCTCCTTCTGCCGACTGTGCCGGGACTGGGTCGTGAAGCAGGCCCATCTGGTACCCCTCGAATTCCTCGCCGCCGGGTCAGCCGAGGCCCGGCGGCGGTACCCCGACATCGACCCGGTCGCCACGTTGCGGGACGTCACGGTGGTCGCCGACAACGGGGCCGTGTACTGCGGCCCCAACGCCTGGGTCGTCATCCTCTGGGCGCTGTCGGAACACCGGCCCATGGCATTGAAGCTGGCCCACCCGCGATCCGCGCCCCTGGCCAGGGCCGCCGTCGCCGCGGCCGGCCAGATCAGGCTTGCGGTGCGGACGAATCCGGACCAGTACGGTAGTGACTGTGACGACAAGCAGTGTGGATAGCAAGGGTGCCGCCACCAGGGCCCTGATCCTCGAGACGGCGATGCGGCTCTTCCAGGAGCGCGGCTACGGCAAGACGACGATGCGCGCCATCGCCGAGGCCGCCGGGGTCTCCGTCGGAAACGCCTACTACTACTTCGCGTCCAAGGAACAGCTCATCCAGGGCTTCTACGACCGGCTGCAGGCCGATCACCTGGTCGCCGCACGCCAGGCCCTCGCGGGAGAGACGGACCTGGCGCGGCGGCTCGGGGTGGTGCTGAAGACGTGGCTGGACGTCGCGGAGCCGTACCACCAGTTCGCGGCGCAGTTCTTCGTCACGGCCGCCGACCCGGCCAGCCCGCTCAGCCCGTTCTCCTCGGACTCGAAGGAGGCCAGGGACGCAAGCATCGAGATCCAGGTCGAGGCGGTGTACGGCGCGACGACGAAGATCGACGGGAAGCTGCGCGAGACCATGCCGGAGTTGGCGTGGCTGGGCATGATGGGCCTGGTGCTGTACTGGATCCACGACACCTCGCCCGGCCGCGCGCAGAGCTACAAACTCGTCGACCAGTGCGTGCCGATCCTCAGCAAGGTGGTCAAGCTGAGCCGGTATCCGATCGCCAAGGCGATGATCCGCGAGGTGGCGGAGATCTGTCTGGAGCACGGGATCAGCCCGCGGATCCCGAAGCCGCCGGCCCGGCCGGAGGCTTCGGCGAAGTAGGCCCCGGTACGACCCGATGGCGCGGCGGGCGGCGCGGGTCAGCGCGCCGCCCGCGCCTCAGCGCCGCCCTCCCCGGACGGCCGCCCACACGGGTGCGCGTCAGCGCCAGCCCACGTCGATCCGGGCCCCGGCCCAGTCGAAGAAGTGCACTCTGTCCATGTGCACCCCGATCCCCATCGGCGCCCCCGGCTGCAGGTCCGGCGCGGCCCCCAACCGGACGGCCAGTTCGGCCCGCCGCCGGGTGTGCCGGCCCTCCGGCGTCGTGGCGACCGTCTGCACGTCGGGCCGCTTCCGGAACCGGGCGAGGAATCCGCGGTCCAGCTTCGGCGCGGTGACCGGACCGGTCGGGTCGTCGATGACGACGGCGAAGGCGCCGATGTCCAGGTACGCCAGCGACTCGTGGCCGTGGTGCTCGACGTAGCGGACCCGGCCGCGTAGTTCGTGGCCGCCGGCGACCAGGGCCTCGGCGCGCAGGCCGACGACGATCCGCTCGCCGTGGTAGTGCGCGAGCGCCCGGGCGCGCAGGTCGTCCCATGGCACGTTGAGCTCCTGCTCGCCGATGCGGAGGGCGACCCGGCTGCCGTCGTACACGTGCACGACGGCCTCGAGCAGGTTGATCTTCGGGGTGCCGAGGAGGGCTGCGACGTACATGGTGGCGGGGCGGCCGTACACCTCTGCCGGGGTTCCGACGTCCTGGAGCACCCCGCGCCGCATGATCGCGATCCGGTCCGCGACGGTCAGGGCCTCGGCCTGGTCGTGGGTGACGTACACCGTCGTCGCGCCGAGGTCGCGGACCATCGAGGAGATCTCGGCCCGCAGCTCGGCGCGGAGTCCACTGTCGAGGCTGGACAGCGGCTCGTCCATCAGGAAGAGCCGGGGCCGCCGGACGATGGCCCGGCCCATCGCGACCCGCTGCCGCTGGCCGCCGGACAGCTGGCTCGGCTTGCGGTTGAGCAGCTCGCCGATGCCGAGGGCCGCGGCGACGTCTGCGACCCGTTCGCTCTGCTCCTCGACGGAGACCCCGGCGAGGCGGAGCGGGAAGGCGATGTTGCCGGCGACCGTCAGCTGCGGGTACAGGGCGTAGTCCTGGAAGACCATCGCCACGTGCCGGTCCCTGGGCGGGATGTCCAGCGCGGGCTCGCCGTCGAGCAGGAGTTGGCCCGTGGTGGGGTCCTCCAGCCCGGCGATGATCCGCAACAGGGTGGACTTGCCGCACCCGGACGGACCGAGCAGCACCATGACCTCGCCGTCCCGGACATCGAGACTCACGTTGTCGACAGCTACGGTGCCGTCCGGAAAGGCTTTGGTGATCTTCTGGAGGCCAACCGTGGACATCCCGACACTGTGCGACCGGACGTAGACCGTGGGCTATCCCCCGATTAGCTCAACATTCAATGACGTTGACGGCGAGCCCGCCGCGGGCGGTCTCTTTGTACTTAACCTTCATATCCGCCCCCGTTTCCCGCATGGTCTTGATGACCTTGTCGAGGGAGACGAAATGGTCCCCGTCGCCGCGGAGTGCGAGCCGCGCGGCGGTGATGGCCTTGATGGACGCCACGGCGTTGCGTTCGATGCACGGGATCTGCACCAGGCCGCCGATCGGGTCGCAGGTCAGGCCCAGGTTGTGCTCCATAGCGATCTCCGCGGCGTTCTCGACCTGGTCAGGGGTGCCGCCGAGGACCTCGGCGAGCCCGGCCGCCGCCATCGAGCACGCCGACCCGACCTCGCCCTGGCAGCCGACCTCGGCCCCGGAGATCGACGCGTTCTCCTTGAACAGGACACCGACCGCAGCGGCGGTGAGGAGGAATTTTACAATTCCATCATCTGTCGCGCCGGGCACGAAACGCCAGTAATAGTGCATGACCGCCGGGACGATGCCGGCCGCGCCATTCGTCGGCGCGGTCACGACCCGGCCACCGGCGGCGTTCTCCTCATTGACGGCCAACGCGAACAGCGTCACCCAGTCCATCACCCGCAGTGGATCGGTGACGAAATGCTCTGACTCCATCTGCCGCTTGAGCTCCATCGCCCGGCGGCGGACCTTCAGGCCGCCCGGCAGGACGCCCTCGGTCGACACCCCGGTCTGCACGCAGTCGCGCATCACCTGCCAGATGTGCAGCAACCCGGCCCGGATGTCGGCCTCCGACCGCCAGGACAGCTCGTTGGCCATCATGATCTCGGAGATCGACTTGCCGGACTCCTTGGTCATCCGCAGCAGCTCGTCGCCCGTCCTGAACGGGAACGCGACCGGGGTCTCATCCTCCTTGATCTGCCCGGTGTGCTCGTCGATGACGAACCCGCCACCCACCGAGTAGTACGTCTTGGACCGCAGCACATGACCGGCGGCGTCGATCGCGGTGAACCGCATCCCGTTCGGGTGCAACGGCAATGACTTGCGGCGGTGCAACGTCAGCTCGAACTTCGCCGGGTGCACGCCGAGGATGTCGACCACCCCGGCCGCCCGGATCTCGGCGACCCGCGCGTCGGCCGTGGCGGTGTCCACCGTCTCCGGGGCCTCACCGACCAGGCCCAACAGCACAGCCTTGTCGCTGCCGTGCCCGTGGCCGGTGGCCCCGAGCGAGCCGAACAGCTGCGCGTCGATCGTGGCCACGTCAGCGAGGAGCGCGTCGGCCTTCAGACCGCCGACGAATGTCCGGGCAGCCCGCATCGGCCCGACGGTATGCGAACTCGACGGACCGATACCGACCTTGAACAGGTCAAAGACACTGATCATTGCTGTTCCTCACGCTGCCGCTGGCGCCGTTGCCAACCGCGTCGAGCGTAGCCGCCGCCCGGGGTGTCACCTCAAAAGTAACGCCCAGATCACGTCGGCCAGACGATGTTGATCAGGGGCTCGCCGGCCTCGTACCTGCGAATCTGCTCTTCGATCAGTTTCCGCCCCCGTGGGTAGAAGGCGGTCGTCAGGCCACCCACGTGCGGACTGATCAGGACATTGGGGGCGGACCACAGCGGGTGGTCGGCCGGCAGCGGCTCCGGGTCGGTCACGTCGAGCGCGGCGCGCAGCCGGCCGGAGGTCAGCTCGGCGACCAGCGCGTCGGTGTCCACGACCGGGCCCCTGGCCACGTTGACCAGCAGCGCGCCGTCCTTCATCGCCGCGAGGAAGTCGGCCCCGACCAGGCCCCGGGTCTCCTCGGTGAGCGGGGTGATCAGGATGACGACGTCCGCGTCGGGCAGCAGCTTCACGACGTCGGAGATCGGGTGCACGCCGTCCCGGGCGGACCTGGCCACCCGGGTCACGGACACCTCGAACCCGGCGAGCCGGCGCTCGATGGCCTCGCCGATCGAGCCGTAGCCGACGATCAGCACATTCGCGTCCGCGAGGGACGGGCGCTCGTCGCGGACCCAGAGGCCCTGGTCGGCGGCCCGGACGTACCCGGCGACGTTGCGCTGGGCCGCGAGCGTGAGGGTGAGGGCCAGCTCGGCGGTGGACGCGTCGTGCACGCCGCGCGCGTTGGCCAGCAGCAGGCCGGGGCGCATCAGGTGCATCGCGTGCTCGTAGCCGGCGGTCAGCAGCTGCACGACCCGCAGGGCCGGCATGTCCACGATCGGCTGGTGGTACTTCTTGTCGAACGTGTACGGCGGCACGAAGAACTCAACATCGTCGAGCACGCTGGGTAGGGGGGTGGAGCCGTCCCACACCTCGACATCGAGGTCGGACAGCCGGTCAGCGGACTCCGCGAAAGGGATCAGATAGCGCACAGCGATAATTGTGCTGTGTTCCGCGAGATCCGACAGTGGTTCGATCCCCATGAGGTGCGTGAGACGGGCGACACTCCCGACTACCGCTTCTCCCTCGCCAACGAGCGCACGTTCCTCGCCTGGCTCCGTACGGCACTGGCCCTGGTGGGCGGTGGGCTCGCAGCGGCCCAGTTCGTCACCACGCCAGCGGCCCCCTATGTCCGGACCGTGGTCGCCGTGGTGCTGCTCCTGTTGGGTGGCGGGTGCGCGCTGCGGGCCGTGGACCACTGGATCCGGTGCGAGCGCGCGATGCGTACCGGTAAGGATCTTCCGCCGCAGCGGTTCCCCGCCGTGCTGGCCCTGTCCCTGGGGATCGGGGCTGCGGGCCTGATCGTGCTGGTCATCGCCGGGGGGTTCAGCCGGTGAGGCTCCTGGCCCCCGACGGCGGGCTCCAGCCGGAGCGCACCCGGCTGGCGTGGCGGCGCACCGTGTTGTCCTCTGCCGTGGTGACGCTGCTCGCGGCCCGGCTGTGCGCACACGAGCCGCTGCTGCTGGCCGGGGTGGTGATCGCGTGGCTCGTGCTGCTGCGGGCCGGGTTCTGGCGGGTGGCGGCGATGGGCGTGCCGCACCCGACCCGTTTGCTGTTGCCGACCGCCCTGCTGGCCGCCAGCACGGTGTTCGCGCTCGCGATGCTGGGCCTTTTAACCCTTTTTTAGGGGTTACGAGTGGGGCCCGACCCGGCGCGCGTCGGCGGCACCGGGCCGGCCCGCGAGGCTCAGGCGAAGGCCGACAACCCGGTCAACTTCTGCCCGATCACCAGCTGGTGCACCTCCGAGGTGCCCTCGTACGTCAGCACACTCTCCAGGTTGTTCGCGTGCCGCATGATCGGGTACTCCCCCGAGATCCCGTTCGCGCCCAGCAGCGTCCGGCAGGTCCGGGCGATCTTCAGCGCCTCGCGCACGTTGTTCAGCTTGCCCACGCTGACCTGCTCCGGCTGCAGGGTGCCGGCGTCGGCGAGCCGGCCCAGGTGCAGGGCCAGCAGGTAGCCCTTCTGCAGCTCCAGGGCCATGTCGGCGAGCTTCGCCTGGGTGAGCTGGAACCCGGCGAGCGGCCGGCCGAACTGCTCCCGGGTCCCGACATACCGGATCGCCGTGTCCAGACAGTCCCGGGCAGCGCCGAGCGCCCCCCACACGATCCCGTACCGGGCCTCCGTCAGGCAGGACAGCGGGGCCTTGAGACCGCGCGCGCCGGGCAGCTGCGCTGAGGCGGGCAGCCGGACGTTGTCGAAGACCAGCTCGCCGGTCGCCGAGGCGCGCAGCGACATCTTGTGGTGGATCTCGTTGACCGTGACGCCCGGTTCGGCCAGCGGCACCACGAACCCGGTGATGCCCTCCTCGATCCGGGCCCAGACCACGGCCAGCTCGCCGACCGGCGCGTTCGTGATCCACATCTTGGTTCCCGACAGCAGCCAGTCGTCGCCGTCCCGCACCGCCCGGGTGGTCATGCCCGCCGGGTCGGAGCCGTGGTCGGGCTCGGTCAGGCCGAAGCACCCGATCGCCTCGCCGGCCGCCATCCGGGGCAGCCACTGCTGCTTCTGCTCCTCCGAGCCGTACTTCCAGATCGCGAACATCGCCAGCGAACCCTGGACGCTGACCAGGCTGCGCACGCCGGAGTCGCCGGCCTCCAGTTCCAGGCACGACAGGCCGTACGCGACGGCGGACACGCCCGCGCAGCCGTAGCCGGTCAGGTGCGCGCCGAGCAGGCCGAGTTTGCCCAGCTCACGAGCCAGCTCCCGGACCGGTGCCCGCCCGTTCTCGTACCATTCGGCCACATGCGGGCGGACCTGGTCGTCGACCAGCCGGCGCACGCTGTCGGCGAACGCGCGCTCCTCGGCGGACAACAGCGACTCGAGGGCGAGCAGCCCGATGGCGTCAGTCATGAGGTCACCGTATCGGCTGACCGTCGGGCATCATTGGCCACTATGAGCACCAGTCCGGACGGCCTCGGCCGTACCCCCGCCGAGCTGCCCGAATTTCACCTGCCGGAACCGGCCGCGACCATCGGTGCACCCACCGTCGCGGCCGGGCCCCCGACCCCCGCCCAGATCCCGCCGCGCACCACCGCGCTCCTCGGCGCCCTCGGCATCGCGCTGGTCACCGCCGGCACCCTGCTGCCCAATCTCGCCGTCGAGCTCGACGGCAAGGAGATGAGCCACGGCCTCGCCTCCGGCCTGGGCAGCCTGATCGGGATGCTGTCGCGGAGCGCGCTGTCCGACGGCTTCATCTACGGGCTCGGCGTGTTCGCGCTGATCGGCCTGCTGGTCGCGGCCGTGGCCAGCACGGGGCGGGTGAACACGACCGTCCGGCTCGCCGCCGCGGGCGTCGCCACGTATGTGCTCGGCTCGATGGTGACCCTCTACCTCAGCCTCGAACAGCAGCTGGGGCCGGGACAGGCCGAGTTCGACGACGTGGTGCGGCGCAACACCTCGGCACCGGAGCTGGTGGCCAAGCCGGGTGCCTACTGCGCGGTCCTCGGCATCGTGCTGCTCGCCGCCGCCGTGGCCGTCACCGGCCCCCGGCCGGCGTTCCTCGCCAGGATCGGGCGGGTCACCGAGCCGGTGGAGCTGGAGGAGGACGGGCGCGACATCGAGGTCACGGTCGGCTAGAGCTCGAGCACCCGGGCGTGGATCGTCGTGCGCTGCTGGAGCGCGGCGCGCAGCGCCCGGTGCACCCCGTCCTCCAGGTAGAGCGCGTCCTGGAAGCGGACCACGTGCGGGAACAGGTCGCCGTAGAAGGTGGAATCGTCGGCCAGCAGCCGGTCAAGTCCCAGCTCGCGCTTCGTGGTGATGAGCTGGTCGAGCCGCACCGGGCGCGGCGGGATCTCGGCCCACTCCTTGAGGCTCAGACCGTGCTCCGGGTACGGCTTGCCGTCGCGGACCGCTTTGAAAATCACGTACTGAGACTATCGCTCGCCACGATCCCCCACGTGCCGCGCCACTGCTCGCCGGGCTGCAGGGTGACGAGGTCCCGGCCGGACCGCAGCGCGTCGGGCGGGCAGGTCATCGGCTCGACCGCCACGGAGCGCCGGTGCCGGCCGTCGGGGAGCCCGTCCGCCGTGTACAGCTGCAGCCAGCGGAAGGACTGATCCGCCCACAGGGTGACAGACCTGCCGTCCGGGGCGGTCAGGGAACCGGTGATCCGGCCCCCCTCGTCGCGGACGGGCAGCCCGAAGGTGGTGTCCAGCCGGGTGTCGCCGAGCCGCCGGCCGGCCGTGTAGTCCCAGTCGGTGCCGTCGACCCTGGCCGCCCCGATCGGGAGAAGCCGGCCGTCGGTGAGCAGCCGGGACCGCATGCTCAGCCGCAGCACCACGTCGTCGATCGCGACCCCGTCGATCCGCAGGTAGGGGTGCGCGCCCAGCCCGAACGGCGCCGGACCCGGCCCGGTGTTCGTCGCGTGATGCTCGGCGCGCAGGCCGTCGGGGCCCACCGACCATCGGGTCCGCAGCAGCAGCCGGAAGGGGTAGCCGGGCGAGGCCGGCAGCTCGTACTCCATTGTCACCGCGTCGTCGGCGACCTCCACCGCCCGCCACGCGACCCAGTTGACCAGGCCGTGGATGGCGTTGTGCCAGTCGGGCTCACTCAGCGGCAACTGCCGGGGCACGCCGGCGAACGTGTAGCGCCCGTCGCGCACCCGGTTGGGCCACGGTGCGAGCACCTGACCGGCGGCGAACGGGCAGAGCGCGTCCTCGGGATACCCGTCGACGAGGTCGACGCCACCGGCCGAGTAGGACCGCAGGCCACCACCGACCTCGGTCACCACTGCGCGCTGATCGCCGGCGGCGATGGACCACTCCATAGCTCGCGACCATAGCGCGCCGCGAGACCAGACAAAACCCCCAGGCGAACTTATGGTGAAAGGCGCTCCACCAGCCAGCCGGCCGCGGAGTGCCGGAACCGCAGCCTGTCGTGCAGCCGGCTGCGCCGGCCCTGCCAGAACTCGACAGTCTGCGGCACCACCCGGAAACCTCCCCAGTGGTCGGGCGCCGGCACCTCCTCCGGCCACCGGTGCTCGGCGGCCTCCCACGCCGCCTCCAGGTCGGACCGCCCCGAGATGACCTCGGACTGCCGGCTGGCCCACGCGCCGAGCCGCGCGCCCCGGGGGCGGCTGGCGAAGTACTCCTCGGTCTCGGTGCGGGTGACCCGCTCCACCTCCCCGCACACCACGACCTGCCGGTGCAGCGCGTACCAGGGGAACACCAGGCTCGCGTACGGGTTGTCGATCAGCTCGCGGCCCTTGCGCGACTCGTAGTTGGTGAAGAAGACGAAGCCCCGGTCGTCCACGGACTTCAGCAGCACCGAACGCGCGGAGGGCCGGCCGTCGAGCGCCGCGGTGGCCAGCACCATCGCGTTGGGCTCCTCGACCCCGGTGCTCCGGGCGATGTCCAGCCACGCGGCGAACTGAGCCGGCCAGTCTTCTGCCAGGTCAGGCTCGTTCAACGGAAGATCGCCGTACTCCTGCCGCATCGCAGCCAGATTTGCCGCAGTGTCACCTATCACCCGCATATCCTGTCAGGGGACCAGCCCATTGGCTGAAAAAGTGAGGCACTCGCCACATCCCGGAGTGGTTTTCCCCCACAACCCCCTTCGAGGGGTCAAGATGTCGCGCAAGGCACTACTGATGGTCGCGGCCCGCCACACCGGCGGTCCGGGCCACCGGGCGCACGGTCTCGGGCCGGAGGCGCGCGTCCCGGACATCCGTCATCTTTGGCGTACGGATCCTGGGAGTACTAAATGTCCGACTTCAAGCCCGGGCTTGAGGGTGTCATCGCCTTCGAGTCCGAGATCGCCGAACCTGACAAGGAAGGCGGTGCGCTGCGGTATCGCGGCGTCGACATCGAAGACCTGATCGGTCGGGTGTCGTTCGGGAACGTGTGGGCACTGCTGGTCGACGGGAAGTTCGGGCCCGGGCTACCGCCCGCCGAGCCGTTCCCGGTACCGGTGCACTCCGGCGACATCCGGGTCGACGTCCAGTCCGCGGTCGCGATGCTCGCGCCGTACTGGGGCCTCGGCCAGCTGCTCGACATCTCCGACGAGCAGGCCCGCGCCGACCTCGCCCGGGTGTCGGTGACCGCGCTGTCCTTCGTCGCGCAGTCCGCGCGCGGGGTGGGCCTGCCGGCCGTCCCGCAGAAGGAGATCGACACCGCCGCCACGATCGTGGAACGGTTCATGAAGCGCTGGCGGGGCGAGCCCGACCCCCGGCACGTCAAGGCCGTCGACGCGTACTTCATCTCCGCCGCCGAGCACGGCATGAACGCCTCGACGTTCACCACCCGGGTCGTCGCCTCCACCGGCGCGGACGCGGCAGCCTGTATCTCCTCCGGCATCGGCGCCCTCTCGGGCCCGCTGCACGGCGGCGCCCCCTCCCGGGTGCTCGAGATGCTCGAGGGCGTGGAGCGCACCGGCGACGCCGACGCCTACGTCAAGGGCGTCCTCGACCGGGGCGAGCGCCTGATGGGCTTCGGCCACCGGGTGTACCGGGCGGAGGACCCGCGCGCCCGCGTGCTCCGCCGCACCGCCCGCGAGCTCAATGCCCCGCGGTTCGAGGTCGCCGAGGCGCTGGAGAAGGCCGCGCTGGCCGAGCTGCACGCCCGCAAGCCCGACCGGGTGCTCGCGACGAACGTCGAGTTCTGGTCGGCCGTCGTGCTGGACTTCGCCGAGGTCCCCGCGCACATGTTCACCTCGATGTTCACCTGCGCCCGGGTCGCCGGGTGGAGCGCGCACATCCTGGAGCAGAAGAAGCTGGGCCGGCTCGTCCGGCCGTCGGCGACGTACATCGGCCCCGCGCCGCGCAAGCCGTCCGACGTCGAGGGCTTCGACCAGATCGCGCGTTAATCGAGTCGTTAACGACCGTTCAGGGGCCGCCTTCGGGTGGCCCCTTTTCGTTGGGATAGTCTGGTCGGACACGGCAGCGTCGCCGGGGCACCTGGAAGAACCCGATGAGAGGACGCTGTCCTGTGATCATTCCCGAGAACCTCAAGCCCGCCGACGGCCGGTTCGGCTGCGGCCCGTCGAAGGTCCGCCCCGTCGCCGTCGCGGCCCTCGCGGACGTGGCGACCACGTTCCTGGGCACCTCCCACCGGCAGGCCACCGTCAAGAACGAGGTCGCCCGGCTCCGGCGCGGCCTGGCCCAGCTGTTCAGCCTCCCCGAGGGCTACGAGGTCGTGATCGGCAACGGCGGCACCACGGCGTTCTGGGAGGTCGCGACGTTCGGCCTGATCCGGGACCGCGCCCAGTTCGCCTCGTTCGGCGAGTTCGGCTCGAAGTTCGTGTCCTCGGTCAAGGCCGCGCCGTTCCTGGGCGAGCCCAGCGTGCGCAAGGCCGACCCGGGCAGCGCCCCGACCCTGGTCGCCGAGGCCGGCATCGACGCCTACTGCATCCCGCAGAACGAGACCTCGACCGGCGTGGCCGTGCCGATTCGTCGCGTGGAAGGCGCCGACGAGGGCGCGTTGCTGCTGGTCGACGCCACCTCGGCGGCCGGCGGGCTCGCGGTCGACATCACCGAGACCGACGTGTACTACTTCGCGCCGCAGAAGTGCTTCGGCTCCGACGGCGGCCTGTGGATCGCCGTCATGTCGCCGGCGGCCATCGCGCGCGCCTTCGAGATCAAGGAGTCGGGGCGCTACATCCCGGCCTTCCTCGACCTGGTGACGGCGATCGAGCAGTCCCGCCTGGAGCAGACGTACAACACCCCGGCGCTGGCCACGATCTTCCTCGCGGCCGAGCAGACCGACTGGATGCTCGCGAACGGCGGGCTGGAGTGGTGCGCGAAGCGGACCGCCGAGTCGGCCGGCGTGCTCTACGACTGGGCCCTCAACTCCCCGGTCGCCGCGCCCTACGTCGTGGAGGAGAGCCTGCGGTCCAACGTGGTCGCCACGATCGACTTCGACGACAGCGTGGACGCGACGGCGATCGCCAAGGCGCTGCGGGCGAACGGGATCGTGGACACCGAGCCGTACCGCAAGCTCGGTCGCAACCAGCTCCGGATCGCGCTGTTCCCGAGCGTGGAGCCCGCGGACGTCGAGGCACTGACCAAGTGCATCGACTTCGTGCTCGCAGGACTGTAATTTTTCTGGCACCGGCACGCTGCAGAGCGTGCCGGTGCTAGCTTTTTACCCCCTTTTGGGGTACTCGTCTCTGAGATTGCCCCGGCGTGCCTCGCACAGAGCCGCTATCGTTCGTCGTACGGTGTCCAGACAGGCGCCCCGACGGGACGGAGGATCGCGATGCGGCCGGTACGCTTCGTCGCCCTCTCCGAGGACGGCCAGGCGCTGGTGCTCGCCGACGAGGTCGGCCGACTGCTGGCGCTCCCCATCGACGACCAGATGACGTCGGCGCTGCGGCACGACCGCACCGCGCTGCGCACGCATCCCGCGAGCCCCGCCATGGGCGCGCAGACAGCACTGTCCCCGCGCGACATCCAGGCCCGGATCCGCTGTGGCGAGTCCGCCGAGGACGTGGCCCGGGTGGCCAACGTGCCGGTCGACCGCGTCCTGAGGTACGCGGGCCCGGTGCTCCAGGAGCGGGCCATGCTCGCCCAGCACGCGCGGCGTACCCGGCTGCGCACCTCCGACCGGGGCGCGTCCCTGGCCGAGGTCGTCGACGCCCGGCTCGGCAAGCACGGCGTGGACGCCGAGAAGGTCTCCTGGGACGCCTACCGCCGCGACGACGGCACCTGGCGCGTCGTCGCCACGTGGCCGAGCGGCAAGGCGACGGCGCAGGCGGTCTGGGAGCTGGACAAGGCCCGCCAGGTCGTCATCCCGTCCGACGACATGTCGCACTACCTGTGCACGGAGCGCCCCGCCCCGCTGCTCGGCCAGGACCCGGCCCCCGAGCCGGCCCGGCACGGACACGACCCGGCGGGCCCGCCGCCGCGCGCGCTGCGGCCGGCCGACCAGCTGGCCCAGGGCGGCGACCCGATCCGGGCCGGCCGCGACGCGCTGCTCGCCTCGCTGGAGCGTCCGCTGGACCGGCCGGGCCGCAGCCTGGAGCCGGCCGCGCGGCAGCAGTCGCCGACCGCGCCGGGCAAGCTGTCGGTGTCCGCGTTCGCCGAGGACGACATGGACGCGCCGAAGGAGGTGCCGGCCGTGCCGTCGCTCGCCGTGCTCCGGCCCCGCCGGCAGTCGGCGACTCCGTCGGTGGCCGACCCGGGCTCCGCGGACAAACCTCGCAAGAAGCTGCCCAGCTGGGACGATGTTCTTTTCGGCAGCGCTCCCACCGCCAACGGCGGAACGTCCTGAGCAGTGTCCCCACAGCCGTTCAACCAGTGCGGATCATCACAGGTCGTTAGCCAAACTAATGAGTTAGGCTAACGATCGTGATGGTTCGGCCAACGGACAACCAGGCCCGACTCGCCGCGACCCTGCGACAGTCGATCATGCGTCTCAACCGCAGCCTGCGTCGGGCCCGCCCGATCAGCGAGCTCACCCCGAGTCAGCTCTCCGCCCTGACCAGCCTCGACCTGGCCGGCGCACTGACCCCTCGCGAGCTCGCCGACACCGAGCGGGTCCAACCGCCGACGATGACGAAGGTCATCGCCAAGTTGGAAGAACTGGGCCTCGTGCAGCGCACCCCGCACCCGACCGACGGGCGGCAGGTCATCCTGGCGACCACGGAGACGGCGCGGAGCCTGCTCGGCGACAACCAGCGAGCCCGCGACGCGTGGCTCGCCGAGCGCCTCGCCGAGCTGACCGCCGACGAACGCGAGGCCCTGAGCAAGGCCGCTGAGCTGCTGGAGCGCATAGCCCGGAGCTGAAGGTCGAGCCATCCCACGTAAGCACCATCTACGTAGGAGGCGCACCACTTCGTGTTCCGGTCATTCAGGATACGCAACTACAGACTCTTCATTCTCGGACAGTTCATCTCCCTCACCGGCGGCTGGATGCAGATCGTCGCCCAGGACTGGTTGGTGCTCCAGCTCTCCGACAACTCGGGCACCGCGCTCGGGATCGTCACCGCGCTGCAGTTCCTGCCGATCCTGGTCTTCACGTTGTACGCCGGCAAGCTCGCCGACCGCCTCGACAAGCGCAAACTCCTGATCGCGGTCAACGCCGTGTGGGCAGTACTCGCCGCGTCCCTGGGCATCCTCGTGATCAGCGGCGGGGTGCAGCTGTGGCACGTGTTCGTCTTCGCCGCCGTCTTCGGCGCGGTCAACGCCGTCGAGGTACCGGTCCGGCAGTCGTTCGCCAGCGAACTCGTGGGCACCGACCTGCTCCCCAACGCGCTGTCGCTGAGCGCCGCCACCTTCAACACCGCCCGGATCGTCGGCCCCGCGCTGGCCGGCCTGTGCATCGCCTGGCTCGGCACCGGCCCGGTGTTCGTGCTCAACGCGCTCACCTACGCCGGCCCCATGGTCGGACTGCTGATGATGAAGTCGACGGACCTGTACCGGGCCCGGCTGGCCAAGAAGCCCGGCAACGTCCGCGACGGGCTCGCCTATGTCCGGCGCCGGCCCGACCTGATGCTGCCGATGGCGTTGATGGGCGTGATCGCGATGCTCGGGTACAACTTCCAGCTCACCCTGGCCATCATGTCCAAGACCGTGTTCCACAACGGGGCGGCGTCGTTCGGGTTGCTCACCTCCGTGCTCGCCCTCGGCGCGCTGTGCGGAGCGCTGGCCGGCACCGGGCGCGACGGCCGACCGTCGGTCTACGTGATCCTCGGCGGGGCGCTGGCCTTCGGGGTGCTGGAGACCATCCTCGGCTTCGCCCCGACCTACCTGACCATGATCGCGCTGCTCTTCCCGACCGGTTTCGCCATGGTGTACTTCGCGCAGGCCTGCAACCAGCGGGTACAGATGGGGGTGCCAGCGGAGTACCGGGGCAGGGTGATGTCCCTCTACATGCTGGTCTTCGCCGGTACGACGCCGATCGGCGCGCCGGTCATCGGCTGGCTCGCCGAGAACGTCAGCGCCCGGTCCAGCATCTGGGTCGGCGGCATCGCGTCGATCGTGACCGCGCTGGTGGCCCTTGTCGTGCGGATCAGGGTGCGGGGCGTGCAGGTCACGTTCCGGGCGAGGCCGTGGCCCACGCTGCGGTTCGCCGAACCCGATGTCGACGAGCTGAGCATGTCCGTGTTGCCGGGACGCGCGCTGATGGGTCGGTTCGCCCGCTAGCACCGGGACGGCGGTCCGACAGGTCGACCGGGGCGGCGGCGCGGCCGGCGTGCCTGGTTAGGCGGTTGGCCGGAAGTTGTCGTACCCGGGTGGCAGGGTGCGGGTATGGAGTTCGTTGACTTTCGCGCCCGGCTCGCCGACGACACGGCCCGGCTGGCCGCCGTCGCCACCGATCTCGACGCCCGGGTGCCGTCGTGTCCCGACTGGACGGTCGAGGACCTGGTCCGGCACGTGGCCCAGGTCTACCTGCACAAGGTGCAGTGCATGCGCCTCGGCCACCACCCGGAGGACTGGCCGCACGACCACTCCGCCGAGCCGGCGCTGGCACTGCTGACCCGGGCACACGCGGAGCTGGAGGCCGAGTTCGCGGCCCGCGCGCCGGAGTCGACGACCTACACGTGGTATGGCCCGGACCAGACCGTCGGGTTCTGGGTCCGCCGGATGGCCCAGGAGGCCGCCGTGCACCGGGTCGACGCGGAGCTGGCCGCCGGGCAGGTGACCCTGGTCGCTGCGGATCTCGCCGCCGACGGGGTGGACGAGGTGCTGCGGATCTTCCTGGCGTGGACCTCGATCCAGTGGCCGGAGGACTACACGCTGACCGATGCGCCGGTCGTCGAGGTGCGCACGGGCGGGCGGTCCTGGTTCGTCCGGCCGACGGTCGCCGGGGTGTTCGTGGAAGCCGAGGGGGAGGCCGCCACGACGATCAGCGGAGAGCCGTCGGACGTGCTGCTGTGGCTGTGGCGGCGGGTCGGGGACGACGCTGTGACGATCACCGGGGATCCGGCGGGCGCGAAGACCCTGCACGACCTCCTGGAGGCCGGCACCCAGTGACCACTCGACCGCACCAGACCAACGGGCCGGCCAGCAGACCGCTGGCCCGGGGCGGGGGCCGGCAGGGCGCTGGCCTGGGGCGCTGTCGGGAGGGTGGCAGGCAATCGGCTGGCGTCGAAGCCGCCGGCGGCCTAGCCTGGGGACGTGGCCGCCCTTCACTTCGTGACAGTCGGCGTCGCCCTGACAACACTGGCAGCGACGCCGATCGTGATCGCCTGGCTGGTCGTCCGCGCTGACGACCTCGCCGGGTATGCGGGCGACGTCATGGACCGGCTTCCCGGCCAGGACCCCACCCCCCGGCATCCGCCGATCGAGGAGACCGCCGCCGAGTTGCGCCGGATCGCCGAGGCCCTCCGCGCGCCGGTCTCCGTGGCGGCGGAGATCGCCGAGCTGGAGCAGTCCGAGCGCGAGTCCGTGGAGCTGGAGCGGCTGGCTCGCCAGCTGGAGCTCGACTCCGAGGACGTGGAGATCGCCGCCCCCTCGGAGGACACCCTGCACCGGGCCGCGCTGTGGCGGGCCGAGCTGCGCCGGGAGGCCCTGTGGATCTCCTACGACGAGCAGCTGCGCGAGGCGTGCCGGGCGTTGGGCGTGCCGCAGCAGCTGGACTCGGTGGTGGGGGTGGAGCTGGAGTTGGAGCGGCTGCGTGTGACGGACGAGCTCGCCCAGGCGGGCCTGACCCTCCTCGTCTGACCGACACGACCCGCCCACAGCACCCGCCAGCACCAGCACCGATCCAAGGCCTCACGCTGACGGCAACCGGCGGCATCACTAGCCACCCACCCCGAGCAACGCCGCCCACCCGGCCGGACAGGCGAGCAACGCCCACCCTGCTGGGCGGCACTCCGCCGTCCAGCCGCCGCGCCGAGCCGGACCGGTCCGTGGCGGGTAGTACCTACATTCCGGTCAGGGACTCGATCGGCCCGCGCAGGAAGTACACGACGAAGAGGGCCGCCACGCACCACAGGATCGGGTGCACCTCTCGCGCCTTGCCCCGGACCAGTTTGAGCAGCGCGTAGGACACGACGCCCGCCCCGATGCCGTTGGAGATCGAGTAGGTGAACGGCATCAGGACGATCGTCAGGAACGCCGGGATGGCGATCTCGTAGTCGGTCCAGTCGATGGACCGTACCCCGGTCATCATGAGGAATCCGACGACGACCAGCGCCGTGGTGGCCGCCTCGAACGGCACGATCGTGACCAGGGGCGCGAAGAACATCGCGAGTAGGAACAGCGCCCCGGTGACGAGGTTGGCCAGGCCGGTCCGGGCGCCCTCGGCCACGCCGGCCGCCGACTCGATGTAGGAGGTGTTGGAGGAGACGCTGGCCGCGCCGCCGGCCGCCGCGGCGATCGAGTCGACGAGCAGGATCTGCTGGGAGCGGGGCGGGTTGCCGTCCGCGTCCAGCAGCGATCCCTCGGCGCCGACCGCGACCATGGTGCCCATCGTGTCGAAGAAGTCGGTGAGCAGCAGGGTGAAGACGAACATGGCGCTGACGACGAGGCCGGCGCGTTCCCAGGAGCCGAACAGGTCGAATCTGCCGAGCAGGCTCAGGTCGGGGCTGTCCACGAGGGTGGTGGGCAGCGTGGGCACGTTGAGCTGCCAGCCGCGCGGGTTGGCCACGACGCTGCCGGCATGGGCGAAGCGTTCCACGACGATGGCGAGGGCCGTGGTGCCGAGGATGCCGATCAGGAACGCGCCGCGTACCTTGCGGACGACGAGGATGAGCAGGGCGAGCAGGCCGACGACGAAGACCAGGGTGGGCCAGCCGAGGAGTTTGCCGGAGATGCCCATGCCGATCGGGGGCGTGCCGACGCCGGTGGAGCGGACGAAGCCGGCGTCGACGAAGCCGATCAGGGCCAGGAAGAGGCCGATGCCGACGCCGATGGCGTTCTTGAGCGCGACGGGTACGGCGCGGAACATGAGCGCGCGCAGGCCGGTGAGGACGAGTACCCCGATGATCAGGCCCTCGATGACGACGAGTCCCATCGCGTCGGCCCAGGTCATGTGGGGTGCGATCTCGTAGGCGACCATGGCGTTGACGCCGAGGCCTGCGGCGAGGGCGAGCGGGAAGCGCGCGACGACGCCCATCAGGATGGTCATCAGACCGGCGACGAGCGCGGTGGCGGCTGCGAGGGCGGCGACCTTGAGGTGCGCTCCGGAGCCGTCGACGGCCTTGCCGAGGATGAGCGGGTTGAGGACGACGATGTAGGCCATCGTGAAGAACGTGGCGAAGCCGCCGCGGACCTCACGGGCCATCGTGGAGCCTCGGGCGCTGATCTCGAAGTACCGGTCAAGGGTGTTCATGCTGACAAAACCTCCTGGGCGGGTCGGATCATCCTGCCATCAGGTCTTGCCTGGAATCAGCTCAGCTGCCACGTTGTCGGGATGAAGAAGCTACTCATGATCATGAGTGCTGTTCTGGCCCTGGGGATCAGCGCGACGCCAGCGTTCGCTGCTCCCCCCGGCGAGTTCGGTACAGACTGGGACGATCCCTCCACCGCAGCCCCGGCGATCGAGCGGCCGGCCGGCCCCTCGTGCACGGTGCGCATCGTGACCCACCAGTTCGTGAACTTCGACCCGTACACGGCGACCTACCAGCCTCCGGCCGGGTGTGCCGGCGACTGGGGCAAGGTCGTGCTCGACATGCACGGCGCGGTGAAGGGCCGGCAGTTCGACCGGCTCGGGGCGCTGTCGATGGGCGGCGTGACCCTCTTCAAGACGTCCACGCCGGAGCCGTCGGCCGAGGGCATCGAGTGGAAGGTCGAGAAGGACGTCACCGCCTACTCGGCGCTGTTCCGCCATGAGCAGCCGGTGTGGATGCTGATCGGCAACGTCGTCAACGACACCTACACCGGGATCCTGGACATCACGGTGGACCTGACGTTCTACGGCGGGAAGGCCAAGGATCCGGCGCACACCGTGCAGCCGCTGGCGGACCTGCGCCGGGAGGGTACCGACCAGGTCGGGACCGTCACGCTGCCGAAGACGACGGAACGCCTGGTCGCCGAGGTGTACGCGACGGGCTCCGGCGGCGGCTGCGAGGAGTTCTGGTACTCGGTCGCCCCGGCCGACTCGTCGTACTCGTGCGCCGGCGCCCAGGGCCCGTACCGCGAGGTCCAGGTCCTGGTCGACGACAAGCTGGCCGGCATCGCGGCACCGTACCCGCACATCTACACCGGCGGCTGGGGCAACCCGTTCCTCTGGTACGCGGTCCCGGCGCCCCGCGCGTTCAACGTCCGTCCGCTGTCCTATGACCTGGGCCCGTTCCTGGGCAGGCTGACCGACGGCCAGCCGCACAAGCTGGCGGTCCGGGTCGTGGGCGTGCCGGAGGGCCAGTCGGGCTGGGACGTGCCGACGAACGTGCTCTCCTGGCAGGGCTCCGCCCCGGTCACGGGCACGCTGGACGCCGCGAACGACTACCCGGCGAAGAACAACGTCACCTCGGTGGACAAGAAGGTCACGGTGTCCGCCGGCCACCACTTCTCCGCGACGGGCACGCTGCGCACGAGCCGCGGCGTGGTCAGCACCAGCGTCGATCAGACGGTGACGAACGGCAGCACGCACACCTGGACCGACGGCGAGAACCACGACGAGCTGGTCGCGACGTGGTCCGACCAGTCGATCGTCACCCGGGTCGGCGGCCCCAACCCGTCGGTGGTCAGGGACAGCAAGCGGTTCTCGATCAACGGGTACACCGACGTGAACGAGGCGAACCGCCTGGTCACGAAGATGAGCCTTCTCGACGCGGCCACGGTCATGACCGTCGGCCCCGGCGGGGTGTCCTGGCTGCGGATGGACGACTCGTTCAGCGGCGAGGCCGGCTACACCTTCGGGGTGCCGCGCCCGGAACGGCACGCGACCTGCGTCTCGCAGGAGACCTACAAGCTCAACAACCAGGTCACAACCCTTAAAACAGTCAACGGGTACCGGGTCTGAGCCCACGCTGGTCCGGCCCCGACCCGTGGGCCGGACCAGTACCCTGAAGGCGTGTCGACCCGTGCAGAGCCCAAGCCGTTACAGATCCGGACCGTGCCGTTCGCCGTGGCCGGGATCGTGTTGTGGGCCCTCGGCGGGATCGGGGTGCTGGTGTTCGACGGGCCGGCGCACTGGGTGCGCATCTGCGTGGCCGGGGTCGTCATCGGTATCCCGGGGCTGCTCACGATGATCCGGCACGACCGGGGCGAGCGCCGGGCGGCCGGTCCTCGCGGCTAGCACTTCGGGGCGGGGGTCATCGCGGCGATCTTCGCGACCGGGACCGAGACGACCCGCCCGTCGGAGGCCCGCCGGACCCGGATCGACGTCGGGTTGACCGAGGCCAGCATCGCCCCGCACACGTCCGACTCGTCCGTCCTGGTGACCCTGATCTGGGTGCCGCCCTCCTCCACCGGCGGGACGAACCACAACAGCCCCACGCCGACGACCATGGCGAGCAGCGCGCCCGCCGTGGCCAGCACGGCCCGCTGGAACCCGGCGACGATCCGCCCCGGCTCCTCGCCCCGCGCCTGGTACCAGGCGAGCAGGGCCTGTGGGCTCCGCGCGGCCCTCGGCCAGCCGTACGCCGCCCGGTAGGCGCCGAAAAGCGCCCCGGCCGCGAGCAGCACCGCCAGGCCCGCCAGGACGCCCACCGTGATCCGCGCCCACACCGGCAGCGCCGTCAGGGTGTCCTTGCCGATCAGCGCGCCCGCCAGCCCGAACAGCCCCAGCGCCGCCGTCAGACCGGGGATCCACAGAGCCGCGACCTTGCGGATCTCGGCCACCGGCCCGCCCTCGGCCACCAGTTCCGCGACGGCCGCCGCCCGGTCGGCCTCCTCCTGCTCCATACCGGAAACCCTACGCCCGGCGCACTGACCACTATTCGACAATGTCGAACTCGCGACGGCCCACTGGCGCAACCTGTCCCATCCTGTAGGCACAACTGCCGGCGACGGGCCGGCCGCCCCTGGGGAGTACAGATGCACGTGGCTCTACGCGTCACCGCCGTACTGGCACTGGCCGCCACGCTGACCACCGGCTGCGGGCCGGGCGGCAAGGGTTCGGCCGACTCCGGTTCCGGCGGCGGCGCAGACAAGGGCAAGGTCGCGGACGCCACCAAGCCGCAGACCAAGGAGATCGGCAAGACGATCTGGGCCGACGGGCTCAAATGGGAGCTCAAGTCGGCGCAGTACACGCCGAAGGCCGACAACGGGTACGACCTGAAGGTCGACGCCGTGGTCACCAACGAGTTCAAGGCCACCCGGATCGACGGCTGGCCCGACGTGACCATCACGATCAACGGCGCGGACGCGAACCTGACGACCGGCAGCACCGCGCCGCCGGCGCCCGGCGAGAGCACCCCGGTGCCGCTCGCGCACACCGGTTACGCCACGGCGGACAAGCCGTTCACCTTCGAGGGCGCGAAGATCGTGTTCGGCGCGGCGGGGCAGCAGCAGGCCGTCGTACCGCTGACCAGCGGGACCCTCGTCGCCAACAAGCCGGTGGACGTGGCGATGACCGCGCCGCTGACCGCCGGCCGGATGACCATGACCCCGAAGTCGGCGCAGGTCCGCTCCGACACGTCCATCGGGTCGAACAACGTCCGCGACCTGAAGAAGGGCGCCCGCAGCGTGACCTTCGTCTTCGACCTCACGGGCACGCCCTCGGCGTACGGCTTCAACGTCGACGGCGCCTGCTTCCGGCTCGTGATGCCGAACGGACAGACCCTCGGCCCGGAGACCGCCCCGATCCTGGCGATCTACCCGGACAAGCCGCTGTACCAGAACCAGGTCGTCACGTTCGTCGTCGAGGACGGCGCGGACGGCGACTACACGCTGAAGCTCGTCGACGACGCCGGCGAGGGCAAGCCCTCGGCCGGCGCGAAGCTGACCCTAAAGCTCACTCAGTAACGGGGCGTCGAGCAGGTCGGCGACCGGCAGCCCGCCGAGAACGGGACGCCGGTCGCCGAGCCGGTCGAGCAGCCAGGGCTGGTCGACCACGACGACGTCTGCGGCCGGTACGACCACGTCGGGCGCGACCCGGACCATGACCGGCGGTTCGAGGCCGAAGTCCGCGGCGGCGATCCGGCCGTAGATGTCGGCGAGGAGTTCCGGGGTCGCCGTGCGGTCGGGGTCGCCGAGCCGGTCGAGCAGGTCCCCGCACGCCTCGCGGTCGTTGAGGATCGCCGCCACGTCCGGCCACGCGCCGAGCAGGGCCGCCGCCGGGGTGGCGAGTTCGTAGAGCCCGACGAGGGCCGGGGAGGTCGTGGTCTCCCGGGGGCGGAGTCCGTTGAGGACGGGCTGCTGGCCGAGCCACCATTTCGAGTACGACGGCACGGTCATGCTGCTGCCGTCCTCCAGGACCACCCGGGTCGGCTGTACGAGAGCCTCGCGGTGCTCGAGGAGCAGCGGCAGCGCGCCGGCCCAGTCGTCGACCCACTCCAGGTCGCGCAGGGCCACGAGCTGTTCGATCAGGGCGTCCTGGCCCCACAGCGCCGCCCAGTCCGCCGCGCCGTCGAGGTGCAGCTCCTCCAGGTCGGCGACGAGCACCTCGGTCATGTCGACCACGGCGAACGTCTCGAGGACCCCGACGGCGACCAGGGCGGCGTCGGAGACGGACCCGTCCGCGAGGCGCTCCGGGTCGCAGATCCCGAACGGCGAGTCCGGGGCGACGACCGCCGCGAGCCGACCACCGGGCAGCAGCAGCTCACCGGCCGGATACCACTCGCCGTCGTCGGCAGGCAGGGCCAGCTCGGCCAGCCAGGGCTCCTCGCCCGGCAGCAGTTCCGCTGCGGCCACCAGGGCGAGGACGGCATCGGCGATCGGGGCCGGGTCCTCGCTGTCGTAGGAGGTGGCCACGGTGCCGCGGACGAAATCGTCGGTCAGGATCGACCTCGGGGTCGCCGGCCGCGCGCCCAGCCGCTCCAGCAGCGGGTCGACGGCGTCGGGGTGCACCACCCGCAGGCCCAGCGCGGACAGGTCCGGCAGTTCCGTGTCGGGTAGCAGCAGGCCCTTCGCGCCGGTCACCGTGCGGCCGTCGGTCAGCGGCACGGGCAGCGCGCCCAGCTCGCCGAGGTCGGCGTCTGACAGGCCACTGTAGAGCGTGCGCCACCAGGCGGCCTCGCGGCCCAGACCGGAGACGAGGTCGACGATCTCGGCCGTCGCCAGCCGGCGGACGCCGAGGCGGCTGAGCCCCTTGATCCGGTACCAGCCGACGGGCAGCACCCCGTCCACCGCCTCGGCCAGGGGCGCGACGATCGCGTCCGGCACCGTGACGGCGTCGCGGGGCGTGTGCCCGCCGGGCAGCCACGGCCGCTCGGTGAGGGTGGCGATCAACCGGTCGCGCAGAGCCGCGTCGAAAGCGCCGGCCGGGAACCCGGCCTCCAGCACGGCGGACAGCTCGCTGGCCGGGCCGGTCTCGTCGCCGACCAACAGGTCCGCGATGGCGTCGGCGGCCTGGCCGATCAGGAAGTCGGTCAGCGGACCGGCCTGGATGTGCTGCCGGGTGGTGTCCAGCGGGAACGTGCCGATCAGACGGACCGGCAGGCTGATCCGCTCGGAGCTGGGCGTGGGGGCGTGCACGACCTGGTCGGGGCCGGCCCCGTTCGCCGCGGCGATCACCCACCAGTGGGTCCGGACGTGCTCCTCGGCCGGTCGGTCGGCGAGCAGCGCCGGGTCGAGGGTGCCGTCGCGCCGGGCGATCCGCCAGCGCCCGCACACCTCGGCCTTCTCGATCACCCGGCCGGGCAGGTCGACACTGGCCAGGTCGAGGGCGAGCAGGAGCGCCGGGTCGAAGTCGTCGAGGACGGCCTTGATCGCCGCCGGCTCGCGGAGGGGGAGGCGGACCTCCGTCGTCCAGCCCTCGGCGGGCGGACCTGACGGGTCCCAAGGTAGACGGAGGACGGGTACACCGCCCCGTCGCTCCGCTTCCGCACGTATATGCGGAATATCGGAAATTATAGCGGCGGTCTCCGCCGCGGAGAAGCGCACCCCACCTGTGGTGGAGAGGATTTCCGGCTCGTCGGTGACCGCGAGGACGGCGGAGAAGCCGACCCCGAACCGGCCGGTGGAACCGTCCTCGCGCTTGCTGGACGCCCGCAGCGAGGTGAGCGCGTCCAGTCCGGCCCGGGTGAGCGGCTCGCCGTCGTTGGCCACGCTGAGCGTGTCGCCGTCGAGTCTGATCCGGACGGTGGTGGCCCCGGCGTCGGCGGCGTTGGTGAGGAGTTCGACGAGGAGCCGGTCGGCGTACCCGCCGTGCAGGAGGTCCTCCTCGGCGTTGGCGTCCTCGCGGAACCGGGTCGGGGAGTCCCGCCAGGCGGCCAGGATCGCCGCACGGCGGCGGGCCAACTCCTCGTGGCCCGCCGGGTGCTCAGAGCTCGTCAAGGGCAGAGTCGTCATAGGCGGGGCCGGTCGGCTCGGGCTCGACCGGGGTCTCGACGAACAGCTCCGAGAACGCGCCACAGCCGTGGTCGCCGGTGACGACCTTGCCGTCGTCGGCCGCGTACTCGTTCGAGCAGACGCCGAAGTCCTGGCGCAGCAGGCCGGCGAGCGGCAGGAAGAACCCGCAGCCGGCGCACTGGGCGTTGTCCGGGGCCGCCTTGGCGATCGGGGCGTTGGGGCCGTGCTCGCCCTCGTACCAGCGCTGGGCGGCGTCCAGGCGGCCCGTGCGGCTCAGCACCCGGGGCCGGCCGAGGCCGATCTCCCAGGACACCTCCTCGACGGCGGGGTCGTCCGACAGCACGTACGCCGGGGCGAGCCGGTCGTCGTCCGGGGCCGTGGGCAGCAGGTCACCGACGCCGACGTCGCCGGCCTGGATCCGCTCGTTCCACGGCACCCACTCGGGGGTGGTCAGGGCGTCCGGGCCGGGCAGCAGCGTCGTCTCGCACACGGTGACGTGCTTGCTGCGCGAGATCCGGGTGACGGTGACGGACCAGTGCCAGCCCCGATAGCCGGCCAGCAGGCACTCGTAGAAGTGGGTGACGAGGCGCTCGCCCTCGGCCACGGCCTCGGTGTGCTTGCCGACGCTGTCGGCCGCCTCGGGAATCGATACCAACAGGGCGTCACGGGCAAGGTCCGTGGCATCCGCGCAGACCTGATCAATTCGGGCCGTACGGGTGCGGGAACGAATTACTGCGCTGGTCACCCGCCTATTCTCGCATCATGCGAACGCTCATCGTCACTGCCGTCGAGGCCGAGGCCGCCGCCGTCCGGGCCGCGTCCCCCGAGCTGGAGGTGTACCCGGTCGGGGTCGGGATCGCGGCAGCCGCGGCGGGGACCGCGACATTGCTGGCCAGGGGCACGTACGACCGGGTGATCAGCGCCGGGATCGCCGGTGGGTTCGTCGGGCGGGCGGAGATCGGGGACGTCGTGATCGGTACCCGAACGGTCTCCCCCGAGCTCGGCGCGCACTCCCCCGACGGGTTCCTGCCGATCGAGACGCTCGGATTCGGCTCGTCGTGGTTCGCGGCGGAGGCACTCGGGGTGGCCGGCACGTTCGGGGAGATCCTGTGCGTGCAGAGCGTCACCGGGACGGCCGGCGGGGCCGGGGAGCTGGCCGCGCGGTACCCGGACGCCGTGGCCGAGGCCATGGAGGGCTTCGGGGTCGCGACAGCCGCCCACCTCGCGGGGGTACGGTTCGGAGAGCTGAGAACGATCTCCAACCTGATCGGCCCGCGCGACACCTCGGCCTGGCGCTTCGGGGCCGCCCTCGCCGCGCTGACCACGGCCTGCAAGGAGCTGACGTGAAGGTCGCCTACTCCCCCTGCCCCAACGACACGTTCGTCTTCCACGCCCTGGCCCACGGCCTGGTCCCGGGGGCGCCGGCCCTCGACGTGACCTTCGCTGACGTGGACGTGACGAACACCTCGGCGGCGACCGGCGAGTACGACCTGGTGAAGGTCTCCTACGCGGCCCTGCCCTGGCTGCTGGACTCCTACGAGCTGCTGCCCTGCGGCGGCGCGCTCGGCCGGGGCTGCGGGCCGCTGGTGGTCACCCGGCCGGGGGTCACCCCGCGCACCGTGGCGGTGCCGGGCGACCGGACGACGGCGTATCTGCTGTTCCGGTTGTGGGCCCAGACGGAGTACCAGATAACGGTGGTGCCCTTCCACGAGATCATGCCCGGGGTGGCCGCGGGGCGCTGGGACGCCGGCCTCGTCATCCACGAGGCCCGGTTCACCTACCAGGAGCACGGCCTCGTCGCGCTGGCCGACCTCGGCGAGTGGTGGGAGGGCGAGACCGGGCTGCCGATCCCGCTCGGCGCGATCCTGGCCCACAAGGACCGGGTGGACCCCGCCCGGGCAGCAGAGTGGGTGCGCGCCTCGGTCCGGCACGCGTGGGCGTATCCGGCGGCGAGCCAGGACTACGTGATGGCGCACGCCCAGGAACTGTCCCCGGACGTGGCGGCCCAGCACATCGACCTGTACGTGAACGAGTTCACCGAGGACCTGGGCGACGAGGGGTACGCGGCGATCGAGGCCCTACTGGGCAGGGCCTCGGCCGCTGGTCTGATCCCCGCGGTGGCGGTGCGCTAGTTGCCCGAGCCGCCGGGGCTGCCGATCGCCAGCTCGTTGGCGACGGCGTGCACGACCTCGGCGAACTTGGCCGCGGCCTTCTTGTCCGGGTAGCGCCCGCGCTGGAGGTCCGGCTGCACCTTGGACTCCAGCACCTTGATCATGTCCTCGATGAGGCTGTGCAGCTCCTCCGGCGAACGGCGGCGCAGCTCGGTCAGCGAGACCGGCGCGTCGAGGATCTTCACCTGGAGCGCCTGGTCGCCCCGGCGGCTCTCCACGATGCCGAACTCGACCTTCTGGCCGGGGGTCAGCGCGGCGACACCGGACGGCAGGGCTGCCTTGTGCACGAAGACGTCGCCGCCCTCGTCCCGGGTGAGGAACCCGAATCCCTTGCCCTCGTCGTACCACTTCACGCGACCGGTGGGCACAGCGGGACCTCACATTTCATTTACGGATAACAGGGCCCTTAAGGCTATCCAGGGTCGCCAGGTCCAGCCAAGTGAGATCCTGGAGCACCAGGTCAGCGCCCGCCTCGCGCAACTCGTCCGCCGTGCAGTGCCCCGTCGTGACCCCGATCGCCGGCACTCCGGCGCTGCGGGCGGCGGCCATGTCGGCGGTGTGGTCGCCGACGTACGCGACCGGGCGGTGCTCGCGGAGCGCGTCCGCCTTGCCTTCGCCCCAGGCGAGCCCGACGACGTGTTCGACGTCGAGCGCGAAGTACTCCAGGTGCAGGCGGGCCTGCGGGGCGTTCTTGGCCGTGATCACCACCGGGGTGGTGGCGGCGAGCGCCTCGCGGGCCCCGGGGAGCAGGTCGACGGCGGGGATCGCGTACTCCGGGTACAGCGCCCGGTACGCGGCCACCATCTCCTCGACCCGGTCCTCGGGCACCCACTGGGCGATCTCCCACTGCAGGGGCGGGCCGAGCCGGCCGACGACGAGGTCGACGTCGATGTCCAGCCCGTACCGGGCGTTGAGCTGGTGGTAGACCGCCCCGATCCCGCGCCGGCTGTCGATCAGGGTCATGTCCAGGTCGAATCCGACAAGGGGACGTGGCACGGACACTCCTTGACAGCGACGGCGTTCGATGCAACTCTTAGGAAAGTTTCCTAAGAAGTCAGCTCTCCTCCTCCGAGGCGATGGCCGGTCCGGACGATCTCCGGGCCGGCCATCGTCGCGCGTGGGAGGAGTTAGTGGTGGGTCGGAGCCGTGCCCTCGTGCGGGTGGGTGTAGGACAGGCCGTCCACCGGTAGCGGGAACTCGACGTCCTCACCGAACGGCGACGGCGCCCCGGCCCGGTCGAACAGGAGCTCGTTGAGGGGCAGGTGCCCGTCCTTGACGATCGCGGCCTTGCGGCCGGACTGCGCGTGCGCCGGCTCGTGGGCGTTACCCATGCTGACTCCTTAGATCACCCTGTCCGGTCAGTCTGTCACAACCGCCCGGCGGCCTTGCGGAGCCCGGGTATCGTGGACAATCGCGAATCCGACGAAGATTCTCAGAAGTCTCCGGCAACCCGTGGGGCACCCTTCCGCGTCATATTGGTGCAGGCCCACAACCCCCGGGAGGAAAAACACATGGGTGTACGCATGAGAGCGGTGGCCATCATGGCCGGCGCCCTCACCGCCGTGGTGCTCGGCGCCGCGTCGGCCTACGCGTTGAGTCCGACGCCGGTCACACCCCGGTTCCAGGACGTCGCGGTGAAGGCGGCCGAGGGCCCCGTGACCCCGCCGAGCCCGACGGCCAGCCCATCGGCCGGCCCGTCGACCAGCCCGTCACCCGTCCCGTCCGAGCCGCCCGTGCGCGGCAACACCGGCAGCTGCGAGCCCGGCGAGAACCAGAAGGAGGTCGAGGACCTCCTGGTGAAGATCGGGGGCTATGGAGCCGTCGACGCCGACGGTTTCCAGTCCGATGGGGACTGCGCGGCGATCAAGGCGTTCCAGACCCGGTTCGACATCCGGCCGCCGTCCGGCCAGCCCGGCCCGTTGACCGCCAACGTCGCCCGCCGGATCGCGGCGTTCGACCCGGCGCTGTGCGGGGCCGGCCCCGGCCTCACGATCTGCGTCGACCTGACCCAGCAGATCACCTGGGCGACCAGGGACGGATCCATCGTGCTCGCCCCGACCGTGGTGCGGACAGGGATGGGCGGCGGGTTCCAGACGCCGGCCGGGCACTTCGAGCTGACCCGGAAGAACAATCCGGAGTGGTCCAAGCCGTACAAGGTGAACCTGTACCACTTCCAGCATGTCGTGGACGGCATGGGCTTCCACGACACCCCGAGCTACATCCACGACGCGTTCGGCTCACACGGGTGCATCAACATGCTCCCCGACGACTCGAAGGCACTGTGGAACATGACCGAGGTGGGCACGCCCGTGCACATCTTCGGCAGGAAGCCGGGGACGTAGGCGAGAGCCCCGGACGGCTCCGCCGTCCGGGGCCCAGTCCTTGGCCGGCCCGGCACAAGGCTATGGTGCCAGCCTCCGCAGACCCAGCTTCGTGGGGAACTATCTGGCGAGCAGCCGGACGTCGAGAATGTCGGCGCCATTGCGGCTGACGAACAGGTTGAACCGCGCGAAGGCGACCGTCTGCGGTTTGTTCTCCTGAACGCCGGACGCGTTCTTGTCCAGCCAGGCCGGTACGTCGGTCTGCTCCGTGCCGTTCAGTGCAGGCGCCAGGCAGGTCTCGATGTCGGTGAGCACCGCCCGGTCGACGACCATCGCCGGCCGGAGGATGCGACAAGCAAGGCCTGAGAGCGGGCCGGTCGTATCGCCCCTGGGGTGCGACGTGACCATCGAGATCTCACGGTCGGTGCCCGGCTTGACGAACTTCACGTAGTACGAGACGGTGCCGTCATCCGTGAAGCTCACGCCGAAGACCGAGGCGAGCTTGCTGGTGACCTCAGCAGTCGAGGTACCCGGAATCGTGGCCCCTGCCGCCGGGACGCCCGGCGGCGGTGAGACTCCGGGTTCCGGGCTGATCGCTGGTCGGTTCACCGTCGGTTGCACGTCCCCCGACGACTGGCCGCCCGACCGTGGGGACACCTGGTGTCCGTCCCGGGGGGCTGTCGCGACGGTCGTCGCGACGCCTCCGACCAGGACGATGGCCAGCGCGCCCAGGATCCACGGACCACGTCGCCTCTTCGCGGTGGTCGTTGTGGCGTCGAACTTGTCCATCTGTGCTCCCCCGTGGAGCGACGGTCCGGACGGACCGTGCCGGCCGAACATAACATTGACAATCGTACTCGGCAACCCATACGGTTCGGCCCTGGTGCATTTACATCTCACGGGGAGATTGCATGCGTAAGTACATCTCTATGCTCTGTGGACTGTCACTGACAGTCGCAGCCGCGGTCACGGGTATGACCCAACCAGCCTCCGCAACGCCGCCCACCTGTTCGGGCGCCACGTGTGAGGGCAAGCTCGCCGCCAACTACGGATGCGGCGCGGACGCGTACGGCATCGCCGGGTACGGGGTCGCCGACTCGAACTTTCCAGACCCGGAGAACACCCCGCCCAAGATCCACGGCGAACTCATGTACTCACCACTCTGCGACGCGGTCTGGGGCGAGTACGTCACGATCAATCCGAACGACAACCACCAGATCGTGATGTTCGTGTCCGACCAGTACGGCGGGCCGTACCGGACCGTGCAGGAGCAGGTGAACGGGCTCGGCGGCTGGCAGACCACGATGGTCCGCTGGACCACCAACTCCATCAAGTACTGCGCGATCCACGACGGAGTCGACCCGGACGTGAACCATGACGCGCGGTATGGCGGCCTCAACGTCTGCAGTCGCTGGCGCTGACCCTTCCGTAGCACGCACCCTTCGTACACCTTTTGAATCACGGGGATTCATCATGCGAAAAAACAGTAGAAGACTGCGATATCTGACGGCTGGACTAGCCCTGTTCACCGGGCTGACCGTGGCCGCGCCGGGCGCGGAGGCCGCCCCGCCGACCACCCAGCCAGCGCCCGCAGGGCAGGCCGCCCGCCCCCAACCCGACTCCGACCTCGCCCCGGGCTGGAAGAAGTCGTCCGACGTCCTGGTCACCGGCGTCGGCGACACCACCGGATTCCACCTCTACTCCGCCTCCGAGAAGGACGCCTTCGCCTGGAAGACCCTGGCGACGCTCACCGCCTCGGCGCTGGACCTCGGCAGCTGGACCGGCCAGGTGTGCGTCACCGGCTCCGGCCGTTACGCCGTGGCGGTCTACGCCCCGGCCACCGCTGCGAACAGTCCCCGGCTGATGGCTTCGGGGGCGCTGGCCGCCGTGGTCGACACCCGGACGGGCAAGGCAACCCGGCTCACCGAGGGCGTCCAGCTCGCCTACTTCAACCCGGCGTGCGGGCCCGACGACCGGGTGCTGCTGACGCGGGCGGTCGGGGACGACGGCCAGAAGACCGACCTGCTCACCGTGGACGCGGCGGCCGGCCGCGTCACCGGAACCCGGCGGATCGATGCCCAGTTCACCACGCCGGCGCCCGCGCCGGACGGCGACTACGGGATGGCGAACGGCAAGCTCGTCCGGGTCGGCCCGGCCGGTGAGCTGACCGCCGTGGCCCAACCCCAGGGTCGGCCGTTCGCGGTGCGCGCCACCGCGCACCAGGGCGTCGACATCGCCTCCGTCGACGGCGACCGGGCGGTGGTCCAGCGGTTCGTCGGCGGCGCACTGCGACGGGTCGGCTCGGGCCCGTGGAACAAGCTTCAACTGTTCGGTCTGACCGGCGGCGGCAACGCCGTGGTCGGCGACACCACAGCGGTCAACGACGGCGTGGCCGAGCTGGCGAAGTTGTCGAGCGACCGGCAGGTCCAGGCGGTCTCCGGCCACGGGCACCTCCTCGCGGAGATCCTGCTGACCGGGCAGGCCGCCCGTGCCGGCACCTCCCCGCTGGCTCACGCGGATCCCCGGGACGCCGGCACGTTGACCGTGACCACGCGATCCACCCACAGCGGGCGGGTCCTGACCGGGGCGGTCACGACGACGAGGGCACCGACCCTCGACGCCATCTCCGCGCCCAAGGCCCCGGCCGCCCTGACGTCCGACCCGACGCCGACCTGCGCCATCGCCCGCAACGACCCTGCGCTACAGGCGTTCCAGGTCAGCCCGGACATGGTCGAGTGGGCGGTGGACCGGGCCGTGCACGGAACCCTCACCACCAACCGGCCCGCCAACTACCTCAAGACGGGCCAGGCGGCCTACTCGCCCCAGGGCATGTTCCCGCCGCACGCGGTCCGAGGCGGCGGCACCGTGCCGGCGCAGGTCATGCTGGGAATCCTGGCCCAGGAGACCAACCTGTCCCAGGCCTCCTGGCACGCGGTACCCGGCGACACCGGTAACCCCCTGGTCGCCGACTACTACGGCAACGGCGGCGACGGGGTGAGCATCAACTACCCCGCCGCGGACTGCGGGTACGGCATCGGGCAGGTGACCACCGGCATGCGGGTCGGCGACACCACCTACACCCGGGCCCAGCAGATCGCCATCGCCACCGACTACGCGGCCAACATCGCCGCCGGCCTGAATATCCTGATCGACAAGTGGAACGAGCTGTACGACGAGCCCGCCGGGCGCAGCTACGTGAACGACGGAAGCGCCGGGTACGTCGAGAACTGGTTCCTGGCCGTCTGGACCTACAACAGCGGCTACCACCCGAACAGCGAGGCACCGGCCAACGCCGGGTACTGGGGCGTCGGTTACCTGAACAACCCGGCCAACCCGGCGTACCCGTCCAACCGGGATCCCTTCCTGCGGAACTCCTACGCCGACGCGGCCACGCCGAGCCACTGGTCGTACCCGGAGCGGATCATGGGCTGGGCCGAGACGCCACAGCTGAAGGGCACCCCGGCCACCAACGCCTACGCCACCCCGGCGTTCGGCAGCGCGACCACCGACATGATTCACACCGCAGGCAAGATCACCGTCCCCACCCGGGCGACCTTCTGCGACGCGGGGAACCACTGCAACTCCACGACCGCCGACCCGTGTCCGAGCTGGAACGGCGCCTGCTGGTGGCGCGGTACGGCGACGTTCGCCAACTGCTCGGCCAACCAGTGCGCGACGGAGCGGCTCAGCTACTCGGCGGGAGCCGCCGAACCGGGCGTGAAGCGGGTCTACGACCGGGACTGTTCGACGTTCAACCCGCTCAAGGACCCCTACCACCAGCCCGGCGGCAACACCGCCGTGGTGTACGACCTGAATGACACGTCGCAGTACGCCCTCGGCTGTCCGAACGTGCCGGCGAGCCAGGGCAAGTTCACGCTGCGCACCGGGTACCCGGGTGGGGCCAACGGGGCCGCGTCCGCCCTCGTCGACGTGCACCAGGCCGGGGCCGGGTACAACGGGCACATGTGGTTCACGCACACCTACCAGCCGGACGACGTGCTCGGGCCGGACCGGTACAACGCGACCCATGAGGTCGTCGGTACGTGGACCCCGTACCTGGGCCTCGGCGAGACCCAGCTGCAGAGGTACGACATCTGGGTGCACATCCCGAGCCACGGCGGGGACAACACCCAGAGCGAGTACGTCGTGTACGCCGATGCCTACGACCGACAGGTGGGTATCGGTCCCGACCCCAAGCACCCCGTCGCGTGCCAGATCAATCAGCACTCCAGCACGCCGGTCACCCAGGGTTTCGACCGGTGGGTCTCGATCGGCAACTACGAACTGGGCCGGGGCGCCCGGGTCGTGCTCAACAACATCGAGCACGACTACGCGGTCCCGAACGGCACTGTGGACGTCGCCTTCGATGCGATGGCGTTCGTCCCCACGGTTCCGAGTCCAGGGCAGCACTGTGGAGATGACTACCCGAATTAGCGCAGCACGCTTCTGACAGGAGGGGATGGGCCCGCCCGGGTCCATCCCCTCCTGTCACGTTAGGCCAGGGTGGCGGACGTGATCCGGGCCAGGGCGAACGTGTGCAGGGTCTCGCTGCGCTCGTCCTCCGCGCGCAGGTAGCCGGCCCCGATCGACATCGGACGCACCAGCCGGGAGATCGTCGAGCCGTGCGGGTCGATATAGCCGACCCAGACGGCGACCCGGTCGCGGATCGCGTCGCGGAGCACGGCGAGAGCGTCATCGATGGTGCCGCTGACCACCACCGGGGCCTTGCGGGCCGCCCGGGCCCGGGCGTCGCCGATCCGCAGCTCCTCCACGATGCCGGCCAGATACGCCTCCGGCAGCTCCAGCGGCTGCCCGGACGACCGGTCGAACCCGGCGGTGGGCGCGCGGCGCGGCGCGGCCCTGGTGAGCAGCACCGCCCCGGTGGCGTCCTCGGGCACCGGGCTGTAGCCGGTGTCGCGGAGCGCGTCGATCACCCGCGCGATCTGGTACGGCGACACGAGCACCGTCGGGGCCAGCCGGCGGAACGCGAGCCCCGACAGCCGGCGGTCGGCGGCGAGCTCGGCGAGCAGCGCCTCGTCCTCACTGCGCAGGTACGCCGACGCCGAGCCGGCGCGCAGGCCGCCGTGCTTGCGGGACACGTCGTCCACCAGGTAGGTCAGCGCCTGGGGCACCGGGGTGGTCGACCGGCGCGCGAAGAGGGCGTGCAGGTCCGTCGCCGCGTACCCCGCGTCGAGGGCCCGGCGGAGGCTGTCCACGCTCACCCGGTACACGCTGGGCGACTCGCGGACCGCGACGGCCGCCAGCTCGGCGGCCAGCCCGGTCGACGGCGGGCCCGGGACCACGATCGTCAGGTCCGCCTGGAGCAGCACCTGGTCCACCGGGGCCGGCAGTAGCGCGGCGAGGATCATCACGGAACCGGGCTCACGGTCGAGCACGCCCAGCGGGTCGTCCACGGACTCCGGCGCGAGCAGGGCCCGGCCGTAGCCGGTCAGGGCGCCCATCGCCGTCAGGCCCAGGGTCGCGGCCTCCGACAGCGCGGCCGCCAGCAGGGTCGGCCGGGTGAACCGGCGCGGGGAGCGCCAGCGCAGCACGGCCAGCACGTCCTCGGCCTCCGCCCCGGTACCGGCGGGCAGCTCCGTGAGCATGGCCAGCACGGCCGCGCGCAGGGCCGGCGCGCCGGAGCGGGCCAGCTCGCCCGACAGGGCGTTCATCGGCCGGTCCCGCTCGTCCCGGGTGCCGATCAGGGCCGCCTGGCGGGGCATCCGCAGCCAGGCCTCGGCGAGGATCTGCCAGCGCTCGGCGAGACCCGCCGCGAGCCACGTGTCGAAGACGGCCGTCGGCAGCCAGTGCGCGCCGCCGGTGCCGTTGTCCAACACCCCGATCAGCCCCGCCGAGTACGCCACCTCCAGGAGCAGGCCGGCGGTGCCCTCGTCGACGGCCGCGGTCCTCGCGACCCGCCTGAGGTCGCGGGCGCTCAGGCCGCCGGCCTTGAGGATCGGCGCCGGCAGGTCGTTGACCAGCACCTCGACCAGGCGGACCACCTCGATGGCCTGCCCGGCCCCGGCCTGGTCGACGGCTCCGCCGCGCTTTCTGGTCGGCAGCACCGGCGGGGTCGGGTGCAGTTGGCCGAGCGGGCCCTCGTCCCGGCGGAGCAGCAGGCCGACCTCGCGGGGCAGCTCCACGGCGTCGTCGGAGATCGGCACGAGCAGCCGCCGGTTGAGCAGCCAGCGGACCGGCGAGTCGTCGGTCCTGTCCTGCCGGGCCTCGGTGAGGGAGCCGACCGGCGGGCCGGCGGCCAGGGTGTCCAGGACGGCGCGCGCCTCGGGCGGGGCGGACATGATCGTGCGGCGCAGCGCCGCCGGGTCGGCCGCCAGCTCCGTCGCCGCGGTGTCGCCCAGGTCGGCGGCCGGCCGGCCGAGGCCCGCCGGATACGCCGAGCACACCTCGTCGAGCACCGAGACCGGCCGCAGCGCGGTGTCCGGGCCGTGCACGAGGAGCAGCGCGCGCAGCCGGTCGACGGCGGCCCGGGTCTCCGTCACGTACGGCGCGGTGACGGTGAGCACGGCGTCCAACGATGCCGTGCCGTGGGTCGCGGTCCCGGCGGGAGCTGCGCCCAGCAGCCGGAGGGCGTCGAGCACCTCGAGGGTGAACAGGTCGAGGGCCTCGAGCGCCCGGGCCACCGACAACCGGGTCTGGGCCCGGTTGGCCAGGGCGGACAGGTCTCCCGGAAGGGGGACGGTCAGGTCCGGACGGGCACGAAGCAGCCCCGCGAGGGCCTCATCGGGCAACGCTCGCAGGTGGTCAGCCAGGCTCATAGACATCGTTTCCTAAGTTACCTGCCCCCGGGGCAAAACGCGGCCTGCCGGTACACGGTCGCCGACCGGGCATACTTGAGGGTCTGCCTTGTTGGAGGTACCCGCATGACCTGCCTGATCGTGCAGAGCGATAAGACGCTGCTTCTCGAAATCGACCATCCGGACGCCCAGGCGTGCCGGCTCGCGATCGCACCGTTCGCCGAGCTGGAGCGTGCCCCCGAGCACGTGCACACCTACCGGGTGACCCCGCTGGGCCTGTGGAACGCGCGCGCCGCCGGCCACGACGCCGAGTCGGTGGTCGACGCGCTGCTGAAGTACAGCCGCTATCCGGTGCCGCACGCGCTGCTGGTGGACATCGCGGAGACCATGTCGCGGTACGGGCGGCTGCAGCTGCTCAACGACCCGGCCCACGGTCTGGTGCTGCGGTCCACGGACCGGGCGGTGCTGGTCGAGGTCGCCAAGTCCAAGCGGCTGGCCGGCATGCTCGGCGCGCGGATCGACGACGACACGATCGCGGTGCACGGCTCCGAGCGGGGCAACATCAAGCAGGGCCTGCTGAAGCTGGGCTGGCCGGCGGAGGACCTCGCCGGGTACGTGGACGGCGAGTCGCACGAGATCACCCTCGCGGAGGACGGCTGGCACCTGCGGCCGTACCAGCAGGAGGCGGTGGACGGGTTCTGGGCCGGCGGGTCCGGGGTCGTCGTGCTGCCCTGTGGCGCGGGCAAGACGATCGTCGGCGCGGCGGCGATGGCGCACGCGAGCGCGACGACGCTGATCCTGGTCACGAACACGGTGGCCGGGCGGCAGTGGAAGCGTGAGCTGATCGCGCGCACGTCGCTCACCGAGGACGAGATCGGGGAGTACTCGGGGGAGAAGAAGGAGATCCGGCCGGTCACCATCGCGACGTACCAGGTGCTGACCACCCGGCGGAAGGGCGCGTTCTCGCACCTGGACCTGTTCTCCGCCCGCGACTGGGGCCTGGTCATCTACGACGAGGTGCACCTGCTGCCGGCCCCGATGTTCCGGTTCACGGCCGATCTCCAGGCGCGTCGCAGGCTGGGTCTGACGGCCACCCTGGTCCGCGAGGACGGCCGCGAGGGGGACGTGTTCAGCCTGATCGGCCCGAAGCGGTACGACGCGCCGTGGCGGGACATCGAGAACCAGGGCTGGATCGCGCCGGCCGACTGCTGCGAGGTCCGGGTGACGCTGACCGAGCGCGAGCGGATGGCGTACGCGACGGCGGAGGCCGAGGAACGCTACCGGATGGCGGCCACGGCGAAGACGAAGTTGCCCGTGGTGCGCAAGCTGATCGAGAAGCACGCCGGCGAGCCGGTCCTCGTGATCGGCGCGTACCTGGACCAGCTCGACCACCTCGCCGAGGAGCTGGACGCGCCCGTGATCGAGGGCAAGACGTCGAACAAGGAGCGCGAGCGGCTGTTCGACCTGTTCCGCAAGGGCGAGCTGAAGGTGCTCGTGGTCTCCAAGGTGGCGAACTTCTCCATCGACCTGCCGGAGGCGTCGATCGCGATCCAGGTGTCGGGCACGTTCGGTTCCCGGCAGGAGGAGGCGCAGCGGCTCGGCCGGGTGCTCCGCCCCAAGCAGGACGGGCGGCAGGCGCACTTCTACACCGTCGTGTCCCGGGACACCGTGGACGCGGAGTACGCGGCGCACCGGCAGCGGTTCCTCGCGGAGCAGGGGTACGCGTACACGATCATCGACGCCGACGACGTGCTGGCCCCGCCCGGCTAGTCCGACCGGCCCCGGAGTCTCCGGGGCCGGTCGTCGCCACTAGCTGGTGAGGCCCTGGATCAGGCCGAGGACCTTGTCGAACGTGGGCCGGGGCTGCCCGCAGTTCTCCACCGTGTACGTCTCCGGCCCGACGACCAGCGTGTAGTTGAACGTGTCCGCGCACTTCGCCGTGCCCGGGGTCTTCAGCTCCTTGATCAGGACCGGGTCCTTGAGCAGGCCGGTCAGCGTCGTCCGCTGCGCCTCGGTGAGCTTGCCGGACTTGTTGGCGTTCGTCCGGTCACTGGCGCTGGTCCACGAGCCGTCGGGCTGGATCTTCCAGGAGTCCTTGACCCCGGCGAGCCCGCCGGTACGGACCAGGACCACCTCGTCGGCGGAGGCCGGAACCTTCTGCGGGTTCGGGTTCACCGTCGAGGTGGGGGTGGGGGCCGGTGCCGAAGACGAGGTGGAGGCCTGGGTGTCGGCGTTCGGGGACTTGGCCGGCTCCGCGCCGCACGCGGCCAGGGCCAGGGCGGCAAGGCCGGCGATCGTCAGTACACGAAGGGTGCGCATCTTGTTGTTCTCCTAGTTGGTCGCCGTCACACGGCCGACGAATTCCGCCAGTTCGACGATATGAGGGGTGGGGGCCTCCAGGCCGCAACTCGGGACGACTCCCGAGGTGGGCCCGGCGTTCAGGACGTACGTGATGCCGTCTGGGCAGGTCTCCTGGCGGGCCGGGGCCGACAGCTCGGCGGCCAGGGCCGGGTCGTTGAGCCTGTTCGTCAACTCCCCCAGCTGGGTGGCCGTGAGGGTGCCGCTGGCCCTGACCTGCTGGCCGTTGGCGTCGGTGAGCCGCCAGGCCCCGTTCGCCTCGACCTTCCACATGTCCGATCCGCCCTTCAGACCGCCGTTGCGGAGCAGGATCATCTGGGTACCGAACCCGGACGGCCCGACGGTCGGGCGGGCGGACGCGCTCGCGGTCGGCGTCGGACGGGTGCCCGACGGGGCCGGAGACGCGGACGTGCAGGCCGGCAGGGCCAGCACGGCCAGGACGACGAGGGCACGGGACGCACGCATACCCATGTGACGTGTGCCATGGCGCTACGGTTCCCGTATGGGACTGACCGACGATCTCGCCGCCGCGCTCGGCGACCGGGTGCTCACCGACCCCGACGTTCTGGAGACGTACCGGCGGGACGAGGCGGATCTGTGTCCGGCCGGGGTGCCGCTCGCCGTGGTCCGGCCCCGCTCGACCGCCGACGTGGTCCAGGTCGTCAGGATCGCCGGGGGGTACGGGGTCCCGATCGTCCCCCAGGGCGCCCGCACCGGGCTGGCCGGCGGCGCGAACGCCCTCGACGGCTGCGTGGTGCTCAGCATGACCGCGATGACCGACATCCTGGAGATCGACCCGGTCAACCGGCTGGCCGTCGTGCAGCCCGGGGTGGTCAACTCGGCGATCAGCGCGGCGGTGGCCGAACACGGCCTGACGTACCCACCGGACCCCGGCTCGTGGGAGTCCTCGACGATCGGCGGCAACGTGTCCACGGACGCCGGCGGCATGTGCTGCGTGAAGTACGGCGTGACCAGCCGGTACGTGCTCGGGCTCGAGGTCGTGCTCGCCGACGGGGAGGTGCTGCGCACCGGCAGACGGACCGCGAAGGGCGTCGCCGGCTACGACCTGACGAAGCTGTTCGTCGGCTCCGAGGGCACCCTGGGCGTCATCACCGAGATCACGCTGGGACTGCGGCCGGTGCCCGGCGTGTCCCGGGGGCTCGCCGCGATCTTCCCGACCACCGCCGCGGCCGGGGCGGCCGTGACCTCGATCGTGGCCGGCGGGCACACCCCGAGCCTGCTGGAGCTGCTCGACCGGACCCACCTGGCGGCCATCGAGGCGTACCGGCCGCAGGGGTTGCCCACCGACGCCGCCGCGCTGCTGCTGGCCGCCGTGGACACCGCCGACCACGAGCTGGAGGGCATCGCCGCACTGTGCCGGGCGGCCGGGGCCACCGAGGTGCACGTCGCCACGGACGAGGCGGAGACGGTGGGCCTGCTGGCGGCCCGGCGGCTCGCGCATCCGGCGATGGAGCGACTCGGCAAGCTGATCATCGACGACGTCGCGGTACCGGTCTCACGGCTGGCCGAGCTGCTCGACGGCATCGACCGGATCGCGGCGGAGCACGCGGTGACGATCGGGGTGGTCGGGCACGCCGGGGACGGGAACATGCACCCGAACATCGTCGTCACCGAGGACAACGTGCCGGCCTGTCAGGCGGCGTTCGACGAGATCATGGCCCTGGGGCTCGCGCTCGGCGGCACCTGCTCCGGCGAGCACGGGGTGGGGCTGCTCAAACGCGACTGGCTGGCCCGGGAGCTCGGCCCCGTCGGCGTGCGCGTCCATCACGCGATAAAAGCCGCCCTCGATCCGCGAGGACTGCTGAACCCGGGGAAGGTGATTCCGGCCCCCTGACCCACTGGAGGTCGAGCTCCGCCCACTCCACGGCCGTCCGGTCACCCGGAAACCGCCACTCGTCCCTCGCTGACAGCTTCGGCAGCCGGTCGGTGAGCAGGGCGAGCCCGATCAGCGCTCCGGCGAGCACCCCGCCGAGCGCCCAGACCCCGGCCTCGGCCGGGCCGGTGACCCCGCCGTAGAGCCGGCCCCACGAGGCGGCCGCGGCGGCGAGCGGGACGGCGACCAGGCCACCGCTGGCGGCGCTGGCCACGACCCGCAGATCCGAGCCGCCGGTGCGGAACCGGGTGAACGCCGCCGCGATGATCACCGCCGAGCCGGCCAGGCCGAACCGCCAGCCGAGGTGCGCCTCGCCGGTGTGCCCACCGGGCCAGGACAGCACGCCGGCCGCCGCGCCGAGCACCGGCAGGACGGCGCCCAGGACGACCCCGCTTATCAACCCAACGATCAGGGTGCCAGTCGGCCGAACGGTGGATGTCATATCGCCACATTACGGAGTGCGGGGCTCCGGGCCGGTCGAATTTTCGTCACAAGTGCGTATCACTGGTGCCGGTCGATGCCCTTTGTCGGGTGGGACCGGCGGCCGGTCGCCGCAAGGACGTCCGGCCCGGCCGGCCGGCACCGGAAGGTCGCCGGCGGCTGGCCGGGAAAGCCGGCGACTTTCCGGAATCGGGCCGCGGCCACGTGGCGGTGGCCGGGTCAGGCCGAGGCCGGGTCCGGGGCGTAGCCGCGCACGTCCGGGGCGCCCAGCCGGGCGGCGTCGGCCGTCTGGTCGTCCGGCATCCGCTGGGACTCGCGCTCCGCCTGCACCCGGGCCACGTAGTGCGTGATCTCGTTGGTCGCGGTCTCCGCCGACCAGCCGAGCACGTCGCCCATGAGCCGCGCGGCGTGCGGGGCGGACTCCACTCCCCGGTGGACGGTCTCGATCGAGATCCGGGTACGCCGGGTCAGCACGTCGTCGAGGTGCAGCGCGCCCTCGGCCCGGGCCGCGTACACGACCTCGGCCGCCAGGTATTCGGGGGCGCCGTCCAGCGGGCCCGGGTACTCGTCCGCGACGTCGAGGATCTCGGTGTACAGCGCGCCGTAGCGTTCGAGGAGGTGTTCGAGCACCCCGACGGACACCCCGTGCCGGCGGGCGATGTCCGCGCGGTTCTGCCAGGCGTGCTCGTAGCCGTCCGCGCCGATCAGCGGGATGTCCTGGGTGCGCGACGCCGGGGTGCCCGGCAGCCGGGAAGCCGCCTTGTCGACGACGTCGGCCGCCATCACCCGGTACGTCGTGTACTTGCCGCCGGCCACCACCATCAGGCCCAGCATCGGCTCGACGACCGCGTGCTCGCGGGACAGCTTCGAGGTCTCCTCGGACTCGCCGGACAGCAGGGGACGCAGGCCCGCGTACACGCCCTCGATGTCGGAGACGGCGATCGGCCGGTCGAGGACGGCGTTGACATGTTCGAGCAGGTACGCGATGTCGCGGCCCGACGCCGCCGGGTGCGAGCGGTCGAGCTGCCAGTCGGTGTCGGTGGTGCCGATGATCCAGTGCCCGCCCCACGGGATGACGAACAGCACGGACTTCTCGGTGCGCAGGATCAGGCCGTCGTCGCCGGAGATCGCCGAGCGCGGCACCACCAGGTGGATGCCCTTGGAAGCCCGGACCCGCAGGCCGCGCTTCTTCGTGCCGAGCATCTCGGCGATGTCGTCGGACCACACCCCGGTCGCGGCGATCACGGTCCGGGCCCGCACGTCGAACTCGTCCCCGGACTCCATGTCCCGGACCCGGACGCCGACGACCTCGCGGGCGTCGCGGAGCACGTCCACGACCCGGGTCGAGGTGGCCACAGCCGCCCCGAGGGACGCGGCCGTCCGGGCGATCGTCGCCACGAAGCGGGCGTCGTCGACCTGGCCGTCGTAGTACTTGATCGCGCCGATCAGCTGGTCGTCGCGCAGGGACGGGAACCGGCGCTTGGCCGCCGTCCGGGACAGGTGCCGGTGCCACGGGATGCCCCGGCCGAAGCCGAGCACCGAGGCCATCGAGTCGTAGAGGGCGACGCCGGCGCCGTAGTAGGCGCGCTGCCAGACCCGGGCCGTCAGCGGCACCAGGAAGGGCACCGGGCGGACCAGGTGCGGGGCGAGCCGGGTCAACAGGAGGCCTCGTTCCCGCAGCGCCTCGTAGACCAGCGGGAACTCCAACTGCTCCAGGTAGCGCAGGCCGCCGTGGATCAGCTTCGAGGACCGTGAGGAGGTGCCGGACGCGAAGTCGCGGGCCTCGACCAGGGCCACCGACAGGCCTCGGCTCGCGGCGTCGAGCGCCGCGCCGACCCCGGTCACCCCGCCACCGATGACCAGCACGTCGAACTTCTCGGTCCGCATCCGTGCGAGGTCGGCGGCTCGCCGCTCCGGGGAAAGACGGCTCTGGGTGTAACGGGACTCACTCGGATCACGGCGCACATGCCCACGGTATCGGTTGGCCACGGATATCGTCCCGTTATGCAGCCTGAATCACGCTCGCCCTGGTCGGTGGTCGCGGCCGTCTTCGTCGGCCTGTGGACGGTCGGCGTCACCTGGGCGCTGCAGGGCGGCTGGTGGCTCGTCTCAGACGTCCTGCCCAGCTTCGGGCAGGACGCGCCGCTGGCCGGGGGCGTGGTGGTCGGCGTGATCAACGCGCTGCTGGTCGCCGTGCCGGCGGCGTTGCTGCGGTTCTCGGGACGGCCGGCCGTTCAGGCCTCCGGGGCCGCGTGGCTGGGCGGGGCCGGGCTGGTGGGGGTGCTGGCGGTGAGCAGGGCCGTGCCCGTGGCGTACCACGAATGGTTGCTGTTCTGTCAGTTCCTGATCTTCGGGGTGGTGGCCGTGGTCGCCCGCTGGGCGCACCGGAAGCGGGACCGCGAACGCGACGCGTTCGGCTGGGGACTGGCCGCCGGGCTCGCCTCGGCGCTGCCGTGGGCGTGGGCCGGATCGCTCGGCGGCTGGGTGGAGTCGGTGCTCGCGGTGCTGGTCTGCGCCGCCGTCGGGGCGTGCGCCGGCGAGCTGCTCGACTCGCGGTTCTGGATCCCGTTCCGGATCCCCGGCCGGGCCCGGCTGCTGTGGGTCGGCGGGCTCGTCGCGGGCGTCGCGCTGCTGCTGGTCGCGGCGTCGTCCGGCGCGTGGGGGCCGAACCTGCTCCTGATGGCCGTCCTGCCGCCGCTCGGGTTCGCCGCGGCGGCCCTGCACCGGCCGGCCGGCGTCGCGGCCCTGGTCAGCGCGGCCACCCTCGGCCCCCTCGCCTTCGTCGACCCCGAGGAACTGTCGCTGCTCCTCAACCTCGAAACCCGCGACATCGGCTACTGGGCCCTGCTCGCCGTCGCCGGCTCACTGGCCGTCGCGGTCCTGCTCTTCGTCGGTTACGGGTTGGCCGTCCCCCGCGAGGCCGGTCGTCCCGTGCTCGCCGGCACGGTCGCGGTCCTCATGCTCCTCGCCGGCCTCGGCGTCTACTTCGGAGTCGGCCGGCCCGGCTTCCACGGCGACCGGATGTTCGTGATCCTCAAGTCCCAGGCGAACCTGGACGGCGTGCACGGCACGGCCGTACAGGCGGCGCTGCGGGGGCACGCGGAGGCGTCCCAGCGTGGCCTGCTCGCGGCCCTCCGGGACCTCAGCCTCGGCTACCGGGCGTACTACCTGGTCAACGCCGTCGAGGTCGACGCCAGCGACCCGGTCACCCGGGCCTGGCTGTCCGCCCGCGACGACGTCGACCGGGTGCTGACCAGCCCGCACCTGCGCCCGCTCCCCGAAGGACCCGAAGTCGCCAAGGGCACCCTGCCGGCGCCCACCGAGCCGGAGTGGAACCTGAACCTGATCGGCGCCCCGACGGCCTGGGAGACCGGCGCGCGCGGCCAGGGCATCGTGATCGGCACCTCCGACTCCGGGGTGGGCATGGTCCCGGCCGTCGCGGACGGGTACCGGGGTGGATCCGACTCCTGGTACGACCCGTGGAACGGCTCGAAGACGCCCCAGGACCACGGCGGCCACGGCACCCACACCCTGGGCAGCGCCCTCGGCCGGGGCGGGATCGGCGTCGCCCCCGAGGCGAAGTGGATCGGCTGCGTCAACCTCGACCGGAACATGGCCAACCCGGCCTACTACCTCGACTGCCTGCAGTTCATGCTCGCCCCGGGCGGCGACCCGACCCGCGCGCCCAACATCCTCACCAACTCGTGGGGCTGCCCGCCGGAGGAGGGCTGCGACCACGACACGCTCGCCCAGGCGCTGAAGGGGCTCAAGGCAGCCGGGATCTTCTTCGTCGCGGCGGCCGGCAACAGCGGACCCGCGTGCGGGACGGCCGACGACGTGCCGGCGCTGTACCCGGAGAGCCTCACCGTCGGGGCGGTGAACAAGGACCGGGAGGTCACGTCGTTCTCCAGCCGGGGGCCGGCCGGCGGCCGGGTCAAACCCGACGTGGTCGCGCCCGGCGAGGGGGTGGTGTCGGCGATGCCCGGCGGCGGGTACGCGGCGCTGGACGGCACCTCGATGGCCACCCCGCACGTCGCCGGGGTGGTGGCCCTGATGTGGTCGGCGAACCCGGCGCTGATCGGCGACGTCGACCGCACCCGGCAGATCCTGCGGGCCACGGCGTCCCCGGTGACGAAGGTGGACAAGGCGAGCGAGCCGATCGACGCCTGCGGCGGGGATCCGGAGAACGTGCGCGGGGCGGGGCTGGTGGACGCGGCGGCCGCGGTGACCGCGGCGCGGGCGGCACGCTGACGCGGCAGGTCACGGCCGTGCGGGGTGCGGGCGGGGCGCTCCGCGCCCCGCCCGCCTCACGTTGCAGATCACCCCCGCGCTACGCGCCCGGCAACGTCAACCGGAAATGCGCCCCGCTGTCCGAGGCCTCCAGGGCCACCGCCCCGCCATGCGCGGCAGCGATCGCCGCCACGATCGCCAGACCGAGCCCCGCCCCCGAAGACGCCGCGGCCCGCGTCGAACCCACCCGGTAGAACCGCTCGAAGATCCGATCGGCGTGCTCCGCCGGAATCCCCGGCCCCTCGTCGACCACGTCCACCACCCCTGGCCCGACCACGACCGACACCGGCCCGGCCGTGTGCCGCAGCGCGTTGTCCACGAGATTGCCCACCGCCTGCCGCAACCGCACCGGATCCCCCACCACCGACGAGGACTCCCCGGTCAACGTCACCCGGTCCGTCAGGTCGTCGAGCACCACGTCCGCCGCGACGTCCAACAGGTCCACCCGCTCCGCGGCGAGCGGCCGGTGCTGGTCGAGCTGCGCGAGCAGCAGCAGATCGTCCACCAGCCCGGACATCCTGACCGCCTGGGCGGAGATCCGGTCGATGATCCGGTCGGCGTCGGCCAACTCCAGGGAGGCGCGCTGCTGGCGGAACACGTCGGCGTACCCCCGAATGGTGGTGACCGGGGTGCGCAGCTCGTGCGAGGCCTCGCCGACGAACCGGCGCATCTGCTCGGCCGCCGACACCGCCGCCTGCTCGGAGGCCTCCCGGCTGAGCAGCGCGGCCTCGATCCGGCCCAGGGTGCGGGCCAGCCCCCAGCAGGCCACCCCGAGGGCGAGCAGGGCGACCGCCGCCACGCCCAGGTTGATGGTCGCCAGGCGGTCCACGGTGTCGTCGACGCCGGTCAGCCGGGTGCCGACCGCGAGGTAGCCGCCCTCGCGCTGGTCGACCCGGACCACGAGCCAGTCCCCGTCGACGTACGGCCGGTCGAGCGGGCCGGGCCGCACCTTCGGCGGGGCCTGGTCCCCGGAGTCGAGGGTCAGCGTCAGGGTGCCGTCGGCGGCGTAACTCTGCACGACGTAGTCGCTGGGCAGTTCCTGCCGGCCGCTCGGCCGGGACGTGGACGTGGAGGTGCGCGGGAAGTGCCGGACCCGCTCGGCCGTGGCGACCAGGCGCTTCTCGGTCTGCGCCATCAGGTAGTGCCGCAGCAGCCGGGTGCCGGCGAATCCCGTGATCAGCAGGGTCGCGGACACCAGCGCCAGGACGCCGGCCACCAGCCTGAGCCAGAGCGGGGCCCGTCTCATGCCCTCGGGGCCCGCAGGACGTAGCCGACCCCGCGCAGGGTGTTGATCAGTCGGGGACCGTGGTTGTCCACCTTCTTCCGCAGGTACGAGACGTACAGCTCCACGATGTTCGCCTCCCCGTGGTAGTCGTAGCTCCACACCCGGTCGAGGATCTGGGTCTTCGACACGACCCGCCCGGCGTTGAGCATCAGATACCGCAGCAGCCGGAACTCCGTCGGCGACAGCGCGACGAGCTGCCCGGCGCGGCGCACCTCGTGGCTGTCCTCGTCGAGTTCCAGGTCGCCCACGGAGATCCGGCCGGTGGGCGCCTCGGCGGTCCGGCGGAGCACCGCCCCGATCCGCGCGATCAGCTCCTCCAACGCGAACGGCTTGGTGACGTAGTCGTCGCCGCCGAGGGTGAGGCCGGTGACCCGGTCGTCGACGTCGCTGCGCGCGGTGAGGAACACGACCGGGGCGTCCACGATGGTGCGGAGCTGCTTGAGCACCGTGAAGCCGTCGAGGTCCGGCAGCATCACGTCGAGGACGACCAGGTCGGGCGGGTGCCCGGCGGCGCAGCGCAGCGCCTCGCCGCCGGTGGCCACGGCCGTGACGTCGTAGCCCGCGTACCGCAAGCCGCCGCTGAGCAGCTCGCGGATGTCGGGCTCGTCCTCGACGACGAGCAGCCGGGCGGTCACCGCGTGCCGCCGCCGGCCGGCTGCCCGCCCGTGCCCCCGGTGCCGGCGCCACCCGTGCCCCCGTTGCCGCCCCGGTTGAAGCCGCCCTGGAAGTTGCCGCCGCCGGGGAACTGCTGCTGCGGATTGGTCGCCGCCGGGGTCGGGGTCAGCACCTGCCGCGTCGTGTACGCCCCGCCGACGAACCCCGCCACGACCAGCACGATCCCGAGCAGGATCGCCGTGCTCCTGGGCAGCCGCCAGCTCCTGCGCTGGCGCGCCAGCGCGTCCGCGAGTTGGGCCTCCACGTCGTTCACCATAGCCACCTTATTCATAGCGAAGTGCCTCAATCGGGCGCATCGAGGCGGCCCGGTGCGCGGGGAAACTACCGAAGAACAGGCCGATCGCGACGGAGACCCCGAGAGCCAGCGCGACCGAGCTGGGCACGATCACCGGCTGCACCCCGCCGATCGTGAACGTACTGCCGATCAGGGCCACGAGCACACCCAGGCCGCCGCCGATCAGGCTCAACGCCGTGGCCTCCAGCAGGAACTGGCCGAGGATCGTGCCCCGGGGCGCGCCCAGCGCCTTGCGGATCCCGATCTCCCTGGTCCGCTCGGTGACCGTGACCAGCATGATGTTGGTGACCCCGATCCCGCCGACCAGCAGGCTGATCGCCGCGACCGCGCCGAGCAGGAACGTGAACGTGTCCGCCGTCGCCGTCCGGGTCGCCAGCAACTGGGCCTGGTTCTGCACCCGGAACGGGCTGGTCGCGCTGGTCACCCGGTGCCGGGCGTTGAGCACGTTGAGCACCTCCACCTGGGCGAGGTCCGTGGTGTCGGCGCTGGCGGCCTGCACGAGGATGGAGGACAGGGCTCCGTACCCGGAAACGCTCTCCCGCAGGGCCCCGATCGGCACGATCACGGTGTCGTTCGGGTCGGTGAAGCCGGCGGTGTCCTTGGCCGCCAGCACCCCGGACACTGTGAACCGCACCCCGCCGAGGGTGATGGTCTGCCCGAGCGGGCTGGTCCGGCCGAACAGCTCGCCGGCCACGGTCTGGCCCAGCACGACCACCCGCCGGTTGTCCCCCTCGCCGAACAGCTCCCCGCTCGCCAGCTTCGTGTTGGACGCGGCGAGGTAGCCGGGCTCGGTGCCGATCACCTGGGGAACCGGGTGCGACGTCGACTCGCGCACGGCCGTCAGCGACGTCGTGACGATCGGGGAGACACTCAGCGCGTCGGGTACCAGCGACCTGTCCAGCAGCGACTCGGCGTCGGCCAGGGTCAGCTCCCCGGACTGGGCCTGCGCCGCGGTGGCCGCCCGGCCGCCCCCGGTCCGGTTGCCCTGCACGGTCAGGGTGTTGCTGCCCAGGCTCTCGATGCTGGACTGCACGGCCTTCGCCGACCCGTTGCCGTACGCCACCAGCATGATCACGGCGCCGACCCCGATCAGGATGCCCAGCACGGTCAGCGCCGACCGGAGCTTGTTCGCGGACAGGCCGCGGACCGCCTCCCTCACAGGATCTCTCCGTCCCGGAGCCGAATCACCCGGTGCGCCCGCTCGGCGACGTGGTCCTCGTGCGTGATGAGCGCGATGGTGACGCCCTTCTTGTTCAGGCCGTCCAGGACGTCGAGGACGTCCTCGGTGGAGTGGCTGTCCAGGTTGCCGGTCGGCTCGTCGGCCAGCAGCAGCGCCGGCTCGGTGACCAGTGCGCGGGCGATCGCGACCCGCTGCTGCTGGCCGCCGGACAACTCGTTGGGCAGGTGGTCGATGCGGTCGCTGAGCCCGACCGTCTCCAGTGCGGCCAGTGCCCGTTCGCGGCGCTGCTTACGGGGCACCTTGGCATAGGCGAGCGGCAGTTCCACCTGGGCCAGCGCCGAGGTCCTCGGGATCAGGTTGAACGCCTGGAACACGAAGCCGATCCGGCGGTTGCGGACCAGGGCCTGGCTGTCGTCGTCGAGTTCGGCGACGTCGATCCCGTCGAGGTGGTAGCTGCCGGAGGTCGGGGTGTCCAGGCAGCCCAGGACGTGCATCAGGGTGGACTTGCCCGAGCCGGAGGAGCCCATGATGGCCACGTAGTCGCCGGGATCCACGGTCAGGGAGACGCCGCGGAGGGCGTGCACGGCCGCCTCCCCGGATCCGTACACCTTGGTGAGGTCGCGGACCTCGATGACCGGTCTCATCGGGTCCGACCGGTGCCACGCTGGGTGGTCGGCTGCGGGTTGGCCCCGCCGGTCGTCGCGAGCACGATCCTCTCGCCCTCGGCCAGGCCCCCGGTGACCTCCGTGTACAGGTCGCCCTGCAACCCGAGCTGCACCGGCTTGGCCGACTGGGCCCCGGCCGCGTCGACCACGGTCACGCTCGCCCGGTTGCCCGAGCCGCGCACCGCGCTCGTCGGGACGACCAGCACGCCCTCCTTCGCGCCGGTGACCACGGTGATCGAGGCCGACTGCCCGAGCCGCACCTCCGCCGGCAGCTGGTCGAACGTCACGGTCACCCCGTAGGTGACGACGCTGTTCTGGGTGGTCGGGGTCGGGTCGACGACGGCGACCTTGCCGGGGGCCGGCTTGCCGGGGGCGGCGTTCAGTGCGACGGTCACGGCCTGGCCCACCTGGACCTTGAGACTGTCCGCCTCCGTGAACACGGCCCGGACCTGGAGATTCGTCAGGTCGGTGAGCTGGAAGAGCGGGGTGCCGGCGTTCGTACCCGTCGAAGCCGTCTTTGTCCCGCCGCCGCTGCTCGAACCGCCGACCTCGGCGTTGACGGCCAGCAGCGTGCCCGCCGAGGGCGCCTTCAGGGTCGAGCTGTCCAGCGCGTCGTCGGCCTGCTCGGCCTTGGCCTGCGCGGAGACCAGCGAGGACTGGGCACGGGCGACCTGGGAGGCGTCGACCTTCGTGGCGGTCTGCGCGGCGGTGAGATCCGCCTTCGCGGAGGTGACGGCCGCCCAGGCGGCGTTGGAGTTCTGCTCCAGCACCTTGGTGTCCAGGGTGGCCAGCACGTCGCCGGCCTTCACCACCTGGCCGGCTTTGACCTTCACGTCGCTGATCTTGCCGGCGGCCGTGAAGTCCACGTTCAGGATCTTCGCCGCCGTCACGGTGCCGCTCGCGGAGATCGTCGCGCTGACGTTGCCCTTCGCGACCGCGACCGTGCGGACGCCGGCCTTCGACTCGGCCTTCGCCGGCGAGCGCAGGGCGAGGTAGGCGCCGATGCCGCCGGCCACGATCAGGAGGGCGAGGGCGCTGTTGATGATGACGAGGCGACGTCGCCTGGGATTGCGCATGGAGGTCCTCAACGATCAGGGGGTGGCTTCGGGAGTGGGCTGGCCGGGCGCTTCGCTGCGCCGGGGCCTCGGGCTGAAGCAGCCGCGCATGCCGCCAGGGCCGCCCGAGCGGCCGTCGGTGGGCCGGGCGGTCGGCCGGTCGCTGGGGAAGCCGGAGGGGCGGTTGCCACGGTCGGTGGGAAAACCGGAAGGCCGACCTGACGGGTACCCGAAGGGCCGGTCGGTGGGCCTGCCGCTCGGCCAGCCGCCCGGCCGGTCGGTGGGCCTGTCGGTGGGCCGCTGGCAACTGGGCGCCCCGGCGTCCTTCGGCGCGGACTGCGCGGGCGCCGGCCCACCGCACCCGGCCAGTGCGAGCACCACGAGCCCGGCGAGCAGCAGTCTTCTCATGGTGGGTACCCCACCATCACGACCTATGCCCGCCCTGACAACTTCCTGTGAGAACCCTATGAGCCGGCGGCTACATGTCCTCCAGTTCCCGCCCCTTCGTCTCCCTGACGAACCGGAGCACGAAGATCAGGGCCAGGAACGCGAACATCGTGTACAGCCCGTACGCCAGGGTCAGCCCCACGCTCGCCAGCGGCGGGAACGTCACCGTGATGATCCAGTTGGCGATCCACTGCGCGGCGGCGGCCACGGCCAACGCCGTGGCCCGGATCCGGTTGTTGAACATCTCACCGAGCAGCACCCACACCACGGGGCCCCAGCTCATCCCGAACGCGAAGACGTACACGTTGGCGGCCACCAGCGCGACCTTCCCCTCGGCAGCCCCGAGCACCAGGTCGGTCCCCGATCCGCTGGCCGTGGAGAACGCCCACGCCATCGCGCCCAGCGACAGCACCATGCCGGCCGCCCCGACGATCAGCAGCGGGCGGCGGCCGACCCGGTCGATCAGCGAGATCGCGACCAGGGTGGTGACGATATTGGTGACGGACGTGATCACGGAGGTGAGCATCGCGTCGGACTCGGCGAACCCGACGGCCTGCCAGAGCGTCGTGGAGTAGTAGAAGATCACGTTGATGCCGACGAACTGCTGGAACACCGACAGCAGGATCCCCACCCAGACGATGCCGCGCAGGCCGAGCACCGGCCCGCGCAGGTCGCGCAGGTTGACGGCCTGGTCGCCGCCGGCCAGGGACCGGACGATCTCGCTCATCCGGCCGTCGACGTCCCCGCCGACGAAGCGCCGCAGCACGTCGCGCGCCCGGTCGAGCTTCTTCACCTTCACCAGGTACCGGGGCGACTCGGGGATCTGGAGGGCCAGCACCCCGTAGACGAGGGCCGGGAGCATCGCCGAGGCGAACATCCACCGCCACGCCGCTCCGCCCCACGGCACCGACTCGCCGGCCCCACCGGCCGAGCGGGCCAGCAGGTAGTCGATGAGCAGCGAGGCGAAGATGCCGGACACGATGGCGAGCTGTTGCAGGGAACCGAGCCGGCCCCGGATGTCGGCGGGCGAGATCTCCGCGATGTACGCCGGTGCGATCACCGACGCGGCCCCCACCGCGAACCCGCCCACCAGCCGCCACCCGGTCAGGCTGACCGGCCCGAACGACAGCGCCGACCCGAGCGCGCTGATCCCGAACAGGATCGCGGCGAGCAGCATGACCCGCAGCCGGCCCCACCGGTCGGCCAGCGGCCCGGCGAACCAGGCCCCCACGGCGCAGCCGAGCAGCGCCGAGGAGACCACGAAGCCGAGCACCGCTGAGGACAGTCCGAAGTCGGCCTTGACCGCGTCGACCGTGCCGTTGATGACCGCGGTGTCGTAGCCGAACAGGAAGCCGCCGATCGCGGCCGATCCGGACACGAAGAGCACCGCGCCGTGCCGCTGGCCGACTTCCGAGATTTCGGTCATGTCGCAAATCTATAGGCTTGCTCGCATCACCCGCAGCGCATTGCCGTGCGCCAACGCCGCCAGGTCCGCCTCCGACCAGCGCCGCCGACGCAGCTCGTCGAGCAGCCGCGGATAGCCGGCGACATCCTCCAACCCCGACGGCAGCGCCTCGACCCCGTCGTAGTCGCCGCCCAGGCCGACGTGCGCGACCCCAGCGACGTCCCGGACGTACTCCACGTGGTCGGCGACGTCGGACACCCCCACCGGGGGCAGCGGGTTGGCCGCCAACCAGGCCTCGGCATCCTCCTGTTTGTCCTTCTCGTCCGCCCAGGCCCGACACTCCTCGGTCAGGAACCACGGCACGAACGTCACCATCACGAGCCCCTCGGTGTCGCGCACCCGGCCCAGGACGTCGTCGGGCACGTTGCGCGGATGGTCGCACAGCCCGCGCGCCGAGGAGTGTGAGAAGAACGCCGGGGCGTTCGACGTGTCCAGGGCCGCGTGCATCGTGCTCGGCGCGACGTGCGAGAGGTCCACCATCATCCGCAGCCGGTTCAGCTCGCGCACCACGTCGTGCCCGAAGTCGGTCAGCCCGCCGACCACCGGCTCGTCCGTCGCACTGTCCGCCCACGGGATGTTCTTGATGTGCGTCAGCGTCAGGTACCGCACCCCCAGCCGGTGCAGCATCCGCAGCACGCCCAGCGAGGAGTCGATCTGGTGCCCGCCCTCCGCCCCGAGCAGCGACGCGACCCGGCCGCGTTCCCAGGCCCGCTCGACGTCGGCGGCGGTGGCGGCGAACTCCAGGTCCCCGTGGCGCCGGACCAGGTCGTGCACGGCGTCGACCTGCTCCAACGTGGCGGTCACCGGGTCGGGCAGCTCCTGGTCGACCCAGACGGACCAGAACTGGGCCGCGACCCCGCCGGCCCGCAGCCTGGGCAGGTCGGTCTGCAGGCCGGTGGCGGTCTGGTCGGTTGCGAGGTCGCAGCGGTCCAGGTCGTAGCCGTACCGGACGCGCAGCTGCCAGGCCAGGTCGTTGTGCCCGTCGATGATCCTCATGCGGCGCATCCTACAAAGCCGGTGATCACCGCATGCCCTGCTCGGGCCGTCGGCTCAGCCCGAGACCACCGCGCGCCACTCCGCGACCCGCTCCGCGCTCACCGCGGCCTCCCAGCCACCATCGCCCCGGGCCGCGCTCCCGACATGGAACGCCCGCACCCCCCGGTCCCGCAGCACCGGCACGTGCGCCGCCGTGAGCCCGCCCCCGGCGAGGATCAGGGCCGGGTCCCGGGCGAGCAACGTGTCGAGCCCGACGCCGAGCCCGTCGGGCGATCCCGCGGTGAGCACCGCGTCCAGCCCTGGCAGGGCGCACACGACCTCCCATGCGTCGGGGCCGACCGCGTGGTCGATGGCCCGGTGGAAGGTCCACGGTCGACCTCGCAGCGCCCCGGCCAGCCGCGTGGTGGCCGGGGCGTCGATCTCCCCGGTACCCGTCAGGAAGCCCAGCACGAATCCGTCGGCGCCGGCGTCGATCAGCTGGCCTGCGACGGCGGTCAGCTCGTCGAGGTCCCGCTCGTCGGTCTGGAACCCGGCCCGGGACCGGAGCATCACCCGCAACGGGAGACTGGTGGCGGCCCGGACGGCCGCGACCGTCTCGACGGTCGGGGTAAGGCCGTCGGCGCGCATGTCCGAGACGAGTTCCAGGCGGTCGGCGCCGCCGGCCTCGGCGGCGGACGCGTCGAGGGCGTCCAGGGCGATGATCTCCAGCAGGGCGCGCGTCATGAACAGGATTGTTTCAAATTACCCGAGGTGTCTGTGCTACCGGGGCCACCGGCACCGTACCCGAACACTGTCCATATCGGACTCGAACTCAGGCGACCGAGCCGCCCGCCGCAGCCTCGCCCGCCTCCCGACGGGCGGCGGAGAGCAGGTAGGCCAGGGCGAAAACGGTGGCGAACGGCATGACATAGGACATTCGATCGAAATACGCGCCGGAGTTGCCCCAGTCGAGCCAGGGGTACGCCTCGGGGCCGAGATCGGACCCGAACAGCGCGCCCGGCAGCCACCACGGCGCCAGGGACCACGGGGTCTGCGCGCCGTACAGCTGGACGACCTGGGCGCCGATCGCCAGATACAGCGACAGGAGCCCACCGAGCAGCGCGACGCCCCGCACGACCAGCGCACGCGCCCGCCCGGTCAGCCGGGACACCGCCGTGGACGTGGCAGCCAGACCCACCGCCCAGCACCCGATCGCCACCAGAACCCTGGCCTGGCGGCCCGGATCCCTCGAGTTCAGGGCGTCGATGCCGCCGAGCAGGGTGGCCGTGGCCGCCGCCAGCACCACGAGCGCGACGAGCCTGGTACCCGCCGAGGTGCGCTGCTCGGCGCCGATCCAGTGGCCGACCAGCGCGGCGACCGTCGCGAGGCCCAGGAGCGCCGCGTAGAGCACGATGTTGTCCACCAGCGCGGACGCCTGCAGCGCGTCCCGGAGGAACAGCACCAGGTAGACGCACATCTCGCCGAGCAACCCGCCCAGCGGGGCGAGCAGCATGGTCAGTCCGGGCCGCCACAGACTCCGGAGCGGAAGGCTGGCACGGTGCGGCGGCCGGGCGCAGGCCAGGCTCGCCGAGAAGGTCAGCCGCCGCCAGCCGCGGTCGATCGCACTCAGCTCCGCGTCCCACTCGCGGGCGACCTCCGCCCGCAGCCGCCCGGGCCAGCGGCGCACGGCGATCCGGAGCAGCCAGTGCGACAGCCGGGTCACCATGCCGGCCGCACCACGGGTACCGGGCTGGTGTCCTGCCGCAGGGCGCGCAACGCCGCCTGGGATCTCGACACGCCCTCGGCGGTGAGGCTGTAGTAGCGCCGGGCCGGTCGACCGGCCGCCACCGGGTCGACGTCCTCCCACTGGGTCTCCAGCCAGCCGGCGCCGACAAGCCGGGTCAGGATCGGGTAGAGGCTGCCGCTGGCCAGGCCGGTCTGGTGCATGAGGTCGAGCCCGTAGCGCTCGACCTCGACATCGGCCAGGAACGCGGCGAGCACCTTGGCCACCGGGACCGTGAGTCGCACGTCATCCGTCACCCCCAGAACTCTACATAGGGTCTATGCCTTCGGTCTACATAGGGTGCGGAGATGGAAAAGGGCGAGCCCGAAGGCCCGCCCTTTCCCGAGGAAGATCAGGACTTAGAAGTCCATGTCCCCGCCACCGGGGCCGGCCGGAGCGGCCGCCTTCTCCGGCTTGTCGGCCACGACGGCCTCCGTGGTGAGGAACAGCGCGGCGATCGACGCGGCGTTCTGCAGCGCGGAACGCGTCACCTTGGCCGGGTCGATGATGCCCTCGGCCAGCATGTCGACGTACTCGCCGTTGGCCGCGTTCAGGCCCCAGCCCGGGGTCAGGTTGCGCACCTTCTCGACGATGACGCCACCCTCGAGACCGGCGTTGACGGCGATCTGCCGCAGCGGGGCCTCGAGCGACACGCGGACGATGTTGACGCCAGTGGCCTCGTCACCGACCAGCTCGAGCTTGTCGAACGCTGTCGCGCCGGCCTGGACGAGCGCCACGCCACCACCGGGGACGATGCCCTCCTCGACGGCAGCCTTCGCGTTGCGAACGGCGTCCTCGATGCGGTGCTTGCGCTCCTTGAGCTCGACCTCGGTGGCCGCGCCGACCTTGATGACCGCGACACCGCCGGCGAGCTTCGCCAGGCGCTCCTGCAGCTTCTCACGGTCGTAGTCGGAGTCCGACTTCTCGATCTCGGCGCGGATCTGGTTGACCCGACCCTGGATCTCGTCCGCCTCGCCGACGCCGTCGACGATCGTGGTCTCGTCCTTGGTGACGACGACCTTGCGGGCGCGACCGAGCAGCTCCAGGCCGACACCGTCGAGCTTGAGGCCGACCTCCTCGCTGATGACCTGGCCACCGGTGAGGATGGCGATGTCGCCCAGCATGGCCTTGCGGCGGTCACCGAAGCCCGGGGCCTTGACGGCGACGGACTTGAAGGTGCCACGGATCTTGTTGACGACCAGGGTGGCCAGGGCCTCGCCCTCGAGGTCCTCGGCGATGATCAGCAGCGGCTTGCCGGACTGCATGACCTTCTCGAGGATCGGCAGCATGTCCTTGACAGCCGAGACCTTCTGGTTCGCGATGAGGATGTACGGGTCGTCGAGAACCGACTCCATCCGCTCCGCGTCCGTGACGAAGTAGGGCGAGATGTAGCCCTTGTCGAAGCGCATGCCCTCGGTGAGCTCGAGCTCGAGGCCGAAGGTGTTGCTCTCCTCGACGGTGATGACGCCTTCCTTGCCGACCTTGTCCATCGCCTCGGCGATGATCTGGCCGACGGTGCTGTCACCGGCCGAGATGGAGGCGGTGGAGGCGATCTGCTCCTTGGTCTCGACGTCCTTCGCGAGCTTGGTCAGCTCCTCGGAGACGGCGGCCACGGCGGCCTCGATGCCCCGCTTGAGGGCGATCGGGTTCGCGCCGGCGGCCACGTTGCGCAGGCCCTCGCGGACGAGCGCCTGGGCCAGCACGGTGGCGGTGGTGGTGCCGTCGCCAGCGACGTCGTCCGTCTTCTTGGCGACCTCCTTGACGAGCTCCGCACCGATCTTCTCGTACGGGTCCTCGAGCTCGATCTCCTTGGCGATGCTCACACCATCGTTGGTGATGGTGGGGGCGCCCCACTTCTTCTCGAGCACGACGTTGCGGCCCTTCGGGCCGAGCGTCACCTTCACGGCGTCGGCGAGGATGTTCATGCCCCGCTCAAGGCCGCGGCGCGCCTCCTCGTCGAACGCGATCAACTTAGCCATGGTGGCGTGTCCTCCGCTGCTGCGTCCTGCCCGGGTAAGGGCTTGATGTACGCAAGGTCCGAGTCGAGTCAGTGCCCGCGACGGACGGCCCTACGGAGGGCCTCACCTTCTCGACCTGGCACTCGCAGTGCACGAGTGCCAGGTCAACGTTTAGCACTCTCCAGCCGTGAGTGCAACCTATACGGCCTCTCTCAGGAGCTGATCCGTGCTCAGCGGCGTCTCCCGGGAGCGCAGGTCGGCGTACGTCACAACGGTCCCGGCCAGCACCAGGACGAAGATCGGCAGCGCCACGACGGCCGACCAGAGCCCGCTGCCGACCTCGGCGACGAACCGGAACGCGTCCCCGCTGATCGAGGAGGACAGGCTGCCCGGGGCGCCCAGGCAGCAGGAGAGCGCGAGGACCACGAGCGCGAGGGGTACCAGTCGCGACAGCGTGTGGCCGAACCGGGCGTGGGTGAGCTTGAAGGAGCGCGGGATCCCGGGGCTCCGCTCGTAGACGACAACCGGGGTGACCAGCGCGCACGCGACGGCGAAGTAGATCGAGCCGACGAGGCACAGGCACAGGCCGAGCACGATCAGGATCGAGGTGAGGATCTGCCAGCCCCAGACGGGCAGGGCGCGGGTGCGGCCGAACCGGAGCGCCGCGCCGAGGGTGACAGGCCGGCCGGAGGCCTCCTGGGTGATCGCCCACACGCCGGCCGCCGCGCCGAGCGAACCGAGGTAGGCGGAGACGATCCACACCACGAACGACAGCAGGGCCGCCCAGGGGTGGAAGTTCGCGCTGTCGTAGGTGGCGTCGCCCATGGGCTGGGTGTAGGAGGCGCTGCCGAGGACGCTGAGCACGACGGTCGGGGCGGCGATGGTGACCGCCGCGATGGTCAGGAGCGACTTCCAACTGCGCCGGATGACGCCGACCACCCGGTCGTACCAGCCGCCGAATCCGGCTGCGGGGTCGGGCACGAGCGGATCGTCGGTCGGTTGGCCGACGGCCTGATAGCCATAACTCGCCATGTTCGCCCCCTATTGGGTAGTTGAACATTGCTTAGCATGACTACGATAAGTTTTTCCGGGAAACAGCCTGAACGAATGCCGTGACCGCCCTGTCGCGCGATCCGGCGAGCCGAATGGCGCGTAGTTCCCTGGCCAGAGAAAGCCCTTTCACGGGTACGAGGACCAGCGTCCCCGCCGCGAGCTCCCCCGCCACCGCCAACCGGCTGAGAATGGTCGCGCCCAGCCCGGCCCGCACCGCGGCCTTGAGCGCCTCGGTGGACGTCATCACCCCGAACGGCTCGGCGATCAGGTGCCCGGCCGCCGCTGCCGCCGCCTCGTAGGTCCGCCGGGTGCCGGACTCGGACTCGCGCAGCAGCAACCGGGTGGCGACGAGGGTCTCCAGCGGCAGCGGCCCGTCGAGCCGGGCCCACGGGTGGTCGGGTGCGACGAGCACGACCAGCTCGTCGCGGTCGAACAGCCGGGTGGTCAGCCCGGCGGTCGGGATGGGCCCCTCGACGAACCCGACGTCGACGGCCCCGGACCGCACGAGGGCCGTGACCTCGTCGGAGTTGGCGACGGTCAGGGACACCGTGATGTCCCCGGCCGCGGCGATCCGGGCCGGCAGCACGTACTCGGCGTTGGTGTAGCTGGCGGCCACCCTGATCCGGCCTTGGGCCCCGGCCCGCAGCGCCTCGGCCTCGCCGGCGAACCGGTCGGCGGCGGAGAGCAGGTCCCGGGCCAGGTCGGCGAGCCGGGCGCCCTCCGAGGTGGGCCGGCAGCCGCGCGGTGTACGGATCAGGAGTTCGACCCCGACCCGGCGCTCGAGCCGGCGGAGCGCCTCGCTGGCGGACGGCTGGGTGATCTGGTGCGCGCGGGCGGCGGCGGAGATGCTGCCGGTGGTGACGGCGTCGACGAACAGGCCGAGGGAGACGAGGTCCGCGAGCCCGAGACGACTACCCATAGGTTGAGTCTATGGGTAGTCCACCTCGTCTCGACGCTGTCCGGCGAGAACGAATCAGCCTGCCAGTCGGACGTTCTCCGCCTGCGGACCCTTCTGGCCCTGACCGATTTCGAACTCGACCCGCTGGCCATCGTCCAGCGACTTGTACCCATCCATCTGGATCGACGAAAAGTGGACAAAAACATCCTGCCCGCCGTCCACGGCGATGAAGCCGTAGCCCTTTTCGCTGTTGAACCACTTGACAGTGCCCTCAGCCACGCTGCACTTCCTTCTGCCAAACACCCCGACGCCGCACACCGCGAACGCCGACACCAAGCCATTCCCGGAGCTCGATGAACGCACGCTACACGAGCCGATCAACCAACGCACTAATACAAACCGGACAGTAGAAATATCGCTGCGACTGTGGACAATCGCGGCTACATTCTGTTTCTTATGCGCGCACATCCACCGCCGTCCGACGCCACTCGCGAATGGCTACGGAAAGTCATCAATGCCGATGTATCGACGATCGTGCCGCTCGCCGGTGGGATCGCACAGTCCGTCACCGGCGTGACGACGTCCGACGGCCGGGAGTACGTGCTGCGGCTGTGGAGCCGTCCCGACTGGCGGGAGACCGACCCCGACCACAGCCCGGAGAACGAGGTGGCGGCCCTCGCGGCGCTCGCCGGCAGCGGCCTGCCGGTGCCCGAGGTCGTGGCGGTGGACGCCCACGGCCGGCACGGGGAGTTCCCGGCGCTGCTGATGACCCGGCTGCCAGGCACGATCCTGTCGAGCGCCACCCACGCGTCCCCGGAGGCCGAGCCGTTGACCGCCGGCATGCTCCGCCAGCTCGTCGAGGCCGCCGAGGTGTTGCACACGCTGCCGGTGCCCGCCGTCGGCCCGTACGCGCCGTACGCGGACCTGACCGACTGGGAGCCGCCGTCGGACCACCCGGCGTGGGACCGGGCCTTCGCCGTGGCCGCCGCCCGGCCGGCCCCGACACCGGACGTGTTCATCCACCGCGACTACCACCCCGGTAACACTCTGTGGCAGGACGGCCGGCTGACGGGCATCATCGACTGGACCACGGCCGCACACGGACCGGCAGGGGTGGACCTCGCGCACCTCCGGATCAACCTGGTCCACGCCTACGGTCAGTGGGCCGCCGACACCGTGCTGCGGTTCGCTCCCGAACACAACCCTTACTGGGACATCCGGGCCGTGCTCGACATGGTCGACGCCGAGGACGAGAGCCTGCCAGCAATCGAGCGCTATCTGGAGACCCTGCTGTGATCATCCGACGCGCGACGATGGCCGACACCGCGCACCTGCGGGCCCTGAGGATCGAGGCCCTGGCCGACGCGCCGCTGGCGTTCGCGACGAAGCTGGACGAGGCGCTGTCCAGGCCCAACGAGACATGGGTCGAGGCGACCGCGCGCGGGGCGGCAGGGGTCGAGCAGGTCCAGTTCGTGGCGGAGGTCGACGGCCGGATCGTCGGGTCGTCGATCGGGCTGGCCCGGGACGACCACACCTACGTCATCGGCGTCTACATCCAGCCCGCGCACCGGGGCAGGGGGCTGCTCGGCGGGATCATCGGCGCGCTCGCGCACTGGTCCGTCGCGTGTGGACGCCCCGAGCTCCGGCTGGACGTGACGAGTGCGGCGGCGCAGCGCGCGTACCAGAAGATGGGGTTTGTCGAGACCGGTCGCGGGCCCGGCTTCACCCCGCTGAGCACGTGGTCGAAGGTCTTCATGGCCCTGCCGCTGCCCTGCGCCGCCGTGGCGGATGGTCCGGGCGGGCATGCCCGCTAGGGTCACGGGGCGCACGCCCGGATCATCGCCAGCAGCGGGCGCGCGCCGTTCCTGACCGACCCCGCGCACCGGTGGAGTCAGGGCACCGCCGACGGGCTGGGGCTCGCGGCCGGGGTCGGGCTGGCGGCCGGAGTCGGGACGGCGGTCGGGCTCGCCGAGGGTCCGGCCCCCGGGGTCCGCTGTGGGCGCCTGATCGGGCCGGGACCGTTGTGGTCCGACGGGCACAGCGGGTAGACCCACTGCGTCGGCTCGCCGTACGTCGGCGGGCGGTTACCACAGCTCCACGGGTGGCCGAGCTGGATGACGTCGCCGTTCTGGTCGTAGAGCCGGACGTCCTTCAGCGGGTTGCCGTCGGCGTCGTAGGCGACCACGTCGTTCACGCCCTGCCACCGGTCGTAGACGCTGACTCCCCGGTCGCCCTCGCTGCCCTGGATGACGAAGACCAGTCCGGTGAACGCGAGCGGCACGGTGCCCAGGATCAGCAGCCACCGGAACCAGCCGGTCACCGACCGGGTCCGCCGGCCGAGCCAGATCGAGAACGCGACGCACCCGACCAGCACGACCACCGCCACCAAGGGGTGGTTGTCGGTGAACGGCAGCAGACCGGTGGAGCGCCCGGACACCACCAGCATCACCCAGCACGCGACGATCCAGCCCCGGAAGACCCACCAGGCGGGCCGCAGGGCGACCAGAAGATCCACCATTCGGGGGTACCCGACCACCCGCCCCAGCCGCACGTCCATCCGTCGGCCGAAGGCGACGACCCGCTGCCAGTCCGGGGTGGAGGTGGACTTCGGGGCCGGTTCGAGCCCGGCCGCCGCGCGCAACTCCGCCGCGTACTCCGCCGGGCCGCCCAGCCGCTCGGCCAGCGTCCCGCTGTGCTCGGCCTCGATGTCGGCCAGGTGCGCCGGGAGGTCCTCCATCAGCTCGTCGCGGACCTCCGACGGCAGGTCGGCCAGCGCCGAGCGCACCCCCGCCAGATACGCCTCACTCTGGTTCGTCGTGGTCATCACGCGGCCGCCCTCCCGTCGAGCAGGCTGTTCATGGTTGTGGCGAACCCGCGCCACACCGTGCTCGCGTCCGTGAGCTGGGTGCGGCCGGCGGGGTTGAGCGCGTAGTACTTGCGGTGCGGGCCCTCCTCGGAGGGGACCACGTACGTGGTCAGGTAGCCGGCGGTGAACAGCCGGCGCAGGGTGCCGTAGACGGAGGCGTCGCCGACCTCGTCCAGCCCGGACGCCCGCAGTCTGCGGAGGATGTCGTACCCGTAGCCGTCCTCTTCGCGGAGCACCGCGAGGACGGCCAGGTCGAGCACTCCTTTGAGAAGCTGGGTGGTATCCACGCATCGGAGAGTACTGCGCACAGCGAAGTACCGTCAAGACGGCACTACCCCTGGCCGCGCTGTACCCGGGTCCGGCAGAAGCCAAAGAAGTCCTTGACATCTCCAGATGCCAAAGTATTCTTTGGGATATGGAGATCCGAGACCCCCGGGCGATCAAGGCGCTGGCGCACCCGCTGCGCCTCGACCTGCTGGAGCTGCTGGGAGCCAGCGGCCCGGCGACCGCGGCGCACTGCGCCCGGGTGCTGGGCGTCCCGCAGGCCAACTGCTCCTTCCACCTCCGGCAGCTCGCCCGCTTCGGCTTCGTCGAGGACGCCGGGCACGGCCAGGACCGCCGGGAGCGCCAGTGGCGGGTGGCCGCCCAACGCCCGACCCTGCGGATCGGCACCGGCGCGGACGCCGTGGTCCGCCAGGAGGTCGAGCGGCTCGTCATCGAACGCGAGACCCGGGCCATCCTCGACCACCTGGAACGGCGGGACACCGAACCCGCCGACTGGCAGGAGGCGGCCGGCATGATGGCAGCGATCGCCGTCCTGACCGCCGAGGAGGTCGGCGACCTCAAGGAGCAGTGGATGACCCTGCTCGAGCCCTACCTGCGGCGGGACCCGCCCCCGTCCGCCCGCCACGTCCGCTACTTCATGGCCGCGACCCCGCTGCCCGACCAGACTCGAGAGGAAACCGAACATGTCCGCGAAGACTGAGTCCCTGATCGACCTCCGCGACCCGCGCCCCGTCGCTGGCGACCTCGACGTCCGTGGCCCGCGCCCCGTCCCGGGCGACCTGGACGTCCGGTGGATCCACGGCGCGCCGGGCGAGCCGCCGCTCCAGGCCCACCACTACGCGGAGCACACCGTCATCCTCCGGCAGGGCAAGGCGGTCAACTACGAGGCGCCGTTCCTCTACCTGCTGTTCGGCGAGGAGCGCGCCCTGCTGCTCGACACCGGCGCGACCGAGGACCCGGCGGCCTTCCCGCTCCGCGCCACGGTCGACCGCCTGGTAGCCGAGTGGTTGGAGCGCCACCCCCGCGCCGGCTACCAGCTGGTCGTCGCGCACACCCACGGCCACCACGACCACGTGGCCGCCGACCCGCAGTTCGCCGACCGGCCCGACACCACCGTGGTGCCCCGGGACGCCGAGGCCGTCCGCGCCTTCTTCGGCTTCGAGGAGTGGCCGAACGGGACGGCGACCCTGGACCTGGGCGGCCGGGTGCTCGAGATCCTCGGCACGCCGGGCCACCACGAGGCGTCGATCACGGTGTACGACCCCTGGACCGGCATCCTGCTCACCGGCGACACGGTGCTCCCCGGCCGGGTGTTCGTCTTCGACCCGGCCGGGTTCCGGGCCAGCCTCGACCGGCTGCTCGCCTTCGCCGAACACCGCACCGTGACCCACGTGCTCGGCTGCCACGTCGAGCTGACCACCCGACGGGGCCGGCTCTACCCGATCGGGGCCGGCTACCAGCCACGGGAGCGCGCTCTGGCGATGACGCTCGGGCAGGTGGCGGCGCTGCGGGACGCCGCGGCGGCGATCACCGGCAAGCGGGGCGTGTTCCGGCACCCGGACTTCGTGATCTACCAGGAGCCGCAGCGCCGGCACCTGGTGGGGCTGCTGGTCCGCGGCCGGGCGTACCAGCTGCGGGCACGGCTCGGCTGGCGATAGCCCCGGCCCGCACGACGGCCGCGGCGGGTGCGGTTCGGCTGGCGCTGGACGGCCGCGGGCGGGTGCTCGTTGGCCGCGACCGCGCCGAGCGGTGGAGACACGGCGGGCGGGCACCCCGTGAGGTACCCGCCCGACGATCGGAACTGTCAGCTGTGCCGGCGGGACTGCACGATCCGGAACCGGTTGGACACGTAGGCCCCGTCGGTCAGGGCCGAGTTGGCCGCCCGGTTCGCGCCGCTGGCGTGGAAGTCCGAGTAGGCCGCGGACTGGTTGACGAACACGCCGCCGGTCAGGTTGATCGACAGGTGCACGCCGACCTCGATCGACGCCTCCTCGACGACCCGGAGCACGTCCTCGTCGGTGGAGTAGACCCCGGCGGTGAGCGCGCCCTTGGCCTCGACGGTCTTCGCGAACAGGTCCACGCTCTCCGTCGTGCCGCCGGTGGCGATCAGGAACGAGATCGGGCCGAACCACTCGGTGCCGTAGGTGTCCTCGTCGGCCGCGTCCAGCTTGACGATCAGCGGGGTGCGGACCACGGCGTCCGGGAAGTCCGGGTGGGTGTGCGCGACGGAGTCGAGCACGACCTCGCCGACCTTGCGGGCCAGGTCGAGCCGGCCGATGACGCCGTCGTTGACGATCGCGCCGATCAGCTCCACGGCCCGGGCCGGGTCACCGGTCAGCTTGGCCGTGGCGCCCGCGATCCCGGCGGCGACCTCGTCGAAGGTCTTCACGCCGTCCGGGGTGGAGATGCCGTCGCGCGGGATGTAGATGTTCTGCGAGGTGGTGCACATCTGCCCCGAGTACAGCGACAGCGTGAACGCGATGTTGCGGCACATCCCGGCGAAGTCGTCGGTCGAGTCGATGATGATCGTGTTGACACCGGCCTTCTCGGTGTACACGACGGCCTGGGTGGCGTTCGCCTCCAGCCAGTCGCCGTACTCCGTCGAGCCGGTGAAGTCCACGATCTTCACCTCGGGCCGGGTGGCCAGCACGGAGGCCAGCTTCTCGCCCGGGGCCTCGGGGGCCAGCTGGACCAGGTTCGGGTCGAACCCGGCCTCGGCCAGCACCTCGCGCGCGACCCGGACCGTGATCGCCAGCGGGGCGATGGCGCGCGGGTGCGGCTTGACGATCACCGGGTTGCCGGTGACCAGGGAGGCGAACAGGCCCGGGTAGGAGTTCCACGTCGGGAAGGTGTTGCAGCCGACGACGAGGGCCAGCCCACGCGGTACCACGTGGAAGGTCTTCGTCATCCGCAGCGGGTCACCCTTGCCGGCCGGCTTCTCCCACTCGGCGGTGGCCGGGTGCCGGGTCATCTCGGCGTACGCGTAGGCGACGGCCTCCAGCGCCCGGTCGAACGCGTGCGCCGTGCCGGCCTGGAACGCCATCACGAACGCCTGGCCCGTGGTGAACTGCACGGCGTTGGCCAGCTCGAACGTGTTCTTCGCGAGCCGGTCGAGGATCTCCAGGGTGACGCCGGCCCGGGCCTGCGGGGTGGCGGCGCGCCACGCGGGCAGCGCCTCCTGGCCCCGGGAGATCAGGGTGTCGACGTCGAGGTGCGGGTAGCGAATACCCAGGTCAACCCCGAAGGGGCTGGTCTCCGTCGCGACCCGCTCGGTGCCTTCGAGCGGAAAGTCCCCGTTGTGGTACGCCTCGAAGGCAGCCTTGCCGTCCGCGGCGGCCGTCTCGCCCCACACCCGGGGGCTGGGCGATTCGGGGTAGGCCGACCAGTAGCCCCGCTCCCGGATCGCGGTGAGCGCGGCGTCGAGTTTGTCGCTGTGTGTGGCGAAGAGGTCCGCAGTCATGCCCACCATCATGCACCGGCTATGACAACATTCGGCAATCTGATCACCAACGTGTCATGCGTGGCTCAGCACGGCGGGGGTTCGACCTCGTCGGTGACGTAGGCGTGCGTGACGTACTGGCCGCCGAACAGCTTGTCCCACCGGTCGGTGGAGCTGATCCACTCCCCCTGGGTCTGGCACTCGACCGGCAGCACCGCGTACGGGGCGGCGTAGCCCACCACCCGGTAGTCCGTGCCCGGCCCCGAGCGCAGGTTGATCAGGCCCTGGGCCTGGCCTGCGCCCGGCGACACCCCGCTCCACAGGAACGTCACGGTCACCCAGGCGTTGGTGTCGAGCTGCAGTCCGTCCCAGAACGTCCCGTCGGCGAGGTCGAGCCCCGCCGGGTTGTCGACCGTCCGGCCGAACTCGTCCTTCTTGCCGTTGTAGTCGTCGTACCATGCGGCCTGGGCCTGGGGCACGCCGCGCGGCAGGTCGCCCCACTCCTGACGGTCGGGGTCCCAGTAGTCGTCGTGGGTGTTCCAGGGCCCGACGTCCCAGACCGGCGCGTACTCGCACCGGCCGCCGTCGGCGCACACCTGCACCGTGCGGTCGCCGCTCCCCTTGGCCGACAGCCCGCGGCGGGACGGCAGGGAGACGAAGTGGTCCCGGGAGGTGATCACGTGGCCGTTGGCCGTGTTCTTGCCGACGAGGCCCTCGCGGGTCGCGTACACCCGGGCTTGGAAAGGAGGGTCGTCGACCGCGTAAGCAGGGGTTGGGGCGACCGTAATCACCCCAACCAACACACTAGCTATCTTCACCCACATAAAAGAACATTAGGCGGCTTCTACAACTCCTGTTGCCAGTTCACCCAGGTATCCGCCCAACGGAACCCCATCCGCTCGTTAATCACGATCATGTAGGCGTTGTCGGCGGCGTTGGAGGTGTCGATCGCGCGGAGCTGCGGATACGTCGCCCGGTAGAAGGCCAGGTTCTCCAGCTTCACGATCGTGCCCAGCCGGTGGCCCCGGTGCGCGGAACTCGCGATGGTGTTGTGCTGCCAGGCGTGCCACTCGTCGCCCTGGTCGCTGGCCAGCGCCGAGTACGCCGCGAGCGTGTCCGACTCCCGGTGCACCAGCCCGACCGCGAAGTGGAGGTGCCCCCGGGCGTGCGCGACCTCCTCGCCGGCCCGGACCCGGTCGGCGTCGATCTTCTCCTCCTCGAACGCCAGGTCGCCGATCGGGGACTCCATCATGACCCGGCTGTCGAGGTAGGCCAGGTCCGCCGCGTACCGCTCCGGCACCCGGTCCCGCCAGGTCACCAGCTCGTAGCCCTCGGCGTGCGTCCACGCCTCGGCCAGCTGCCTGGCCAGCTCCTCCTCGGAGACGACGCCGGACACCCAACGCCGGTGCGCCTCGTCGAGCACCCGACGGAAGCCCATCTTCGCCGCGAACGCCATCCCGGGGCCGTGCGGACTGTCCGCCTCGGTACCGGGCAACGCCTGTGTCGCGTCGGTCTGGAGGTTCTTGCGATGGTGGAACCGGGCGCGCTCGACGGCCTTCCCGTAGAGCGCGCGGCCGATACCCCGGCGGCGGTGCGCGGGCGGCACCGTGAAGTCGACCCCGATGTTGTCCAGGTTGTCGAGGGTCGGCATGTGGATCTGGAGCGACCCGACCGGCTCGCCGCCGTCCACCGCGAGCCAGAACTCGTTGGCCTCGCCGGGCCACGGATTTCGGAGCCGACCGGTATCGCGTTCGAGGGTGGGGGCGGGGAACTCCGCGCGGTCGTGGGCGGCGGCCGCCGCGTGCACCTGGTGCCAGGCCGCCACCGCCGCGTCGTCGCGCACATCGATCTGGTTGATATCCATACCCGCCAGACTGACCGCCCCGACCCGACGCCGCGACTGAATTACGCCAACTCCTGCTTGTACTCCACCGTCGACTCCCTGGCCCGGAATCCCACCGCCTCGTTGATCGCGATCATGTGCCGGTTCTCCTCGGCGTTCCACGTGTCCAGGACGCGCAGCCCCGGCACCTCCGCCCGGACGAACGCCAGGTTCGCCAGCTTCACGATCGTGCCCAGCCGGTGGCCCCGGTGCTCGGGAGCCGCGATCGTCATCCACTGCCAGCCATGCCAGTCAACCCCATGATCAAAGGCAATCGTCGTGTACGCGACCAGCCGCCCCCCGTGCAGCGCCCCGGTGTTGAACCGCCGCCTCTTGCGCACCTCGAGCGCCACGTCCTTGGCCCGGAGCAGGGCGACGTCGACGTCCTCCTGCTCGACCGGGATGTCGCCCATCGGCATGTCGATCAGCATCCGGCCCTCGAGGTAGACCGCGTCGGCGATCAGCCCGTCCGGCACGCCGTCCCGCCAGGTGACCAGCTCGTAGCCCTCGGCGTGTTTCCACGACTCGGCGAGCAGCGCGTCGAGGGCTGCGTCGGGCACCGTACCGGCCTCCCAGCGGCGGCGCACCTCGTTCATCGCCCACGTCGCGCCCATCGCCTCGGCGAACGCGTGCCCAGGCCCCTCGCCCCGACAGCCGCCGATCATGGTGGTCCGGCCGTTCGCCCCGGCGCGCTCGACGGCCTTGGCGTGCAGGGCGCGGCCGATGCCCCGGCGGCGGTGGTCCCGCGACACCCAGATCTCGACCTCCACCAGGGCGAGGTTGTCCCGGGTCGGCATGTCGACCACGAGGCCGCCCACGATCCGGCCGTCCTCGACCGCGATCCACTTCTCGGTGGCGGTCCCCGGCCACGGGTCGTCGATCGCGTCGACCCACTGTTCCCGGCACCGGTCCGGCAGGTCCGGGGTCTGGTCCTGGTGGATCTGGTTCAGCGCCGCGTAGTGCTCCTCGACCAGGGTCCGGTCGGAGGTGTCCAGCTCGATGATGTCCATGCCTGCCACCTTGACCGTCGGGCGCGGAGACCGCGACCGATTTAGCCAGGTGGATCAAGGACAAAAAGGAACCGCCCCCGAATCCTCGGGGGCGCTCCACGTTGGTCGGGAGAACGCTCGCTTGAGCAGCACCGCCAAGCTGCGGCACCGCTGCACCGATCGAGATCGGAGCACATCATCGAAACAGGTTTCGATGGTGGTTACGGCGTCCTCCCGCAGAGAAAATACTCTGCCTCTACCACCCGGCCGTCAAGCAGCCAAGTTATAGTTATCGATCGTTAAGCTCACGGTACGCGACGACGCGCCCGGGGACACCGGGCGACTCGCCAACCCACCAGCACACATTACGCAGCGCCGCGACTACTCTGGGTAACTTATGTGACCTATGTCACAACAACCCAGCCTCGCGGGCGGCCCGCAACGAAGGCTTCACCCGGTGCGTCGGTCCGACCCGGTCGGCCACGGCGTCCAAAGTCTTCAGTCCCTCGCCGGTGTTGTAGACCACTGTCTCAGCAGTCGGGTCCAGCCGGCCACTCTCAACGAGCTTCTTCAGCACGGCCACGGTCACGCCACCGGCGGTTTCCGCGAACACGCCGGTGGTCCGCGCCAACAACTCGATGCCGTCGCGGATCTCGTCGTCGGTCACCGAGTCCATCCACCCCCCGGTCCGGCGCACCGACTCCAGCGCGAACGGGCCAGCGGCCGGGTCCCCGATGTTCAACGACTTGGCGATACCGGTCGGCTTCACCGGGGTGATCTCGTCCTTGCCGTCGCGCAGGGCCGTCGCGATCGGGTCGCAGCCCTTCGACTGCGCGCCGAACACCTTCCACGAACTCTCGGCGACCAGTCCGATCTCGACCAGCTCCTCGAACGCCTTGTCGATCTTCGTCAGCAGCTCGCCCGACGCCATCGGCGCGACCACCTGGGCCGGGAGCCGCCAGCCCAGCTGCTCGGCCACCTCGTAGCCGAGGGTCTTGGAGCCCTCCGCGTAGTAAGGACGGACGTTGACGTTGACGAACGCGGTGTCCTCGAACGCGTCGGTCTCCGTCAGCTCGCCGCACAGCCGGTTCACGTCGTCGTAGGAGCCCTCGATCGCGACCAGCTCGCCGCCGTACACGGCCGTGGTGATGATCTTGCCCTGCTCGAGGTCGGACGGGATGAACACGATGCTCGGCACCCCGGCGCGGGCCGCGTGCGCCGCCACCGAGTTGGCCAGGTTACCCGTCGACGCGCACGCGAAACGGGTGAAACCCAGCTCCTTCGCCGCCGTCAACGCCACCGACACCACCCGGTCCTTGAACGAGTGCGTCGGGTTCGCCGAGTCGTCCTTCACCCACAGCGTGCCGGTCATGCCCAGCTCGGCCGCGAGCCTGTCCGCCCTGATCAGCGGAGTCAGACCGGGGTCGAGGGTCACCCGGGAGGCCGGGTCCTGGCCGGCGGGGAGCAGCGGCGCGTACCGCCAGATGTTCTGCGGGCCCGCCTCGATCTGCTCGCGGGTGACCTTGTTCAACGCCGCCTGGTCGTAACCGACCTCCAGCGGGCCGAAGCACTCGAAACAGGCGTGTTGAGCGATCAGCGGGTACTCCTGGCCGCAGGCACGACAGACCAGACAGCGGGCGGGAGAGTTGGTGGCAGACAGCGCCATAGCGCGATTCCTTCCCATCTTTCCCGGAATCGATCTTCGATCCGGGCCGGATTTGGCACCTAACCCACACGTGTGGCGGTTGCCGGAGCGTCAACGGGCCGTTCCCTCGGCTCCTCTGGATGAGGTATTCAGTTGTGCCCAGCATTCTATGGGCTTTTTCCACCACCCGACACGTGAGCCACACCACGCTCGTTGAACCCTCCGATCGGGGACAAGGAGGTCCGAAATGGCAGTAGGGCACAGCCCAATGGTGCGTCGGAGCAGGCTGGGGGCTGAGTTACGCAAGCTCCGCCGGGACAAGCAACTGACCATCGCGAACGTGGCAGCACTCGTCGGCTGGCAGGCCTCGGAGCTCAGCAGGCTGGAGAACGGCAAGCTCCGACCGGACCTGTCCGTAGTCATGGACATACTCGACGCGCTGGAGGTGATCGGCGGGCAGCGGGAGATCCTGATCTCCATGGCCCGGGACGCCAACCAGCGCGGATGGTGGAAGGCGATGGTGGGGCCGATGTTCGAGCGGTACCGCCAGATCGCCGAGATCGAAGCAGGCGCCACCGACATCCGGCAGATCACTCTGCTCTTCGTGCCCGGACTCCTCCAGACAGAGGAGTACACCCGGGCCAGGCTGTCGCACTACCCGAGCTTCGCCGACCCGGCGGCGCTGCAGACAGCGATCCACGGCAGGCTCACCCGCCAGAAGCTGCTGGACAACGAGGAAACGAAGTATTCGGTGATCATGGACGAGGGAGTCCTTCATCGCCGGACCTGCGCACCACCGATCCTGACCGACCAGTTCCGCCATCTGGTCAAGATCGCGACACGACCGAACATCAGTATCCGGGTACTCCCCTTCGGTGCCGACATCTATGAGCGGACACCGGCGGCATCCGCCTTCACGCTGTTCCGGTATGCGAGCCCCGACGATCCGCAGGTCGGATTCGTCGAGACCAACACCGTGGACCTGGTGCTCAGCGACGCTGAGGACCTGGCCCGGATGGAGGGCATCTTCCAGGAGTTCTGGGCAGCCACGCTCAACGCCGAGGATTCGAGCAGGATGCTCGAAGAGGCCGCTGAGCGGTTTCAGCGAGAAGGATCGTGATGACGACCGAATTCACCGCTTGGCGCAAGTCAACCCGGAGCTCCCCCTCTGGCGACTGCGTCGAAGTCTCACCGAGTGGCGATCAACAGCTCGTCGGAGTCCGGGACACAAAGGACCGTTCGGCCGGCATGCTCGTCTTTGTCGGCGCGGAGTGGTATGCATTCGTGGGCGGGGTCAAGGCTGGCTCCTTCGATCGCTGATCGGTTCCATCTGCACAACGAAAGTGTGGCCTCGGGGATCGCCCCGAGGCCACACGTATTTATTCCATGACCCGAATACCAGGAACGCGGAAGCCCGAAGCCTCGATAGAGCGCTAACGTCGAGGCATGTCGAAGTCAGCCGACCTCCACAGCAGGCGTCAAGATCTGGGCGTCGCCCTCCGAGAGCTTCGCGAGTCCACCAGCTTGAGCGGCAGCCGCCTCGCTGCTCGGCTCGGCGTCAGCCAGTCCAAGGTCTCGAAGATCGAGACCGGCCTGTGTAGACCTTCGATCGACGAGGTCGAAAGTATGCTGACGGTGCTGCAAGCGTCTCCTGAGACACGCGAGAGGATCCTCGCGATGGCGCAGATCGGACCACTGGTCTTCACCCACGCGAGGGCGATGCGACAGGCTGGCCTGGATCGCAATCAGCAGACGGTCGGAGTCAGGGAGCGCTCGGCGCAGGAATACAGGAGCTACTTCCCTGCCGCAATCGCCGGACTTCTACAAACGCCGGAATACATACGGGCAATGTTCAGCCTTCCGAATTCAGGAGGAGTCGATCCGCAGCGAATGATCGCCGCGCGACTGGAGCGGCAGCGCGTCCTCTTCGAGGGCGCACGCAGCTTTCAGTTCTTGGTCGGCGAGGCCGCACTACGCAACCGGGTGGGCCCCAGCGCAGTGATGGCGACCCAGATGGATCACCTCGTGTCTGCTTCCAGGCTCGCGAGCGTCAAGATGGGCATTCTTCCTTGGACCATCCGACTCCCACAGGCGCCGCTGCACAATTTCGTGATCTTCGACGAGCGGCTGGTGGTGATCGAAACCATGCACGGCGACCTCAAGGCGCGTGATCGCACGGACATCCTTCTGTATGTGGAGTTATTCGAGTCATTGAATCAGGTTGCGTTGCATGGGGAGGAGGCTCGGGAGTTCTTGCTGAAGGTCGCTGATGAGCATCGGGAGCTTCCGGACTGATCGGTGCGCGCCGGGTGAGGGACCGCCGTAACCGTCTGAAGTTTATGCTCTGACCCGCATCGATTCGGCTCCAGGCTGGGGCACGGTCATAGCGTTTGGGGATGACGACTACCGCTACCGCGCTCGGGACGCTGGACACCGTTTCCAACGGGCCTCGTGATGCCATCATCAGTCTCGCGCTCGACGGGATCGTGCACTGGATGACGCCCGGGGACAGTTACCGGTTCCATCATGACGGGCTGGACTGGCGGGTGACCGGTGGGCGGTTCCGCGGAGCGGCGTTGACCCGCGCGGGGCAGCCCGTACACCACCTGCCGATGGTGCACGGGGACGAGACGTTGAGCGTCGCGCACGCCTACACCGCCCAGATCGGACCCGACGGGTACTGGGAGCTGTGGCGGCTCAATCGGTGAGCAGCAGCTTCGGCAGGTCCTCGATCCAGCTCAGGACCATGCGCTCGTAGCGGATGGCGTATTCGCAGGTCACCAGCCGGTAGGGTTCGCCGGCCTCGGCCAGCGCCGCGCGTTCGGTCTCGTGGTGGGCGAGGCGGGCCGCGTGCACCTTGCGGTGCCGGTCGAGCAGCAGCTCCAGGTCCTCCGGGCCCAGGTGCTGGCCGAAGCCGATCCGGAGCAGCAGCTCCTCGCGGGGCTGCTGCGGATGCGGAGCGCCCACGAGCCAGGCCCCGAACGCCTCCCGCCCGGCGTCCGTGAGGTGGTACGGCACGCTCCCCCGCGGGCCGGTGTCCCCCGCCCCGACCAAACCCCGGCCGGCCAGCAGCGGCAACTCCCGGAAGATCTGGCTCCGCGTGATGCCCCAGAAGGGGCTGATGTCGGCCTCGGCCGCCCGCGCCAGTTCACCGGCGGTGGCCGATGTCAGGCGGTGCAGCAGTCCGAGGGTCGCGGCGGAGGTGGCGTTCAGGTCGCGCGGCTGCCTCATGGAACGCAATTGTCCGCTCAAACTACGAACTCCGGCTCGGAAAAAGGGTTAGCTGTCAGTTAAGACCGAACACACTGGGTGGTACGAGTGGATTTGTCGGTCCAGTTTCGACGGATGAGTGAGCAAGATCCACAGTAGAACTTGTCGTGCCCCGCTGGCACAATTCTGGCATGCGTAGCCGGTTCGGCGGGGCCATCCTCGCTTTGGCGCTCGTCAGTGTGCTGACCGGGGTAGCGGCCGCCGGGTTGGCCGTCTTCTCCGTCGTCGGGGTGGGGCTCGGCCCCGAGAGGTGCTGTCCGGCGGGCGGGCCACCGGCGCAGGCGGGCCCGCGGCCCACGGTCAGCCCGTCGGCCGCGCCGACCAGGGCGCCGGGGCTGCCGTTGTGCGTGGTCGGCTCGTGGCGGGTGGTCACGGAGACGGCGATCGTGAAGTTCTACTCCAACGCCGACCCGTTCCCGGCCAGCACCAGCGGCAAGGTCTACGAGTTCCGGGCCGACGGCACCGGCACGGAGAGCTACGACAACGTGACGTACACGGCGAACAGCGACGGGTCGACCCTGCGGCTGACGTCGAACGGGTCGGCGGAGTTCACGTGGACGGCGACGGGGGACACGGTGACATATCTGGCCCGGACGAGTACGACGCTGCGGCACCACTGGTCGGTGCCCGAAGGGGAGCTCGACTCGGAGAGCAAGCCACAGCCGGAGCTGAACGAGACGGATCATTACACGTGCGCTGGTGGGACGTTCGAGGAGAGCAACGCCACGGGCTACAAGTCGGTGTGGGCCCGCACACCCGGCTACGGGTTCTACGGATGAGGCGTGCCCTGGCCCTGATCGCGCTGGCTGGCCTGCTCGTGTTCGGGGGTGCGGTGCCGGCCTCCGCCGCGCCGCCCAGTGCCGAGGAGCGGGCCGCCGCCATCGCCCGGCCGGCCATCGTGATCGTGGAGATCCGCTGGCACGCGTGGGTCCGGGACACCCGGACGGGTGAGGTGTTCGGCGGCCGCGACGGGTATCGGATCGTGAGCTCGTGCACCGGGTTCGGGGTGCACGCAGACGGCCAGCTCGTCACGGCCGGGCACTGCGTGGACCCCGGGCCGGAAGGCATCGGCCGCGCTCTGTTCGGGATCGTCGCCAAGGAGCTGGCCGCCGTCGGCCGGGCCACGGACACCGACAAGGCCGTCGCCGCCCTGCTCGACCACGCCGTGACCGAGGGGCCGACGAAGGACAGCCCGATCAGCCGGCAGGTCGTCGTGCACCGCGGGGTGCGGATCGACGGCGGGACCGTCGACGACCAGCTGCCCGCCGAGGTCGTGCACGTCCTGCCGCACAGCCAGGGCGACGTCGCCGTGCTGAAGATCGAGCGCGGCAGGCTGCCGGCTCTGGAGGTGGTCGACGGCCGCGACCTGCCGGTCGGTACGCCGATCCTCGCCATCGGCTTCCCCGGTTCCGCCGACCGGATCAGTGACCCCACGCTGGAGCCGAGCGCCAAGGACGGCCGGATCAGCAACCGCCGCACGGTCGCCGGCATCCCGTTCTACGAGGTCAGCGCCGCCTCCACCGGCGGAATGAGCGGCGGGCCCGTGGTCGACCAGGAGGGCCGGGTGGTGGGCATCGTCAGCGCCGCGCCGGCCGGCGAGCCGCAGGCGTTCAACTTCATGGCCGCGTCCTCGCTGGTCGCCGGGGTGTTGCGGGGCAAGGAGATCCCGCACGGGCTCAGCGCGGTGGACCGCAACTACCAGGCCGGGCTCCGGCAGTACTTCGCCGGGCACAACAAGGCGGCGATCGGGTATTTCGACGCCGTACTCGCCGCGTCGCCGCAGCACCAGCAGGCGTGGGAGTACCGGCGGCTCGCCGGGGAGAGTCCCGGGAGCTCCGCCGTGCCGAACATCCTGATCGCGGTGTGCGCGCTTGTGGCGGTGGGGACGGGGGTGGCGGCCGGGTTCCTGTTCCTGTTGCGGAGGACCACCGGGGGCGTCGCGGTCGCCGGTGGCCCTGAGGTCAGGCCCGGGCCCGGATCCGGGGCCTGGCCTGGGGTCGGGTCAGCTCACCACGTCCTTGCGGAGGAAGCGCCACCAGCCCAGCGCCACGAACACCGTGACGTAGAGCAGGGAGGAGATCGTGCCCCGGATCATGTCCTCGGTCTGGACGGGGCTGGCCAGCAGGCCGAGCCAGCCGGTGTCGTAGTGCCCCGGCAGGTAGTTGCGCAGATCGCCGAGGGCGGTCACCGCGTCGAGGATGTTGGCGATGATCTGCAACAGCACCGCCCCGCCGACGGCGCCGAGCGGGGCGTCGGTGCTCACGGACAGCAGGAAGGCCAGGCCGGCGATCGGTAGCAGTTGGACCGCCAGGTAGCCGACGACGCCGAGGACCCGGCCGAAGCCCGTGCCGGCCGGCAGGACGCCGCCGAGCGGGGTGCCCAGGTCGTGCCAGCCGAAGAAGATCCAACCGCAGAGCATCGCGCTGCCGGCCAGCAGCAGGACGGCGATGGCGCAGTAGGACAGGGCGACGGACAGCTTGACGGCGAGCAGGCGCGAGCGGGGCACCGGGACGGCCAGCAGGTAGCGCAGGCTCCCCCAGCTGGCCTCGCTCGCGATCGTGTCCCCGCAGAACAGGGCCACGACCACGATCAGCAGGAACGTGGACGACACGAACAGCGCGAAGATCGTGAAGTTCAGCGCGCTGCCGGTCGCCAGGTCGACGAGGCTGCCGTAGGCGTTCTGCCGGCTGGGACCGCCGCCGCCCGGGTTGAGCTTGAACGCGCCCGCCAGGAGCAGTGGCAGCAGGGCCAGGAAGCCCAGGGCCAGCTTCGTCCGGCGGCGGGTGAGCTGGCGGCGGAACTCGACCCCGTAGCGGAGGGTGCGGCTCGCCAGCCAGCCTGCGGCGCGGCCGTCGGTCTCGATCGCGGTCGTCATCGGGCCACCTCGGTCCGTCGGGCCGACTTGTCAGTCGCGGTCATCTTCGGGGCCTCCTTCCACCAGGGCCAGGAACGCGTCCTCCAGGCGTCGGCCCGAGCTGGCCACCTCGGCCACCGGCCCCGACGCGACGAGCCGGCCGGCGTTGACGACGACCACGTGGGTGCAGGTCTGCTCGACCTCCGCGAGGAGGTGGCTGGAGACCAGCACCGCGCGGCCGTCGACGGCGTACTTCTTCAGCACCCGGCGCATCTCGGCGATCTGCGGCGGGTCGAGCCCGTCGGTCGGCTCGTCGAGGACCAGCAGCTCCGGCATGCCGAGCATGGCCTGCGCGATGGCGAGCCGCTGCTTCATGCCGTGCGAGTAGGTGCGGGCCTTGCGGTGGATGGACTTGCCCAGGTTGGCGATCTCCAGCACCTCGTCGAGGCGGGAGTCCTCGGCGGGGCGGCCGGTGGACTGCCAGTACAGCCGGAGGTTCTCCATGCCCGACAGGTGCGGGAGGAAACCGGGGCCCTCGACGAGCGCGCCCAGCCGGGACAGCACCGGGGCACCGGGGATGAGCTGGTGGCCGAAGACGAGCACCTCGCCGGCGCTCGGGCGGGTCAGGCCCATCAGGACGCGCAGGGAGGTGGTCTTGCCGGCGCCGTTCGGGCCGAGGAGGCCGACGACCTGGCCGCGTTGCACGGTGAGGCTGATGTCGCGGACTGCGACGTAGCCGCCCGCGTACTCCTTGCGGAGGCCCTTGATGACCAGCGGTGTGTCCGCGTACTCGGCGACGACCGCGCGGTCACGGCCCCGGTGCCGGGCGCGCGCGACCAGGATCGCGGCGAGGATGCCGAGCAGGATCAGGCCGACCAGGACGGCCAGCGCGATCAGCAGCGGGGTCTCCGCCGACGTGAGCGGGGTGCCGAGGGCGGTGGGCAGCGAGACGGCGTTGCCGACGGCCACGGTGTAGACGACGGGTTGCACCGGGCCCTGGTAGGACTGGTCGGATGTCGCGATCACCAAGCGGACCCGGTGCCCGACGTCGACCCGGGTGGAGATCGCCGGCAGGGTCACCTTGACCGGCTGGGCGGCGGAGACGTCGGCGGGCAGGCCGGAGAGCCGGACCGGGGCGACGAGTCCGTTGGGGAGGGACGCCTGGCCGTTGGGGCTGACGTCGTACAGCTTGGCGAACAGCACCGCCTCGCCGGTCGGGGACGCCACCCGCAGCTGCACGCTGGGCGTACCGACGACGTCGACGGCCTGGGTGAGGGGCGCCGACTCGAACGCCGCGTTCTGGCCGGGCATCTCGACGCTGGTCAGGCCGGTGCCGCCCAGGGCGAGACCCGGCAGCACCGAGATCGCCGACGGCACCCCGTTGGGCGGGCTGGCGATCCGCTGCTCGCGGCCGGTGAGGTCGACGGAACGCGGGGACGCGTCGAGCCCCGGGTACGTGTCCAGCTTGAACCCGGTCGTCGTCAGGCCGCGTTCCTGGGCGCTGACCCCGGTGACCCGGCTGTACGTGAACGAGGAGCCCGGCACGTCGCCCTTGTGCAGGAGATAGTGGTCGAGCCACTGCACGGTGAGGAACTTGACCCGGTCCTGGTCGCTGTTGGAGCCGGCCCCGCCGTCGTGCCCGCCGGAGAACCAGGCCAGGCGGACCGGCGCGCTGGTGATCGCCTTCGCGTTGGCCTCGGCCTCCGGCAGCGGGAACAGCGAGTCGGCCATGCCCTGGATCAGCAGGGTCGGGGCGGTGATCTGGCCGGCGACGGCGTTGGGGCTGACCGACCGGAGCAGGTTCACGGTGTCGGGCGTGGCCCGGCCGGTGGTCACGGTGTCCAGGAACGCCGCGCACACGTCGGCGGCGAACCGGCCGCACTGCGGATCCCCCGTGGCCCGGACCGGTCCGCCGAGGGAGAAACCCGAACCGGAGCCGAACAGAACGCCGACCCAGCCCTTTTTGAGCACGCCGTTCTCCGGCGGACCGCCCGAGCCGTCCGGCAGCAGGGACCGGGCCAGGTCGTTGTAGGTGATCTGCGGGACGATCGCGTCCACCCGCTTGTCGACGCCGGCCAGGTTGAGGGCCAGTGCCCCGCCGTACGAGCCGCCGACGACACCCAGCTTCGGGTCTCCGGCGGCGTCCAGCGCGACGGACTTCTGCCGCGCCGCCCAGTCGATCAGCGCCTGCGCGTCCTTGATCTCGTAGTCGCGGGCGTTGAGGTGGATCTCGCCGGACGAGCGGCCGAAGCCCCGGGCGGTCCAGGTCAACACGTTGTATCCGCGCCCGGCCAGTTCCTTCGCCGAATCAGCCACGGAGTTCTTCGAACCGCCGAAGCCGTGCGCGAGGAGGATGACGGGGGCCTTGCCGGAATCCTGGGCGTAGAAGGTGGTGTCCAGGACGACGCCGTTGACGGGGAGTTGTGCGTCGGTGGAGTGGTAGTCGGATTCGTTGTCCGAGAAATACCACCAGGAAAGGCCGCCCAGCAGGCCGATCACTACGGCGAGCGCCCACAGGCGGTGTCGACCGATCAAGCGCATGGAGCGACTGTACGCGGCGCGATGGCGTCGGCTAAAAAAATACGGTTAAATCTCCCCCATGCTTGGCCCTGACCTCCCCCCGCCCCATGAGCCGTTCAAGACGGACGCATTCGAAACGCGCTGGCCGACCGGTGCGACGAAATGTGAGCTCATCGATGGCGCTCTCATATTCTCCGGCGCGTTCGACGACCGCGACGTGCAGACGGCTTCCCGCGCGTACCCGGGCCGCCGGGTCCAACTCGGGCCGGACAACGGCGTCGAGGTGTATCCGGGCGGCAGTACCTGGACGATCTGGGACCAGTGGGGTGGCGTCGAGGCTGCGCGAGCGGCTATGAACAACGGATGACCCGGACCCTGATCCACGGCGGTGTCGTGTTCGACGGCACCGGCGCCGCCCCGTTCCCCGCCGACGTGGTCGTCGAAGGAGATACGATCGTGGACGTCGGCGTCGGTCTCGACGGTGACGTCGCCGTCGACGCGACCGGCCACACCCTGCTGCCCGGCTTCTTCGACTGCCACGTGCACGTGATGTTCTCCGGAGTGGACTACCTCAAGGGCCTGGCCCGGCCGTTCTCGCTGCCGTTCTACGAGTCGGTGCACAATCTGCGGGCCACTCTGGAATGTGGCATCACCTCGGTGCGCGACGCCGGCGGCGCCGACCTCGGGGTGAAGGAGGCCGTCCGGCGGGGCCTCGTCGCAGGGCCCCGGATGCAGATCTCCGTCAACGCGCTCAGCCAGACCGGCGGGCACGGCGACGGCTGGATGCCGTGCGGCTCCTCGGTGAAGCTGTTCCCGGCGCACCCGGGACGGCCGTCGGGGATCTGCGACGGGCCCGACGAGGCCCGGAAGAAGACCCGGGAGATGCTGCGCGCCGGGGCAGACGTTCTCAAGATCATGACTTCGGGAGGGGTACTGTCCCCCCGCGACGACCCGCGCCACGGCCACTTCCGCGACGCCGAGGTCGCCGTGATGGTCGAGGAGGCCACGGCGGCCGGCAAGTACGTCATGTCGCACGCCCAGGCCGCCGACGGCATCAAGGTGGCGCTGCGCAACGGGGTGCGCTCGGTGGAGCACGGCATCTACCTGGACGACGAGGGCGTCGAGCTGCTCCTGGAGCGCGGCGCCTGGCTGGTGCCGACGATGCTCGCGCCCCAGATGGTGCTGCGGATCGCCGCCGACGGCGGTGGACTGCTGCCAGAGGTGATCGAGAAGGCGCAGATGGTCGTCGGCCAGCACACGGCCGCAGTGGAGCGCGCGATCGCCGCCGGCGTGAGGATCGCGATGGGCACGGACTCCGGAGTCGGACCGCACGGCGACAACCTGGACGAGTTCCGGCTGCTGATCAAGGCGGGGATGACCCCGGCCGGAGCCCTGCACACCGGGACCGGGTCGGCGGCCGAGCTGCTCGGGGTCTCCGACACGCTCGGGACGGTCACGCCGGGGAAGAAGGCCGACCTTGTGCTGGTGGAGGGCGACGCGCTCGCGCACGCCGGGGCCAAGGGTGCGCTCAAGGAGGCCATCCGGGGCGTGTGGCTGGACGGGGCCCGGGTGGTGGAGAGGACCGGCGCGGCCCGGTGAGACGTCGGACCCGCGCCGCAGGGTGAGGGGTCGGACCGGCGCTGCCGGGTGAGGGACCACTCGTAACCGTCTGATCTGGGTTTGTGGGTTTGTGGCCCGGGTCGTTGTGCCTGGGGCAGGGCCCGGTGCGGGACCGGGGCGGTTCGGGCGCAGGCCCCGGGGCGTGCCCCGCCCGGCTAGTCTCGGGGCGTGACCGAAGCCCTGACGTTGACCGCCAGCCTGCGCCCCGCAGCCCTCGACGCCCGGCGCGGCATCGTCCGGCTGCACGCGGAGGTCCTCACGGCCCTGGGCCTGCGCCCGGGCGACCCGGTCCGCCTCGTCGGCCGGCGGGAGACGGCGGGCATCGCCGCGCTCGCCGAGCCCGACGCCGCCCGGGGCCTGCTGCACGCCGACGACCTGACGCTCGGCAACCTCGGCGCGCGCGACGGTTCCTCGGTGACGGTGTCCGCGCTGCCCGTCGAGGCCGCGCGGCGGATCACGGTCGCCGGCCAGCCGGAGATCATGGCCTCGGTCAGCCCGGAGATGCTCCGCCTGGCGCTGCTCGGCAAGGTCATCACCGTCGAGGACAACGTGTCGCTGCTGCCGCACGACATGGCGTCCGGCGCGCGGCAGAGCCTGGCCAACCGGGTCGGGCTCGCGTGGACCACGGTGCTGCTGACCGCCACGGGCATCGAGCCGGGGCCGACCGGGCTGGTCACGATGGACACCGTCGTCGGCTGGCGGGACGGGCACGCCACCCACTCGCCGTCCGCGCCGGAACCTGCCGGACCCGCCGCGGAGGAGATCGAACTCGCCGGGCTGCGCGGCCAGGCCCAGCAGCTGACCGAGCTGCTCGACCTGGGCCTGCACCACCGGGAGGTGCTCGACTCGCTCGGTACCGACGTGTCCCTCGGCGTGCTGATCACCGGCCCAGCGGGCTCCGGGAAGTCCACTCTGGTCAAAGCCGTCGCGCACTCGCTGCACGCCCGGGTCGACACGTTGTGGGGCCCCGAACTCGCCGCGATGCCCCCGAACGACGCCCTCACGGCGCTCCGCCGGTCCGACGGCATTCTGCTGGTGTCCGATGTGGACGCGTTGTCGGGCGGGCTGGCCACGGCGTTCCGGTCCCTGATCGCCGACCGGGTCGGACGCGGCCGGGCCGTCGTGTGCACCACGAGCCGCCCCGAGGACCTCGAACCGGGGCTGCGCGGGCCGGGCCTGCTCGAACACGAGATCTCCGTGCCGCTCCCCGACGCCGTCGGCCGGCGCGAGCTGCTCGAGGTGCTCACCCGGGGCGTCGCCCTCGCCGGCGACGTGACCCTGGACGACATCGCGGGCCGCACCCCCGGCTTCGTCGCCGCCGACCTGAGCGCGCTGACCCGGGAGGCCGGCGTCCGCGCGGCGCTACGGGTCCGGGGCGGGGCCGCGCCCAACGTCACCCAGGCCGACTTCGACGCGGCCCTCGAGGTGGTCCGGCCCAGCTCCATGGGCCAGTCGACCCTCGACCTCGGCCGGATCACCCTCGACGAGGTCGGCGACATGGCCGACGTCAAGCAGGTGCTGACGGAGAGCGTGCTGTGGCCGCTGACGTACCCGGACACGTTCGCCCGGCTCGGGGTCGACGCGCCCCGGGGCGTGCTGCTGTACGGGCCGCCCGGCTGCGGGAAGACGTTCCTGGTGAAGGCGATCGCCGGTACCGGGAAGGCCAATGTGCTGTCCGTCAAGGGCGCCGAGCTGCTGAACAAGTGGGTCGGCGAGAGCGAACGCGGGGTCCGCGAACTGTTCCGCCGGGCCCGCGACGCCGCCCCCACCCTGATCTTCCTCGACGAGGTCGACGCGCTCGCCCCGCAGCGGGGCCAGTCCACCGACGGCGGCACCACCGACCGGGTGGTCGCGGCGCTGCTCACCGAACTCGACGGCGTCGAGTCCCTGCGCAACGTGGTCGTGATCGGCGCGACCAACCGCCCGGACCTGATCGACCCGGCCCTGCTCCGCCCCGGCCGTCTCGAACGCCTCGTCTACGTCCCGCCGCCGGACGCCACGGCCCGGGAGGCGATCCTGCGCGCGTCCGCCCGCAACGTGCCGCTGGCCGACGACGTGGACCTCGCCGCGCTGGCGGAGGAGCTCGACGGGTTCTCGTCGGCGGACTGTGCCGCGCTGCTCCGGGAGGCCGCACTCGCGGCGATGCGGGAGTCCCTGGACGCGGCGACCGTGACGGCCGGGCATGTGGCGACGGCCCGGACGCGGGTGCGGCCGTCGTTGGATCCGGCACAGGTGGCGGCCCTGGCGGCCTACGCGGCGAGCCGCTAGCCGGCGGGTAGCGGGGCGGTGGGGCCGGGCGGCGGGGCGGCCGAAGAACCAGATCAAACCCATCATCCGATGACGGAGGAGTGTCCCCGCCATCCATCGGCCGGAGCCTCGCGGCTGACCGGCACCACCCGGCGATCGGCACCCCACCGACGGGGTCGGCCACCGGGCCTCTCCAGGTGCGGTGGCCGGGCAGTCCCTACCCCCGCGACCGACGCCGCGTGTCCCGGATCCGGCGCAGCCGCCCGACCAGGACCGGGTCGTGCACCAGGGCCGCCGGATTGTCGAGCAGCTCGTTGATCAACTGGTAGTACCGCGTCCCGGACAGGTCGAGCTGGTCGCGGATCGCCTGCTCCTTGGCTCCGGGGAACCGCCACCACTGGCGCTCGAAGTCGAGCAGCTCGCGCTCCCGGACGCTGAGCTCGGGCAGTTTCGCCTCGGGGCTGTGCGACGGAATGACCATCCCCCGACCCTAGCGAAGCCCCCGCCGCGAACGAAAGGCCAGTTTTTGCCATCCACAGGGTTATCCACAGGCCAACGGCGGATCGGCATTGATGTCCACCGACGTTCGGTTGCATGACAGACCCTTTTAGGACATGGATCACTATCTATTGGAGGCCCTCGGGGCACCTGCGAGGGTAAATCGGTCATGTTCAATCTTTTAAGGAGCTGGCATGAATTCGACATTCCGCAGAGCGGCGCTGGCCGTGCTCGGAATCCTCACGGTGCTCGGCCTGTCGGCCACGCCTGCGGCAGCGGAGGGCCGCCAGAGCACGGGCAGCCACGACCTGGTGATCCAGGGCCAGAGCCCGACCCGGCTCGCCGCCGGGCTGAGCGGCCCGGTCTACATCGTCAACAAGTGGACCGGTCGCTGCCTGGACGCCTGGTACAGCGACGGCGGGGGCAACGGCAACCGGGTCGGCCTGTGGGACTGCAACGGCGGCATCTCCGAGAAGTGGTACCTGTACAACAACGGCAGCTCCGGCCCCTACTGGCTGGAGATCATCAACGCCAGGACCGGCCGGTCCCTGGACTACCCGGCGTCCTCCGGCGGTGCCAACGGCTACCAGTATCTGACCTGGGACTACATGAACTCGACCGGCCAGCGCTACTGGCCGTACCTGCACACTGACACCAACGACTACGAGATATCCGTCGAGCTCGGCGGAGGGGCCAACGTGATGGACGCGTTCACCTCCGACGGCGGCGGCAACGGCAACCGGGTCGGCAACTGGTCGATCACGAACCACCCGGCGCAGCGCTGGACCTTCGTGGCCGCCTAGCCAGGCCAACGCCCGGGTCGCCGGTCGGCGCGGTCCAACCGCCCGGCACCCGGGTCCGCCGAGCGGCGCGACCCACCCGGGTCGGTTGATCGGCGGGGTACCCGAAGGAAAGGTCTTCGACCCCGGCGGCGGCACCCTCACGATCCCGGGCTCGGGCCGCCGGTCGGCCCCGGACAGCAGTGAGCCCGCGCGATGAGGGGGCCGCCTCGCCGCACGGGCTACGTCTACTCCAGATGATTACCCAGATCCGGACATGCGTCAACGCGCCGAAGCGTGTTCCGGTGACGAACCGGTCACACCTTGACGACCTTCAGCCCGGCCGCCTCGAACTCCGCTACGAGCCGCGGGTCGGCGTGCTGGTCGGTGACCAGGGTGTCCACCCGCTCGATGGGGCAGATCCGGGCGAAGGCGTGCTTACCCAGCTTGGAGCTGTCGGCGATGATGACGACCCGGCGGGCGCGCGCGGCCATCAGGTTGTTGATCGCCGCCTCGCCCTCGTGGTGCGCCGCCGCGCCGAGCTGGACGTCGACGGCGTTGACGCCGAGCAGGACCATGTCGAGGGTCAGCTCGCGGAGGATGCCGGTGGCCAGCGGGCCGACGAGTTCGTAGGACTGGGGGCGGACCACGCCGCCGGTCACCACGATCTTGATGTGGGAGCGGACGATCATCTCATTGGCGATGTTCAGCGCGTTGGTGACGATGGTCAGCCCCTGGCCGTCCACGCCGCCGGCCAGGTCGGCGCGGGTCGCCAGGGCCCGGGCGACCTCGGTGGTCGTGGTGCCGCCGTTGATCCCCACCACCATGCCGGGCGAGACCAGCGAGGCCGCGACCTGCCCGATCCGCTGCTTCTCACCGATGTTCTTGGCGGACTTGTACCGTAATGGCAGGTCGTACGACACTCCGTTGGCGACCGCCCCACCCCGGGTTCGGGTGATCATCTGTTGCTGGGCGAGCTGGTCGAAATCCCGCCGAATTGTGGCTTGCGACACAGTCAGGCGGTCAGCTGCGTCCTCAACACTGACACGTCCGGACTCCGCGAGGAGCTCCAGCAGCGCATTCCAGCGCGCGTACCGGTCCACGTGCGGCCCCTCTCCCAGTCAGCCCCAGTTGGGCTCGATCCCAGTGCTATGCATCCTACGGAGTTCCGTGCACAATGATTCTCCTGCACAATGATGCTCGAAACTAGGCCCTTACGTCGAGTTCCGTGCGCGAAATCGGATCATAAGCCATCAAGGAGGCCACGCAGGTGACGTACGTCGAGCAGGAGATCGCCAGCCAGCCCGCGTGCTGGACCCGCGCCGTCGAGGTGGCGGGAGCCCGGGCCGACGCTCTGCCCCGTCGCGGGGAGCGGATCGCGGTCGTCGGCTGCGGCACGTCGTGGTTCATGGCGCAGTCGTACGCCGTGCTACGCGAGTCCGCAGGACACGGCGAGACGGACGCGTTCGCAGCGTCCGAGTTCCCGATCGGGCGCGGCTACGACCGCGTCCTCGCCATCACCCGGTCCGGCACCACGACCGAGGTGCTGGAGCTGCTCGGCCAGCTGCCGTCCAGCATTCCGAGTGTCGCCATCATCGGCGACCCGACCTCGCCGGGCGTCGCCCTCGCCGGGGACGCCATCGTGCTGGACTTCGCCGACGAGAAGTCGGTCGTCCAGACCAGATTCGCCACCACCACCCTCGCCCTGCTGCGCGCCAGCCTCGGCGAGGACCTGACCGGGGCGATCTCCGACGCGGCCAAGGCCGTGGAGATCGCGCTGCCGGTGGACGTGGCGACGATCGAGCAGATCACCTTCCTCGGTCGGGGCTGGACCGTCGGGCTGGCCAACGAGGCAGGGCTGAAGTGCCGGGAGGCCGCGACGTTCTGGACCGAGTCGTACCCGGCGATGGAGTACCGGCACGGCCCGATCTCGATCGCGGCCCCCAACCGCGCGGTCTGGGCCTTCGGCGAGGTGCCGGTCGGCCTGGCCGACGACGTGGCGCGCACCGGGGCGGCGTTCGTGAGCAGCGACATGGACCCGCTCGCGGACCTGGTCGTCGCCCAGCGGGTCGCCGTGGCGCTCGCCGCGCACCGGGGCCTCGACCCCGACCAGCCGCGGCACCTGACCCGTTCGGTGATCCTGGATGGTTAGCACGGTCGTCGCGATCGACGTCGGCGGCACGGGGATGAAGTGCGCCCTGGTCGACACCGCCGGCCAGGTGCTGCACGTCGAGCGGCACGCGACGCACCGGGAGCGGGGGCCCGAGGCGGTTCTCGACACCATCGGCGACGTCGCGGCCGGCCTGGTCCGCACGGCGCACGACAAGGGGCTGGACCCCAAGGCCGTCGGCGTCGTCGTCCCCGGCGTGGTCAACGAGGACGGCGGCATCGCCGTGTACTCGTCGAACATCGGCTGGCGCGACGCGCCCCTGCGCGACCTGATCGAGACCCGCACCGGACTGACCGCGGCGCTCGGGCACGACGTCCGGGCCGGGGCCCTGGCGGAGGCCCGGATCGGCGCGGGTCGCGAGTACGACAATGTGCTCTTCATCCCGATCGGCACCGGGATCGCGTCCGGCCTGGCCGTCAACGGGCACGTCCGGAGCGGGGCGCACGGTGCTGCCGGCGAGATCGGGCACATCGTCATCCGCCCAGGTGGGCCCCAGTGCGGCTGCGGTCAGTTCGGCTGTGTCGAGGCGATCGCGTCGGCCAGCGCCATCGGCCGCAGGTACGGTGAAAACGTGACCGCGGCCGAGGTCGCCGCCCGGGCGGAAGCCGGGGAGGCCAAGGCGCAGCAGATCTGGCAGGAGTCCGTGGACGCCCTGGCCGACGGCCTGCTCGCCGGGATCGCCCTGCTCGATCCGGAGATCATCATCATCGGGGGCGGGCTGGCGGAAGCCGGCGGCCTGCTCCTCGCCCCGCTCGCGGTCGCGCTGGACGCCAAACGGACGTTCCATGCCCGGCCTCACCTGGTCCGGGCCGCGCTCGGCGACGAGGCCGGCTGCATCGGCGCAGCTCTCCTCGCGCTCGACAGGTTGGAGAGCTCGTGAAGATCGTTACCCCCGACGGGGTCATCACCGGCCAGCTCAACAGCGAAGACGGCATGATCACCGAGGTGGTACCGGGGGACGACGCCCACTGGCTGGTCCCCGGCTTCGTGGACATCCACACCCACGGCGGCGGCGGGCACACGTTCACCACCGGTGACCCGGTCGCCGCGCGCGAGGCCGCCGCGTTCCACCTGGCCCGCGGCACCACCTCGATCGTCGCCTCGCTGGTGACCTCGCCCCCGGAGCTGATGAGCACCGCGACGGCCAACTTCCGGCCGCTGGTCGGCGACGGGACGCTGGCGGGCATCCACTACGAGGGCCCCTATCTCTCTGCGATCCGGTGCGGCGCGCAGAACCCGGACTTCCTCCGCGACCCCGACCTCGACGAGCTCGCCGCGCTGATCAGCCTCGGCGGCGGCGCGGTGCGGATGGTCACCATCGCCCCCGAGCTGCCCGGGGCGCTGGCGGCCACGAAGATGCTGGTCGACGCGGGGATCGCGGTGGCGATCGGGCACACCGACGCGACGTACGAGCAGACCCTGGCCATGATCACGGCCGGGGCCACGGTCGGCACCCACGTGTTCAACGGCATGCGCCCGCCGCACCACCGCGAGCCCGGCCCCGTGTTCGCGCTGCTGCGCGCCCCCGGAATCGTCTGCGAGTTCGTCGCCGACGGGGTGCACCTGCACGACGGCACACTGTCCTTCGCCGCCGGGGTGACCGGCCCGGAGCGCGCGGCGCTGATCACCGACGCGATGGCCGCCGCGGGGATGCCCGACGGCGAGTACGAGCTGGGCGGGCAGGGCGTGGTCGTCGCCGACGGCGTGGCCCGGCTGACCCGCAACGGCTCCATCGCCGGCAGCACCCTGACCATGGACGCCGCGTTCCGCCGGGCCGTCGGGGCCGGCTTCTCGATCGTGGACGCCGCGCGGATGGCCGCGACCACGCCCGCCGGGGCGGTCGGCCTGCTCGACCGGGGCGCGATCGAGGTGGGCCGCAGGGCCGACTACGTGATCCTCGACGACAACCTCCAGGTACTCGAGGTGTACAAGGGCGGAGCGCGGGTCGCGTGATCCTCACCGTCACCCTCAACGTCGCACTCGACGTCACCTACCAGGTCGACGCGCTCGTGCCGGGCGCCGCGCACCGGGTCCGCACCGTCGTGGAACGCCCCGGCGGCAAGGGCCTCAACGTCGCCCGGGTGCTGCACGCCCTCGGCGAGCCGGTGATCGCCACCGGGCTGGTCGGCGGCGCGGCCGGCGCGAAGGCCCGCGACCTGCTGGAGACCAGGCACGCGTTCGTCGAGATCGCCGACGAGTCGCGGCGGACCGTTGTCGTGTCCGACGGCTCGGACGCCACCGGCTTCTGGGAGCCCGGCCCCCTGGTGACCGCCGAGGAGTGGGCCGAGTTCGTCGCGCGCTACCGGGGGCTGGTCGCCGTCGCCCGGGTCGTGGTGCTGTCCGGTTCGCTGCCCCGGGGGGTGCCGGCCGACGCGTACGCGCAGCTGGTGACCATCGCCAGGGAACGCGAGGTGCCGACCGTCCTGGACACCAGCGGTGAGCCGTTGACCCTCGCCCTGGCCGCCGGCCCCGACGTGATCAAGCCGAACGCCGAGGAGCTGGCCGAGGCCATGCGCGGCGGGGCCACACCCACAGACCGTCCGGGCGCTGACGGGGGCGCCCGGACGACCGCTCACCCCGATCCAGGAGCCCCCACCGGCGGACAACCCGCCTACGACGGTGACCGGATCGCCACCGCCGGGCTCGCGCACATCGTCGAGTGCGCCGAGGCGCTCCGGACGGCAGGGGCCCGCGCGGTCCTCGCCTCCCGAGGCCCCGACGGAATGCTGGCCGTCACCGCCGACGGCCGCTGGCGCGCGGCACCCCCAGCACCGGTCGCCGGGAACCCCACCGGGGCCGGGGACTCCGCCGTCGCGGCGGTGGCGCGGGGGCTGGCGTACCAGAAGGAATGGCCCTGGATTCTCGCCGACGCGGTGGCGCTGTCCGCCTCGGCGGTGCTGGCCCCCGAGGCCGGGGCCTTCGACTCGATCGCGTACCGCGGGTTCCGCCGCGCGGTGACCTCTCAGGAGTTGTAGATGCTGACCCCCACCGCAGAGCTCGTCGTCCCCGGCCGGGGCGTGGGCGCGTTCAACGTGATCACCGTGGAGCACGCCGAGGCCATCGTCGCCGGCGCCGAAGCCGCCGGCCAGCCGGTGATCCTGCAGATCAGCCAGAACGCCGTGCTCTTCCACCACAACCGGCTCGCCCCGATCGCCGCGGCGGCCCGGGAGGTGGCCCGCGCCTCGTCGGTGCCGGTGGCGCTGCACCTCGACCACGTCGAGGACATGGCCCTCGTCGAGCAGGCCCCGGAGCACGGTTTCGGCTCCGTGATGTACGACGGCTCCAAGCTCGACTTCGCCGCCAACGTGGCCGAGACCCGCAAGGCCGTCGAGTTCTGCCACGCGCACGGCCTGTGGCTGGAGAGCGAGCTGGGCGAGGTCGGCGGCAAGGACGGCGCGCACGCCCCCGGGGTGCGGACCGATCCAGCGGAGGCCGTGGCGTTCGTCCGGGACACCGGGGTGGACGCGCTGGCCGTGGCCGTGGGTTCCTCGCACGCGATGACGTCCCGGGATGCGGCGCTGGACCTGGAGCTGATCGGGCGGCTGCGCGAGGCCGTGCCGGTGCCGCTGGTGCTGCACGGGTCCTCCGGCGTGCCGGACGGGGAGCTGACGGCGGCGGTGCGCGCCGGCATGACCAAGATCAATATTGGTACGGCGCTGAACATCGCCTTCACCGGGGCGGTGCGCGACTACCTCGGCGCGAACCCGAAGGCCGTGGACCCGCGCAAGTACGTGGCCCCCGGCCGCGACGCGATGGCCGCCACCGTGGAGCACTTCCTCCGGGTGCTGGCCGCCTGACCACCGGGCCGCAGGTCACCCGCGCGGGTGGGGCCATCCGGGGAGGGCCGCCCAGTCCACCCGGTTGATCAGCCGGGACAGCAGCACGCCGATCAGGATGCCGGCGGCGGAGTCGGTGACCCAGTGGTACCCCAGGTAGACCGTGGTGAACGTGACCACGACCACCGGCACCACCCGCACCACCCGCCGCCACCGCCGGCTCAGCCACGGCGAGAGCAGGATCACCAGGATCGTGTACCAGACGAACGTGTTGACCATGTGCCCCGACGGGAACGACTCGTTGGCCGGCCCCCCGGAGAACCCGGGGTGCGGAGCCGCGAAGAAGGCCGGGTCGTTGGCCGGGTCGCGCGGCGGCAGCCGGTGCGACCACACCTTGAGCGGCTTGATCGCCAGCCCGGTGAGCAGGTAGCCGGCGACCACGGTCATCGGCGGCCAGATGTTGAGCAGGCCGTTGCCCCGCCAGCCGCGCCACAGCGCGATGAGCAGGCACAACACCATCAACGGGGTACCGCCGCCGAGCCGGTTGAACACCTGGCCCAGCACCCAGGCGGCCCAGTCCGGCCGGCTAGCGTCCGCCGCGTCGCGCACCGCCAGGTCCAGGTCGAGCAGCCAGCCGGCGCCCTGGGCGAGCGCCGTGGTCAGGGCAAGCAGAACGGCCAGGCAGGCGGCATCGAGCCACCAGCCTGGCCGTACCGTGGCCAGGGGAATTCGCATCCCCTATTAAAGCTTGCCGGCGAGCTTCTTCTGGATCAGATCGACCCGGACGCCCGAGTTGGGGCAGCCGCCGAAGTGGTGCAGGGCGACGACCTTGTGCGTCCGGCGCGACAGGACCGGGGAGCCGGACGAGCCGCCCTCGGTGTCGCAGAAGTACGAGACGTCGGTGCCGGGGCCGTACCCCTCGAAGTTGGGGTCGTCGACCTTGCAGTTGGCGCCGCGGTCCACGTCGCTGGTCATCGCGATCTGCTTGGCGTTGCCGCCCGGGTGCTGCGGGATGTAGATCTCCTCGCCGGCGTCGGGCCGCCGGTCGTCGAACTCCAGGTAGCCGAACGGCTGGATCGCCTCGAAGTCGTCCACCGTGAACAGGCTGAAGTCCAGCTTGTCGTCGGTGGCGAGGAACTGGTCGCCGTACACCTTGGTCACCGGCACGGACTTCGACCCGCCGCACACCTCACACTGGTAGTTGAACCAGACCTCGGTGTTGGACACGTCGCGCTGGCTGGCGATGCAGTGCTGGTTGGTGAGCATCCGGTTGTTCGCGCCGATCCGCCACGCGGTGCACAGCTCCACCCCGTTGATCAGGAGCCGGGCGACGGGCTTGGCGTGCTCGAACTCCTTCGGGTACTCCGACTGGAAGCACACCGCGTCGGACTTGTCATCCCGCTTGCACACGCTCTCGGTGCGCGGCTTCTCCTTGGCGGCGAGCTCCTTCTTGCTGAAGCCCCGGGCGACCTTGTCGACGGTGACGCCGAGGCCGCCGAGCTTCTCGGTCGGCAGCCCCAGCTTGTCGGTGGGCAGTCGCTTGCTCACGACCTCCAGGACCGCCGTGTCGCCCGGCACGGACATGGCCCAGGTGTCCACGCCCTTCAGCGGGCCACCGGACAGGGTCTTGCCCAGGTCGAGCAGGCTCGCCGGGTCGGCCAGCGGCAGGCCCTCCGGGCCGTAGTACCGGCTCTCCCTGCCCGCCGGGTCGCTCACCTTCAGGTACTGCCCCGGGAGCAGCAACAGGTTGCTGAAGTGCGGCTTCACGTACTCCGCCTCCGCGTAGTGCAGCTCGGTCCGCTGGTGTCCGAGCAGGTCGAGCACCTGGTGCACCGGCTCCACCCCGCCGATCAGCGACGGCGCCGGCTTGACCTTGGCCACCTTCGCGGCGGCCTTCGACACCTTCGTGCCGGGCGCGCTCGCCATTCCCTGCTCAGGCTGCTGCTCCGCACTCGAGGAGGCGACCAGCATCCCGAAGGGGCCGTCCTGTCGGTGCGTGATCGCCGCCTCCGCGACCCCTCCGGCGACGATCACCATCGCCACCCCCATGAGTACCGCCACGACTCGCCGCATGATGCCCCTTCCGCGCATTTCGGGTTTCGCCGTGGTTAACGACCCGTGCGGGGAAGGCGACGCGGTTATCGGATGATTCGTACCTCGTCAAGGGGCTTCTTCGTGATCGCGGGCACCTCGGCGTCGTCCGTCGGGTAGCCCACCGGGATGACCACGTACGCCCGCTCCTCCGCCGGGCGCTCCAACACCTCGTTGAGGAAACGCATCGGGCTGGGGGTGTGGGTGAGGGTCGCCAGGCCGGCGTGGTGCAGGGCCGCGAGCAGGAAACCGACCGCGATCCCGACGGACTCCTTCACGTAGTACGGCCGGGGCGTGTCGGGGCCCTTGTGGACCTCGAACACCACGATCAGGGCCGGCGCGTCCTCCAGGAACGGCTTGTCGGTGTCCGTGCCGAGCGGCGCGAGCGCGTCCAGCCATTCCTGGGTGGCCCGCCGGGTGTAGAACTCGACCTCCTCCTCCTCGGCCGCGACCCGCAGCCGGGACTTGATCTCCGGATCGGTGACGACCACGAACCGCCACGGCTGCACGTTCGCGCCGCTCGGGGCGGTCGCGGCGACCCGGATCGCCGCGTCGATCACGTCGAGGGGCACGGGGGCGGTGGAGAAGTCGCGGATGGTCCGGCGCCGGGACATCAGGTCCGCGAACGCCTCGACCCGGGCGAGGGCCTCGTCGGCGGGCACGTCGTAGTGCGGGGCCGGGACGGTGGGGTAGCTGCGCGTCATGCGTCCATTGTCAGACCCCGACCGCCTAACGGACAAGAGTGTTCACTATTCGGACGGGTCAGCCCGGGGACTGCCCTGTCGTCCTCGGCAGCAGCCGCCCCAGCCCGGCCCTGGTCGCCACCACCGTGATCCGGTCCCCCGGCCCGAGCACATGGTCGGCCGACGGCCGATACCCCGTCCGCCCGCCGTTGCGCATCCCGATCACCCGCACCTCGCCCGAGTCGTGCGCGGCACTCAACCTGGCCCCGACCAGCTCCGACCCGGGCGCCAGCGGCAGCTCCGCCACCAACAGCACCCGCCGGCCGACCGGGATCGTCTGGATCGCCTTCCGGTCGATCATCGCGGCGGCGAACGCCGGCGCCGCCAGGTACGACACGCTCCGGGACCGGGTGATCCCCAGATGCTTCTCCACCCGGTGCGCCAGGTCCCCGTCGAACAGCCGCAGCGCCACCCACAGGTCCGGCTGCAGCTCCTTGCCGAGCAGGCCGGCGTCCAGGTTCGTCGCGTCGTCGCTCGTGATCGTCACCAGCGCCCGGCAGGTGTCCACCCCGGCGGCGAGCAGCGTCTCCCGCCGGCTGGCGTCCCCGACGATCACCTCGAGGCCGAGCGACCGGACCACCGGCACCCCGACGGCCTTCTCGTTGCTCTCGACGGCCACCACGTCCACGCCCAGGTCGTGCAGCTGCCGGACCACCCGGGTGCCGACATTCCCCAGCCCGATGACGACCACGTGTCCGGAGTGCGAGGTCCGGGGCTTGTTCAACGCGATCGCCAGCCGGGTGTTCACCACGAACTCGACAGCCAGCGCCGTGGCCACCGGCACCAGGATCACCAGGCCGGCGAGGGTGACCACGACCTGTACCACCCGTTCGGGCCCGTGCAGGTTCTGGTCGACCTGGCCGGAGCCGGCGGAGGTCATCATCATCTCGTACGCCGACGTCAGCCAGGACTTTCCGGTCAGCTCCGACCACACCGTCGACACGACAGCCATCAGGCTCAGCCCCACGGCCGCCGCGATCCACAGCTTCCGGAACCGCAGCACGTCCCACAGCATCTTGGCCGGCGCGCGCCGCTTCGGCGGGGCCGGCGCGGCCTCCTCCGGCACGCCGGTCGCGAGCGCGAGCACCAGGTCGGTACTCCGCTCCCCCTCCGGCAGCAGCGGCGACGGCGTCTCGGTCGGGTCGGTGAGCGTGCACAGCACCTGGTCCTCGGGCACCGAGTCGCGGTGCGCGACCCGCAGCGTCTGGCCGGGCAGCCGGACCACGCTCAGCGTCGGGTCGTTGAGGGCCGCCACCACGAACGCCGGGGCGGCGATCGTCGCGTCCGACAGCGCCGTGCAGTCGTCGAACAGCTCGTGCATCCGCCGCCCGAGGCTCATACTCGACATCCGGACCACCAGCCGCAGCCCCGGGTGCAGATCCTGGGCGCGCAGGGCGGCGTGGATATTCTCGACGTCCCCGTGCTGCACGAGCGCCAACGCCCGAGCCTCCGGCAGCCCCGCCGCCCGGAACGTGTCCTCGTCGAGCCGGGTGGACTCCACGATCCGCACCCCCGGCAGCCGGGAGATGTCGGGCCCGTGATTGTCCCGTTTGGACCTGAGGATGACGGTGACGTTCTCCCCGTACTTCTTCGTCAGCTCCTCCGCCAGCCGGAACGCGAGCGGATTGTCCCCACAGACGACGAAATGCCGGCGTTGCACGCGCCGAGGGAGCACAGGGGACATGTGCCCGATGGTAGCCACGCGACGCAACCCGCCGTCCTCGCGCCGGGCCGGAGACGCGGAACGGCGGGCGGCACGATCGCCACCCGCCGTACCCGTAAGGTCAGAGCGCCGGTTCGAGGACCAGGACCTCCCAGGCCCCCTCGCGCACCTCTTGCACGCTGTAACTGTTGGGGCGGACCAGGACCAGCGGCCCGTCGGCGGTCGGCAGCTCGCGAATCGCGCTGCCGTCCTCCTCCACCAGGTGGCCGATCAGAATCCCGTCAGCGTCGACGAGCTTCCAACCGTCGTTGGGGCGGATCTCGTAGCGGAGGCCGGGCACCAACCACTGTCGGTAGGTCATCCCATCGTGCTCGACCAGGACGCCGGCGATCCCGTAGATCGTCGCCGGGTGGCCGGAACCGCCATGGCGGGCCGGCTCGTCGCTGGTCCGCCCGTAGGTCTCCAGAGCAGCCATTACTCCCCCTTTCGGGGCGTGTGCGCTGACCACGGCGGGTGGCCAACGCAGGACAATTGCCGCAATTAGGGTAACCAACATCTTGCAGATGTGGGTACCCTTCGCGCTTCTGATCTACGCAACGAGCGAATCCCGCCCAGGGCTCGCCCGGACGGCCGATTATTCGCCATCAATGGCCAGATCTCCGCAACCTTCCGAATGAGTGCCCACGCCACCACACTCCGCAACAACCAACCCGAAACCCATTCACATGTACGAATGGTCCAGCCCCCGACAGCGCCGACCCTCAACGACACCTTCGCCCTTCGTCCACCGAATCGTTCAGGCTCCGAAACATCGCGACTGATTCAGCAGCTCAGCGCCCTGTTTGGATCCTCCAGCGAGGCGCGTGGACCGCTCCGTTCGCCACGGAGGCCGGCTACTGCGGATCGCCGCGCCACTCGCCCTCGTCAGGCCCGTCCCAGTGCAGGCCCCTGTCGTTGCCCTCCGGGTCGAACTCGCGGACCACGAACCACCCTGGCCCGTCGGCTGGCGGCGTCAAGCCGAGCGAGCACGCGAATTCGGTGAGTTCGTCCGTGCCCATGACCTCACTGCGCACGAGCAGGTCGTCAAGAATGGGTTGAGCCGCCCGCAGGGGGAACTGACCTGGCCTGCTCATGGTGCCCCTTCCAGTCCGTCTCCGGTGCCAGGGTAGTTGAAGACCTTCGTGCTGCCGTCCGCGAAGACCTGGTGAACGACGAGCCGCGTGCCGGCCGGAAGGACCGCTCGAAGGTTTTCCGCGCAGCCCCGCGCACCGAGGCACGGCCGCATATTGATGTACAAGGTGGCCTCCCGCACGCCGTCACGCCGCATGATCGCGGCCGCGTGCCCCTCGACGTGCCCGGTCATCGACCCATACGAGTCATAAGGCTCCTTGAGCCCGGCTCCGCCCGTGGCGGGTCCGTCGCCAACGGGGCCGAACAATCCTGTGAGCGGCTGACCGAACCGGTCATAGAGCCTGCCGATCGCCGACCCCCGACCGACATGCGGCACGATCTCAGCAGAGCGGGCCGGAACCGACCGCACCAGCGGCTCGGGCTGCCGCTCAACCGGCCCCGCAGGCGCCGGGGCGCTGGCGGCCGGCGTCGGCCCTCAACCGTTGCCCATCGCGCGGTGCACGCCGCCAAGTGCTTCCTGGATCTGCTCCTTGGCAGCGTTGATCAGATTGGTCGCCTCTTCGGCCTGGCCCCTGGCGTACAGCGCGTTCTCCAGTCCACGCTGATCTCCCACCTCGGAGAACAACCCAATGGAACCCTCAAGGCCCTCCTGGGCGGCCGAGCCCATCTCGATCGCGGAGTCCGCCTGCTGGTCCATCTCCGTCAACTGACCTAGCACATCGTCAAGCCGTGACACGTCTTCTCCCCTACGGAGTACCGAGCCCGAACAAGGGTGGGTCAGGACAGCCAGGCGTCGTCACAGACGAGCGCCGCGAACGCCTCACGCTGACCGGGCTCGGCGAAATCCCCGGACACGAAGGTGTGCAGCACCATGAGCCGGTCGACCCCGCCGCGATTCATGATCGTTCGACAGCCGACCGGCGCGTCCGGCCCCTTGGAGAACCCGAACTTCCCTTCGTCGTCGACAAAGATCAGCGCGTCGATCTCGTCCGGCCGATAGCTGTCGACGAAACTCACGATCCGCTGACCCAGTTCCACGATCTGCGCTGGTGAAGCCTTGAACATGGCGGCTGCCCTTCGGGAGGATCATTCAGTTTCTTCCGCACACAAGCTCACCAGCTGCCGCATCGGGAAAGAACGGCTCGGCGACGCCAGCGGGAGGGCAACGACTAGGCATCGAGAAGGCGGCGACTGTCCTCGATCCCAGCCCGTTAACCTGTGGAGACACTGTCGAGCGCGGGAGGCGAAGTGGTGTCGCGAGCAGCGGACGCGGTCCCCAACATCGCTCTGTACAACCTGCGGGACGCGGCCGGCCAGACCCAGCAGGACGTCGCCGACGCGCTCAACGCACTGGGTGCCACCATCCAACGCCGTGGAATCGCCGTGTCAGCGAATCAGGTCAGCCGCTGGGAGCGGGGAATCACCCACCCGTCCGGTATCCACAGACAGCTGCTGGCGGAGCACTTCGGCGTGTCCTTGGCAGAGCTCGGGCTCGCCAGGCCGCGGGTCATAGGGGGCGCCGCCGCCGGTACCAGTGAGACCGCATCTTTCGGGTTCGACACACACCTCGCGGAGCACGTAACAGAGCCGCAGGTGGCGCGTAGCCAGTCTGATTGGCGCGCTGTCCGTGCTCGGCTGAACCTCCGCCGCGGGCACATCGCCCGAGCGGCGGCCTTGCTCTATGACCAGGAGTTTCGGCTGGGCAGCACTGGCCTCATCGCGCATCCGTCCTGGTTGCTCGCGGCTCCGAAAGAACTCAACGAGATCCGCATCGGCTACGAAGACCGGGGACAGCCCCCGGTTGATGGCACCGAGGAAGTGAACTCGAGGGCAAGGCCGCTCGTGGGCGTTGGCCGTCGCTATCAGCGCTACAGCCAGGCTGTGCGCGATCTGGACCATCCACGGCTCTTCGAGAACCGCCTGGCATGGCGTCTGCTGGACGTCAACTGGGACCACCCGGTTGCGGCGCTGACTTTCGGCCCCAGCACCTATTTCGAAGGATTCGACGTCGCGGAGTCTCTCGCCCACGAGATGGCCTCCCAGCACGTTGTCGAAGGAAGCGATAATCTCCGGCCCACGAGCTGGCGGGGGCTGCCCTTTCGCCGGGAACTGGCTGATCCCTTCGATCTGTCCCGGCGTCCGACAACGTCATCCACGGACACGCTGACTCTGCGTGTCGACCGGGATGGTGCGACCTTCGTCCTGCACAGTCGGGCCGCCAATCGAGTGGCTATCGCGGGCGGCACGCTGCACATCATGCCGGCGGGAGTCTTCCAGCCGTCGAGCATCGTGCCGACCGCCCAGCACTCGGACTTCGATCTCTGGCGCAACATCATGCGGGAGTACAGCGAGGAGTTTCTGGGCAACGCGGAGCACGGTGGCGACGGACAACCAGCGGACTACGCAGCTGAGCCGCTCTCATCCTTCGCCCAAGCCAGAAACGCGGGCGGAATCCGCGTCTATTGCCTCGGCATCGCCCTCGACGCGCTCACGCTCTGGGGTGAGATCCTGACCGTCGCCGTCTATGACGGACAGGTTTACGACCGCCTCTTCGCCGACATGGTCGACGCGAACGACGAGGGCACCGTAGTCACGACGGGCTCCGCTCATCCCACACCGGCACTCCCTTTCACCCGTCATGTCATCGATGAGCTGCTCAATAGTGGCCGTCTCGCGCCGGCGGCAGCAGGGTGCCTGGAGTTGGCATGGCAACACCGCTCGACGATCCTCGAAAGGAAACGCACGTGAACGTGTTGGTCACTGGAGGGCTCGGGTATCTCGGACGGGCTGTCACCCTTGATCTCCTCGCAGCCGGGCACCAGGTCGCCGTCCTCAGCCGGGCCCGAACCACCCTCACACTCCCTGGCGGCGCGACACTCGTCCACGGCGACGTCCGGGACCGGGGCCGGATGCGTGAGGTCGTGGCCGAGGGCCGGTTCGACGCCGTCTGCCATCTCGCGGCCCTCGCCCACGGCCGAGAGTCCTTCGCCCAGCCACTGGCCTACTTCGACGTCAACGTGGGCGGCACTCTGAACCTGTTGCTCGCCCTGGAGGCGGCGAAGCTCCCAACGAAGCCCCGCTTCGTGTTCGCCTCCACGAACATCGTCTACGGCTCGATCCACTCCGGCGCGCTCACCGAAGACATGGAGCCACACCCCGAAAGCCCGTACGCCGAGTCGAAGCTGGCCGCCGAGCGGCTCGTCGCGGCACAGGGCGCAACCGGTGCCCTCGCCGCTACGAGCCTGCGCCTGTTCAACTTGGCGGGAGCCGTTGACGGAGTCCCGGACACCGACAAAACCAGGATCATTCCGAACGCGCTGCGCGCCGCGTCCGGGGAGTCCGACCGGGTCACCCTCAACGGCAACGGGTCGGCGGTCCGGGACTTCGTGCACGTCCTGGACGTCGCCACGGCGTTCAGGCTGGCGCTGGAAGTGACGAAGCCGGGGCAGCACGGGCTGTACAACATCGGCAGTGGAACCGGGTCGAGCATGGCCGAGGTCGTGCGGGTCACGAAAGAGGTCACGGGCGTGGACTTCACGGTCGAAGAAATGCCGCCAAAACCCGAGCCCCAACTGCTGGTCGGCGACATCAAGAAGGCATCCGCCGGGCTCAACTGGGCCCCGACCAGGTCAGGGCTCCGGCGGATCGTCGAGGACGCCTGGCTCGCGTGGCGCACACGATGATGGACACGAGGGAACCCCGTACCCAAAAGACTGGGTTTGGGGCGATTTGAGCCGCTATCGGGACTCGAACCCGAAACCTTCCCATTACAAGTGGGGTGCGCTACCAATTGCGCCATAGCGGCCTACCGGCTGCAGAGGATCATACCGTCAGCTGTTGGCAACCGGTCTCCCCCGCACCTATGGTGACTGGGCACTGCACTTTCACTCGGATCGTCCGGCACGTTCCTGCCGGTGGAAGGAAGGTTCGTCGCACCATGGCCACAGTCAGTTACAGGTCCGCCACTCGGATCTACCCCGGTACCCCCCGCCCCGCCGTCGACTCCCTGAACCTCGAGATCGGGGACGGCGAGTTCCTGGTCCTCGTGGGCCCCTCGGGTTGCGGCAAGTCGACCAGCCTGCGGATGCTCGCCGGCCTCGAGGATGTCGACAAGGGTGGCATCTTCATCGACGAGCGCGAGGTCACGCACCTCGCCCCGAAGTCCCGCGACATCGCGATGGTCTTCCAGAACTACGCGCTGTACCCGCACATGACGGTGTACGAGAACATGGCGTTCGCCCTCAAGCTCCGTAAGACCTCCAAGGACGAGATCCAGCGGCGGGTCAAGGAGGCGGCGGCGCTCCTGCAGCTCGAGGAGTACCTGGACCGCAAGCCCAAGGCCCTCTCCGGCGGTCAGCGCCAGCGGGTCGCCATGGGCCGGGCCATCGTGCGGGAGCCGCAGGTCTTCCTCATGGATGAGCCGCTGTCGAACCTCGACGCCAAGCTCCGGGTCCAGACCCGCTCGCAGATCGCGGCGCTGCAGAAGAAGCTCGACATCACCACCGTGTACGTGACGCACGACCAGGTCGAGGCCATGACCATGGGCCACCGGGTCGCCGTCATGCTCGACGGCGTCCTCCAGCAGGTGGACACCCCGCGCAACCTGTACGACGCGCCCGCCAACGTGTTCGTCGCCGGCTTCATCGGCTCGCCGGCCATGAACATCAAGACGGTGCGGCTGACCGAGGGCGGGGGCCAGTTCGGCTCGATGATCATCCCGATCAGCCGCGAGCAGGTCGCCAAGGTCAACAACGGGCACGTGACCATCGGCTTCCGCCCCGAGGACGTCGACCTGGTCGGCGCGCACGACGGCGGCCTGCCGGTGCTCGTGGACCTGGTGGAGGAGCTCGGCTCGGACGCCTACGTCTACGGGCACGCCGAGGTCGACGGCAAGCAGGAGCGGTTCACGGTCCGCACGGACGGTCGGAGCGCCCCGCGGCTCGGTGACACGGTGTACGTGAAGACCCGTGGCGCGCACCACCACGTGTTCGACGCCCAGTCCGGGCTGCGGATCGCGTAAGCACGCAACACAGGGGGCGTTCCACGGCCGTGGAACGCCCCCTGCTGGAATTACCTGGGTACGGATAATTGTGCCCCTAGAAGGACCATCCCGTCAGCTTTTCGCTGATTAGCGTGCATACCAGGTACTTGTCGCTGGCCACGCATCGTTCGTCCCCCGCGCCCGGCAGGTTCCCCAGCGAGCGGATCCGGCCGGTCGGCACGTCGGCGACGCCCACCCAGTCGTCCCCCGCGAAGATCCCGCTCACCGCGATCCGGTCCGCCGGGCCTCTGGGGCCGGGCAGGGGCACCCACCGGCCCAGGTCGAGGAGCTTGCGCCCGGTCGTGGCGTCGACCAGCCTGATCCCGTCGGCACGGGGGCCGCCCAGGATCGATCCGACGATGTACAGGCCCTCGGCGGGCGTGGACCAGCGGCGCTCCCCGGTCCGGACGTCCACGGCCACCACCTCCGGGCCGGTCATCTCGCACAGCAACCGGCCGCACGGCATCGCCCACGCGACCGTCGGGGCACTCCACGTCCACAGCTGTTCGAGGGTGTCCGGGTCGTAGGTGGCGTACATCGGGCCCCGGCGCAGCACGAGCGCGTCCGGCGTGGCGAACAGGCCGCCGAACCGCTCCGCGCCGCCCTGATCCCCGCCGACCTCACGGCTGCGGAGCACCGCGCCGGTCTCCAGATCGACGATCCGCAGGGTACTGCCCTCGGTCAGCGCGATCCGCCACGGCGCCACCGGGGTCGACCCGCCGACCAGGGCCGCCCCGCCCTCCGGCTGCGGCCGGCGCCACAGCTCGCGACCCGAGGCCAGGTCGATCCCGACCAGGACGGTGCCCTGGCTGAACAGTCCCTTGTCCTCGCCGAGCCGCGCGAACAGGAAACCCGGGGTGGACCACAGCGCGGCCCCGGTACCGGCGTCGAACACCATCGTCGTGGGAGTCAGGACCGAAGCCCCCTGCGGCCCACCCGGATACCGCTGGACGAGCAGCCACCGGCCCTCCAACAGCAGCGAGCCCACCACGCTGGCGTCGACCTGCACCCGCCACGCCAGCCGGCCATGGTGGGCCAGGTCGTAGCGGGCCAGGTAGGTGGTGGGACCCTCGCGGTACACCCGGAACAGGGTGTCGCCGTCGATCACCAACTGCTGGTCGCTGCGGCCGTGCGACGTGGACGGCACGGAGAACACCTCGTGCAGCGGGGGCTCCCGGACCGTCTCGGCCGCCCCGCAGGCCAGTAGCGTGACGGCCGCGACGCCGAACACCATGGCCCGGCGACGCCACCGCTCCCACAGCGACGCGGTGGCCGGCTCCGGGTCCGTGCCGGTGATCTCGCCCAGGTCAATGAACCCCATAGGTCCAGACTCTCAGACCGCCCACGGAATCGACGCACGCCAGGTAGCCGTCGTTGCCGTACGTCAGCGCGGCGAGCAGCGCGGCCGGCACCGCGCGGCGCACCCGGCGCAGGTCCAGCGGACGGCGCGGCGGGTCCCGGACCGGCTCGTCGGTGATCTCACCGAGGTCGATGAAGCTCATGGCCCCGGGAGATTACCTCCCGGGGCCATGGCCGCGCACTCGTTCGATCAGACGTCCAGCGCCCGCCGGCGCGCGATCTCCGACAGCGTCACGGCCGCGGCGACCGAGGCGTTCAGCGACTCGACCTGACCGGCCATCGGGATGCTGACCAGCAGGTCGCAGGCCTCGCCGACCAGCCGGGACAGGCCGCGGCCCTCAGAGCCGACCACGACGACGATCGGGTCGACGGCCGCCTCGAGGTCGTGCAGGGACACGTCGCCGTCGGCGTCGAGCCCAACGACCATGTAGCCGGCCTCCTGACACGCCTTCAGCGCCCGGGTGAGGTTGGTCACCTGGGCGATCGGCAGCCGGGCCGCCGCGCCGGCGGACGTGCGCCACGCGGTGGCCGTCATGCCGGCGGCGCGCCGCTCGGGCACGATCACGCCGTGCGCGCCGAACGCCGCGGCCGACCGGACGACAGCTCCCAGGTTCCGCGGGTCGGTCACCCCGTCGAGCGCGACGAGCAGCGGGGCGGTCACCGAGTCGCGGGCCGCGCCCAGCAGGTCCTCGAACACCTCGTAGTTGTACGGCGGCACGGCCAGCCCGATGCCCTGGTGCAGCACCCCGCCGGTCATCCGGTCCAGCTCGCGCCGGGTGACCTCCAGGATCGCCAGGCCACGGTCGGCGGCGGTCCGGACGATCTCCGTGATCCGCTCGTCGATGTCGATGCCCTGCGCCACGTACAGCGCGGTGCTCGGCACGTGCGCGCGGAGCGCCTCGACGACCGGGTTACGCCCGACGAGCAGCTCCGGGGCCTCCCGGGGCGTGTTGGCGCGCCGACCCGGGGCGACCCGGGGTCCGGCGGGCCGGGCGGGGCCGGAGGCCTGCCGGATCCGGGTACCGGGCGCGACCTTGCCGCCGCGGGTGGTCTGGATCGAGCCGGGCTGGCCGACCTTGGGCGCGCGGCCCTCGACGGCCGCGGCCTTCTTCTCCTTGTGCTGCTTCCAGGCGGTCTTGCTCGGGACCTGCTCGGTGCCCGAGTAGCCCTTGTGCCAGGGCCGCTCCTCGGCGGGCAGCGTCTTGCCGCGCGGCTTGAGGGTCTGTGCGCCCCGCTTGCCGCCGCTACCGGCCGCCGCGCCCTTCTTCGCCTTGCGCTGAATCGCGCCCTTGCGCTGTGAATTTCCTGCCATCGTCAGCTCCCCAACGTCCAGCGAGGCCCGTTCGGGGTGTCCTCGACAATGATCCCGGCACGCTTCAGCTGGTCACGGACCGCGTCGGCTGCCTGGAAGTCCTTACGGGCGCGGGCGGCGTTGCGCTGCTCGAGCGCCAATGCGACAAGAGAGTCGACTGCCGGCTTGAGCTGCTGGTCGCTGCCGGCCACTCGCCACTGGGAATCCAGTGGGTCGATGCCCAGGATACCGAGCATGGCCCGGACGCTGGCCAGCGCCCGTCGCGCGGCGGCGTGGTGGCCGTCGGCGAGCGCCGAGTTGCCCTGCCGGATCGTCTCGTGCAGGGCCGCGAGCGCCCTCGATGTGTTCAGGTCGTCGTTCATGGCCGCGACGAACTCCGCGCCCAGCTCGCCGGGCTCGACCTCGCCGACCAGCTCGGTGGCCCGGGTGACGAAGCCCTCGATCCGGCGGAAGGCGACGGCGGACTCCTGGATCGCCTCGTCCGTGTAGTCGATCACGGAACGGTAGTGCGGGGAGGCGATGTAGTACCGGATCTCGATCGGGCGCAGGCCCTTGGCGATCAGCGCGTCCAGGTCGATGACGTTGCCCACGGACTTCGACATCTTCTCGCCGCCCAGGTTGAGCAGGGCGTGGTGCACCCAGTGCCGGGCGAAGCCGAAGCCGGCGGCCTTGCTCTGCGCGACCTCGTTCTCGTGGTGCGGGAACTGGATGTCCAGGCCGCCGCCGTGGATGTCGAACTCCTCGCCCAGGTAGCGCCAGGTCATGGCGGAGCACTCGATGTGCCAGCCGGGGCGCCCCCGGCCCCAGGGCGACGGCCAGTAGGCGTCGGCCGGTTCAGTGGGCTTCTCGCCCTTCCAGAGCGCGAAGTCCAGGGGCGAGCGCTTGTCGGACGCGCCACCCTCGGTGGGCATCATCGCGTCGGGCCGCTGCCCGGACAGCTCGCCGTACGGGGCCCACGAGCGCACGTCGAAGTAGACGTTGCCTTCCGCCGCGTACGCGTGGCCGCGCTCGATCAGCTGCTCGATCAGGGCGAACATCTCCGGGATGTGGCCGGTCGCGCGCGGCTCGACGGTGGCGGGGAGCACACCCACAGCGTCGTACATCCGACCGACCAGCAGCTCGTTCGCGTACGCGATCTGCCAGAACGGCACGCCGGCCTCCTGGGCCTTGGCGAGCACCTTGTCGTCGATGTCAGTGATATTGCGGACAAACCGGACCTCATAGCCGAGGTGCAGCAGCCAGCGGCGGAGAACGTCATAGTTGATCGCGGAACGCATGTGACCGATGTGCGGGCCTGCCTGAACCGTGATCCCACACAGGTAGATCCCCACCTTGCCAGGTTCCCGCGGGACAAAGTCCCGCACCGAGCGGGTCGCGGTGTCATGCAGCCTGAGAGTCACCCCAAAAGGGTACCGGAGCCTGCGCTTATCCTCTGCACGTGAGCTGCGCGGGCGACCACGCGGCCAGGGTCCGATGGAGTGACGTTGAGTACAGAGACCGCCCAGACCCTCGACCGGGGACTCCGCCTGCTGAAGCTCGTCGCGGACACCCCCGACGGATTGACCATCACCGAGGCCGCCGAACGCCTCGACGTCGGCCGCGCGGTGATCTACCGACTCGTCGGCCCGCTCACCGCGCACGCCCTGCTCCGCCGCGACCCGGCCGGCCGACTCCGGCTCGGCCTCGGCGTGCTCCAACTCGCCCGCCGGGCCCAGCCCCTGGTCGCCGACGCCGCCCTCGCGCCGCTGCGCCGGCTCGCCGAGGCCGCAGGCGCCACCGCGCACCTGACCGTCGTCGACGGCGGCGAGGCCCTGGCCCTGGTCGTGGTCGAGCCCAGCTGGACCCAGTTCCACGTCGCCTACCGGGCCGGCTCCCGGCACCCCCTCGACCAGGGCGCCGCCGGTCGGGCCATCCTGCGCGCCGAGCCCGGCCTGGTCGGCTCGGTGGGCGAACTCCAGGCAGGCGCGCACGGCCTGGCGGCCCCGGTGCTCGGGGTCCCCGGGCTGGAGGCCAGTGTGGGCGTGGTGGCACTCGGCCCACTCGACGAGGCCTTCGTCGGACCGTTGGTCCTCACTGCCGCCGCCGAACTCACCGTGGCACTCTCAGCGGCCTGACCAGACGGGTACGGCGACACCTCCCCGGGCACGCACCGGTCCGACGGGCACGCGGCGAGCAGGATGACTCCGCGTGACCTTCATGCACTTGGGTGGCCAGAGGTGCCCGAGTGCGTGAAGATCGCGCTCAGGCGGAGTCGGCGGGCCACCCGTGCGCGCATATGATGCACCTGCAATTTATGCACATGCATGATATGTATCGTCGGTTGCCATGGAGCGCGCCGTCAGTGGCCGTGTGGCCGGGCCATCCCCAGCAGGTCCAGCGCCTCGTCCAACTGCGCCTCGGTCAGCGTGCCCTTCGCCACGTGCCCGCGCCCGATCACCACCTCCCGGATGCTCCGCCGGGTCGCCAGGGCCTCCTTCGCGACGGCGGCCCCCTCCGCGTACCCGAGGTAGCGGTTCAACGGGGTGACGATCGCCGGGGAGCCCTCGGCGTACTCGCGCATCCGGTCCACGTTCGCCGCCAGGCCGGCCACGCAGCCGTCGGCGAACAACCGGGACACGTTCGCGAGCAGCCGGATCGACTCCAGCAGGTTGCGGGACAGCACGGGCAGCATCACGTTGAGCTCGAAGTCGCCCTGCGAGCCGGCGAACGCGATCGCCGCGTCGTTGCCGAGCACCTGCGCGGCGACCTGGCGCACCGCCTCGCACAGCACCGGGTTCACCTTCCCCGGCATGATCGAGGAACCCGGCTGCAGGTCCGGGACGTGCAGCTCGCCGAGGCCGGCGCGCGGACCGGAGCCCATCCAGCGCACGTCGTTCGCGATCTTGTAGAGCCCGACGGCGATCGTGCGCAGCTGGCCGGACAGCTCGACCAGCGCGTCGCGCGCGCCCTGCGCCTCGAAGTGGTCCCGCGCCTCGGTCAGCGGCAGCCCGGTCTCCGTGGCCAGCAACGCGATCACCCGGGCAGCGAACCCCGCCGGGGTGTTGATGCCCGTCCCCACCGCCGTACCGCCCAGCGGCAGCTCGCCGACCCGGGGCAGGGTGCCCCAGAGCCGCTCGACGCCATGGCGGACCTGCGCCGCGTACCCGCCGAACTCCTGGCCCAGGGTCACCGGCGTCGCGTCCATCAGATGGGTCCTGCCGGCCTTGACGACGTCGCGCCACTCCTGCGCCTTCGCCCCCAGCACCCCCGCGAGGTGCTCCAGCGCCGGCACCAGGTCGCGCACCACCGCCCGGGTGGCGGCGATGTGCAGGGCCGACGGGAAGACGTCGTTGGAGGACTGGGCGGCGTTCACATGGTCGTTCGGGTGCACCGGCCGGCCCAGCCGCTCGCTGGCCAGGGCGGCGATCACCTCGTTGACGTTCATGTTGGTCGAGGTGCCGGACCCGGTCTGGTACACGTCGATCGGGAACTCGTCCGGGTGCGCGCCCGCCGCGACCTCGTCAGCGGCCTCGGCGATCGCCTTGGCCAGATCCGGGGACAGGTCCGGGTTGGTCCGGGCCGCCGCCGATTTGATCATGGCCAGGGCCTCGACGTGCGCGGGGTCGATCCGCACGCCGGAGATCGGGAAGTTCTCCACGGCCCGCTGGGTCTGCGCACCCCACCGCGCGTCAGCCGGGACCCGGACCTCGCCCATCGTGTCGTGCTCGATGCGGTACTCCATACCTGCCATCCTGCCCCGCCCGCCGCCCGGCCGCCGCCATGATCTCCCGGTTCGCCGGTGGGCTTCGTCGCGACCGGAGGGACAGCGGGGACGCACCCGAGCTGGTAGGTTCCCGCCTCGTCATCCCTCATCTTTCAGGAGCTTCACATGCATCCCAATGCGCGGCGGCTTCTCGCCGGCCTGGGCATCGCCGCGACGGTCGTCGCCGGCGCGAGTCTCCCCGCGTCCGCCGCCCCCGCCGTCGAGGTCAAGGCGAGCGTCGACAGCGTCACGTTGACGCCCGGCCCCGCCGGCCGCCGCGCCGACCTGGTCCTGCGGCCCACCGCCGAGGTCGAGCTGAGCGGCTACGTCATCAAGATCGACACCTCCGGCCTGGCCGGCGTCGCGAGCCTGAAGCTCTCCGACTTCCGCACCGAGTGCGTGGCCGCCGGCACCGTCATCACCTGCACCCGCACCCAGCCCGAGAAGGTGTACGCGTCGGGCATGAGCTGGGAGCTGGGCACCTACACCGCCGATCCCGGCGCGAAGGTCGGCGCGACCGGGCAGGTGACCACCACCATCACCTCGCCCGGCGTCACCGGGAAGCCGGCCACCAGCACGGTCACCATCGCGCAGGGCGTCAACCTCACCGCGAGCCCCAACATCGAACTCGACGGCGTCAAGCCGGGCGAGACGACCAGCGCGGCGTACGGGGTCACGAACAGCGGCGAGACCACCGCGAACGGCGTGGTGCTGCTGCTGATGGGCGACCGCGCCTTCCAGCCGGCGAAGCGGTACTCGAACTGCGCGTACTCCCCGCAGTACACCACCATCGCGGCGTGCACGTTCCCGAACGCGCTCGCGCCCGGTCGCACCTACGCGCTCGCGCAGCCGTACGCGTACAAGCTGCCCGCCGACCTCGAGGCGCCGCGCCTGGTGGCCGCCGAGGTGCAGTGGCTCACGCCCGCCGACTGGGCCGCCCAGCAGTCCAACTACGGCTACGGCGGCCTCACCTCCGGTTCCGGCGACAAGCTCGAACTCGTCGAGAAGCCGAACTCGACCAAGGCCGCTCCGCAGTCCGACACCGACCCGAACGACAACTGGACCAGCTTCATGGTCAAGCTCGGCGGCAACAACACCGTCGACCTCGCCGGGGTGGGCGCCAGCGGCACCGGCAAGGTCGGCGACGTCGTGCGGGTCAAGGTCGGTGCGCGTAACAACGGGCCGGCCACGCGGGAGTTCAACCGGTCCGGCGACTCGATCTTCCGGTTCAAGGTCGTCGTCCCGGCGGGCAGCACCGCGGTCGAGGTGCCGAAGAGCTGCTCCTACAAGGACGCCGACGGCGGGTGGGTCTACGGCGGCAAGCCGGGCGCCAAGGAGTACAGCTGCTACGCCGTCTCCGACATCCTCAAGGCCGGCGAGCAGGAGCTGCAGCAGTTCGGGTTCCGGATCGACCAGGTCAAGGACGATGCCAAGGGCAGCGTCCAGTCGTTCACCTCGGTCTACGAGCAGAGCGACCGGGTCGACGCCAACCCGGCCAACGACAAGGCTGATATCGTGCTCAACCCGACGACCGCGGCCCTCCCGGTCACCGGCACCGCCGCGATCGGCATCGCCGCAGGCGGCGCGACCCTGGTCGGGCTCGGAGCGGTCGGCTTCGTGCTGGCCCGTCGCCGCCGGATCCGGTTCGCCGCGAACTAGCCGACCGGCGAACGCAACGGAAGGGGTCCGCGTCCCGCGGGCCCCTTCCTCATGTCCGTGAGCCGTCGGGAGTACGGACGGCCCACGCTCCGGCCAACAGTCCCAGCCCCGCGGACTCCAGGAGCCGAACCCCGATCACGGCGGTGAACCACGCGGCCGGCAGCAGAAAGCTGACCGCCGCCAGCGTGGCGGTGACGCCCAGCGCCACGCCCCAGAACCGCCCGGCCTCGGCCGGCGCCGGGTCCGGGTCGCCATGCCACGCCCGCAGCAGCCCGCGCCGGCCGATCAGGACCACCAGCCAGGCCGTCGCGAGCGCGCCGAGCACTGTGGAGCCCTGCTGGAGGAACCACCACAGGGGGTACCCTCCCGCCACCTCGACCGTCAGCGGCGACAGCTCCCGGGTCGCCCAGCCGTGCCCGGCGGGATCGTGGGTGAAGCCGTCCCAGAACAGGTGACTCACCGCGCCGAGCAGCGCGGAGGAGGCCGTCACGTACCAGGGGTGGCGGACCCGGCCGAGGACGCCGTAGTCGCGTCCCCAGCCCGGGAGACGCGCCGCGACGGCCGGGGCCGCCCAGCGGATGAGCCGGCAGCCGAGGAGCGTGGCGGGGAGGCACCAGAGGAGTACCCCCCAGACGTTGTGCGCCGAAGGCGTGTACGGCAGCACCCCGACGGCGGAGTAGGGCAGGTCCGGGGCGGTCGACCCGAGCACCAGTGCCACGCCGTCGAACCAGCGGGGCCGCCAGATCTTCAGCGGCACGACGATGGCGGCGTGCGACGGAAACGTCAGAGGCATATTCCGGACCGTAGCCAACAGATGTGGTGGAGCCGTGCAGGTGTGGGGCTGAAACGGGGCAGCACAGTGTCAGACCCCGGCTCGGCGCTCTTCGATGCGGGTCTGGGGTGTGGACCGCGCGCCGGCAACCGTTCCCCGAGCGGGTCTACACGTCCGGCGTCCCGTACAACGGCGCCGTACTTCACGGACGCAGACCCGGGCGGCGGACGTCAGCGCACCCGACGATCGAGGCCATCCGCCCCCGCACGCCCAGGCGAAGGCCGAAGCCAGCCAGCCGCTCCGGAACGGACGAGGCCAGCCCCGAACCAGAGCTGGCCTCGTACCGAGAAAGGGATCTACCGTCGCCCGAGCGTCAGCACCGGCTTCGTCGTCTCGGCGAAGAAGTCGTTCCCCTTGTCGTCGACGACCACGAACGCCGGGAAGTCCTCCACCTCGATCTTCCACACGGCTTCCATGCCGAGCTCCGCGTACTCCAGGACCTCGACCTTGCGGATGCAGTCCTGGGCGAGCCGGGCCGCCGGGCCGCCGATCGAGCCGAGGTAGAACCCGCCGTGCGCGGCGCACGCCTTGGTCACCTGCGCGGACCGGTTCCCCTTGGCAAGCATGACGAGCGAGCCGCCGGCGGCCTGGAACTGCTCCACATAGGAGTCCATCCGCCCGGCCGTGGTCGGGCCGAAGGAACCCGAGGCCATCCCGGCGGGGGTCTTGGCCGGGCCGGCGTAGTAGACGGCGTGGTCCTTCAGGTACGACGGCATGCCCTCGCCGGCGTCGAGCCGTTCCTTGATCTTCGCGTGCGCGATGTCGCGGGCCACGACGAGCGGGCCGGTCAGCGACAGCCGGGTCTTCACCGGGTACTTCGACAGCTCGGCCCGGATCTCCGCCATCGGCCGGTTCAGGTCGACCCGCACGACCTCCTCCGAGAGACCGTCGGCCTCGACAGCGGGGAGGAAGTGCGCTGGCTCGGTCTCCAGCTTCTCCAGGTACACCCCGGAGGACGTGATCTTGCCGAGCGCCTGCCGGTCCGCCGAACAGGACACGGCGATCGCCACGGGGCAGGACGCGCCGTGCCGGGGCAGCCGGACGACCCGCACGTCGTGGCAGAAGTACTTGCCGCCGAACTGCGCACCGATCCCGAACTGCCGGGTCAGCTCCAGCACCTCGGCCTCGAGCTCCAGGTCCCGGAAACCGTGGCCGGACATCGAACCCGAGGTGGGCAGGTTGTCCAGGTACTTCGCGGAAGCGTACTTGGCCGTCTTCACCGCGAACTCCGCGCTGGTGCCCCCGACGACGATCGCCAGGTGGTACGGCGGACACGCCGACGTGCCCAGCCCGCGCAGCTTCTCCTCCAGGAACCGCATCATCCCGGCGGGGTTCAGCACCGCCTTGGTCTCCTGGTACAGGAAGCTCTTGTTCGCGCTGCCGCCACCCTTGGCCATGAACAGGAACTTGTAGGCGTCGTCCCCGTCGGCGTACAGCTCGATCTGCGCCGGCAGGTTCGAGCCGGTGTTCTTCTCGTCCCACATCGTCAACGGCGCCAACTGCGAATACCGCAGATTCAGCTTCGTGTACGCGTTGTACACGCCCTCGGCGATCGCCCGCTCGTCGTCCCCGTCGGTGAGGACGTGCCGGCCGCGCTTGCCCATCACGATCGCGGTGCCGGTGTCCTGGCACATCGGCAGCACCCCGCCGGCCGCGATGTTCGCGTTCTTCAGCAGGTCGAGCGCGACGAACCGGTCGTTCGGCGAGGCCGTCGGGTCGTCGATGATCGACCGGAGTTGGGTGAGGTGCGCGGGGCGCAGGAAGTGGGCGATGTCATGCATGGCCGTCTCGGTCAGCAGGGTCAGCGCCTCGGGCGCCACCTGCAGGAACTTTCGACCGGCGGCTTCGATGACCTCGACGCCGTCGGAGGTCAGCAGCCGGTACTCGGTCTCGTCGGGACCGAGCGGGAGCAGGGGCGAGTAGTCGAACTCGGGCATGCCCGCCAGCCTATCTCCGACTCCCTCACCACCCAGGCAAGGCCGACCTAAGTCACGATGTTCAACGCAACACGTCGGCGAGGTCGAGCCACTCAATCAGGGTCAGGTCCACCGCACGCATCACATCGGCGGGCAGAGTGGTCAGCGGCTCACCGACGAAGGCTGAGGCGGGCACGCTCTGAATGCTGTACACCAGGGCCCAGCCGTTAGACATCCGCACGGTGTACGCGACGGCAGCACCGACCGGCGCACGGTCGGACAACACCACGACGGACCGGTCGGTGCCGCCGGCCATGCCGTCCGTGGAGACCAGCAGGACCGGGAAGAGCCGGGAGTCCCGGCGCGGGGCGACGTGCCAGATCTCGCCGCGCCTCACGCCGCAGTCGCCCGGGAGTCCTCACCCGGCAGCGCGAACGCAGTGCGGAACTCCGCGACCAGCGGATCCGGGTTGTCGGCGAGCGCGGTGGTGGCCTCGGCCATCCATCGGTCTCGACACGCCTTCTCCACCCAGCGGGACGGCCCCTCGCCGGACTCGGCGATGACCCGCTCCAGGATCGCTGCGGCGGACTCGCTGAACGCGAATGTCATCTTCTTCGCCATGGGTTCACCATAAGCCTGGCCAGCCGAAACGACAACCCGAACTGGCTGGCCTCACGCGCGGACCAGCGGCAGCACCCGGTAGTGGATCTGCTCCTCGAGCGCGATGATCGTCGACGCCCGGACGATGCCCTCCACGGAGACGATCTCGTCGATGACCCGCTGCAGGTCGGCGTTCGACCGGGCCACGATCCGGCACATCATGTCCCCGCTGCCCGTGATCGTGTGCGCTTCGAGCACCTCCGGGATGCCGGCCAGGTGCTCGGCGACCGGCTGGTGCCCGCGCCGCTGCCGGATCTCCAGGGTGATGAACGCCATCACCCCGTAGCCGAGGGCGACCGGGTCCAGCTCCGGGCCGAAGCCGCGCAGCACGCCGCGCTCGACGAGCCGGTCGAGTCGGGCCTGGGCGGTGCCCCGGGCCACCCCGAGCCGGCGCGAGCATTCAAGGACCCCGATCCGGGGCTCCGCGGCGAGCAGCCTGAGCAATCGGACATCGAGATCGTCGATGCTGTACACCTTGTCCATTACTTCAGGGTAACCGTAGAACAGTCTGCACAACATGACCAATGGCAGCACGCACAGTTGCCTAGTCGACGGCTCCAGGTAAAGCTTCGGGCGAAACCCCACTTCCCGGAAGGAGCCCAGCCATGACCCAGACGCTGGACGACCAGCTCGTCGGTGCCGTCGCGCACGACATCTCCACCGACCAGTTCCCGATCAAGGGCTGGGACCACGTCCGGTTCTACGTGGGCAACGCCAAGCAGGCCGCGCACTACTATTCGACGGCCTTCGGCATGACTCTCGTGGCCTACCGCGGCCCCGAGCAGGGCTTCCGGGAGCACGCGGAGTACGTCCTCACCTCCGGCGGGGCGACCTTCGTCTTCGCGGGCGGGGTGCGGGCCGACAGCGCGGCCACCCTGCACTACGCCAAGCACGGCGACGGCGTGACCGAGGTCGCCCTCGAGGTCCCGAACGTGGACGCCAACTACGCCTTCGCGATCAGGAACGGCGCCGTCGGCGTCGAGGAGCCGCACGACCTCACCGACGAGCACGGCACGGTCCGGATCGCGTCGATCCGCACGTACGGCGACACCCGGCACCTGCTGGTGGACCGGTCTAAGTACACCGGCCCGTTCCTGCCCGGGTTCGTGAAGCGCGCCCCGATCGTGGACCGCAGCAAGGCCATCGAGGCCGGCATCGAGCCGAAGCGCTTCTTCCAGGCCGTCGACCACGTGGTGGGCAACGTCGAGCTCGGCAAGATGGACGAGTGGGTCGGCTACTACGAGAAGGTGATGGGCTTCACCAAGATGGCGGAGTTCGTCGGTGACGACATCGCCACGGAGTACTCGGCGCTGATGTCCAAGGTCGTGGCCAGCGGTACCCGGAAGGTGAAGTTCCCGCTCAACGAGCCTGCGATCTCCCGGAAGAAGTCGCAGATCGACGAGTACCTGGAGTTCTACGACAGCCCCGGCGTCCAGCACATCGCCCTGGCCACCAACGACATCCTGGCCAGCGTGGACGCCATGCGCGCCAACGGCGTCGAGTTCCTCGACGTGCCGGACTCCTACTACGACGACCCGGAGCTGCGGGCCCGGATCGGCGAGGTCCGCGCGGACATCGCCGAGCTGAAGAGCCGCAAGATCCTGGTCGACCGGGACGAGGACGGCTACCTGCTGCAGATCTTCACCAAGCCCGTCCAGGACCGCCCGACGGTGTTCTTCGAGATGATCGAGCGGCACGGTTCGCTCGGCTTCGGCAAGGGCAACTTCAAGGCGCTGTTCGAGGCGATCGAGCGCGAGCAGGAGCAGCGCGGCAACCTGTAGTGGGATAGGGGCCGCGCTGTAGCAGGATAGGGGCCGTGACCAAGACCGACGGAGTCCAGCCCGGCTGGCATCGCGACCCGGCCGAACCGGACACCCAGCGCTTCTGGGACGGCGAGCAGTGGGTGGGCGAGCCCCTGCCGATCGACGCGGAGACACCGGCCGGGCCCTTGCTGGCCCGGCCGGTGCCACCACCCCCGCCCATGCCGCTACCGGGGGAAGCGGGCCTGCCGCGACCCGGGGCCGGCCCCGTTCCGGAACAGCACGTCCCGCAGCCGGGACAGCTCGGACCCGGCCCGGGACATCCGGGCCCCGGCTGGGCGCTGCCGCCGGGCATGCGCCTCATCCCCCCGCCACCCCGTCCGCACGGCCTGGCCCTGGCCACGGCCGGCGCGCGGTTCACGGCCCGCCTGATCGACATCAGCGCGGTGTTCGTGCTGGCCCTGGTCGCGAACTCCTGGTTCCTCTACCTGTTCTTCGACGCGGTGGGACCGTGGTTCCGGGACTTCATGCACTGGAGCGGGGCCGGTCAACACGGGGAACCGCCGGCCGTCCCGGACAGCGCGCAGTTCCTGCCGTTCTACATGGTGCTGGTCCTGATGGCGGTGTGGGGCGCGTACGAGGTCCCCGGCATCGCCGGTACCGGCCAGACCCTCGGCAAGCGGCTGATGCAGATCAGGGTGGTCCGGCTGGACACCACGGACAACGTGGGCTTCGGCCGGTCGCTGCGCCGGTGGTTGAACATGTCGCTGCCGTGCCTGATGTGGATCGCGTGCTGCGGGCTCGGCGTGTTGTTCCAGGTGTTCGACGCGCTCGGTGCCGTGACGAACCGCCCGTACCAGCAGTGCGTGCACGACCGGGCGGTGCAGACCGTGGTCGTCGCCGCAGGAGAAGTCACTACGGAAGAAGGAGAACGGACATGACCCGGCTGACCCGCGCGGACCTCGAGAAGCTGCCGAACTACGTGCCCGGCCGCAGCCCCGCCGACCTGGCCCGGGAGCTGGGCATCCCCGAGGCGATCAAGCTCGCCAGCAACGAGGTGCCGTACGGGCCGCTGCCGGGCGTGGTGGAGGCCGTGACCGAGGCCGCGACCAACGCGCACCGGTACCCGGACATGGGCGTCGTGGCCCTGCGGCACCGGCTCGCCGAGCTCTACGAGGTCGACCCCGACAACGTGGCCACCGGCTGCGGTTCGGTGGCGCTCGCCGAGATCCTGGTGAAGGCCACCTGCCTGCCCGGCGACGAGGTCGTGTTCGCGTGGCGCTCCTTCGAGGCGTACCCGATCATCACCGCCACGGCCGGCGCGACCAGCGTCATGGTGCCCAACACTCCCGAGCACGGCCACGACCTGGAAGCGATGCTCGCCGCGATCACGCCGAAGACCCGGCTGATGTTCGTCTGCAACCCGAACAACCCGACCGGCACGTTCCTGCGCGAGGCGGAGCTGACCGCGTTCCTCGACCGGGTGCCGGCGGACGTGCTGGTGGTGCTGGACGAGGCCTACAAGGAGTTCGTCACCGACCCCGAGGTCCCCGACGCCCTGGTGACCTACGGCGACCGGCCGAACGTCGTCGTCCTGCGCACCCTGTCCAAGGCCTGGGGCCTGGCGGCGCTGCGGATCGGCTGGCTGCACGCCTCCGCCGAGGTCGCCGGCGCGATCCGCAAGTGCGTCACCCCGTTCTCGACCAGCGCCGCCGCCCAGGCCGGCGCTATGGCGGCGCTGGCCCAGGCCGACGAGATGCGCCGCCGGGTGGACCTGGTGATCGCCGAGCGCGGCCGGGTCACCGAGGGCCTGCGCGCCCTGGGCGTGGACGTGCCCGACAGCCAGGCCAATTTCGTCTGGCTCCCGCTGGGCGACCGTTCGCTGCCGTTCGCGCAGGCCTGCGAGCAGCAGGGCGTGATCGTCCGCCCGTTCCAGGGCCACGGAGTCCGGATCACGATCGGCACCCCCGCCGAGAACGACGCCATGCTGACCGCAGCCGAAAAAGCCCTGTAGCTCGCCGAAAGGCCCCCGCTCCTCGGAGTGGGGGCCTTTTCAGATCACCATGTGGTACGGCGACACCTGGACCGGCGCGAGGACGGAAGTCGATCGCGACGATCGTCCGGCTCGGCTACCGTCCAGATCCATGCGACAACTCACGATCGCGTTCCACGTCCGCGAGTTGCGGGCCGCCGATCTGCCCGGCTGTGGCTGGTCCGGGTCGGCCTCGCATCTGCGTAACGTGGCCTGGCAACTGGAGCGGTCCGAGGTGGAGTACCTGGCCGCGTGCCCGCCGAGCGATGTCCCACTTGCTAAGGGCGGCATCGACTACGCGGTGACGCCCGGCGCCGGCACGCTCTTCCAGTTGGCGGTGCATCCGGCCGTGCAGTCCTGCGGAATCGGCGGCCTGTTGGTCGCGACAGCCGAACAGCGGATCAGGGCCCGTGGCCTGTCCGCCGCGGAACTGGCGGTGGAGGAGGACAACCCGCGCGCGCATGCCCTGTATGAACGGCTCGGCTACGTCGCCTACGGCCGCAAGCCGGACGCGTGGGACGAGGACGGCGTGCGCTACGAGACGATGTGCACGCTCATGCGCAAACCACTGTCGTGAACGGCCCGGGAGCTGAACGCTTCCGGGCCGGTCGTCGTCGCCGCCGCGCGCCGTGGCAGAGACGCGGCGTAACCAAATAAGGGTTTTAGGTTGTGAGGAGTTCGCCCAGTTCGGTGTACAGCTGGGTCACGGCGACGTTGACGGCCGTCGACTTGGTGTCGAAGTTGAGGAACCCGTGGATGAGCCCCGGGTAGGTGTGTCTGCGCACCGGCACCCCCGCGGCGGCCAGCGCGTCGGCGTACGCGAGCCCCTCGTCCCGCAACGGGTCGCATTCCCCGCAGCCGATCACGGCCGGGGCCAGGCCGGCGAAGTCCTTGGCGAGCAGCGGTGAGGCCGGGGGGCCGTTCCCGGCGCCCGGGTCGTCGCCGAGGTAGGCCTTGACGTCGCCCTGGACCTCCACGGTGGTGAGCAGGAAGCCGGTCGCGTTCTCGACCCGCGACGGGTACTCGGCTCCACCACTCATGTCGGTGATCGGATAGGCCAGCATCTGTGCTGCCAGCGGCCGGTTCTCGTCCCGGAAGACCTGGGCGGTGGCCGCGGCCAGGTTGGCGCCGGCACTGTCGCCGGCCACCGCGAGCTTCCCGCCGCCGAAGTCGACCGGATGGTCGGCGACGTGCCGGGCCACGGCGAACACGTCCTCGTGCGCGGCCGGGAACGGGTGTTCAGGGGCCAACCGGTAGTCGGGGCTGACCACCACAGCGCCCAGGTCGCGGCACAGCCGGCGGCACACCCCGTCGTGGGTGTCGAGGTCACCGACCACGAAGCCGCCGCCGTGCACGAACACGACCGTCGGCGCGACGCCGGCAGCCTTCGGCCGATAGACCCGGACGGGTACGCCGGCCAGGGTGTCGTCAGTGACCGATCCGACCTCGATCGGCGGGTTCGGGGCCACCGCCAGGGACAACATCCGGTTGCCCTGGCGCATCTGGTCGATGGTCGGCGGTGTGGCCGGCGGCGGCCCGTCGAGGCCGAACTGGTGCAGCAGTGCTGCGATCTCCGGATCCATCGTGGGCATGGCGCGGCTCCCCGTTGAGCTGGAATGTCCCTCGTAGCGTAGGGAAGTTCCGCCCAGCTCACCGGGGATTCGCCACAACCCCGTCAGCCGGTGACCGTGCCCGTGACCTCGCCCAGGACGACCGGTCGGCCCGTCGAGCCCGGGGCCGTCGCCGTCAGCGTCACGGTGTCCCCGTCGAGGAGGAACGTGCGCTCCGAGCCGTCCTCCAGCTTCACCGGATCGGCCCCCGACCAGGACAGCTCCAGGAACGAGCCCGTCTGGTCGCGCCGCGGCCCGGACACCGTGCCCGAGGCGAACAGGTCGCCGGTGCGCACCGAGGCCCCGTTGACGGTCATGTGCGCGAGCTGCTGGGCCGGCGTCCAGTACATCCCGGCGAACGGCGGCCGGGACACCACTGTCCCGTTCCAGTCGACCTCGAGGTCGATCCCGTACGTGCTCCGGTCGCTCTCCGCGAGGTACGGCAGCACCTCCGGGTCCTGCGCCGGGGCGGGCACCGTCGCGAGCGCCGCCAGCGGGGTCACCCACGCCGACACCGAGGTCGCGAACGACTTGCCGAGGAACGGGCCGAGCGGCACGTACTCCCACGCCTGGATGTCCCGCGCCGACCAGTCGTTGACCAGCACCACGCCGAACACGTGCGCCGCGAAGTCGTCCACGCCCACCGTGTCGCCCATGGCCGACGGCACGCCGACCACGAAGCCGACCTCGGCCTCGATGTCGAGGCGGACCGACGGCCCGAACACCGGGGCCGCCTCGCCCTTGCGCTGCCCGCTGGGCCGCTTCACCTCGGTGCCGGTGACGACGACCGTGCCGGAGCGCCCGTGGTAGCCGATCGGGATGTGCTTCCAGTTCGGGTACAGCGGCGGCGAGTCCGGCCGGAACAGCTTGCCGACGTTGGTGGCGTGATCCTCCGACGAGTAGAAGTCCACGTAGTCGCCGACCGCGAACGGCAGGGTCAGGGTCTTCCCTGCCAGCGGCGACAGGTGCGGCTCGACCGTCTCGCGGTGCTGCTCGTCGGTGAGCAGCTCCACGACCCGCTCCCGGACCGCGCGCCACGCGTCGGGGCCCAGCGCCATGAAGTCGTTGAGGGTCGACGAGCGCAGGGCCTCCAGCGCCAGCACGGACTGCAGGTCCAGCACCTGGTCACCGATCCGGACGACGATCCGCCCGTCGGCCACCCCGTACGGCAGGTTGTGCGTCCCCCACGGGCCGTCGGCTCCGGCTACCCAGCTCACGATCTGTCCTCCACAAGTCCCAGTTTGAGAATGTCTTCCAACGGCTCGGTCACGCTACAGGTCCCGAAACCCACCCAAAGGGGCCGCTCCTGGAAGAGGTGCGGCCGGACCACCGCGGCGAGCACCTCGGGGTCGGTGGCCTCCAGCATGAACGCCTCCTCGCCGGGCGTCAGGCACGCCGCGAGGATGTTCAGGAAGCCGTGGTGGGTGAAACCGGTGCTCGGGTCGGTGTGCCGGGCCGCGTGGTGCAGCCCGGCCGTCAGCTTGATCCGCAGGCCACGCGACCGGCAGGCGCTGATGATCGCGGCCAGCTCGCCGATGCTCGGGAACAGCTCCGGCGACAGGCCGCCGGTGCGGAACTTGGGCGTGACCGGCGTGCCGACCAGGGCGTCGAGGGTCGAGCGCCAGTCGCTGTCGCGGCTGATCTCCGCGTAGACCTTGGTGGTGTCGATCCAGTCCTCGTCGAGGAGCGACGGTGACCAGGGCAGCTCGACCTGGACGGCTCCCGGCGCGTGGCCACCGATGGCCCCGAACGGGAAGTCGAGTGGGCCGGCCTCGGCGATCCTGCCCACGGGGAGCAGGAGCGGGCCGACAAAAGCCGCATACCAAGCGGAACGATGCTCTCGGTGCGCGAGAATGGCGGCGGGCAGCGGCGCGTTGCCGGGCGGGAAGACAGCCGCGTCGTCGATCAGCCCCTGGAGGAGCTGTGGGATGGCAGACGTTGACACATCCACTACTGTAGGCGACGCTACAAATAGCGGACAAGTGTTGGTTGGACCGTCCGATTATCGGACGACCGGAGGTTGAGATGCCCTATTACCGGAGCGTTGGCGAGCTTCCGCCGAAGCGTCACACCCAGTTCCGGCAGCCCGACGGCAGCCTGTACGCGGAGGAGCTGATGGGCCAGGAGGGCTTCTCCAGCGACTCCTCCCTGCTCTACCACCGCTACCTGCCCACGGCGATCGTGGCGGCGGAGGAGTACGAGCCGACGGCCTGGACCCGGATCCCCAACAAGCCCCTCAAGCCCCGGCACCTGGTCACGGCCAAGCTGGGCGAGCAGACCGACCCGATCCTCGACCGGCAGCACCTGCTGGCCAACGCCGACTGTCGGATCTCCTACGTCGCGTCCTCGCGCACCTCGGTGCTGTACCGCAACGCCATCGGCGACGAGTGCCTGTACGTCGAGGCCGGCTCGGGCCGCCTGGAGACCACGTTCGGCGTCCTGGAGTTCACGGCCGGCGACTACCTGATCGTGCCCACCTCGGTGATCTACCGCGTGGTGCCCGACGGCCTGGTCAAGATGCTCGTCGTCGAGGCCACCGGCCACATCGGCCCCCCGAAGCGCTACCTCTCGGTGCGCGGCCAGTTCCTGGAGCACTCGCCGTACTGCGAGCGCGACGTCCGCGGCCCCTCCGCCCCGTTGCTCGAAGACGGCTCCGATGTGGACGTCTACGTCCAGCACCGTACCGGCTGGACCAAGTTCACCTACGCGCACCACCCGTTCGACGTCGTCGGCTGGGACGGCCACATGTACCCGTGGGCGTTCTCCATCCACGACTTCGAGCCGATCACCGGACGGGTGCACCAGCCGCCGCCGGTGCACCAGACGTTCCAGGGCCCCAACTTCGTGATCTGCTCCTTCGTCCCGCGCAAGGTGGACTACCACCCGCTGGCGATCCCGGTGCCGTACAACCACCACAACGTCGACTCCGACGAGGTGCTGTTCTACACCGGCGGCAACTACGAGGCGCGCAAGGGCTCCGGCATCGCCCAGGGCTCGATCTCGCTGCACCCGTCCGGCTTCACGCACGGCCCGCAGCCGGGCGCGGCCGAGGGCTCGATCGGAGCCGACTACTTTGACGAGACGGCAGTGATGGTGGACACCTTCCGCCCGCTGGACCTGTGCGAGCCGGGCCTGTCGGTCGAGGACGAGAACTACGCCTGGACCTGGGCCCAACGCAAAATCTGACGGGTACGAGCGTCGGGGCCACCGCGGGCGGGGTGGCCCCGATCGCACACAGCCGCTCCCGGACCGCGTGAGGATCAGGGGTCAGCGGGCCGCCAGCCAGGCCAGCAGCAGGCCGACCGCGAAGACGACCGCGGCCACCTTCAGAATCCCGCCCCAGCCGTCGCCACCCCGCCCGGCAGGCCAGCCACCGTCCCCGGCAGCACCGTCACGTGCGCCCCGGCCACCGTCGGCGCGGGAACCACCGGTCCTGGACCCGGCCGACGCGGACTCCACCCCGCCGAACCGGTCCCACCACAACTTCCACACCCCAGCCCGCCGACCCGGGAACGGCGGCAACTGCCGGGCATGGAACACGCCCTCCTCGACCACCTGCGCCAGGCCCATCGGCGCGGCGATCCTGGCCAGTAACCAGTGCGCGTCCGGATCCGCCGGGGCCAGCCGGACCGCCTCCCACGCCGCGTCGAGCGCGAGCTGCCCGCCGCCGAAGACGCTGAACAGCGCGGTGGCGACCAGCGTGGCATACGCGGACGTCGCGAAGTCCCGCAGCAGCTCCTCGGCGAACGCCACAGCACCCGCCCGGTTGTCCGAGGACGCGAGCACCCAGGCCCGGGTGATGATCGCCTCGTCATGCCCGGGCGCGGCGTCCGTGGCCGCGGCGGCGAACTCCGCGGCCTCCCCCGCCCGGCCCTCGTGCGCGGAGACCAGCGCGGACAGCGCGAGGATGTCCGCGTCCTCGGGAGCCAACGCCCGGGCGAAGGTCAGCTCCTCGACAGCGTCGGTCCAGTGTCCGAGGTCGATGAGCAGCCGGGCCCGACTCAGGTAGACGTCGGCCGTCTCGCCGCTCACGCGGTCGCCACCTGGTAGATCAGGGCGGTGGCGAGGCCGACCAGGCCCTCGCCGCGGCCGGTCATGCCCAGGCCATCAGTGGTTGCGCCGGCGAGGTTCACCGGCGCGCCCACAGCGGCGGTCAGCACGGCCTCGGCTTCAGCGCGTCGAGTCCCGACCCGGGGCACCACCCCGATCACCTGCACCGCGATGTTCCCGATCTCGTAGCCGGCGTCCCGGACCCGGCGGGCCGACTCGGTGAGCAGCGCCACCCCGGACGCGCCGGCCCACTCGGGCCGCGAGGTGCCGAAGTTGGAGCCCAGGTCGCCCAGCCCGGCCGCCGACAGCAGCGCGTTGCAGGCGGAGTGCGCGACGACGTCCGCGTCGGAGTGACCGGCCAGGCCTGTCACCCCCGGCCAGTGCAGGCCGGCGACCCAGCAGTCCCGGCCCTCCTCGAACGCGTGCACGTCGGTGCCGATGCCGATCCGGGGCACGATCACAGCAGAGCCTCAGCGATCTTCAGGTCGAGGGGACGGGTGATCTTCATGGCGAGGTCGTCGCCGGGGACCGTGGCCACCCGTACCCCCATCATCTCGACAAGGCCGGCATCGTCCGTGAGGTCGTCGCCGGCCTGGTCATGGGCGGTGGTGAGGGTCTTGCGGTCGAAGCCCTGCGGGGTCTGCACGGCGCGCAGCACCGCGCGGTCGACGGTGGCGAGCACGTCGCCGGCGTCGTCGACCCGCTTGATCGTGTCCACGACGGGCAGCACCGGGATCACAGCGAGGGCGCCGGCGCGCACGGCCGCCGCGACCCGCGCGATCACCGCCGGCGGCGTCAGGGCCCGTGCGGCGTCATGGACCAGGATGATCGTGTACTCCGCGGGCACGGCCCGCAGCGCGTTCGCCACCGAACTCTGCCGGGTGGCGCCCCCCTCGACGACGAGCACGCCTTCGGGGAGCATCGCCTGGACCGTGTCGACCTCGCCCGGCGGGGCGGCAACGACCACGCACCCGACATCAGGGGTCGCCAACAGTCGGCGGACAGCATGCACCAGCAGTGGTTCGCCGGCGAGATGGCGGAGCGCCTTCGGGGCCCCCGGACCGAGACGGAGACCGGCACCCGCGGCAGGAACGAGGGCCGCGACATCACCACGCTGCTCGGATTGCGTGGTCACGCCGCGGCCCTTGATCGATCTATTGGAACTGTTGGTCACGCCTCAAGAAGCACCTTGTCGAGGAGACCCTCGGCATCGTCCTTGGTGCTCTTCTCGGCGAGTGCCACCTCGCCGACCAGGATGTCGCGGGCCTTGGCGAGCATGCGCTTCTCGCCAGCGGAGAGCCCACGCTCCCGCTCACGACGCCAGAGGTCACGCACGACCTCCGCCACCTTGAGCGGATTGCCGGAGGCCAGCTTCTCCAGATTCGCCTTGTAACGCCGCGACCAGTTGGTCGGTTCCTCGGTGTGTGGGGCCCGGAGAACATCGAAGACTGCCGTGAGGCCCTCTTCGCCGACCACTTCCCGCACACCAACGATCTCGGCGTTCTCCGCAGGCACCCGGACCGTCAGGTCGCCCTGTGCGACCTTCAAGACCAGGTACTGCTTCTCCTCGCCCCGAATGACGCGAGTCTCGATTGCCTCGATGAGTGCGGCCCCGTGGTGGGGGTATACAACGGTCTCGCCGACACTGAAAGCCATAGGTTCGAAACCCCTTTCGCTGTGTCTAGGGTAACACGCTCCGCAGCCTGACGGACAGTGTGCTGACCGACATAACCGCAGGTCAGGGGCTATGTGAGGCACTTGACAACATCCGCGTTTCGCTGATCCGCACCGGGAACGACACGTGGAGTAACGATCTGGTGACAAGTATGGGGGACTAATCGTTTATTTCGGACTAGCGCGGGGCCAGTGTCACGGTTCTGTGCGGTCCAGGTCACGTCGGGAAAACTTCCCCGCCAACCTCTGGCCCCCGTCGCCCGACTGCGGGAAACTGGAAAGCAAGGACTAAACGGTCCGTTGGGTGCTGCTCCGCGAGGGGGTGCGCATGGCCACATGGCGAGAGGACGACAACAGCCAGCCGGTCACGGGGCTCCCACCCGAATGGGGACGCGTCGTGATCCCCGACAGCCCCGCTGAGCTGGCATCCGAGTCCAGGCGGGTCCGCAGGGAGCTGCGCTGGGCGGCCCGTAGGCGGCGCTGGGCCGGTAACGGGTCGCTGTTCCGGTCCCCGTTCGCGATCCTGTTGATCACGCTCGTGCTGGCCCTGAGCAGCCTGTTCTCGATGGTCGGCCCCCTGAGCCGCGCGCCGAGGACCTCCGGCCCCGCCGACGCCGACCTGACCCTCACCGGGGTCACCCTCGTCGACGACCTCGGGCGCTCCGTCCGGATCGGCCAGCACCTGCCCGCCGCCATCCTGATCCTCGACTCCTGCGCGTGCGCCGAGCTCGCCGCGTCCGTGGCCGGCGCCGCACCGGCGGGTGTCGCCGTGCTCCTCGTCAGCCGGCAGGCCCCCACCGCGAGCGGGCCCGGCATCCACCTGGCCGATCCCACCGGGCTGGTCCGCAGCCGGGCCGGTGCCGGGGCCGCGACGGCCGACATGGCCACCGTCGTGCTGCTCGACGCGACAGGCCGGGTCACCCGCCTGGTGCCGGCCACCGCGACCATCGACCCGTTCCAGTCCGAGCTCCTCGCGCTGCATCCCTAGGGCGTGCGCGACGCGCCCACACACAGGCTGGTCATGAATTGGGCGGGGTGCCTCCGCCTCCCCGAACGCGACAACTAGGCTGTCAACCGGTCTGCGTGTGGCTATCGAGGAGGACCGACGTGACCCGTCTGACAACTGCCATCCCGGCGTTCGCCTTGGGTGTGGCTGCCGTCGCGCTCACGGCAGGCTGTAGCGCCGGACAGATCTCCCAGACCTCGAGTCAGGTCGCCGCCGTACCGGGGGCGAACCGCGACATCGAGCTCAAGGACAGCCACGACCTGCTCGTGGGCCGGGTGTCGCTGCGTGACGTGATGGTGCAGTACTCGGAGAAGGGCTATCCCAAGGACGGCACGGCTCCGCTGCAGATCCGGATCATCAACGACAGCCCGTTCGCGGTGAAGCTGTGCGCCGTGACCAGCGAGTCCGGCACGGTCGCGAAGGCCAGCGGTGGCATCGTCCCGCCGTCGGCCGCCGCCACCCCGTCGAATTCGGCCTCGGCCGCCCCGACGGCTGGCGCGTCCGCTTCGGCCTCCGCGTCCGCCGCGCCGACCGCTTCCGCCGTCGCGAGCCCGAGCGCGTCCGCCGCGCCGGTCGCCGCCGGGGGCTGCGAGCTCAACATCACGGTGCCCGGCCAGGGCTATACCCAGCTCCTCCCGGGCCAGCTGACGTACCTGCAGCTGACCAAGCTGACGGACGAACTGAAGCCGGGCGTCGTCGCCCGCGGCTTCACGTTCACGTTCCAGGATTCCAAGGGCAAGTCGGTCACGAGCGATAAGTTCGAGATCCCGATGGGCATCCCGCTGACCCCGGGTCCGCGGACCAGCCCGGAGCTCGGCGGCGAGCACAAGTAGGACTGTCGCACTCCTGGGCTAGGTTCACTGGGTGACCACGCCCAGGAGTTCCCGTTCGGCCACGAAGGCGCCCCGCGCCGTCGTGCAGTGCGACGCCTGTGGACACCGGCCGCCCCGCTGGGTGGGCCGCTGCCCGGAGTGCAACGAGTGGGGCTCGGTCATCGAGATCAGCGCCGAGCCCCCCGCGCTGCGGAACATGACGGCCCGGGTGCCCAGCGAGCCGGCCCGCCCGATCTCCACGATCAGCGCCGAGCCGGCCCGGCGGCGGCCCAGCGGGGTCGCGGAGCTCGACCGGGTGCTCGGCGGCGGCCTGGTCCCCGGCGCGGTCATCCTGTTCGCCGGCGAGCCAGGGGTCGGCAAGTCCACCCTGCTCCTCGACGTCGCCCAGCAGTGGGCCGCCAACGCCGACACCCCGGCGCTCGTGATCAGCGGCGAGGAGTCCGCGAGCCAGGTCCGGCTCCGGGCCGAGCGGATCGGCGCGCTGCACGAGCGGCTGTTCATGGCGGCCGAGGGCGACCTGACCACGATCCTCGGGCATGTGGACGCCGTGCAGCCCGGCCTCCTGATCATCGACTCGGTGCAGACCGTGTCCTCCCCGAGCACGGACGGGGTGCCCGGTGGCGTCACCCAGGTCCGGGCCGTGGCCGCCGCCCTGGTCGCCACGGCCAAGGAGCGCGGCATCGCCACCGTGCTCGTCGGACACGTCACGAAGGACGGCACGGTCGCCGGGCCCCGGGTGCTGGAGCACCTGGTCGACGTCGTGCTCAACTTCGAGGGCGACCGGCATTCCTCGCTGCGCCTGCTCCGCTCGATGAAGAACCGGTTCGGGGCCGCCGACGAGGTCGGCTGCTTCGAGATGCACGAGTCCGGGATCGCCTCGCTGCCGGACCCGTCCGGCCTGTTCATCACGCGACACGCCGACGCGGTCCCGGGTACGTGTGTCACGGTGACCATGGAGGGCCGCCGGGCCCTGATCGCCGAGATCCAGGCGCTGGTGGGGGCGGAGATGCCGGGTAACCCGCGGCGGACGGTGAGCGGCCTCGACGGCGCCCGGCTGGCCATGGTGCTCGCCGTGCTCCAGCGCCGTGCCCGGCTCAAGCTGCACGACCGCGAGGTGTTCGCCGCGACCGTGGGCGGCATGAAGATCACCGAGCCGGCCGCCGACCTGGCCCTCGCGCTCGCCGTCGCCTCCGCCACCCACGACATCCCGCTCACGCCGGACCTGGTCGCGATCGGCGAGGTCGGGCTGACCGGGGAGGTCCGACGGGTCGGAGCCGTGCCGCGCCGGCTCGCCGAGGCCGCCCGCCTGGGCTACCGGATGGCGCTCGTCCCGCCCGGCTGCGGCCCGAACAACACCTCGAAGGCCCCCGAGGGGATGCGGGTGCTGGAGGTCGCGGATCTCCGCACGGCGCTGCACGCCGCTGCCACGGCGTACGCGCAGGCGGCCAACGAAGGCCCCAACTAGGATGATCACGACCGCAGCCGCAGGCGGGGGCAGGCGCAGTCCCGCCAGCGCCGAGACCGGACACGCTAAAGTAGCTGTCGTGCCGATCGACCGCGATGACCCACTCCGCGCCACACTCGCGCTGATGGCTCCGGGCACCGCGCTCCGTGACGGCCTGGAGCGCATCCTGCGCGGCCGTACCGGGGGCCTCATCGTCCTGGGCTACGACAAGGTCGTCGAGACCCTGTGCACCGGCGGTTTCCCGCTGGATGTCGAGTTCTCCGCGACCCGGCTGCGCGAGCTCTGCAAGATGGACGGCGGGGTCGTGCTGTCCAGCGACGGCGCCCGGATCGTCCGCGCCGCCGTGCACCTGATGCCCGACCCGACGATCCTGTCCGAGGAGTCCGGCACCCGGCACCGGACGGCCGAGCGGGTGGCCAAGCAGACCGGCCATCCGGTCATTTCGGTCAGCCAGTCCATGCGGATCATCAGCCTGTACGTGTCGGGTCAACGACACGTCATCGACGACTCCGCGGCGATCCTGTCCCGGGCGAACCAGGCGCTGGCGACGCTCGAGCGGTACAAACTCCGCCTCGACGAGGTCGCCGGCACGCTGTCCGCGCTGGAGATCGAGGACCTGGTCACCGTCCGCGACGCGATGGCCGTGGTCCAGCGCCTGGAGATGGTGCGCCGGATCGCCGACGAGATCGAGGGGTATGTGATCGAGCTCGGCACCGACGGCCGACTCCTCGCCCTCCAGCTCGACGAGCTGATGGCCGGCGTCGACGCCGACCGCACCCTCGTGGTCCGCGACTACCTGGCCAGCCCCCGGCGCACGTCCCGCACGGTCGGCGACGCCCTCGCCGAGCTCGACGGGCTCTCGGCCACCGAGCTGCTCGACCTCACCCTGGTCGGCAAGGCCCTCGGATATCCGGCGGCGTCCGACGCGCTCGAGGCGGCGGTCAGCCCGCGCGGCTTCCGCCTGCTCACCAAGGTGCCCCGGCTGCCCGGTGCCGTGATCGACCGGATCGTGGACCACTTCGGCAGCCTCCAGCGGCTGCTGGGGGCCACGGTGGAGGACCTGCAGGCTGTGGACGGGGTGGGCGACGCCCGGGCTCGTAGCGTGCGCGAGGGGCTGTCGCGCCTGGCCGAGGCCTCGATCCTGGAGCGCTACGTCTAGCAGCACCCCGGAGCGCCACGCCTCGCCACGGGGCTTCGGCTCGTCGCGGCCCGCAGCGCCATACGTCGCCACCGGGCTTCGGCTCGTCGCGGCCTGGAGCGCCGTACCTCATCGCGGCGCATCACCGCACCACGCAGTGGGCGGTCAGCGAGGGTGTCCGGCGGTGAACCCATCGATGGCCGCGCTGCTGGGCGGTAGCGGTTCCAGGTCCGGTTCGACCCAGCCCGATCTCGCCTCGGCGCTGGCCAGCGTGACGGAGCGGTAGTGCCGGGACAGCAGGCTCTTGTCCAGCAACCCGTCGTGGCGGGTGAGGAACGAGTCGAAGTCGTCCGTGCCGGCGTCCATGTGGCGACTGACGAGTTCGATCCAGGCGCGGGTGACCGTCGCGTGGTACTTCTGGGGTGCGCCTGCTGATCGGGCCGTCCGCTCGATACCCTCACTGACCAGCGCGATCGCCGGACCGGCACCGTATCGCCGCACGGCGAGCCAGGCCAGGTGGATGTGCTGACGATGCCCGAACTGGTGAGCGACCGCCAGGACCTCCGCCATCATGGCATCGAACAGCTGGCGGCCGTCCGACACTGTGGTCGCGGGAAGGTCGCCGCTCATCACGACTGTGGTCACGGGAAGGCTGTCGGTCATCGTGCTGCTCCCGTCAAGGCTCGCAGCACGACCCCGGCGCCGGCGACAGCGTCCGCCGGGATGCCGGCCAGGGTGCGGTCCTCGATGTCGGTCAGTGCCCGGCGGATCAGCGCCGCCGTCTGGTCGCCCTGAGGAGTGAGGGAGATCTGCACGGCCCGGCGGTCGCCCTGGCGGGGGCCACGGACGATCAGGCCTCGACGTTCGAGGCGGTCGAGGATGCCCGTGAGCGTCGCCGGTCGCGAGCCCACGGCGGCTCCCAGTTCTGAGGCGGTGCGCTCCACGCCATCGGCGAGGTTGCCGAGAGCGTTGATCTCTGACGCCGTCAGGTCGAGATCAGCGAGTTCTGTCATGAGCAGGTGGAGCGTCGCGTGGGTCGCGCGCTGAAGCTCAAGTATTACGGATTCGTTCATCACGATTATGAACTATACGGTTCCGTACTACCTGCCGCCACGTGTTGTCGGTCGCACCTGTCTGGCCATGGCACCTGCCGCCTGGCGACACCGTTTTCAGCGCACGCGGTGGCGCATCGAGTCTGGTCACGTGCAGCGTCGGAGATGGCGCGGGGATGACGGCGGCGTCCGGGAACGTCACATCGCGCGGGGCAGGCCGACAGGTGGCGGGGTCACCGGCAGGACAGGAGGAGGTGTCGCCGTAACTGAATGATGGGGTTGATCTTGGGGTTCAGCTCACCCGGAAGTTCGCCGGGGCGCTCATCTTCGTGCCCAAGCGGCCGAACACCTGGTAGGAGCCCTGCTCGACGAGAGCGCGGCCCTCCTTGCACGTGGACGGGCTCGACGACGTGGTGTTCCAGTCGGTGAAGAACTCCTGGCCGTCGGTGTTCGGCGCGAGGGAGACGACGTTCGTGCCGTGCAGGGCGTTGCAGTCGTCAGAGGACCAGATCCGCTTTTCGCCCTGCTTGATCTGCGCTTCCTGGGCGTCAGCGCCGAGATCGCGGGAACACGTCCGGGCGGAAGTGTTCTTGATCTTGATAAAGATGCGCAGGAACGCCGCGCTCGGCACCGGGTCCCGGTCGGTGCGCACGGTCACCGAGATCTCGTCGTCGGTGCACGGCGTCACGGCACCCTGACCGGGGACCGGCGAAGGGGTGCCCGACGGGGCCGGGGCCGAGGGGCTCGCCGTGGACGGCACGGCATCCGGGGTCGACGCCGTGGTCTTCACCGCGCCGGTCTTCTTCGGGGAAGACGGGTCCGAGCAGGCGTAGAAGGCGCCCACCAGCAAGACAAGCAGAATCGCCCCGAGCACGATGGCTCGACGCCGCCAGTAGACGGCGGGCGGTAGGGGTCCGACCGTCGATCGCATAATTCCGTCACAGTATCCGAGTCCGCGCAGGAATGCGGAATCGGCTCGCCCGGGCCCATAGCGTGGTCACCGCCCATGCCATCATCGGGGGGATGACTGCGATCGCTGCACAGGCCCTCACCTGGTACGACGAGCACGCCCGTGACCTACCCTGGCGCTCCCCCGACGCGACCCCCTGGGGCATCCTCGTCAGCGAGGTGATGCTGCAGCAGACGCCGGTCGTGCGCGTCCTGCCAGCCTGGCTCAACTGGCTCGACAAGTGGCCTACGCCGGCACACCTGGCCGCCGACACGCCAGCCGAGGCGATCCGCGCCTGGAACCGGCTCGGCTACCCGCGCCGCGCGCTGCGCCTGCACGCCTGCGCCACCGCCCTCGTGTCCCAGCACGAGGGGCAGGTGCCCGACGCCGTGGACGCGCTGCTCGCCCTGCCGGGGATCGGGGCGTACACGGCGCGGGCAGTGGCGGCGTTCGCCTTCGGGCGGCGCGAGCCGGTGGTGGACGTCAACGTGCGGCGGTTCGTCGCGCGCGCCGTGACGGGGCTCGCCGACGGCGGGGCCGCCACCACGCCCGCCGACTTCGCGCTCGTCGAGACCCTGCTGCCGGCCGAGGACGCGCCCCGGGTGTCGGCGGCGTTCATGGAACTCGGCGCGCTGGTGTGCGTGGCCAGGAGTCCGCGGTGCGCGGACTGTCCCGTGGTGCGGACCTGCGCGTGGCGGGCGGCCGGCCAGCCGGCGGCGGAAGGGCCGGGGCGCAGGCCCCAGGGGTACGCCGGGACCGATCGGCAGGTTCGGGGACTCATGATGGCGCTGCTGCGCGACGCGCGGGATCCGGTGCCACTGCGGACACTGGACGCCGTGTGGCCGGATGAGGTGCAGCGGCGGCGGGCGTTGGCCGGGTTGGTGGAGGACGGGCTGGCGTATGAGGTGGGGGCGGGGTTGTATTCGCTGCCGGTGTGAGGCTGGGGCTGGGAGCGGCGTGGTGTGCCTCACATCGCGGTCCGCCCAGCCGGCGTGGCGCTGGCGGCCCGCCGGATAGGTCCATGGCGCAGCGATTGCGGACGGCGTGCGGGCCACGCCCGGGCGGCGTGCGGAGAAGAGTGGCACGCCGAGTAAAACAGGCGGCACGCCGGGCGACATCGCCTCAGGCCAAACCCGACCTAAGATGGCGCGATGCGCCTTCCCCGTCCCCGGCGACGACTGCTCGCTACGCTGCTCGTGCTCCCCACGTTCGCGATCCTGGCCGGCTGCGGCCCCACGCCCACCCACTGGTCCGCCCCGGTGTCATCGCCGAGCGCCAGTCCCAGTCCGGTGGCCAGCGCGTCGCCCAGCCCGACCGGGTCGCCGAACCCGTTCGACGGGAAGACGCCGAAGTTCGATCCCGCGCCGCCGCCGGTGCCGATCAGTCTCGCCGGCGGGCCGACCGCGCCGCTGCTCGACCATATTCCGACCACGCAGAAGGTCGCGTTCCTGACCATCGACGACGGCTGGATCAAGAAACCGGAAGCCATCGCGCTGCTGAAGGCGTCGGGCGTACCGGTGTCGTTGTTTCTGCTCAGCCCGGCCGCGAAGGAGAATCCGGCGTACTTCAAGGAGCTCGTCGCCAACGGGGCGGTGATCGAGGCGCACACGATCAACCATCTCTCGATGCCGACGCTCGGGTACGACCGGCAGAAGCAGGAGATCTGCGGGGGCGCCGACGAACTCACGAAACTCTTCGGCACCCGGCCGACCCTGTTCCGGCCGCCATTCGGGGACTACAACCAGAACACGTTGCGCGCCGCGCACGACTGTGGGATGAAGGCCGTCCTCTACTGGAAGCAGACTGTCGACAAGGGGAAGGTCCGCTATCAGGGCGAGTGGGGGAAGATGCAACCCGGCGACATCGTGCTGATGCATTTCCGCGACGCGTACGCCGACGACTTCACCGCGGCTCTGAACGCGATGAAGGCCAACGGACTGACTCCGGCTCTCCTGGAGAACTACATTCCGTAAAGCTTGCGGAAAAAAGGGCGACGCCCCGGAAGATTTCTTCCGGGGCGTCGCCGTTGTTCTGTGACAGCCGGTATCTATTCGGCGGTCGGTTCCGTGGAGCCGAGTTCGGCGGGAACCGCGTCGGGGACCATCGGGGGCTTTTCGACGCCCTTGAACACCAGCTTCGACTGGTCGATGTTCTCGGGGTCCCCCTCGCAGTCGACGACGACGATCTGGCCGGGCTTCAGCTCGTTGTAGAGCACCCGCTCGGACAGGTTGTCCTCGATCTCGCGCTGAATGGTGCGACGCAGCGGACGCGCGCCCAGGACCGGGTCGTAGCCCTTCTTCGCCAGGTACTTCTTGGCGTTGTCGGTGAGCTCCAGCCCCATGTCCTTGTTCTTGAGCTGGTTCTCGATGCGGTGCGTCATGATGTCGACGATCTCGAGAATGTTCGGCTCGCTCAGCTGGTGGAAGACGATGGTGTCGTCGATCCGGTTGAGGAACTCGGGCCGGAAGTGCTGCTTGAGCTCGTCGTTGACCTTCGTCTTCATCCGGTCGTAGCTCGCGTCCGTGTCCTCGGACTGCTGGAAGCCCAGGGACACGGCCTTGGCCACGTCCTTGGTGCCCAGGTTCGTCGTCAGGATGATCACCGTGTTCTTGAAGTCCACGATGCGACCCTGGCCGTCCGTGAGCCGGCCGTCCTCCAGGATCTGCAGGAGCGTGTTGAACACGTCCGGGTGGGCCTTCTCGATCTCGTCGAACAGCACCACGGAGAACGGCTTGCGCCGCACCTTCTCGGTGAGCTGGCCGCCCTCGTCGTAGCCGACGTATCCGGGCGGGGCGCCGACGAGCCGGGAGACCGTGTACCGGTCGTGGAACTCGCTCATGTCGAGCTGGATCAGCGAGTCCTCGGAGCCGAACAGGAACTCGGCGAGCGCCTTGGACAGCTCGGACTTACCGACGCCGGACGGGCCGGCGAAGATGAACGAACCAGCCGGACGCTTCGGGTCCTTCAGGCCGGCCCGGGTCCGCCGGATGGCCTTCGACACGGCCTTGACCGCGTCGATCTGGCCGACGATCCGCTTGTGCAGCTCGTCCTCCATGCGGAGCAGACGGGCGGTCTCCTCCTCGGTGAGCTTGTAGACCGGGATGCCCGTCCAGTTCGCCAGGACCTCGGCGATCTGCTCGTCGTCGACCTCGCTGACGATGTCGAGGTCTCCGGCCTTCCACTCCTTCTCCCGCTGCGCCTTCTGGCCGAGCAGGGTCTTCTCCTTGTCGCGCAGCTGTGCCGCGCGCTCGAAGTCCTGCGCGTCTATCGCCGACTCCTTGTCCTTGCGGACCTGGGCGATCTTGTCGTCGAAGTCGCGGAGGTCCGGCGGAGCGGTCATCCGGCGGATCCTCATCCTGGCCCCGGCCTCGTCGATCAGGTCGATCGCCTTGTCCGGCAGGAAGCGGTCGGAGATGTACCGGTCGGCCAGCGTCGCCGCCGCCACGAGCGCCGCGTCGGTGATGGAGATGCGGTGGTGCGCCTCATACCGGTCGCGGAGGCCCTTGAGGATCTCGATGGTGTGCGCCAGGGACGGCTCGGCGACCTGGATGGGCTGGAAACGGCGCTCGAGAGCGGCGTCCTTCTCCAGGTGCTTGCGGTACTCGTCGAGCGTGGTCGCACCGATCGTCTGCAGCTCACCCCGGGCGAGCATGGGCTTGAGGATGGAGGCCGCGTCGATCGCGCCCTCGGCGGCACCAGCACCCACCAGGGTGTGGATCTCGTCGATGAACAGGATGATGTCGCCCCGGGTGCGGATCTCCTTGAGCACCTTCTTCAGGCGCTCCTCGAAGTCACCCCGGTACCGCGAGCCGGCGACCAGGGCGCCCAGGTCGAGCGTGTAGAGCTGCTTGTCCTTGAGCGTCTCGGGCACCTCGCCCTTGACGATCTTCTGGGCGAGCCCCTCGACGGCCGCGGTCTTACCGACACCCGGCTCGCCGATCAGGACGGGGTTGTTCTTGGTCCGGCGGGACAGGACCTGCATGACCCGCTCGATTTCCTTCTCCCGGCCGATCACCGGGTCGAGCTTGCCCTCGCGGGCGGCCTGGGTCAGGTTACGGCCGAACTGGTCGAGGACCAGGGAGGTGGACGGGGCAGCCTCGGTCGTGGTGCCGGCGGCGGCCGGCTCCTTGCCCTGGTAGCCGGAGAGCAGCTGGATGACCTGCTGGCGGACCCTGTTGAGGTCGGCGCCCAGCTTGACCAGCACCTGGGCTGCGACGCCCTCGCCCTCGCGGATCAGGCCGAGCAGGATGTGCTCGGTGCCGATGTAGTTGTGCCCCAGCTGCAGTGCCTCGCGCAGTGACAGCTCGAGGACCTTCTTGGCCCGCGGCGTGAACGGGATGTGCCCGCTCGGCGCCTGCTGTCCCTGCCCGATGATCTCCTCGACCTGCTGGCGAACGCCCTCGAGGGAGATACCGAGGCTCTCCAACGCCTTGGCTGCAACGCCCTCACCCTCATGGATGAGGCCGAGCAGGATGTGCTCGGTGCCAATGTAGTTGTGGTTGAGCATCCGGGCTTCTTCTTGAGCCAGGACGACAACCCGCCGCGCGCGGTCAGTGAACCTCTCGAACATTCCTCGTGCTCCTCACGTGCGCGGTGGCACCGTGTGGGTCCCCGAACACCTCTTGGTATCCGTGCCCTTACTCTATCGCCCGCCCCTGACTGTTCAGGGGTAGCGCCGGTCGGGTCGGGGCGCACACCCGGGTACGACCGTCACGTTTGCCCTAACCAACGGCGTTCTGGAGCTGTTCCCGCAGCTTGAGCGCTACGCCAAGAGCGAAATACCGCCCGGACACGCAGCCGGCCCGACCCCGGGTACCAGGGGTCGGGCCGGGCGGGAACGCGAAGATCAGCGGCCGGCCTGCGCGTTGTACAGGTCGACGATGTCCTGGGAGATACGCCCACGACTGGAGACCTTGTGGCCGTTACGCACGGCCCAGTCACGAATGGCCTTGTTCTGCTCACGGTCATTCGCACCACTGGTCCGGGCACCAGTGGTGACCTGCCGGGTGGCAGGACGGCCGGCGCCGGCGCGCTGCCGACGACCAGCGGTGATGTACTTCGCCAAGGACTCGCGAAGCACCTTTGCGTTTTCACTGGACAAGTCGATGATGTAGCTGGCCCCGTCAAGGCCGAAGCTCACCGTCTCGTCGGCTGGACCCGAGTCGAGGTCATCGACGAGGACCACGTGCACCTTCTGTGCCACGGTTTTCCCCTTCTTTCCCAACAAATTAAAAGAAAGATAGCCCACGGTACGGGAAAAGAAAAGCCGCTAGCACTATTCCTTTACTCTGGCTTAACCATGGGGAACAGGATGGTCTCCCGGATGCCGAGACCGGTCAGAGCCATCAGCAGTCTGTCAATACCCATCCCCATACCACCCATGGGTGGCATTCCATACTCCATGGCGCGGAGAAAGTCCTCGTCGAGTTGCATGGCCTCGTCATCTCCCTTGGCGCCGAGCAGGGCCTGGGCGACGAGTCTTTCGCGCTGGACAACCGGGTCGACGAGCTCCGAATACGCCGTACCCAATTCGAACCCTTGTACGTACAAGTCCCACTTCTCCGTGAGGCCCGGCTCCGTACGGTGCGCGCGGGTCAGGGGGCTGGTCTCCTCGGGGTAATCGCGCACGAAAGTCGGCGCGATCAGGCCCGGAACCACCAGCTCCTCGAACAGCTCCTCCGCGAGCTTTCCGGGGCCCCACAAGGGGTCCACGTGCAGGTCGTGCGCCTCGGCGTACTTCACCAACTCCGGATACGGAGTGCGGATCGTGACCTCGGCACCCAGCGCCTCGGATAGCGAGCCGAAAAGCGTGATTTCCCGCCAATTCCCGCCGAGGTCGTGTTCGGTGCCGTCATGATGCGTCACGACGTGGCCACCGAATACGGAGTACGCGGCGTTCTGAACGAATCCCCTGGTCAGATCAGCCATGGTGTTGTAATCGCCATACGCCTCGTAGGCTTCCAACATCGCAAACTCAGGTGAATGAGAGGAGTCAGCTCCTTCATTACGGAAGTTTCTGTTGATCTCGAAGACCTTGTCGATTCCGCCGACCATCGCCCGCTTGAGGTACAGCTCGGGGGCGATCCGCAGATAAAGGTCAATGTCGAGCGCGTTGGAGTGCGTCTTGAACGGCCGCGCCGTCGCCCCGCCGTGCATCTGCTGGAGCATCGGCGTCTCGATCTCGACGAAGTCCCGCGCGTGCAGGAAGTCGCGGATCGACCGGACCGTGCCCGAGCGCACCCGGACGACCTCGCGGGCCTCCGGACGCACGATCAGGTCGACGTACCGCTGTCGGATCCGCGTCTCTTCACCCATCGGCTTGTGCGCGACGGGCAGCGGACGCAGTGACTTCGCCGTGATCACGAAGCGCTCGACCATGATCGACAACTCGCCGCGGCGGCTGGTCGCGACATCGCCCTCGACGCCGACCAGGTCGCCGAGGTCCACGACGCGCTTCCACTGCTCAAGGGCGTCCGCACCGACCTTGTCCAGGGACAACATCGCCTGCAACTCGGTGCCGTCGCCGTCGCGGAGCGTCGCGAAGCACAGCTTCCCGGTGTTCCGCACGAAGATCACCCGGCCCGTGACCGAAGCCCGCTCACCGGCCGCCGTGTCGGGCGGCAGATCCGGATAGAGAGCCTTCAACTTGGCCAGCGTCGTCGTCCGTGGGAAACTCACCGGATACGGCTCGATACCGTCAGCGAGCAACTTGGCTCGCTTCTCGTGACGAATCCGCAACTGCTCGGGCAGGTCATCGAAGTCTTGCTGGAGGACGGGCTTGGTCACGGCAACACCTTTCTTGTATGCAACAAAGGGTATAGGTTCGCCTCCGATGGACGCCTTCGACTTGTCACGCCAGGCCAGATCCTTCGGGCCCGTGGCAGATCTCTATGACCGGATCCGCCCCTCCTACCCGGCCGAGGCCGCGGCCTGGCTCCTCGGCCCGGCACCCATGAAGGTCGTCGACCTCGGCGCCGGTACCGGCATCTTCAGCCGCGTGCTGGCCAACGCCGGCCACGAGGTCATCGCGGTGGAACCCGACGCGGCGATGCGGTCGCGGATCGGCAGCGGGATCACGGCGCTCGAGGGCAGCGCCGAACGCATCCCGTTACCCGACGCCTCTGTGGACGCCGTCGTCGCCGCCCAGGCGTACCACTGGTTCCACCATGACGAGGCGCATCCCGAGATCGCGCGGGTCCTCCGCAATGGAGGCGTCTTCGGTCCGATCTGGAACATCCGCGACGAGTCCGTCGACTGGGTCGCCGCCATCTCGAAGATCGCCGAATCCGAGGCGCAGCGCGTGTTGCACTCGCCGCAGCCGGGTTTCGGCCAGCACTTCCACCCGGCCGAGCGGGCCACCTTCCGGCACTCCGTGCACCACACCACCGACACCCTGGTCACCCTCACCCGGAGCCGGTCCTACTACCTGACCGCCACCCCCGAGCGACAGGCCGAGGTGGAGGCGGAGCTGCGCGACCTGACCACGGGGCTCGACGAACCGTTCGAGTTGCCGTACATCACCGTGGCGTTGCGGACGCGCAGGCTGCCGCGCTAGCCGCCGTCAGGGGCGGGTGCGTTCCCAGACCATCCGCAGGCCGATCAGGGTCAGCGACGGCTCGTGGTGCGTCACCGTCTCGCACTCCTCGATCACCACGGGGGCGAGTCCCCCGGTCGCGATCACGGCGGTGACGGAGCCGCCGAGTTCGGCCACCATCCGATGGATCATGCCGTCCACCTGGGCGGCGAAGCCGTACACCAGGCCGGACTGCAGGCACTCGACGGTGTTCTTGCCGATCACGGAACGCGGGCGCACCGGCTCGACCTTGCGGAGCTGGGCCGCGCGCGCGGCGAGGGCGTCGATCGAGATCTCGATGCCGGGGGCGAAGGCGCCGCCCATGAACTCGCCCTTCGGGCCGACCACGTCGAAGTTCGTCGCGGTGCCGAAGTCGACGACGATCGAAGGACCGCCATACAACTGGTACGCGGCCAGCGTGTTCACCACCCGGTCGGAGCCCACCTCCTTCGGGTTGTCGATCGACAACGGCACGCCGGTGCGCACCCCGGGCTCGACGACCACCGCCGGCACGCCGCCGAAGTGCCGGTCGAGCATCCAGCGGAGCTCACGCAGGGCCTGCGGCACCGACGAGCACGCGACCACGCCCGTGACCTGCACGGAGTCGGCGGCGAGCAGGCCGCGGTACACCAGTGCGAGTTCGTCGGCCGTCGAGCGCGAGTCCGTCTTGATCCGCCACGAGTGCACCAGCCGCTCGCCGTCGAACGTCGCGAGGACCGTGTTGGTGTTCCCCACATCGATGGCGAGCAGCATCTTCGATTACCTCCGCAGGTCGAGTGCGATGTCCATGATGGGCGAGGAGTGCGTGAGCGCTCCGACCGACAGGTAGTCCACGCCGGTCTCGGCGTACGGGCGCACTCTATCGAGCGTGAGGTTCCCCGTGGCCTCCAACTCGGCCCGGTCGCCGACGGCCGCGACCACCTCGCCGATCAACTCCGGGGACATGTTGTCCAGCAGCAGGAACGTCGCGCCGACCCCGACGGCCTCGACCGCCTCCGCGAGCGTGGTGACCTCCACCTGCACCGGCACGTCGGGGAACTGCTCGCGCACCCTGCGGTACGCCTCGGCGACCGAGCCCGCGGCCAGCTTGTGGTTGTCCTTGATCATGGCCACGTCGTAGAGGCCCATGCGCTTGTTGGAACCGCCGCCGACCCGGACGGCGTACTTCTCCAGCGCGCGCAGGCCCGGGGTGGTCTTGCGGGTGTCGAGGACCACGCATTTGGTACCGACCAGGGCGTCCGCCCAGGCGCGGGTGTGGGTGGCCACCCCGGACATCCGGCAGAGCAGGTTCAGCGCGGTCCGCTCGGCGGTCAGGAGCGCGCGGGTCGGGCCGGTGAGGGTGGCGAGCACCGTGCCCGCCGGTACCCGGTCGCCCTCGGCCACGTGCAACTCGACCTCGACGGGGCCGACCGCCTGGAACACCGCGATGGCCACCTCCAGCCCCGCGACGACGCCGTCGGCCCGGGCGACCAGCTCGGCCACGTCGGTCTGGTCGGCGGGGATCGTGGCCACGGAGGTGACGTCGAGCCCTGCGGGGCCCAGGTCCTCCGCCAGCGCGGTCGCGATCACGCGGTCGATGTCGGCCCTCATTGTTCCTCCGGTTCACTCAGCCTCGCGGCAGGCCTCGCGGACCCGCTCGCGGATGCGTTCACAGTGCTTCCCAGGTCGCGGTGTCCAGCCCGAGCAGCACGTGCCCGAGGAAGTCGGGGCTGGCGTCGGGGAAGTCCTCCCGCCAGTGGCAGCCCCGGGTCTCCCTGCGCATCGTCGCCGCCCGCAGCAGACCCGAGGCCACGGTCAGCAGGTTCGTCGCCTCCCACGTCACGTTACGCGGCCGGCCGGCCCGCCCGGACAGTTCCTGGACGGTCGCCGTCGCGCTGGCCAGCGAGTCCTCGCTGCGGAGCACGCCGGCGTGCCGGGTCATCGCCCGCTGCAGTTCGCCCTTGACCGACTCGTCGATCACCTTCTGCTCGGCCCCGCCGAACACCGGGTCGGACTGCGGGGGCAGGTCGGCGGCGATGTCCGCCGCGATCCGCTTGGCGAACACCAGGCCCTCGAGCAGGGAGTTCGAGGCGAGCCGGTTCGCGCCGTGCACGCCGGTGCACGCGACCTCGCCGCACGCGTACAGGCCGGGGATGCTGGTCCGGCCGTGCAGGTCGGTCCGCACCCCGCCCGAGGCGTAGTGCGCGGCCGGGGCGACCGGGATCAGGTCCGTGGTGGGCTCGATGCCGGCCTCGCGGCAGTACGCCGTGATGGTCGGGAACCGCTCCGGCAGCCGCTCGACGTGCCGGGCGTCCAGCCAGACATGGTCGGAGCCCTCGGCGTGCATCACCCGGGTGATGGCCTTGGCGACGATGTCGCGGGGAGCCAGCTCGTTGAGCTCGTGCCGGCCGACCATGAACCGCTCGCCGGCCCCGTCGCGCAGGTACGCGCCGGCGCCGCGGAGCGCCTCGCTGACCAGGGGCTGCTGGGCGCGCGAGCCCGGCAGGTACAGGGAAGTGGGGTGGAACTGCACGAATTCGAGGTCGGTGACCGCGGCGCCGGCCCGCAGCGCGACGGCGACCCCGTCGCCCGTGGACACCTCGGGATTGGTGGTGACGCTGAAGATCTGGCCCAGTCCGCCGGTCGCGAGGACCACGGCCCTGGCCAGGATCGCGCCGACGCCGTCCTCGGTGCCCTCGCCGAGGACGTGCAGGGTGATGCCGCAGGCCCGCCCCGCGGCGTCCTTCAACAGGTCGAGGACGAGAGCGTGCTCGACCAGGCGGATCCACGGGTCGCGGCGCACCGCCCGGTGCAGCGCCCGCTGCACCTCGGCCCCGGTCGCGTCGCCCCCGGCGTGCACGATCCGGTCGGCGTGGTGGCCGCCCTCGCGGGTCAGCATCAGAGAGCCGTCCGGGTGCCGGTCGAACTGGGCCCCGAACCGGATCAGTTCCTTGACCCGGGCCGGGCCCTCCTCGGTGAGCACCCGCACGGACTCCGGGTCGCACAGCCCGACCCCGGCGACCTGGGTGTCGAGGGCGTGCGCCTCCGGGGTGTCCAGCGGGTCGAGCACGGCGGCGATCCCGCCCTGGGCCCAACGGGTCGAACCGTCGTCGATATTCACCTTGGTGACCACGGTGACGTGGTGGCCGGCCTCGCGGAGTTGCAGGGCCACGGTCAGTCCGGCGATGCCCGTCCCGACGACCAGGACGTCGGTGGTTTCCACCCAGCCGGGCTCGGGGGCCTGCAGTCTGTGCATGCACACAGTGAACGCCACAGGCCCGCCGACGTACTGACCGGGGTCTTAACCGGCCAGGGGGACCGGCTTGTCCCCGAGGCCCTTGACACTGGCCGTGAGCTTCTTGTTATCCAGGGTGGTCACGAAGCAGCGGTAGGTCGCCCTTCCCCTGCCGACAGTGCGGACGGACGGCCCCCAGGAGGTGACGTCCAGGCTCCGGTTCTCCTCGAACGTCCGCTGGTCCCAGCCGAGGAAATCGGTGACGGACTTCTGGCATCCGGCCGAGACGACCTTGTCCAGCTCCACCCTGCTCTCCGGGTGGTAGTCGGAGGCCACCGAGAAGAGGCCGGCGAACTCGAGGTCGTGGGGGGCCGAACAGTCGCCCCGGTAGACGTAGTCCTTGGCGACCTTGTCGCCGCAGGTGATGGCCAGCGGTCCCGGCGTGGCCAGCGCCCCGCGCAGTGAGGACTTCCGGGTCACCAGGGCGGGGAAGGCCGCCGAGCCGATCTCGGCGACGTCGCAGGCGAACCAGCGCGCCTTGCCGGACATCTCGTCCGCCGCTTGCACGTAAGAGTTGAGGCCGATCCGGTGCGCCTGGTGTCGCCCGCCGAGGTAGTCATCGGCCCGCGAGGCGCAGATCTCGCCCATCTCCTTGTCGCCGGTCTCCTCGGTCCAGTTGGTGGAGTACACGCCGACGTAGACCGTCTCCATCTCGTGGGGCTCGGCGCACTTCACCCTCCGGCCGGTGTGCTCGGCGGGGAAACCATCCGATCCCGCGTCCGGCGTGCCCGCCTTGGCAGCGTGGCGGCACTCGCCGGCCACCGGGGTGACCGAGCTGTCGTCCGGGTTCAGCCCGTTGGCCAATCCACCCAGAACTATAGTTCCACCACAAGATAGGACAAGGAAGGCGCCGATGATGACGGCAATCAGTCTCGCGTTCACGGCGCGGGAGCCTACGCGGCCGTTCGCCGTCCGCGCAGCCCCGTTTTCCGGCCCGGGTCCGACGCGTCTTTTCGGGCCGGGTGCGATGCGCCACAGACCCTCCCCGGACGCCCCGGGCAGACCTCATACTTGCGTCGACCGGTACCCCAACCAGGACTGGATCGCCAGATGAACGTAGAACGCCCTGGCCGCCTCCGGGTCGGCATAGTCGGGGCCGGCCGGGTCGGCGCCGTCCTCGGGGCAGCGCTGGAACGCGCCGGGCACCACGTCGTCGCGGCCTCGGCCGTGTCGTCGGCCTCCCGGTCACGGGTCGAGCGGCTGTTGCCCGCCGCGGAGATCCTGACCCCCGACGAGGTGGTCGCGCGGGTGGATCTCGCGCTGCTGGCCGTACCCGATGATGTTCTTCCGAAGCTCGTCGAGGCCCTGGAGTTTCCCGCCGGGCAGATCGTCGCGCACACCGCCGGCACCCACGGCCTGACCGTGCTGGTCCCCGCCGCCCGCCGGGGCGCGCTGCCGCTGGCCCTGCACCCTGTGATGACGTTCACGAACCGGGCGGAGGACCTCGACCGGCTCGAGGGGATCTCCTGGGGGATCACCGCCCCCGACGAGCTGCGGTTCGTCGCGGAGGCGCTGGTCCTGGAGCTGGGCGGGGAGCCGGAGTTCGTCGCGGAGGCCGACCGGCCGCTGTACCACGCCGCGCTCGTGCACGGCTCCAACCACCTGGTCACCCTCGTCAACGAGGCGATGGACCTGCTGCGCGGCTCCGGTGTCACCCACCCCGAGCGGATGCTCGGCCCGCTGCTGTCCGCCGCGCTCGACAACACGCTGCGGCTCGGCGACGCCGCGCTCACCGGGCCGGTGGTCCGGGGCGACGCCGGCACCGTGGCCAGCCATCTCGCGGCGCTGGGCGCCCACGCGCCCGACTCGGTCGCCGCCTATGTCGCGCTGGCCCGCCGGACCGCCGACCGGGCCATCGCCGGCGGGCGGCTCAAGGCCGTCGACGCCGAAGAACTTCTGGGGGTACTGGCGGTGCGCACGTGACTCTCGTCGTCGCCGACCGGGCGCGGCTCGCCTCCGCCCGGCAGTCCCTCACCGGCCGGATGGCCGTGGTGATGACCATGGGCGCCCTGCACCCGGGGCACGCCGCCCTGCTCCAGCAGGCCCGCGCCGAGGCCGACCACGTCATCGCGACCATTTTCGTGAACCCGCTGCAGTTCGGGCCGTCGGAGGATCTGGACCGCTACCCGCGGACGCTGGACGCCGACCTCGACATCTGCCGCGCGGCGGGCGTGGACGCCGTCTTCACCCCGACCGTGGACGTCATCTACCCGGTGACCCCGTCGGTGCGGATCGACCCCGGCCCGACCGGGGGCATCCTCGACGGCGCGAGCCGGCCCGGGCACTTCGCCGGCATGCTCACGGTCGTGCACAAGCTGCTCCGGCTCACCGCCGCCGACGTGGCGTACTTCGGGGAGAAGGACTACCAGCAGCTCACCCTCATCCGACAGATGGTCCGTGACCTGGACATGGGTACCGAGATCGTCGGCGTGCCCACGGTCCGCGAGCCCGACGGCCTGGCCCTGTCCAGCCGGAACCGCTTCCTGTCCCCCGCCGAACGCGAGCGGGCGCTGGCGCTGTCCCGCGCGCTGCACGCGTGCCCCGGCGGCACCGCGGAGGAGATCCTCGCGGCCGCCGGCAACGAACTCAAGGGCGTCGACCTCGACTACCTTGCGCTGACCGACCCGCTCCTGGGCCCGGTCGTCCCCGGACCGGCACGCCTGCTGGTCGCCGCCCGGGTCGGTACCACCCGCCTGATCGACAACGCGCCCGTGGAGGTGCACTGATGCTGCGTACGATGCTCAAGTCGAAGATCCACCGCGCGACCGTGACGCAGGCCGACCTGCACTACGTCGGCTCCGTCACGATCGACGAGGACCTGCTGGACGCCGCGGACCTGATCCCCGGCGAGCAGGTGGCCATCGTGGACGTCACGAACGGGGCGCGGCTGGAGACGTACGTGATCCCCGGCGAGCGGGGTAGCGGCGTGATCGGGATCAACGGGGCCGCGGCGCATCTCGTGCACCCGGGCGACCTCGTGATCATCATCTCCTACGGGCTGATGGACGAGACCGAGGCGAAGTCGTACCTGCCGAAGGTCGTGCATGTGAACCCGCGGAACGAGGTCATCGAGCTGGGGAACGACCCCACGGTGGCGAATCCTGGCGTTCGGTTGGTGTAGGGGCCGGCGCGGCATGCCGGCGCGGGCACGCCACCGCGCGGGCGGCGCCTGAAGTGTCGCGAAGGCCCGGTCTCACCCCCACGGGAGACCGGGCCTTCGTCGTTCTCGGACAGCCGGGTGGTGTCGCGACACCCGGTGCCCACGGGTCACTCGGTCGCGAGTGACTCCACCACCGGCCGGCTCACGGCCCGCCGGGCGGGGAACACCGAGGCGGCCAGGGCCGCTCCGGCCGCGACGGCCAGGATGATCGCGAGCTTGCCCCACGGGACGGTCACCCCGAAGTCACCCCCCAAACTGTTGATCATGTTCATCGCCCCGGCGCTCACCGCTGTCCCCAGGGCCACGCCGAGCAGCGCGCCCACCAGGGCCATCATGATCGCCTCCACGGCCAGCATGCCGCGCAGCTTGCCGCTGGTGAGGCCCACGGCGCGCAGCACGCCGTTCTCCCTGGTCCGTTCGACCACCGACAGGGTCAGGGTGTTCGCCACGCCGATCAGGGAGATCACCACGGCCAGGCCGAGCATCGCCGTCACGAACGCGAGCATGGTGTCCACGGTGGACGTGAGCTGCTGCTTGTACGCTGCCCGGTCCATCAGCTCCAGGGTCGGATAGTTCTCGAGCACGGTGTACGCGGCGTCCATCGCCTTGTCCGCCGCCACCCCGGACGCGATCGAGGCCTCCAGCGCGTACGGCCGGTAGTCGGGGAACATCGCCGTGAAGTCCGCGTCCATCACCGAGACCTGCTTCAGGGTGGCCCGCTTCTTGTTCTCGTCCTTCTGCTGGACCACGCCCACGACCTGGAACGACCTGCCCTTGACCGTGACCTTGTCGCCGACCTTGAGCCCGGTGGGCTCCGTCGCGACGGCCTTGCCCGGGGCCAGGGTCTTCGGGTCGCCGCCGACGGTCTTCTCCCCGGCGTTGAGCGCGAACACCGGCTGGGTGGAGCGGATCTGCAGCTTCGACGCCTCGTCCACGGCCTGCCGGGGCTCGGACACCGTGCCCAGCTCGGGGAGTTTGCGCAGCTTGTCGATGACCTCCTGGGGGATGTCGCCGGCGTTGGACTGGAACATGAAGTCCGCGCCGATCTTCTGGTCGATCTGGTTGCCGATGCCGTCCTTGATGCTCTCGCCACCGACCTGGAACGCCGAGACCAGCCCGATGCCGATCACCAGCGCCACCGAGGTGGCCGCGATCCGGCGCGGGTTGCGCACGGCGTTGGAGATGGCCAGGGTGGCCGTCGCGCCGAACAGCTTCCGCAGCGGCCAGCCGAGCACCCGGACCAGGAAGGGCACGAGGACCGGGCCGAACATCACGATGCCGGCGAAGGTGAGCACGCCGCCGGCCCCGACGAACAGGAAGTTGCCGAACGTGCCGGCACCGACCAGGCAGACGACGCCCGCCGCGAGCACCAGCCCCCCGGAGATCAGCCGGAACAGGCTGACCTTGCGGGCGGTCTCCACCGCGGAGTCCGACAGCGCCGCCACCGGGGGCACCCGGGTGCCGCGCCAGGCCGGGACCAGGGCGGAGAAGACCGTGATGCCGGTACCGATGACCAGGGATAGCACGATCGTCTTCCACGTGAGGACGAGGCCGCCCTCCATCGGGAAGTCAAGCCGTCGGAGGACGGTCTGCATGCCCGCCGCGATGCCCAACCCGGCGAGGATCCCCGCAGCCGACGCCACGAAGCCCACCACCGCCGACTCGAGGACGACCGACCGGAACGCCTGACCGCGGGTCGCACCGACCAGCCGGAGCAGCGCGGTCTGCCGGGCACGCTGGGCGAGCACGATCGTGAAGGTGTTCGCGATCACGAACGCCGCGACGAATGCCGAGATCGCGCCGAAGGTCAGCAGGACATAGTTGAACTGTTCGACGTTTTGGACCACCTGGGCTAAACCCGCGTCGAGCAGCTGCTGGCGCGTCTTGACGTCCCCGAGGGAGCCGACCACCTGCTTCACCTCCTTGGCCAGGGCCTCGTCGGTGACGCCGGGCGTGGCCGCGACGATGATGCCGGTGTACTTCGCGGTCCCGCTCATCCGCAGCGCCTCAGCCGGCGTGACCCCGATGAACGGCCCGCCGAAGTCGAGCGCCGTGCCGGAGACGTCCACGACCCCGACCAGGGTCATCTTCTGGCCGGCACCCTTCTCGCCGGCGACCGTGACCGACTGGCCGAGCTTGAAGCCCTGCTTGTCGACCGTGCGCGTGTCGAGGGTGACCTCGCCGGGGTTCGCGGCGAGCCGGCCGGCGGTCACGCCGTAGGACTGCAGGTCCTTGCTGGTCGGGACGCTCGACAGGGTCGCGTAGCCCCGGACCGGCTTGCCGTTCGACCCGGTCAGGGCGCCGGAGCCGCGCAGGACGCCCTCGGCGACGGCGACCCCGGACAGTTTCGCCACCTTGTCGACCGTGGCCTGGTCGAAGCCGGGCGACTCGACCTTGGTGCCGTCGGGGTTGCGGCCCGCGGCGCGGAACGCGTCCTCGGACAGCTCCACGCCGACGCTGGTCTTCCGGTCGAGCTTGCCGACCTTGTCGTAGGAGGCCTGCTTGAGGCCGTCGGTGAACACGAACGTGCCCGCGATGAACGCCACGCCCAGCACGATCGCCAGGGAGGACAGGATCAGTCGCACGGAGTTCGCCCGCAGCGACTTGAGGGTCAGCTTGATCATCAGCGCGCGCCAGCCTTGTCGAGGTTGCCCATCACGTCGAGGATGCGCTCGGGGGTCGGCCGGTACAGCTCGGTCATGAGCCGGCCGTCGGCCAGGAACACCACCCGGTCGGCGGCGGACGCGGCCATCGGGTCGTGGGTGACCATGATGACGGTCTGGCCGAGGGTGTCCACGGCCTCCCGCAGCAGCCGGAGCACCTCGGCGCCGGACCGCGAGTCCAGGTTGCCGGTCGGCTCGTCGGCGAAGATGACCAGCGGCTTCGTGATCAGCGCCCGGGCCACTGCCACCCGCTGCTGCTGGCCGCCGGACAGCTCGCTCGGCCGGTGGCCCAGCCGGTCTGCGATCCCCACGGCGGCGACGACCTGGGCGAACCACTTCGCGTCCGCCTTGCCGCCCGCGATGGAGATCGGCAGCATGATGTTCTCGGCGGCGGACAGGGCCGGGAGCAGGTTGAACTTCTGGAACACGAAACCCACGTGGTCACGGCGCAGCAGCGTGAGCCTCTTGTCGTCGAGCCGGGTGACGTCGGCGTCCCCGATCCGCACCGTGCCGGCGCTCGGCCGGTCGAGCCCGGCGAGGCAGTGCATCAGCGTCGACTTGCCGGAGCCGGACGGCCCCATGATCGCGGTGAACTGGCCGGCCCCGAATTCCAGGGTCACGTTGTCCAGTGCGACGACCGCGGCCTCGCCCGTTCCGTACTGCTTGCTCAGGCCGATGGCGGCCACGGCTGCTGCGTAGTTGGTCATGCGCCAAACGCTAGGCGCGGGGCGCGGCTCGTGCGTCCACCCGCGAACGGGACCTCACGTCGTCCGCCGGTCGCGCACTAGGGGCACACCCCTACGACCTGAGGATTACGCCACCGGGCCGCGAGCCGGGCGGACCGGGCCAGCCGCGGTCCGGCACGCGGGGCTCCGGCCGCCGCGCGCCGAGCAAGGGACCACCGTAACCATCTAATGGGTTTAGCGGGTTGGTTTCACCAGGCCGGACTCGTAGGCCAGGATCACGGCCTGCACCCGGTCGCGCAGCTCCAGCTTCGTGAGGATCCGGCCGATGTGCGTCTTCACCGTGGCCTCCGCGACGAACAGCCGCTCGGCGATCTCCTGGTTCGACAGGCCCTGGGCGACGAGCAGCAGCACCTCGTGCTCCCGGTCGGTGAGCAGCTTCACCCGGGAGTCGTCGGTGCCGCTCTGCGGGCCGAGCTGGCCGGCGAACCGGTCCAGCAGCTTGCGGGTCACCCGCGGCGCGACCACGGCGTCGCCGCCGGCCACCACCCGGATCGCCGCCAGCAGGTCCTCCGGCGGCACGCTCTTGAGCAGGAAGCCGCTCGCGCCGGCCCGCAGCGCGGCGAACGCGTCCTCGTCGGTGTCGAACGTCGTGAGCACCAGCACCTTCGGGCCGTGCGGGATGGCCGTCAGCCGCTCCGTGGCCGACACCCCGTCGAGGACCGGCATCCGGATGTCCATCACCACCAGGTCGCACTCGACCGTGGTCAACTGGCGGAGCGCGTCGGCCCCGTCGCCGGCCTCGCCGACCACCGTCATGTCCGGCTGGGCCTCCAGGACCATGCGGAACCCCGCGCGCACCAGGGACTGGTCGTCCACGAGAAAGACCCTGATCATGTGCTCGTCGCTCCGCTCGGTCATGGTCGCAAGGGTAGCGTCGCGAAGACCTCGAAGCCGCCGACCAGCCGGGGTTTGGCGATCAGCTCGCCGCCGTAGAGCATCGCGCGTTCGCGCATCCCGACCAGCCCGTGCCCGCCGGAGCCGACCGGGCGGGGCACCTGGCCGCCGCCGTCGTCGACGATCGCGATGTTCAGGGTGTGCGGCAGCCACTCGAAGGTCAGGGTGACCCGGGTGCCGGCCCCGGCGTGCTTGAGCGTGTTGGTCAGGGCCTCCTGCACGATCCGGTACGCCGTCAGCTCCAGCGCCTGCGGCAGCCCCCGGGGCTGGCCGACATGGGTCATCTCGATCAGCAGCCCGGCGGCCTCCGAGCGCTCGACCAGGGTCTCGACCTGGTTGAGGACCACCACGTTGCGGTCCTCGTCCGGGGCCTCGCGGAGCACCCCGACGAGGCGGCGCATCTCCTCCAGGGACTCCCGACCCGTGTCGCCGATGGTCCGCATGGCCTCGCGGGCCTTCTCGGGGTTGGCGTCCATGACGTACCGGGCGCCGTCGGCCTGCACGATCATCACCGCGAGGCTGTGCGCGACGATGTCGTGCAGCTCGCGGGCGATCCGGTTGCGCTCCTCGCCGACCGCGATCCGGGCCAGGTGGGCCTGCTCGCGTTCCAGGGTCTCGGCCCGGTCCTCCAGGCTCACCACGTACAGCCGGCGGTTGCGGGCGTTCAGCCCTGCGAACCACACCCCGGCGACCAGGGAGCCGAGCGCGACGCCCATGCTCCCCTTCTCCTCCCAGTTCTGCTCGGTGTCGTTGACCGCGAGGACCACCCCGATCAACAGGGCGCCGCCGGCGGCGAAACCCTCCCAGAGCCTTTTCGAGTACTTGACCACGCTGTAGCCCGCGACCAGTACCGCGACGTCGTGCGGGAGGACCTGCCAGTCCATCATCGTCTGGAACAGGGCCAGCAGGGCGACCACGGTGCACGCGATCGTCGCGTACCTCCGGCGGAACAGCAGCGCCAGGCACATCACGGTCCCGAGCAGGAACTGGGCGACCCCGAAGTTGTCGCTGCCCAGGCCGGCCACGCAGAGCAGGAGCGCGCCGAGCACCACGGCGGCGTCGAAGACGGCACTGCGCAGCGGGAGGCCGAAATAGGTACGGGGCACGTACCGAGCGTAACGACGTGGGCGGGTCGCGACGGCCGTCGCCAGGCTGATCAGCCCGTCATCCCTGAGGATGACCCTCGTTATGCGGAGGAGGGAGGAGTACGACGAGTCGACGTCCAGGGAAAGTGAGACTTCGTGGCGCCTCCCTATTTCGAAAAACTGAAACAATCGGTACTGTCTGCAACCATGCCAGCCTCGGACACCCAACAAGGGCGTCTGAGCGGCGGTCTACCCACGATCCTGTTCTGGATCGGGGTGGGCCTGGCTCCGGTGGCCGCCGCGTTGCTGCTGCTCAGCCAGGGCGGGGGCCCACTTCGAGTCGCCGCCGCTCTCGCCATCCTCTCGATCGTTCTCATCGGGTTGTCCATCACCCTGCGCCGGGACAACGGTGCGGTGAGCGCCGAGATGGAGGCGACCCTCGTCGAGGAGCTGGAGCTGCTCCGCGAGGACGTCCGCGACGACATCCGGACCGCGGCCAAGGCCACGCACGCCGCGCTGCTCCGCGAGGTGCAGACCCTGCGCGGTGAGGTCGACGCGCTGCGCGGCGGCCGGCCCCAGCCCGGCCCGGTGACCGCGACCGCCGCCGTGCCCGCGCCGGGAGCCGGCGTCGTGCACCACACCGAGACCGTCCAGGTCACCACCCGGCAGACCACGCTGACCGCCGACCACCCGCACGGCCGCGCCACCCCCTATCCCCCGGCCGACGAGGCCCGCCGGCCCGAGCCGGACCCCCGCTTCGAGGGCCGCCGGGCCGAGCCGGCGCAGCCGGACGTCGCGCGTCGGCCCGGTAACGAGTACGGCGCCCGCCCCGCCCTGGAGACCAGCCGGATCGAGCCGTCGACCGTGCTCGGTCCGCGCCCCGAGCCCGCGCGGGCCGCCGAGTACGGCCGCCGGGTCGAGGACGACCGGCCCCGGTGGGAGCCGGAACCGGTCCGCGCCAGGGTCGCCGAGGAGCCCGTGGGCCGGGCGCGGATCGTGGACGACGGCCCAGCTGTCGGCTGGCAGCCGCCGGCCCCGACCGGCCGGTACGACGACTCGACCTCTGTTTCCCGCTACGGCTCGAGCCCCCGGGCGGACGGTCCCGCCCGGGCCGACGGCGACGGCCGTTGGGACGGCGAGGGTCGCCGGGCCGACGACGGCCGGCGGGCAGACGGTGACGGGCGGCGGGCACTGCCCGAGCCGGCGCGCTTCGAATCGGAGCCCCGGCCCGCCGGGTTCGACGCCCCCCGCTGGGCCGACGGCGAGAGCCGCCGGTCCGAGCCCGAGCCGGCACGGTTCGACTCCGACCCCCGCCGCGTGGACAGCGACCCCCGGCGTGCCGACATCGACCCGCGGCGTGCGGAACCCGAGCCGCGCCGGTCGGAGCCCGGCCCCCGCTGGGCGGACGCCGACCAGCGCAGGCCCGACACCGGCCCCCGCTGGGCCGACGGCGACGGCCGCAGGGCCGAGCCCGAGATGGACGGACCGACCCGCAACCGGCGGGCAGCCCGGCGCGCCGAGCCCGACGACGAGCCCGGCTTCGCCGCGAACCTGCCGGCCATCCCCCGCGGCAACGACCCGTGGGCGGATCTGCGGTCCGACGCGCCCGGCTCGACCCGTTCGGCGGGCGAGTCCTGGGCCGAGGTGCGCTCCGACGAGCGCGGCGGCGAGCTGCGGATGGGTGAGCGGCGCGCGGAGCTGCGCACGGACGAGTACGGCCAGGAGTTGCGGGTCGCCGACCGGTGGGCCTCGATCCGGCAGGAGCCGGCCGACCAGGACCGCCCCGGACGCCGGGCCGCAGCGGACTGGGACGACCACCAGCCGCAGGCGACCGACGTCCCCGGCTGGCGCAACCAGGACTCCGGCGGCGACGAGCGCACGACCTCCGGCTGGACCCCGCCGCGCGACTACGACGACACCGGCTACCGCTCCCGCCACACGGAGGAACCCCGCGGCTGGCAGCCCCCGCAGGAGGACTACCCGCGCGAGGAACGCTGGCGGTAACCCGCAGCCACACTGGGCGGGGCGTTGGGCGAAGCCCACGCCGCGTATGGCGAAGCCAGAGCTACCCGCGCGAGGAACGCTGGCGGTAGGCCGCCGGGACGAGGTCGGTGATCGAGTACCGGCCCAGACTGGAGCCGACCAGCATTCCCAGCGCGATCGAGATGAACGACCACAGCCCGCCGATCGCGTCGCTGGCCCCGATCGGCACGTCGGTGGCCAGCTCGTTGAGGCTGAGCAGCCCGAGCGCGCCCGGCACCATCAGCCAGAAGGCTGGCAGGAACAGCACCTGGGCCGGCGGGGCCCCGGGCACCCGCTGGAGCCAGTACGACACGACGGTCATCACGAGCGCGCCGACGAATCCGCTGAACAGGGCCCCGATCAGCCACGTGCCGACGAACTGGGCGGTGTAGGCGAGGTAGAGCATGCCCATCAGCCAGAGCAGGGACCTGGCGGGGGCGGAGAAGTACAGGTACACGCCGAGGCCGAACACCGCGACGCCGACCCACGGCGTCCACGGGCCCAGGGCGGGGATCAGGGTGACGTCGGCGTGGTGCGCGCCGGCGAGCCGGGTGCCGGCGGCGATCCCGAAGGTGAGCAGCAGCAGCCGGCTGATGCCGTATACCAGGCGGGTCGAGCCGGAGATCATCGCGCCGGACGCGAGTTCGACGGTGGCCATGGTCAGGGTCGCGCCGGGCAGGAAGGACACGAGTGGCGGGATCAGCACCCGCAGGGCGGTCTCGCCGAGCAGCGGGGCGGCGACCTGGTAGGCGACGGCCGTGACGAGCAGGCTGGCGAGGACCGGCAGGGCCAGGGACAGCGAGCGGCTGCGCCGGGCGAGGAGTCCGAGCAGGCCGACGCCGAGGCCGCCGACCGCGTAGGCGACCAGGGCGCGCCAGGTCGGCTCGAGGAGCAGTCCGAGGCCGACGGAGAAGGCGACATGCCCGAGCAGCGTCAGGGCCGTGCCGAACCGGGGCGCCGAGGAGAGCAGGGCGTCCAGTCGCGCGCTGCCCTCGGCGGGGGTGATCCGGGCGGTGGACGCGAGCCCGACCAGCTCGTAGAGGCCGCTGATCTGGTCGAGGCGCAGGCCGGTGCCGGCGGCCTCGGAGAAGTCGACGGCCTCGTGGTCGCGGATGAACACGCCGGTGGGCAGGACGAAGAACCGGACGTCCTCGGCCCCGTACGCGTCGGCGATGCGTTGCAGCCGCTCGGTGGTCTGGTTGACCGGGTCCCCGGCGTCGCACATGGCCACGCCCAGCTTGCGCAGGAACGTGAGCAGCGTGGCCGGGTTACTTGTCAATATCGCCCACGACGAAGAACATCGAGCCGAGGATCGCGACCAGGTCGGGGATGAGGCAGCCGGGCAGCAGGGTGGCCAGTGCCTGCACGTTGGAGTACGACGCGGTCCGCAGCTTCAGCCGCCACGGCGTCTTCTCGCCCCGGGACACCAGGTAGTAGCCGTTGAGGCCGAGCGGGCTCTCCGTCCACGCGTACGTGTGGCCCTCGGGGGCCTTGACGACCTTGGGCAGCCGGGTGTTGACCGGGCCCTGGATGGTGTCCACCTTGTCCAGGCACTGCTCGGCGAGGTCGAGGGAGACGTAGACCTGGTCGAGCATGCACTCGAACCGGGCGTGGCAGTCGCCGGCCTGCCGGGTGACGACGGGCACGTCGAGCTCGCCGTACGCGAGGTAGGGCTCGTCGCGGCGCAGGTCGAAGTCGAGGCCGCTGGCGCGGGCGACCGGGCCGGACGCGCCGTACCCTGCGGCGGCCTCGGCGGTGAGCACCCCGACGCCCTTGGTGCGGGCCATGAAGATCTCGTTGCGCCGGATCAGGACGTCGATGTCCTTCATGCCCTTGCGGACCTCGGCGATGGTCTCCCTGGCCCGCCTGGTCCAGCCGGCCGGGACTTCTTCCTTGATCCCGCCGACCCGGTTGAACATGAAGTGCATCCGGCCGCCGGCCGCCTCCTCCATGATCGCCTGGAGCTTCTCGCGCTCGCGGAAGGCGTAGAAGACGGGGGTGATCGCGCCGATCTCCAGCGGGTACGAGCCGAGGAACATCAGGTGGTTGAGCACCCGGTTCATCTCGGCCAGAGCAGTGCGCAGCCAGGTGGCCCGCTCGGGCACCTCGATGCCCATCAGCCGCTCGACGGCCAGCGCGACGCCCAGCTCGTTGGCGAACGCCGACAGCCAGTCGTGCCGGTTGGCGAGGACGATGATCTGCCGGTAGTCGCGGACCTCGAAGAGTTTCTCCGCGCCCCGGTGCATGTATCCGATGATGGGTTCGCAGGTCACGACCCGCTCGCCGTCGACGGTCAGCTTGAGCCGGAGCACGCCGTGGGTCGACGGGTGCTGCGGTCCGATGTTCAGCACCATGTCGGCGGTGTCGAGTCCAGCTCCCACGCCCACGGTTAACTCGGTCATGGGAAGCATCGTGCCACGTCCACCCCCCTTCCTTCGAGGAGCCACCAGTGTCCGCCGAGCCCGGCCGGGTCGGTCAGCTCCGCGGCCTCGGTCGCCGCGACGAGCGCGCGGAGGTAGCGGCGTGGGTCGGAGCTGGCCAGGGACAACGGCGGCCGGGCTCCGGTGATCCCGAGCGCCCGGAGCGCGTCGCGTTGGGAGATCAAGATCGATTCTCCGGTACTCAGCGAGTCCATCGCCACGTGCGCCGTGATGTCCGTGCTCCCATCGGGCGCGGGCTGGACCTGACGCCCCTCGCGGTACCCGGTCAAAGTACTAAAAAAAGGTCGTTGATCTTTGGTGTGGCCGTAGTCCACGGCCAGCGCGAGCCCGGTGTGCCCTGCCAGCGCCGAGCGCCAGGCCCGGTCCCGGGTCAACCCCGCCTCGGCCTGCTCGAAGTCCGGCCACCAGGCGGCCAGCCAGTCGACGGTCTCCGGGTCGGCGGCCGGGCCCAGGGTGCCGTCGGTGAGCAGCAGCCGGGCCACCCCGTCCCCGTCGCGGCCGACGACGTCGACAGGCACGTTGTCCAACCACTCGGTCGCCACGACCAGGCCCACCGTGCCGGTCGGCACCTCGCGCAGCCACGAGATGTCGGGCGAGAGCCCCGGCGGCCGATCGGCGATCTCGACCGCGGTGAACCGCAACCGGGGATCGGCCAGCTGGACCCTCAGCGCCTCCAGCAGTTCCCCGCGCCCGGCGCCGATGTCCACGATGTCGAAGCGGTCCGGATGGCCGAGCACGGCGTCGACCTTGTGCACCAGGGTCGCGATCGCGGTGCTGAGCTGGGAGGAAGCGTGCACGCTCGTCCGGAACTGGCTCGCGGGAGCCTGCCGGACGAAGAACCCGTCGGGGCCGTAGAGCGCCCGTTCCATGGCCTCGCGCCACGTGCTGACCGGCATGTGAGGGACCCCGCTCGTGTCTGGCCGTTCCATCACCGAAACCTAACCCAGGGGTCGGGTCGGGTCGGGCCTGGCCGCGGCAGAGACGGGCCTGCCCGGGGCGGGGCCACCGGCGCTCGGGACAGCCTGGCCTGTTGTCGGACCGGTCTTCAGGTGGTGGGAGCGGGGTCAGATCCGGCGGGGCGGGGTGCCCCACGGGTCGATGTCCGGGCCCAGGCCGTCCGCGCGGTCGGTGCCGAACGCCGGGCGGAACGGGGAGGCGTCCCCCGGTCGGGCGCCGTAGGCGGTGTCGTTGCCGTAAGCCGATTCGCCCTGGCCGTGGGCCGAGCCGGGCTGGTTCTGGCCCGCCTGGCCGGAACCGGTCTCGTAGCCGGAGCCGGAGCCGTAGCCGGAGTCGCCGAAGCCGGGGACCGGGCCCGGACCGGTGCCGTAGCCGGGGGTCTGGGTCTGGCCGTAGCTGGCCGGCGGGGGCGGGACCGGCGGGGCCGACAGGGTCGCGGTCGCCGGGCCGGACCAGGAGTCCCCCGACGTCGCGTACGGGCCGCCGGCGGACCACGTGTCCTCCACGACCGCCGCCTCGCCACTGCCCGGGGCCACGCTCGGCGGCCAGTCCGGCGCCGCCGGGTCACCGATCGGCGGCGGGATCCGCCGGGGACGGCCGAACCGCTCCACGAGCCGGGTCACGAACAGCCCGCCCAACACGGCACCGGCGCTGACCAGAAGATCACTGAACGCGATCCGCTGCACGGCCAGCACCTGCGCGCCGAGGACGACGACGAGCGAGCCCAGGACGGTACCCAGAACGCCGCCCCGCCGGCCGAAGGCGCTCACCCCGCCGAGCAGCACGGCACCCAGGGCCGCGAACGTGTACTGCGACCCGTCCGACGCGACGCTCGCGCCCGCGTGCAGGGACAACAGGATCCCCGACAGCGCGGCGAGCAGGCACGAGCCGATCAGGGTGAGCGACGCCAGCAGCGCTGGCCCGGCGCCGGGCCGGCCGGCGGGGTCGCCGTCGATCCGGTACCGCGAGAAGCCCCGCCGGATCCCCGGGGCCATGCACAACAGCCCACCGATCACCGACAGCGCGACGGCGCCGCTCAACCAGACCACGCCGAACTTGTCCGGCTGGTCGAGGAACTTGATCTCGACCGTGTGCAGCCTGGCGACCAGCGCCAGGATCAGCGCAGAGATGCCGGCGCTCGCCGCCCAGCCCGGCACCCGGACCACGCACACGAACAGCGCCAGGACCAGGCCGGCCAGCAGCGCGGCCCCGAACGCCAGCACCCCGGCCTCGACGTAGCCGGCGTCGCTGTGCCGGGCGAACAGGGCACCGGCCACCAGCGCGATCGGCCCGACGGCCAGGTTGACCACCCCGGCGCGGACCGTCGCCGACAACCCGACGGACATCAGCAGCAGCACGGCCGCCACCAGCGCCAGGGAACGCAGATTGTGGGCGCCGAAACTGGCCGGCGCCAGCCCGTACAGCGTCACGGCCAGGCCGGCCACCGCGCAGGCGAGCAGCACTTCCCAGACAAGGTGGACGAACAGCCGATCCTTGCCGGGCGCCCCGGGGGCATCGAGAGCCATGTGCGGGACCGTACCCGCCGAACTCAACCGGCGGAAGGGTCCTTGTCAATATCTTCGGGCCCCGGCGGAATCCGGCACGCGTGCTCCAGCCACAGCGCGGCGGCCAGCAACAGCGCCGACGCCGACAGCGCGAGCACCGCCCCGGGCAGGTCCCGGTCGGCCGCGTCGAGCCGCGACATCCACAGCCACAGCGCCAGCGCGCCGTACCCGCCGGCGAAGATCGCGCCCACCACCGACGAGGCCTTGGCGAGCACCACGAGCCGCGCGACGGTCAACGGCTCGACCGGCTCGGTGCCGGGCCGGCGGGCGAGCCGGGCCCGGGTGTTCCACGCCGCGTACAGCTCAGCGAGGGCCAGCAGGCCCATGGTCAGCGCGGACAACCAGGTGAGTTTGGGCAGCTCGCCGTAGAACCTGCCGACGAACACCCAGGTCAGGGCCGCGGCGGCCAGGCCGGCCACGAACAGGGTCGCTGGGCTGGTCGGGCGCAGGCTGGGCTCCGGCTCGGTCATGACGCCACGGTACCCACCGCGACGACGTCGCGCGCGTCCGCCGCGAGCGCCGGCTCCCGGAGCAGGTCCGCGACGAAGCCGTGCCCGGGCAGCTCGGCCCACGGGTCGACCTCCAGCCACGGCACGAGCACGAACGCCCGCAGGTGCGCCCGGGGATGCGGCAGGGTCAGCTCCGGGTCGGCGGAGAACACCGGCGTCGGGTCCCAGACCATGATCACGTCCACGTCGAGGGTGCGCGGGCCGAACCGGCGCTCCGGGTCGCGCACCCGGCCGGCCGCCTCCTCCAGGCCGCGCGCGACGGCCAGCCAGTCCGAGTGGCCCTCCACGATCAACACCATGTTCAGGTACGCCGGCTGCAGCTCGTCGCCCCACGGCGGCGTCTCGTACACCCTGGAGGCGCTCAGCACCGCGTCGCCGAGCGTGGCCACCGCCGCCCGGAGCGTCTCGCGCCGGTCGCCGAGGTTGGACCCGAGGGCCAGGAGCGCCCTCATGCCTTCCTGCGCACCGTGACGGCGACGTCCGCGAACTCGTGCGGGATCGGGGCCTGCGGCTTGTGCACGGTCACCACGCAGCTGGCGACCCTCGGGTCGCCCAGGCACACCTCTGCCAGCCGCTCCGCCAGCGTCTCGATCAGGTTCACCGGCTCGCCGGCGATCACCGCGACCAGCTGGCCGGCCAACTCGCCGTAGTGCACGGTGTCGGACACGTCGTCGGTGGACGCCGCCTTGCCCAGGTCCAGGTCCAGGGTCACGTCCACGACGAAGTCCTGGCCGGCGGCGCGCTCGAAGTCGTACACCCCGTGGTAGCCGCGGGCGCGGAGTCCCCTCAGCTCAATCGAGTCCATCGTTCACCTTTCGCAGGACGGCCAGCGCGTCGGCGGTACCGAGCACGTCGTGGACCCTGACCCCCCAGGCTCCCGCCTGGGCCGCCAGGACGCTGACCGCCAGGGTCGCGGCCTCCCGACCCTCGGTCGGCCGCGGCGCGCCGTCCGGGCCGGCGAGCAGCGCGCCGAGGAAGGACTTGCGGCTCGCGCCGATCAGGAAGGGCAGCCCGAGGCTCTTCAGGCCATCCATGTGGGCCAGCAGTGCCCAGTTGTGCGCCGCGTTCTTGGCGAAGCCCAGCCCCGGGTCGAGGATCAGCCGCGCCGGGTCGACCCCGGCCTTCGTGGCCGCGTCCACCCGCTCGGCGAGTTCGGCGGCGACCTCGGCGACGACATCCCCGTACACGGCGTTGGCCTGCATCCGGTCGGAGTGCCCGCGCCAGTGCATCAGGATCCACGGGCAGCCGGCGTCGGCGACCACCCGGGCCATGTCGGGGTCGGCCAGCCCGCCGGACACGTCGTTGACGATGCCCGCCCCGGCGGCGAGCGCCGCCGCCGCGACGGTCGACCGGGTGGTGTCCACGCTCGTGGGCACGCCGGCGGCGGCGAGTTCCCTGATCACGGGCACCACGCGGGCCACCTCGGTGTCCGCGTCGACCCTTGCGGCACCCGGGCGGGTGGACTCGCCGCCCACGTCCACGTAGTCGGCGCCCTGGGCGCGCAGGGCCAGCCCGGCGGCCACCGCCCCGGCCAGCCCGGCGTGCCGCCCGCCGTCGCTGAACGAGTCGGGCGTGACGTTCAGGACGCCCAGGATGACCGGTGTGTTCACCCGTTCAGGGTAGAACGTGGCCGGCGGCGGCCCCGCGCGATCCGTGCTGCCCGGGATTCCGCCGGGCGGGCGGGCCGGGCGTGACCCGCCTGCCGTCGGGCCTCTGCGTGGCCTTCCGGCTGCGGCCGGCGCCGTGAGCTTCTTGTGGGCGGGCCGGGGCGGCGCGAACGTCCTCCCGGCGGGCCCAGGCGTCAGCTTCGGGGGTCAGCCGGTGGGGCCGGGCGGAGTCAGGGGCCAGACGGCGAGTTCGACCGCGCCGACGATCTCCAGCGGCAGCTGCGCCGCCCCCGGGGGCAAGAGTCGGAAATCCGTCAGCCGGACGAACCGGCGGCCCTCGCCGTCCTCGGCGGCGACCACCATCAGCCACGTGCCGATCACGTCCCGATACACCCAGCCCAGCTGGGCGTCGTCGGGCACCCCCCGGTCGTCGGTCGGAACAGTGGACGGAGTTGGCAGGTTGGCCACAGGGGCCCCCTCAGTCGGCATGGGAATGGTCGGGACGAGCACGGGCAGCAGCGCGGCACCCTTGGCGTACGCGGAGATCTCGACCCTTCGGACGAGCTTTGTCACCCCGATCAGCCCGACGGCGAGGACGAGCACCCCCGCGCCGGCCACCAGCGCCCAGTGCTGGGCAGTGCCCACCGGTACCGGCCAGACGACCGCCCCGGCCCCGGCGGTGGCGAGGACGAGACCCAGCCCGATCGCCGCGACGGCCAGCGGGCCCGTGCCGAGATGCGGCCGGCCGGCGGATCCGAAGGAGACCACGGGGGCACCCTGCTCGGGGGTTGTCGGCCGGGCCGCGCGGGCGGCGGCGACGCCGATCCGCAGGGCGCGGGCCGCGCGGGCGACCCCGAGGTCGTACCCGCTCAGACCGGCCATGAGCAGGCCCGCGAGCACGATCATCGTGCCCGCGATCGCCATGCGCAGCATGCCTTACCTCCACGGTCAGCTTTGTGCGCCGGAAGGACTCGTGCAACAGTCTTCTTAGCTTGTCCGCCGTCAGGGCGCAATGTACGGTCAAGCTCACCCTGAGCAGCGGCGCGACACAGGGTCACTGCTTACTACCACTCGGAGCAGTTTTCCGGAAGGCTAGAGCATTGGCGGCCGGGCTCCCCCGGCCGCGACCGGGGAGGTCAACATGATCTTGTTGGAACTCGCGCAGGCGGCGCCATCCGTCAGCCTCGCGCACGCGGCAGAGATCGTCCTCGCCGAACCAGGAATCAACACGAACGGTGTGCTGGGCTTCTTCGCGACCAAGATCGCGCCGATCCTGCTCGCCGTGCTCGGCATCATCTTCATCGGGCGCGCCAGCAAGGGTGAGGTGTCCAAGGTCCTCACCAGCTCAGCGATCGCGATCGTGGGCATGGTGTTCGTGGCCGGTGCCGCCACACTGTTCTTCCTGGGCGAGTACCTGATCAATCTGCTGTTCACGAAGTAGCGGGGACGTGAGTGGACCATGCGGCTGAGGACAGATGACGACATCTACCGGGCGCGCCTGGTCTACCTCGGGCCGCCTGGATATACCCTGCCAGTCCATCTGCCTTATGCGCAATATGGACTTTTTATCCTCTTAGTACCCGTTTTCATGTTCATTCACTTCCTCTTCAGCCGTACAGTGGACCTGTTTCCGGCGTGGGAGATCGCGCTGGCGATGGTGACCACGTCGTACGTCTTCCGGCATGTGGACCCGGACCGACCGGCACGCATGGTCATCCGCACCGCGCTCACCGACTGGCGTCGCACCAGGGAGCCCCGCGCCGAACAGCGGGAGCCCCGCCTCGTCGCCAGGAAAGTGCTCATCCGCGAGGAGCTGATATGACCACGACCCCCCGAGGGCCGGGCGAGACCTCGCCACCGACGACGAGTGAGAAGGCCACTGTGCCCGGACAGCCCGGCCCGGTAGCGGTGTTCCGCGCACCCGGGGCAGACCCGAACGGGTCGGCGTCGATCCTGGACGCCGACGATGCCACCCTGTCGCCGTTCCTCGGGCTGGTGACGCCGGCCCGGGAGCCGGAGCCCCGCACCACCGGCCCCGCCTCCGCTCCCGCCTCCGTCTCGGGGTCCGGGGAGCGTCAGGCGGAGCCCGCACCGCGTCGGGCGGAGCCGGAAGCCGGCCAGGGCCCGGTCCACCGGCCGATCGAGCGGACCCAGGTCCGGCCGCCGGCCGGGACGACCCGGGTGCCGACGGCCGCGGACCGGGCGGCGCAGCCCGGCCAGACCACCCGGCAGGGTGGCCCCGCGCAGGCGGGCGGCCAGCCGCAGACCGAGCGCGCCGCGCAGCCCGGTAGCTACTCTCAGCCGGGCCACGGCGGGCAGCCCGGCGGTTACTCGCAGCCCGACCAAGGCGGACAGCCCGGCGGGGGGTTGCCGCCGCCAGGCGCGCCCCACGGCGGCCGCCCGGTGGCCGCCGGAAACCCGGCCGGCGTGTCCCGGGCCCCCGACGTCCGCCGCCCCGACGGCATGCCCGGGACGGGCACCCCCGAGTGGCAGGGCCCGCCCGTCCCGCCCCGGTACCCCGACCCGACCGGCCAGGCCGGCTCGCGCGTCCCCGGTGTCCCGCCGACCGGCCGGCCCGCCTCCGACGCCGCCCGGCGCGCGCACGACGACGAGCTCGCCCAGCACGTCGACCAGCTGTTCAACGCCGCCGTCGAGGCCGTGCAGTCCGCGCCGCAGCACCAGGCGCCCGCGCCCGTGCGGGCCACCGGCCGGGCGGTGCCCGCCGAGCGGTCCCGGATGCCTCAGGCGCCGAGGGACAACCGGCCGACGGAGGACATCCGGCTCGGCCGTGAGCACCGCGGCCTGGGCACCGCGCCGTCCACCAAGCCGGACCCCCGCCCGCGTCGGGTGCCGAAGCGCGAGGTCCAGCCGATCCGGGACGGGGTGCCGCGTCGGCAGCTGCCCCGGTTCACCGACCGCGATCCGGCGTCGGACCTGGCGATCACCGAGGTCGCCGGGCACCTGACGTTCACCCCGAACACCATCACCGCGTGGTACTGGCTGCCGGAGGTCCGCTGGGCCTTCCGCCCGGACGCCGAGCGCGAGGCGCTGATCGTGGCGATCTCGGAGCAGTACGCCGGGCTGGCCGGCTTCCGGCTGCACCTGCGGCGGACCACGATGCCGTTCCCGGCCGACGAGTGGGCCCGCACCGTGGACACCCACACGCCCCGGCCGCTGCCCAATGTGCCCGGGGCGCCCAGCTGGGGCGACCACCTGGTCAACGCGCAGAAGCACCTGTTGCAGGTGAACCATGCCGAGGGGCAGACGTACCTGGGGATCACGTTCGCGCGGCGTACCCTCGGAGACTCTTTTTCCGAGAAGATCAACCGGATGTTCGGCAAGGGCGTGACCGAGTCTGAGCGCCGGCGCACGTCGCGGCTGGTCGAACAGTTCGACGAGGTGCTGGGCGCGTTCGGCATGCGCGGCCGGCGGGTCACGGTCAAGGAACTCGAGTGGCTGCTCTACCGCTCGGTGGCGCTGTGCATGGCCCCGCCGCGCGACATGTCCCCGGTCGGCAACGGCGAGTGGGAGCGCGGCGACCTGCTGGCCCTCACCGAGCACATCGAGCGCTACCGCACGCCCTACGGCGCGACGGTCAAGCTCGTCAACCGGCTCACCGGCGAGGAACGGCACGTCTGCGTCCTCACCGTCGGCCGGATGGAGCCGCTGGACATCCCCGAGCGGCACGAGCCGTGGCTGCACTTCCACGAGCGGCTGCCATGGCCGATGGAGCTGTCCAGCCGGGTCGACGCGCTCGGCCAGAACGACACGTTCAAGAACCTCGAGCACCGGCTGCGCATGATCCGTTCCCAGCAGCGCGACTACGCCGAGCACGGCATGGACTCCCCGCCCGAGCTGGAGCGTCTCGCCAAGCGTGCCCTCGGCATCGGCGACGAGATGACCACCGGCCTGCCGATCGACGCCGCCCGCGTACACGGCTGGCACCGGATCGCGATCGGCGGCCGGACCCGCGACGAGGCCCTGGAGCGCACCCGGAAGCTGATCCAGATGTACTCCCGGGAGCTGCGGATCTCCCTGCAGCACCCGAAGAACCAGGACTGGCTGGCCCGCGAGTTCATCCCCGGCGAGCCCATCGCCAACAGCGGCTACGTCCGCCGGATGCCGGTCAAGCTGTTCGCGGCGGCGCTGCCCCAGGCCGCGTCCACCGTGGGTGACCGCAGGGGCGACCTGATCGGCCGCACCGCGGGCACCTGCCGCCGCCCCGTCTTCCTCGACGTGCACTTCCCCACCGAGGTCCGCGAGCGCTCCGGCCTGGCCGTGTTCGTCGCGGAGCCCGGCGGTGGCAAGTCGACCCTGATGGGCGGCCTCGGCTACCTGGCCGCGCGCCGCGGCGTGCAGGTCACCATGCTCGACCCGTCCGGCCCGCTCGGCCGGCTGTGCGAAATGCCAGAACTCAAACCCTATTCCCGGGTACTGAACCTGACCGGCTCCGGCCAGGGCACCCTGAACCCGTACGCGCTGATCCCCACCCCGCAGCGCCCGCACTTCGCCCCCGGCACCGAGGGCGACCGCGAGTTCCAGATCGCGCTCGGCAACGCCCGGGCCGAACGCCGGATGCTCGTCCAGGACATCTGCTCGATGCTCGTCCCACCCCAGGTGGCCCGCGAGGCGCGCACGGCCACGATGCTCCGGCACGCGGTCCGCAAGGTCCCCGCCGAGGAGACCGCCACCCTCGACGACATCGTCAAGGCCCTGCAGGACGGCGACGACCACTCCCGCGAACTCGGCAACCTGCTCCTGGACACCGCCGAGATGCCCCTGGCCCTGCTGTTCTTCGGCCGTCCCCCGGAGGGCGCGCTCGGCGACGACAAGACCCTGACCGTGATCACCATGGCCGGCCTCCGCCTGCCCGACCTCAAGATCGAACGCGAGTACTGGTCCGCGGAGGAGCAGCTGGCCCTCCCCATGCTGCACACCGCGCACCGCCTCGCCGTCCGCCGCTGCTACTCCGGCGACATGCACCGCCGCAAGCTCGTCGGCCTCGACGAGGCGCACTTCATGGACGGCTGGCGTTCGGGCCGGTCCTTCCTGGTCCGCCTCGCCCGCGACTCCCGAAAGTGGAACCTGGCCGCCTTGGTCGCCTCCCAGAACCCGAAAGACATTCTCGGACTCGACGTCCAAAACCTCGTGTCCACAGTGTTCGTGGGACGAATCGCCGAGGACTCCGAGATCGCCGAGGAGGCCCTGCGACTGCTCAGGGTGCCCCGTGGGGTCGGATATGAGCAGACCTTAGCGACACTCTCCCAAGTTGAGGCATCATCACAGGATCGGCTCGGATTCCGGGAGTTCGTGATGCGTGACGTGGATGGGCGGGTGCAGAAGGTGCGGGTGGACATCTCCTACGTGCCACAGTTGCTGGACTACCTGGACACCACACCTACGGCCGCTGCGGAGGCTCCGCCGACCCAGGAGCGTGACTGATGCCCGGCCATCGCTGGGCAGCCATTCTCCTCACGCTGATCGTCACGGCCCTCTCGATCGCTGTTCCGGCGTCGCCGGCGATGGCGAAGAAGCCGTGCAGCCTGGAAGAGTGGCGGGAGCCCGGCAACCTGTCCCGGTGCGTCGGGGAACTCGACGATGTCGCGGCGAGCCGGGCCACGTGCCTGAAGTCGCCGACTCCGAGCGCGCCGGACTCGGGGATGGCCGGCTGGTTCGCGTCCCGCCCGGAGTCCTCCCGCAAGGCCGGCGTCACCGGCATCTACAGCAAGTACGGCTACGCCGGCTACGACTTCACCACCTACGACATCAACTGCGTACAGACCACGATGCACCCTGACTACAAGTTCGAGAACACCGTCGCCAACGGCGAGTTCATGATCGCCACCGGTATCGTAGGCGCGTCCAACGCGCTGCGCGAGCGCGCCTGGGAGCCCAAGGAACTGTGGGGCTGGGCGGATCCGTTGGTGGAGAAGGCCACCAAGGCCGTGTACACGAAGGTGTTCACCGTCTTCGGTTCGCTCACGCTGGCTGTGGTCGGCCTCTACCTGCTCTGGCGGTCCCGGCAGTCGGACATGTCCTCGACGATGACCACCGCCGGCTGGGCGATGTTCGTGCTGGTCGTCGTAACGGCGCTGGCCACCTGGCCGACCAAGGCTGCGGGCCTGGCCGATGCCACCTTGACGAACGGGCTCGCGGCGGTCCACTCGGCGATTGGGCCGTCTACGCGGGATATTCCGCCAGACAAATGCCCGCCACTCGCGGGGCCCGAAGGTTGTAAGGACAACCGCCCGCCCGCTGTTCGGGCGGGCGACACTGCCGCGGAGAACCTGCTCTACAAGAACTGGCTCCGGGGCACCCTGGGCAGCGCGGACAGCGTGACGGCGCAGAAGTACGGCATGGCGCTCTACGACGCCAAGTCGTTCAGCTGGGCCGAGGTCGAGAAGATGCGCAAGGAGCCCAACCAGCGGGCCGCGATCATCACCCAGAAGTCCGACGAGTGGCAGCGGGTCGCCGAGCAGATCAAGACCGAGGACCCGGAGGCCTACGAGTACCTTCAGGGCATGCGGGGCACCGACCGGATCGGCGCTGGCTTCGTGGCGATCCTGGCCTCCCTCGCGTACTCGTTCTTCGACATCACCGCGTCGGTACTCGTGCTCCTCGGCTTCGTGCTGTTCCGCTGGGCCGTGATCGCCGCTCCGGTGATCGGCACGGTCGCGCTCCTCAAGCCCGCCTCGGCTGGTTTCCGCCGCCTGATGAACGCGGTGCTGGCCGCCGTGTTCAACATCCTGATCTTCGGCACGGGGGCGGCGATCTACCTGTTCGCGGTCGACCAGATCATGAGCACCGCCGCGCTGCCGGGTTGGCTGCAGGTCGTGCTGATCTGGCTGTGCGGGATCGTGGGCTGGATGCTTTTGCGGCCGTACCGGCGGATCACCCAAATGGCGGGTAAGGAGGCCGGGGCCGCTGCGCCCGGGGCGACGTGGCGGGAACGCTTCTTCTCCGACCTGCGGTCCGCGGCGGTCGCCGCCGGTACGGCCAAGGCCGTCGCCGAGGACGACAAGGCCCCGAGCACGTCGTCGGGCGCGTCGGCACGGGTGGAGACCCGGGCTGAGGAGGTTTCGGCGGTGCCGTCGGCCCCCGTGGCGCAGTCCGCTTCCTCCCGCCCCGAGTCGAGTTCCGCTCCGGCGACCCCGGCCAGGTCCACCGGCGAGCGCCGACTGCCCGCCCCGGTGGCCGCCGAGTCCGGCGAGTCGACGTGGGGCGAGGTCTACCGGCCGTCGGAGTCCAGAACCGAGGAGCGGGTGTAGTCGATGCGGTGGCTGTCCTACCTGGGCGCCCGGTACGGGATCGCCCTGGTGCTGGCGCTGCTCATCGGTGCGTTGGTCCTCACTGTCAAGATCGCGGCTCCGGAGGCCGCGCCGTCAGCGGTCGGGCCGGACACGGGCAGCGCGCAGCCGGTGCCGGCGAACACCGAGGCGCACCAGGAGGGTGACGACCTGGAGCCGAGTAGGTCGCCGGCCCCGCCGTCGACCAGCCCCGGTGCCGCCGCGCCGGACGTCGTGGCCAAGACGTTCACGAGCGCGTGGCTGAAGCACACCGGGGTCACGGGCGACCAGTGGCGGGCCGGTATGCGGCCGTACGCGACCGCGAATCTGATGGAAAAGCTCAAAGACACAGATCCGATTCAGGTACCGGCCGAGCGGCTCACGGGCGAGCCGAGTCCGGGTGTCTACACAGGTGCGTCGTTCGTGGAGTTCCGCTTGGCCGTCGACTCTGGCACTCTGAGTCTGAGGCTGATCGCCGATCGCGGTCAGTGGCGGGTCGACACGATCGACTGGGAGCGGACACGGTGAAGCGCAGGCTGATCATCTCGGCCGTTCTGGCCGGAGTGCTCATCCTGCTCTGTTGTGCCGGCGGCACGGCCGCGGCCCTGCTCGGCGGCCTGAACGGCGACCCGAACGACCCCCGGCTCAATCTCGCCGCGTGCGGAGCCGGCACCACGATCAACCTGGACCGGCTGCCCACACTGTCCGAGTTGTCCCCGGCCGAGATGCGCAACGCCGCGATGATCGTGCAGGAGGGCCAGCGCCTGGCCATTCCGCCCCGCGCGTGGGTGATCGCGATGGGTACAGCGCTGCAGGAGTCCAACCTGCACAACCTGGCCAACAGCAACGTGCCCCGCTCTCTCGGCATCCCGCACGAGGGGGTCGGCCGGGACCACGACAGCGTCGGGCTGTTCCAGCAGCGCCCGCTCCCGCCGGACGGGGCCGGCGGGTGGGGCACCGTCGATGAGCTGATGACCCCGGCGACCAGCGCCCGGAAGTTCTACGAGAAGCTGCGCGGCATCCCTGGCTGGGAGAAGATGCGGCTCACCGAGGCGGCTCAGCGGGTGCAGGTCAGCGCGTTTCCGGAGGCGTACCAGAAATGGGAGCCCTTGGCGGCCGCCATCGTCGACAGCCTGACCGGCGGGGCGGCCCGGGCTCCCGGGGCGGCCGATCCGGCAGCGCTGGGCTGCGCGCCGGGCGGGGTGATCACCGCCGGCGGGTGGACGACGCCGGTGTCCGACCAGGTGGGCAGCAGGTTCGGCCCCCGGGACAGCAGCTTCCACTACGGGGTGGACCTCAGTTCGCCGTACCGGACGCCGATCCGGGCCGCCGCCGCCGGCATCGTGATGACGGCCGAGTGCAACGCGCACTCCGGCACTGGGCCGATGAGCTGCGATGTCGACGGTGGGATCTGGGTGTCCGGATGTGGGTGGTATGTCGAGATCAAACACGCGGACAACGTCGCCACCCGGTACTGCCACATGATCCAGCGGCCGCCCGTCCGGGTCGGGCAGTTGGTCAGCGCCGGCGAGGTGATCGGACTGTCCGGGAGTTCCGGGAACTCGTCCGGGCCGCATCTGCATTTCGAGGTGCATTTGGGCGGCGACATGTCGAACTCGGGTGCGGTGGATCCGGTGCCCTACATGGCGGCCAAGGGCGCACCGCTGAAGGACGTCAGGTGAGCTGACGGGCTGAGCAGACTCTCCAGCCGTCCTGATTCGCAGTTTCGAATGCCCAATTCTGAAAATTGTTCCAGCCTTCGCCGGTGAGGCTCAGCCTCGCTTCCACGACGGATTGGCTGGACAACTTCATCTCGTCCGCAGCAACCGAAATGTGCGTGTGGAAACGGGCCTCTTGGTCCTTGACGTTCGTCATCAACCGACGCAACGCCCCTAGATCCGCCTTCTTGCAACTGAACCGCGCCACCGTCGACTCATCCCGTGCCGTGAACATTGCATCCACCAACTGCGAAACCGCCAAGGTCGGCGTGCTTCGGTCGATTTTTGTCTGTTGGTCGTACACATTCAGCGCGATGCCCCCGGCAACCACCACCGCGACGATCACCGCCAGCCCCGCCACCAGCGCGATCACCTTCGCCCGCGGCCTCTTCCGACCTGCCCGCCCGACGACCTCCGGCTCATCCCCACCACCCGAAGGCACCCCCGCGACCGCCTCAGCCTGGGGCAGTCCCGCACCAGAAACCCCAGACTCACCAGACACCAGATCACCGGCCACGGCCGAAGCCCCAGACCCATCCGTGACCACGCCCCGACCGTCCGCCCCGCCACCCGACCCGTCCCGGGTCGAGCCCGGCCCGGCCTGCGCCGGCACCACCCCGGCCTGGGCCGGAGCAGCCATCGGCCACATCGGCTCGTCGTCCCGCCCGTCCCCAGTGGTCATGCCCGAAACTCTACGCGGCACCCGCCCCACCCGGCTCGAAGCAATGCCCCCGAACCGGAACTCGCAGTGCCCCGACCGCCCACCCCACGGCGGTGCTGTCCCCGCGCCCCCGACTGCGGTAGCGTTCGCGGGTGGGAATCGGCAGGCTGAGGTTCGGGGTCGAGCAGGCTGTCACTCTGCACAGGCAAGCGTCCGGCCTGGTCGCCGCCGTGCGCCGCGCCCTGGAGATGCCGACGGAGACCGGCTACTCCGCCGAGTCCACGGCCGAGCAGCGCGCGATCGTCGCGCACCTGACCCGCACCGCCGCAGAGCTGGCCCCAGGCTGGCTGAGCAGCCCACTGACGCCCGAAACCCCCGGAAGCACCGAAGCCCCCGGAGGCAACAGGGGCAACGGAATCGCGGGGAGCATCGGAGCCGCAGACCAGGCCACGCCGATCACACTCCCAGCCCTGGTCCGGATCGGCGAAGCCCGCCCCCTCCCCGACGCCGCCTTCCCCCTCCTGATCCCCACCCTCGGCAAGGGCCACCTCGTCATCGACGCCGACGCCCGCGACCCCCGGGTCACGGCCCTGATCCGCACGGTCCTCCTCCGGCTGCTGGCCACGATGCCGCCCCGCGAGCTGCGGGTCCTGATCGCCGACAGCGCGACCGTCGGCGCGGCGACCGCCCCGTTCCGCCCGTTGTTCGAGGCCGGCGCCCTGCCGGCTCCGGTCACCGACCGCGACGGTCTCAAGCATGTCCTGGACGAGGCCGAGCGGCAGGTGAAGGCGGGGCACAAGGAGCTGCCGTACCTTCTGGTGGTCGTGGCCGTGGCCCCCGAGCTGCTGGAGCCGGCCGACGCGGCCCGGATCGCGGCCCTCGCGCACGCCGGTCCCGCCGCGCGGCTGCACCTTCTGGTGACGGCGCACGCCGGGAAGCCGCTGCCGAACAGCACCCAGCTCACCCTGCGTAAGGATCATGCGCTTCTGGTCAGTCCGGGCGGGGAGACGTCCACGATTCCGGTGCATCTCGATCCGGCCCCGCCAACGAGTGTGATCACCGAGGTGGCGGAGCGGCTCGCGGTCGAGGCGGCGCTGGCCGGGCGGACCGAGCTGGCGAGCCTGTTGCCGGCCCAGCGCTGGGCGGAGTCGAGCCGGGCCGGGTTGAACGCGACGATCGGCCGGTCGGGCATGGCCGAGCAGACCCTGAGTTTCGACGACGCGACCCCGCACTGGCTGGTGGGCGGCCGCTCCGGTGCCGGTAAGACGGCGTTCCTGGTGAACGTGCTCTATGGCCTGGCGACCCGGTACGCGCCGGAGGAGCTGATCCTCTACCTGCTCGACTTCAAGGAAGGCGTGAGCTTCACGGAGTTCACGCCGACCGAGCGCGACCCGTCCTGGATCCCGCACGCGCGTGCCGTGGGCATCGAGTCCGACCGGGAGTACGGCGTCGCGGTCCTCAGGGAGCTCGACGCGGCGATGTCCCAGCGGGCGACGCTCCTGAAGCGGGCCGGTGTCACCAAGATCGGGGAGCTGCCGGAGACCATCGCCCGGGTGGTGTGCGTGATCGACGAGTTCCAGGTGCTGTTCGCCGGGAACGACAAGCTGGCCCGCGACGCCGTGGACCTGTTGGAGTCGCTCGCCAGGAAGGGCCGGTCGTACGGGATCCACCTCGTGCTCGCCAGCCAGACCGTGAGCGGGGTCGAGGCGCTGTACACGAAACGGGAGTCGATCTTCGGGCAGTTCGCCGCGCGCGTGGCCCTGCCTGGCGGGGCCGGGGTGCTCGATCCGCTGAACAACGCCGCGACGGCGCTCCGACTGGGCGAGGCGGTGGTGAACACGTCCGCTGGCGCGCCCGGCCACGACACGGTCGTGCGTTTCCCCAACCCGCACGCCGAGGTCGAGACCCTGGCCGAGCTGCGGCACACCCTCTGGCAGGCCCGCCCCGCCGGGTCGGAACCCCCGAGCGTCTTCGAGGGGTACGCGGAGCAGCACATCACCAACGACCCGGTCTTCGGCATCCCGGTGCACCGCCGGCGCGCGGAGGTGATCGTGGGCCGCAATGTGGACGTGTCGGGTTCGACGGCCTCGTTCCCGCTGGACGCGAGCCCTGGTCGGCACATCGCCGTCCTCGGGCCGAGCGAGGTCGGCGCGGACATCCTGCACGCCGCGGTGGCGGGGCTGGCCCGGCAGCACGGCCCCGGCGACGTGCGGTTCCTGCTGGTCCCGCTGGTCGCGGCGGCCGATCCGGTGTGCGACGACGTCGTGGTGGACCTCGACCGGCTCGGGCACAGCTACGAGATCCTCGACGGGTACCGGCTGCGGAACGTGCTCGCCGAGATCGCCGACCCGGCGACGGACGGCGCGCAGAAGCCCACCTACCTCGTGCTCTTCGGCGCGGACGCCGCCAGCGGCCTGCTCGAGCAGCGTGACCCGGAGCGCCGCCGCTCTGGCATCGACGACCTGCGCACGGTGCTGCGGACCGGCCCGGCGCGCGGCGTGCACGTGCTCGGCTGGTGGCGCGGGCTGCGCCGGTTCGGCGAGGACGTCGGCGGCTCGTCGGCCCGGGAGGACGTGGCCTGCCTGGTCACGCTGAACGTGCCGGGGGCGGAGGTGGCGATGATGTTGGGTCAGTCGCAGCTGGACTGGCAGTACCGGCCGAACCGGGCGCTGCTCATCGACCGGCACACCGACCGGATCGCCACGATCGTGCCCTACGTCCGCCCGGGGAGGTACGCATGACGTGGCGCGAGTACGCCACCCTCGCCGGCCAGCTGGAGGCGCACCGCGGGGTGCAGGCCGCCAGGGCCGTCGGCCACGTGAACGCGCGCACCGCGCTGGGCGCCGAACTGACCTCGCTGGAGGAGTTGCTCGCCGGCCAGCAGGAGCGCCTCTCCGAGCTGTACGACAGGTTCGATCTGTCCGAGCCGGTACTCTCCGCGCAGCAGCCCCCGCAGGTCACCGACCTGGCCGAGGCGCTCCGCCGGGCCCGGGACGCGGCCGAGCGGTCGTCGAGCCAGCTCACGGCGGTGGAGTCGGCGGCGCGGCGTTCGCCGTACCTGCCGCACTGGTCGACGAACCTGCGCAACGCGCTGGTCTACGGCAGCACCTCGGCGGTCGCGTTCTTCGTCAACGTCGCGGCATTCCTGGCCACCTCGGGCGTGGGCCGGCTGCTCGTGACGGTGCTGTTCATCGCCCTGCCGTTCCTCGCGTACGGCGTCGGCAGTTCCCTGATCGGCGTCCTCTTCAAGCCGGTGCTGGGCGCGAAGCCCCCGAAGACCCGTCCACTGGGGCTGGCGATCTGCCTGGCCCCGATCCTGCCGCTGTGTGCCCTGTGGGGCATCTCGTGGACCGTAGGAGGCTGACCGCGCCATGGCCAACATCGAACAGATCAAAGTGATCATCACTGCGGCGACCCGGGACACCGAGGACATCGTCACCGAGGTGCACGGGTTGTGCGACCGCCTCGACGAGGCGATGGTCCGGTTGCGCACGGCGGCCTCCGGCAGCTCGCACCCGAAGGCCGACGAGGCGATCCGCTTCCTCCAGCAGGCCCGCGACCGCCTCGACGAGGCCGGCACCCTGGCCAGGGGTGCGGTCGACGCGGCCGGGGTTTACCGCGCGCTGATCTAGCACACACGGCTGTGTGCCGGCATGTGTGCCTACATGTTCGACACTCCCTTTCGACAGCGACCCCCGTCGAAAGGTTGTTCCCATGAGTATCGTGCGCAAGTCCTTTGCCGTCGCCGCGATCGTCGCCGCCCTCCTGGTGGGCGGGGCGGCGGCGGTCGCCGCCGGCCAGCACTCCTCGGTCACGGCCCAGCAGGAGTGCGGCAACCAGCCGCAGTACCCCTACACCTGCAAGGTCGTCTGACCCCACTCCAGCTCGCCGGACCCTGTGAGAGGACCCATCAGATGAGTACCAGCATCATGTCGTTCGTTCGTGTCGGCCTCGCCGCGGTGGCGGTCGTCGCGGCCCTCGCCATCGGTGGGGCGGCGGCGGCCAGCCACCACACCACGGTCACGGCCGAGGGCCAGTGCCAGCACGCCTTCCCGACCTGCAAGCCCAACTAGGCACCACGCGTCGAGCACCCGGTCACACCGTGGCCGGGTGCCTACCTGTGCAGGTTGAGGAGGCTCATCGCCTCGCTGCGGGAACGCGCGTCGGTCTTGAACCGCCCGCGCACCGCCGACGTGACGGTCCGCGACCCGGGCTTGCGGATCCCGCGCATCGCCATGCACAGGTGCTCGCACTCCACGACCACGATCACGCCGCGCGGCTCGAGCTGACGCTCCAGGGTGTCGGCGATCTGCGCGGTCAGCCGCTCCTGCACCTGTGGCCGGCGCGCGTACGCCTCCACCAGGCGGGCCAGCTTGGACAGGCCGGTGATCCGGCCGTGCATTCCCGGGATGTACCCGACGTGCGCCACCCCGTGGAACGGCAGTAGGTGGTGCTCGCACATCGAGGCCACCTCGATGTCGCGGACCAGCACCATCTCGTCGTGGTTGGCGTCGAACGCCGTGGTGAGGGTCTGGGCCGGGTCGACCCGCAGCCCGGCGAACATCTCCGCGTACGCGTGCGCGACCCGGGACGGGGTCTTGCGCAGGCCGTCGCGGTCCGGGTCCTCCCCGATGGCGATCAGGATCTCGCGCACCGCTGCGGCGATCCGCGCGACGTCGACGACGTCACCGACCGGGCGGCCGGCGATCCCGCCGTCGACGAGCCGGGCGGCGAGGTAGTCCAGCTTGTCGATGTCGACGAGATCCGGTTCCGTCGAACTACCGGAGACGACCGCGCCGACCGCGGCGTCTCCCGCCGGAGCGGTGTCCGGGGCGGAGAAGCCGACTGCCGGCCCCGTGCCCTCGGCGGATGCCGAGGGCTGCGAGCCGGCAGTCGACCTGGACGCCTGGTCCCCGCTCAGCGGGACTCCTCGACCGCCGTGGGGGCGATCACGATGGCCGGCTCGGCCACGGGCTCGTCCTTGGACGGGACGGACACCGGGGGCTTGTCGGACGGGGTGCGCTTGCCGAAGCCGTTGAACGGGGCCATCGGCGGGCGCTTGACGACCCGGGCACAGATCCGGGCCATGTCCTGGGTGGTGAGGGTTTCCTTCTCCATCAGCTCCAGGACCATGTTGTCGAGCACGTCCCGGTACTCGGCGAGGATCTCCCACGCCTCGTCGTGGGCGAGCTCGATCAGGCCCCGGATCTCCGCGTCGATGTCGGCGGCGACCGAGTCGGAGTAGTCCCGGGTGTGGCCCATCGTGCGGCCGAGGAACGGCTCGTCGCCGGAGGTGCCGTACTTGACGGCGCCCAGCTTCGAGCTCATCCCGAACTCGGTGACCATCGACCGCGCGAGCGCGGTGGCCTTCTCGATGTCGTTGCCGGCCCCGGTGGTGGGCTCGTGGTAGACGAGCTCCTCGGCGGCGCGGCCACCCAGCGCGTACGCCAGGGTGTCGATCATCTCGGACCGGGTCTGGGTGTACTTGTCCTCGACCGGCAGGATCAGCGTGTGGCCCAGCGAGCGGCCACGCGGCAGGATCGTCAGCTTGTGCACCGGAGCTGTGTTCGGCAGGGCCCAGGCGACCAGGGCGTGTCCACCCTCGTGGTACGCCGTGACCAGCTTCTCCTTGTCGCTCATCACCCGGCCGCGGCGCTCGGGGCCGGCGACCACGCGGTCGATCGACTCCTCGAGCTCGGCGTCGCTGATCGCCTTCTTGCTCACCCGGGCGGTCAGCAGGGCCGCCTCGTTGATCACGTTGGCGAGGTCGGCACCGGTGAAGCCCGGCGTGCGCCGCGCGATGGTGTCGAGGTCCACGTCCGGCGTGAACGGCTTGCCCTTGGCGTGCACCCGCAGGATGGCGCGGCGGCCCTCCATGTCGGGGCGGTCCACGGCGATCTGCCGGTCGAACCGGCCGGGACGCAGCAGGGCCGGGTCGAGGATGTCGGGCCGGTTGGTGGCGGCGATCAGGATCACGCCGCCCTTGGCGTCGAAGCCGTCCATCTCGACGAGGAGTTGGTTGAGCGTCTGCTCCCGCTCGTCGTGCCCGCCGCCGAGGCCAGCGCCACGGTGCCGGCCCACGGCGTCGATCTCGTCGACGAAGACGATCGCTGGGGCGTTCTGCTTGGCCTGCTCGAACAGGTCACGGACCCGGGAGGCGCCGACACCGACGAACATCTCCACGAAGTCCGAACCGGAGATCGTGTAGAACGGCACGGACGCCTCGCCGGCCACGGCACGGGCCAGCAGGGTCTTGCCGGTTCCGGGCGGCCCGTACAACAGGACGCCCTTCGGGATCTTGGCGCCGAGAGCCTGGTACTTCGCAGGGTTCTGCAGGAAGTCCTTGATCTCGTGCAGCTCCTCGACGGCCTCGTCGGCCCCGGCCACGTCCGCGAAGGTGGTCTTCGGCGTGTCCTTGGAGATCAACTTGGCCTTGGACTTGCCGAAGTTCAGGACCCGCGAACCGCCGCCCTGCATCTGGCTCATGAAGAACAGGAGCAGCAGCACGACGAGCGCCAGGGGGAGCAGGCTGAGCAGGATGCTGCCGAGCGTGCTGTCCTGGGCGACATCCGTGTTGAACTGCTCGATCTTCTTCTCGGCGGCCAGCGCGTTGAGCCGGTCGTAGAGGTCCTTCGAGACGTTTCCACCAGCCGGGTACTGAGACTGGACCTTCGTGGTCTTGTCGACCTTGTCGAAGGACGTCGGCGTCTTCAGCTCGAACTGGAGCGTCTGCTCCTTGTCCTGGATCAGGACCTTCTTGATGTTGGTCCCGTCGGCAAGAAGCGCGGAAGCCTCCGACGACTTGATCTTCTTGTAGTCACCACTACTGGAGAAGATGCCCGTCAGCAGGATCGCGCCCAGAACCACGAGGATGACCCAGAACCAGGTTCTTTTGAAGATTCGAGTTCTATCCATGCTTATACGAGCGCAGTGCGCTCGGACCTCCCGATCCTCGGACCAGCCATCCCCGCACCAGACACGAAGGTGCGCTCCCGGACCTCACTCCGGATATTTGACGGTACACCGTGCCAGCCATCAACACGGAGTGGCTAGCCGGCTAGTGTGTGATCGCGGTCACTCTGACATTGTCCCCCAGGTCGGGATCCAGGGTCGGGGAAGCCACGCTCGCCGCGCTGGGCACCCGGTCGCCCGAGGTCCCACCGGCCTCCGGTCGCAGCGTCACAACCCGCTGGACGCTGGTCCCCGGCGGCACGTCGCCGAGCTCACACGTGAGCAGTTGGCCGGCGAACGTGCAGCCAGGCATGGCTTCCGGCGCCCCGAGCGCCGTGGGCACCGTGTCGCGGAGGACGACGGCGGCCGCGGTGGACGGCCCCTGGTTCGACACCGTCAGGGTGTACCGCCAGGCGTCGGTCACGTCCAGCTCGTTCGTGATCTTCAGGTTCGCCGCTGGCGTAATCCGCAACGCCGGTGAGCGCCCCGTGGCGGTCCGCGTCAGACTGGGCAGATAGTCCGGAGCGTACAAAACGGTCGCGGTGCTGCGGAGGTTGTCCCCACCGGCGGCGACCTCGGCGCGAACGCTCAGGGTCGCGGTGGTGGTGGCCCCGGCGGCGAGGGTGCCGATCGGTACCCAGATCTGGCCGTAGATCCGTTCGCCGGAGTTGTCGAGCACCGTGGTGTGGTCGGGAATGGACGCGATCAGCCAGACATTCGTCGCGTTCGTGACCGGGCTGGCCGAGACCGTGTAGGTATAGACGATCCGGGCGCCCGGCACGACCGGGTCGCCGGCCAGCGGCAGCCGCTCCGCCTCGGCACTGACGCCGACGGAGACCTGGGGCAGGGCGACGGCCACCGCGGCGAACACCGCGCCCACCCAGCCGGTGCCGTTCCCGGAGACGGTCAGGCGGTCGCCTCCGGTGACCTCCAGCGGATCACCCGGGGTCACCGACCGGCCGTTGACGGTGCCGACCAGCGCGCCCGGTCCGGCGGCCTGGTCGTAGCCGATCCAGCCGATCTGGGCGCGGCCGGCGCGCAGCGGCAGCTCGGCGGTCGGGGACAGCCCGTCGGCCACGGTGACGGCGCGCAGCGGTTCGCCGGGCGAGGCGTGCACGACGAGGAGGGTCCAGCGGGCGGCGGCGACCCGGTACGCGCCGGGGCCGGCCTGCCGGACGAGGGCCGTGACGTCGGCTGTGCCCTGGAACCCGCCCGGGTAGTCGGCCAGCTCGCCGGCCACGGAGGTGTCGGGACGGCCGGGTGCGCCGACGTCGACCAGGGCGTCATCGCGGGGCGACCACCAGTACAGCCGGGCGTAGCGCACGGTCGCGCCCGAGGAAAGGGCGAGGGGCTGGGTGGCGGAGGCGGTGGCCAGGCCGCCCTCGACGGTGGTGGAGTACCGGAGCGCGACAGCACCCACCGGCTCCGCCGACGCCGGGGCGGCGCCACACGACAGCAGAAGTAGACAGAATACGAAAGAGTGCGTTTTCAGCATGCCTACCCCCAAGCTTGAGGTAGGTCATACATTAGGGGATCTAGCGGGAATAAACCTCAGGTTTGAGAACCCCGACAAACGGGAGCTCCCGGTACCGCTCGGCGTAGTCCAGCCCGTACCCGACGACGAACTCGTTCGGGATGTCGAAGCCGACGTACTTCACCGGCACGTCCACCTTCACGGCGTCCGGCTTGCGGAGGAACGCCACGACCTCGATGGACGCCGCGCCCCGGCTGGCCAGGTAGCGCAGCAGCCACGACAGGGTCAGGCCCGAGTCGACGATGTCCTCGCACACGATCACGTGCTTGTCCGCGATGTCGCGGTCGAGGTCCTTGAGGATCCGGACCACCCCGGAGGAGGTGGCGGCCTGGCCGTAGGAGGAGACGGCCATGAACTCCAGTTCGGTCGGAAGCGGGAACGCGCGGGCGAAGTCGGCCATGAACATGACCGCGCCCTTCAGCACGCCGACGAGAAGCACGCCGTCCCGGTCCGCGTAGTCGGCAGCGACCTGCTCGGCCAGCTCCTTCGTGCGCTCTTTGATCTGTTCCTCGGAGACGATGATGCGTTCGATATCGTCGGCGTACCAGCCCATGTGGTTAGCCTGCCCGATGACCGGGGTCACTCCCCCACCGGGGGTGCCACGATCCGGCCGGCCCGCCGCGCGACCGGCACCCCGCCCGGCAGCTGGGTGGGGCCCTGGCCCCGCCACGCCGTGACCAGGGCGTCAAGGGCGTCGAGGTGGCCCTTGGTCAGCGCGCCGCCCGGTACGCCCAGCGACAGCGCCCAGCGGCGCAGCACCCGGCTGCGCAGCGCCGGCCCGAGCGCCGCCAGTTCGGCGACGGCCAGCGAGGTGCCGAGCGGAAAGCGATCGGCTTGCGCGTCGAGCTCGGCGCAGTCGGCCGCCACCAGTGCGGCCGTGTTCGCCAGGTTCGCCACGACCTTCTCGCCGAGGGTGTCGACCAGCTCGCGGACCCGGGACCGGGCGAACCGCGCGTCGGTGTTGTGCGGGTCCTCCCACGGCTCCAGGTCCAGCCCGGCGCAGCCGGCCCGGACCACGGAACGGGGCAGGTCGAGCAGCGGGCGGACGTACACGCCGCGTCGGGCCGGCATGCCGGAGATGCCGCGCGGGCCGGAGCCCCGGGCCAGCGCGAGCAGCACCGTCTCGGCCTGGTCGTCGCGGGTGTGGCCGAGGAGGACTGCGGTCGCCCCGGTCTCGTCGGCGACCCGGGACAACGCCCCGTAGCGGGCCGTGCGGGCGGCGTCCTCGGGGCCGGCGCCGGGGCGGACGGTGACGGTCTCGACCCGCACCACGTCGAACCGCGAAGCGGCCCAGGCCGCCAGGGCCGCGGCCCGGGAGCCGGAGCCCTCCTGAAGCTGGTGGTCGACCGTGACCAGGCCGATCCGGTGCCCGGCGCGCTGCCCGACGAACGCGAGCGCCCCGGCCAGGGCCAGCGAGTCGGCCCCGCCGGAACAGGCGACCCAGACCAGCCCATCATCCGGAAGGGCCCGCCGCACCGCCACCCGGACGGCCGCCACGGCCGGCGGCGGACCCGTCACGAGACCCGGGCGACCCACGCCGCGGGATCGGACAGCTCCTCGACGTGCGGCAGCGTCTCCGGCGAGGTGAACACCTTGTTGAAGCCGGCCATGCCGACCTGCCCGACGACGGCCGCCACGAACTGCCGGCCCTCCTCGTACTGCCGCATCTTCACGTCCACGCCCAGCAGCCGGCGGATGAACTTCTCCATCGGGTTCCCCCCGGCGCGGCGCTGGGTGAACTTCGCGCGAATGTTCTCCACACTGGGCACGACCTGCGGGCCAACGCCGTCCATCACGAACTCGGCGTGCCCCTCCAGCAGGGTCATCAGCGCCGTGAGCCGGGCGACGACGACCTTCTGCGCGGGACTCTGGATGACGTCGAGGATGCTCGACTTCTCGTCCGACAGCGCCTGGAACGCCCGCCGGGCCCGCTCGGAGAACGCCTCGCCGTCGAGCTTGGAGGCGTCGGCGTAGGCGTGGATCTCGGCGAGGAAGTGGTCGCGCAGCCACGGCACGGCCGTGAACTGGGTCCGGTGGGTCACCTCGTGCAGGCACACCCACAGCCGGAAGTCGCGCGGGTCCACGTCGAGCTTCTGCTGCACCTCGGAGATGTTCGGCGCGACGAGCAGCAGCTCGCCGGGGGCGCCGGAGAACACCTCGTACTGCCCGAGGACCTTCGTCGACAGGTACGCCAGCACCGTGCCGGCCTGCGCGCCCGTCACCTTCGCGCCGATCGCGCCGGCCAGGAAGCCGGGCTGCTGGTCGGTGAGCCGGGGCGCGAGGGTGCCGAACAGGTTCTTCAGGCCCTCGATGTTCACCGCCGCCCAGTCGGCCCGGTCGACCACCTTCACCGGCGGCAGATCCGCCGGCGGGAACAGCCCGGTGTACTCCGCGACGTGCGTCGCCGCCTCGTCGGTCAACCTGCGCAGCTCGGAGACCGTCTCCGCCGCCACCGCGTACGTCACCTTGGGCCCGGAACCGCCGAGTGTCGCTGCGGTCGAGGCGGCCAGCTCCCAGTCCACGAACTGCGTCATGGGACTAACGTAGCTCTTCCCAGCGGATCAGGGCCCGGACGCCGAGTTCGGGATACTCCTCGTAGGCGGTGACCGCCGCGACGCCCAGCCAGGTGGCGCCGGCCCCCTCGACGAGGGTGCGGGCGGCGCGGGCCTGGGTGCCCGTCTCGACCAGGTCGTCGACGAGGAGCACCCGATCGGTCGGGGTCAGGGCCTCGGGGTCCAGCGCCAGCACCTCGTACTCGCTGATCCGGGCGGTGTTCAGAGCTGACACCACCTCGGCCGGGGCCTTGCGGAGCGCCAGGAAGCCGAGGCCGAGGTGGGCGGCGACCAACGGGCCGAGCAGGTAGCCGGAGGACTGGTTGCCGGCGACGACCGTGGGCCGGCCCTCGTGCAGGGCTGCCAGGGCCGGGCCGAGGGCCGACAGGATCTCCGGATCACGCCACAGGGCGCGCAGGTGCAGGAAGCCGTCGCCGACGAAGACGGCCCGCTCCTTCAGTACCCGTCGAATCGCTTCGGTCACAGCTTCGCCAGCTGGCCGGCTGCCTTGTCGATCGCCGGCCGCGCGTCGGCGAAGCTCGGCGAGGCGTCCGCCATCACGACGAACACCACGGCCCGGCCACTCTTCGTGGTGATCACCCCGGCCAGCGCGTCCACCCCGGTCAGCGTCCCGGTCTTCGCCCGCACGACCCCGGTGCCGTCCGCCGTCGGCGGGTAGCGCGGGTCGAGCCCGCCGGAGAACCCGGCGACTGGCAGGCCGGTGAACAGGTAGCGCAGCTCCGGGTGGTCCGGCTTGGCGGCGCGGACGAACAGGCCGCCGAGGTAGCTGGCCGGCACCTGGTTCTTCGGGGACATCCCGGAGCCGTCGACCTGCCCCGTCGGCGGCGTGAGCCCCAACCCGGCCACCGCTTCCTGAACGCCCTCCATGGCGCCCTCGAAGGAGGCCTGCTTGCCCCTGCCGAGCGCCGCCTGCCGGGCCAGGGCCTCGGCGAGCACGTTGTCGCTGCGCAGCAACGCGAACTCCACGAGCCGGCCGATGGTCGGGGACAGCACCTTGCCGTACTCCCGCGCGCCCACGTCAGCCTTGCCGGCCACGACGCTCACCTTGTCGGTGCTGAGCAGCTTGGCGAACGCCGACCCTGCGCTGGCCGCCGGGTCGGGCTGGCGCTTGGCGCCCTCGCCGGCCGGGTCCTTCGGGTCGACCCGGCCGCCGTCGACGGCCAGGGGCACGACGGTGTTGACCCAGCTGCCGATGTCGGCTGGCGCCCAGCCAGGGCCGGTCCCGGCCCCGGTGAACAGGGAGCTGTCCACGATCACCTTGGTCACGGCCTGCCCGGCCAGGGCGGTCTTCACCTGGGTGGCGAGGTCGGAGAGCTTGCCGGCGCCCGGGTAGGCCCCCGCGCCGTCGACGGACAGGGTCACGTCGCCGCCGCCGATGATCACGACCTCGCCCGGGTTGGGGCCGGCGACGACCTTCGTCTCGATCCGGTACTCCGAGCCCCGGGCCACCAGCGCCGCCGCCGCCGTGGACAGCTTGATCGTGGAGGCCGGGGTGGCCAGGGTGTCGCCGCTCTTGTCGTAGAGCCGGTCGCCGGTCTCCAGGTCGAGCACGACGGAGGAGACCTTGGGGCCGAGCCGGGAGTCGGCGAGGGCCGGGCCGAGCGCCTTCGCGACGGAGTCGGCGGTCAGCGGCTGCCCGCTCCGGGTCGCGCCCTCGAGCACCGGCACCGGCTGCTTCTCGTCAGCGAGGCCCGGCATGAACGCGACGGCGGGCTTCTGCGTCCACGGGCGCAGGGCGGTCGCCGCACCCCCGCCAGCGCTAACCAGAAGAACTATGACAAACGCGGCAATCCACTTAACCTTGCCGGATTTTTGTTCCACTGTGGGCGGGTTTGCCGGAAGCACGGCCGCGACGGACTGTGATGAGCCGTACACTGTCCCCGTCGAGGGGCGTGCATCGTAGCGCCCTCCGGTCACGGGTGGCTCCGAGCCCGCCGCTTGTGTGCTATGCCTCCCCATGAGCCCCCACTTTCTCCGTACGCCCAGCCTTACACGAGACTAGATTGGATAATCAGTGATGCGCGACAAGGGAGATGGCGTGGAGTTCGAGGTAACGATCGAAATCCCCAAGGGTCACCGGAACAAGTACGAAGTTGACCACGCCACCGGTCGCATCCGCCTCGACCGTACCTTGTTCACGTCGACGCAGTACCCGGCCGACTACGGCTTCATCGAGGGTACGTTGGGCGAGGACGGCGACCCGCTGGACGCGCTGGTGCTACTGCCCGAACCGACGTTCCCCGGCTGCCTGATCCGCTGCCGCGCCATCGGCATGTTCCGCATGACCGATGAGAAGGGCGGCGACGACAAGGTCCTGTGCGTGCCGGCCAACGACCCGCGCCAGGAGCACCTCCGCGACATCAACCACCTGCCGGTCTTCGACAAGCTCGAGATCCAGCACTTCTTCGAGGTCTACAAGGACCTCGAGCCCGGCAAGAGCGTCGAGGGCGCCAGCTGGGTCGGCCGCGTCGAGGCCGAGGCCGAGGTCGAGGCGTCCCGCAAGCGGCTCGCCGACTCCGGCGGCCACGAGGTCCCGGTCGCCCCGAACGCGACCCCGCTCGACCACTAGGCACCCGGTCAACGGCCCGTCTCATACTTGAGGCGGGCCGTTACCCTTGCCGGCATGACTACCCCAACCCCTCCCGGCTGGTACCCAGATCCGTCCGGCACGGCTGCCCAGCGTTGGTGGGACGGCCAGAAGTGGACCGAGCACACCCAGGGCGCGAAGCCCGTGGACTGGGAGTTGTCCGTCGACGGGGCGCACAACCCCGCCCGGATCGCGCAGCAGGTCCAGCAGGGTGCCGGCGTCGCGCCCACCCAGCAGGGCGGCGGCTCGCTGTTCACCGAGCCCGTGCTCGTCGTGAACCAGAAGACGAAGCTGATCGAGGTCAACAACGAGTACTCGGTGTTCGACCAGCAGGGCCGCCAGCTCGGCACCGTGGTTCAGGTCGGCCAGAGCACCCTGAAGAAGGTCGTCCGCTTCCTCGGCAGCTACGACCAGTTCTTCACCCACAAGCTCGAGGTCCGCGACAACGCCGGAACCGTGCAGCTCCTGCTCACCCGCCCGGCGAAGGTCATGAAGTCCCGGGTGATCGTGCAGCGCGGCGACGGCCAGCAGATCGGCGAGATCGTCCAGCAGAACATGATCGGCAAGATCCGGTTCGCCCTGATGTACAACGGGCAGCAGATCGGCGAGATCCGCGCGGAGAACTGGCGCGCGTGGAACTTCTCGATCGTCGACCACACCGGCCAGGAGATCGCCCGGATCACCAAGACCTGGGAGGGCCTGCTGCGCACCGCCTTCACCACGGCCGACAACTATGTCGTGCAGATCCACCGGCCGCTCCAGGATCCGCTGCTCAGCATGGTGGTGGCGTCGGCGCTGACCGTGGACACCGCCCTGAAGCAGGACGAGCGAGGCCTGGGCTAAAACCCATTCTTCGGGTACGCCGCGTTCCCGACCCGGTTTCCGTCGGTCGTCGGGGCGTGCCAGCGGTGCGGGGTGCCCTGCCCCGGCCCCCGCACCTCTTCCCGCCCGGCCGGAGGCGTGGCGGTCTATCCAGCGCGTGGCCGCACCCGCCGGCTCGGCGTCAGGCGTTCACCGTGAAGCCACGGCCCGGGTCCGACGGCGGGGCGGCTGGAACGTAGCTGGCCTCTTCCAGTCGGCCGGCCCAGCCCGCCGGGTCGAACGCGGTCACCGCACCGAGCACTCGGGCCCCCAGGTCGGCGGCGGCCAGGAGCACCTCGGGTCCCGCGTAGGCCCCGGCCACGGCCGTGCGGACGGCGACGGCCTCCGCCGACCCGAGCGCCGCGGCCAGGGCGTCGGCCATGTCCGACCGCACCGCGTACATCCAGTCGCTGACCTGCGCCGCGTACTCCGCCGTCGCCTCCGCGCGCGCGATCACGGTCTCCTGGTGCGCGCGCAGCCCCGTCCAATGCGCCCCGAACCGCGTCGCGGCCGGCCCGGTCCACTCCAGCACGGCCTCGGGCAGCGGCCCGGGCACCGGCGGCGGGGTCAGGGGCGGCCGGAGCGCCGCGGCGAACTCCAGTGCCCCGCCGGGCAGGACCCGCCACCGGGCGATCAGCGCCAGCACCGGGTGACCGGCGGGAGCGCCGCCCTCGTCGAGCAGCCGGTCGACCCGGCCGAGCAGGTCCCGCCCGGACGGGAGGAGCCGGTCCAAAGCCGCCGACTGCCGCCGGTCCACCCGGTGCCGCCCGGTCGCCGGACTCCGTCCGCCGTGCCGCACCCGCCCCGCCGAGGCCGACGACGCCCGGGTGAGGTCAGCCATCGAGGGTGTCCGTGGTCGCGTAGCGGTCGGCGGCCGTTCGCAGGTCATGGGCCGTCGCCGCGAGCCGGGCACGCTGGGCGGCCTCCTCGGCGGCCCGGGCGGTCAGGGCCGCCGTCCACTGGGCGTGCACGGCCCGACCGAGTTCCCCCAGGCCGCCCTGCGCCCCGCCGCCGAAGTCCTCCGGGCCATGGGCCCCGTGCTCCGGGCCCTGGGCTCCGGGGGTGATGGCGGCGGCGAACTGTTCGGGGGTCATCGGGGCACCAGGGGCGGATAGTCCCCCAACTCCTTCGCGCGAACCTTCTCCCGGGCCCAGGTGGCGGCCTCGCGCGCCGAGCGCAGGGTCTCCAGGATGTCGGCGCGGCTGTGCCCGTCGACCGTCACGGCCCGGATCTCGCCGTCCGCCGCGACCGTGACCTCGACGTTCCCGTCGGGCGAGCGCACGATCACCTCGACGGCGCGGACCGCGCGCTCGTACGCCACCTGGCGGGCCTCGATGCGCTCGTAGCGCGCGACGGCCTCGTCGGTCCAGGCCGGGTCGTACTCGGGGGGCATCGATCGTCCCTTTTGGATGGTGAACGTTTGCCATCGGAGATTACCTATCAATGATCTCCTTGGGAAGGGAAGATGGAGACATGTCCGCCTGGGACAGCGAGTTCGCACCACCCCGCCTGGCCGCGTTCGGCGAGGCGGTGCGGGCGGCATTCCATCTCGGACCGCTCGCCATCGGCACGAAGGGTGACGCAAACCATACGTATGGTTATCACCGTTCCCGCAGCTGGATCATGATCGACGGGGACGGCGACGACGACTACTCCGTCCAGGTGCCGCTCGACCAGGGCGGCGACGGCAACTGGATCTCCGCGATCGACATCAGTCTCGACAGTGAGCGGATGGCCGCCGTGACCGGCAGGCTGCTCGAGGCCGTCCGCGCGGGAGACCCCCGGCTGGCCGCCGTGCGCGAGTTCTACGGCACGGTCGACGGCCGGACGGTGGTCGGCTGGGACACCGCGTACCACCGGGCGGTCACCGCCGACGACAGCCACCTGTGGCATGTGCACCTCAGCTTCTACCGGTCCCGGGCGGACTCCGATCACGCGGACGTGCTCGCCGTCCTGACCGCCGAGGGAGGATCCATGGACGACTATGGCCCGTACGGAAAGCCCGCCGTCGTCGGCGACCGCACACTGGCGGTGATGATGGCCGACCTGTGGTATCAGGAACTGGCCGACAGCAGCCCGTTCATCCCCGGCCGTCCCAGCCGGCGCACCGAGCGGCTGGCCCGGATCGAGGCGAGCCTCGCAGAGATCCGCCGCGACCTCGCCCGGATCAGCGCCGGGAACGTGGACGTGCAGGCGCTCGCCGAGGCGCTCAAACCGTTCATCGGGGCCGCGGTGGCCGCCGAGCTGGCCAGACGCCTCCAGGAGTAGGCCACAACTTCTCCACAAGCAGGTACTACGGTCAGTCCCGTGAATCAACGTCGTGTCCTGGTCGTGGAGGACGAGCCGACCATCGCCCAGTCCGTCGCGGCCCGGCTGCGGGGCGAGGGCTACCTCGTCGACATCGCGGGGGACGGGCCGTCGGCGGTGTCGGCCGCCGCCGCGTACCCGCCGGACATCGTCGTGCTCGACGTCATGCTGCCCGGGTTCGACGGGCTGGAGGTGTGCCGGCGGATCCAGGCGGACCGGCCGGTGCCCGTACTCATGGTGACGGCCCGCGGGGACGAGACGGACATGCTGATCGGCCTCGGGGTGGGCGCCGACGACTACCTGACGAAGCCGTTCAGCATGCGCGAGCTGGCCGCCAGGGTCGCGGTGCTCCTGCGCAGGGTGGACCGGGCGGCGAGCGTCACGCCCCGCCAGCTCGGGCCGCTGCGGATCAACGCCGCGGAGCGCCGGGTGTTCCTGGAGGAGACGGAGGTGCACCTGACTCCGACCGAGTTCGACCTGCTCAGCAGCCTGGCGACCCGACCGAGGGCCGTGCACAGCCGCGAGCAGCTGCTGTCGACGGTGTGGGGCTGGTCGGACGCGTTCGCGAGCCGGACCGTGGACAGCCACATCAAGAGCCTGCGCCGCAAGATCGGGGCCGAGCTGATCCGGACCGTGCACGGCGTCGGCTACGCCCTGGAGGTCCCCCGGTGACTGGGCGGCAGCGGCCCGACACCGGCTACACGACCGGCGGCTTCCCCGTGGTGCGCGGCAGCCGGGTCGGCGAATGGGCCGCCGAGTGGCTGCGGCGGGTGGTGCCCCGGCCGTTGGACCCGGTGCACTCCATCAAGATGAAGATCGGCATCCTGGTGGCCGCGTCCATCTGGGCCGCGGCCATGGTGTTCTACTTCGGGGTCCGCTGGCCGATGCGGTACACCCTGTTCAGCGCCCTGGTCGTGGCGCTGGGGGTCACCCAGGTCATCGCGCACGGCATGACCTCTCCGCTGCGGCAGATGACGGCCGCCGCCCGCGCGATGGCCAGGGGCGACTACGGGCAGCGGGTCCGGGCCACGTCCCGCGACGAGGTGGGCGAGCTGGCCCGCGCGTTCAACCAGATGGCCACGGATCTCGCGGCGGCCGACCGGCAGCGGCGGGAGTTCATCGCGAACGTGTCGCACGAGTTGCGTACCCCGATCACGGCTCTGCAAGGGGTGTTGGAGAACGTCGTGGACGGGGTGTCGGACCCGTCGACCCTCCAGGCGGCGCTCGCCCAGACCGAGCGCCTGGGGCGGCTCGTCACCGAGCTGCTGGACCTGTCGCGGCTGGAGGCCGGCGCGGCACCCCTCAATCGGGTTTCGTTTCCCGCGAAGCCCTTCCTGGTCGAGGCCACGGCCCTGAGCGCGGCGGTGGTCGACGCGCCCGACGACCTGATGGTCACCGCCGACCGGGAACGGTTGCACCAGGTGGTCGCCAACCTGCTCGCCAACGCCTACCAGCACGGTCCGGCGGACGGCCGGGTCACCGTCGCGGCCCGGCGCGCGGGGGGCACGGTGCTGTTCGAGGTCACCGACGAGGGGCCCGGGATCCCCGTCGACCAGCGGGAACGGGTCTTCGAACGGTTCATCCGGGGCGATCGGGCGATCGGGGCGGTGGCCGACGGCGGCACCGGGCTCGGGCTCGCGATCGCCCGGTGGGTCGTGCAGTTGCACGGGGGGACGATCGCGGTGGTCGGGTCGGATCCGGGGTGCCGGATCCAGTTCACCCTCCCGGCGTGAGCGGCCCGGCGGTGTGAGCCGCCTCACACGTCCGGCACCACGGCCGGACCCGACGCGCTGCGGGACGGGCCGGGCCGGTGGCCGCCCCAACCCATCGGGGACGCCGCCCCGGATGGCGCCGGGGACGCGGGCGGCGTGGTCGCCGGGGCGTGGCTGGCCGGCAACGTCGGCTGGGGCGCCGGCGTGGTCACCGCCGGGCTCGGCGAGCTGAACGTCCGCTCGGGCGTCGGCGGGGCGCTCGACGGTGCGGGGGTGGCCGACGGGCTGGCCGGTTTGGTCACCGCCGGCAAGACCGGCTGCGGCGCGGCTGTCGTGGCCTGGGCGGTCGGGGACGTGGTCGGCGTGGCCGGCCCGTAGGAGTCCCCGGGCATCAGGCTCGGGTACGCCACCCCGGCGGCGAGCGCGGCGGCCCCGAGCCCGGCGGCGAGCGCGACGAGTACCGGCCACGTGCGGCGTTTGCGGGCGCCGGTGCCGGCCAGGTGCAGCCCCGGCAGCTGGATCAGCCCGGAGATGTCGCCTTCACCTCCACTGAGCTGCGACAACAGGGCGCGCGCCGTTGGCCGGTCCTCGGGCCGCTTGGACACGGCCCTGGCCACGTGCTGGTACAGGTTGTCGGGCAGTCCGGACAGGTCGGGCTGCTCGTGCAGGATCTGGAGCACCCGGGTCACGGAGTCGCCCTCGCCGAACGGGTGCCGCCCGGTCGCGGCGAACGCCACGAGGCAGCCCCAACCGAAGATGTCGGCCGCCTGGGTGACCGGTCCGCCGCGGGCCTGTTCGGGGGCCATCCAGCCGGGGCTGCCGACCATCATCCCGGTCCGGGTCAGGTCGGAGGAGCCGTCCACGGCCCGGGCGACCCCGAAGTCGATCACGCGCGGGCCGCACAGCGACAGGATCACGTTGCCCGGTTTGAGGTCGCGGTGGATCAGTCCGGCCGCGTGGATCGCGGTGAGCGCCGCGGCGACCCCGACGGCGACGCCCTGGACGGAGGAGCTGGGCAGCGGGCCGCGTTCGGCGACGGCCCTCGACAGCGGGATGCCGTCCACGTACTCGGTGACCAGGTACAACCCCTGGGCGTCCTCGCCGAAGTCGATCACGGGTGCGGTGCAGAAGGCCGCGACCCGACGGGCCAGGGCCGCCTCCCGGCGGAACCGCTCCAGGAACTGCTCGTCGTCGGCGAGCCGGGGGTGGATCACCTTGACGGCGACGATCCGCCCGTCCGGGGCGCGGCCCATGTGCACCGTGCCCATTCCGCCGGCGCCCAGCTTCCCGATGATCTCGTACTGACCGATCATGGTCCGCCGTCCCGAGCTCTGGACGCGCGTTTCGAACTCAAGATCACCCATGTTGCCTCTCGGAGTGCGCGTTACACACTCAACGGGCAAAACCGGGCCGAGGTGACGGAGCGGGTCCGCACGGTGACCGGCGCGACTACGATCACTGAGGTACCCATTCGTCACCCCTCGTCATGAGATCAGGTGTCAGCGATGGCGACAGAACCACAGGCCACCGTGAGTGGCAGCCATGTCCAGCAGGGCCGGCACCCCGGGATCGCCCTGGCGGTGATCACCTCGGCGCAGCTGATGATCGTCCTCGACGCGACGATCGTGAACATCGCGTTGCCGCAGATCCAGCGGGCACTCGGCTTCTCGTCGACCGACCTGTCGTGGGTGCTCAACGCGTACACCCTGACGTTCGGTGGTCTGCTGCTCCTCGGCGGCCGGGCCGGCGACATCCTCGGCCGGCGGCGGGTCTTCATCTTCGGCATCCTGCTGTTCACCCTCGCCTCGCTGCTCGGCGGTCTCGCCCAGTCGGCGGAGTGGCTGCTGCTCGCCCGCGCCCTGCAGGGCATCGGCGGAGCGATCGCCTCGCCCACGGCCCTCTCGCTGATCACCACGAACTTCGACGAGGGCCCCGAACGCAACCGGGCCTTCGGCGTGTTCGCGGCGGTCTCCGGGGCAGGGGCCGCGATCGGGCTGATCGCCGGAGGCATGCTGACCTCCTGGCTGTCGTGGCGGTGGACGCTGTTCGTGAACGTGCCGATCGGGATCGCGCTGGCGCTGCTGGCCCCGCGGTACATCAAGGAGTCCGAGCGGCACCCCGGACGGTTCGACGTCGCCGGCGCGATCGCCTCCACAGCCGGCATGTCACTGCTGGTGTACGGCTTCATCCGCGCCGCGGACAAGGGCTGGAGCGACACCGGCACGATCGTGTCGTTCGTGGCCGCCGCGGTGCTGCTGGCCGGTTTCGTCCTGATCGAGCGGCGCAGCGCCCAGCCGATCACGCCGCTGCACCTGTTCCGGGACCGCGACCGGGTCGGCACGTACGTGGTCATGCTGATCACCGCCGCCGCGATGTTCGGGATGTTCTTCTTCCTCACGCTGTTCGTGCAGAACGTCCTCGGCTACTCGCCGCTGCGGGCCGGCTTCGCCTTCGTGCCGGTGACCGTGGCGATCGGGGTCACCGCGCAGCTCGCGTCCCGGATCATCCCGAGGACCGGCCCGAAGATCCTGCTGATGATCGGCGGGGCGCTCGCGGCCACCGGACTGATCTGGCTGTCCCGGATCTCGGAGAGCAGCCAGTACGTCACCGGCCTGCTGCTGCCGATGTGCATCTTCGGGCTCGGGATGGGCTTCATCTTCGTCCCCGTCACGATCGTCGCCCTGGCCCGGGTGGCCAACAAGGACTCGGGCGCGGCGTCCGGGATGCTGAACGCGATGCAGATGGTCGGCGGCTCCCTCGGGCTGTCCGTGCTGGTCACCGTGTTCGGCACGGCCAGCCGCAACGAGGCGGCGATCCAGGTCAAGCGGTTCCTCGCCCAGGCGTCCCCGGAGCAGCTCGCGCTGTTCCAGAAGACCCAACAGCTGCCGAAGCCGTTCTCCAGCCACGTCCTCGCGCACGGCATCTCCTCGGCGTTCCAGCTCGCGGCACTGCTGGCCGTGGTGGCGCTGGTGGTGACCACGGTGGTGATCCGCCGCAAGGTGGCGGGCGAGGAAGCCGGCACGGCGGCGCAACCGATGCCGTAGTCGAAAGACAAAGACCATCATGTGTTACGGCGAGGCCTGCCCCCGCCCGCCGGCACTCGTCAACCCGTGAACGTCATGCACCTCGGCGGGCCGGGCCACCGAGGCGCGTGAAGATCACGTCACAGCGTGGCCAGGGTTTCCACGAGCGTGGCGGCCACGGCGCGCTGGCCGGCCAGGGACAGGTGCAGGCCGTCGTCGAGGTGCCGGTCCGGGTCGGTGACCGTCCGCGTGTCGACCGTGGGCTCGGGGCGCTGGCGGAGCAGGTCGCCGATCGCGGTCAGATCCTCGTTGGCCCAGGTCAGTCCGGCCCGCTGGAAGTGGGGGTAGGCGGCGACCCTGGCCTCGTCGGCCAGGGTCGGGGTCAGCCACACCCAGCGCGCCCCCGTCCGGTGTCCGGCGAGGTCGCGGAGGGCCGTGAGGTTGCGGTCCGTCTCGGTCAGGCTCACCAGGGTCGGGCCGGTGGGCGAGCCGAGGCGTTGGGCGTCGTTGCCGCCGAGCATGCACAGGATCCAGTCCGGCGCGTGGTGCGGCAGGGCCGGGAGCAGGGTCAGGGCCTGGGTGCTGCTGTGGCCCGACACCGCCAGGTTCACGCAGGTGATGTCGTCCGCCGGGCGGCGCAGGGCGAGTAGGTGGCGCAGGATCTCGAACCAGGACAGCAGGTCGTCGGTGGTGCTCTCACCGATCGCCACGATCCGCTGGCCCGGCTCGAAGGGGAGCTTGTCGACCTTCGCCGCGAACTCATCGTCATCGAGCAGGTCCCGGGCCGCAGCCTGGGCGCGCTCGGCGAGGCCGGTCCGGAGCTGCTGATATGCGGCAACGTCCAGGCCGTACAGCGCCGCGAGTCGTTCGTCGTCGACCCCGCCGAGATAGCCCAGCGTCTTCTCCGGGTGCTGGAACCGGACGAGCCTTTCCGTCATTTCCGGGTGCATGTTCATCCTCGATCAGCGGGTACGGGTACTGGGCAGCAGGAAGCCGGCCGTGATCAGCCAGGCCATGCCGGTGAACCGGGCGATCGGCAGCAGGACCGCCGCGTCCGGGACGAGCAGGGTGAGGGTGGCCAGCTCGGCGACCGCCGCGATGACCAGGCCGGTGACGGCCAAGCCCCTGGGCAGCAGCCGGGCGAGCAGGCCGGGCACGGCGAGGCCGGCGACGAGCAGGCCGGCGAACACGACGTGCCCGACGCCGCCGGTGGCGAACGCGAGGTTGTGCAGGGCGTGCACCAGCGCCGGTTCGGTGAGGACGTCTGGGCGGGACAGCACCCAGGTGAGCAGCCCGGACAGGGTCAGCATGGCCGCAGCCAGCACCCCGCCGACCAGCGCGATGGTCGCGCCGGGTGCGCGGATGCCGAGGTTGCGGAGCCGGGCGGCGGTGGTCGCGGCGTACAGCGCGAACGGCACCGAGGCCGCGAACTGCAGCGCCGCGCCCACGCCCACGGCGGTGTGGTGTTCGCGGAAGTAGGCCAGGGTGCCGGCGGGGTCGCCGAACGGCGACGGGAACGGGTCGCCGCCGGCCAGGGCCGTGCCGAGCGCGATCCCTCCGACGAACAGGGTGGTGAACACGATGGCGAGGATCCCGGGCGGCGGACCGCCGGTTGCCTGCGGTGTCCTGGGTGGCGGGCCGCCAGTGGCCTGCGGTGCGGGGCGTGCGGTCGCCGGGTCCGCGCTGGTCAGGGCAGGGGTGCCAGAGTCTGGGCGCACAGGGCAACTCCGTTCACTAGAGTGAATCATTCTTAGCACAGAACTATTCTGCCCCGCTACTATCACCCGATGAGCACCCCACCGCAGCCCGGAGCGGCCTTCCTGCTCGCCCAGGTGGGGGCGCACGCCGCCGCCCGGTTCGCCGAGCGGATCAGCGAGGTCGGGGTCGACCCGCCCGACGTCGGGCTGCTGCGCATGATCGCCAGCCAGCCGGGCCGCAGCCAGCAGTCCCTCGCGGAGCAGCTCGGAGTGGTGCCGAGCCGGGTCGTCGTCCTCGTCGACGGGCTGCAACGCCGTGGCCTGGTCGAACGGCGGCGCAACCCGCAGGACCGCCGCAACCACGCACTGCACCTCACCGCGGAGGCCGAACAGGTCATGACGCGGATCCGGGAGCTGGCGTCCACACACGAGAGCGACATCTGCGCGGCGTTGGACGACCACCAGCGGGCGCAGCTCACCGAGCTTCTCGGGGCGATCGCGGCCCAGCAGGGCCTCACCCCCGGCGTGCACCCGGGATACCGACGCCCTTAGCAGAGAGGCGGGGTCGCGACAAGAGGGGCTGGGCTCTTCCTGCGCCGGTCGTCGTGGCGGACGATTCGAGCAGACAGGGGAGGGTGAGCATGGGTGCTCGGATCACTGGGCTGGCGGTGCATCTGCCGGAGGCCAGGTTGACCAGCCGTGAGGTGACGGAACGGATCACCGGGTACCGGCCGCCGGCCGGCCTCGTCGAGCGGCTGACCGGTGTGGAGTCGTTGCGCGTGATGCCCGACGACTGGCAGGCGTCCGACCTGGCCGCTGAGGCCGCGCGCAAGCTGTTCGCCGACACGGGCACCGATCCCGGCGACGTGGACCTGTTGCTGTTCGCGTCGGCGAGCCAGGACATGGTGGAGCCGGCGACCGCGCACATCGTCGCCGCGAAACTGGGCCTGAGCTGCCCGGTGTTCGACGTGAAGAACGCGTGCAACAGCGTGCTCAACGCGATCGAGGTGGCCGACGCGCTGATCGGGGCCGGGGGGTACCGGCGGGTGCTGATCGCCAGCGGGGAGGCGCCGTCGCGGGCCGTGCGGTGGGACGTGCCGGACCTGAAGGCGTACCTGGAGGCGTTGCCGGGGTACACGTTGTCGGACGCCGGGGCCGCGCTCGTCATGGAGCGCTCCGACCGGCCAGGGGTGCTCGGGTCCGGGTTCTCCGCGCACTCCGGGGCCTGGCGGGTCGGGACGCTGCCGGCCGGGGGGTCGGCGCATCCGAGGGACCCGGAGTACAGCTACTTCCGGATGGACGGGGCGGCGCTGAAGGAGGCGTTCGACTCGTTCGGGGCCGAGGTCGTGGTGGACACGCTCGCGCGGCTCGGGCTGGGGTGGGACGACTTCGCCGTGGTCGCCGTGCACCAGGTGTCGCTGCCGTACCTGGAGATCCTGCGGGAGCGGCTGGGGATTCCGGCCGACAAGCTGGTCGTCACGCTCGCCGAGCATGGGAACCTGGCGTCGGCCAGTCTGCCGTTCCAGCTGGTCAGGGCGCGGGAGGCTGGCAGGCTGGGGCCGGGGGACCTGGCCTGCCTGATCGGGTTGGCCGGCGGTGTGAGCATGGGCGTGATGGCGGTGGAGCTGTGAGTCTCTTTGTTGTGGTCCCGGCCTACAACGAGGCCCGGGGGATCCTGCCGACGTTGCATGCCCTGGCCGCGCAGGTCGACCGGGACTTCACCCTGGTCGTGGTCGACAACAACTCCACCGACGGCACGGCGGCCATCGTGCGCGCCTTCGACTTCCCCGGCGGGCACCTGATCCACGAGCCGGTCAAGGGCACGGGGGCCGCGGCGGACACCGGGATGCGGTACGCGATCGCGCACGGCGCGACCCTGCTCGCACGGACCGACGCGGACTGCCTGCCCGCCCCGGACTGGACGGCGTCGGTCCGCCGGTGCTTCGCGGAAGGGCTCGGGCTCGTCGGCGGGCAGCTGACCCCAAGAACCGACGACGTACCGGTGAGCGCGTGGCGGCGGGGGCTGCTGCTCGCGGCCGTCGAGGTCGCCGTCGTGTTCGGCAGGCTGCGCAAGGGCAACCGGGGGCCGGAGTACCTGGGGCCGTACATCATGGCGCCGGGGTGCAACATGGCCATCACCGCCGACCTGTACGAACGGGCCGGCGGCTTCCCCCGCACCAGGATCGAGGACCTGCACGAGGACCGGGCCCTGGTCAACGCGGTGCGCAGGCTGACGACGGCGTACGCGTACCGGCGCGACGTCCGGGTGAGCGGCTCCGTCCGGCGCGCGCACGCGTGGGGGCTGCGGCGGACCCTGGCGTGGTACGCCGACCACCGCTACCGGCCAGAGATCGTGGACATCCGGTGACCGCCTGGGAGGAGCGGGTGCAGACGGGGGCGCATCCCGTGGCGTACCGGATGATGCGGTTGATCGCGAACAGCGGGCCGGTGCGCCGGGTCCCCCGGGTCGGGGTGGTCGTCAGCGACCCGGTCCTGGCCCGGGGGGTGTTGATGGACTCCGACACGTTCACGAAGACCGGGCCCGGCTCGCCGGCCGATCTGTGGACGCCGGTCCTCGGCCCGTCGGTGCTGCTCAACATGGAGGGCGACGCGCACTCCCGGCTGCGGCGCAAGCTGTCCGGGCTGTTCACGCCGGGGTATGTCCGCGACCTGTGCGAGCGGGTGCTGACTCTTCCGCTGGCGCACCTGCGCGAGGACCTGGCCGCCGGCCGCGAGGTCGACCTAGTCCAGGTCGTGCGGGACTGCGCGGGCGCCGTGATCTGCGAACTCGTCGGCCTGCCCGCCGACCGGGTCGCCGAGGCCTACGCCCGGGGCACCGCCATCACCTCCATGGTCAGGCTCGGCCGGCCCCGGCTCACCGACCGGCAGATCCGGCACGCCCGCACCGAACTCGGCGGCCTCACCGAGCCGGCGATCCGGGCGTACCGGTCCGGGGATCCGGCCACCGTGCCCGGCAGGATGCGCGAACTCGGCCTGACCGAGGAGGAGGCGCACGGCGCGGTCGGGGCTTTCGTCCTGACGGGTACCGAGACCCTGGTGTCCTATCTGCCCCGGCTCGTCGCGCTGTGCCACGACACGGGAGTGTCGATCACCGAGTCCAATCTGGACAGTGTTGTGGCCGAGGGGCTGCGGTACACCGTGCCGTCGCCCGTGATGCTGCGCAGCGTCGTGCGGGACGGGTCCGTCGGCGGAGTCGCCGTCCGGGCCGGGGACCGGGTCGTGATCGCCACACTGTTCTGCGCGCGGGGCCGCTCCCCGTTCGACCCGTCACAGCCGGCCGACCCCGACGTGCGCCAGCTCTGGTTCGGGGCCGGCACGCACTTCTGCCTCGGCGCGCCGCTGGCCAGAGCGGAGATCGACGGGGTGCTCCGCGCGCTGATGGCGGGGCGGGTCGAGATCACGTCCCGGACCGTGGCCCGCCGGGTGCTCATTCCCGGGTACTCCCGACTCATGATCCGGAGCGTGTGATGGACCTGGTGGCGGCGGTGCTGTCGACCGCGGACGCCTCGCCCGACGCGCTGGCGATCGGGGAGATGACGTACGGCGAGCTGGCGCGGAGGGTGCGGTGCACCGCGGCCGGGTTGCTCGACGCCGGGCTGGAGCCCGGTGACCGGGTGCTGTTCTCCGTCCGGCCCGAGGCGGCCGGGGTGGTGCTCGCGTTAGGGATCGTCGCGGCCGGCGGGACCGTCGTGTTCGCCGATCCGGGGACCGGACCGGAGCTGTTCGCCGCCCGGCTGGCGCTCGCCGGGCCGACGTGGGCGGCGGCCGAGTCGCTGCTGTACGCCACCAGTCGGTACGGGCGGGGGCTGGCGCGGCGGCGGGGGCTGCTGTTGCCGTCGTACCGGGAGTTGCCGGTGCGTCACGTGTACGCGGGGCGGTGGCTGCCGGGGGTGCCCGGTGGTGCGTTGTCGGCCCGGAGGCTGGCTTCCACGCCGTCGATCACGGCCGGAGGCGCGGCGCGCGGCGGGTCGGGGGTCGCGGGCCATGCCGGATCGGGCGTCGCGGGGCGCTCCGGGGTCGCGCACCTCGCCGATCAGGAAGCGCTCGTCGTGTTCACCTCCGGCAGCACCGCCGCGCCCAAGGCCGTCGTGCACACCCGCGGCTCCCTGGGCGCAGGCCTCCAGCTCCTGGCCACCCGCTGCCGGATCGGCCCCGGCGACACCGTGCACACCGACCAGCTCATGCTCGGCCTGCCGGCCCTCGTCGCCGGCGCGCACTGGACGATGCCGCCGTACGGGTTCGCCCCCGGGGCCGATCCGGCCCGGTACGCCGCCGGACTCCGTGGCGCGACGCACGCGTTCTGTGTCCCGGCCGACCTCGCGGTCCTCCTCGACGCGGGGATCACCGCCCCCGGGCTCCGCCACCTGCTGGTCGGCGGGGCACCGGTCCTACCGCCCCTGCTCCGCCGGGCCCGGGCGGCGCTCGGCGGCACCGAGATCCTCGCCGTGTACGGCATGACCGAGATCCTGCCGATCGCCATCGCCACCGCTGAGGAGAAGCTGGCCCACACCGGGCCGGGCGACCTGATCGGCGAGCCCCTTCCCGGGGTACTGGTCACCATCGCGCCCGACGGCGAGCTGTCGGTGTCAGGGCCGAACCTGTGCCGGGGGTACCTCGGGGAGGCCCCGCTGGACAGCCACGCGACGGGTGACCTGGCGGCCATCGACGACGGCCGGCTCGTGTTGCTCGGCCGCAAGAAGGACATGATCATCCGCCGGAAGACCAATGTGTACCCGGGCCTGTACGAGCCGGCGATCAGCACGCTGCCGGGGGTGCGCGAGGCCGCGCTGGTGGGGGTGCCCGACGAGATCGGCGACGAACGGATCGTCCTGGCGGTGGTGCCGGACCTTGTCCGGGAGCCGGGGCACGACGGGCGTCCCGGAAGGACCGGCGGCCCGGGCGACGGGCACGAACTCGTGGCCGAACTGCGGGCGAGGCTGCCGCATGTCATCGACGCTTCCGCGCTGCCCGACGAGATCGTGCCGGTCGCGGCGATCCCGACGGTCGGCCGGACCCGCAAGCCCGACCGCGAGGCGTTGCGGCGACTGGTGACCGGGGACCGGGCCGAGGCGGGGAAGCCGTGACCGGGCCGGGCCGGGGTGTGCGTGTGCGGGGTGCCTGGGCAGGGACTATTTCGAGGGGTGTCTGGTGCGGATCGCGGTGACCGGGGCTGGCGGGTTCGTGGGCGGGGCCGTGTGTCGGGGGCTCGTCGCCGACGGGCACCGCGTCGTGCCCCTCACCCGGCGGGAGTGGGACATCACCACCGGCCCGATGACCGACCCGCCGGAGGTCGACGCGGTCGTGCACTGCGCCGCGGCCGTCACCGACTGGGGACCTCTCGAACCGGTCCGCCGGGCCAACGTCGACGGCACCCGGCACGTGCTGGCCACTTTCCGGACCGCCCGGTTCGTGCACGTCTCCACGGCCAGCGTCTACGACCCGTTCCGCCCCACGGTGCGCGCCGTCGAGGCGGAGGCGCCCGTGGGCCGCTACCTCACCGGGTACGCCGCGACCAAGGCCGCCGCCGAGCAGCTCGTCCTGCACCGCCCGGACGCCGTCGTCCTCCGCCCGCACGCCGTGTACGGCCCCGGCGACCCCACCCTGCTCCCCCGGGTACTCGGCGCGATCCGGGGCCGCACGCTGTGGATCGTCGGGGACGGCCGGGCGGCCCAGTCGCTCACGTCCGTGGCGAACCTGGTCCGGGCCGTCGGGTTGGCGTGCGCCGGGGGCCCCGGGGGCGCGTACAACATCGCGGACGCCGAGCCGGTCGAGGTCGGGGCGGCGTTGCGGGACCTGTTGGCGGCCCGGGGGCTGGCGGTCCGGGTCCGTGGGCTGCCGATCGGGGTGGCGTGGCCGGTCGCCGGGGCCCTGGAACGGGGGTTCCGACTGGCGGGTACGCGCCGCCCACCCCGCCTGACCAGGTACGCGATCAGCCACCTCGCGATGGAACGCACCCTGGACCTGACCAGGGCGACCACGCTGCTCGGTTACGCCCCGACCCCGACGTCCTTCGCCGGCGCGGCCGACTGGTGAGCGAGCGTGGGTAGCATCGGTTCATGATCACGAACCCGGACGCGGTCACCGTCCTCTGCTACGGCGACTCCAACACGCAGGGCGAACGCCCCAGCGACTACGACCTGGGCCGCTGGCCCGCCGACGTGCGCTGGACCGGCCAGCTGCAGGACCTCCTGGGCGACGGCTTCTCCGTCATCGAGGAGGGCCTGGGCGGCCGGACCACCGACGTGGACTACGCCGATCGGGTGGGGAAGAACGGCCGCACCTACCTGCGCCCGTGCCTGGACACGCACACGCCGCTCGACATCGTCGTGCTGATGCTCGGCACCAATGACCTGAAGATCGTGTTCGACCGGTCGGCCGACCAGATCGCCGCCGCGGTGGGCGGGTTGTTGGACGACATCGAGACGTACGGGGTCGGCCGGGCCGGGCCGCCGAAGGTCATCCTGCTGTCCCCCGCCCCCGTGGACGACACGAAGCCGGGGTACTACGCCGACGAGATCCCGAGGTACGACACCGCCTCGGTGGCGAAGTCACGGGAACTGGCCGACCGGCTGCGGGCGCTCGCGGAGAAGCGGGGGCACCTGTTCGCCGACATCGGCATCGTGGCCGAGGTGGGCGACGACGGCGTGCACCTCACCCGGGACTCGCACAGCGCCGTGGCCGCGCTGGTGGCGGCACGCATCTCCGACGCTCTGGCCCGCTGACCTACCGTCGCACGCCGGGTCGGTGACGCGGCGTAATCAGAGAATGGTTTTCAAGACCTTCAAACCCATTCATCGGTTACGCCGCGTCTCTCCCCCTGCGCGCGGCGGCTCGACGACAGCGCGGTCGCGGCGCTGCGGGCGCGTCTCCTGACCACATAGCGGGATCAACCGCCGGTATCGGCAACGTTCACTGTCCACGCCTTGCGGGTCTCGATGTGGAGCTCTACGGTGGAGGCCCGATCCGCGCCTACATCTCACACGGGGGAGACTCGTTGCGCACCCTTCGCGGCGCCATGACCGCTGCCATCGCACTGGCGGCTTCTGCCGCAGTCCTTCCGGCTCCGGCCCTCGCCGGACCCGCCGCGCCCACCGCGCCGTACACGGCCATCACCCTCACCGGGCCGGCCTCCGGCAACCACATGTTCAACGGGAGCAAGGTCCTCGACGCGACCACCGCGACCGTGACCGCCACCCCGTGGGGGGCCGAGGGCCTCGTCCTGGGAGCCACCCCGACCGCTGGTGACCCGGTCAGCGTCGAGATGGTCGCTCCGCCGTCGACGCCCTGGCAGACCGGTACGACGTACCAGGTCCAGCGGTCCGCCAACGGCGCCTACGCCGGCATGGATGTCAGCGTGAGCTCGCGCGGCTGCAACCAGACCTCGGGTTCCCTCACGGTCCTGCAGGTCACCCGCAACGCCGGCGCGCTCACCGCGTTCGCGGCCAGCTACTCCTACCAGTGCGACAACGACCAGCCGGTCACCGGCCAGGTCCGGTGGAACTCGACGGTCGGGTACAACGCCGTCGCCCTCAACACCTCCGGAATCGACTTCGGCAGCCAGGAGGTCAATGTCCCGGGCACCCCGCAGCAGGTGGTGCTGACGTCGCTGGGCTCCGAGGCGACCACGCTCGGCTCGGCCGGCATCGTGGGCCCGCACTCCTCGGCGTTCTCCGTCACGGCGGACACCTGCTCCGGCGCGACCCTCGCGTACGGTGCCACATGCGCCGTGACGATCAAGCCGCTGACCGCGCTGAAGGGCCAGCAGACGGCCCAGCTGTCGATCCCGAACTCCACCACGGGCGGCTCGCTGGTCGTCAGCCTCGCGCTGTACGGGACCGACGCGTGGGCGGGTAACAAGGGCACGTACACGACCCTGAACCCGAACCGCATCCTCGACACCCGCAGCGGGCTCGGCGCGGCCGGCAAGGTCGGCCCGGGCGGCATCCTGCACCTGCAGGTCGGCGGCCGGGGCGGCGTCCCGGCGACCGGGGTCTCCGCCGTCACGCTGAACGTCACGGTCACCGAGCCGACCAGCTCGGGCTTCCTGACCCTGTTCCCGACGGGCGTGGCCCGTCCGACGGCGTCGTCGCTCAACTTCCTGCCGGGCTGGACCGGGGCGAACTCGGTCACGGTCAAGGTCAGCGCCGACGGCGGGGTGGACATCTACAACCACGCCGGTCTGACGCACATCATCGCCGACGTCCAGGGCTACTACACCGACAGCGACCAGACGTACTCGATGGGCGGCTTCTTCCACCCGATCGCCCCGCGCCGGCTCATCGACACCCGCGAGGGCGCCGGGGGCAAGCTGCCGTCGAACTACTACCTGCGTACCGGCCTGAACTTCAACGCGGCCAACCCGCACATCCGCGCGTACGTCGTCAACGTCACCGCGACCCAGCCGGAAGGCCCGGGCTTCCTCACCGCGTGGAACGGTCACGAGTCGGACCTCCAGCCCACCTCGACCCTGAACTACCAGCGCGCGGAGACCGTGCCGAACCTGGCCGTCGTCCCCGTCGCGCCCTGCTGGGGCTGCGGCTCGGCCGAGAACTGGCCGGTGATCGGCGTGTACACGATGGCGACCACGCACGTGATCGTGGACATCGTCGGCTTCTTCGACGACGGCACCTACTCGGGCGACGGCCTGCGGTTCGACCCGGTCACCCCGACCCGGATCGTCGACTCCCGCGAAGGCCAGGGCGTCCCCGGCGCGCTGAACGCCCAGACGACCACTAAGGTCACCGCCCCGGCCGGCGTCCTCGACACGAAGGGCGGCCAGACCTACAGCCTCGCCCTGAACGTCACTGCCGTCGACCCGACCGCCGACACCTTCCTCACCGTGTGGCCCAGCGAGATCCCCGGCCTGGAGAAGCCGTGGGTCAGCAACCTGAACCCGCACCCGGGCAAGGTCACCCCGAACGCCGTGGTCACCGGCATCGGCCCGTCGAACGGTTTCAACGTGTTCAACCACGCCGGCCGGCTGCACCTGGTCGTCGACGTGGTCGGCCGCTACTACTTCCACGCCCCGAGCGGGAGCGCCCTGCGGTCGCCGGGGGCGTCCGTGCCGGCACCCGACGCCGGGCCGGTCGCGATCGGCTACAAGGCCGCCGCCTGACAGCTGACGTCTGATGGCGCCCCGGGGGGGGACTCCCCCCGGGGCGCCGTTCGCGTTCCGGGCTTCTCCGGGCCCGTCCGTGTTCCGGTCCCGGGGATGCCGTCCGCGTCACGGGCTCCTGGTGGAGCCACGCGAAAGGCCCCGATCGATGATCGGGGCCTTTGAGCTGGAGCCGCCTTCGGGATTCGAACCCGAGACCTACGCATTACGAGGGGGTATTTTCCTTTGATCACAGGCATCTAGCTGGGCTTTTGTCTTCAGTCGGCATAGCTCCACGGTCCCTGGTTTCATCATGGGCTCACAGTTCGCTCCACGTGTGGCTCCACGTCCCAGCGCACTGCGATCCTGACCCCGGAGATCGGCACGGCCTTTCCGTGGTGACACAGGGTGCCGACCTCCGAGCCTTGGAGCGGTTGCTACTCCTCGGCCGCCGCTGCCGCGACGAGCTGCCCGATCGCCTTCTTGGTCAACTTCGCTCCCTGCCCGCGGGGGCACAGGTAGGCCTGCGGCTCCAGGATGTCATTCAACGCCCGAACAAGCCCGGACACGGTCTGGTCGTCGCCCCAGGTCTTGCCCGCGATCTGAATGATCCAGTCGAGGGTTTCGGCACTGGTGTTGCACTGGTCAAGGTCGACCTCGTAGTCGTACGCGTCTTTCGAAGAGTTGCGCAGGACACGCGTGCTTGCGTCGAGGTGCCACGGGCCCCACCCCTGCTTGGTAAGACGCGCGGGGTCCTTTGCCGTCACTGCCCGGAGACCGCGGTTCAGCAGGACGAGCTGGGTGAAGTCGGAGTCCTGCTCCGCAGCGGCGAGCGCTTGTACCGCCTGGTCGGTGTAGCTCGCAGGAACCATGAGCCGGTACCACCGTGAGTCCGAACTCATGTGTAGGTCATCTCCGAGCCCCTCAGCCCGGAGCACTTCGATTCCAGCCTCGCAACAGCTCCGCACGCAGGCGAGGATGTGGAACGGCACCTCTGGGTCCTGGCCAGAGATACGAAGCTGATCGAAGATGCGGTCGCGGTCGATTTCAACCTTTGACCAGGTCGGATGGGGTTCGACAACGAGGAAGCTGCCGTTGGCAAGTTCAACGCGTTGCTGCTCCATGGAACTCCGTTCGCAGGGTGAGGATGACGACACCAGGGTCCAGCGTCAGGACATCGCCAGATGTTCCACAGAATCAGCAAAATTCTGATGTGCCGGCGAACGGCTCGACAAGATGGCAGCCGTCCCGTAGTCCGTCCTGCAAGGCGCTGGCGGTCGGCGATGCAACTGAGCTGACAGACTTGGCTCAACCCCTAGGCTGGGGTTGGCATGTCGGCTGTCAGCATCACTGCGCTAGGGCATCGTCCGGTCGATGGGGTGATAGGCCACCTTGGCACGTCGAACAATTCTGTGCCCATGGAGCTCGCTGAGTCGGCTTTGTGCTTGCCCATCAACGCTACGTGCCGTAGCACACAACACCATGACTTCATCACGGGCGTCCGAACCAGGACCAGGGAGCCTTGATCAGCCGGTGCGGTTGATGAGCATCAGGCGAGCGATTGGCCTCGGGATCGGTAGTGGCCTGATACTTGTTGCCGGTTTAGTTTTGACAGCCCTTTGGGCGGCCGGCTTTCCACAGTTCAAAAGCGATGGAACCGTTACTGCGGGAACCTTGTTTGAGCTGTTAAAGCTCACCTTCTCTGTCGTTGCCGGCATAGGGGGCGCAGTGGCTCTCGTAATCGCATATCGCAAGCAACGAGTAACCGAGGCTCAGAACATATTGGCACACGTTGCCGATGAGCGTGCGGCAGCAGCAAAGATTCTCGCAGACGCCGCAGATGCACGTGCAGCACTGGAGTCGGACAGGACAGGTGTCCGCATTTTCAATGAGCGCTACGCAAAGGCCGTTGAGCAGCTCGGAAATGATAAGGCTGCCGTTCGCCTTGGCGGGGTCTACGCTCTGGCCGGTCTCGCCGACGACTGGGAGGCTGGTCGGCGTACCTGTATTGACGTTCTTTGCGCGTACCTGCGCATGCCGTACGCACCTCCACCCGATCTGAATGACGAAAGGGTCCAGAAATCTGTTGCCATTACCGGAATGGCTGAATGGTTGCGGAAGAATGCACCAGCCAAAGAGGAGCAGCAGGTCCGCTTCACCATCATCCACCTCATCGGGGCGCACCTGCGCGACACTTCGCCCGTGTCGTGGCAAGGCCACGATTTCGACTTCACAGGCGCAATTTTCGATGGAGGAGATTTTGGTGGCGCCGTCTTTAGCGGAGGCACTGTAAGTTTCAAACAGGCCAAGTTCACTGGCGGAAACACTCGATTTCAAGGGGCTACGTTTTCTGGCGCCGCAGTCAGCTTCGTTGGGGCAGAATTTGCCGGAGGTGTAGTCCAATTTAGCGAGTCACGATTCATGACAGGACTAGTAGACTTCCAAGACAGCGGGTTTACTGGTTCGGACGTATTGTTCGACAGCTGCGTTTTCGCCAGCGAGGTCCTATTCTCGAATATTTCCGTCCTCGCTGGCACGATCTACTTCGGAAGTACCGAATTTCTGGACGGCGCACAGGTGGTCCTCGAAGGCTGCAATATTACAGACGGGGCGCTCGATTTCAGCGGGGCGGAGTTTTCGGGGGGCGATGTTTACTTTGATGGTTCGGAGTTCATTGGAGGTGAGGTAAAATTTACCTCTTTCGGCCTAGGGGCTACGTTTAGCGGCGGCCATGTTCGGTTCAACTCGGCGAGCTTTTCAGGCAGTGTGGCGGACTTCCGCTCGGCAATCTTCTCCGGCGGAGAGGTATCCATGACGGATGCCGAGTTTGAAGTTCCGCCGCTCTTTCCAGACTGGCCCAGCGGACCACCAAAAGGGCTGACGCTCCCCGCTGGAATGGATGCGAGGGGCAATCCGAACACCACATCTCTGCCCCAGAGAACGGGTCAGCAACCCTCAGGAGTTTGAAGGTACCCTGACGCGACCAAGCAGACGCCGGTCGCACGCGCCGACTGGTAGTCGGTGACACAACTGACAGAACTGACACAACCCGCTCGCGACGGGGGTTGTGTCAGTTCTGTCAGTTGTGTCAGGGCAATCTCCGGAAGCATGGATCGGGCTTCTATCGGGTCAAGTTCGGGTTGGTGTGCTTGTCGAGTTCGGGGTGCACCTCGTAGGTCGGGGATGGCGGCCGTCCGCCCCCGACCTTCTGGGATGTCGGTAACTGCCGGATGTATCCGTGGTTTTCGAGGAGCTCGAGAACTGGGTCGAGATGTGCAGCGGTCTTGAAGTGGTTCTGGGTGCCCCGGTAGAGGTCGCGTTTGGTGAGCCGGTCTGTTCGCGTGCGGGTAATCCAGACGAGGGCAGTTCGGGCCTGGGCAACGGTAGGGTCGGCTCCCATATCGTCGAAGGCGGCGAGGGCGTGAGTGGCGTAGTAGTGGCCAAGGATGGTGGCTCGCTCCAGGGTGTCGGCGGTGACGGGGCGGCACGGTCCGTCGTCGAGGTGTTGGGCGAGGTGAAGTAGTCCGGCGATGCGGACGATCGCTCCTGTGTATTTGCTGCCCCAGTCGACGATGTGAGACCACTCGGCTCCTGGTGCAAGGCGTGGTTCGGTGTCGCGTTCGATGTCCAGGACGCGTTCGTTGGCCTCTGGGGTGAGTGGGAGTGCTGCGGGGTCGGTCCAGTCGGCCATGGCACACACCAGCCGGGTGAGGTTGGTGGCGTACGTGTCGGTGACCTCCGCGGTGACGGGTTCGGTGCCGATGCGGCGGCGGCCCACGGTGTTTTCGGGGACGGCGAACAGGATTCGGGCGAGGAGGCCCTTGCCCCGGAATCCGGGCAGGCTGGCGATGTCGCGCAGGACATCGGGCTGAACCGCGAGCCCGAGGGTGAGGGCGGGCCTTTCGACGTGCTCGGATTGGCGGCCTTGGCGTCCGACGCGGAGCATGTCTCCGGCGTGGCCTTTGAGGAAGACTTCCAGGTTCGGGGTGCCGGAGTAGCGGCCGGCGAGGGTGGCGAAGATGCCCCCTTCGGCGGACAGTACTGCGATGCGTCCGCCCTGCTCGCACAGCAGCGAGGCGGCCTTTTCGCTGGTGACGTCGTCGGCGATGAGCTGTGGAATCACGGGAACGGTGACGCTGTCGGCCTGCATGGCGGCGGCGATCGCGTCGGCAAGCAGGGCGTCTCGGGTTGTCGCGTCGGCGTTGGCGGCCACGACGGTGGCTTTCTCCGCTGCCTTGGTGGCGACCCGGGAGGCGAGCTCGGCTTCGATGATGAGGGGCTTGACCCGCTCGGTCATGGCACGTTCGGCTACCAGTAGCGGGCCAATCATGGCTGCGAACACGGCGGACTTTCGCGCCCCGGGCGGCAGGACGACGACGGCGAACAGGTTGACGGGTTCACGCCACGAGCCGCGCACCTCCACCTCGGCGCGTCCCCCTGCTGCGGTGGACAGGGCGGCTAGGGCGAGGGTGCCGGCGACGTCGGGCGGGGTCTGGGTGAACTCGGTGACCCCGGCGACCATGTCGCCGACCCACTCGGGCAGTACCTCGATCGGGAACGTGGGCAGCGTCGCCCGGGAGCCGAGCGGGATCGGTGCCGGCCACACGCCGACCGTCTGTGCGGCCTGTTCCAGCCAGGTGCGGCCCTCGGCGAGGAGTTGGGCGGTGTCGGTGCCGTTGCTGCCGGCGTTGATGAGTCGCGTGCCGATGGTGACGACGTCGCGGTTGCGGGCGTGGTCGGCCACGATCCGGGCGTAGTAGCCGGCGTTGGCGCTGGTGGGCACTGCCCGGACGCAATCATGCAGGTAGGCGACTCCGCCGACCCGGTTGAGTTCGCCGTTGTCGGCGAGGTGGGCGGCGACGGCGACGGGGTCGGTCGGGGCTCCGCTGGCGTGGAGGGAGTGCAGCGTCTGCCAGATGATCATATGTCGTGGGTAGTAAAAGTCCCCCGCCCCCACGACCCCTTTCGTGGTCAGGATGACGCTGGGGTCGAGCATCGCGGCACCGACCACGAGGCGTTCGGCATCCAGGTCGTGCGGCAGGCTGCGCTCCACGGTCAGCTCCCGTCGAGGTCGAAGAGCGGGGTCATTCCGGCGGTCAGGGCCCGGTGTCGGGTGAGGGCGGCGGTGCGGGCGTGGTGCGGAGCGTCGTAGCGCAGGTGGCAGCGCTGGCACATCGCCCGCAGGTTCGCCGGGTCGCAGTTCTCCGGCGTGTGGTCGAGGTGCGCGACGGTCAGGATCACCAGAGAGTGGGTGACCGGGTGCGGCAGCTCGTTGACGGCGGTGCAGCGTCCGCCGTGCCGGGCTCCGCACTCCCCCGCGCACTCGCACCGCCAGCCGGCGCGCTCGTCGCGGATCGCGAGGGATATCTGGGGCCAGCCAGGCGGGTAGCGGTGCAGGTTCTCGGGCCGGATCGGCACGGAAGGCTCCTCAGCGCGGGATGGGTGGCCCGCACCGCACCAGGGCGGTGCGGGCCAGGGCAATCAGCTCGTGGAGTGGGTGCAGTCGGCTCCGCAGGCGCAGCGGCGCGGGCTGGCGATGGAGGTCTTGACGGTGAAGGCGACGGCGTCGGGGACGTGGAGCGCGGTGGCCTTGTGGTGCCAGTAGTCCGCCGACAGGCTCACCGGAGCGGCCGTGAGCCCGAAGAGGGCGGCGATGCCGTCGACCAGGGCCACGCGCTCGGCCTCGTTCCTGATGGCGGCGGTGCCGTACTCGCGGACGTCAAGGAACAGATGCGCCTGCATCCGGTTGGCGTCGGGGTGGGCGTCGAGCGTGTCTGCGATGGCGCGGAGCTTGTCGGCGAGGGTCGTGGTGATGGTCGGGGTGCTCATGGCTGCTGTTCTCCCTACTGGGGTGGGCTATCGGGTTCCGCGTGCGTGGGTGGCTCGGGCGTGGGTGAGGAGCTTCCGGCCGAGCCGGAGTCGTTTGCCGGTGCCCTTGCACCGTTTGCAGTCGCGCCAGGCGCGTCCGGTCGGGGAGCGTTTGCGGCCGGAGCCGGTGCAGCGCGGACAGTTCTTGAACGGCCAGATCGCGCACGCTGCGGCGTAGATCGCGGCCCAGATCAGGGCCGCGCCGACGGCGAGGATCAGGAGTTGCGCCACGGGCCTGACTTGGGTCGGTGCGGTACCGGGCAGCCGACGCCCTCGCAGCGGCCCTTGAAGCATCGGGCCAGGGCCCGCATGCCCGGGGTGGGGCCGGTGCGGATGACGGTCAGGGTGAGTTCGGCGAGTTCGAGGATGCCGCCAGCGACGGCCAGAGCGCCGATGGCGGCGAGGATGATGAGCAGGGTGTTCACGGGTGACGTGCTCCAATTCTGGTGACTGTGCGTGATGACGTTTGGGCATGGCTATCGCCAGCCCGGGGACCCGCCGATGGCCGTTCTTGGCCGTTTCGGCTGGTCAGCGGGTCGGGGTCTAGGTCGCTAGGTGGCTGGCCAGGGTGGTTGGCGGGTTCTAGCGGGGGGTCTAGACCTAGAGGGTTGGGGGTCTAGACCTAGCCCCTATCCGCTCTTCCACTTTCGGTTACTGTCGGTGATGGCCAGGGTGATGTGGTCGCGGATGATGCCCTTGAGGTTTTGGCCCTTCTCGCCGGGCACCTGTCCCCAGACCTGTTCGGTGGCGACCTTGAAGGGCTTGAGGGCTGCGGCCAGCCAGGTGGCCTTGGCTCCGTTGTCGTTGTCGGCCTGGTGCCCGTACACGTCGGGGCGCAGCTCAATCAGCCGCTCGACGACGGTCTTGGACCACACCTTGGCCTCGGATGCCGGGATGACGGCGAGGATGTCTTCGAGCAGGGTCGACGCTGCGGTGGTGTCGGTGGCGGCAACCTCGCCCACGGCCTGGCCGGTCAGGGTGCCGGCGTTCTCGCGCAGCAGCCTGGCCCGGTCGAGGATGGTTTCGGCGTCCTGGCCGTTGGCGAAGTGCGTGCGAACGATGCCCGGGGTGTCGGACATGCCCTTGAGGATGCCGACGCCCTTGTGGGACGGCAGCAGCCGCGACGCGTCGAGGCCCTCGGAGTATGAGCCGGCTCCGAGGACGGTGTCGGAGACCTGCCAGGCGGCGACGCGCAGGGCGAAGCGGGCCTGGTGCTGGTCGCGCAGGATCGACGGGCAGGACTTGTCGTCGGGCTTCTGGGTGGCGCACATGACCGACACCCCCACGGCTGGGGCGACGCGGGTGAGGTAGACGAGGACGTCAAGGATCTGCTTGCCGAACTCCGGGTGCAGCAGGTACTCCTGCACCTCCTCGATGATCGCGAGGGTGAGCGGCATGTCCAGGGACTTGTTCCGCGACAGCTCCGGCGTCAGTTTGCCCTCCGGGCACACCGACTTCGGCAGCTCCGACAACCGGACGTAGCGCTGTTCGGCGTCGGCCTTCAACTCGAGCAGGGCGTTGAGCAGCCGCTCGGCCGGGTCGACCCCGTCCTTGCCGACCACCAGTCCGAACCCGCAGCGGTGGGCCACCTTGGCGAAGCTGCGCCAGTCCGGGGAGCCCTTGCCGTCGAAGACGTACAGCCGCACGAACGGGTCGAGCGCTGCGGCCAGGCCCACCAGGCGAGCGGAGAACGTCTTGCCCTGCCGAGGAACCGCACCGATGAGCAGCGAGATCCACAGCATGGAGATGGCGACCTGGTTGCCGCGCTCGTCCACGCCGAACGGGAACGGCTTCCAGAAGTCCACCTGGTCCATACCGACCAGCGGCGACCTGCCGGCCGGCACCGCGAGGGGGTCGCGGTCGGCCACCCACATGTTCACCCTCCGGTTCGACGTGGTGTCGCGGTCGAGGAACACCTGGGTGTCGGCGATGTCGATACCCGACGCAAGGCGCTCACGGCCCTTGACCGCGTCCCCGAACGTCTTGCCGTACGGCAGATCGACGACGGCACGCCAACCGTCGCCGTCACGCGCGATGGGCTGCGGGAACGCCACCCCCTCATCGGGCTTGGCCAGCCCAGCGGCGACAAACGCGCGGGTCACGATATCCGCCGACAGCTTGCGGGCCCGGAAGGTGACCATCGCGGTGTCGAGGAGCGGCTTGTCCTTGTTGCCACCCACCAGACCCAGCGCACCCAGCAGCGCGGCCAGGAGGGTCCAGGCTCCCCACTCAGGAACCATGTTCAGCACGACCAATGCCGTGACGAACAGGACCACCGCGCCGACGGCGGCGAGGATCAGGCGCATCTTCACGCGGTCATTGCGGACCCCCGTAAGCCGCAGGTATGCATCGATGTCGCCGCTGGACACAGCCGCGCTGCGCAGCGGAGCAGCCTCGGAGTCGAACGTCCAGCGGGTCACGCCGCTGGTGACCTTCCACAGTCCGCCCGGGGAGCGCAGGAGCAGCTTGCCGCCGTACTTCGGCAACCTGACCGCGTGGTAGCCGGCGGTGTGGGTGTAGTGCCGCACGACCCAACGGGCGACGCTACGGGCTTCGGTGGCGGAACGTGCCCAGGCAGGCAGGATCGGCAGTCGGGCCGCATCCTTGGCGGCCATGACCGCCCGGTAGCCGTCCGGGTCGAACCGCTCGACGGCGGCGACCTGGTCGACGGGCAGCAGCTCCCCCTCCACCACCTCGGCGTCGTCGAGGGGCACTTCCCACTCTGGGGACCGCACCTGGTCCGGAACGCTGTCGAGGGCGGGGAGGCTGGGGTTGGCTCGGATCTCCGTTTCGAGCCGATGGAATAGCTCGTTGTCGTCGTGGTTCACTGAAAGTCCTTCCTCGGCTTGCTGGGGAGTGGGTGCCGGGGCGCGGCAGCGGTTCCTAGGCCAGACGGCCGCGCCCCGGGCGAAAATCTCTAGTAGTGCTTCCACCAGGGGAGCTTCTGCACGATCGCGTCCACCTCGGCCGAGACGGCGTCGAGGCGCTTCTCGCTGACGTTCTTCGGGAGCTTGTCGTACTTCGCACGCGCCGCCTTGAGGTCTGCGCGGGTCGGCTTCTCCGGGTTGGACTTGCTGGCCATGAATGATCTCCTTCACCACGGGCCACCTCGTGTGGCCTCGTGCCCGCCCCCGACTCGAACGGGGGTGTCTGCCAGCCGGGCTACCTTGCTGGGCGGATGCCGGGGCGCGGCAGCGGTTCCTAGGCCAGACGGCCACACCCCGGGCGGACCTACCGTTTGATGTTCGTCTCGGTGGTGTTGTGCATCAGGTGCGCGAGCGCGGCGCCCATGCCAAGGACGGCCACGGGCAGGCAGGCGACGGCGGTGGTGATCGGCCACGGGGCCTCGGTGACTCCGGCTGCGGACATCAGGTGATAGGCGACCTGCCCGGCAGCCCCCAGGACGAGGGACCCGATCGCCGACCACTTGGCGAACCTCCGGGCCCGGATCGGGATGGACCCGGACAGCCAGGCCCGCAGCGCGTAGGCGGCGTAGGTCTCCACTCCGATCGGCAGAGTGATCGCGGTGTTGAGCTTCGCGTCATCCCACAGACCCGGCAGCGGGTGCACGACCCCGAACCCGGTCAGCTCCCCCAGGCCCACCCACCCGGACCAGATCGCCACGAACGCCGGTAGCGCCAGCAGCAGCACCGGCCAGGAGCGCACCCGACGCGCCCGCCGGGGCGACTCGGCCTCGGCCAGGTCGGTCACCGTGTCCGGGTGTCCGGCCTCATCCACCTGCACGGTCGCCGCTACCGGCGACGAGTCGGCGGAGGCGACCTCGGTGGTGTCGGATCCGGGTTCCGGGTGGGTGTCCGTGGGCACGGTCTCGGCCGTGTCGGCGTTGCTCGCCAGGAAGTCGGGGACCTCAGTCGGGCTGGTCCACTCGATTCGGCCACTGGCCTTCAACGCCCGGTTCGCGGCCGTCAGGTTCAAGCCGCTGTCCTCCAGGGCCTCGCGGACCTTGATGGCCTTGGGGGCTCCGATGCGCAGCTCGGCCATCAGCCGGTTACGCGACGGGACCTCGCCCAGCTCCACCGCCAGGTTCAGAGCCTTGGCGTGCAGCTCGTCCATCGGCCACGGGTAGGCGCTCCCGCTCTTGCGCTCCTCCATCGCGGCGGTCACTTCGCACCCCCGAACAGCGAGTCACCGATCGAGTTGAGCGACTGGCGGACCGCGCCGACGAGGGCCTTGGACGGCTCCGACAACGCCCCGCCGGAACCGGCGATCGTCAGCCCGAGCATCACGGCGATGACCGCCGCACCGGTCGAACGCGAGTTCTTCCAGCACAACCCCACCAGCCCACCCAGGAGCAGGACCCCGAAGATCGCGAGGCTCATCGGGTCACCCCCGACCCGCCGTAGTGGCGGGCAGCGGCCAGCATGTACGCGGCCAGGACGTCCGCGCGGAGGCGAGCGGCCCACCGGTTGATCGTGTCCGGGTCACAGTCCAGCAGCAGGCACCGGCCCGCCAGCCGGGGCAGGAGGAACCTGCCCAGGCTGATGACCGCGCCCCGAGCGTGCGCCTCGGCGGCCTGGCGCTCGACGTGGAAGCCGAGGGCGACGAACTCGACGAGCTCCGACAGGTCGACACCGGTCACCATCGCGGGGACGGTGTCCCACTTCGGCAGCAGCCGGGCGGCCTCGGCCAGCAGCTCCCCGTTGGACGGGGCGGGAGTCTCAGCGGCCGGAGCCACCACCAACGTAGCCATCACGCAACCTCCTCCAGCTCGACCAGGTCCCCGGCCACCGACGTGGCCCAGGCCAGACGCGCAGCCAGGATCTGGCGCACCAGGTGCCGCTCACGCCGCAGCTCGACGTCCGACGCTGGACGCCCGAGCCGCTTCAACTCCAGGCCCGTCAGCTCCAGCTCCAGCTCGATCACCGGCCACTCGGCCTCGATCGAAGCCAGGTCAGCCGCCGTGGGCTCCAACTCGACCGCGGCCATCACGCCGCGCTCCGCGTGACCGTGTACTCGGCGGCGTCGACCAGGCCCAGCTCCAGCGCTCCCGACTCCATGGCGTCGATCGCCTTGGCCGGAACGACGTACCGGCCCCGGACCCTGATCGCGGGAAACTCCCCCGCGCGGATCGCCCGGTACACCGTGGGCTCGGACAGCTTCATCAGCAGGGCCGCCTCAGCGACGTTGTAGAAGCGCGGCGCCGGCGGGCTGTTCCCGCCCGGTGTCGCGAGTGTCGTGGTGTTCACGAGGTGGTCTCCGTTCTCAGAGGATTCCGTGTAGCGCTGATATTAGCGCTGATATTAGCGCTTGGGAAGTGCGAACTTCGCCGACACGTCGGACTACGATCAGCAGGACGACTGAGCGGCGCGAACGTGCAGGAGGACTCGGGTGGGGGACTGGCAGGCGGTAGCCGACGCCATCAACGCGCGGATGGGCGACCTGCCGATCCAGCAGAACGAGCTAGCCGCCCGTTCAGGAGTGTCTGTCGCGACGATCCGCGAACTCCAGGGCGGCGGCCCAGGCCGACGCCGGTCGGCTCGAACCATGTCCGCGATCTCGACCGCGCTCGACTGGCCAGAGGACCATCTGGCGCGGGTTCTGGCCGGCACCAACTCATCCGGAGGTGGTCGCTCTTCCGCGACATCGGCTCCGAACGACATGAGTGCCGTCCTGGCCAAGCTCGACGAGCTCCAAGTGGAAGTACGTGAACTCTCTCGGAAGCTCGACCGTCTCGCTTCCGATCAGTCGTAGTCGGTTGTCATGTCCGCTGCCCCCTCGCTGTCCGTTTCGCTTGCTGGACTAAGCAAACCGCGCCAGCGAGGGAATCGACAGGCGACGCTTGAGCGACGACGGCTGCCCCAGCTTGACCAGGGGATGACGGGGGATGACTCGGAGGGTTGCCCGGCGCGGAGGCCAAGCCGCATGGTGATCACATGACCCGGTTGCGCGAGGAGCGTGAGCAACGAGGCTGGACCAAGACCAGCCTCGTGCACAAGCTCGAACGCGCTGCCGCTGCACAAGGGGTCGGCGTTGCGACGCGCAAGAGCCTGCTGCGGATGCTCGCCCAGTGGGAGAACGGGCACCGCGAGGTCGGCGAACCCTACCGAACGCTCATGCCCATCGTGTACCGGCTGGAGCCTGCCGAGCTCGGCCTTGGCGCATCCTCGAACGGGACGAACTCGAAGCTCGGCCTTGGGTTCGAATCCTCGCTCGCCGCGACGCTGGTGATCGTCGAGGAGCTTGCCAAGTACGACCTGCTCGGGCACACGGCGATCGTGCAGGGCAAGTTCGCACCCGACGCCCTCAACGCCGCAGTGCTCGACTGGATGTTCGCTGCGCCGTCCTCGGACGTGGAAGGCGGCCGGCGCGAGGTCACCGCTCGTCACGTCGCGGAGGTGCAGGCGACCACGCAGGCATTCGACCGCCTCGACCGCCAGTTCGGCGGCGAGCACAGCAGAGAGCTCGCGACGAAATACCTTCGGGATGCCGTGGTGCCCATGCTCCGCGGTCGGTACGCCGAGGGCGTGGGTCACGACCTGTTCAGCGCCGCAGCTGCGCTGTGCGAACTCATCGGCTGGATGGCCTACGACGCGGACCGCCACGCACTCGCGCAGAGGTACTTCACCCAGGGCCTTCGCCTGGCGAGCCAGGCCGGCGACGATGCCTACGGCGCATTCCTGCTCGCGAGCATGGGCCACCAGGCGCTGTACCTGAAGCAACCAGCCCAGGCGCTACGACTCGCGCAAGCGGCATACGACCGGAGCAGCCGCACGAGCTCGGCGGCAATGCTCACGGAGGCAGCCTTCCTTACCGCTCGTGCGTATTCCGAGCTCGGCGACGCGTCCGGTTGTGGCTCCGCGCTCAAGAGGGCTGAGGATGCCTACGAGCGGATTCGGCCAGACACTGAACCGGCATGGGCGACGAACATCGACGAGACGATTTTCGCCAGCCACGCAGGTACGTGCTGGACCAGGCTGGACCGTCCCGCTCAGGCACTACCGTTCCTGCGCACCCTCTGGGACAACAGCGCGGATCAGGCTCGGCGGAGGGCCTACGCCGCCGTCCAGCTCGCCACCGTCGCCGATCAGGAGGGCGACCTCGAACGGGCTGGCATGCTTGGTATCCAGGCAGCCGAGGCAATCAGCCAGGTCCCCTCAGCTCGTTCCAAGCACGAACTCGCGGCACTACTGCGAAGGCTCGAAACGAAGAAGGACCACCCCTTGATCCGAGACCTGCACGAGCGTGCGCGTCTTGTACTGGCCGACTAAACATGTCAACCACAGGAGTGTCCTTGAACGTCAGCATCGAAGAGGACCTGGTCGCCGAGGGCGAGCCAGAGCCGGAGTTCAACCCGGGGATCGCCGCTCGACTGCCGCGAAAGATCATCGCTGGCGGAGCGCTGATTCGGGACGCTGCTGGACGGATCCTGTTCGTGGAGCCGAACTACAAGCCGTTCCTCGACATCCCCGGCGGCATCGCCGAGGCGAACGAATCCCCTCTTCAGGCATGTCGCCGCGAGGTTGTCGAAGAGCTCCAGCTAGACCTGCACATCGACCGGACACTGGTCGTGGACTGGACTCCGGCCCACGGCGTCTGGGGCGACACGATCCAGTTCGTGTACGACGGCGGCGTCCTCACGCCTGAGCAGATCGAAGCGATCCGCCTACCAAACGACGAACTCGCATCGATCCGCTTCCTGACCCTCGACGAGGCGACACCGAACCTGCGGCCCTCAATGGTTCGCCGAATCGCCGAGGCACTACACGCTCTCAACAAGGGCGATGTTCGCTACGCCGAGTTCGGTCGGCTCCCTTAGACCGATTCGCAGGCGTGGGCACGAGGCCTACGCCTGCGGCTCGTACGCAACGTCTTACTACTCCTGCTCGATCCTTAGCACTGGGCCCGTCCAACCCTCAGGTGCCACCACGAGGCGCATCGTTACACCCGTGGCGTGCTCATCTGCCGCTCTCCCGAAGCACCCCAGAGCAGCTATAGCGTTGTCATCGAAGTTGCCGATGAGTCGAGTCCAGGTCTGAGTGCGAGCGTCGTAGTTCGCGGAGGACTGGCGCATCAATCGGCGTTGCGCTTCCCAGCCTGGTTCGTCGGCGGAGGCAAGCTTTGCTCGGACCTCGATCAGGACCGCCACTTGCGAATTTTCATCACCCATGCACCCAAAGGTAGCGGGTCCACGACCTCACTATCCATCGATGCCCGTGCTAGCGTCCCGACGTGACCCATCCACTTGGCTCAACGTCAGCGTCCGGAATGCGGCTCCCCGCAGACCCTCCAGTCGGCACAGACCCTCTAGACATCGCGCTTCACTACCTGGACTTCTACGTTCAGGAGTACGCGCGCGCAAGGGCCGTCGTGAAGGGACGAGCAAGCCGCGTAGTCATCGGGACGGCCGGCGCGAACGGCTTGATCGCATTACTTGGGGCTCTCATCGCCGTCATGAATGCACCCTGGCTCGGCGTCGTCAGCGCCGGGTTGGCAGGGTTCGTGTCAGTCATCGTCGCCTGGGATGGCATGTTCAGACACCGAGACCTGTGGGTGCAGAGAACGATGATGCTCGCTCAGCTTCAGGCTCTCAAGCGGGTCACCGAGCTCCGACGGGCATCGGGTGATGACCGCCAAACACTCGCACAAACCTGCATGCAACAGCTGAACGAGATCCTAAATGAAGACCTATCGACTTGGGCCGAACTCCGTCGGTCACCGACGTCGGACAGAAACGTCGATGTGGTTTCAGGCGGAGCCGCCAACCCTAATGGGACGGCGACCTGAGCTAGGGCGCAATCGCCAAGTGAATCGCCTCCAGGAGGAGCGTTGGAACAATGTCTAGTGCCTGATCAAGAATGTGTTCGATAGCGTTGGCTTCTCCGGACACGTCAATCTGGATCATCTTCGCCCAGTTATTAGGCTCATAACGCGCCATCATCGACAACGCGAAGAGCACTGCCCACCAAACCAGTAGCGGATGCAATGACTCGGCCATACTTCCAACACTCGGAAATGCCCACCAGTCCACAGAACCACGGTAGCGAAATGACTTCAACTCTCGCGCGGCCTTTCCCCATTCCGGATCCCCTTGTTGCGGATGCGGCCAGTAGACAGGCAAACTGCATGCTTTGCCAGAATCGTCTGGCTGCCACCCGAGTGGGTTGCCGTCAGCCGCAGGGAAGATGTAGCCGCGCAACGAAGGGTAGCGGTCCAGGAAAAGGCTCAACTTTTTCTGATCGTCGCCGATGTCTTGCCTAACAGAATCAGGCACGAACCCAATCGGGACCTGATATGTACTACCTGAGCCTTCCAACGGTTCTTTGCCGCCCCCGAATGACAATGCCGGGAACTTCGGACTCCCATTCAATGGAACGGCGTTTGATTCCGGAATTAACGGCCACAGGTCACCCAGATTGACCTTTTCTCCTGGAACGAGCCCCTGTACCCCGATCGCCGCAGCAACCCCGGGCATCAAGCCAGTCCAGTCCGCCTTGACCGTAACTTTGGCAATTCGATTCTGACTCGTTGCTGGTGCAGTAATCCCATGTCCTCGAAGCATCCAGGCGATGGTTTCAGCCTTAAATTGCCCAGGATTTTCGCGATCGGGGATAGATACTGTCGTCGGTAGTCGCACTGAAGCCGCAGCAATCGCTCGCCCACCCTGCGAAAGGGCGTAAAACAACTGGAGGGGGCGAGTGGCATACCCCGCTCCTTCCGCCGCCGTCATTAACTGCTGTGCTTGTTCGAGTGCAGCCTGGAAGGTGGCCGCCCGAGCGGCATTCGTTGCGGTTGCTCCTGGCAGCGTCATGCGGAGTCCGCGCAGCTGCCGCCATGCCTCCTCGCGTGACGGGAGGCTGATGTCACGCCATGTCAGAACCAATTCGGTCGGCCTCCAATCCTTGGCCTTCAAGCCACGCTTCTGCGTGGAGGATGCCCTGAGAGCATCCTATGCTCGGCATCGGCGAAGACCGCTGATCAGCAGAACAGAGTTCGTTAGCATTCGGTTGCAGGTTAGACAACACGCGCGCGCCTCCCACGCGAGACCGCAACTAGCCTCTCTGCTTGCAGCAGCTCGACGGCACGGTGCGCCGTACTGATCGCGACGCTGTATCGATTCCCTAGGTCGGCCATTGTGGGAAGCTCGTCTCCAGAACGCAGAACTCCACATGCCATCGCAGCCCTAAGGTCAGCGGCGATTCTCTCGTACGGCGCGGAGGGCTCCTCGGGCTCCCGCACCGTTGTCGGCGTACCTGAGACGTCCAGGGCAACCGGCGGGCGTGGGATGTGGTTCGTCAGGTTGCCTGCCGCTCGCTGGTCAGCCTCCGCCCGCCAAGCCGAGTACACCCGCAATGTCGTCGTCCCTCCCCCACCGTGCCCGAGCCGGCCCGCGACCGTGCGCACGTCCACCCCGCTGCTGATCAGCTCCGTCGCCGAGTAGTGCCGGAGGTCGTGGATGTTCATGTCCCAGCCGAGCCGGGCGCACATGTTCGAGTACCGCTGACTCACCGAATCCGGCTTCCGCCATGTGGCGTGGTCTGGGTCGAGGGAGAACACCCGCGCGTCCCTAGGCAGTTTGAGGCCCAGCGCATCGGCCTGGGTCTCGCAGTGCAGCAGATAGGCGCGTAGTAGCGCGATCGAATCCGCGTCGAGCGCGATCCGGCGCTGCTGGTGGTCCTTGGTGTCCTTCTCCCAGGTCCGGCCGCCCTCCTGACCGATGCTGCTGCGGATCGTCAGTACGCCCTTGTCGAGTTCCACGTACTCCCACCGGATCGCGCACAGCTCGCCGCGGCGGGCGCCCGTCACCATCGCCATCCAGACGAGCATGCCCCAGTCGAGATCCTTGAACGCCTCGTTGAGGATTCGGGCGGCCTGGTCGGTCGTCGGCGGGTGCGGCTTCGGCGGTGGGGACGGTGGCGGCTCAGTCATCTCGATGGGGTTGACAGTGAGCCAGCGCCAGCGGATCGCCCGCTTGTACGCCCCGCTGAGCACCCAGTGCACCTTGCGGATGGTGGCCTGGGCGAGGGGCTTGCAGACGTGGGCCCGACAGCGTTTGTCGCAGCTGTGCGGCCCCTCGGTGTGGTGGTCGGTGCCGGCACGGCCTTTGCAGTGTGTTCGGCAGCGGCGCAGCTCGGCGTAGAACGAGTCCACAACCTCACCGTCGAGCCTGGCCACCTGGACGTGCCCGAGCAACGGCCGGATGTGGTTCCGGATGATCCCCTCGTAGCCCGACTTCGTCTTGTCGTCGATCTCGGTGAGCTCCATGTACCGGTCCATGAGCTGACCGATCGTCGCCTTGGTCTTCGGGTTGCGCTGCTCGTCGACCTGGTTGAGGAACCGGGTGCGGACCTTCTCGGCCAACTTGGCGGCGTTCGGGCCGGGAGGAACGGTCTCGACCAGGTAGTTCCGCTTGCGCGAAACGGGGTCGATTCCCGCGTAAACCCTGACTCTGAGTGATCCCGACGGGAGCTCTTCGATCTCTCCACGGGTGCGTCCTTTGGTGCCCTGTGGGGTGGCCATGGAGCCAACATAGCTCGAATAGCTCCACGCGTAGCTCCACGCAAAAGGGCCCCGATCGATGATCGAGGCCCTGAGCTGGAGCCGCCTTCGGGATTCGAACCCGAGACCTACGCATTACGAGTGCGTTGCTCTGGCCAACTGAGCTAAGGCGGCACTACAACGGGCACCGGCAGGCCGGTGTCGCCGCCCCAGCATACGTGAACGATCGGGTTCTCGCGAACCACCCCTCAGCCAGCGGACATTCGGACTGACAGGTCCATGACAGGCATCTATCCGACTCAAGATCCCAGTGGATAAGGTGCTGGACGATGGACACCACGGAACCAATCCGGAAGAAGCCGGTCGCCTGGTTCGCACCGGGGCAGCTGGCGGGGACGGCCCTGCGCGTGCTCCTGGCGCAACGTTTCGGGGCGTACCTGGACAAACGTGAACTTCAGGCGATGTTCGAGCAGCCGACGTTCCGGCACGACAGCGAGGAGCTGTGGCTGGACTACGTCGCAGACGTCGGCGACGGGTTCGACTCGACGTATTCGATCGCCTACCTCCTGGCCCAGCCGAGCCTGCGCCTCACGCCACCGCCCGCCACCGGCCCCGGCGCAGGCGGCGAACCCGGCGCTGCACCCGGACCCGGCGCGGAAACCGACCTCCCCCGGGGCAACGTCCTCGTCATGGGCGGCGACCAGGTCTACCCGGTCGGCTCGGCGATCGGCTACCGCGAGCGCTGCGAAGGCCCCTACTCCACGGCCTTCCCCGACTCCGACGACGACGGCGCGGACCTGCGCGCCCCGGCCCTCTACGCTCTCCCCGGCAACCACGACTGGTACGACGGCCTCACAGCCTTCCTGCGCCTCTTCGGCAAGGGCCGGCACTTCGGCGGCTGGCGCAGTCCGCAGAGCCGGAGCTACTTCGCGCTCAAGCTGCCGCACGGCTGGTGGCTGTACGCGATCGACGAGCAGTTCGACGCGTATCTCGACGAGCCGCAGATGGACTATTTCCGCGCGGCGGCCAAGGAGCTCAAGCCCGGCGACAAGGTGATCATCGCGTCGCCGGCGCCGTCGTGGGTGTACACGGAGGAGAAGCCGAGCGAGTACGACACGATCAAGTACTTCATCAAGAAGATCATCGGGGACCGGGATGTGCGGGTGAAGCTGCACCTGTCCGGGGACGCGCACCACTACGCCCGGTACGGCGACGGCTTCATCACCTGTGGCGGCGGCGGGGCGTACCTGGCGGGGACCCACGGGCTGCCCAAGGGGATCGCGGTGCCCGTGGTCGGGGGCGCGGCCGTGCACCCGTTGCAGACGACGTACCCGAGCAAGGAGGACTCGAAGCGCTACGGCTGGGGCGTGTTCTGGCGGATGCCGCTGCGGAACCCAACGTTCGCGCTGCTCATCGGCCTGCTGCACACGCTGGTGCTCCTCGCGTTCGTCTCCTCGAAGCCCCGGATCCTCACCCTGCCGGTGATCGGGATGGTGGCGGTCGCGTTCGCGGCGACGGTCGGGTTCTCCACTCTGGAGGCCCGGGTGATCCGCAAACGGCACTGGTCGGCCGGGTTCCTGCACGGCTGCGGCCATCTCGCGCTCGCCATCGCCGGGATGATCGTCTGGAACAGGCTGCCGTTCGTGCACCTCGACCCGCCGTGGGGCTCGGCGTCCACGCTGCTCTACCTGCCCGTGGCCTCGGTGCTCGGCGTGCAGATCGTCGCCGCCTACCTGCTGATCGCCGACCGGTTCGGCGTCAACCGCAACGAACTCTTCGCCGGCCAGGGCATCATCGACTCGAAGTCGTTCCTGCGGATGAAGTTCGCCAAGGACGGGTCACTGACGATCTACCCGATAGGCCTGGAGCGCTCCGGCCGCGCGTGGCAGCCGAACACCGGCGACGGCCCCAGCCTGCTGGCCCCGGTCGACCCCCTGGTCCCGCACCTGATCGAGTCCCCGATCGTCGTGTCATAGAAAACCATCATTTTTTACGGCGAGGCCTGCGCGGCTTCCGACGGTCCGCCGGCGGTCAGCTGTGAACGGAGGTTAACGGCCTTCAGAAACATTTAACGTCGCCTTGAGTCGCCCTTGAAGTGCGGGTCCCGATACTCCGGACAGCCAATCCACCCCCCGGTACTGGCGCCCCGAACATCGTGGAGCATCCATGCGTAAACAATTCCTCACCGGCCTCGGCGCGTCGCTGTTCGCGGCAGCGGTGGTCGCCGCCGGTGTCGCGGCGCCGTCCTCGGCGGCCCCGAGCCTCCAGGCGAGCGGGCTCAACGCCACGATCGCGCTGAACAACTGTTCGGCCTCGCTGGTGCGCTTCCCGTCCTCGGTGGACACCGACCGGGCCCTGATGCTGACCAACGGGCACTGCTACGAGGGCAGCATGCCCGGCGCCGGGGTGGTGCTGCAGAACAAGGCCAGCACCCGGTCCGGCACCCTGCTCAACGACGCCGGCACGGCGCTGGGCACCCTGCAGGCGGACAAGCTGATCTACGCGACGATGACGGGCACGGACGTCTCGCTGTACCAGCTCACCACGACCTTCGCCTCGATCAAGACCAGCTACGGCGTCACGGCCATGACGGTCTCGGCGAGCCACCCGGCCGACGGCATCGCGATGACGATCCCGTCTTCGTACTGGAAGCAGACCTGGTCGTGCTCCATCAACGGGTTCGTGCCCACGTTGAAGGAGGACGTCTGGACCTGGAAGGACTCGATCCGGTACAACACCGGCTGCCAGACCACGCACGGCACCTCGGGCTCCCCGATCCTGGACAGCGCCCGCAACGTGATCGGCATCAACAACACCGGCAACGACGACGGCGCGACGTGCACCCTGAACAACCCGTGCGAGGTGTGGGCCGACGGCACCACGCACGTCACCAAGGGCCAGAGCTACGGTGAGCAGACGTACTGGTTCACCACCTGCCTGAACTCCGGGCGCCAGATCGACCTGACGGTCAGCGGCTGCCTGCTGACCGGGGCCACCCCGCCCACCGGCAACACGGTGACGGTGACCAACCCGGGTGGCCAGACCGGCACGGTCGGCACCGCCGCCAGCCTGCAGATCCAGGCCAGCGACTCGGCCTCGGGCCAGACCCTGACCTACTCCGCCACCGGCCTGCCGGCCGGCCTGTCGATCAACGCCGGCACCGGCCTGATCTCCGGCACCCCGACCACCGCCGGCACCTCGAACGTCACGGTCACCGCGAAGGACACCACGAACGCGACCGGCTCGACCTCGTTCAGCTGGACCGTCAACGGCACCGGCGGCGGCTGCTCCGGCCAGAAACTGCTCAACCCGGGCTTCGAGTCGGGCTCGGCCTCGTGGACGGCCTCCGCCGGCGTCATCGACAACGGCACGTCGCAGCCGGCGCGGACCGGGTCCTACAAGGCCTGGCTGGACGGCTACGGCAGCACGCACACCGACACCCTGTCCCAGTCGGTGGCGATCCCGGCCGGCTGCCGGGCCACCCTCACCTACTGGCTGCACATCGACACCGCCGAGACCGGCAGCACCGTGTACGACAAGCTGACCCTCAAGGCCGGCTCGACGGTGCTGTCCACGTACTCGAACGTGAACGCCGCCGCCGGCTACGTGCAGCGCACAGTCGACCTGTCCGGGTACGCCGGCACGACCGTGACCCTCACGTTCACCGGCACCGAGGACAGCTCGCTGCAGACCTCGTTCGTCATCGACGACACGGCCATGACGCTGAGCTGAACTGAGCAATCCCGGGGACGGGGCGGACACCTCCGGGTGCCCGCCCCGTCGCCGTTAGTCGAGGCCTTCGTAGGCCCGGCGCGAGCCGCACACCGACGCCCGGCTGCACGACTGCCGGGACCCGTCCGAGTCCAACCGGACCACCACCGAGTCGCTGGGCACGTTGTGCGCCACCACCCGGCCGTCGCCCTCCCCCGTGGTCACCCGGGAGCCGACGGCCGGTGCCGTGGCCTGGAACTGCTGGTACAACGGATGCTCGTATTTGAGGCAGCACATCAGCCGGCCGCAGGCCCCGGAGATCCGCAGCGGGTTCAGCGGCAGGTCCTGGTCCTTGGCCATTCTGATCGTGACCGGCTCGAAGTCGGTGAGGAACGTGGCGCAACACAGGTCCCGCCCGCAGGAGCCGATGCCGCCCTGGATCCGGGCGGAGTCGCGCGCGGAGAGCTGGCGCAGTTCGACCCGGCACTTCAGGGTCGCGCCGAGGTCGCGGACCAGGCCGCGGAAGTCGACCCGCTGGGGGGCGGTGAAGTAGACGGTGCTGCGGTCGACGTCGCCGCCGGGCACGTGGTCGACCCCGACGATCTTCATGGGCAGGTCGTGGGCGCGGATCAGTTTCTTGGCCGCGACCTTGGCCTCGGCCTTGCGCTTGCGGATGTACGCGTCGCGGGTCAGGTCCTCGTCGCCGGCCAGCCCGAGCAGCCGGGGGAACCCGTCGGTGTCCTCCGTGACCCACTGCGCCGCCCAGACGCACTCGGCGACCGCTGAGCCGTCGTCGGTGGGGACCAGGACCTTGTCGCCGACCTGCGGGGTGAGGTCACCGGGGTCGAGGTAGTAGAGCCGTCCGTACCGGTTGAAACTGACGGCGCACAGCATGCCCATGCGGGAACTCTATCGGGCGACACGAAGACCGCAGGCCCGCGCTTGGCCGAGGATCTGAGTGTCCAAGACCGGCATATGTAAAAAATCCGGTTTTGCTCCCCACGGATGGGCGAAATGCTAGAAATATTGCAGAACCGAACTGGTTCGAAGACCTGCGGGGGGTGCAGGGGCCTGCGGCGTCGTGTACATGGATCTCACCGTGATTCAGGTACCGGCGCCGCAGGCTTGTTCCCGCCCGGCGACGCCGCCTCCTCCGCCACGCGGACCGCGATCCCCTGCCGGTTGTCGTAGGAGATGAACCTCGGTAGCAGGGCCGAGATCGCCACGGTGCCGACGACGCACAGCACCCCGCCGGAGACCACCGAGCCGGTCACGCCCATCAGCTTCGCCGCGACCCCGGACTCGACCTGGCCGAGGGTCGGCCCCGACGAGTACGAGATCACCTCGATGCCGGCGAGCCGGCCGCGCAGCCGGTCGGGGACGGTCTGGCCCCACATCGTGCTCCGGAACAGGCCGGAGATCATGTCGGCCCAACCGGCCAGGACCAGGAAGAACAGGGCCAACCAGAGGGCACGCGACAGCCCGAATCCGATGATGGCCAGCCCCCAGCCGGCGGCGGCGAGCGCGACGGCGAGGCCGTGCCGGTGGATCCGTTCGGCCCACCGGGAGGTCAGCGAGGCGACGAGCGCGCCGAGCGCAGGGGCCGAGTAGAGCAGGCCCAGCACGCCGGGGCCGCCGAGTTTCAGGGCCAGCGCGGGGAACAGCGCGGTGGGCATGCCGAAGAACATCGCGTTCATGTCGATCAGGTACGTGCCCAGCAGCTCCTGCCGGCTCCGCGCGTACCGCAGGCCGGTGACCACCGTGCGCAGGCTCGGGCGTTCGGCGGCCTCCGGTGGGGCGACCGCGCGGACCAGGAGCAGGCAGACCAGGGAGAACGCGTAGGTGGCGAGGTCGACGGCGTACACCCACGGGAGGTCGACCGCGGCGATCAGCACGCCCGCCACGGCAGGCCCGGCGAGCATCGCGGCGGTGGTGGCAGTGGATTTCAGGGACACCGCCGCCGGGAGCTTCTCCGGGCTGACCAGCCTCGGGATGATCGAGTCGAGGGCCGGGCGCTGGATGCCGGCGACCCCGGCGGTCAGCCCGGCGAAGACGTAGAGCACCCAGAGCTGGGGACGGCCGGACAGCGAGTTGAGCATCAGCACCGTGACGAGGACGGCGAACGCCAGCTCGCTGTAGAGGACGAGCTTGCGCCGGTCGACGTAGTCGGCGAGCGCGCCGCCGACGAAGGCCATGAACAGCAGGGGCACGAGCTCGCACAGCCCCATCAGGCCGACGGCGAACACGTCATGGGTGATCGCATACAACTGGTACGGAACGGTCACGTGCGTGATCATCGCGCCGAGGAAGGTGACGCTCCGGGCGCTGAACACCAGCCGAAAGTCGCGGAACTCACGCAACGGGCTGAGGTCGGGGGCCCAGCGTCTGATACTCACGCGCCTCAGCATTCTCCCCGGTCAGGGGCGGGTCGACCGAATTCTCCGTGCCGCTCGTCACAACATGAAGGGGTTTCGAGACAGAAGCGTTCCCTATGACGGATGCTTTCAGGGAGCAAGTTTAAAGCAGGGCGCGTAGCGCCCCTGCGTGAAACGCAAGGCCCTGGCCCCCTTGCGTGAAACGCAAGGGCGTAGCGCCCCTGCGTGAAACGCGAGGCGCGCAGCGCCCTTCACAAACGGGGTCGGGGAGGAGTTGACATGACGTCCCGTAATCCCTCCGACGAGATCCTCGGTCAGATCGGACTGTTCTTCCGCAGGTCCCAGGCGCTGTTCCAGCTGATCAAGCCCCAGGACGACGGCCTGGAACGCCCCGCCTACATCCTGCTCGGCATGATCGACACAGATGGTCCCGTGCGGCTCACCACCCTGGCGGGTCTCGCGCAGCTCAACCTGTCGACGATCAGCCGTCAGGTCGCCGCGCTGGAGGCCGCCGGCATGGTCGAGCGCGACGCCGACCCGGCGGACGGCCGGGCCAGCCTGGTCCGGGTCAGCGAGCAGGGCCACGCGGTCCTGGAGCACAACCGGGGCAAGTGGCGCGCGGAGATCGCGTCGATGCTCAGCGATTGGAACGAGAACGAACGGGGCGAGTTCGCCCGGCTGTTCACGCAGTTGAACGAAGCGATGGCGGTGCGATGCGCCGTGGAGGACAAATGAACGTACAACTCAGCCCGAAACAGATCTGGACGCTGATGTCCGGGCTCATGCTCGGCATGCTGCTCGCGGCACTCGACCAGATGATCGTCGGCACGGCGCTGCCGACCATCGTCGGCCAACTCGGCGGCCTGAACCACTACTCGTGGGTGGTGACCGCGTACCTGCTGGCGTCGACCGCCTCTACCCCTCTGTACGGCAAGATCTCCGACCTGTACGGCCGCCGGCCGTTGCTGCTGTTCGCGATCGGGACCTTCCTGGTCGGCTCGCTGCTGGCTGGCATGTCGCAGAACATGATCCAGTTGATCCTGTTCCGGGGCATCCAGGGCCTGGGCGCCGGCGGCCTGATGACCCTGGCGTTCACCATCATCTCGGACGTGGTCGCACCCCGGGAGCGCGGCAAGTACCAGGGCCTGTTCGGGGCGGTGTTCGGGCTGTCCAGCGTCGCGGGCCCGCTGCTGGGCGGCTACTTCGCCGACCACAACTGGCGGTGGATCTTCTACATCAACCTGCCGATCGGCATCATCGCGCTGGTCATGATCGACCGACTGCTGCGCAGGGTGCCGTTCAAGCGCCAGGACCACAAGATCGACTACCTCGGCGCCGGGCTGCTCGTCGCCAGCGTCGTGTCGCTGCTGCTCGCCACGTCGTGGGGCGGCAAGGAGTACGCCTGGAGCTCCGCCACGATCATCGGCCTCTTCGCCGCCGGTGCGGCGCTCGCTGCGGCGTTCCTGGTCGTCGAGACCCGGGCCGCCGAGCCGATCCTGCCGTTGCGCCTGTTCAGGACGGTGACGTTCTCGATCTCCAACCTCGCGGCGTTCATCCTGGGCGTCGGCATGTTCGGCGGCATCATCTACATCCCGATGTACCTGCAGATCGTCAAGGGCTACACGCCCACCGTCTCGGGGCTGCAGATGCTGCCGATGATGGCCGGCATCATCATCACGTCGATCGTGGCCGGCCGGTCGATCAGCAAGATCGGCAAGTACAAGTGGTACATCGTCGCCGGCACGGTCACGATGACCGCCGGGCTGGGCCTGTTCACCCAGCTGCAGGTCGCCACCCCGCTGTGGCAGACGGCGATCTACATGGCCGTCGTCGGCATCGGGCTGGGCCTGTGCATGCAGCCCCTGGTCCTGGCCGTGCAGAACGCCGTCGGGCCCAAGGACCTGGGCGTGGCCACGTCGACGTCGACGTTCTCCCGGTCGCTGGGCGGCTCGTTCGGCGTCGCGATCCTCGGAGCCGTGCTGTCCACGAAGCTCACCAGCTGGATGACCGAGCTGATGCCGAAGGCCGTGGCGCAGCTGCCCCGCGAGCAGGCGGCGAAGCTCCCGAAGGACATGAGCGCCCTGCTCACCTCCCCGCAGGAGATCGCCAAGCTGCCCGGCGTCATCAAGGGCGCGATTCAGGACTCGTTCGTGAACTCGCTGCACACCGTGTTCTGGGTCGCCGGCGCGGTGTCGCTCGTGGCCGTGCTGGTCGCGCTGTTCCTGCCGGACAAGACGCTGAAGGGCGCACCGTCGCCCGAGGCGGCCGAGGCTCTGGCGGAGTCCTCCGCGCTGTAGTCACACCTGATGCCGCCCCTGCCTGCTGGTGGGGGCGGCATCGTCGTCAGAAGATCAACATCATTCGAGGGTTACGGAGGAGACCGACCCGGCGCGCGTCGGCTGGCCCTAGCCCTGCCAGAGGGACAGCATCATCGACTCGACGGCGATCCGGGGCTTCACGTTGGCGTCGATGGCCTCCCGGCAGGCCAGCACGGCCTCCAGGCGGCGCAGGGTCGACTCCGGGGTCCAGCGCTCGGCGGCGGCCCGCGTCATGTCCGTCCGGTCGGCGTGGATCGGCCGGGCCGGGGAGCGCAGGGTGAGGGCGAGGACGTCGCGGTACAGGCCCGCGAGGTCCATCAGCGCCCGGTCCAGGGCGTCGCGCTGGGCACGGGTGGCCCGGGACTTCTGCCGTCGTTCGAGGTCCTTGAGGATGCCGGCGGTGCCCCTCGCCGCGCCCGCCGCGCCCTTGCCGGTGCCGCCCGCGCCGAGGGCCGTCTCCAGTTCGGCCTTCTCCTTCGCCGACAGTTCGGCGACGGAGGACGCGGCCTCGGCCTCGGACGCCGCGATCAGGGTCGCCGCGGCGTCGAAGGCGGCGCTGATGTTGGTGAGCTTGCGGGGCAGCCCCAGCACCTGCTCGCGGCGGGCCCGGGCCTCCGGGTCGCGGGCGAGCCGCCGGGCCCGGCCCACGTGTCCCTGGGCCGCGGCGGCCGCCCACTGGGCCTCGGGCGGGCTGATCCCGTCGCGTTCGACGAGCACCCGGGCGATGGACTCGATGTTCGGGGTGCCCAGGGCGACGACCCGGCACCGGGACCGGATCGTCACGGATATGTCGTCGGGGTGCGTCGACGGGGTGCAGAGCAGGAACACCGTCCTGGGCGGCGGCTCCTCGATGGCCTTGAGCAGCGCGTTGCCGGCGGCCTCGGTGAGCCGGTCCGCGTCCTCGACGAGGAGCACCTGCCAGCGGCCTTGGGTCGGGGAGCTGGCCGCCCGCAGTACGAGGGCGCGCATCTCGCTGACCGCGATCGACAGGCCCTCGGGGACGACGAACCGCACGTCGGCGTGGGTGCCGCCGAGCACGGTGTGACAGGCGGGGCACACGCCGCAGCCGCCGTCGGGGCACTGCAGGGCCGCGGCGAACGCCCGGGCGGCCACGGACCGGCCGGAGCCGGGCGGGCCGGTGAACAGCCAGGCGTGGGTCATCGCGCCAGCCGGGACCTGTTCGCCGCGCACGACGGCGTCGGCGGCCAGCGCGGCGCGGCGCAGGGTGGCGACGGCGTCGTCCTGGCCGGCGAGGTCGCTCCAGACGCCACCGTTCACGATCCGCTCCGCCTCTCGACGCGAAGCGCCCGCTCCACGAGGGACGCCCCACTGCTGGCACGCACATGCCGTCCCTCGCCGCCGGGCGGGCCGGGGCGCGTCGCCCCCTGGGCGTCAGACATGGGCCGGTTCCCGGGTTAGGAGGACGTCGATCCGCTCCCGGATCTCCAGCGCGATCTTCTCCGGGTCCCCGGAGGCGTCGATGACCAGGTAGCTCTTCGGATCGGCGGACGCAAGGTCCAGGAACGCGTACCGGACCCGCTCGTGGAAGGCCAGGGACTCCGACTCGATCCGGTCGGCCCCGCTGCGCTCCCCGGCCCGCTTCAGGCCGACGGCCGGGTCGAGGTCGAGGAGGATGGTCAGGTCGGGCTTGAGCGCCCCGGTCGCCCAGGTGGACAGCCAGCTGATCTCGTCGGCGGCCATGGTCCGGCCGGCGCCCTGGTAGGCGAGGGAGGAGTCCACGTACCGGTCGCTGAGCACGACCCTGCCCTCGGCGAGCGCCGGGCGGACCACCTCGGTGACGTGCTGGGCCCGGTCGGCCGCGTACAGCAGTGCCTCGGCGCGCGGCGAGATGTCGTCCTTGCCGTCGAGGACGAGCCCCCGGATCCGCATGCCGATGTCGGTGGCCCCGGGTTCGCGGGTGACGACCGGTTCCTGGCCCCGGAGCCGCAGCCACGCGGCGAGCTTGACGACCTGGGTGGACTTGCCGACCCCCTCGCCGCCCTCGAACACGATGAACAGCCCCTTGCCGGGGTCGGTCTCGCCGACGGTGAGCGGCCGGCGGCTGACCGCGCCCCAGATGTCCTTGAGGACGGGCACGCCGGGCCGGTCGTCCATCTGCCGGAAGGCGAGCACGCCGGCCATCGCGCCGACGATGCCGGCGGCGGCGAGCAGGATCCGGGTGAAGGACACGTTGACGCCGAAGATGAGCCGGGTGCCGCCGAAGCCGACCAGGGTGGCCGACAGGGAGATGCTGAGCATGAGGACGACCCGGACGGCCGTCCACACGAAGCCGAAGACCCGGCCCCGGACGTCGTCGCCGATCTCGGTGCCCAGCATGGTCGTACCGGCGAGGAAGGCCATGCCGGCACCCGACCCGACGAACAGCGCGCCGAGGACGGCGACGGCCAGGTGCGGGGCGATGGCGAGCAGGAACACCGCGCAGCTGGCCATGACGATGCTCGCGCCGAACCAGCGCTTGCGGGACAGGGTGCCGATCAGCCGGGGGCCGAGGGCGATGCCGATGGCGAGCCCGACGAACAGGGTGCCGAACAGCATCCCGAACGAGGCGTCGCCGCCGCCGAGGGATTCGGCGTAGAACGGGCCGGCGCCGATCACGACGCCCGCGCCGGCGAACGCGCCGAGCATCCCGAAGACGAGGCCGCGGACGAGGGGGGTGCGGCCGACGTACCGCCAGCCGTCGAGGAACTGGGTCAGCACCCCTTCGCCCTTGTCCCGCTTGGCGCTGCGGCCGCTGATCTCCTTGATCCCGAAGAACACGGTCACGGCGGCGGCGAGGAAGGTGAGCGCGTTGAAGTACAGCGCGATGTTCGACGGGGAGGCCCAGGTGTCCGTCTTGGCCTTGAGCAGCGAGGACACCACGACGATCGTGAGGGCGGCCGACACGGGGGCGACGCCGTAGGTCATCACGAGGCTGAGCTGGTTGGCCCGTTCGAGCTTGCCCTTGGGCAGCAGGTTGGGCACGGCCGCCTCCTTGGCGGGGGCCCAGATCATGCCGACGGTCTCGATCAGGAAGGTGGCGATCGCGGCCCAGCTCACGGCGACCCCGGCGTTCCTGGCGAGCGTGCCGACCAGCGGGATCGAGGCGAACAGGACAAACCGCAGAAGATCACAGACCACCATCGTGTACCGGCGGTCGAACCGGTCGGCGAACACTCCGGCGATGGGCCCGAGGATCAGGGCCGGCAGCAGCCGGATGGCGATCACACCGCCGAAGGCCGCGCCCTTGGCCGCCGAGGAGCTGACCTGGGCGGTGGCGAAGATGGCGGTGGCCATGAGCCCGAGCCAGTCCCCGAACGAGGACAGGCTGAGGACGAGCCAGAGACGACGGAACGGCCGGATTCGCAGAATCGCGCGGACGTCGGCTCCGCTGGACAGATCGACCTGCGCGCTGATGACGAATCCCCCAACTCGGAAGCCTGATACTGCCGATCACTGTATAACTGTTGGCCGTCCGACTCCGTGGCACCATCAATGTGAGTGGGTTTCGCGTTAAGCTGGGCCATGCCTGCGCGCTATGACCTAGCGACCACCCATCTCGACCCGCCGTTCGCGGTGGTCGACTCCGCCGCCTTCGACGCCAACGCCGCCGCCATGCTCCAGCGGGCGGGCGGCAAGCCGATCCGTGTCGCCAGCAAGTCCGTGCGCTGTCGGCCCCTCATCCAACGAGCCCTGGCCCTGCCCGGGTACGCCGGCGTCATGGCCTTCACCCTCGCCGAGGCCCTGTGGCTCGCCGAGACCGGCACGAGCGACGACATCCTGGTCGCCTACCCGACGGCCGACCGGGGCGGGCTCGCCGACCTGGTCAAGTACACCGACAAGGTCACCCTGATGGTCGACGACCCCGCACAGCTTGACCTGATCGACGCGGCCGTGGCACCGACGCACCGGCCGGACTTCCGACTCTGTCTGGAACTCGACGCCTCCTGGCGGCCGTTCGGGGCGCACATCGGGGTCCGGCGCTCGCCGCTGCACTCCCCGACGGCGCTCGGCGAGTTCGCCGGCCTGATCGCCGGACGCCGGGGATTCACCCTGGTGGGCGTCATGGGGTACGAGGCCCAGATCGCCGGCCTCGGCGACGCCCAGCCGGGCCGGCGCGCCTACAGCAGAATGGTCCGGTTCATCCAGCGCCGGTCGGCCGCCGAGCTGGCCGAACGCCGGGCCGCGGCCGTGGCCGCCGTGCGCCGGCACGGTGAGCTGGAGTTCGTCAACGGCGGGGGCACCGGCAGCCTGCACCTGACCGCGGCCGAGGACGCCGTCACCGAGCTGACCGCCGGCAGCGGACTGTTCGGCCCGACCCTCTTCGACGGGTACTCGGCCTGGCAGCCCCGACCGGCCGCCCTGTTCGCCCTGTCCGTGGTCCGCCGACCGGCTCCCGGGATCGCGACGGTGCTCGGCGGGGGCTGGGTCGCCTCGGGGCCGGCGCACGGCAGCCGGCTGCCGAGCCCCTATCTCCCGGCCGGGCTGAAGCTGAACAGCTCCGAGGGGGCCGGCGAGGTGCAGACGCCGCTGCTGGGCCCCGGGGCCGACGCGTTGCGGGTCGGGGACCGGGTGTGGTTCCGGCACGCCAAGGCCGGTGAGCTGTGCGAGCACGTCAACGAGCTGCACCTGGTCACCGGGGACCAGGTGGTGGACGTGCTGCCCACGTACCGGGGCGAGGGCAAGGCGTTCCTGTAGGGCACGACCGCCGGCCCCGGGCGGGCTCGCCCGGCACCTGAGCAGGCATCGGCCGGGAGGCCCAGGCCCGGTCAGGGGTCGGGCGGGAGGCCCAGTGCCTCGTGCAGGGCCGCTGCGAGCGCGCGGAGCCGGGTCGCCTCCGGCTCCGGCGCGCACCGCGCCACGCTCAGCAGCGCCGTCGCCTCGGCCTTGCGCGCGCCCGTGCCGCGGGCCAGCTCCAGCGCGGCCTCCAGGTGCACCAGGGCCGCCCCGCGCTGTCCGACGGCCTCCAGGGCCAGGCCGAGCCCCTGGTGGGCGTTCATCAGGGAACCGGGCACCCCGAGGTCCATGGCGAGCGCCACGGTGCCGCGGAACCGGGCCACGGCGTCGGCGTGCCGGCCCTCGCGGTGTTCGAGCAGGCCGAGGATGTTCAGGGTCTCCAGCTCGGCGACCCGGCTGCCGAGCTCGCGGTGCACGGCCAGCGCCTCGGAGAGGTGGATCCGGCCTGCCGCCCAGTCGTCCCGGTTCGCCGCGGCCAGTCCGAGGTTGTTGAGCGCGACGCCCACCCCGCCCCGGTCGCCGGCCGCCCGGTAGACAGCGAGGGCCTGTTCCAGGTGGTCGACGGACTCGGGAACCCGGCCGCTGTGCCGGTACACGATGGCGATGTTGTTGAGGGTGTCGCCCTCCCCGGTCCTGAAGCCGGTCGCCCGGTGGATCGCGAGGGCGCGCTGGTAGCAGTCGAGCGCGTCGGGCCACTCGCCCAGCCACTCGTGCACGAGGCCGATGTTGCCGAGAACCGCGCCCTCTGCGGCGACGTCCCCCAGTTCGCCGGCGACGGCCAGGGCGCGGTGGAAGTGGTCGAGCGCCTCGTGCGGGCGGCCCGCCTCGCTGTGCACCGTGCCGAGCCGGTGCAGGGTCGCGCTCTCCCCGATCCGGTCGCCGTTCTCGGCCCGGATCGCCAGCGCCCGGCCGAGCTGGTCGAGGGCGTCGCTGAACCGACCCATCCGGAAGAGCGCCACGCCCCGGTCGTGCAGTGCCGCCGACTCGGCCCGGGAGTCGGCGGCCTCCCTGGCCACGTCGAGAGCGAGGTCGTGCAGGGCGAGCATGTCGACGTAGCGGCCCCGGGTGGACAGGTGCCGGTGCAGGGTGCCCGACAGGGTCGCCACGGGCCCGCCCCAGCCGGTGTCGGCGGCGAGCCGTGCGACGGCGAGCAGGTTGTCCAGCTCCGCGTCGAGCCAGGCCCTGGCAGCGTCCGGGTCGGCGAACGCCTCGGTGGGCACCGTCGGCTCGACGGCCTTGGGGCGGCGGTGCGCCTCGTGCGGGTACACCAGGTCCATCGCCACCGAGGCCGTGTAGACCTGCTGATCGAACAGCCGGGCCAGGGCCGCGTGCCGCTCGTCGAGGCCGGCCGCGAGCTCGTGGGCGTAGCTGCGCAGCAGGTCGTGCGAGGCGTACCGGCCCGGGGACACCTCGTGCACCAGGTGCGCGCGCAGCAGGCTGCCGAGCAGGGGGCGGGGCGGGGCGTCGGCGAGGGCCGCGAGGGCGTACCGGTCGAAGTGTCTTCCGGGGTGCAGCCCCAGCAGCCGGAACGCCCGGGCCGCCCCGGGCGACAGGTGCCGGTCGGACCAGGACAGCACCGAACGGACGGCGGTCTGCGCGTCGCCGCCGGCGTCGAGGACGTCGAGCCGGTGCTGCTCGTCGGCGAGTTCCCCGGCCAGCTCGGACAGGGTGGTCGCCGGGGAGTCGACCACGAGTTCCGCGGCGATCCGCAGCGCCAGGGGCAGCCGGGCGCACCGGTGCGCCAGGGTCTCGGCGGTGCCCGGCTCGGCGTCGGCCCGACCGCCGATCAGGCCGCGGAGCAGGTCCACGGCGTCGCCCGCCGGCAGGAGTTCCACGTCGACCCTGGTCGCGCCGTCCCTGGCGACCAGGCCGGCGAGGGCGTCGCGGCTGGTCACGAGCACCCCGCACGAGTCGCCGGGCAGCAGGGGCCGGATCTGGTCGGCGGACCAGGCGTTGTCGAGGACGACGAGCATCCGCCGGCCGGCCAGCACCGTGCGGTACGTGCCGGTCAGGTCGCGCCGGGACTCCACCCCGAGGGCGCTGAGGAACTCCACCAGCACGTCCTCGGGGAGCCGGGGCTGGTCGGGGCCGTAGCCGCGCAGGTCGACGTACAGGCAGCCGTCGGGGAAGCGTTCGCGGGCCCGGTGCGCCCAGTGCAGGGCCAGCGCCGTCTTGCCGACCCCGGCCGTGCCGCTGAGGACCGTGACGGCGATCGGGCCCCGGGGGCCGGCCGCAGCGCGCATCGCCCCGTCGACCAGCGCCAGCTCGGCCGTCCGACCGACGAATCCGGCCGGGACCGGCGGGAGCTGCCACGGCGCCGGGGCCGGGGGGCTCAGCGGATCCGCGCCCAGCCCCGGGTCGGAGCGCAGGATCCGGCCGTGCAGCTCCTGGCTCTCCGGGCCGGGCTCGACGCCCAGCTCGTCGGCCAGCAGCCGGTAGAGGCGCTGGTAGGTCTCCAGGGCCTCGGCCTGGCGTCCGCACCGGTACAGCGCGAGCATCAGCTGGCCCCAGCGCCGTTCGCGTAGCTCGTGCCCCGCGATCAGGGTCGGCAGCTGGGCGGCCAGGTCAGCGTGCTGGCCGAGCGCGAGCCGGGCGTCGATCGCGTGCTCGGTGACGTCGAGCCGGCGGTCGTCGAGCAGCCGGGCGTCGGCGGCGACGGCGTCGGGGATGTCGAGGCCGGCCAGCACAGGACCGCGCCACAGGCCGGCGGCGTGCCCGAGACGGTCGGCGGCCAGGCCGTAGCCGCCGTCGGCGAGGTGTTGGCGGCCCTCGGCGGCCAGGGCCTCGAAGCGCAGCACGTCCAGGCCCGTGGTGCCGACCCGGAGCAGGTAGCCGCGGCGCACCGCCTCGACCCGCGGGTCGGCAGGCAACGCGCCGGGCAGCAGGCGGCGCAGCTCGGCCACATAGGACCGCAGGTTGGCCCGGGCGGACCGCGGCGGCGCTGACCCCCACAGCGCGTCCATGATCGCGTCGGTGGACAGCGGCAGGTTGGCGCGCAGCGCGAGCATGCCCAGCAGCACCCGGGTCAGCCGACGCCGGGGCGCGGACACCAGCCCGCCGTCGCGCACCTCCAGCGCGCCGAGAACCCGCAATTCCACAGTGGCCTCCCGTCGCCCCTCGGCGAGCATACGGGCGTGTGTGCGCCGCCGTATGCCAGGTGGAGCAACTATGCAACCCAGCTCTCGCCCGTACCAAGGGAAATGAGGTCACATGTTGAAGCGGATCATGATGACGCTGGCGACCGCGGCGGTCGCTTTCATCACGATGGCACCGGCCACGGCGCACGCCTCGGACTGGTGGATCGAATACTCGAACAAGGCCAGCCACAACTGCATCGACGTCAAGAACTCGTCGAGCTCCAACGGGGCGATCGTCCAGGAGTACCCCTGCAAGAACCCGGGCACGAGCGGTGCCGCCAACCAGCAGTGGCAGTTCCAGGGCCACCAGTTCGTCGTGCTGCACAGCGGCAAGTGCCTCGACCTCGCCGGCTGGTCCACCGCCGACGGCGGCACGGTCCAGCAGTGGAGCTGCACCGGGGCCCTGAACCAGAGCTGGACCTCGGTCTACGTGAGCACCAACCCGCGGGGCTCGGAGAACTGGCTGATCAAGAGCGATCTGAGCGGCAAGTGCCTGAACCGGGCCAACGTCGGCAACGCGCTCTACCAGACGGCCTGCGACAGCTCGAACCTCAACCAGGTGTGGACGTCGCTGCTCATCGACTCCGGCTGCACGACCTGCATCGCCCCGGCCCGCCGGGACTAGTCAGGACCGGGCGAGCACCCCGCGCGGGTGCTCGCCCCATGGCGTCACACGTGCTTGGCCAGGTACTCCCGGATCATCGCCTTACCCTCCGCCAGCACCGCCGGATCGCCGTTCGGGTCCCGGCGGAACGCCAGTTTGATCAGGGCGTCCCCCGTCTCGACGGCCACCGCGAGTTGCAGCTCCGGCGGGTTGACCCCGAACCGGTCCGCGAGCAGCCCGCCGAGTCGGGCCGCGATCGCCGCGTTGTTGTCCAGCTCAGGGTCCAGCAGGTGCACGTCGACGACGTCGCCGAAGTGCAGGGTGCGGAACCCGGGCAGGTCCCGGCGCAGCGCTATGTACTCCTCGATCACCGCGTCGACCCCGTCCCACCAGTGCGCCACCGTCTCGGCCGCGAACCGCTCGCCGATCCGGCGCAGGTACTCCGCGAGGTTGCGCTCCGTGAGCGCCTGCACCAGGGCCCGCTTGTCCGGGAAGAACTGGTACACCGAGCCGATCGCGACCTCCGCGCGCTCCGCGACGAGCGTGGTGGTGAGGTCCTCGTAGCCGAGCTCGTCGACCAGGGCGGCGCAGGCGTCCAGCATCCGCTCGACGCGCGCTGCGCTCCGCTCCTGCACCGGCAGTCGGCGCAGTGGCCCGTTTCGGACCTGATTAACCGCCATGTCCTAGTGCCTCCGTGTCCGTACACTAACCGTCTGCACATCATGCCCGATTCGTCCCAGCGAACTGGAGCCGTCCCCCTCCGGCCCCTTGACGCGGGGCAGACATGAAGAGTACTCACGTCACATGCAGGAATGGCGGAACTGGGCCGGCAACCAGCGCGAGACCGCGGCAAGGGCGGTTACCCCGGGCTCTCGGGATGAGCTTATCGATGCCATCAAGAGCTTCGATGGTCCGATAAAGGCACTCGGATCGGGGCACTCGTTCAGCGCCGCGGCCGTCACGACGGGCATGCGGCTGTCCCTCGACGGGTTCACCGACCTGGTCAGCGTCGAGAACGACCTGGTCACGGTGGGTGCCGGCATGCCGCTGCACGTGCTCAACCCGCTGCTCGCCTCGCACGGGCTCGCGCTGCCCAACCTCGGCGACATCGACGCGCAGACCATCGCGGGAGCCATTTCGACGGGTACGCACGGGACGGGTTCCCGACTCGGCGGCCTCGCCACCTTCGTCGAGGCCCTGGAGCTGGTCACCGGCACCGGGGAGGTCCGCAGGTTCGCGAAAGGGGAGCCGGGCTTCGACGGGGCCGTCGTCGGGGTCGGCGCGCTCGGCGTGCTCACCGAGGTGACCCTGCGCTGTTGCCCGGCCTTCGTCCTGCACGCCACCGAGGGGCCGGTGCCCCTGGCCGACGTCCTCGCCGGGTACGAGGACCTGTTCGGGGCCAACGACCACTTCGAGTTCTACTGGTTCCCGTACACCGACCGGGCGCTCACCAAGGCCAACAACCGGGTCGGGCGCGACGACCGGCCGCTCGGCGGGTTCAAGAGCTGGCTCGAGGACGACTTCCTGTCCAACACCGTGTTCGACGGGCTCTGCCGGGTCGGTCGGGCCGCGCCCCGCCTCGTCCCGTCGATCACCCGGCTGTCGGCCCGGGTGCTGTCCGCGCGGGAGTTCACCGGGGCCTCGCACGAGGTGTTCTGCTCGCCGAGGCGGGTTCGGTTCGTGGAGATGGAGTACAGCTTCCCGCGCGAGGTGCTGCGCGAGGCGTTCGCCGGGCTCCAGCGGGTGATCGACGCGCTGCCCTACAAGATCGTGTTCCCGGTGGAGGTGCGGTGCGCCGCAGCCGACGAGCTGTGGCTGTCCCCCTCCTACGGGCGCGACTCCTGCTACATCGCGATCCACCAGTACCGGGGGATGCCCTACGAGGAGTACTTCCGCGAGTTCGAGCGGATGGCGCTGGAGCTCGGCGGACGGCCGCACTGGGGGAAGATGAACTACCGGACGGCAGAGGACCTGCGCCCGGCCTATCCCCGGTTCGACGAGTTCCTGGCGCTGCGCGGGGAGCTGGATCCGGAGCGGCGGTTCGCGAACGCGTACACGGAAAAGGTGTTCGGGGTCTGATCTCGGGAAGGTGCCACCGTCCGGCGGCACCTTCCCGAAGGATCTACTTGGCCGCGGCCTTCGCGGCCTTCTTCGCGGCGGCCATCGCTGCCTTCACCGCCAGGTTGGCCTTCTGGGTCTCCGTCAGCTCCTTCTCGGGAGCCGCCGCCTTCTTCGCGGGGGCCTTCTTGGCAGCCGGGGCCTTCTTCGCCGCGGTCGTCTTCTTGGCCGCAGCCGCCTTCTTCGCCGTCGGGGCGTCGGCCTTCTTCGCCGCAGCCTTCTTGGTCGCCTTCTTCTTCACCGGGCCGGCGGCGCGCTTCTCGGCGAGCATCTCCGACGCCTTCTCGATCGTCAGCTCCTCGACCGTGTCGCCACGGCGCAGCGACGCGTTGTACTCGCCGTCCGTGACGTACGGCCCGAACCGGCCGTCCTTGATGACCAGCGGCTTCTCGGTCACCGGGTCGGGACCCATCTCGCGCAGCGGCGGCTTGGCTGCCCCCCGCGCGGCCCGGGTCTTCGGCTGGGCCAGGATCGCCAGCGCCTGCTCCAGGGTGATCGTGAAGATCTGCTCCTCGGTCTCGATCGACCGCGAGTCGGTGCCCCGCTTGATGTACGGCCCGTAGCGACCCGAGGTGGCGACGATCTCCTCGCCCTCCGGGTCCTTGCCGACCACCCGCGGCAGCGTCAGGAGCTGCACCGCCTCCTCGAAGGTGACGGTCTCCGGGGACTGGGTCTTGAACAGCGAGGCCGACTTCTCCCCACTGGAGATGTACGGACCGTAGCGGCCCGTCTTCACCAGGATCGGGTCGCCGGTCTCCGGGTGCTGCCCGAGGTCGCGCTCACCGTTGCCGCCGATGAACAGCTCCTCGACCTTCTCCCGGGTCAGCTCGTCCGGGGCCACCCCCTCGGGGATGGCGGCGCGGGCCTCGGCGTCCTCACCCTTCTGCAGGTACGGACCGTAGCGGCCGACCCGGACCACCACGTCGTCGAACAGCGGGATCGAGTTGACGGCGCGCGCGTCGATGTCGGCCAGGTTCTCCGTGACCATCTTCTGCAGGCCACCGGAGCGGGCGACGGAGCCCTCGGGCCCGTCCTCGCCGCCGAAGTAGAACCCCTTCAAGAAATCGACGGAGGCGGCTTCACCCCCCGCGATCTGGTCGAGTTCGTCCTCCATGGAGGCCGTGAAGTTGTAGTCCACCAGGCGCGGGTAGTACTGCTCCAGGAGCTGGATCACCGCGAACGCCGTGAAGGACGGGATGAGGGCCTGGCCCTTCTTGAAGACGTACTCCCGGTCCTGGATCGTCTGGATCGTCGGGGTGTACGTCGACGGGCGGCCGACGCCCAGCTCCTCCATCGCCTTGATCAGCGAGGCCTCGGTGTAACGCGACGGCGGCTGGGTAGTGTGCCCGGTCGGGGTCAGCGCGTCGGCGTTGAGCTGGTCGCCCTTGACCAGGACGGGAAGCCGGCTCTCCGCGTCCTCCGACTCCTCGTTCTCGTCGTCGGTGGACTCGACGTACGCCTTGAGGAAGCCCGGGTCCGTGATCGTCTTGCCCGACGCGGTGAAGTCGCACTCCTCGCCGCTGGCGGTGGTCGCCTTGATCCGCACCGAGGTCGAGTTGCCGATCGCGTCGGTCATCTGCGAGGCGATCGTCCGCCGCCAGATCAGCTCGTAGAGCTTCAGCTCGTCGACCGGCATCTCCTTGGCCACGTCGCCCGGGGTGCGGAACGCGTCACCGGCGGGCCGGATGGCCTCGTGCGCCTCCTGGGCGTTCTTGGCCTTCTTCGTGTACAGCCGGGGCTGCGGCGGCACGAACCGGTCGCCGTACAGCTCGCGGACCTGCTGGCGGGCCGCGTTCAGCGCCGTCTGCGACAGATTCGTCGAGTCGGTACGCATGTAGGTGATGTACCCGTTCTCGTACAGCCGCTGGGCCACCCGCATCGTCTGCTGCGAGGAGTAGCGCAGCTTCCGCGACGCCTCCTGCTGCAACGTGGAGGTGATGAACGGCGCGTACGGCTTGCGCCGGTACGGCTTCTCCTCGACCCGGTCCACCACGAACTGCCGGCCCTCGAGCCGCGCCGCCAGACCCCGCGCGCCCTGCTCGTCGAGGTGCACCACCTGGGCGCCGACCCGGACCTGGCCGGTCGCCGGGTCGAAGTCCTTGCCGGTCGCCGTCTTCACGCCGTCCAGCGCGTTGAGGGTGGCCGTGAAGGCGCCCTTCTCCTTGCCGCCGACGAGCGCGGCGAGGATGTCCCAGTAGGTCGCGGCGTGGAACGCCATCCGCTGGCGCTCGCGCTCGACCACGATCCGGGTCGCGATCGACTGCACCCGGCCGGCGGAGAGGCCGCGCTGGACCTTCTTCCACAGCACGGCGGAGACGTCGTACCCGTAGAGGCGGTCCAGGATCCGGCGGGCCTCCTGGGCGTCGACGAGGTCCTTGTCCAGCTCGCGCAGGTTCTCCACCGCCGCGAGGATCGCCGGCTTGGTGATCTCGTTGAAGACCATCCGCTTGACCGGGATCTTCGGCTTGAGGGTCTCGATCAGGTGCCAGGCGATGGCCTCGCCCTCGCGGTCGCCGTCCGTGGCGAGGTAGAGCTCGTCGGCGTCCTTGATCAGGGCCTTCAGCTTGGTGATCTGCTTCTTGCGGTCGGCGCTGATCACGTAGACCGGGGTGAAGTTGTCGTCGACGTTGACGCCCAGATACGCCCAGGGCTGCTTCTTGTACTCCTCGGGGAGGTCTTTCGTCCCGCGCGGCAGGTCCCGGACGTGGCCCAGACTCGACTCCACGACATAGCCCGAGCCGAGGTAGCCCGCGATGATCTTGACCTTCGCCGCGGACTCGACGATGACCAGGCGGGTGCTTGTGGAACGAGGCACGGTACTCCAGTCCCCTAGTGCAGTAGGCAAGCCCTCTTAAGGCGGCGATCAATTGTTAAACGTAACGCGCCGACCGAACGGCCAGTTGCGCAGGTGGCGATTTGGCCATGCTTTCGCCCTCACACGTCCCGCTATGCCCCTGTATATCGGGTTATTTCACCGACGCTCGGGCCAGCTTCCCTCGGGCGCGCCGCGCGGAACCGGCCCCACCAGCTCCGCCAACCGGCTCATCCGCCGCCGCCCCACGATCCGGTACGCCGGCCCGCCCGCCCGGGGCCCGACCAGCTCCGCCGGCAACCCGGCCCGGGCGATGGCCGCCCCCACCGCGCGCCACGACCGCTCGTCGGTCGCGGTCAGCGGCAGGTGGTAGCTCCGGTTGTCCCCGGGGCCGCCCGCGGCGATCACCCAGAGCCGCAGCTTGTGCCCGTCGAGCTCCAGGTCGGGCGGCGGCATCTTCACCGCGCCGCGCAGCCAGCTGCCCAGCGGGGCGAGCTCCTTGGAGTAGACGGTGCGGACCGAGATGTGCTCCTCGGCCGTCGGGGTGCGGTCGCCGCCCAGGCCCCGGGCCGCGTACTCCGCCGTGAGGGCCAGGGCCCGCCACTCGTCGGCCACCACGACCGACACCCGGGCCGTGCCGCCCATCCTGACAAGCTGACCCGGACCCGCCAGCAGACCGGCCAGGTCCAGGGGACTCCGGTCGGTCGACTCCGCCGCGAACAGGGACAGCTGATTCATCGAGAGCATCGTACGACTGTTCGGCCCTCCCGGGACATGCTCCTAGACTGTCCGTCATGGCCTCACGCAGCCGCGCAGTTCTCGCCGTCCTTCTCCTGTCGTCCGGGCTCCTCGCCGGATGCCAGGGGGACGTGGCTCCGGAGCGGTGGGCCGACTCGGTGTGCGTCTCCGTCCGCACCTGGCAGGTCAAGGTCGGCCAGCTCACCAAGAACGCCCAGGACAGCATGGCCACGGCCAAGAACCCGCACGAGGCCCAACAGAGCCTCCTGGGCCTGCTGGGCGGGGCGGAGACCGCCTCGGAGACGGCCAGGGCCACCGTCGTGGGCGCCGGGGTGCCGGACGTGGACCGGGGCTCGCAGTTCGCCGACCAGCTCGCGAAGGCGATCGCCGCGGCCCGCGACGCCTACGGCAAGGCCCGGCGGTCGATCGCCGGCCTGCCGACCACCGAGGACAAACCGTTCTACGACGGGGTGACCTCGGCGATGGAGACGCTGAAGCAGGAGTACCAGCCGGAGTCGGCCAACCCGGCCAAGCTCGACTCGCCGGAGCTGAAGAAGGCGTTCACGACGGCGCAGAGCTGCCAGAACTCGTGACCGGTTTGCGGGCCAGCAGGTAGGCCCGCTGGCTCGGGTGCTCGGCCGGGTCCAGCGGGGCCCGCTCCAGGGTGGTGACGATCTCCAGGCCGGCCCGCTCCAGGCTCGCCTGCTCGGCCGACGGGTCGAGGAACCGGAACGTCAGGTCCACCGCCTCCCCCCACCAGGTGTCCATCGTGTGCGACTCGCCAGCGAGGTGCCCGGCGTCGGACACGTGGAAGGAGATCAGCGCGAACCCGCCCGGCCGCAGCACCCGGGCGAACTCCCCGTAGGCGCGGGCGCGGTCCTCTGCGTAGAGGTGGATGACGGTGTACAGGGCGGTCAGCGCGCCCAGGGAGCCCGTCCGGAGCGGGAGCCGGGTGAGCTCGCCGGCGAGCATCGGCAGCTTGTAGCGCCGGGCGCCCACCGCGCACATCACCGGCGAGAGGTCCAGGCCGAACACGTCGGCGCCGTGGCCGCGCAGGTAGTCGGCGATGTGCCCGGGGCCCGCGCCGAGATCGGCGACCGGGCCGGGACCGGCGAGTTCGAGGAGGGCGAGGAGGAGTCCTCTGTCGAGTGGCTTGCCGGCGAGCTCGTCGCCGAACTCGTCGAGGTAGCGGGCGGCGACCTTGTCATAGCTGGGGCCAGTCACCCGGCCAACGTTAGTGTCGCGCCGGCCCCGGCGGTGTCCCACTCATGACAGAGGGCCCGGCGCGGAATGCGCCGGGCCCTCCTCGAGCAGGGTGTTACGCGTTCACCTTCTCGTGCGCCTCGCTGCCGTTCGTCTCCTCGGCGGCGTCCACGGCGTTCGGACGCCGCTTGCTGATCAGCACCGCGACGAAGATGACAGCGGCCGCCGCGGCGGCGATCGCGATCCGGACCCCGGTGTTCATGTCGTTGCCCAGGGTGAACAGCACGATCGCCGGAGCGATCAGCAGCGCCACCAGGTTCATGACCTTGATCAGCGGGTTGATGGCCGGGCCGGCGGTGTCCTTGAACGGGTCACCGACCGTGTCACCGATGATGGTCGCCTCGTGCGCCGGCGAACCCTTGCCGCCGTACGCGCCGTCCTCGACCATCTTCTTCGCGTTGTCCCACGCGCCACCGGAGTTGGCCAGGAACACCGCCATCAGGGTGCCGGTGGCGATCGCGCCGGCCAGGTACGCGCCCAGCGCGCCCACGCCCAGTCCGAAGCCCACGGCCACCGGGGCCATCACGGCCAGCAGACCGGGGGTGATCAGCTCGCGCTGCGCGTCCCGGGTGCAGATGTCGACGACCTTGCCGTACTCCGGACGCTGGGTGCCGTCCATGATGCCGGGGAAGTCGCGGAACTGGCGACGCACCTCGAACACCACGGCCATCGCCGAGCGGGACACGGCGTTGATCGCGAGCCCGGAGAACAGGAACACGACGGCCGCGCCGACGATCAGGCCGACCAGGTTGCGCGGGTCGGACACGTTGAGCGTCTTGAGGATGTACTCGTCGAGCTTCGCGGCGGTGCTCACCGCGTCGGCGCCGGACTTCTCCAGCGCGGTCCGCATGATCGCGGTGAACGCGCCGAACAGCGCGGTCGCGGCCAGCACGGCCGTGGCGATCGCGATGCCCTTGGTGATCGCCTTGGTGGTGTTGCCCACCGCGTCGAGGTCGGTCAGGGTGCGGGCACCCTTCTCGTCGATATCACCTGACATCTCGGCGATGCCCTGCGCGTTGTCGGAGATCGGGCCGAACGTGTCCATGGCTACGATCACGCCGACCGTGGTCAGCAGACCACAACCGGCCAGCGCCACCGCGAACAGCGACAGCAGCAGCACGCCACCGCCGAGCAGGTACGCGCCGAACACGGCCGCGCCGATCACGATCGCGGTGTACACGGCCGACTCGAGGCCGACGGAGATGCCGGCGAGCACGACGGTGGCCGGGCCGGTCAGCGCCGCCTTGCCGATGTCGCGGACGGGCTTGCGCGAGGTCTCCGTGAAGTACCCGGTGAGGGCCTGGATGATCGCGGCCAGCACGATGCCGATCACGACGGCGCCGATCGCGAACAGCCGCGGGTCGCCGGAGTGCGCCAGGATGTCGGCGTCCTTGGTGGCCAGGCCACTGAAGCTCGACGGCAGGTACGCGTAGGCCGCCGCGCCGCAGAGCACGGCGGCGATGGCCGCGGAGATGTAGAACGCGCGGTTGATCGCGGTCATGCCGCTCTTGTCGCTCTTGCGGAGCCGGGTGATGAACACGCCGACGATCGCGGTGAGCACGCCGAGGGCCGGCACGATCAGCGGGAACACCAGGCCCTGGTTGCCGAAGGTCGCGCTGCCCAGGATCAGGGCGGCGACCAGCGTCACGGCGTACGACTCGAACAGGTCGGCCGCCATGCCGGCGCAGTCGCCGACGTTGTCGCCCACGTTGTCGGCGATGGTCGCGGCGTTGCGCGGGTCGTCCTCCGGGATGCCCTTCTCGATCTTGCCCACGAGGTCCGCGCCGACGTCGGCGGCCTTCGTGAAGATGCCGCCGCCGACCCGCATGAACATCGCGAGCAGCGCGGCGCCGAAGCCGAAGCCCTCCAGCACGGTGGGGGCGTCGCCCTTGTACAGCAGCACGACCAGCGCCGCGCCGAACAGGCCGAGGCCCACGGTGAGGAAGCCGACGACGCCACCGGTGCGGAACGCGATCTGCATCGCGGTCTCCCGGCCGCCCTCAGCGACCCGGGCGGCAGCCGCCACCCGCAGGTTCGCCCGGGTGGCCAGCGACATGCCGGCCCAGCCGATGAAGCCGCTGAACAGCGCGCCGACGATGAAGAACGCCGACCGGCCGAACCGGATCGAGTTGCCGCCATCGGCCGGCAGCAGCCACAGCAGGCCCACCGCGATGACGACCAGAACGGCCAGCGCCTTGAACTGCCGGTTCAGGTACGCGCTCGCGCCCTCCTGGACCGCTCCGGCGATATCTTGCATCTTCTGGGTGCCCTTGTCGGTGGCGAGCACCGCCTTGACGAGACCCGCCGCGAAGCCGAGCGCGAGAAGCGCGATGGCCGCGGCGATGATCACGTAGGTGGTGTTCGAACCAGTCAGGGCCGCCCCGTTCTCGCCGCCGATGGCGAGAAGTACTGCGGACATCCGTCCTCCTGATAACGAGCGCCCAGCTAACGGCTTCAGGAAGCGGTCGGGCCGCTCCGTGGCCCGCCGAGGGCGGCGTGCTCCACATGTGGAGTAGCGATCCCCGTCGGCCCTGGCGGGTCGACGCCGACGTGTCACAGCGCGCGAACGCTGCGACACGACCCGCGTACTCTAGCCCGAGATCGTGGGCGGAGTCACACCTGGCTCCACCTCTTTTTGAAAGACTTTCGTCTCTATGCTATGGATCTTGGCCGCCGGAGCGAGGGAGAGCGGTCTCCGCAGGTCACCGGGGTCTGCCGCAGGCGCAAGCCGGGGCGCAAAAGCCGCGTAGTGACATGCGCCACCCTCGATAGCCGGGCGCGCCCAATCCAAGATCAATTTTTGGTACGGCGGTTCCCGACCCGGCGCGCACCGGCTCTCGTAGTGCACTTTATCCAGAGATAGCCCATAAGTCCGTGAGCAGCGCGTTCGTCGTGTCCGGTTGCTCGCGCTGCACCTCGTGCGCCGCCCCGGCGACCCGGACGAGCCGACCGCCGATCCGGTCGGCCACCACCTCGCCGACCAGCTTCATCACGACGCCCATCCCGGGCCAGTACCCCGGAACGTCGACGTCCCAGGCCCCCGTCACGACCAGCTTCGGGAACGCCGCCCCGGCGAGCGGCTCCGTCGGGATGTCCGCCAGCCAGCACGGCCGCTCGTGCAACGCGGTGTGCGCCGCCCGCAGCAGCCAGTCCGCCGGCCCCGGCCGGGGCCGGTCACCGAACACGACCTCCAGGTACTCCTCAGCCGTCGCCCGCCGCGCGCCCGCCATGGACTCCCTGCCCGCCGCGATGGCCGCGGCGACCACCGGCCGGTCGGCCGCCACCTGGTGCGCCGCCGGCTCGATCAGGGCCAGCGACCGGACCAGGTCGGGACGGCGGGCGGCGGCCAACAGGGCGACCACCCCGCCGTAGGAGTGCCCGACCAGGTGCGCGCCCTCGCCGAGCAGGGTGACGACGTCCTCGGCGTCCACGTCGTGGTCGCTGGTGTGGGCGCCGCCCTCCAGGTCCGGGCTCGCCCCGAATCCGCGCCGGTCGGGGACGAGCAGCCGCCGGTACCGGGAAAGGGGTCTCTGGTCCTGAAACGCCAGCGTGCCCCAGTTGAGGGTGCCGTGCACGAACACCACCGGGGTCGCGTCCGACGCACCCTGGTCCCAGACGGTGATGTGCAAGGGAAGCGGCATGCACCCGACCATAACGCCGTTATCGGCATTGCCCCGGTGCGGCGGCATGACTAGCCTTCGCTATTGACGTCCGCCTCTGTCGAATCTCACGGGGAGTTTCCTTGCGGCTCATGCGCGCCGTTCTGCTGTCCGCCGTCACCCTGACCGCCGCTGTCGTGGTCGCACCGGTCCCGGCAAATGCGGCCACACTGCCACCGGCCCCCTACGACGCCCTGATCCTCGACGGCGGGGCTGGCGGCTCCCTGCTCCAGGGCACCCTCGCCTTCGACCGGAACAACGCGGCGATCGCCGGACGGTCCTGGGAGAACGACAGGTTCTACGTCACCTTCAACAACCCCGACCACGTGTGGCAGGCCATCCTCCAGCCGCCAGCGGGCACCACCTGGGTCGCGGGCACCAGCTACGTGGTGCAGAAGGACCAGAACAACCCCGCCTACGCGACGGCCCTGGTCGAGGGCGACGGGCGGGGCTGTGACCAGCGCGTACCCGGCTCCCTGCTGGTCAAGGAGGTGGTCCGCGACGCGGCGAACCAGGTCAGCGGGTTCGCGGCCTCGTTCTCCCTGCCCTGCGACGCACAGCCCGACGCGTTGACGGGCGAACTCCGGTGGAGGTCCACCGTCGGCTACGCCGGAGCGAACGCCGACGTCACCGGGCTCACGTTCGGACCGCAGGCCCTCGGCGAGCCCGGCACGAGCAGGACCGTCACGTACACCGCCGCGGGCAGTGAGCCCACCCGGTTCGGCACCCCGACCCTCGGCGGGGCCAGCCCGGCGGCGTTCGCCGTCACCGGCGGCACCTGCGCCAACAAGACACTGACCTACGGCCAGACGTGCACGGTGACCGTGACCCCGTCCCCCATGAGGCTCGGCGAGCAGTCGGCCCAGCTGCTGCTGCCCGACAACGCCGTCGGCGGCCGGAAGGTCGTCCCGCTGACCGTCGACGGGGTGGACCCGAGGATCCTCACGCTCAGCACGAGCGCACTCACCTTCGGCCGCCAGGACATCGGCCGGACCGGAGCGCCCCGGACGCTCACGGTGACCTCCTCCGGCATCCATGCGGTCACCTTCGGGACGGCGTCGATCGCCGGTCAGTGGCCGGACGCGTTCTCGATCTCGGCGGACGACTGTTCGGGCCGGACCCTGGCCCCCGGGCACAGCTGCACGGTCGACGTCGTGCCGAACCCGCACTCGGTCGGCGACCGGACGGCGCTGCTCCAGCTGCCGAACAACAGCGTGACCGACCCCGCCACCGTGTCGTTGTCCGTCAACGCCGTCGTGGGCGCCACCGGCACCTACCACCCACGGACCCCGACCCGGATCCTCGACACCCGGTCCGGCACCGGCGCACCCGCCGCCAAGGTCGGCCCGGACGGCACGATCACCCTCCAGGTGACCGGCACCAACCAGATCCCCGCGACCGGCGTGGGCGCCGTCGTCCTGAACGTCACGGTGACCGAACCGACCGTGGACAGCTTCGTGACGGTGTACCCGTCGGACGTGCCCCGGCCCAACACCTCCTCGCTCAACGTCGTCCGGGGCTGGACCGGAGCCAACTCCGTGACCGTCGCCGTCGGAGGGGACGGCAGGATCAAGCTGTACAACCTGGCCGGCCAGACCCACCTCATCGCGGACATCGTCGGCTTCTACGCCAAGAACAACGACATCCTGGACTACGGGTACCGCAACGGCGGCCAACTGCTCCCGGTCCAACCGCAGCGCCTGTTCGACAGCCGCTCCGACTGGGGCGCCAAGCTCGCCTCCGACCACTACCTGCGCCTCCCCGTCAGCTACGGCACCGCCATCGACCCGCACATCCGTGCCCTCGCGGTCAACATCACGGCGACCGAACCCGACGGCCCGGGCTTCCTGACCGCGTGGGACGGCGTTATCGGGACCGGCCTGCCGGACGCCTCGACGCTCAACTACACCCGGGGCGCGAACGTGCCCAACATGGCCATCGTGCCCACCGCGCCCTGCGAACGGTGCGGCGCGTCGGAGGGCCTGCCGACCATCGGGGTCTACACGATGACCACCACCCACGTGATCGTGGACATCGTCGGCATCTTCGACGACGGAACACTGCCGGGCGGCCTGCTGTTCAGCCCGATCACCCCGACCCGGGTCGCCGACTCCCGGATCGGCCAGGGCACGCCGACCGCGATCCCCTCAGGCGGCACCGCGACGATCGCCACCCCGCCGGCGCTGCTCGCCAACGGAACGAAGGCGCTGGCGCTCAACGTGACCGCCGTCGCCCCTACCGCGCAGACATACCTGACCGTGTGGCCGAACGGCATCGCCCGGCCGGGGGTGAGCAACCTCAACCCGTACCTCGGCCAGATCATCCCGAATGCCGCGATCACCCGGATCGGCGCGCAGAACTCGTTCAACGTCTTCAACTTCACTGGTACGACGCACCTCGTCGTCGACGCCGTCGGCACCTACTACGACAATCCGGCGACCCTGAGAGTGGGAGCCACGGCGCTGCGCGGTGGGGTGCGGGAGCCCGTCTCGGGGCTCACGCTCGTCCGGCACGGCGCGATCGGAAGCTGAGCCGCGCCGGTGGCGGTGTGGTCAGCGGTGGTTCGCCGTCGGCCACCACAGGGAGATCGTGCTGCCGATCCCGTCGGCACCGGGCGTCACCTTGAGCACGTCCGCCGACTCGGCCAACAGCGCGATCCCGGCCTCGGCGACCACGGTCTCCTCCGGGTCGTCCGGATTGCCCGGATCGGCCGGCGCGTAGTCCAGGACCCGGACCTCGAAGCCGGCGTCGTCCACCAGCTCCAACAGGACCATGTCGGGAAGGCTGCCCCGCCGGTGCCGGGCGACCGCCCGCGCGCAGGCCTCACCCACCGCGAGCTTCAGCTCCTCGAGCCGGTCCACGGCGACGCCCGCGCGCCGGCCGCAGGCGACCGCCACCAGGCGCGCCGTACGCACGTGCGCCGGCGACGGTGAGAAACGCAGCCGAACCGTCGGCATCCCGGTTACCGCGCTCCAGCCAGCGCGTCGGCCACCGATGGATAGAGCTCGAACACCCGCTCGAGCCCGGTGATCCGGAAGATCTTCAGCAGCCGGGGCTGGTCACAGACGAGCACGAAGGTCCCATCGCTGGCCCGGGCCCGTTTCAGGCCTCCCACCAGCACACCGAGCCCCGTCGAGTCCAGGAACTCCACCATCTCCAGATCCACCACGATGTGGCGGGCCCCGCCGTCGGCGAGCTCGACCAGCCGCTCCCGCAGGCTCGGTGCGGTGTACACGTCGATCTCCCCGCCAACCCTCAACAGGGTGCGGTCCGCGACAGCCTCGGTTTCGAGCGACAGCTCCATGGGTGAATCTAACCACCTCCGGGATGTGTCAGAGTGCATGAGTGACGGCGATTGACGTATTGGCCAGCCTGGTGCGCGGACGCACCGGTCTGGTCACCCACGTCGAGCGGGTGCCAGCCAGGAGCGGACGCCCAGCTCAGTGGCCCGATTTCGTACCAGAAGATGTGCTCTCCGCCCTGGCCGACCGGGGTATCGAGCGGCCCTGGGCGCACCAGGCCGAAGCCGCCACGGCCGCCTGGGAGGGCAGGCATGTCGTGATCGCGACAGGAACGGCGTCCGGCAAGAGCCTCGCCTACCAGTTGCCCGTCGTGTCCCGGCTGCTCGCCACCAACGCCACGGCGCTGTACCTGTCGCCCACCAAGGCGCTCGCCGCCGACCAGCTGCGCTCCCTGACCGGCTTCGACGTCTCCGCCGCCGTGTACGACGGGGACACCCCCCGCGCCGAACGCGACTGGCTCCGCCGGCACGGCCGACTCCTGCTCACCAATCCGGACATGCTGCACCACGGGATGCTGCCGCAGCACGCCCGGTGGGCCGGGTTCCTGCGCCGGCTGCAGTACGTCGTGATCGACGAGTGCCACACGTACCGGGGCGTGTTCGGCTCGCACGTCGCACACGTGATCCGCCGGCTCCGGCGGCTGTGCGCCCGGTACGGCACCTCACCGACGTTCGTGCTGGCCTCTGCAACGGTCAGCGATCCGGCGGCGTCGGCGTCCCGGTTGACCGGGTTGCCGGTGGTCGCGGTGACGGATGACGCCTCGCCCCGGGCGGGGGTGACGTTCGCGTTGTGGGAGCCGCCGTTGCTGCCGGTGCTCAGGAGAGGGCACGGGGCAATTGATCCGTGGGAGGCCGCGTCTCCGGACCGGCCGGCCAGCGGCGTCGTGGGCAGCGCCGTCGGGGTCGGCGGGGTCGGCCTCGGCGGGGAAGGCTCCCTGTCGCTGGCCGGGGCTCAGACCGGCGCTGTCACCGTGCATGGTGTTGTGGCGGGCCACGCGTCCGCCTCCGGGGCCGGCCACGTCACGGTGACGCCCCGGGTGCCCGCCGAGGACGGGGAACTCTGGAGCCCCGGCCCCAGCGACGACCACCCCGAGGAGCTGTGGGCCGTCGAGCCACCCGAGCACCACGATGACTCCCCCACCTACGAGGCCCCGGCTGTCGGGGAACACGGCGCGCCGGTCCGCAAGACGGCGCTCCGCGAAACCGCCTCCCTCCTCGCGGACCTCGTCGCCGCCGGAGTGCGCACCCTCGCGTTCGTCCGGTCCCGACGCGGGGCCGAGCTGGTCGCGACCATGGCCAAGCGCGGACTCCGCGACGCGGAACTGGACTTCCTCACCGACCAGGTGGCCGCCTACCGGGCCGGCTACCTGCGCGAGGAGCGCCGCGCCCTCGAGAAGGCGCTCCGCTCCGGCGAACTCGTCGGGCTCGCGGCCACCAACGCCCTCGAACTCGGGGTGGACATCGCCGGGCTCGACGCGGTGCTGCTCACCGGGTACCCGGGCACCCTCGCCTCCCTCTGGCAGCAGGCCGGCCGGGCCGGGCGCTCGGGGCAGGAGGCCCTGTGCGTACTGGTCGCCCGCGACGACCCGCTGGACACCTACCTCGTGCACCACCCCGACGCCCTGTTCCGCCGGCCGGTGGAGGCGACGGTGCTGGACCCGGGCAACCCGTACGTCCTGGGCCCGCACCTGTGCTGCGCCGCCGCCGAGTTGCCCCTGACCGCCGAGGACCTGCCGCTGTTCGGCGCGAGCGAGGAGCTGCTCGACGGGCTGTTGCGCCGCCGCCCCACCGGGTGGTACTGGACAGGGCACCGGCGGCCCACCGTCGACCTGCGGGGCACGGGCGGCGAACCCGTGGCCGTGATCGAGACGGGCACCGGTCGCCTGCTCGGCACGATCGACGCCGGCTCGGCACACTCCCAGGTGCACCCCGGCGCCGTGTACCTGCACCAGGGCTCCTCCTACGTCGTCGACGAGCTCGACCTCGACGACGGCGCGGCGCTGGTCCGGGCGGAGGAGCCGGACTGGAGCACCCACGCCAGAGACGTCACCGAACTGCGCATCATCTCCACACAGGCCACGATCGACGCCGGCCCGGTACGGCTCAGCCTCGGCGAGGTCGACGTGACCAGCCAGGTCGTCGCGTACCAGCGCCGGCGGCTGAGCAGCGGGGAGGTCATCGACGAACGGCCCCTGGACCTGCCGGAGCGGCAGTTGAGGACCGTCGCCGTCTGGTACACGATCACGGGCGACCCCGTCGCCGGCATCGAGCCCGCGGACCTGCCCGGCGCCCTGCACGCCGCCGAGCACGCGGCGATCGGCCTGCTGCCCCTGATCGCCACCTGCGACCGGTGGGACATCGGCGGGCTGTCCACCGCCCGCCACCAGGACACCGACCTGCCCACCGTGTTCGTCTACGACGGCCACCAGGGCGGGGCCGGCTTCGCCGAGCGGGCGTACGCCGCCGCGACCGACTGGCTGACCGCCACGCGGCAGGCGATCGCCGCGTGCGAGTGCCCGGCCGGGTGCCCGTCGTGCGTCCAGTCCCCGAAGTGCGGCAACGGCAACGATCCCCTGTCCAAACCGGGCGCCGTCCGGGTGCTCGACGCGGTGCTCGCCGCCCTCGCCACAGTCGCCTGACCGCACACGACACCGCCCAGCGAGGGCGTGCCGTGCTCGGGATCCGCCGCCGTTCTCATTCCTGTCCCGCGGCGGGCGGCCATCGCGGGCCGGCCTTCGCGGCTTCCACCATCGCTGCGTGAGCCATCGAGTCCCGGCCCCACCCATCGCATCGCGGAACACGTCCTCGTGACTTCCGTTCTCGCGGAGCGAATCCTCCTGGTCGCCGTCGTCGTCTCCGAGCGGGCCGGCGCGGGCTGTCGCACGGGCCGAGCCCCGGCGGACGATCGACGCTGGGACCACCTCGGCGGTGACGACCAGGTCCAACCCGTCCAGGGCGCACCCGACGAGCCGCGCGCCGTTCGCGGCGACGATCGCCTCGGCCGCCGAGCAGGCCGGCCCGGCCCCCTCGATCGCGTACCGGGCCCCGGCGAGCGCCCCGAGATCGGCCGCTGCTCCGGCCCGGTGCCGGGCGACCACCGCCGCACCGACGGCTGCGGCGAAGGACGACAGCAGCACGAGCAGACAGCCGATCCCCAGCATGATCAGCGAGGCCGAACCGCGCTCGCGGCCCCCGGCTCCACCGAACCGGTCGCGGAGCCGTTTTCGAGGCGGCCGGGCGGTCACCGGGTCTCGCCCGGTTCGAGGGCAGCGACCGCCTCGGCGCTGACCGTGACCCCGGGCAGGCGCCGGCCGAGCGGGCGGACGACGAGGACGACCCTGGCCCTTACCGATTCCGCACTCCGCGTCACGGTGATCGACGCCCCGGGCGCTGCCCGACGACCGGCTTCCACCCCGCCGGAGCCCCTGGCCTGAGCCCGCGCGGCCTCCCGGGCTGCGTCCACGCACCGCACCTGGCCAAGCACCGCCAATACCGCCGTCAAGCCCCCGAGCAGCAACAGGACCACGACCGGCAGGCACGCAGCCAGCTCGACGGTCGCGGAACCCCGGTCGCCGGCCAGCCGGGAACGCCCGCGCGCGAGCCACCTCATCGGAGCGCCCTTTCGATCAGGGCATTCAACGCGGTCTGTACTCCACCCGATGTCACCACCTTCAACAACAGGCCCGCGAACGCCACGGCCGCTATGGTCCCGACGGCGTATTCCGCAGTGGTCATTCCGTCGTCGCCTCGAAATCGACCGATTACCCGGCGAATTAGTGCCCTCATGTCATTTCCTTTCATCGGAGAAACTGACCAAAAATCGTGAAAACCACGGGGGCGAGGCCCGCGAGTACGAATGCCGGCAGGAAGCACAGCCCGAGCGGCAGCACAATGAACACTCCGACCCGCTGGACGGCCGCCGTGGATGCCGCGTTCCGCTCGACCCGGAGTTCGAGCGCGAGGCGTTCGAGGCCGACGGCGAACGCCCCGCCGCTCTCGCTGCTGCGCACCGCGGCGGCCGCGATCCGCGCCCCCGGCACGGTGTCCGCGAGCCGCGCCCAGGCGTCGGCCGGCACCCGCCCCGACCGCAGGTCCGCGGCGGCCCGGGTGAGCCGGTCGCCCAGGGGACCGCCGAGGACGGCTCCGACAGCCCCGGCCGCGCTGGACGGCGGTGCCCCGGACCTGAGCACCGTGCTCAACAGGTCCGCGGCGAAGGGCGCGTCGGCCAGCATCCGTAGCCGGATCCGCCGGCTGGCCGCCGGCTCGAGCCCCGCCACGGTCCGCGCGGCCACCGCCCCGACCGGCACCCCCACGGCCAGCCCGACCCAACCGCCGACGAGCAGCGCGGTCACCGCGCCGGCCGCGAGCCCCGCCGCGACCCGGGCGGCCACCGGTACGGTCGACGCCTCGACCCCGGGCGGGCAGATCCGGCGGAGCCTGTCACGGGCCGCGTTACGCCGAAGCATGGCGCACCAGCCTGTCCGCCCAGGTCAGGCCGAGCAGTTGGAGCAGCAGGGCGAGCACGGCGCACACCGCGCCGAACCGGGTGTGCAGCAGCACGGCCAGGGGGTCGCCGCCGATCGCGTACCCGAGGGCCAGGCCCATGGCGGGCAGCGCTGTGAGGATGGCCATCGTGGCGCGGGCGCCGGCCAGTTGCGCCGCGGTCCCGGCCCGGCGGGACTGCTCCTCGCGGAGATCCAGCACCACCAGGTCGAGAGTGTCGGCAAGTGGCGCGCCGGTACGCTCCGCGAGCCGCCACGCCGCCAGCAGCCGGCCTTCCGCCGTCACCGACCCCAGCGCCGGCAGGGATCGCCCCAGGCCGTCGGGCGGTCGCCCGGCACCCCTCCCCGGTCGTGACCGCGCCCCGGGCCAGCGGGAACCCGCCCGGGCACGCCACCGACGCCGTTGGATTGCCCCGGCCTGCCGCCCTGAAGGCATGTCCACGACTGACGGGTGATCCGACCGGTGCCGACCGGTGCCTGACCCTCGATCCGACGTGCCCACGACCGGCGAAAGTTCCGGCCGGCGCGCGGACTCGCCGCTCGACGGCTTGCCCACGACCGGGGAAGGATCTGACAT